>NZ_JAKRFD010000018.1 GCF_022348185.1 Epibacterium sp. Ofav1-8
TCTCGTGATCCAAAACCAGCCGCACCGCTCTCGCGCGCAGTTCTTCTCGATAACGTCTTCCGTTCTTCGTCTTTCCCATGACCCAGTATCCTTACTTCTGGGTCTCCGGCAAACAAGGGGCGGTTCAGAGGCGTTCTTACGACCTCATCAGTGAAGAGCATTTCGACGTTCCACCTTAGCGAGAATGACTAACGCCAAAGTTAATAGAAGAGCGCCATTGAAAGGATGGATGGCAAGTGCGCTAGTGTTGTCGATAGCTAGCACGACCTGTGTAATGTATAGGATAAGCGTAAGACCTGCCCACCAACAGAAGCCGCGCAGTCGCGCAACAGCAAACGCGCTGCCGACAAGCGCAAATACGGGCAATCCGACAATCCCACCAACAAGGCCGTGAAATTCCCAGGACATGCCGCCGAAGAGGGCTAGCCCAGCGAGCAGAAACTGTGCGCCAAGTAGTGCCGGAAGGGTACGCGCTGACCACAGAAAGAGAGCTGGAGTCCCTTGCTCAAGGTCCTTGAGTGTGTCGTGTTTCAGGGCATCCATGGCTCAAATGGTCTCCGAATTGCGGGATTGAGTTGAAGTGACGGTGATGAAGTCTGACAGTGCGCGACAATACTCTTTAGCCGCAGTTGAAAGAGCCTGGTCTGAGAGCCGGTCGGCCTCGAAGACCAGATAAGGTTTGTGCCAAGGCAGGCCGCAGCGATGTGCAGTGGCTCTTAGCGGAGTAAGGATTTCGTCAACCGTGAAGTGGTTTTGTCCTCCGCGCGTGTAGGCTGCGGGGAAGTTTCCGGCAGTCGCTGCGACCATAATGGGAGTTCCAACCAAACGATCACCCTCGGCCTCGCGTTCAATGTAATACATGCGGGTCAAGACTGCATCTTGCCACTCCTTCAGCAGCGAGGGTGTGGAATACCACTGAATTGGGAACTGCAGAACTATCCGCTCGGCTTTAAGCAGCATCTGCGCGTCCCGCGCCGCTTCACCAAAGAGTTCGATGCGGGCTTCGGGATATCGTGCCTGCATGTCGATTACTTCGACATCCTGCAAAGTTCGGGCCGCTTCGGCGAGCGCTGAGTTGGCCCTCGATGCGGCAAGGTCTCGATGAAAGACAAGAATCAGAGTTCCGGGCATCGTGGTCTCCTATGCTTCTGCGGAATTGCTTCGTTGTTAGGAGCCCACAAGAAATTACTCCAATCGATTTACGTTCTTTGCTATTATCGATGTCATGAATTTAAGAGCTGTCGACCTCAATCTTCTCGTGATCCTGGATGTACTGCTGGACGAAGCGCATGTCAGTCGCGCGGCGAAGAGACTAAACTTGTCCCAGCCGGCGGTTTCTGCTGCTTTGCAACGCTGTCGGCATCTTTTGGACGATGAACTATTGGATCGAGGGCGTGGGGCAATGCATCGCACGCCACGTGCAGATGCATTGCGTGGTCCATTGAAGTCGCTTCTTGCTGGAGTGCAGGACCTTATCGAACCTGATGAGGTTCCTCTGTCTGAGTTACGTAGGGTCATTCGTATAACCGCTGCGGACCTTCCGACAGCAACACTCGCTGGGCCGCTTTTAGAGACTCTTGGGAAGACCGCGCCGCATATTACAGTCGTGTTCCAGCCTTGGCATGGGGCTGACGCGGCCGCAGCTGCGCTGCGCAATGGCGACACAGATATGGCGATCTCCGTCTTTGACCAAAATGATAAAGATATCGATCGCCTCGTACTGTTAGAAGAAACCTACGTGGTTGCGATGCGTATCGATCATCCTGCAGCCGAAAAGTTCGACATAGACGCTTGGCTTGCTTGGCCGCATATAGTGGTTTCCGGCCGAGGTGAAATGCGTACGCCTCTTGATACCCAGTTGTCTGCATTGGGTCGCCAGCGTAGGGTCGGCTTGGTAGTGCCCTCGTTTCAACTTGTGCCAGACCTTCTCGAGCGCACCTTTCTGTTGTCTCTTATCCCAAAGCAAAGCCTAAATTGCTATCCCAATAATGCCCTTCTGATGCGGGAGCCTCCCATTCCGGTCACAGGGTTTCCGTTACACCTCGCTTGGCACAGCAGGCAGTCATCAGATAAGGGGTTGAGACATCTGATTACTGAAATAGCTGCATTATTCAGCACGAGCAATGCGCTGAATCGCAAACTCGTGCGGCCAGAAACTAGGATTTTCAACAACCTTCGCGATATTGAGCATTTTTTGCCACCGAACTGATGCAGGTTAAAGCGACGATGAATCCTTGTGTTTCTGAGATCCGATTTCATGCTGAATCAAAATTTAGAATGCCTCAAGCTTCTAAATGTCCCATTTAAGAATGTTCTTGGTTTGGTTTGTTTTTCTTTATTCGCTAGAGGCTTGCGATCTTTTGTGAGGGATCATTTGAAGAAGGTAAGCCAAGGCATCGGATCCTGATATCTCCTTTTCGACCTCGTACTTTGCAGGTTTGAAGTTCAGAAAAAGCCAACAAGACATCGTCTATCTTAGGGTCTTCGTTTCTAGCCGCAAGAATAGCTGCTTCGCTAACAACAACCTCAACGCCTAGCTCTCGTGTGAGCCTTTCGAGCCGAGTGGCGACATTTACCGTGTCGCCGATTATTGCAAACTCCAGTCTTTGCTCGTTGCCGATGTTTCCAATCATCACAATTCCTTCATGAACTCCTATTCCAATTCTCACCGCAACATTCTCCAAAATTTTTCTAGATGTGTTCCAGTCTTCCACCGCTTCGATCATCTCACGGGCGCACCGAATTGCGTTTCCGGCATCGCGGCTGCCGGAAACTGGCGCGCCAAAAATAGCGAGAACGCCGTCTCCGAGATACTTGTCCACTGTTCCGCCGTGGCGGAATATCACTTCATTCATCAGCCCATGGAATGTGCGAACGAATGAAAAAATTTCCTGGGGTGAGGCTTGCTCTGTTATTTCTGTAAATGAGAAAATGTCAACAACTAGGATGGTAGCGCATTTTTGTTGTGGTTCGTCGAATGCTGAAGGGCTGTTCGCAAGGTGCTCGACTATCTCTGAAGGGAAATGTCGTGCTAAGTTTCGCTTTGCTTGTGTGGCCTCAACTTTTCCAATCAACAATCGTCTGGAACGTACGACTGCAAACGAGAGCATTACCGTGACAATCAACATCAATGCGACTTCGTTCATCCATTGAAGGACACTGAGATAGTAGGGACTCAAGAACTCATCGAGACCTGGGAGGTTCTTGTCGGTCGAAAGAACAGTGTCATCTCGGGAGAAGATCCAAGCTACGCCCGCACTCCACATTATGGCACAGGAAAAACCAGCCCAAAGCATCCTCATCGGGGAAAAGCTAAATGCGGCTGCACCAAGTAGGATGAAGAAGTAGAGGAAGTTGTGGAATCGCAAATTGAGCTGCACTGGATGTGAAGATTCTAGAAGCGGGTTTGGGAAAATTAGGAGGTACGTCAAGAGGGCGGCATCTAAGAAATGGAGCGAAATGTAGGATAGGACTTTCCGCTTCCTGTCAGCTCCCCAAATAATTGGAATGAAGCCGAATGAAATAAATGCTGCGATGAAGGTTAGGTAGTAAAGAACTCGCAGGTGTGGAATGGAGAAAACAAGCCACACCGCAACGACCAAAAGCGTATAAATGCGCACTTTAATCTCAAAGCGGTCGTTTGCAGACTCCTCTTTTGCTATGACGTCCCAGTGATTTTCTGAATTATTTTTCGCGGTGTTTTTCATGTGTTTCAGTCTTCGCCATTGGAGCCCTTTGGGCATTGGGAATCATATTTCGCGTATTGAGATTGGGTGACTTGACAAGAGATATAGCCTTGGTGGCCGTGGTTTGTTTCTGCTTCTTGATGTTAATTTAGCCACATAACGGCACATGCATAGTAGTGAGAAGTTGTCTTTTGTTGTAGTTCAGGTGGCGAGCGGGGAAATTCTAAAATGACTAGCTTCAAGAAGTTTTTATAGTGTTAGGCCTTTAAT
This sequence comes from Epibacterium sp. Ofav1-8, assembly GCF_022348185.1. Classification (GTDB taxonomy): domain Bacteria; phylum Pseudomonadota; class Alphaproteobacteria; order Rhodobacterales; family Rhodobacteraceae; genus Epibacterium. The sequence continues at coordinate 3,957 of NZ_JAKRFD010000018.1, forward strand.
TTCTTTCTTGGGCGGACTGCAGTGAAGTAGGCTGGGCGCAATATTCAAAGATTTGTTCTGATTGCTTTTCTTAGCGTGATTTTCAGGTTCCAGCTCAATGAGCTGCGGAACGGCGCTGAATTCGAAAAAGTTCTACCGAGGTTTCACGATCAACCTTCGCTTTTTTCGTCGATGCTTGGAGCGAAGAAACGCGAGGGATACAAGGTTGGCCTTGCTCGCCAACAAGAAAGTTCTTTCTTGCGTGGCACGCGCTGTCTGAAGCGATGCCTTTAAGAAGTTGAAGTCGATATCTTCCAGTGCCTGAATTGCAACTTCAGCGAACTTCCTTTGGGAATATTTGCCTACACCTTTTGTCATGATAGCAGCTAGACCGTTGTGGATCATGGCTTTGCCTTTTTTACACTTTCGAGAGTCATGATGGACTTGTTTCGTCGTCCACGGTATTGCTTTATTCCTGTTGGGGCTGGTTAGCGTTGCTTTACAAAGTGAGTGTGCCATGGATCTGAATCTGCTGACCCTCTTGCTCGCTGTTGCAGAGGAGAGCAACTTTCGAGCGGCCGCCGAACGGCTCGGCGTCACGCGTTCCGCAGTAAGTCAGGGTGTCCGTCGTCTTGAGGACGCTTTGGGTATTCAACTTGTCATGCGCACAACTCGTTCAGTCCGTCTGACAGAAGCTGGGGAGCGGCTGGTCGAGAGTCTTCGCGGTCCGTTGGAAGCTGTACAGAGCGCAATTGAAGCCCGCGAAGACGCGCCGCGTGGCAGGCTGAGGCTCGCCGTAACATCAATTGCCGAGGACTTTTTATCTGGGCCACTTCTTGCGCGTTTTGCCGAGGCCTACCCTCAGATCACGGTAGATGTGACCGTGACGGACGAAGAATTCGATATCGTGGAACGTGGTTATGATGCGGGGGTGCGGTTGGGCGAAGTCATCGAGCAGGACATGATCGCAGTTCCTGTTGGAGGCCCGCAACGCGAAGTCGCGGCAGCCTCGCCAACCTACCTGGCGCGACATGGCGTGCCGGATCATCCTCGAGACCTTCTGAGCCATCGGTGCATCGGTTGGCGGCCGGCGCCCAATACGGCGCCTTGGCGGTGGGAGTTTGAAACAGACGGCGAACCTTTCGACGTTATGGTGAATCCACAAATCACAACCAACGACCTCCGATTGATGTTGCGGACAGCACTGGCAGATGGCGGGATCACTTTCGCGCCGTGGGACTGCATGCAGGTACATTTCGCTGATGGCACGTTGATTCCGCTGCTGGAGGACTATCTGCCGCCCTTCGCAGGGTTCTATCTCTACTTTTCACAGCGCCAGAACATGGCACCGAAACTTCGCGCATTAATCGATCATGTACGACGCTGGAGACGTTGAGTAAGGCGCTGGGTCGTAGGGCTCGTATCCCCGGAAATTGCTATGTTAATGGCGAGGACGTTGATAGCCCTCGCCGCACCGAAATGTTCACGACCTCGGTGGTTCATTTGTAGGAGTTAGCCCCCCACCTGCCGTTCCAAGAGGGTCCCGTTCAAAGGTTCGAAATAACCGGTCACCAATCCGGGATCGCTTAAAGCCCGAAGGGTGGGGTCTGATGGGTTGGTCCAGAGTTTTTTTCACGGCTCCATGTTCACGCAATCTTCGCAGGCAACTTGCACCGCGACGGAGGTTCGCTGCGATGCGGACCGACGCCGAAAACAGGCACACAGAAGTCCGAAAGGAAAAAGGGATGCAAGTTAACTCCTTGTCACACGCTCGTCGAAGGACGGCGCGCCTCTTCGTCTTAGCAGCAATCACAGCCCTGATGGCTGGATGTATGCAGGACGATGGCTCTGCTTTGGAAAGGGCGCAATTGCAGAACCTTACTAGCGAAACCGCGCTCAATGCCCAGATCATGTCCGATCGGGCACGTGAGCAACGCTGCAACCGCGACCCGCAGCGGAAAGAGTGCTGACACCGTCAGGTTCCTCGGCGTGATCCAGCCAATTCGACTGCGCTGCAGGGGCGATCCTGCGTCGCAAAGGGCTGGATCATGCCTGTCTGAGGGCGAGAACGCCTACGCTGACTTTCGCAGCGCGTCGCGTTGCCGAGGGCCATGACTTAAATCTGAACAAAACGCGCACAGGATCGTTCCACGAAAAGTAACGGTCAACATACCACCCAGCGCCGCTGCGACGGTCCTAGAGGCGTCCTCTACATCACTGAAAGGGGCGTTCCAGATGTAGCATGCCGAGCTGTCAGCGCTTCTACGACACGCCTCATCTGGGATGCCGCCGGAAGGCGGCCGTGACCATGTGGAGCCAGCGCTAACCTGCTGGCCACCCAGGAGAAAGAAAGCAACACCATGACATCAATAGGAACACTTCCCGCCGGGCAAAGATCCACCAGTCCTTTGCCCACAGAGGTGGCCGAGCACGAGGGGCGTTTGTCGATGCATATGAGTCGTCTTAGCGTCGCCGTCACGGCGCTGCTCCTATCTATCCCCGCGGCCCTGGCAGAGGAGGCTTTGCCGATGACCTATCCAGACACACGCCAGACCGACACCGCAGAGGTCCAATTCGGCGTCACTGTTGCAGATCCCTTCCGCTGGCTCGAAAACGACCCCCGCAAGGATCCCGAAGTGGCGCAATGGATCGAAAAGCAAAACGCAGTTTCCGAGCCCTACCTGGCGGGTCTCCCGGGCCGAGATGTCTTTCATCGCCAGCTGACGGCCATGTTTGACCACGAAACACTGACCCCGCCGATCGAGCGTGGCGGCCTATACTTTTTTACTCGCAGCGGTGGTCTCGATAATCAGGCGCAGCTTATGCTGCGCGAGGGGAATGATGGCGCCGATCGTGTCTTGATCGACCCCAATAGCTGGTCCGGCGACGGCACCGTGGCCCTCGCGGAATGGGCCGCCTCCGCGGATGGCGCCTTTGTCGCCTTTGCGATCCAGGACGGCGGATCGGATTGGCGGACGATCCAGGTGATCAACAGCGCTACAGGGGAGATCCTGGCCGACCGGGTCGAATGGGCGCGTTTCACCGCTATCGCCTGGCATCCGGATGGATCCGGTTTTTATTACTCCCGCTTCCCCGAGCCCGAGGCGGGCACGGATTTCAATGCCAGCATCGAAGGCCATGCGGTCTATTTCCATCGGATCGGAACCCCGCAGTCGGACGATCGGCTGGTTCACGCGCCGACACCGGGGCGCGCGCTGCTACACACGGTCGATGTCACGCCGGATGGCCGCTATCTGCTTGTCTATACCTCCGCTCTGACCGGAGGCGTGGCGGTGACGGTGACGGATCTCGCCTTCGCCGACCCCGCGCCACGGACACTTGTGGAAAGCCATGACGACATGTGGGTCTTGTTGGGCAACAGCGGCACCGAACTGCTCTTCTCGACGCAGAAGGATGCGCCGCGGGGCCGGGTCGTCAAAATCGATCTTGCAGAGGCGCAGCCCGCCTTCTCCGAACTGATCCCGGAGCGGCCGGATGCCGTGTTGCGCGCCGGCGGCTCCGCCGTACTCGGCGACAGGATCCTCCTTTCCTATACCGTGGATGTGCAATCGCAGGTCGAACTTTACCGGCTGGACGGAACGCTGGACGGGACCGTGCCGCTCCCGGGCCCCGGGAGTACCGGCATCGTCCGCGGCAAACCCGGCGGAAACGAGGCCTTCTTTGCCTTTACCAGCTATGATGCGCCGCTGACCGTGCTGCGTCTGGACGTGGATGCCAAACGCACGACGGTCTGGGCCGAGCCCAAGATCGCGATCGACCTCGACACCGTCGTCGTTGAGCCGCAGTTCTATACTTCGAAGGATGGCACGCGGGTGCCGCTCTTTGTTGTCCGGCGCGAGGACATCGATGGTCCGGCCCCGACGATGCTCAATGCCTATGGCGGGTTCGGGATCAGCATGATCCCGCATTTCTCGCCGGCTGCGATGGCCTGGGTCGAGATGGGCGGCGTCTATGCGCTGGCAAACATTCGTGGCGGGGGCGAATACGGGCAGGCCTGGCACCATGCCGGTCGACGCGACAACAAGCAGAACGTGTTCGACGACTTCATCGCCGCCGGTGAATATCTGATCGATCAGGGCATCACGCCTGCGGATGGATTGGCGATCCACGGAGAGTCTAACGGTGGTCTGCTGGTCGGCGCAGTCGTTAATCAACGGCCGGACCTCTTTGCGGCCGCCCTGCCGGGGGTCGGGGTTCTCGACATGCTGCGGTTCGATCGCTTCACGAGCGGCGCCACCTGGGTCGAGGAATTCGGCAGCCCCGCCGTGGAGGACGACTTTCACACTCTGCGTTCCTATTCGCCCCTTCACACGATCGATGCCGATGCGCGCTACCCGGCAATTCTGGTCACCACGGCGGATACGGACAACAGGGTCGTTCCGGCCCATTCCTTCAAATACACGGCCGCGCTTCAGGCCGCAGACATCGGCGACCGGCCGCATCTGTTGCGGGTGGAAACCCGCGCGGGTCACGGGGCCGGAAAACCGACCCATATGGTCATCGACGAGTTCTCCGATATGTGGGCCTTTGCCGCTTACTGGACCGGGCTCACGCCGGCCGAGCGGGACTGAGAGAGCCCCCCACCAGGGGTTTCGGTGGGGGAGACCACAGAAAAGACCGATCGGCTGAATTGGTCGGTCGGATGTCACCGAAAGAACATGGAAACCACAACAAACGCGAGGACTGAGGCCACCATGGACGACACACAGCAATCCGCAGTAATGACCGGCGTCAGGCTCGACGAGCGTGTCGTTCCGGTGCCAGGATCGATCAGCCCTGCCGCGCAATTGATCCTGCACGGGGCCGTGCGCGAGGACGGCGTTCCGCATAATGCCCTATACGAGATGCCAAGTCCGCAGGACCATGATGCATGGCGCAGTCTCAAGCAATCGGCTGACGCGCATTACGCACCCAGGTTGAGGTCCATCAGGGCGGAGGCCTCCGCGCAGGCCGTCGTTGCTCGGATCGGATCCGCGACCGTGCATATCGCAACGCCAGCTAAGGGCGAAGCCAGCGATTTTGTCTACATCGACCTTCACGGAGGCGCTTTTGTGTTTGGCGGCGGGGAAGCATGTCGAGACAGCGCCCGCGCCATGGCCGATTTCCACGGGATCCGATGTTACGGGGTCGACTATCGCATGCCGCCTGATCACCCTTTTCCAGCCGCTCTCGACGATTGCCTGAGTGTCTATCGCTATGCGGCAGAGAACCATGGTGCCGATCGCATCATCCTTGGTGGTCGGTCTGCCGGTGGCAATCTGGCGCTTGCAACCGTGTTTCGCGCGCAGGACGAAGGGTTGGTGCTGCCGGCCTCTGTCATCCTGCTCTCACCGGAAGTCGACCTGACGGAGTCGGGAGACAGCTTCTCTGCGAACAGGACGTTGGACGTGAACCTGCCAAACCCTTTGATGTCGGCAAACCTGCTTTACGCGAATGGCGCGGATCTGGCGCATCCCTATCTGTCGCCGCTTTTTGGTGAATTCACAAAAGAATTTCCGCCGACATTCATCCAGAGCGGCACCCGAGACCTCTTTTTGTCGAATGCGGTTCGCCTGCATAGGAAGCTGTGCAGAGCCTCGGTTCTCACGGAATTGCATGTCTTCGAGGCCATGCCACATGGCGGATTTGGCGGCACGGAAGAGGACGACGAAATCGCAACGGCAGTGTTCCGTTTCCTGCGCGCCAACCTCCGCGGTCTACCGGGGTGTTCACCGGGTTGATGTTGGTGCCAAGCCGCGGCTTCGGGTAGTTGTCGATCCCTCCGCCCTGTTTCCACGCGCATGGAACGTTCCGCGACTGCTGGACCCGCCTCTGCGAAAAAGGTCGGGTGCCAGAATGCCCGGCCCGGATCCTCGCCGAACGGTCTTGGCTCGCGCATCCCCCCCGGATTTTCATCCGCGCAGAGGGCGGAACAATGGGGGCGCATCAATCTGTTCGTTCCTTCGATGCGACATCATCGACATCATCCAAAACGAGCGACGACAGCACATGCCGCGATATGCGCGTCTTGCGTCGGCGGCAGAAACGAAAGGAAGAAAATGCGCGGCACTATTGATTGCTGGCTGCTGAGATCCGACAGGATTGTCCCCATGCAAGGGGTTCCGGCAGAGGTGGAATATCACCGCGTCTATGCGGGCGAGAAACGGCAAATTCTCCGCGGCATCGCGGCGATTGTCCTCCTTGTGGCGGGGCTCATCGTCTTTGCGCAACTGTGCCAGGCCGCCGCCTCGATGATCGACACCGGGTTCCTTGGGCGGACCGGCCTCTCCCCGCTGACACAGGCCGCCGGAGCTTTCTCCCTGGCGCTGCTCATCCCCTACAGCATGCTGCTGCAACGATCGCTCTACGGTCAGCCCGCCGGATCCCTGCATTCGGTCGCTGGGCATTTTCGCTTTGGGGTGTTCGGCCGCTCTTTGCTTGCCTTCGGCCCCTTCCTCCTCATCGTCATGTCGGTCGGATTTCTCTTCACGCCCGATGACACGATCCCCTGGAACACCGCCGATCTTGTTGCGTATTTCGTCATCTCCATGACCATGATCCCGCTAGCGGCGGCCGGAGAGGAATACGGGTTTCGAGGCCTGATGTTTCGCGTTCTCGGCGGCTGGACGCGCGGATCTCTGCCGGGTGCGATCCTCGGGATCACCGTCACCACTGTCTTGTTCTCGCTTCTTCATGGCAGCCTAGACCCTTACATTCTCGGCTCCTATCTCGTGCTGTTTGGCGCGATGGCCATCATAACCTGGAGGACGGGCGGCCTCGAGGTCGCCGTTGTGCTGCATGGCGTGTACAACGTCAGCGCGCTTAGCCTTGCCAACACGCTCCACCTCGACGTGGGAGGCGACCTGAGCAGCCGCAGCGAAATCGCGGGGACGCCGGCCAACCTGGTGCCGAGCGCTGGACTCGCGGTCATCACCGCGATTGTCTGGTGGACAACGCGAAAATCCGGCCCTGCGCTCACACCGGAGTCCGGATACGCAGACTCTGTTCCTGGGGTCTCCGACGATGCGTGAGGCATACGGAGTTCAAAAATGTGAGCTGATCCTGAAGAGGCTTTTTTTGAACTGACATCCCCCTTTGCCGGAGAGAAGCGTTAAAGTCGATGTTTCCATGGCTTGTGAAATGCCAGTTCTATGAAAAATCCAAATGGAATGCATTTCCGACGTACTCGACCGCATCCTCGAGGAAGAACAGACGGACGGTGGGAGTTAAGCAGCATGTTGCTTGTCACAACAAAGGGCGCTGGACAAATCCAGTGTCGACTTGTCCTACATAACTAATGCCCCCCTAGGCCCCGGAAAATCGAAGGATTAGACTTGAAAATCCTGTTGGTAGAAGACGAGCAGGGACTTGCGGAATCTCTTCGCGATGTCCTGCAGCGCGAGAGGTTCATCACCGATCATGCGGACAGGCTTGAAGCTGCCCGTGAAGCCGTACGTCTTGTCCCGTACGACCTCGTGCTGCTGGACAGGACTTTGCCCGACGGCGATGGCCTTTCGCTGATCCCGCTGCTTCGGTCTAGCAATGCCGGTATCCATGTTATTGTTCTCAGCGCCCGCAACAGGATAGATGACCGGATCGCGGGCCTTGACGGCGGGGCTGACGACTACCTGACCAAGCCTTTCTCGATCGACGAGATGCTTGCGCGCATCCGGGCGGTTCGGCGAAGGCCCATCGAATTGCTCAGCGAGGAGATCCGTGCCGGTTCTCTGGTCTTCGACCTTTTGCACGAAGAGGTTACGGTGGACGGTTTGAGGATTGATATCCCACGAAGGGAACTTCGGGTTCTGGCGGCGTTGATCAAACGCCGTGGCCGAACCGTGCCGCGCGAAGCGTTGGAGAATGCGGTTTTTGGTTTCGACGATGAAATTCAGTCGAATACATTGGACTCGCACATTTCCAGGCTGCGCCGTCGGCTGAACTCCGTGCAGGCGCGGATCGAAATTCATGCGATCCGCGGGGTTGGCTATCTTCTTCGAGAGGCTATGTGAAAGCTCGTCCGTCGCTGAAACGGCCCCTGATCGTCTATCCGCTGGTCGTTCAATTTATTACACTTCTAGTCGCATTTGCCATCCTAATCGCTGTTGCGATCCGGATCGATGCGGGTGGTCCTTACTCCGACGAACAGATCATCGAGATTTTCGCCGGCGCCACCTCGCGTGATGAGGCGGGTCAGCTCATCGTTTCGATGACCCCGGAATTGAACGAGCTGCGCGAGACCTCGCCCGATCTGTGGTTTGTGGCAGAGGACGACGACGGACAGAGCGTGACATTCGGACCTGTACCCGATCACTTCGAATCCCTGATTGGGCGGCTGAGCGATATCTCCTACGGGCAGCTGCGGGATCGTGCTGAACCCTATAATCTGGCGGCTGTGATCCGCAGAGAGACGACCGCGATTGGGGCTGTAACCATTCTTGGCCATGGGGCACTCTCGGAACTCAACTTCCTGCTTATTTTTGCCACCAATACGATCATCCTGCCGATCTTTTTGATGCTGACCTTGATGTCGGTCCTATTCACCCCTTGGATCGTGAAACGGTCGCTCGCCGGTGTGGACCGTATCGCACGGGAAGCCGAGAGCATCGACGCGGAGCGCCGGGGGCGACGCCTCAGCGAGACCCACGTTCCGATCGAGATCGCCCCGCTTGTGCGCGCCGTGAACGAGGCGCTACGCCGTCTTGACGAGGGGCACGAACGCCAAGGTCGTTTCATCGCATCAGCCTCCCACGAGCTGCGCACGCCCATCGCCGTTCTGTCGAGCAAGGTCTATGCCTCCGAAATCGAGGCCATTCGTGCGCTTGCGCCGGATGTGCAGAGGCTCGCGACTATGACTGAACAGCTTCTCGATCTACAGCGTCTGGATAACAACCGGAACGACGCGGTGCTTGACCTCGCGGCGATCGCGCGGCGGGTGGCCGGAGATATGGCACCGTTGGTCATTGCGGGCGGCAGTTCGATCGAGGTCGATGTTTTAAGCAGCGAGGCCTGCACCGGGGACGAGGCTGCGTTGGAACGTGTGCTCATGAACCTAGTACAGAATGCGGTCGAGCACGGGGGAACGCATATCATCGTACGGGTAGTAGGGGCCGTCTTAGAGGTGGAAGACGATGGGCCGGGGATTCCCATCCAAGAGCGCGACCGGGTGTTCGAGCCCTTCCACCGTCTGCAACCGCGCGCCACCGGAAGCGGGCTCGGTTTGAATCTGGTGAAGGAAGTGGTCGTGCGGCATCGCGGAGAAGTGACGATCTGCGATGCCGCGGGTGGCGGTACCATCTTCCGTGTCGAACTCGGCTCTTCCTGAGGGCGGCAACGCTCCCACGGCCCGAGATTGCAACGTCGCAAATCGCCTCTCCATTCCTCGAGTGCAACATACTTTGGAACCATACTAAGCAGGGGATGCGCATCATGATCCGCGCGGGCGGTCGCCAAATTGCGCACCCAGGAGACGATGAAACTGCAGGGAAGTCATTGATTGCAAATGCGTTCACAAATTTTCCGATGCTGCCATGTTTGCGCAATCTTTCATCGGCATCCTTAGGGCAGGGGGCTGAACCCATTAGCGAATGACACAGATCAAGGATCTTGAGCGGTGCGGAGCATTTTGTCCAACAAGCGTGGCTTATTGCTCTTGGTTCTATCTATATCCGCTACAAGTTTGATTGTGAGTGGTGAAACCGGTCCAAGGGGAGTTGTGGAAGAGATGCAGCTGGTTCATGAGGAGTTGATCGCGGCCGGTCCGGCTGGCTCACTTGCAGGCACCTTGACCATGCCGGCCGAGGCTCACATGCTGGACGAGGACGTTCCCGTGCTCCTGTTCGTGCCAGGGTCGGGGCCGACCGATCGGCACGGTAACTCGCCTCTCGGGGTTTCGGCAGCGCCTTACCGATTGCTTGCAGAGGCGCTGGCCGCACAGGGCTACCCGTCGCTGCGGATCGATAAGCGCGGCATGTTTGGTTCTGCAAGTGCGATCCCGGACCCAAATGACGTCACGATTGCGGCCTATGAGGAGGACCTTGTCTCTTGGGCGAAGGCCATTCAGGGTCGGTTGCCGGTGACAGGCGGCACGCGCTGTGTGATCCCGGTCGGGCACAGTGAAGGCGGGCTGGTCGCCTTGTCTGCCATGGCGAATATGACAAACCCATGCGGGTTGGTTTTGATTGCAAGCCCTGGCAGACCACTCGACGCCGTTATTCGCGAGCAACTGCACGCCAATCCTGCCAATGCGCCGTTTCTTGACGAGGCGGGTGTGGCACTGGCGGCGCTGAAACGCGGTCAGCAGATCGATCCACTTAGTTTACGTCCTGAGTTGCGGACACTTTTCGCGGCACAGGTTCAAGGCTACCTGATTGACGCTTTCTCTCACGATCCGGTTGAGCTGGCGGCACAAATCGACGTTCCCATGCTCGTCGTTCAAGGCACTCGCGACCTTCAGGTCAGAGATGTAGACGCTGTGATGCTGGCTGAGGCCAACCCGCGCTCAAAGCTGGCCTTGCTTCCAGAGGTCAACCATGTGCTCAAGATCGTTGCATCCGAAGATCCGCAGGAAAATCTTACAACTTATGGTGATCCGAACCTTCCAATCGCTCGGACCGCTGTAGATGCTGTGTCGCAATTCCTCTATCAACTCTCAAGGTAAGGCTCGATCGATTGTTGATTAGCCATAGAGAATGAGGTTGCTTATGGCGTTTACATAGGTCGTCAAGATATTAAGCGACGTCCTATTGTATTGCTGTGCTACCGGAAGTGTCCCCACTCGGGGCTAGATTTTCCGACCTTTGATCACACAGACGGGCTGGATGCGTCTGGCAATTTCATGAGCGCTGCTGGAACCTTGTTCCCAATGGCGCTGTGCGGTCTTTCTTCGTTGTAGTCTCTACGCCAAGCCTCCAACTTTTCGGCGGTATCTTCAAGACCCATGAACCAATGCGCGTTCAGGCATTCAGATCGGAGTTTGCTGTTGAACGCCTCAATGTAGGCATTGTCGGTCGGCTTTCCCGGCCTTGAGAAGTCCAGCGTGACCCCCCGTTGGTAGGCCCAAAGATCCATGTCACGAGAGACAAATTCGCTGCCATTATCGACCCTGATTGTCTTGGGATAGCCGATCTTGCGGCAGATGCGGTCCAAAGTCATCACGACGTCTTCGCCCTTGTAGCTAAACCGGGCGTCCAGCACAGGCACGTAGCGAGAGAAGGTGTCGACGACCGTGAGTATGCGTATCTTCCGACCCGTTGCCAGTTGGTCATGCACAAAGTCCATCGCCCAAACATCATTTGGGTACACGGCCTCTTCGCGATCTTCCCGAAGCTTCGCCTTTACACGCCGTTTGGGTGTCTTGTTGCGCAGCTGCATGCCCAATTCTTTGTAAACACGATAGGTTTTCTTTGCATTGATCTCCCAACCCTCCCGACGCAGAAGCACATGGATGCGCCGATAACCAAACCGCACGCGTGTCTCACAAATCTCCTTGATCCGCGGTTCCAACGCGGCCTGGTCGCGTCGACGAAATTTGTACCGATACGTCCGAGGATCGAACCGGATAAGCTCACAAGCCTTCCGGATCGATACCCTCCAATCAGCCCTGATCTCGTCGACCAGCGTTCTCTTGCGAGCAGGCCTCAGAGCTTTCGCTTGATGACGTCCTGAAGCATTTCTTTGTCCAGAGCCAGATCTGCGACGATCTTCTTCAGCCGTCTGTTCTCGTCTTCCAGTTCACGCAACTTCTTCATGTCCGTCGGCAACATCCCGGCGTACTTCTTCTTCCAATTGAAGTACGTCGCTTGGCTAATCCCAGCCTTCCGACAAATCTCAGCAACCGGAGTTCCTTTTTCGCCTTGCTTGATGATGAACGCCTTCTGCGCGTCAGTGAATTTGGATGCTTTCATCGTCATCCGCTCCTCTCCCAGCCAAGAGAAATCTAGCGGAAAACTCTAACCTTAAACGAGGACGTTTTCAGGGATCACAGCACCCCAATGAACCCAAATATAACTGAACAGGAAGTTGCCGGTGCCACGTCTTTTCTGACCAGCATGTTGAAAACCATCTACGACATTGAAAACGTCGCTTCCTAGCGGTTACGAGGAGGGGGCCGTTGATAAACACGTGCGAGCTTCAATAAACAAGGCTAACAAGATGACTGATTTCCTTATGACCTTCGATGCGGAGCCTCCTCATGGCGAGCACGAGGCTCATTTTCGACGTGGGTATCACCATGGAGCTGTTGCCATCGTTGAGGCCCTGAAAGAGGGCGTGACAATCGATGAACTGGATGCGTTTGTTAACGCTGAATTGCGAGCATGGAGGGAAGATCATAGCGTTCCATCGTTTCCCCCAGAACCAAACGCGAGCAACAAGGTTTGAATCCTGATGACCTGTTAGCAAATCATGTAGTGTTCACAAGTTATCAAACTAAGAGCGTTGATGAATATCTAAGGATAGCTGGTCAGATCGCCTATCAATTCTTGAATTGAGGCTTCAGATTCTGTTTTTTGATTGATCCGAAAATCTAGTCGACTATAGAAATAGATTCTGCATGCCCGCTTAAGGTAGTGAAATGAAGAAAGTTCTACTTCTGGAAGATGAGGGCATTCTGAGACATGCCATCGCAATGAGTGTACAAACGCTTTTTGGTGAGGCAGAGGTTTTTAGCTTCAACAGGTACGACGGCCTCCAATCAACTTTCAGTGCAGATACTAGGATCTCAATGCAAGATTTTGATTGCGCTCTGCTCGACCCAGGTGTTCCTCCTGTTTCCCCAGTTTCGAGTCCTCACGCATTTGAAGAACGTATTGATATGATTTCTTCTATTATTTCTGATTTAAGGAGAGATTGCAGCATACTCGTGCTGACCGGATCGTACAATGAGGCGGAGGCAAGGGTCATGATGCAAATGGGAGTTTCGAAATACCTTTCGAAAGATAGCTTGGATCTTATGCAACTACGTGATCATATCGACACGGCCTCATCCCCTCAGGTAGTCGGCCCAGATACCGAGCTCAGGGCAGAGAGGTTTTTTAGTGGACTAACAGAGAAAGAGCGGATTGGACTAGCTGTTCATCAAAAAATATATGATGAAGAACTTGTTTCCAGAGCCTTAGACCTAGATGTCGATAGCATCCGTCGATATGTCACAAGAGCGAAGAAGCGTGAGCGCAATCTAAAATCCGAACCTTGTCGATAATCTCAGTTACGCTCACATAGTACTGCAGACTCAATTTCCGATAGGAATCCTTCTGATGGATTTCCTAAATAGTGAACTCCTGGGCTGAAGGTCTTTATACCCGGAAACAGTTGGTTTAGTGACGCCTTCGAGAAGGCGTGTATATGCCCGTTTCGTGGCCCCATCCACCAGTTCTCGTGTTCAGTCGCTTCTGGAAGGAGTAGAGTAGTCACCACAAGATCAGCGCCTCTACCCGCATGCTGAAGCAGTGTCTCCGCTGCCACCCACGGATTGGGGACGTGTTCGAGCACTTCAATGCAAAGAAGCAAGTCGAATTTGTCGCTTGAGACCAATGGTTTTGTAGTCATTGGATCAAACGCGATCGATTCCATACCAGATGTCGACAAGATCTTGGACAGGAGACCTGATCCCGACCCATAGTCGAGCACTTTTTTTGAGCTTTCATAGAACCTCTCTACTGCAGCTGCAGTCGCAATTGGTCTTCGCTCAAGGTAAGCTGGATCGTGGACATGGTATTGATCGTTATATATTTCTTCCCTGAAACGCTCGTGTGTCCATTCATCGAAATAGTCCGTGGATACATGCCCACATGAACTACACTCACCATATACTACCAATTCCCCATCAGTATCTTCTATGGGACTCCCAAACCTTACACCGCAAGAGTGGTTCGAGGACCGGCTCAATACCGGACTACTCTGGCTTGAACACACTGGACATCGCATAGTACGATTCTTCCACTGCTCCACCATTTCGAGAGTTTTTTCTAACATGCTTAGGATCTTAAGTGCTCTAGCTATAGCATTGATGCCATTGAATACTTTAAGGGCGTCGGAGAACGTATCCACCGTTTTAGTGGGTGACACAAGTTACACCATCGATCAACTAGAGAGCGAATTTGATCAAGTAACGATCCGCACTGTGTCTACATGGACCCAAGATAGGATCATTGAGTATACTGGCCCTGCGTTGCTCGACGTTGCTGACAAGTCAGGGCTTGCTGGTCAACCAGGGCTGAAGCTAACTGCTGCAGATGAGTATTCTGTCACAGTGCCGAGAGATGAAGCGGAGCTGTATCAACCGATTATAGCTATCAGTGTTGATGGCCAACGGATCGGCTTTGAAGAGAAAGGTCCGGCTCGAATGGTATGGCCGAGGTCTCAATATCCAGACGAGATTGGTGCCGCTCAAGATGGCTATTGGCTGTGGTATTTGATTTCCGTTAGTAAAAACTGATTTGTTGATGCAGGGGTTTCTTCGGCTTGCACTTTATGGTGTCGTCGCGTCGTCCTTTTCGCTCATGATGTTGGTTGGTCACGATTGGTATCGCCAACTCAACCAGATCGATGAACAACAAGAGCAGATTGCAGAACTCGGCCGTTCTTATGGCGAAGTTATGTGGCGTGTTACCTCTGCTCGCCGCTGGTGGCTGGAGTATAATCAACAAGTACAGATAGGTTACTTGACTGGTAGATCTTCCTCGCACCTTGGCTTTTCTCAGCGGTATCAGTTTTTTAAACAGAATCTCACCGATGCTCAGGCTTTGGAAGGCGATGTGATCGAGATTGCTCAAGAGGCGATCGATCAGCTGACCAGTGTCCTTGCTAGAACCGAAGCTTTACATAGGGAGGTGCTTAAGAGTCCACGCATTACAGCTGAACTTCGTACTCAGTCTGAGAGCATTGAGAAGGAGGTGGTTTCTCTTGCGGCCACTCTCGGTACATTTCAGCACGTCTATTTTGGCCCCTTGAAGCTCCAAGCGCCCATCAAGCGAGACTTGATGCTTCGTTCACTGTTCTTCCTCTGTTTATTAATCGTGTTGGCCATCAGTTCCATCGCTATTTATAGGCGCGGAATTATTCAAGAAGAGCGTGCAAGACAAACAAAATTAGAAGCGCTGGGATCTCTAGCGGCTGGATACAGTCATGCGATTTCATCTATAGTTGGTGGTCTTCAGATCATCCTTGACACACTCAGAGTGAGTCCAAGAAACCAACGAGACCTGGATGCTTTTCAACAGTTCGAAATTGGCATCGAGAGAATGCGTAGCCTTAACGTCAATCTGACTCTCATCGCCCGAGGACACCCAATAAACGATTCACTGAGTTCGTTGCAGGATACATTGGAGCTTTGTGTGAGCTCGCCAGAGAACCAAGATCAAGCCACTACATATCATCTTGATATTTCGCATCAGGCTTCAGAGCTTCTTGTCCCCAAACTTGCTATTTCTACAATAATAACAGAGTTGTTGAATAATTCTAAGCACCACGTTCGCCCTATTTTACCGCCTTGCGTATGGATCAAATCCGAAGTTACTGCTCAGTCTGATCTACAAATAAGGGTTTCAGATAATGGTGTTGGCATACCCCCTCAGAACATCTCCAAGGTCCTCGATCCTTTCTTTTCTACTTCAGGTGAGGGACACGCTGGCCTTGGCTTGACCAGTATAAAGTCAATGGTTGAAGCCATGGGTGGAACCATCTTGATTACATCACGCTCAGGTGGGGAAGGAACGATGGTCTCAATCATCTTACCTTTGCAGAATGGAACGGTCTTCCCCCCGCGCATGGGAAAGAAATCTGTTCCAAACCCTAGGTGACGGACAAGTTGTCCCTAGATTTGGAAACTCAACCTAGGGCAGATCTCTACGAACAAACTCGCCTCAATGATTTTGCGCGTTTGAGTTACGTTAGAGAAGGAACCTGCACAGATGTGCAAATTCGATGAACTGAATAATCACCCACACGTTAACGTTGTCGACTATCTCGTTTCTGATGAGACAACCACCTCTCTGACAGACAAGCTTCTTGGTACTAGTCGCGTCGTAGGGATCTGTTGTCTTGCGCCCAGTTCACACGATCCGGAACTGCGTTGAAAATTTGGGATAGTCGTTATACTACTTTCGACACTTTACTAAATCGTCAGAAGTAGTATAACGACCACAAGCACGCTTTGCGGGCATAGTAATTACTGTATGAAGTCGTCCCATGGTGGGCCGACATATACCGATAGAAAGACATCAATCTTTGATCACTGAGAGCGGAGTTAGACAACTTCGTGAGAGTGGCACTGATTTTCGCTGTCGGTACGATTTGGTGAAGTTCGGCTCCCATGGGAAACCGATTTATATCTGCATCATTCTCGTTTCTGGAGAGGAGCGCGTGCTTATCTCTGAGCGCGCCACGTCTAGTGGTGTCAAAGCCAGAGAATTTGCCATATGGCCCGGCCTGTTCAACTTTCATCTTGAACATGGCGACGGTACGTCTCTTACATTCCACGACGATCTCACCATCTCGTCTGAGCTTTCTGGGGCAACAGTCCGCGGACTACTCAAGACTGAGCCCTAATCAATCAGTCCATCACGATTTTTCACTGTATGCCAGCTCGCAATTCGAGCGGGGCATCTGCGTTGAGTTTGCTCACTTACTTCGGAAGCTGAGCTCAATCGCATCGCTATTTCTTATCCGGTTTCTCCCCGCTTCGGGGTGAAAACCCTGCGGCTAGGGACCGCAGGGTAATTTTGTGCATCAATATTCGAAAGGAACGAGGGACATGCACGTCAAAAATAAACTGAAGGCGGGCGCAGCCGCAGTTGTCGCACTTGCGCTCACAAGCACTTCCGCCATGGCGGCAGGCTCGGACACCGGCGTGGAAGCTGGCTTCTTTGCGATTGCAACGGATTTTTCCACAATCCTTGCCGGCGCCGGTGGCTATCTGGTGTTGATCATCTCGGTTGCCATCGCGGCCGTCACCCTTGCTGTGAGCGGTCGCTGGACCAATGTCGCTGTTGCACTCGGTGTATCGGTGTTCCTTGGCTACGGTGTCACGACACTTACCAGCCTCGGCGGCGTGACAGCCAGCACCGACCTCTTGGCGCAGACGTCCATCGACGCAACTGCATCGCAGGCCACCACTCTGTAAGCGCCAAGCGGCTCCCGTGCTTTTGCGCGGGAGCCACCTTCTGCAACAGGAGCAGGCATGACCAAGGTTGTAAAAGTAGAGCAGCGGTTGCAGGATCCGCCGCAGTTTTTCTTCTTTCCTGCTGATGAGGCGATGGCGGCGGTTTTCCCGTTCATGATGGGATTTGTCACCAATCACGTCTTTGGTGGCATCATCGCTGGGATCATTCTGTATTTCCTATGGAAACGAGTGAAGGGGGAGCGCGGCCTTCATGGTCTTCTCGCCTTGATCTACTGGATCGTTCCGATGGAGCTCAGTATGTTCCGCTCGTTCCCTGACAGTGCTGTCTGCACTTGGAGGGCATGATGAACTTCCAGGCTATGGATAAATCTCTGCGCCAATCTCGCCGCGCTGTTCTTGTTCTTGGTGGCGTTTCGGCTGCGCTCGTTGCGTCCGTTTTGTTTCTGTCCGCCAAGATGTATAGCCAATCTAATCAAGTGGTTCTTGTACCTACTGTCGTTAGTGATGGCATGGTCGCACGGGGAGCGGTTGATAAGGGCTACGTCGAAGCTCTGGCCCTGGATGCTGTTTATTCGATGTATAACAGCTCCCCTAAGAACCTCTCCTATGGGCGCAGTGTCCTGGAGCGCCTGAGCGGCCCCGCTGAACGCGCGTCGATCCTCGACAACTATGACCGGATCGCCAAGGACATTACCGAGCGCAAGATCTCAACAGTCTTCTTTCCACGGAAGATTGAACACAATTTTGCAGAGTACGAGGTCGTAGTTGAAGGCGATCTCGTGACCTACCTCGAAACGACTCAAGTCACCCGCGAAGACCGCCGGATTCTCGTCCGGTTCAAACCGCAAGCTGGGTCAGTACGCCTTGCTGCGATTGGAAAGATTTCAGCGGAGGAGTGAACCAAACAATGCTGAAGAAACTGAAACTGGCTGCGGTGCTCGCAGCCGGGCTGGCCTCGGCTTGCCCGTCGTATGCTGCAGATCAGCGCTTTACCGTCAAGGAAGACGGTCTTGTGCGGTTCAAAGCCTCTGTCACAGGGATCACCCGCGTCAGTGTCGTTGGGGATAGGATCTCTTCTATCGTCAATGACAATGAGTCCTCAGTCTACCAGGTGCGCAACGACGAAAAGACCGGCGACATCTTCCTGAAATATGCCGGATCAGATGAGATGCCCTCGAAAGAAGGCGGCTATCTGGTCACGGAAAAGGGCTACACCGTCGCCTATGAAATCTTGCCCATCAGGTCCAGCACTCAGACTGCGCTGATCACTGTACGCGGCTCTTCACCGGAACCTCAAACTGCCTCTGGCGGGGCAGGGGGCGGATTTGCGGAAACCTCCTTTGGAGGTGGCGACGGCTTCGTTGAGCAGCTGACCTCTGCGACCCGAGACACCATCCGCAGCAAGATCAGAAGTCCGCTCCCTAAAGGGGGAAATAACGGCGCTTTGATTTCCACCCATCGGATCGGGGAGCTGGTCGGTGAGGTGCGAGTTGCCGCCGCTGGCAAGTCTGCTCGTCAGGTTCGTGAGCAAGAGTTTTATCGCTCTGGCGTTCTTTCGGTTTGGGTCCAGAAGAAGAGCCTTGCCGCGGGCGAGCGCTCCTGGGTCGTTGTTGTGAGGTCGAAGTAATGGCTGAGACGAACCGCAAGAAGAACCAGATCGTTGCACTCTCCATCATCGGTGGTGTTGTGGTCATCGGCTTCGTCGCTCTCGGCACCGTCATGAATAGCGGCCCGAACACAGCTGGTCTGCCCAACCGCGCATCCCCGACCATTGATGAAACCATTATTTCTGACCGCACGTCTTCTGCGTCCCCTGAGATGTCGTGGATTACCACTGGCCGCATCGAAATGGAGCGCCTGAAGAAAGAGACCGAGGAGCTAAGAGATCTTGTTGATCAGGCTCGTCGTGACTCAGAAAAAAAGGCTGAGGCCATTCGTCTTGAGTATGACGAGCAGCTTATCCAGCAGGCGGAAAAGATCGCCCAGCTCGAAGCGGAACGTGCGAACGCTGCACCAGCTGCTCCCGCATCTGGTGCGGTGGACACTCTCAATGCTGCTGCCCAGGCCCCCGGCAACCAACTGCCTCTGACTGCGCCACCTGCTGAGAGCGGTCCCGGAAGCGATTTTGTGCGCCGCAGCCCTCTGTCTCGAACACCGGCACGTCGCACCCAGCCCGAACAGACGCAGGAAGCTGGCGGAGGAATTGGCAGCTTTGGTCATAGCTTCACCCTTGCAGCTGTCGAACAGCCAGAGCAGGAGGATCGGGAGATCCGTCGTCTGGGGAACTACCTTCCCTCGGGAAGCTATGCCCCTGCAGTCGTTCTCTCTGGTGCAGATGCGGCCACTAATGTCTCCAATCGAGACAACCCCATTCCCGTACTGTTTCGCATCACTGGCCCTGCTGTCACAGCGGCTCTCGGCACGCGCCGTGCTGCACGGGTGAACCTCAAAGGCTGTACTGTTCAAGGCTCTGCGACTGGTGATCTTTCATCTGAGCGGGTGAAGGTGCGGCTTATCTCGATGACCTGTGTGAATGGGCGCGGTGAGATTTTGGAGACCAAAGTCTCCGGCTACATGGCTGGCTCGGGTAAAGAGGGGGTGCGCGGTCATGTTGTGAGCCGTGAGGGGCCGGCCGTCACCAATGCAATGATCGCAGGTGCTCTTGGCGGCCTTGGCAAGGGTATCAGTGCAGCTGGTAACGCCTCGATCTCGCAAGAGAATGCCTCTGTCGATCAAATCCTGCGCGGTGCTGGTGTTGGAACGCTGGCCGGTGGCGCAGAAAACGCGGCTACGACGCTGGCCGATTATTACGTGAAACGAGCCGAGCAGTATCAGCCAATCGTCTCCCTCTACGGCGGGACGAAGGTCGAGCTTGTGTTCCTTGAAGGTGTGGAGCTGGGCCAATGAAAACCATTGCTGCTTTGATTTTTGCAACGATTGTCACAGGGTGTGTCGCTTCAAATACAGACAAAGACTTTCTGTGTGAGGCTCAAGCGGGATCTCCTTGCACCACGATTTCAGCGGTGGATGGGACTGGTGCTGCTGGTGTCACGTCCATCCAGGAGCGCCCTGAAGACACTGCCGTAAAAAGCCTCGCTCAGAACCCTTTGTTCACAGGTAAGGGCGCTGTGACTGGCCTGCCGGATGGGGGCTTTCCCTATAACGCGGCCGCTTACCGCTCTCCCGAAGTTGTTGGCACGCTCTGGATTGCCCCGCTCCTCGATGAAAGCGGCATCATGCATGAAGCCCGCTTCGTCCACTTCGTCATCCAAGAAGGAAAGTGGCGGCAGTAATGGGCGGTCAGAAGAAGTGTCCCAAGGCCGAACGCATGGCCGAAATCCGTACAGCCCGCAGGGAAGAGGATTTCTCTGAGGTCTCTCTTTGGCTTCCGAAAGAGAAAGTGTCCCACTTCCGGGACTTGGCTTGGTCCGCGATCGACACCTGTGGACGTGACTTTCCTCATCGCGCGCCTGAGGGCAAGCGCACCCGTGAAAGGAAGATCAAATGACATTCTTTCAAGATGTAATGTCGGGTTTGTTCGGTGATGTTCCCTACACCGAAGACACGCCGGATTTAATGGCAGGTGATGTCCTCTCAGACATCTTGCCATGGCGGGTTTATGACTCTGAAAAGCAGCTTTATCACTTTACCCATGGCAGCGGCTTTCTCATGGAAGTTGGTGCAGCCATTGGCAATAGTGAGTTGGCCGAGAATATCGGCGGCGTACTCGCTGCCAACCTGCCGTCAGACGCGACATTCCAAGTCATCAACTGGACCTCACCCTCGATCACGCCGGTTTCAGGCCCGTGGCAGCGTGTCCGCACCGGCCTTACACCGCTTGTCGATGAGATGGTGCGGCAGCGCGTTTCTCACCTGAATAGCATCCGCTTCGGCATGGATGAGGATGGCGCTCGATCCATCCCATTTGATCGCCACATCTTCGTTGCTGTTTGGCTGGATGGGGAAGACCTCAGCCTAGAAGCGGAAAAGCGGTTGAGCTCTGTCCGCTCCGGACTGAGCAATGTCTTCAAAACCTCTAGCTGGGTTCAGGACGTGCAACCGGCCCGGTTCCTCGCTCTTCTGCGCGAGTTGTTCCACTCAGCTCGTCCAGATGAGGCAGAGGTTAATTGGGACCTGGAAGCATATGACGAGAATATGCCTCTGAACTACCAGTTTCCCGGCGCGACATTGCGGGTGACGAGCGACGCAATTGAGTTCGCCGGAACGCCTCAGATGTCGGCAACCGTTGCCTCTGCCAATGCCTACCCGGAAGAATGGGTGTTTGGCCTTGGGATGACTCTAAACGGAGATCCTGCACGCTTGATGGATCGTCCTGTTGGTCCTGTTCTCACCTCTTTCACGATGAAAGCGATGGCTCCCCAGAAAGCCGCCACGATGATGGCAAAGAAGCTGGGCAGCGGTGAGTACAACGAGGGTAAGTCCTGGTCCAAGTTCATTCCTGATGCAGCGCAGAAAAAGAGAGAGCTAACCGACCTCAACAAAGAAATCCTGGCAGGGGAACGCCTCTTTGAAACCCTCTACACGGTTGTTTCCTATGCCAAAGGAGGTCCGACAGAGGCATTGATGGCGTCAGGTGAGGTGGAGTCTATCTATCGCCGCCAGCGCATCAAACTCTCCAAAGACAAGTATCTTCAGCTTCCACTCTTCATGGCCAGCCTGCCCTTTGGCTGTTCATCCAAGATGATGTCTGATTTTGGACGCCAGATGCGCATGCGTCTGCTGAAATCCGCAGCCGCAATGGCATTTCTGCCCCTTCACGGCGAATGGAATGGGAACTCTCGCGGGGGCGGGATGCTTCTCGCTGGACGTCAGGGCCAGCTCTTCCAATGGGACAACTTCAAATCCTCCGGCAACTACAATGTTGCGGTCGTAGGCAAGTCCGGCGCCGGTAAATCTGTAGCGATGCAGGAAATCTCGGTGGGTATCTACACCGCTGGCGGGCATGTTCTTGTCATTGATGATGGCTACTCTTTTAAGACCACAGCCGAGATCCTCGGCGGCAGGCATATCGCCTTCGATGGTTCTACTCGCATCCGCCTCAATCCGTTCTCACTGCTCGATGCCGAAGCCATGGAGCAAGATGACTACCGGACTGACGCTATCGAGCTGATCACCCGCGTGATTGCGACCATGGCTGACCTCGGCGCAAACCGTGGTGGCCGCGTTGAAGGTGTTGAAGAGGACTTTATTCGGGCCTCAATCACCAACGTCTGGAATGAGAAAGGACGTGATGGTGAGATTTCTGATGTCCGTGATTGCCTGATCAAAATTTATGAAGAGCAAGAAGACAAACGGCTTCCGGACGTTATCCGCAAGCTGGATGCTTACTCCCTTGGTGGTGCCTACGCTCACTATTTCGAGGGTGAGGCCAATATCTCGCTCGATGCACCGTTCACGGTCGTTGAACTGAGTGACATCAAGGGCCAGGCGGGTCTTGAAGCGACAATCTTGCAGATTGTGATGTTTCTCGGCACTGAGCTCATGTTCAAAACACCCCGCTCGGTGCCTGTGGCTATCGTGATCGATGAGGCTTGGGATCTTCTGAAAGGGCAGGGCACCGCCAACTTCATTGAAGGTGTCGTTCGTCGTGCACGGAAGTACACCGGGGCGCTGATCACCGGCACTCAATCGATGCAGGATTACAAAGCCAACCCGGCTTCAAATGTCTGCCTCGAAAACTCTGACTACCGTATTTTCCTCGCACAAAAACCCGACAGCATTGACGCGCTGGACTCGATTGAACCGCCAGTGAAGATGCTCCTGAAATCCATCACTTCGGTTCCGGGGCGCTTTTCTGAAATGGCGATCCAGATGCCTGAAGGTTTCGCTTATGGCCGGCTGATGCTCGACCCATTCTCTCTGGCGGTGTTTAGCTCCAAAGGCTCCACCGTTGAGCGGATGAACCAATATAAAGCGCAGGGCATGGATACCGTGCAGGCCATCAAAACGCTCATCGAGCGCGGAGAGGTCTCATGAGTTTGTTCAAGAAAGCGCTCATTGGCCTTTGTGCTGTCCTTATTCTGCAGATCGTCGTCGCATGCTTCATTTTTGTGCCGCGGTTGATGAGCTCTGAGCCGAGCATTGCTGTGTTCGATCCAGAACGCAGCCTCGTCATGTTCGTTGAGTGGTCCAGCGAGAAGATTTCCGATGAAGATTTCGCGACGATCCTGCCTGTGTTCCAGCAAAACTTGCAGGTGGAAATCGACCGCTACTCCCACGCCACTGGTCGGCTGGTCGTGCGCAAGGGAGCCGTTCTGACATCACAGGCTGCTGTAGCAACCGATGCGACCGAAACCATTATGAGCGAGGTGCTTCAAGATGCGGCGCGCTAACCTCATTTGGATCATCCCCACAGCAATTACATGTGCTGTTGGATTCTATGCTCTGGCGTTCGGTCGTTTGACCCTCAATGCCTCAGACAGCCTCGACGGCAACGCTTACGCCATGGTCACATGGCCCTTGGATCTACGCCCCGGCACCATCGCGGCAATCGAGCTGCCAGAGGTGCTGCGCGACAAGTTCGACGGTCATGATCTGTACCTGACAAAGCGCATTGTCGGCATCGCCGGAGATCCTGTTTCAGTCAACGGCAACACCTTCTGCGTCAACGACACTTGTGTAGAGGGCCAGCTGAAGGACGGAAAACTCGTGTCTCCCCTTTGGCAAGGAACCGAGGTGCCTGAGGGCATGATCGCAGTGTTTGGTGACAGCTTTGATAGCCTCGACAGTCGCTATGCGGTGATCGGTCCTCGTCCGGTTGATGACGTGATCGCCACGGGCATCGAAATCCCGTTCCCCCATTGGACCGAGCTGGAGGACATCCTGAAATGAACCTCCCCCGTCTCTTTCAAACCGCAGCCTTCGTCGCTCTGGCCTCAGCAGGGCAGGGCACGGCAAAAGATCTGGGCACGCATGGGCCGCTCTTTGAGGTTGAAGAACCCTCGCTCCTGGACACGATCAAGAACCGCCTCACAGAAATGGAAGCCGCAGGCGAGCTGGATCAGATGCGTCAAGAGATGCAGGACACCACCCGCGCCTATGTGAACCGGCCTCGTCCCGTTCCCGGTCTCGGCAAGGCTGAGGAATACGCAATCTGGGAAGTGGATCTGTCGATCACTTTGACTGAGGATTTGGTTGACCACCGGGGGGTTGTCTTCGCGCGAGCCGGAACTGTGGTGAATCCCATGGCATATTCCCGCTTCAACAAGCGCATTGTGCTGATCGATGGGGATGATCCCGACCAGGTAGCTTTCGCACTCTCGGACGGTGATGAGCTGAATACGCTACTTGTTCTCGTCAACGGCGATCCTCTCGGGCTGATGCGGGAACACGGGCGCCGGTTTTATTTCGATCAGGACGCCGTACTGGTGAACCGCTTTGGCGTTCAAAACGTGCCGGCTGTCGTCCAGCGCGCCGATCCCTTCATGCAAGTGGAAGAAATCGCCCTCGGGAAGGGCGGGGAGATTGCACAATGACATTCCGTTCCTTGCTCTTCGTCCTGACGTTCAGCCTCGTTGCGACACAGGCGGCCGCCATCTGCAACAAGCGCTTCCTGAACCCTATCACCGAGATTTGCTGGGACTGCATTTTTCCCATTTCCATCGGTGGCCTGAGCCTTAGCCTTGGTGCATCCCGGCCAGATACCGACAATCAGTCTTTTCCTCTGTGCATTTGCCCCGGCATTCCGCCGCGTCCAGGTCTTGCAATTGGCCTCTGGGAGCCTGCGCGTCTTGTCGATGTCGCGAATGAGCCGGGTTGCTTTGTAAATATGGGCTTTGACATGGATTTTGGTCTGTTGTCGCTTGGGAAATCGACTGCGACACAGCAAAATGGCGGCAGCACCGGATCTCGCTGGCAAGCTCACTACTACTTCTATCCCCTGATCTCGTGGTTGGGCGTCGTGGTCGATGGTCTGTGCATGCAGAATGCACAGTTCGATGTGGCCTATATCTCCGAGATTGATCCGCTCTGGCAGGATGCGGAGCTGAACAACCTCATCAACCCAGAAGCCATTCTCTTTGCAAATCCTATTGCTCAAGCCGCCTGTGCCGCTGATTGCGTCCGGTCGTCTTCAGGCAATCTCTCGATGGATAATCTTTTCTGGTGCACCGGCTGCGGTGGCTCGATCTACCCAATTCAGGGGGAGGTCAGCGCCCACGTCGGCGGGGTGATGGCAAGTCAAGTGGTGGCGTCGAAGATGGTTGCTCGCATGCACCGTCTGCTGATTGCGCGCCAAACTGCACACACAAGCGCTCTTTGCAGCACACGGTCTCAACCGGTGATCAAAAAGAGCCAGTACCGCATGCAGATCACCCGTCCACGGCCCAAGACATCCGGGCGCTACGGCTGCGGCCCAATTGGCTTTTCAACACAATACATCGACCGCCTTCGGGAGTTCCCCTTCAAGGGAGAATCCTTCGGCTGGCTGCTTTGGAGGAAGAGAAATTGTTGCGCACTCTGAGTTTTGCTGTTGCCGCATCTACCGCGCTGACTTCTGCACTCTTCGCACAAGATAGCGAAAATGGCGTGGTTGAATATGCCCCCGGCAGCACCGGGCGGATCACTGCACCCCTTGCGACTATCGTTGATGACGCCAAGCGTCAGGGCGAGGCCCTGCGAGACACACTGATCCCCCAAGACGCTGCTAAGGGCGCTTTCTCCGGCGTCGATTTCGATGACATCCGTACCAAGGCATTGTCTCACCCTCGGGTGCAGGCGCTCCTTGGCGCCGGTGAGGCAGGAGGCAGTCAAACCGCACCAGAAGAAGTGCGTTATGACGGGGCCACTGTCTTCCTGCTGGCCTCTTTCTCAATGCCGAAAGCCTCCCTTCGGCAAATGATGGAAGAGGCCAGCACCTATGGTCTGCCCATCGTGTTCCGGGGCTTTGTAAACAACTCTGTTTATGAGACGCGGGCTGCGCTGGAAGAAACATTCGGCTCGATGGAAGAGGCCGTTGGGTTCTCAATCGATCCAACTGTGTTTGCCCGCTTCGACATTACCTCTGTGCCGCAAGTGATTGCCATGAGTGAAGCGGTGGATGTTTGCGAAACGCCTGGTTGTGAAGCAGATCCCGTGCCGCCTCATGATCGCGTCAGTGGCAATGTCCCCGTCGAGTTCGCCCTGCGCCTGATCGCTGAGCAAGGCGATGTTGCATCAGCTGAGGCAACTCGTCTTCTGCAGGAGTCCGAGTATGCGCGCTAAAGCCTTCGCTCTGTCATCCGTGATCCTTGCGGCATCCTCACCCGCACTGGCTCAATCTGCCATGGATCGCGCCGCCGCGGCCGCCGATGCAGCGGTGGACACCGGGACCACGTTTCAGGATGGCACAATCAATGATGTTGTGACGCCTTTCGAGACTGCAAATCCCCCTGAATCTGGAATGAACCATACCAGCTTCGAGGACCGGATTATCCAGATGCGGGATGCGGACAATGATCAGGGGCGCGTGTTGCGCGCCACTGAGGACAGTTCTCAAATCCGCCCCGATGTGGACATTGACGGGCAGGGCGAGCTTTTTGACGACGCCAACTGGGCGCATGAAAATGCCGGTGACATTGCGGGGCAGTATTTCACCAGCGAAACCGGCGCTTGCACTACTCCTGACATCCCGGTCTCTGAAGTGCGGGACGAGTTCTGCGAGAGCCTACCGCGCCGGCAGACCCGTACCTGTGATCTCATTCGAAACATCTGGGTTGATCGCACGGATGAATATAGATGCGACAAGCGCGCTGCGAGCTATGTGAAAGTCTGCGAGCAGGACGTTTCATTCAGTTGCAGTCGCCAGACCGATTGCATCAGAAGCAATGTCAAATTCAGCGGTGTCTCCTCCGAGGTTTGGAGCGGTGACACAGCAACGGTTACGGTGCGCGGCACTGGTCCTCACACGGTTCCGGGTCTTGTCCAGGAAACGCTCAAGATTCAGATCTCCGATCAGTTTTTACCCGACGAAGTGCGGGTCTCACGGGTTGATGCCAATGGTTTCGTCCAGCTGCTGGACCATCGGGGTGTTCTTGAAACCTTCTCTCCTGAGCCTTTGCAACAGGCGTCTTCAGTCGGAGGCACATGCCCGCAGGGACCCGATGATGGCCTTCTGGTCCCGCTTACCAAATATGGCGTTGCTCAATCGCGTGTTCCGTGCGCGCCTGAGCCTGACATTCTCTACGCGGCGATCACCAAGACACCGATAACCCGAGATTTTTCCCATAGAGGTTATCATTTTAGGCTTCCCCAGAACAGCGGCCCGACTGTTTTTGAAGCTGATTGGGAGATCTCTTCGCCTTTCCGCGTTCTCTACCATGTCAAATGGGATCAGCCTGAAGGGTCTTCGGATAGAGATTACCCGACGTGTATCAGCAGGTTTTCCGTCCCGGATCAGCACTGCTATCTGATTGCCCCTCTCCGTCAAGGGCAGTCGTTCAACAGAAACACGCTGCGCTGGCTTGATCTGGATTTCTACCAGAGCGCCGATCCCGAAACCGGGAAGAGATATTTCACAAACGACCTGACCGTCAGAATGGTGACCCTGCCCGGTCATGAAGCAAATACCGAAGTCACACTCAAGATCGAGTTCTCTGGCTCCTGCTGCAATTCGTTCACCGAGGAGGTCAGCGAAAGATGCGAGTAGTTCTTTGCGTGCTTTTCTTCCTTGGTATCGCTGTATCAGATCGGGCAAGGGCCGATGAAGTCTGTGAAACCCCAGTCTACACGGTCTGCGTCGACGAGGGCGGTACCACCGTGGGCGGCATTAGCCTGACAAGCCACTGCACTCGGTACGTCGGTACCCAGAATTGTGTAGATTCCGATCCCTTAGACCAATGCACTGCTCTCCGTGCCAGTA
This sequence comes from Epibacterium sp. Ofav1-8, assembly GCF_022348185.1. Taxonomy (GTDB): domain Bacteria; phylum Pseudomonadota; class Alphaproteobacteria; order Rhodobacterales; family Rhodobacteraceae; genus Epibacterium. The sequence goes on from NZ_JAKRFD010000018.1 coordinate 31,913, forward strand.
CCAGATGCGAGCGCACAAGTCGCGAATGTGTCGACTACAAAAACGGTGACTGCCGCCAATGGCGCGAACGCTTCAGCTGTCTCAATGAAGATGCGGACATGTCGCCCGCAGTGCTCACCAACACTGAATTTGGCCCAACACAGGAGAGCATCATCAACCAGTGCTCTGAGTATGAAGAGCGCGGTGATTGTGATCTGGTTAGCACCGAAACAACCGAAGGTCGGGAAATCCGCGACATCAATAGAAAAGCCTTCTCACGTAGCTGGTGGCGGCGTGAGCGGACCTATTCTTGTGTCGTTCCCGGCGAAGGCGATAACACCTGTGGCCCGCTTGAGAGCGATCCAACCTGTATCCTTCAAAGCGCAACCTGCCTTGTTGAAGAGAATGGTGTCTGTAGCAATCGCGAATTTCACTATCAGTGCGGTGTGTCGTCCGGGGATCTGGAGACTAGCTGTGAGCCGATCAACGTTTGCGTAGGCGACAATTGTATTGGGGTCGAACAAGAAACCTCCGATGATTTTGGTAGCTCGGCAGCATGGCTGAATGTTCTGGCCCAGATGCAGCGAGATTACCGGGCTCAAGCCACAACTGACCCAAATGATGTGCGCTTCTTTCAGGGCGGATACATGAGTTGCAGTAAGGCGCCTGGCCGCAACTGCTGTTCGACGGGCGGTATCTTCGGCAGCACATGCCCGGACTCAGCTGCCATCCTGCGCGATAAGCGATCTGCCGGAGCGACACACTATGTGGGTGTCACATGCCAGCAGAAGATTTTCGGGGCCTGCATCAAGAAACGCTACCACTATTGCACCTACAACTCGAAGTTTGCCCGAGTCTTCATTGAGCAGTTCAAGCATCAGACTGAGGAAGGTTGGGGCGTGGCACCACGTGCGCCTGATTGCGGCAGTGTTACAATCGAGGATTTTGGGAACATAGATATTGAGGAAATGGATCTCTCTGAGGTCTTCGGAGACATTATGGGCAGCATTCAGCTGCCAGTCGCGGAGGGCCTGGAAGATTTCTTCGATGATCGGTTCCCCAATGCCGGAGACGATGCTCAAGACACCTATGAGGAGCTGGCTGAATGAACCGTCGCTCCTTTCTCCTGACTGCTTTTGCTGCTTGTTCTGCGCCGGCCCTTTTGCGCGCGCAGGCAAATCATGGTGTCGGTGTGATCTTCGTTGGCGCTTCCTGGTGCGCGTTCTGCAAATCGGCCGCACCTGTTCTTGCAGCCATGACGCAACCGGCCGCAATTCCGGTACTGGTCGCGTCTCATGATGCCCGACCAATCCCGCCCTTTGCGGAAATGGTCGATGCCACATCTCACCCTATCGCCTCGGAAATCAAAGTCCTTCCCACGACGCTGATCTATTCGCAAAGCGCAGGAACAGTGACAGGGCAGATCTCCGGCTATCGCAATGCGCGCCACTACGCCCAGTCCGTGCGCGCCGCAATCCTCGCCGCTTCAGGGGAGAACCGCTGATGCTCAAAACCGTTTCTATCACACTCTTGTTGGCCTCTGTCGCAGTGCCTGCCCATGCACGTCTCGCTTGCAATGGTGAGGAGGTCGATGGCTGGCATTTTTATTGCGATCCCGAGCCTGTGAAAGAGCCAGAGCTTGCGCCGCCTCCGCCAGAACCAGAACCCAAGGCTGAAGAAACGCCCAAAGAAGCTGAGGAGCCAAAGGAGCTCACCGCGACCGAAGAGATCGAGGCGTTCCGCGCCTATGCCGATGAGCTCAAGCACCGCGCCATTCTCGATCCGACACCGGAAAATGTTCAGGCTTATATGGAGGTCAACAAGCAGATGTCTCAGCAGGCCGCGCGATTTGCCGCTGTTTGGCAACGCGTGCTGTTTGGCGCCCCACACCTTGACGCCAATGTGAGCCGCCCGCTGACCCAGATGGGGACCAACATCTATCAGGATCAACGCAACGCCGCTGAACAGGCCGCTTTGCGCCGCGCCGCGCAAGAGGCTGGTTTGATCTTTGTCTATGATGATCCTGTCGATTGTAGGCTATGTCTCGCGCAGGCCCAGATCCTCGATGCGATGCGCAATGCCTATGGCGTGGAAATCCTTGCGGTTTCCACCGATGGCAGCCCCATCGAGTATTTCCCGAACGCGGTTCAAAACGAGGGCCAGCTTCAAGCGCTGAACCTCGTCGATAAACCGCGCCCCTTCATTGCAATTGTCGATCCAGCGAGCGGGGAAACTCAGCTCATCGGGGGCGGCTTGCTCACAGAAGATCAGATCCTGGAGCGCATCTACGTGGTTCGGGAAATCCCCATTGGTGAACGGTTTGAGTGAAGGAGCTATTTCTTTGGCCTATTTTCTTGATAACACAGAAGTTGATCCCGCATCCGAAGACGGTCAAAACCGTCTGGGAAAAGCGCACCAGGACCAAACACGCATCACCTGCAGCTGCGCCGAGCCACGCCCAGAAATGTACGTCGCTTGTGTGGCCGGTCGCTTCATCCTGAAGCGCATGCCTGGTAGCGGTGCACAGCATGCGCCCGGCTGTGACTCTTTCCTTCCGCCGGAGGATCTGTCTGGCCTTGCGCAGATCCACGGCAGCGCAGTCAAAGAAGATCTGGAAACCGGCACCACGACTCTGAAACTGGATTTCCCTCTGAGCATGGGCAGCAATCGTCCTGCACCTCCTCCACCGTCTGGAAAAAGACCCACGGAAGCCAAGCCCAAGCCACAGAAACTCGGACTGTCCAGCTTGCTTCAGTATCTTTGGCACGAGTCTGATCTGGTGAAGTGGACGCCCGCTATGAAGGGCAAGCGCTGGTGGGGGCCAGTCCAATCAAATCTGCTGGCGGCGGCTTCTGGAAAGAATGCCAAATCCCAAAATCTGAGAGACATTCTCTACATTCCCGAACCATGGAACAAGGATCGTCAGCAGGGGAACGCGGCACAACGCAATCAGATCTTTCACCGTCTTCGTGCACCGGCAAAAGGAACAGCCCCTCTTGGCATCCTCATTGCCGAGTACAAATCCCATGAAGCAACCCGCATGGGTGCTCGCTTCCTTTTCAAGCACTCCCCTGACTGCACCTTCTTTGCCGAAGCCGATCTGGTGAAGCGCTTTGAAAATGTCTTCTCGCCTCAGCTTATGCTCGCGGAGGCATTGGGTGATGTCCATGTCATGGTCATCGCGACATTCAATATCGCCAAGGCCGGCTATCCCGTCCTTCGCGAAATCGGCATGCTTTTGACCACGGCCAACTGGATTCCGTTTGAGACGATGCGCGACTACATGCTCATCGGAGCGCTTACGGAAACCGGGCGCAGGTTCCAAAAGTCCCAGCGGTTCAACCTGGCCCATAACACCCCGATCGCGTCCATCATCCTCACAGATCTCGCCGGCCCACTTTCCATGTTTGCGGCCGATATATCGGCCGATGCGGTAGAGATCGCAGCCCTACGCGAAGTGGCGGCCGAGGGCACCTATCCGGCATGGCTCTGGATCGAGGATGAGCCTCTGCCCGAAATCCCTGCAAAAGGCACAGAGCCGACCTCCCACGTTGTTCAAGAAAGGAATGACGCATGAAACACCTGCTCATGAAACTCGCACTTGTTGCTGCGTCTTCCCTTGCTGCTTCATCTCTCAGCGCAGACGTAGGGTCTGATCTTCGTGATTTCTGGGAACGGACTGGCGGCGGTGTAAACGTCACCAAACCAACCGCCTATCAGGGTCAGCAGGCGGGCTATGCCACGCTTGGCTCGCTCTATCTGCGCACTCGGCCCCGCAACAGTCAGCTGGCCGCAATTCAGCTGCCATCTGTCCGTGCGGGCTGCGGCGGTATCGACATCTTTGGTGGCGCATTCTCGTTTATTTCCGAGGAAGAGCTGATCGCTCTCATGGAAGCCATCATGCAAAACGCTTCAGGCTTTGCCTTTGAGCTGGCTTTGGAAAGCCTCTCACCTTCGGTGCAGGAGATTGTCGCCAAGCTGCGCGACCTGATCCAGCAGGTGAACTCTGGCAACATCAATAGCTGTGAGGCCGGTCAGCTGCTCACAGCCTCGCTTTGGCCCAAAATGGATGGTGCCTCCCAGCATGTCTGCCAGACAATCGGCGGTTACACAGGTCGCTTTGCTGACCGGGTGGCATCCCGGCATGGGTGCGGCACCGGGGGGCAGCATGGCTCCACCATGGACCGTGCAGATGGGGCGCTTGCTGACCAGGTTCCAACGGATGTGAACTATGCGTGGCGTGCTGTGAAAAAGAACAATTTCCTGTCGTCGAACCCGCGCATTGCAGAGTTCTTCATGACTCTCACAGGTACGATTATCACCGTGTCGGCCGAGGATGACGACTCCAGCCCGACACACCGCACGATCCCACCGCGCGCTTTGTCCTCCGATGCTGCAAAGGCCCTTGTGGAGGGAGGTTCCTATCGGAGCCTGCGCTGCAATGAGACCAATGAATGCCTCAATCCGGTCATGCAAAACCGGACGCTTTCAGCGAATGATGCGCTCTTTGCCATTACCGCCACGGCCATCGAAGATCTCTCTGAAGCGATCAGCAATGACACTGAGCCGCCAGCCGAGTCTATCGCCCTCATCAACCTGACCTCCGTTCCTGTCTATGAGCATTTGGTCACGGCCAAGAGCTACAAATACAAGTTTGTTCAGGACGACATCAATTCCATGGCTGAACTTGTCGCTGTCGATCTTGCCATCGCTTACATCGATGAAGGCGTGAGTGAGATCCTGAACAGTGCTGCAAACGTCGATATCGCGGGCGATATAAATCGGGAGTTTCAGGAAAAGGTCAGCCAGACCAAAGGCGTCCTGCAGGACCTCCGTGCATCCGCGCAGCGCAAATACGCTGAAGCGCTCCGCAACCTTGAGCGCCTTCACCTCGCAAAAGGTGAGCTTGCGGCCACGTCCAACTCCATCTTTGGCAATCTCATTACCATGACGGGAGGGCAGTAAATTATGCCCGAATTTGAAATTCATACCGTCGGTGGCGGGTATTACCTCTACGACGTCTTCAACTATCTCTCCGCCTTCACGGGATCCGGTAACTTTGAAGCTCTGCTCTACGCCGGCATTGTCGCCGGTGTTCTTGTCGGCGCATTGCAGATGGCCATATTCGGCGCTGTCCGTCAGGTCGGCACCTATATTATTGGCACCGTGCTTGTGCTTGGGATCGGTATTGGTCCCAAGGCGCGTGTGATCATCATGGATTCCACTGTTCCGCTCGGGGTTTATGGGGCCGTCGGTAATGTGCCCTGGTCAGTTGCTTGGGTGGGATCTCTGACATCCCGCGCCGGCGCCGCCATGACCGACCAGATGGAAACACTATTGGCCGCGCCTGACAACCTCACCTACCAAAAGTCCGGTATGATGTTTGGCTCCACCATTATGAGCCAGGCTGCTCGTTGGCGTGCAGTTACACCTATCGTCCATGAAGGGCTCGTGAACTTCATGGAAAATTGCATGGTCGACGGGGCCAACATCGGCCTTGTCGATACTGGAGAACTCGGCAACTCTGGAAACCTTGATGAGTTTATTAGCGATAATGTGCCGAACTCACTGGCCTATTTCGATCCAGTTCTGGAAGAGACCACGCTTTGTAGCGATGGCTGGCCGCAAATCCAGACGCGCATAGCCAATGAGACCAACAACATTCTCTATCAAAAGGCGGCATCACAATTCGGAGTACGTTCGGGCCCTGATCTCGCTGCGAACAAGATGCGGGCCACGCTCAGCGATTTTCAGAATTTCATCGGCATGACCTCTGCGGGTGCGGCCCCCGCTATCCAGCAGACGATGCTCATCAACTCCATGGATGGAGCAATTCAGAGGCTCATCGCAAGCTCAGGCAATAACGCTGCTATGACCTCTTATCAGGCTGCTCGCACAGAAGCCCAAACCTCTGCGAGCTATAGCGCCGTTGGTATTTCTGCGCTCAAATGGGTGCCACTCCTGAAGATCGTCTTTGAGGCCATTTACTATGCCTCGTTTCCACTGGCGATGATCATGATGATGACACCCATGGTCTGGAACGTCATGAAGGGTTACTTCGGCGGCTTTGTTTGGCTGGCTGCATGGGACCCGATTTCCGCGATCCTTCATTCCATCGTCATGAAAGCCAGTTCCGGATATTACCGCGAGGCTATGGGTTCGTTCAGTTCCGGCTCGCTTGAATTCCAGATGTCTTTTGCCAACTACCTCGGCGTGCGTGCCGTCGAACAGGATGTCGGCACCATTGCGGGCTATCTGATGATGTCCGTACCGTTCATGGCGACTGTGGTCCTCTTTGGGGCAACACGCATGGCTGGTCTTGCGACCTCGATGCTGAACGTCAGTCAAGGTGCCGCTATTGAGTCCGGTCGCGAGGCCGCAACAGGCAATATCTCCTTGGCAAACGCCAGCATGAACAATTTCGCGGCGAACAAGTGGAACACATCCTCTGTCTTTGATGCCGGCGCGCACACTACTCGTATGGCGAATGGTGCCATGCGCACCGTCAACGCTGACGGCTCTGCTGTGTTTGGTGCTGGATCTGCTCAGTCCTCAGGCGGCATGTCTACACGCGTAGGTCAGACCATTCGCGAAGAAGTTCAAGATCGCCGCGAAGAGGCTGTGAGGAATGCAACGTCTCTGCGTGATGAGTGGAGTAGCGCGCTCAATGAGACCGCTGCGAATTATGCTGATTTTGGGCGTTCGCTCACCAATGGAACATCCGTTTCCAATGACCACTCAACCTCTCAAGGGCATCGTCGGCAGGAGGAGGCGAGGGAAGCGCATTCTGCGGTAGAGAGCTTTGCCAAAGAACACGGAATTTCTCTGGATGCGGCTTACAAGGTCGCGATTTCAGCCGGAGCAAAGGCTGGAAGCGGAGCGGGGGGAACTGGTTTGTCAGCCGGTCTCGATGGTGCGATTGCTGGCACAGGCCTCGATCAAGATGCATATCGAACCTTGCAAAACGCGGCCCGTGAATCTGGTCTGTCCGAAACTGTCTCCAAATATGGTGAAGCAGTGAACGCCATTCGGGCGAGCTCTTCCAGCAGCCAGACAGATACAGAAAGTGGTGGTGATCGTTGGAGCGTCGAAGATGTACGGCGTAAGGGCGAAACCTATGCTGAGGCGCGAGAAGAGGCCGAAACGCTCTCGGCCGCTGAAACCCACCTTTATTCGCAAGGTATCAGCTACGATGGTCAGCTTACCGATGCGATCATTGGTGAATGGCGCGAGGCGGGCGCAAGCGACGAACAAATCTCCGCTTGGCTCAATCCCAAAAGCACGTCTGGCGTTAAAGCCCAGGAGGCTGCTGTTGAACGTGTCCTTCCCAATCTGATGAGCGAGTTGGGACTGGATAGCCCCAATCGGGATCTTGCAAGCGCCCATACACTGAGACGGCCCGAAGATCAGATCACTGAGCGTCCTTTGCCATCCGCAGGCGTCGATCATCAACGTGAGTACAACCGCGTGAAAGGTGCGACTGAGAACGTATCAACCGCAATGGATGGGCGTCGTGAGTCTCTGGAAACTAACGCGAAATCAAATGCCACAGACAATGAGCGGGCAGTTGTTGAAGGGCAAGATTTTGGTGTTGTTCCCGGCGCCGTGAAGAAAGTAGCGACCACTGTAGGTGATGTTGCTGACAGTGTGTCCGATGCGTGGCATGGCGCATCTGCTGCCATTACCGGCAGACCTAATATTTCCAACTACGACCGAGATGTAATGATCCGGACGATTGCCGGGGAAGCGGGTCGTGAAAGCGATGTTGGTCAAGCGGGCGTAGCTCATGTGATAATGAATCGCGTGCAAGATCCTCGTTGGGGAGACAATCCCGCAGAGGTCAGCCTTCAGCTCAAACAATTTTCTGCATGGAATGGTGGTGCAGGAGGCAACAGTATTCCCGAAAGGCTCGAAGAGGGCAGCGTGGCCTATGAGCGGATTGGTCGGATTGTCGATGGCGTTGCTTCCGGAAACATTCCTGATCCGACAGGAGGCGCCACACACTATTACTCGCCCCAGGGAATGCAGCAGCTCGTTCGTGATGGCCATCAATCCAATGACGTTCCTGATTGGCTGCCTCAGACATCAAGCGAGCGCGAGCATCAAAACGTGACGATTGGAGGACACATATTCTCCGGCCGCGCGAGGACCGCAGAATGACTTCAATGCTCCCTGTAGTAACTTCCGTGCATGTTTCTGGAATCCAGCATGTCACCGTTGATGTCAAAGCCACCATCACGGCTGGTGTCATTGTTTCTCATAAGCCAGAGAACGAGCCACGCCGTGCCGAGCAAACCATAGGCCACAGTCAAGTTTTCAAACGGGGTGAGCGCAAGCAGTACAAAGCCCGTGATGTAGGCGATCACTTTCCACTTTTTGATCATGAGGCGTTGCATAGCGGTCTCTCCTCTAAGGCGAAGCATTATAGCAGCTTTCGCGTTTCCAACCAATGAACCTCCGAAAATTCGAAGCACAGAAGGAAAACGGCATGATTTTGAGCAACAGAGCATTTGGTAAGGCCTTGATAGCGGCTGCAGTGGGTCTCACCCTGACGGGCACCCCTGCTGCCGCTGAGACGCCGCAAACCACATCTGAGTTTGACCAACAGGTCCGTGATGCGCTTCTGCGCAATCCGGAGATCATTTTGGAAGTCTTTGCTTTGCTTGAGCAAAAGGAGCAGGCCGCCAAAGCCGTTAAGGACAACGACTTAATCGCCTCCGTCGCTGATGAGCTGTTCGCTGGCCTCGATATGAGCAAACCCATTCTGGTCGAGTTTCAGGACTACAACTGCGGCTATTGCCGCAAGGCCCATCCAACCGTGATGGAAATGCGTGAACAGATCCCTGGCCTTCAGTTTGTGGTCATGGAAATGCCCATCCTGAATGATGGATCTCGCTACTCCGCTCAGGCTGCGCTCGCGCTGAAGGAGATCGAGGGCGAGGATGCATATATGCGCTTCGTTGATGAGATGATGCGTAATGCTGGCCCTGCCAACGTCGCGACGGTCCTCAAAGTGCTCACCAAACTTGGCCATGACGCCGAAGAAATCGTGAAAGCGATCAAAGAAGGGAAGGGCGCTGACGAGCTGAACAGATCCCGTGACTTGGCTGACGCGCTCGGCGTGACTGGCACTCCTTATTTCGTCGGACCCGGCGGCATCATCCGGGGCGTTGCTAGCAAAGACCGGCTGCAGGCCCTGACCATCGCAGACGGATCAGACAGCTAATCCCCCATTTTCTGCGCATTTTTGGAGAAACATCATGTCCTTGAACAGCTTCAACCACACTTCAAACGCCCTGAAAACTGTAGCTTCCAGCATCTACAACACTTCAGCACTGCTCCCGGCCGTACTGACTGGAAACCTCCTTTGGATCTACAGCTTTGCTGATGTCTCGTCGCCGCCGGCACCAATCACGTCTGTTGAGACCCGCGTCGATGTTTGGTTTGAGGTGTTCTCTGCCGCGATAAGCCCGATGAATGCGCTGGCCGTCGCGCTGATTGCAGCTGTGATCGGAACCGCCTTGGCAACTCGCCATGTTCCGCATCGCATCGTCAGTCGCTCTGGATACGCAGTAGGGCGCGGGGCAGGCATCAAGTCACTGCCCCAGCAGGCAATTTGACCGCTTTAATTTTCTGATCGCGGCGGGCCTCAACTGGAAACTTAGGTTTGATGAGGTCGCCAGCTCATGGGGCAAATCAGGCCCGCCGCTTGCTCTTAAACACAACCTGAAACGGTGCAAATGTAAAGTCGCTATCGCTTAAAGGATTCTACATAGATATGAAAAAGACCCTTATTTCCTTCGTCGTTCTTTCCTCTTTCACTCTGTCCGGCTGCATGGGCGGAGTGTCGCAAACCTCCGCGAATGTGATGGGCATGCAGTCCATTGCCGGGATGCAGCGCGCGGCACAGGCACAGCCTTCTGAACAGGATCTCACGCTGTCCTGTGCTCAGGTGCAGAGCGAGTTGAATGGCCTCTATTCTAGCATGGAAGCCATCAACAAGGCGGAGCGCGCACGCGAGCGCGAAGCAAACCTCCGTAGCGGTCTTCTCGATGCTGGTCTCTCTGTCGTCGGTGCGGGCGCGATCGCCAATGCTGGCTCGGCACAATCGATCTCCAACATTGGAACCGCAACTACAGTCGCCGGCACGGCCGCCAACGCCACGCGCGGATCTGGCCCCAATGCTCAAACCTACAATGAGGCGATGGCAATCGCGGAGCGCAGCTCGATCCTGGAGCGCGTCAAACTCTCCAAAGGCTGCTGATCTCCACGCAACACAATGAGGCTCAATATGTTCAAGAATCCTATCGCCGCAGTTCTTCTGGCCGCATCGGCACTGGCTGGCTGCATGAATGACGGTACCGTTGCCGACAAACACACGATCACCTTTGAAAAGCCCAACCCCGGTGGTGGGCCGTCGAAGGCTCAGAGCGAGGCGGCACTGCGCAGCTGGCTTGTCGCCAATGTCCCTGAAGGAGACACCGCGAAAAACATCAGCGTCGGGCCAGTCCGTTATGCGGCAATCCTCTGGCCTTTTCCTGAAAAGGACTTCTTTGTCTGTGCCCGCTACACGGCGAAGAACCAGTACGGCACCTATGAGCCGCCACGCAACGTGCTCATGACCATGCGCGTCTATGACGCCTCCAAAGGCTGGCAGACCGCCTTGGTGAAAGATGAGACGTTCGACGGCTACCGCCAATACTGCATCGGTCAGCCGCATGCCTGAGGTGGAAAACAACAAGACCAAGCTAAAGCCGCCATAGGGTTCATCGGGTTTAGGTCAGCTCAAACAGGAAGGCATATTTAACATAAGTAAGCTTATGGCGCACATTGAAATCTCACCAAGAACGTAAAGGAGGACGGCATGAATCGCATCTATCATAGCTTTTATCTGGCTGGATATGGCGGATGGATCATGCCTCGCCTCCTTCGGAGGGTGACAGCTCGTTCTGAGATTCATCGTGCGTGGTTACTTGGCTTTCTGGGCTTCTTTGAGGAAAGCGGCGTGAGGTTTAGTCCAGCCAACCCCTGCCCGCCTATCTGACCTCAGCAACCTTCGCTTGCACGACCATCAGCGCGATCCGGTGAAACACACGGGCCGCAACGCCCCGGCCTATTGCCGACTCACATCAACAACATGCCAAGCGCCGCGGCTGTCCTGAGCTCTAGGGAAGCTCGCGTTGCAACGGAACGAGGGACATAGCCCATGCGCAACAGAGGACACACGCAACTTGTCAGAGGCGGCCAGACGACACAACACTGGACGCGTATGGCAACGCAGGTGCTCAAGTACAGCATCTCAATGGCAGCAGCCGCGTTTTCAGTCACTTACATCTATTTAGTGTCTCAAAATTACGAAATCGATAAGGTCCGCCTGACGGGCACGTATTGGCTTGCGAAATTCAACGTCGAGCAACGCGGCACTGAAGAACGCCTGCTCTCTTACATCGATGATGGGCGCCGTATGGAGCGCACAGCAGGTCAGATCTATGCAGACCACGAGATTGCAGAAATCTACGATGAGTATGCCGATAATGCTCTGCTCTTCATGTACTACTCGTTCATCCCATCGGCTCTGGCTTTTACCGTCGTCTTCGGGATCTTCGCCCTGGTCGGGAGAAGTCTGCAAGAAGAAGAGTACATACGCGGCGCGCGCCTGGTCACAGCGAAAGAGCTGAAAGCTTGGTCTAAGCGCAAGTGGCGCGAATATGAGAAGCGTTTCGGCAAAGGCTCAAAAAAGGGGCCTCGCTATACGCTGGCCGGCATCGAGTTTCCGCCGAACTCTGTCGAAGCTCAGATCGGGATTACCGGGACCGTCGGTGTCGGGAAAACCAATGCGATGCACGAGCTGCTGAACACCATCCGTGAGGCTGGCGGCCGCGCCATCATCTATGACCGCATGGGGGGCCTGCTTCGTGACCACTATGACCCCGACAAAGACATCATCCTGAACCCATTTGACGAGCGATCGGTGGGCTGGTCCCCCTTCAATGAGGTGGTGTCGCCCGAGGGATTTGCCCAGATCGCAGAGGTGATGATCCCCGATCACCCTGGCTCATTGGATAGCTTTTGGACACAGGCTGCGCGCCTGGTCTTCCAGTACACCGCGCGTGAGCTGGCGAAAAAGGGGCACAAGTCCAACGACGCATTGCGCAAAGCCATCATGAACATCCCCTCAGAAGAGCTTGCGGAGATCGTCGCCCCCACGCCTGGCGCTCACTTCTTCGGTGAGCATGTCGCCAAAACCTCCGGCTCGATCCGCGCGAACATGATCACGGAACTGCGCTTTCTGGAATATCTGCGCGATGACGCCGAACCGTTTTCGATCAGAGATTGGGTGGTGAATGACAGGCCCGGTTTCGTGTTCCTGACCGGCAACGCAGAGCAATCCGCAGCGGTGCGCAATATCGTGTCCACGGTGTTCGAGGTCGCGGCAAACGCCCTGATGACCACTGAGGAAAGCCGAGACCCCAAGATCTGGTTTTTTCTTGATGAGGTGCCAACCCTCAACAAATTGCCCTTCCTGCCGAAGAGCCTTGCGGAAATCCGTCAGTTCGGCGGAGCATTTGTGGTGGGGTATCAGGTCTTCTCGCAGCTCGAAGACATCTACGGCGACAAGGCGGCAGAAACCATCTCCGGTGTTCTGAACAACCGTGTCGTCTTCAACACGCCTGACTACAACACAGCGCAGCGTTCATCTCGATCCCTTGGCGAAGAGGATGTGGTCGAACAGCAGGAGAACATCACCCTCGGCGCCCACGACACCCGCGACGGTGTGGGCATTGTCGGCCGCCGCACGCAGCGCGCGATCGTCACCCCAGCGGAGATCCAGTCCCTTCCCCAATTCGTGGCCTACTTCCGACCGGCCTATGACGCCCCAACAGCCAAAGTCATCTTTGAACCAGTGCCTACCACGGCCACCGCTGCGAAGTTCATCCCCTACAACGGCAATGGGTTTGATGAAGGCGGTATGCGCGTCTCCGCAATCAATGTCGAGATCCGCGAAGGCGCAGCTGTGGTTGAAGGGTTTGCATCACTCGATGCAGAGGAACAGAAGACAGAATTTTTCCGGTGGCTTGACCGTGTTCGTCCCGATGGATCTGCCGGGATCGAGGCGGAAGGGAACCAGTCAGAGCGCGATTGGTACTGGCAGCACTTCGCGACAGCGCGCGTGCGCGGTCTGTCTGCCAAAGAAATTGCGCACCCAGATCCCTACGCTGGCTTTGCCGGAAATGGGACCAATCAACAGCGGGAAACTGCATTTGTCCCCTACCCTGGCACCCTACCCGCCTCACCGCCGCAAGCCCCTGTCGAAGAGCCTGAAACCCCTGATGCATCGGATGAGGCCGATCAGAGCGTGCTTGAGACAGTCCCCCAGCAACCCGCCCTGCCCCTCTCCGTGCGCGCTCACCCGGCGATTGGACAAGTCCAGCCAGACCGGAAATCACCAAGCCGACCAGCTCCGCCTGTCGCATCACCAGCACAACCATCTGCCGCCAGCGCCTTGATGGCACTTGAGAAGTCCATCCGGGAGGACAGCTAACATGATGTCGATTTCACCAGTGTCGGCCGGCGCGGCCGCGAGCGGCTACTACAAGCAAGAAGGCTATTACAAAGAAGGGTCAGATGAGGGAAAGCAGGCGGCAACGTGGTTCGGCAAGGCTGCTGAAGAGCTTGGCCTGAACGGCTTCATTGACGACAAACAGTTTGCACAGTTTCTCGACGGTGAATCTCCGGACGGTGAGCTGATGGGCCGTCATATAAACGGAGAACGCAAACACCGCCCCGGCATCGACCTGACATTCTCAGCGTCTAAATCTGCATCTGTTGCAGCCTTCGTTATTGGAGATCAGCGTATTATCGACGCGCATGACGCGGCGGTGCGGACCGCAATGAAGGTCGTTGAAGAACGCTTTGTGAAAACACGCTTTCAGCAGGACGGTGAAATAACCACGAAAAATGCAGAAGGCATCATTGCAGGCATTTATCGTCATGATACTTCGCGCGCCCTTGATCCCAATTTGCACAGCCACGCGGTCATTACAAATGTCGCCAAAAACGAAGAAGGCGGATATACTGCGATTAGAAATGAGGATATCTACAATAATAGAAAACTCATTACAGAAATTTATCGCAGTGATTTTGAAAACAGTATGCGCGAACATGGAATTGCGACAGAGCGCGGTCGGTATGGTGAAGTCAATATTTCCGGAATACCCCAAGAAGTCACGGAAGCCTTTTCCAAGCGCAGGCAAGAGATCCTGAAAGCGATGGAAGGCAAAGGTGTTGATTATTCGCCTGAGACCGCAAGCAAAGCGGCATTGGCAACCCGCGCCGTAAAACACAAAGATCTGGACCGGGATGCATTGCGCGCTGAATGGCGCGCTGAAGGTTTGGCCGCTGGTTTGACAAAAGACCAGTTGGACAAGCAGCTCATTGAAAACAGCCCTACCCCAGCGACAAAGGAACTGCCTTCCTCCCCTCAGCTCGTCGCGCCGATGAAACCGGAAAACCAACAATCGGAACCGTCCCAACCCGGCGCAGCCAACGCCACGCTTGTTTCCAGTGTTGTCGGCTGGATGAAGAACCTGATCGCGACCCCGCAAGTGCAGAACTCTGAACCAGGTAGCGCGGCCAAGAGTGCAGAAACTCCGGAAGGCACGGCGGTTACGAAAGCCATCCAACACGTTAGCGAACGCAGCTCTGTTTACGAGCGTTCAGAGCTGGCCGCGGCGGCTTTGCGCTTTTCTCAGGGTATTGGCATCAGCAAGATCGATGAGGAAATTGATCGCCTGATTTCAGCCAAGGAGCTGTTTTCGCACAGCAAAGACGGTGAGCATCTGACCGACAAGGAAACCGTCGCGACTGAGGGCTCAATCCTGAAGACCTGGCGCAAGGGTGAGAAAGCCCCGAGCCTAAACCTTGGCCCTCAACGCGGCGTTGCCGGTGTCGTGGATCTCGCTGACCGTCTATCCAAAGACGAGACCATGACCGCAGGCCAGCGGGAAGCCATCGACGCATCCCTGTCCGGCACTGGTCGCTATGTTGGTGTTCAGGGTCTGGCCGGTTCGGGTAAAACCTATATGGCTCAGAAGCTCTCAGAGATTGCTGCAGAGGGTGGCTACTCGGTCAAAGGCTACGCCCCTACCCTTCAGGCAGTGAACGAACTGAACAAGGTCGTGGATAGCGCTGCGACCGTTGCCAGCATCGTCAGCAGCGAGCGGAATTACCCTCAGAAAGTGGACAACAGCAAATCTATCCTTCTGGTCGATGAGGCATCGATGCTGTCAGCAAAGGATATGCGCAGCTTCATGGACTATGCTGAACGCACAAAGGTCGCGCGCGTGGTTCTTGTTGGTGATACCAAACAGCTCGACGCGGTGAGCGCCGGCCAGCCGTTCGCGCAGATGCAAGAAGCTGGCATGAGAACGGCCGTCATGGACGAAATCCAACGCCAGCGTGACGGCAACCTTAAAGCAGCGGTCTATGATGCGGTGCGAGGCGACATCGCTGGGGCCTTTGACAAGCTGCAGGACAGCATCGAGAAGGCAGACAATCCGAGACAGGCTGCGGCCGATAAATACCTTGCCCTCTCCCCCGAGGATCGCTCAGAGACGCGCATCCTGACCCTCAACAACACCGCACGCGCTGAGATCAACAGTGCTGTCCGTGAAGGGCTTAAAGCGGAAGGCGCGCTGTCTCAGGACGGACTGGCGGTTCAGGGGTTGGTGCCCCGGCCGATGACATCCGTGGAAAAGTCCGACTCTCGGAACTACGCGCCCGGCGACCTGGTTCAGCCCATAGTTGGCAACCGTGAAGCGGGCCTTCAGCGCCATACGCTCTACCGCATCGAGCGCGTCGATCACGCCACCAATACGCTCTCTGTTGAGCGGGAGACCGATGGTGAGCGGATCTCGATACCGCTTGCCGCGCAGGCGGGACATCAGCCCCTTGGAGCCAGTCTCGTTGCCTATCAGAACGAGGCCCGCGAAATCTCTACTGGTGAGGCAGTACGTGTCCGGATCACTGACAAGGATCAAGGGCTGACAAACGGCACAAGAGCCACTGTCACCTCCACAGAAAACGGTCTCATCACGCTCTCCACGCGCGACGGCCGAAACGTTGAGATCGAGCCTCAGAGCCTCGGTGCGCGTGGTCTGGAGCATGACTATGCGGCCACGGCACATTCCGTTCAGGGTGAGACAGTAGATCGCGTCATCGTCTCGATGAACTCCGGTGATCGCATGGCGACGCAGAAAGGGTTCTATGTGGAAATCAGCCGGGCACGCGATGAAGCGGTACTCGTTACAGACAACCGCGTCGCGCTTGCCCGCAACATTGCCGAAAACACCGGCGTTCAGGTCAATGCTCTGACCAATAAACTCGATGGCTTCTTTCAGAAACCTGAAGTTGATGCGGAACGAGCCGTGTCACGCGCGGTAGAGCATATCAGTGAAAGAGAGTCTGCATATCTTCGCACCGACCTCGCCACTGCGGCGCTCACGTTCTCGATCGGGTCCAGCTTCGAGGACGTAGATAAAGAGATCAATGCGCGCATTGAAGACGGTCGCTTGTTCGTCAGCGGCAAGGACAACCTGGTCCTCACCGATAAAGCCTCGGTTGAGCTTGAGCGGTCGATCATCGCCACTTGGAAAGAGTCCGAACAATCTGAGGGTCTGTCCATTCCATCAGAGCAAGGTCGGAATGGTGAGTCGCTTCTTATCCGGAGATTAAGTGTTGTTCGTACACTTACTGATGGACAACGAAGCTCCATTGAAACCGCCCTTACCGGGACTGGCCGCTATGTTGGCGTTCAGGGGTTCGCCGGCACTGGCAAAACACATATGCTGGAACGGTTAGCTCACTACGCCCACGGAGCTGGCTATGAAGTCAAAGGTATGGCCCCCAGCCACCAAGCGGTTCACGAACTCGCAAGCGTGTTGGGCAGCGCGGAAACTCTTGCGAAGAACACCACAGCAGAGCGGCACCATCCTGAAGATGTGGACAACAGCAAAACCATTCTTGTTGTCGATGAAGCCTCGATGGCGTCAGCAAAGGAGATGCGCGACCTCATGGACTATGCGGAGCGCACAGGATCTCCACGCGTGGTCTTTGTGGGCGACACCCAGCAGCTCGACGCGGTTGCTGCAGGTCAGCCGTTTGCTCAGCTGCAGAAGGCCGGCATGCGAACAGCTGTCATGGATGACATCCGGCGCCAACGTGACGTGGATCTGAAAGAGGCAGTCTACCACTCCATCCGTGGGGAAATTCAGCCGGCCCTGGATCGCCTGGATGGCAACGTCCTTGAAGTAGATGACCCAAGGGCTGAGGCTGCTGATCGCTATCTTTCTCTGCCACCGGAGGTGCGCGATACGACCCGCATCCTCACCCTCACCAATGCAGCCCGCAGCGAGATCAATGAAGCGGTGCGCGAAGGGATGTGGAAAGAGGGCACTCTCACCGGTGAAGAAGTCACTGTTCAGGGCCTCTCAAACCAGCAGCTCACAGAGTCTCAGCTGGCGGATGCACGAAGCTACGCCGTAGGCACGCGCGTCATGCCGGTTGCCACCAGCGAGAAATTCGGTCTCGTGAAAAACAATGTCTATGTGGTGTCGCAGGCTGATCCAGAGCGGAACCGGATCACTGTCACCCATGAGGAAACCGGTGAGAAGTCTATCCTCCCGCTCGAAGCTAAGTTTAACCGACGCGAGCTTGGTAAGTCGCTCGTCGCCTACGATCCAGAGCAACGCGACGTGGCCGCTGGTGATCAGGTCCGGTTTCGGATCACTGACAAGGAAAGCGGCATTACGAACGGGTTGCGGGCTGTCATAAGTTCAACCTCTGGTGGAGTTATTGAGGCCACCGGACAAGACGGCTCCAACATATCTCTCCCCATAAACAGCGTAGCGGCAAGAGGTCTGGAGCATGACTATGCCGCCACCGCACATGCCGTGCAGGGGGAGTCTGTAGACCGGGTGATCATCGCCATGCGCGCCACTGAACGGCTCGCGACGCAGAAGGCTTTCTATGTGGAAATCAGCCGGGCACGCGATGAGGCGGTCTTGCTCACTGATGACCCTGAAAAGCTCTCAAAAACCATCGAGGACCAAACCGGCATTCGCTCCACTGCGCTCGATACCTGGATGGATGGCCGGCTGATTGGCGTCCGCGATCTGCCCCCGCCTGAGGACAAATCTAAGGATCAGCCCGAGAAAACGCCTGAGCCAGAGAAGGTCAAAGAGACCAAAGAGAAGGATCAGGATACGCCCTACCTTCCGGGCATCATGGAAGACAAAATTAAAGAAGTTGAAAAGCAGGCAGAGATTGTTCTGCAGCGAGAAAGAGGAATTGAACGATGAGCAGCAAACCCCGCGTTGTACTTGGACCCGTTGCCCGGCAGTTGGTTGGAGACGCAAAAGAGGGCGTTCCAAAGGTGCTCGATGACGCCATCACCACCTTAATGGAAGAGCGCGACCAACGGCCTGATGCAGCATCTCCGGAGGGCCGCCTGGCGTCTTTGGAAGCTACCTTGAAGGAGCAATCCGAGGCTCTTCGACAGCTCTCCTATGTTTCCGCCCTTGAGATGAAAATGACCCGTGTGCTCATCGCATCCCTGATGAGCAAGACGGATGAAGACCAGCAGTCGCTCATCTCTCTGGCAAATTCTGCCGTTCAGGAGGTGCATGAAAAAGCACGCTTGATAGCGGATTCAGATATGGAGAAACTGCGCGAAAACGAGATCTCAGCACTGACTGCAATCCAACGGGAACTGGAACGGGCCGGGCTGGAAGAGCAGGAAAAGTCAGAGGCGGAGATTGAGCGGTGAACATGTTCTCAGAGAAGCCAGAAAATGCCCTGAGTGGCCGCGTCATCGCGTGGCACGGCCCTCAAAAAGCGTGGCACGCCCGTGCCACGCCCTGTGCCACGGCCCGTGGCACGGCTCTGAAATCCCTTAAAAATAGGGCAAAACGGGTTGCTGCCAGTGCCCGATTGGCAAAACGACAGTTTTGTCAATTAAATCAGCGCCTTGCGCTGATTGCAGCATCGCTGCGTTATGTGTGGACCTTTTATGAGGACCGCAGGTCCGAACCCCCTTTCTCTGGCCCGAATTTCTCAAGAAAGAGTGGCCTCCTGCCCGCCTGTGAGACGGCGCTGAGCGCTTCCAACCGCCTCGGCACCTCTGCCACCCTCAAACCCATCCTTGCCCTCACAGCGGCTCTCCTGGCCCCTACAACACCCCTCGCCGGTGATTGGTCCAATAGCGGTAGTTTTGACCTGGAGGAGACCGCGCTCATCCGTGACGCAGAGCCACAGCCTGACCGCTCTGGAAACATCGCTTGGAGCTTCGCAGATCGAGAAAGCGATTGGGTTGCCCTCGATGCCTTTGAACGCTCTCGGCCGGGGAAGAACCCTCCAACGCTCTCGACCTTCAGGCTCCCCTCGGGATCATCTGTTGAACAGCTCTTCGCATTGATCGCGTTTGCTGAAGCACCCAAAGGACGGTACGACGCCATCCACTACGGCGCGAAGGTGAGACCTTCCAAGAAACCGTCTCAGCTGACCCTCGCGGAAATCTATCGCTGGATCGATCAGACGCCAGGACAGCCTCACGCCATTGGGAACTTCCAAATCATACCTTCCACACTTCTTAACCTGCAAAAGCGGCTTGGGCTTCCTGATAGCACCCTGTTCAGTCCCGCGACCCAGAACCGAATGGCCGCTCTTTTGCTTTCTGATGCCGGACACCAGAAGTTTGTTGAAGGGAAGATCTCGCGCTCGACGTACCAGGACAACCTCGCAAAAATCTGGGCTGGCCTTCCGCTCGCTTCCGGCAAGTCAGCTTATCACGGGTATGCCGGAAACCGGTCTACGATCACTCGCGCGTTCTATGACGAGAAAATGGCCCAAATTTTCGGAGGCTCACAAACCCGCCTCGCTAAGTCCGATGGCACGGATCAGACCGCACCTCTAAGCTCTGGCTGGCGCAGACTTGGAGAGTGAACGCTTAGCCCGCTCACATAGAAAAGAGGCCCCGCGATTACGCGCGCGGCCTCACAACCCAAGATATAATTTCAAAACCTAGATGTCACTGCGGCAGGGCTGGTCAGCTGCTTGCCTTTGAGGGAAGAATCTTGTCGCAGATCAGCTCAAAATCTCCCGACAAGATCGACCAGAAGAACAGGAAATAGGCCCCTGCGCATAGTCCGGACCAGATACCAAAGACCCCGGCCCAGACCGCCGTTGCCAGAAAAAGTGTCGACTGGTTCAGCAATCTCACCTCCCGAAATTCGGATGCCTGCGAGGCACCCGACTCCGGAATGATAGTA
This sequence comes from Epibacterium sp. Ofav1-8, assembly GCF_022348185.1. Taxonomy (GTDB): domain Bacteria; phylum Pseudomonadota; class Alphaproteobacteria; order Rhodobacterales; family Rhodobacteraceae; genus Epibacterium. Next base: position 52,219 of record NZ_JAKRFD010000018.1, read on the forward strand.
ACGCGTTTCCATTGAATGTCTCTTAACGTGTTACCCGTGCGCCTTACCGAACCCCGCTGACGGGCAAACGAAGGGATTGATTACCTTCACTCCCATCGCCTCGAAAGGTCCGACATCCCGCGTGGCCACCTGTGCCATATTGTTCGCGATCACTATTGCTGCGATCTGGCCGTCGGGCACCCCTACTGCCTTCCCTTGCCTACGGCACTCGGCCATGCGTCTTCCGTAGACCTGAGCGGCTTTGGAATCGAACACCAGGATCCTGTCTCTGAACTCGTCCTCGATGATCTCAACCACCGCATTCTGTAGACCTGTCGCCCGCTTCCCCTCAGGCAAAGAGAACGCCCCGAACATCAGTTCCGCGACCGTCACAGAAGTCAGATACAGATTTGTGGGTTCTTCGTCGTTCAACCATTCCACCACCTTAGGATTGGGTGATGGCTTCTGAAGCTCGGAGATGACATTCGTATCGAGAATGATCATTCGAAGCTCGCAGGCTGTGCTGGGGTTCGATCACGTTCAATATTCAGCTCGTCGCCTTCCACACCCTTGAAGCGCTTTGTGAGGCGGCTTCCAAAGCCCCCTGAATTTGACTGTCGGGCTGTCTCGATGATCATCGCCCGCACCTCGGCCTCAGCGCTCCTGCCGTTGCTCTTTGCGCGGGCCCTCAAAGCCTCGTGGGCGTCATCTGGAATATTGCGGATAGACATGTTTCCCATCACTTCCTCCAACTGCTATCAACTCACAAGAATGATAGCACATTGGAGGCGTGATAGCAAAACCGATTTCTGCTAGCAGACTCTATTCAGTGGCCTTCGATCTGCCGCCTTCCCCTCAACGGCACCAGCTTGAACGTCTGCCGCCCTGGTATCTTCTAGCCAAGCCCTCAGATACGAGAATGTTCGCGATGTCGTCACCTCGGATGAACATGCGCGCAAGCCCGCGCCCGTATTTGTCACGCCCTGGCAGCACCACGATTTCCACACTGCCTGCCATTTTCACCAGTTCTCTTGCGCGTCTGGTTGCCTCTGTTCCAAGTGCCTTTTCATAGTCACACCTTGGCTTGTAGGTCTCTGGCGTGTCGTATCCCACGAGCCTGTATCTCTGACCTCTGATGTCTGCTGTGTCACCGTCGATCATGTAAATATCGCCACTCCTGATAGGTGCGGCGGTTGCTGATGAAATTGATAAAATGAAAACAAAGGTTGCGAATATCTTTCCCATCGACCGGTCCTCTCAAATGAAATTGGCGAGGTTCACCACCCCGCCTGCCTCTTTGTGCTCACCTTTATGCGGTCAAGTCTTCTAGGGTCACGCCTTGGTTAAGTAGCTCCCTGATCCAAGCTGGTCGTCGACCACGTCCAGACCATGTTTGATTTGGATCGTGTGGGTTCCTGTAGGTTACACCAGGCTCCGGCTTCTTGCGGCTCTTCTTCCTATGCATCTCTATCACATCTGCGAACGGTAGTTCATATTTTTGAGCGACCTCAATCATTTCAGAGAGGGCATTCTGCGTATCGGTTTTCAGCTTGTCGTCCAACTCCTTCTTGATCTCGTTGGCAAGGTCTTCAAGCTCGCTCTTGCGGTACTGCTTTAGATCAATTTCCATTCACTAAACCTGCTTCCATTCCTGTTTCGATTAAGTGACTCGCTATACTGATACGGTGGGCGTGCCAAGGCAGAGTAATAATCATTGTCCTTCGATTTCTCGATGCAACGGAATTTCAGCAATGGACTTCATGCCAAACTCATCCCAGCTGACTTACTCTCAATGGATAGCCAAGTTGCGCCCGCCTTATCGGCTCTCGTACTACGCAGCGGTTTGAGTTTCTGGACGGAACGGAACCCGCAATCGCGCGCGTTCCATCCTCAATTTTCTTACGCCTTTAGTGTCGCCAGTACCGGCGCCCGTATTTTCGCCCATTCACCAAAATTCGTGAGTTCTCGTCAATAGGCACATCTTCACGGTATAATTTTCCTTGGCTATCCACTCGATAGACAGAGGCAGTCGTGTCATCGAATCCGAAACCATAGATCACAAATTGCCAGCCCCCTATGCCGTCCTCACGCACCTGATAGTACCCTTGGAAGTTTCGGCACTGGTAATTGCCACGCCACCACACTGACCCATCCATTCCTTTCTCAGCACCAGTCATCTCAAACAGTTCAGCCTGCGACACTGCTCTTCCCCTTGCCCCGTCCATACTCGGCTAGCTTGTTGCGCATGTTGCCCCCAGCGAATGCACGTTCCAGCCTCAACACCCTCGCTGCCTCAGCCCGGCTGATCCACTGGCTATTCAATGGACAGTCATCGGGATACTATTTCGCGCGGCCCATTTTGTTGATCCCTACCCTGCCCTCACGGAGGACAGAGCATTGATACATACGCCAGCCATGTAACTTGATTGCCTTCACTGCTGCGGCCCCTCAAGCTGCCCTGTCCTGACATAGTACTCCGGGTCCAGTTCGACTATTTGGCACTCGCCCTCGGTATGACCGTGCTTGATTGCCTTTGCCCTCATTCCATCGAGGTTTTCCGGTTTGATTTGCTCTTTAATCACCAGTGCGACGGCATAGGTGTAGAGGTGAGTTTCCCAATGCTCCTTTTCCATCACTCGCCTCGCTCTCTGCCAATCACGCCCGGATCGGCGTAGGGAACCCCATGGATCCAAATGACGGACTTCCCATCTCGCAGCGCTTGACGTCCCTCCAACCGCGCTGCTGCCTGCATTGCAGTCAATTCTCTGATATTGATCTTGGTATTGCTTCTGCTTGTGGGCATCTCACTGTTGGCGAGGTTCAGCAATTTGTTGATCGGCCCGCAAATCGGAGTGCGGTGCAGATACCGTAGGTTCAAGATAACCAGTCTGAGCCGCATAGCTTCCAGATCGAGTTTCATATCGACATCCTTTGTGGTGAAGCGGTGGAGGCTTTTTGCCTTCCTTCCGCCGTTGGGCGTGGCCTCGCCAATCTGATCTGACGAAAACCATGTTTTCGGCGGAACAGAGTGGAGAGGGCGAAGCCCGACCCACGGCCCTGGAGCGGACAGTCAAAGGATCGGAGCCGAGGGGTGGTGCGGCCCGCAGCGCGCAGCGCGAGGACACGGCCCTCGGTGGAGACGACGCCATAGGCGGCGCTTGTCTTTTGACTTTGCGATGCAGGGATGTTGGGCGGAAAAACAAATGAATGATGTCAGGGTTGGGGTGAGCGGGCATAGCCCGTCGATCCCCTGCCCTGTCACCTGAAACTATGTGAGCCGCGCGACAAGCGTGGCTCTCCACTGGCTCTCAGGTCAAAACTTTCCAGTCCGCAGGAGGCTCAGGAGCCGATGTGGACCTTGCATGCTGCGAGCTGACCGCGCCCATCATAGAGCGAAGGGAAGTGAGCAGCCTGTGGGAAGATTTGACCTGAGAGCGCGGCCGAGCTTCTGGGCTATAGATCCATTGTTGAGTCAACACAGCTTGTTCCTTATTTGTACCGCATGCGTGTTAGAGACTACCCACTTCCAACTGTCGAGATCGCCTGCAGGTATTGCAGTCGCCGTGGTCGGTATAGTCGCGAGCGTTTTGCGGAAATTGTAGGCGCCGACACATTGTTACCTTGGGCGCTTCAAATCATTTCGCGGGATTGTCCTGAAGATCCACCCAGTCCCCATAATCTCGACGGGCGGTGCAGCCCTTATTGCGCTCAAGACTGGGCGAGCGCGATAAAACGCCCCTGATCCTACAGCCGCAGATGTGAGATTTTCGTTGAACCCGTTAACCGAGCGGAGCCTACCTTCCGGGGTCAATCGCTCCCCAGCTTGCTTGGGTGTCCGGACGCCGGCGACCGCAAAAGGCCGAGCTGAAAGCGAGGGTAGACCGTCACCCTTTGGGCTGAGACTGTGTTTTCTGATCGACATAAGGCCGCGGCGCTGTCTGGCTGATCGAGACAGTCAGCGCCGCACCTGGACCTTAGGAGAGCAGGAAATTCAGGCTCAGGTCATGTGTCTGCGCAGCTGGCACATGACTAGGGCCCGGTCCTCATCTTTGATGAGGATTTGCCCATGCTATTAGCCCCCCCCTACCCTACTGGAAAACCGCCTCGACGGTGTTGAGACCGAAGAAGAATGAGTAATGGGCGACCGAGGCCGCCCATATGTGATGTCATTCGGTGACATCGTTTTTGTTTGGGAATGCGACCATTTCGACATCTGGGAACATGTTGTGTTTGACCTTGATGGAAGTGATGTTGCGGGCTTGATCGGTTGTTACGAAGAGAACGCCGCAGCTATCCCAGAAGTTTTTGCCATCTTTTTCGCCGGTTTTGACTTTGAACTTCATGGTTTGAGTAGACATTTTGTGATCCTCGCTTTGAGTGTTTCGATGAACATGGCTGAAGCGTGGTCAAAGGGTATGTCAGCTGGAAATTTGCTGCGCGAGGAATGGGCTGCAGGCCCAGGGGAAATTTCCAGTTGAAGCGAAGCGGTCATACCCGACACCCCGCTTAGTGTTCATCTTTGAGAAACACGGCTAGGCGAGGATCTTGCTGTCTATGCCTTGAAGCCCGTCAGACCTAGATGAACTGATGTCTTTATCTACTAGATATGGCTGCTTGCTCCCTCAAAAACGTAAAGTGTACGCTATATTATAGTCCATACCATAAACTCTACTGTTCTTTATATGATTGTCTATATAGTCTATTCTTTACTATATTGTATCATAGGTGATAGCATACATTATATGAATTGCTCTTTAGTTGATTATACAGTACATTGAACAAAAGAGCCTACTCACTAAAGAAAAGTCAGGATCGAGCTATGTATGTGATTTCATTCGCAAACCCCAAAGGCGGGTCTGGTAAGTCTACAACCGCGTTACTTGTCGCTGAGCAACTGGCTCTGAGTGGTCAGAAGGTAGTCTTGATTGACAATGACCCAACTCAGAATCTTGTCCACTGGTCGAACGTACGCCGTGAACGCGGTGCTGAAGAAGTATTCCGCGTCGAGCCAAAGAGTAGCCCAGACGACTTTGACAACCTTATAGAAGACCTTGAGCAGACCTATGATTTCGCAATCGTCGATATGGAAGGCGTAAAAGACCTAATGGCCAGTGTTGTGACCATGAGTTCTCATTTGGTCGTGATCCCCCTTCAAGCCTCTCCCATGGATGCGCGCAACGCGGCTTCACAACTCTCAATCGTCAAGATGGCTCAAAAACACTCGGGCCGTGTGATCCCGCACCGCTTTTTGTTCACCCGAACCAATCCCACAATCGCAACAAAGCTCTATAAGGCCATCAGGCATGAAATGGGCGATCTTCCTACGCTTGACGTAAACTTGGTTGAACGCGCGGCGTATAAACACATGCATGAAGATGGTCATTTGCTTGCCGAGCTTGATCCCGCTTTGGTTTCAAATCTGCCAAAGGCCCAAGAGAATGCTGTTGCTTTGGTAAACTCACTTATTTCCGTTCTGAAAGAGGGAGCAGACTAAAATGGCTGGTTTTGGATTTGATGACGACGCTACCAACAGTCCCAAGGTGGATTTGGCAGGTCTAAAGCCCGGTAAATCGACCCGTCCTGCTTCAGCTTCGAAAGCTAAAGTCGCGGAGGACAGTACGAGACTCGGTTTTCCTGATCGACGGGCCGTGAAACCAGAAGCTTCTTCTTCATTCAAAAGAAAGCCCGGTCGCAAACCTCCTAGCGAACCTAAGATGCCTGTCATGATTTCCGGCCCAGAGTCCGTAATGCTGGCATTCAAGCGCTATTGCGAAGAGAATGGCAATCTTGCCTACTGGGAAGGTCTCAAGTTACTGATGAGTAAACATCAAGAGTAGTCCCCTTTATGCCGCGCAGCGGCTCCGGCGCGGATAGCGCCAGTCCGTACCTCTGGGGCCTTTAGGCTCCAGAGGTACGCGACACCAGAAGGGTAGGGGGCCGCTTACGCAGCCTCCCGTTGTTCTTCTCTCTTGGCTGCATCCATCAAGAGGTCTGCAGCTTTTTGCGCTTCGCTGGCTGCTTTGAAAATCAGTCTCTTGTCGTCATTCAGCGCACGCAACCAATTCTTGACATATGCAACTGATTGCTCGAAATCTGGGGTTAAGCCCAAACGAGCGCAAACCATCGCGTTTCCAATCTCAGCGATAAGTTCTTCAAAAGCATAGGCTTTTTTATCCTTGAAGCGCGAAAATCTGTCGAGACGGCTTTTATGGCCTGTCCAATGGCAGCATTCATGGGCAAGCACGGAATAAAACGCATTCCCGTTATAGAATGTCTCAATCGGAGGCATGTGAATGTAGTCTTCGCTCGGTTTGTAGTACGCTTTCGGTTCATCAGACGTTCGGATGTCTGCCCCCGTTGCCGCAAAAAATTCTTCCAGCATCGGGTCCGCTTTTGTTCCTAAGTCCTGCGCGGCCTCAGCTGGCTTTGCATGATATTCTTCCGGCAATCCATCGATCTGCTCGGCACTAAAGACCCTGTACGCCTTCAAATAGGGCAGGCGGCGTTCCTCACCTGTCTCTTTGTCCTCGCGCTCAAATGTCCCGTACTTGACCACAGTGGATGATTTCTCTCCTTTTCGGACCTGTCCACCTGCGTCTTTCGCCTGTTTGTAGGTGAACCAGTGCGCAGCGGTGTAGCCCTTCGATTGTGCGGCCAGCCACAGCATGAGTACGTTGATACCCGAATATGGCTCCCCATTGCTCCGCAGCGGAAAAGCAGTGCCTACCGTATCGCCTGTCCACGGTTTGCGCCATGCCGGCGTTCCTGCCTCGATGCTGTCGATGATGCTCTGTGTGACTTCTGCGTATAGGTCGAATTTTGCAGCCATTTTGGCCTCCTTTGTGGTGATGCCCTTTCGATCTTGATGCCGAAAATTGGGCCGTGGTTTCTGGCGAGGACCGCGTAGCGGCCCTCCCTGAAACCTTGGCCATCGCCGAGATCAGGAGGGGGAACCGCGCAAGCTGGATGACAAGGAATGGGGGGAGGGGGATCACCCAGCCACGCAGCTCGGCCGCCGGCCGAGACCGTGGTTGGGGACACCCCCCATGACGATGATCATCTGGCTTGTGCGGGGGAACCAGGGGTTCCCCATTCTGACGCACCACAGGTGCGGCCAACAAACGCATAGGGCGTTCGGCTTGCCCGAATCCCCTATGCTTGTGTGATCTCCGCGCTCGCGCGGGGATCTCCGCTCCCGAGCTGCCAGATCCACACGCAGAGCTGAGATGTTCACAAGAAAAAACCCCGCACTAAGGCGGGGCAGTTTATTCCTTTACCACAAAGGAAATCTCTAGTCCGTGGGGATCTGCTGAATATCTCTCGCCTTCGCTATTACACCATCATGACGGATTGCGGCAATGGTTGTGTCGGTTCTTCTGGTCAGCTCAACACCATCACCTGACATCATTGCTTCTACCGTCTCGGTTTGCTTCAGCACGCTCCCGTCTGCTTCCAAATAGGTCGTTCCATCGTCACTCGCGCGGACCACTGACCCATCTGCTCTAATTTCAATACGCATACCGTTTATGGAAACGGTCAGCCCAAGATCGTCTGCAATGATGCCTCCCCAACCCAGCCCTTCGTCACGGCGCAACACGATTTGATCTTGTCTCAGCTTGATCTGAACGTCTCGCGGCTCACTATCTTTTGCGGATTTCACAAGCACGAAGGCTTCTTGCTCTGATGGATCGGGATTGATGCTGGCGGTTGCATTCTTCGGGGACCACAGCTTTGCCACGTCACGTTTCTTGCCGTTTTGATCACGGTGAAATCCGATCCATAGCTGGGCGGAGCGCCAGACACGGGCAACTTTATTGCTCTTGTTCGTCATCGATTTCGTCTCCGGTCTCTAACTGTGATTCAACCATTAAGTGAGTGGTTAAGCTAGGTTCGTTTTTCGGCGTCCATGCGGATCGGTGGTCACAAGGTCAAAAGGAAGGTCATCGAGGGTAAATCGCCCTGTCGAGTATCTATGCAGAAATCCTAGCAAGTAGACTGGATCAGCAGGGTAGGGGGCACAGTTCCAAGCATGGGTTAGTATCTTCCGCTCATTACCCGACATGGCTTGCAGTGATCTTCTTGCCCTTCGCCAGTTCTGCGCTCTGCGCGTCCTGTCCCTTTGTTCCTGAACCTCCCAAGCCTCTGCGCGGCCCCGCATTATTTCATCTTCATCAGATTGCGTCTCCGCCACCAGGTCGGCCAGAAGTGGCAATGCATCGCGTTCCTTTTGCTGTTTCCTGCGGAGTGCTGCGCGTTTCCTGGGACTGTCAGTGAATGGGTGGCGTCTGTCTCTCTTAAACCGCATGTTGCGCTCCCTTGGTGGGGCAGGGCGCTTGTGCGTCCCGCCAGCTACATCACTTCATGCCTTCGGGAAGCCACTTATCGATTTTTGCCGCCTGCTTCTGCGTTACAGCGTGAAGTTTCCGGGTGTCCTCGTCGGAGAACAGCTTTTCCATCGATTTTGCCTTTTCGCCCTTTTTCAGCTTGGCGAAGCTCTTGGCCTTCTCGTCGTTGACTTTCAGGTCCAACAGATCGCACCAAAGATCGTTCAGGTAGGGGCCGCCCACTCGGTTGAAAAAGTTCTCAGCGGTAGGGGTCCAGACTGCGCGAATGTCTGTTTTCACCTCGCGGTCCACCAGCTTGCACATCTCGACGTTGCCGCCTTTCAACAGTGCTGCCAGTTGCCGGATCAATTCGCCCTCAACGAACTCTTTTCCCTTCTTGCGAAACGCCTTGAACGCCTCCACCTCATTTTTCCGGCTTGAGATTTTGCTGTCTTTCAGATGCGGCGGCTCAGTGAGCCGAGCATCCAGCGCGTAACCCTTTGCCTCTGTCGTTGGAAGGTTCGGAACTTCGATCTTCGATAGGCCGATAGGATCAGCAAAATAGCTGCCATCTGAGAGTTGGAAGGCCAGCAAAGCCATAAGCAACTCAGGATCGTTGAGCATTGCATGCTGCCGCGCACCTGTCACGACACGGCTCAGATCGTCGGCCAGCTTTTGAGAGATTGGCGATTTAGGTGCGTCTTTCGTGCTCCCAATGGCGTTTTTGCTCAAAACGCCTGCCTCAACAGCTTCCGCCTTGTCCTCTGGGAGCACCAACCCTTTGAAGGTGTCGATTTTTCCGTCATGGTTCACATACATGATGAACCCGGCGTGTTCCTTCTGGACATCAGTGAAATCACCTCTCAGGATCGCCTCCAAGGCATCCAGTTCGGCTTGTTCATCATCCGTCAGATCTTCGTCCTTGAACTCCAATTCTTCGCAACGCTCGGCCTGTTCATCGTTCAACTCTCCCGCCACCGGACGGACGTTGTCGATCTTCCTCTGATCGATGTCCCAATACCCAATGTAGGTATCGGCTGTGGTCTCAGCCCATTTCCACCCTTCTGAGGCGCGCAGTTCTTCTGATGTTGCTGCCAGCTTTTCCAGAAACAGCTTGTCCAGCAACTCTGGATCATCGAACAGCGTGACTTCACTGAACAGATCGCCACCAATGCGACCACCAGCTGCCTTGTACGCCTCTTCTCCAACAAATTTAGCGCGTCGGTCGGTACCTTTGATGCTGTCGGGTTTCAGCATGGTTTTGATGGTGTGGTCGGAAACATGGCTCCGACCGCGCACCTCATTCAGCACCTCGATGCTACGTTCTTCATCGTCGCTGATGGTGAAGCACGCGGCGGCGCTCAGGTTGATTTCACCATTTGCGAGGGCATTGAGCACGGCTTCCGGCAATTTCGACAAAGCCAAGCGGCGGTAAACGTGCTTCTCGGTTACTGCAAATGCCCGCGCAATGTTTCCGGCGGTTGCCCCGTTCGCGCTCATTTTGCCATAGGCGCGGATTTCGTCGGCTGGTTCGAGCGCTTTGCGGGCGATGTTCTCGGTGTTGGCCCAAGCCTCGGCGGTCGCGCGATCGGGGGCAAGGTTGACCAGTGGGTTCGCCAAATCCGGGCGCTTGGTGTCCAGATCGGGGTGTTTTTCTGCAAGATACTGCAAGGCGCGCAAACGGCGACCACCAGCAACGATTTCCGCGCCGCCTTCATCGGTCAGCAGTCCTGAAAGGTTCTGGATCAGGCCAGCAGACCAGAGGCTATCGGCAAGCTCGATGACCTCGTTTTCAGGCACGTTTTGACGTGGGTTCAACGGTGACAGGCTCAAAGAGGCCAGCGGGAACCGGGCTTCGGATGCCGTGATTTTGGATTGTTTGGTCATAGGGTAATTCCTTGAAACGTGGTAAAAGTTCGTGTTATCGGTGCCCCAGCCCTTTTGGGCTGAGGCGGGTGGCCTTATCTGGCCCCGTGTTGCATCAGGAAGCGGCGGCCTATCCCAAATTGATCGCCCTTCCTGACTAGCGCCCAAGCCTCGGCAATTCGGCGCTTCATCGTTTCATTGTCCATCTGTCTCACCTCCTTTCGAGTAACTGAGTGAAGTCGGGAGAGGCTATGAGCGCCCCTCCCTTAGCCTGCTCGACAGGCTTGCAACGGCATGGGGCAGGGAGGGTGCCCCGATGCCGAACTCAGTATTCTGAGGGGAAAAGCAAGGTCATCACGCGGCGGGTCTTTACCGGATCCGCACAGTCGTCCGATCCGTAGCAAAAGGACGGATCGTAGAGGTCGATTTTCCAGTACACGCGGACCTCGACGCCTTTGTTCAGGACTGTGACGGTTCCGAAATCGCGCATTCCATGCGGGTCATTGTCGTCTGAGAACTCGGAGAATGTGATCACTGCAACGCAGATCGCACTGAACGCCTCGGGTGACAGAGCCGAGACACCCTGCGTCATGACGATCTGCCCTTGAACCGATGGGTTCATTCCCCAGCTAGTGCGGAACAGATCATTTTGCTGTGCAATCAATTCGGCGCGTGCTGCCTCGTTTGCTGCCTCAGCGCTTTCGATAGTTTGAATATCAGCCATGTTTGGCCTCCTTTGTGGTAAAGCGGTGGAGGCTTGGTGCCTTCCTTCCGCCGTTGGGCGTGGCCTCGCCAATCTGATCTGACGAAAACCATGTTTTCGGCGGAACAGAGTGGAGAGGGCGAAGCCCGACCCACGGCCCTGGAGCGGACAGTCAAAGGATCGGAACCGAGGGGTGGTGCGGCCCGCAGCGCGCAGCGCGAGGACACGGCCCTCGGTGGAGACGACGCCGCAGGCGGCGCTTGTCTTTTGACTTTCCGATGCAGGGATGTTGGGCGGATAAAACAAATGAAAGATGTCAGGGCTGGGGTGAGCGGGCGCAGCCCGTCGATCCCCTGCGCTGTCACCTGAAACAAAGCGAGCCGCGCGATTAGCGCGGCTCTCCACTGACTCTCAGGTCAAAACTTTCCAGTCCGCAGGAGGCTCAGGAGCCGATGTGGACCTTGCATGCTGCGAGCTGACCGCGCCCATCATAGAGCGAAGGGAAGTGAGCAGCTTGTGGGAAGATTTGACCCGATTTTGGACGGTTAGTTTGATCTATTTGGTTCTCACACCACTGCGCACAGATGCTGCATTTACGCGTGCTTCGAAATAGGTCCGAAAGACCTCATTTTCGGGGTATTGATCTGGCTCAGCCCAAATAGCGCCGAGTCTTCCTACTAACCCGGCAAGCCAATCTGCGGTTTGCATCGTTTGATATCGATGGCTTTGGATTTGGAACGGAGGCTCGATAAGGTGGCGCATAGGCGTTTCGCCACCATACATTTGCATGGACGCCGTTGTGAGCAGCTGATCGTGTTGGTCGTGCTCATCGAGAGCCATCAGGAATCGGCTGTTATCTGGTGCGTCATACTCGCAAAAATCGTTCAGCCGTTTAATAGCTTCTCTCAGGATCGCATGATAAAGGGCATTTGAACTTGCTGTTTCGGGTGTATGAGTTTTCCGAACCCCAACGTAGAAGGTTTTTCCACCGACCTTCTGGATCTTATTCAGGATCCGGTTCGTTGTCGCCCGAAGCTGTTGGTATTTGGTTACATTTGTGACGGTATACAGCGAGGCTCCCTTTTTTTCCCACACGGCCGGATGCTGTTCGGCACGATCAATCTCGAACTTCAGCAAACGGCACTTCTGCTGATAGAACCAGGTGCCGAAGCTGCGTACCTCTTCAAGTGGGATAATGTACCCAGCCAAACCGAAAACGGGGCTCTCTTTGAACTTTGGATCATTTTTTGAGACGAACGGTCCGATGTGACCGAACTCATCCAGATAAACCATATAGATCAAGGGCAACCTCAGAATGCACGAAAGCCCGCGCAACTAAGCACGGGCCTCGGAAAGAAGGCAAGACTCACGCCTTGCGCTTCGATCTCAATATGGTGCCACGCGTGGCATTTGTCAATGCATCATAAGATCAAGGCGCATAGCAACTCGGTATCTAATGAAACCTGACGCCGCGAAAGGCCGAGCTGAAGGCGAGGGAAGACCGTCACCCGCAGGGCTGAGAGGATTTTTTCTGATCGAGATGAGGCCGCGGCGCGGGCTGGCTCTTTGAGACAGTCTGCGTCGCACCTGGGCCTCAGGAGATCAGGAAACATCGGCTCAGGTCTGGCGCCGGCTTAGCCGGTGTCAGACTAGGGCCCGGTCCTCATCTATGATGAGGATTTGCCGCACATAATCTGCACGGCGGTTGACGTTTGCGGAATTTATTCACCACGATGTTGGTGGTGGTTCTTCTCTTTTATGGCGATCATGTAGGATCTCAAGACATCATTCATGCGTGTGAGATGTCCTGGTCCATCGGCTTGAAAGAACTCCAGCACATCAGGATCGATGCGCAGGTGAACAGATTTCTTTTTGGTACGCTTTACGACTTTAGCGTCATCCCAGAATCCATCTGGCATGTCTTTAGTGGGTGCATCTTCAGGAGTATCCTTGAGCTGCCCACTGTCTTTCATTGCTCTGATTTCATCGAGCGATATGGTTTTGATATTCGTCATGTTCCTTTCGACCGCCTTTCCACGCTGAAATTATGCGTATTCGACCGTCTCTTTCGGTATGAGTTACAGAGTAGACGTCGCCATCTACGATCCCAAGCGATATGAACCGCTGTTCTCCATAGTCTTTGCGTTTGTCTTCCTTGGTGAGTGTTTCACCCTCAAATATGAGAGCTGCTACCCAGAAATCCACGCCGTGTTTTTCAATGTTGCTGTCCCGTTTTTTCGGGTCGTAGTCGATCTGCATTTTCGATCCTTGTTCGTTCTGTGTTGTTTCTGTCCATAGCAATCTCTCCTAACTCACTGATATATCGTATTATATTGATGTTGCGATCTATCTTCCCAGTCACAACTACTCAATGTATACACTAAACGTGTACACATCGCAATATTCTCTTTATTCTGGCAGAAATTCGAAGAGCACAGCTATCGCTTCAAAGATAGGTGTTGCGGGGGTCTTCGCCGTCCATAAGGCCACGACTTGCATTGTGGGTTGTTTCTCCTAGTGGGGGACGCAAGGTTGTGGTTCGTCCACTGAGTTCGCATGTTGCCCATTACGCGAAGCGTAAGCCTGCGCGGCAGCGCAGGGCCGGTGATCTTGTGGAGCGCCCCGGCGTTTCACGAGATCACCGGTCAACCATTCTGCCTGGTCAGGCACTTCCCCTGGGGTGAGCGGGCGCAGCCCGTCGATCCCCTGCTCTGTCACCTGAAACTATGTGAGCCGCGCGATTAGCGCGGCTCCCCTTCCTCTTCAGATCACCGTCTAGTCGCGGCGAACGCTTATGATTTTGGTATGCACCCGCGCCGTGCTGAACGTGTCTGGCGTCAAGGTTTCCAAATGCTCTGCCTCGGGATGCTCGAAGGTCACGGGAACCAAGGCGACAAGCGTTGCCGGTTCGGCGTGACCGCCTCGGCCGAGAAGTGAAAGCGCGGCGGTGATATGCTTCCTCACCCCGCGAAATGGGGGGTTCATGATGATGCGCGGAAACTCTGCCTGCCCCTTCACCTCGTCGGCGTATTCCAGAAAACAGCGGTGAATCGTCGGGCCGATCTTACGCACCATCGCCGCAAGCTGGTGGTGTCGTTCGATCAACGTCAGTTCGCGCGGGCTGTGCCCGGACGCCAGAAGCGCCCGCGCAAGCTGGCCGGTCCCGGCGCTTGGTTCAAGAGTGAGATAGTCGCCCTGGGGGCCGAGATCTCGACCATCCGTTCCGCCACATCATCAGGGGTGACGTGGCATTCGGTGGCACGGTCAACCGTGATGATTTCGGGGGACTCGATCTTTTCGAGCGGGGCGACTTCCCCGCGCTTGCGCACGGGGATGGTCAGGGGCTTTTTCGGGCGGGAATAGATCGCGGGGCGGTTCATAGGATTGCCTCAATGTAGTTTTCACGGCGCGCGGTGCGCAACCAAGCTGCGACTTGATCGCGGGGCATATTCATCGCCCCGCCTCCCCATGCCGGCCAGATCGCCGCAGTTTTCCCATAATCGGAGCGGCAAGAGATAAGGCGAACCCCGGATTTCAATCGGTAAACTTTCCGGCTCATTGTGCGGCCACCGTCTCGCGGATGCTCTCGGGGACGTCATGTTGCTTTTGGTCGGTAATGAGGATTGCCGCCCAACCGGCTTGATAGCGCGGCCCCTCGTGCTTCGGGTTCGGCGCAATCCGCACACGATATTCGCCGCAGGTCGAAAGCCGGGTTCCGCGCTGTTCGCTGTAGATCGCCGCATATTCGGCCTTCGTCAGCTCGACTTGCGGCAGCTCGTCAGTCTCCCGGCGATAGGGGTTCTGAACCGAGACTTTGCCGCTCGGGGCTTTGAAATTGAGGATCGGCGGCTTTGCCGGTTTCTTGGCCGGGGGGACGTAGCCGCAGGACTGCATTAGGTCGCACCACTCGTCGCCGGACAGTTCCAGCGCCTTGCCGTCTCCGATATGCAGGGGCAAGGGGGCCTCACATTCGACGGTGAAAAGGTCGGCGTCGACCTTTGCGCCCTTCGGCTTGTCGGCCCCATGCGCTCGAACAAACATCTGCAACAGGGTCGGGGTGATTTCGCCAGCGAAGCGCGGCACCTCGCCCAGCATTTCGCGCTCATAGGAAAGGCGGTTCAGTGTGTGGCTGATCCAGCGCGCCCGCTTCGGCCCTTCGATGATCTGGCGGCAACCGTCCATGACAGCGGCCTTTGCCTCGAAAGCGTCAAGTTTGCCGCTCTCAACGTCGCTCCAAAGGCCATAGCGCGCGAGCGATGCACCATGACCGAGAAAAGCGGTGATCTGCTCGGCGGTCTGCATCTTCTCCCAAAGTTCGAGCGCCTTATGGGCAGAGTTGATCCCGCGTTGCAGGTCGCGGAGTTCGGCCAAAAGCTTTTCGATCCGGCGGGCGCGGACTCGCGGGTCGTTCTTCCGGTTCGCGTGGCGCTCGACGCTCTCGGCCCGGAAGTGCCAATAGCCGATTGCCTTGTGCGCCTTGCTGGCCTTGTCCATGGCACTGTGCATCCGCTCTTGCGTCTTGCGGGCCTTTCGCTCGGAATGGTGCCCGACAAGGATCGGCTGGCCCATGTAGAAGGCTTGCGACAGTTCGTCAGCGGCGCGGGAAAAGGCGGAAGCCTGCGCCGCGCGCTTGTCCGCGATCCCGTCAAGACGGTCGGCCTTCATCTGCGCGCGCTCGGCAAGGGTCATTTCCTCCGGCTCGATTTCGCCCGCCAGTTCGAGCGCCAAATCTTCGCGGGCGCAGGACCAAGCCGGGGCAACAAAAAGCTCCTGCTTCGGTGCCCATTTGAAACCGGCCTCTTTCACGCGCTGGAAGGTCTCGGCATCAAGGCGGCTCGACGCATACAGGCGGAGCTTGTTGTCTTCGGGCGAGTAGGTCGCGGAAATCGTGGTCATTCTTCTTCTTCCTTTGTGGTGAAGCGGTTAAGGCTTGGTGCCTTCCTTCCGCCGTTGGGCGTGGCCTCGCCAATCTGATCTGACGAAAACCATGTTTTCGGCGGAACAGAGTGGAGAGGGCGAAGCCCGACCCACGGCCCTGGAGCGGTGTTGAACGTCAGACGAAATTGACTTAGGCGTCATAAGCTGACCCAATCCACTGTTTTTGCCGTGTGGCTTGTTGCGTTGATCTGGCCTTCCTTTTGGAAAATCAGGGCTGATTTGCAGGTTCAGTCGGCGAAACCGAGGACACGGCCCGGTCTAATCGGATTGCCCGAGGGGAGGGCAGCGCCCTCTCCCTGACGGCCAGAGGCGTTTGGCTTGCCCAAATCCCACTGGCCCGCAAAATATAAGCGGCGGGGCCATCAGCCCCGCCTCCGTGTTGAGGTCATTCAATATTGAAAACTGAGTTCACAGGTTTGGGACGCAACCGTTAGTGCTGATACCCGCATCGATGACCGTAGCCAGCCCGAATACGACACTCATGCAAGGTGCAGCGATATCTTTGCTGCAAGCGCGAACGATCTCCTGAGAGCGGACCTTCGAACGGCTCCGATGACCTGGGCGATGCCGCGCTACGCTCAGATGTCAGCAAAGCGCAGCTAGCGATATTTGAAAAGTCTCAGGATCTGCCACCTGGCAACGGTCCAATGCTGCACGAGCAATGGAGAGAACAGACCTTCGCGGCAGATGCACCCACCAACCACTTTCGAACGGAAGGGAGCGGACATTCCCGCCGTTGGCTGAACGGCAGGATTCAGGAGTGGTCGATTCTGAGGTGCTTAGAAACGTGTGAGTCTCGACTGGTCAGTCGAGACTCCTCTCAGAGCAATACTATCGGGCCTTGAATAGGCCCCTAACAGGATGATGGTCGGTGTCCTCAAATCCCAGGTTCGTCGTCTGCGTGTCGAGAATCTTGACGTTCGGAGAGACCAAGAAACCGTCAATAATAAGCGTGTAGTTTTCGCCCGCAACATAAGGTTTATAGGCTGTACGCACCGTGGGATGGTCAGGATCGACCCCAAGTGACCAGCCGTCGGGGATTTTGGACATAGGGAAATCGCGAATCCAAAATTTGTACTTATCATCTGTCGTGCTTGGAAACTCGGTATCTGCCAGTTTCAGGTTCCAATCGCCACCAATGATCACGCGGCGTCCTAGCTGATATTCTTGCTTCGCAAACTCAAACAGTGCCTCGACCTGCTTCTCCCGGACGCTGTTCTCTGGCCCATCGAACGTACTGAGATGAATGTTGATCAATGTCCAACCCTCGGTACCCGCAAGACGCACAATGTGCATCCGGTAGTTCTTGCGAAAGAGGCCAAGCTGGAAGTCGGGCTCTAGCGGCAGTGCACGCCATTCGGCCGACGCGATTTTGAGTTTCGAGAAGATCACGTTCCCAACCTGCACCTTTAGCGGAGGCGGCACAAAGCGCGTGTCAACGTCGGCCCCGAAGACATAGGCGTGATCGAGCAACGTTGTACGTAAGGGGCTTAGAAGATCTTTCTGATAGGTACTGTAGGATGGTTTTGCCACTTCCTGCAGGAACAACACATCGGCCGTCATGGTGGACAGCTGTTCAAGTATCCCGGAAAGATTTTTGTCGACCAATCCGGCATTCAAGGGACGTTTTTGTTCCCCTAGGTCGAATACAAAATCCGACTCCCGGCCCATCCCGGCATAGCCAATGTTCCAGGTGATCAATGAGAGCTGTCCTGTCGCCAGTTCAGTCGCTGCAGCACCATTCTGAACCGGCGCTTCGGAAATTTCAGGTGGCGTGTAGAACCTGTTCGAGACGACACAACCGGCCATCACCATCACGCAGAACGAAGCAACAAGGAGAAAGGTGAGCATGTGAGTACGCCTCCGGGCCAAAATTACTCATCTTTCTTGGTGTCAGAAGGCTTGGGGTCACCGTTGATTTGCACACGCTTCTTCGTATCGGCATCCGAGGCAAAACTCGACTTTGCAAAGGCGAAAATCACCTTGGCGGCGTATCCAAGCAGCGCGACAACTAACAGCGCTAGAAGGTTCACGAAGTACATTGCCATGAATATCACGAAGATGAGGATCAGCAGTAGGTTCAGGGATACCCAGCCCAAGGGCCAGACATCCATGCCTTCAATCTTTTCGCGCTCCGCCTCGGTCAAATCGCCTTGGTTCAGCAAATGTGCTCGCCCCTTTCTCCCTGTTGCACGCAACATGATCCACACCACCGCCAGTACGATAATAACCAACAGAAACATGGCAATGGCGGAGCCAAAAATTTGAATGTTCGTACCGATTGTATTCGTCGGCAGAACCGATCCAATGGATTCCAAGATTTCCAATACCTTGTCTATACTACCTTTAGACACCGCCTCGTTAAAACTCTCGATCGCATCCCCGAAGACCATTTGGAAAATATTCTCGTGCTTTGGAGAGCGGAGAAAAACATTCTGCAAGTGCATTGTCAGCGCCAGTAGCGCTGTGAATATCCCGGACCAGACTAGATGATCAAAAACTTCTTCAAAGGCTTCGAAGCCGGACCGTGGATCACTACTCTTTCGGCTCGGTACGATTATAAATCCAGCCTTGTTCAGACGGTTGGGCGAGAAGAAGGCGGCGACGCTGAAGAACCATATGAAGACCGACAGTATCAATCCGGCCCCGAAGCTGGGGATCAGCAAATAGACATAAAGAGAGAACCAGGTATTTGCATCTGCGTTGACATCGGTGGCATCGAAAAGGGCTGCGATGGACCAGTCAAACTCATAGCTCGAGTGCGAGAGTCTGAACTTATCCGGTTCCGACGCGAAAAGGTTGGTGAGAGTGTTTGGATCGATGGTCCATGCTAGTACTACCTGATAGTAGTCTCCGTACATTATAAATACGATCAGAAATAGGAAGATTGCAAACGCCAAGAAGGAGGCAAACGTCGAATCCCGCCGCCAGATAGCCATAACGTCACTCTCAGTGGCTAGCGTCCCATCTGTTCGTTGCAGCATATCTCTGGCGATCAGTTCCTTGATCATAGGCTCGACGCCCGCACGCGCGCTGAGGACATGGAAGATCGCTAACGGCAACAGGACGAATCCCGCTAAGCCCCAGTTTGGTGCCCAGACATAACCAACTTGTTTGATGACGCCCGGATTAAGTCCCTCAATCGATGTGCCAAGAACCTTCCCATCCCACTGAACATCGTGCACGCCGATTAGCACCGAAGTGGCGGCAGCGATCAGCCCTAGGATTACATAAATCGTCGTAATCTGCGTGGCGTTCTGTCCCAGCCAACGCCAGAGGCTGTCGATTTTTAATAACATCCAATCTAAAGGTACTCGATACAATCCAGAACCCTACTCCCAAATCGCCTGTAAGCTCACCGCCCATATTCCGTGATATTAAGCTGTATTTTCGCCATTGTCTCCCGAAAACTCTACCGCGCACATAACACCTGCTGAAGTGAATGACAGGTTCCCAACCCTTGCCAACACCGCTGCTAGATTTGACCCGTTTGACACATCGCAACTGACAAAGCCGCCTTTCATCGCGGCGCAGAAGAATGGAACTTTGGGTCTCACACCGGACTTGCGGCGGTGCGGTTGCAAGGTTGTAGCGAACCCGCACCAGATCCATGCTGCCATATGACGCCAGCCAGCCCGAAGGAGACATTCGTTTGGCACTGCGGCACAGGAAGCCCCCAGCAGGTCGGGCGGGAAGCGGTCATTCGCTGCACCTTGAGTGAATGGCTGCTAACAGTGAGGTTTCTAAAATAGGGCGTATTTCTCGTCATTGACGTTCTAGCGAATACGAATGATTGAACAAAAAAATCCGCTGCCACCTGCAAAACACTGCATATAGAGTAATTTTGAAGAGCGCCTCTTAAAAAAACACCACATCTGGTACTTGAAAACCGTGCATCGGCTTCATATCTGATGACGAGCATTTGAAAACCAGTGAGGCAAATTATGTCGGCTCAAAAACTTACTTTTTTTTCGTGCGACAACGGAGACGCCTCCCTTATTGAGGCCCACGGCTGGGTCATCATGACGGACGTAAGTTATCGTGCCGACGCCAGTGGCGAGGACAGCGACACGCTGGACTTCGCGCCCAAAGTCAGAAGCGCTTGCAATGACGATAAGCTGGATATTTTTGTTCTGACCCATCCTGACGAAGATCACCTCAGTGGCTTTGGCGACATCTTCCATTTGGGCAAACCAGAAGACCGCGACAGCGACCCAGACGAAGGCGATGTTCTGATACTGGTCGACGAGATTTGGTGTAGCGAATACTCCGCCAACCCAAACTACACGACAGACAAATCCAAACCAGTTCTAGACGAGATCAAACGCAGGAAAGCGCTGCAAGGAACACAAGCGGGAAACAAAGATGGAAACCGGCTCAAGGTTCTAACTGCAAGCTCAGGCGCGAAGAACACGCTCTGCAATGGGATCGAGTGGCGGCTTCTGGCTCCCAATTCATCCGAAGGAAACATCCCCAAGGCGAAAGAGGGTGAACCCAAGAATTCATCTAACCCGGCCAGTCTTGTTATCCAGTGGACGGTTAAGATACGGGGACGAGAATCCGTTTTTGTGCTGGCCGGTGATTCAACCGTCGATATCTGGGAACGGCTCAACAAAGAGATGACTGATGAGCAGCTTGAATGGGATGTTCTGCTCGCGCCGCACCATTGTTCCAGACATTCGCTTGGCCGCAAGGCATTTAAGAACGGTGAGGAAATCTTTGAATGGTCCGATGAGGCGTACGCAGGTTTAAATCACCCGAGGTCTGGAAAATCTCATGTTGTGGCAAGCTCGCGCAAGTTTGGCTTAAAACACCCTCCTCACCCTGAAGCACGCGACAAGTATCGCAAAATGCTCGCGCAGGGCGGCGAAGTAACCCAAGCTGTGCGAGATCGGTTCAGATGCACAGCCGGGGCACATGGCGATAAGCCGAAAGATGTCGTGTTCAATTTCACCGCCAGTGGCATGACACTCGCTGTAGCACTAGCATCGCCGGCAATCGGGTCTCCCGCTACTTCCGCAGCAGCAGGCGGCGGCGGGTACGGATGAGTGAAGACCATAGGGCGGCGTCCGAGCATCCAAGAAACGTACTGTGGGAGTTATCCCGTATCAGTCGTTCTGGGCCCGTAATTGAAGAAAGCATCAACGCCTCGGAATCTGAAGATGGGCGCTTTGTCGTTGCATTTGAGATAAAGACTGACCTCCTGCTTGAAGAGCAGGAAACCCGTATTCTTGACGTTGAGCCTGTTGTCTTTCGCTATCCCAGAAAAGAACTTGTGGGACGCGCCGCGCCAATCGTTTCAAGTGGAAGGCCCGATTTTCCACGAAGCTTACAACACCTTATAACGTCTGGGGCAGATGAGCCTGCCGTGTTTTGCTTGGCGCGAAGCGGTTTGCAGCCCATCTATGAGCACGCCGGAATTGAGGGTGTCATTGCCAGGTTGGTTGACTGGTTTCGCGATGCGAAGACAAAATCCTACCACGCCGATGGCTGGGAGCCGGTGCCAGTTGTATGGCCTGAAAACCCAATCTTGGGCTATCTAAACCCAAGAATTCTTCAAGAGCACGCCGCTGCAAACCCTAGCGGCGGTTACGCGTACATCCGCGCCCAGATAAACCGCAATTACTTGAACGGGGTTTTCATACACGCCGAGCTTCCGATAATCGATTTGGAGAATGGTGAAGCGGTAAAAAAAGCAAAGGAACTATTTGGTACCCTTGAGCAGGATAAGACCTCTCACATCCCGGCAGTATTCTGTTGGGCGAACGCCGACGAACCAGACGACTTTCCCTACTTCAACACTTGGACAAGCGTTAAAAGCATCGTCCAAGGTACCGAGAAGGCGAAACTTGCTCCGCATCTGACCACGGCGATGAACCGGCTGGAAATTAACTTTGGTGTTGACTGTGACCGAGACATGGCCGGTCACCGCGCAGTTATTCTCATCCTTGGGATCTGGCGGCCCGTTCCAATCGACCCCACAATCGTTGGCCTGTCTGAAGACGCCAATGCACGTCAATTGGAGTTGCGAACTTACTACCTACAACGCGACCTTGCCGACTACTGCAACCGCTGGGATACCAAGTCAGAAGTTCAACCATTTATTGGAATGGTGCCACCAATCAGCGAAACTCTTGCCGCGGTATCAGGAGAGGAGCCGCTCCCGTCTTTCACTTTGATCGGTGCCGGTGCTCTCGGGAGTGCATTCGTCGATTATGCCACCAGAGGCGGCGCAACAAAATTCTCCGTATACGACCACGATATGCTGCTGGCACATAATTTGGCGCGGCATCGTGGAACAGAAGAGCTTATGCGGTACGGCAAAGCTGACGTTGCTGCAGTGATCGCCAATCAACGTTTACAAGGAACTCAGGTAGAGCATCATTCGGAGAATTTCCTTGAAGTCAAATTTGAGAAAGTTACTGAGGAAATCAACAAAACTGAGCTCGTGATAGACACTTCTGCGGATGCGCAGGTAAGACGCCGTCTCTCTATAGGCTGGGAGAGTGGTCCTAAAATTCAAAGGTCAGAGATTTTTCACGAAGGGCGTCTTGGAGTTAGCTATCTCACCGAGTTGGGCAGTGACCACAACCTAACCATGATGCATATGCAGTTGATTGCGCACGCTGAGCACAACCCAGCTGTCAGGGATTGGCTTAAGTATGAGGCGACACAGTCGTTTCTAGATAACGAGCTTATCCTTGGATTCGGTTGCAGTTCGATGACCACAAAGATGCCCGCTTACAAAGTCGATGCACATGCTTCGTCCTCTTTCGCCTTCTGCAAAAAACACACACAGGAATTCTCGAAACCTGCGATACTTCTTAATAGCATCGACGAAAATGGACTGCCTTGCGGCGCGACAGAGTGGCACCCATCATCCATCTCCACATTCGGCCCAAGCGACGAAACGGCCAACTGGAAAGTACTCGTTTCGCAATCCGTTTTAGAAACCCTGCACGAGCTAAGATTGAATCACGCACCTGATGAAACCGGCGGATATCTCTATGGAGGGATAGATGAATATCTATCGCAAATCTACGTCGTGGCAGCATCCAGCCAACCACCGGACACAATCGCTTCGCCAACATATCTCCAGCTCGGTCGCTGGGGCCAGACGCCTTGGGAAAAGAGCTTCGTTCGCAGAACAAAGGGGCGTCTCGCAGTTGTTGGAACGTGGCATTCGCACCCTAATTCGGCACCGATCGCGTCAAACCGAGACTGGAAAACTGTCAAAGGATTTGTCGCGGAAGACTTGTTGCGTGCACTTCCCACGCTCATGGCGATAACGGGCGCCCACGAAGACCGCATGTACGTGTTGGACGCCACCGTCGAAACTTGAGACCTATGCGGTAGATGACGTGGCCGGAGTTCGAAGGTATTCGGCAAACGCTTCGCGCGCATAGTGTTTCCCAAAACGAACCATACGAATGGTAAAGACTAATGCAGTGGCAGCAAGTAGCAGTGCGATGGAGTATTTCTCAGGACGAAAAACCACAACTAATGCTGCGGCAATAAGAAAGGCGACAGCAGTTCCGCGCATAAGCCCATAATTGCGATTGAACTTTTCGATCCTGTCTACGCTTCCATGTTGGCGTATGTGAACGAACAACTCACGCATTTGCCCCCTGCCTTCGCCAAATGACGTGGCAGTTTTCTCGCCAAAGTCGGTCGTGAGTTTTTGTTGTAATTGCTCTCGTTGTTGTTGGCTCAAAAGGCTTGAGGAAGCCGCCATGACTGAGGCGGTAGGCCAACCGCCTAAGATCTTCCATATGACGGACTCCCAAACGTTCCCGCCCGCCTGCACAAAATGACCTGCTATGAATGCAAGAATGAGTACGAGCCCTAAGTCACCGAGGCTCAGAGAAGTCGTGATACTGGGTACAATGTCAGGAAAAATCAACGCTAACGTTACAACCAGCACACTGCCCGGTACTATCACGCTGGTGTATTCATAGGGGTCAAATTTCATTTCAACATCTTCCCTTTCGTTGGGCAGGTTTGGCTTAAGATATTCTTGAACGAGAAGTACTTCAAAGGTTTAAAGTGCGAGGTCTGCGAGTTTAACTCTCGTTAACAGTGACCTGAAGCGCTCTGGTGCAGTCTGCAGAAATGAGGCGAAAACCCAACCAAACTGACCTTCCCAATAGGCTCAAGTTACCGCAACTCGGAAGCCTCTGATCTGAGTTGCCAAACGAAAGCGGCCATTCGTCCAAACTTTGGGGGACGGCCGGTTTGGGCCGAATGAAACCTGCCAAATGTCAGTACGTGATTCTAGCGCCGCGCTACCGCAAGTCCGCTCTCAGCCCTTTATGGAAATTCGTTTTCCACCTGCATCGGATGAGCCCGCCAGCAGGCGGGCGATTTTCGGACCTTCTCTGCATGTGCGAACTTTCTCTGCTTCCAACATGGAAGTGCACATTTCGGCACGCTCACGTCGCCGGGCATGGATCAATCCACGCAGCAAGCGGATTCCGTGTCTTTACTGCGCTGGACGCCAACGCCCAAAACGCTGTCACCCTTTTACAAAATACAAAATCCAATAGTATGTTATTGAAAGTGTCAGATCGTTGCCGTGCGATCACTCACTGACCGAATAAAAATCAGGAAATACCAAGACTCCTCATGAGCCCTCCGTGAACACAAAGGCTTTCATCCATATTCAAAACTTTAACTTGGCTATTGTATGCAAAAACCCGATGCCCACCAGACGTGATGTTTCCTATTACATTGAAATGATAGAGTACCTTTAAAACTTGACTCTCTGTAATCTCACTGCGGTCATGTTCTGGAAGCTGATTTTGATACTCCCTATATCGATCATTAAATTCCTTTCTTGAGAATACTTGCTTCCTTATTTTGGCAAGAACATCAAGAACCTCGGATATGTCCTCCATGACTGGGAAGACCTCATCAATTATTTCCCTCCTCATATATGAAGAGTGCCCATCGATAGCGTCCTTGATGACCTTATTATTGATCCTTCGATCTCCATCAAGCGACATCGCAATCTTCGCGCACTCCCTTATATAACTCACAACGTCGCGGGGCCTAAGAAAGGTTCTTCCAAGTATGAACCGAAACGTATCCGATGAGTTTTTCCCATTAGTTCCAAAGCGAGTTTTGTTGACGGAAAAAACTGCATCCCAAGCTGCATCGGGCTCAACAGGCGACAGAGTTCTATGTAGGGCCTGAGATAGCCTATGTTTTGTCATTTGCCGAAGCTGACTTTCATCCCACTTCAATGTGACTGCTCTATCCAGCCATTTGTTCTTGTCGACATCCCGGCACAAATCAAAGATATCATCTCGCAAGAATATAACTGGCCTTATCTTCGCATGTGACCCTGAGAACTCAGCTCGAATATTCTGCACCGCCTTAAAAAGGCTGATTAGCAGCTCGAAGTAACCATCTTTGCGGTCAGGGCTCAAAACATCCCGATAATCCTCGTCAAGCTCATCAAAAATAATGAAGTAGTCGCTGTCATCTATATGCTCTGTAATAAATCCCTTTAGAGCCTCATTCGCCTTTATGAAATCGAACCGATCCTCGCCTGCATCTTCGCCAAAACTTCCTCCTGTGCCAAGTATCGTCAGTCCATATTTTCTTGAGGTGATGTTCTTCACTGATTGCGATAGGGCCCCTTTGACTTCGAACTGGAATGCTTTTCTTAGATCAAACTTACATCCTGACAGAACTTTTTCATTTTCCGCCATCATGGAGCAGATGTAATGATAAATCACATATGTCCATATT
The DNA here is from genome assembly GCF_022348185.1 of Epibacterium sp. Ofav1-8. Lineage (GTDB taxonomy): Bacteria > Pseudomonadota > Alphaproteobacteria > Rhodobacterales > Rhodobacteraceae > Epibacterium. The sequence goes on from NZ_JAKRFD010000018.1 coordinate 77,785, forward strand.
GTGATGTACTGGTTTGGACGGTTGTAATTCTCGTCGGCGAAGCTGTATAGAGCATTGAAGGGGAAGTTCTTGAAAGAAAGAAGTTTTGAGAATTTGTTGTGTGATCGACGTGAGTGCAAATAGTCAGCAATTGCAGTTTTCCCCGTTCCCTTCCTTCCTATCACATAATTTTTTATGCCTTTCTCAATGAAGGAAACGTCATTGAAATGAAAGAAATAGTCGCTACCGCTCTCTTCTCGTGCCTCAATTGGCCAAGATGCGATTTCTAAGAACGTGTCATTCAACAATGTGTCGCCTCATACCATATATTTTTGCTAACTTTACTCGGGTTATATGCTTTGAATATAGCATTGTCGGGCGTCCCTCAAGAAGCATGCTGAAGCGTATTCGCTCGGAGGGGACTTTGCAGGCGCAGCGAATGATCGGATCGACAGGCCGCGCTGCGACATAGGCTCGTCGGCTCAAGGGCTGGTTTGGGCCGTGAGCGGCGAAGGACGGTGTGCGACCAAGCGCCATCCTGCCGCATGTCCGGTTCGGACTCTTCTCTATCATTCAGGAAACCGGTATGCTGCTCGGCAATGCTATCAAAGCGGAGGAATAAGCAGTGTCTGCCATCGAAGCCCTGAAGGATCGCTATCCCGGTGCTGTGACGTTCAAGTTCGGCGATAGCTCAGCTCTGAGCAGTGCCCTCGTTTCTCTTGTTCGGTCAGGACGAAAAGTGGCGACTTGCAGCGCGCTCAGTGACTACGAGACTGGCGAGCCTCGTCCCGTGGTCGGCCGACGGGATATCGTCCTTGCATGGGACGGATCGCCGGAGTTTGTCATTGAAACTGTAGAAGTAGTTCAGTGCAGTTTCGAGGAAGTGACTGAGGCGATGGCACTTGCGGAAGGTGAGAACGACGACCTTGAAGGTTGGCGCAAAGATCACCGCGACTATTTTGAGAGGAACGGGGGCTTTTCTTATGAGATGCAACTGGTGTGGGAACGGTTCGTCCTCTTGGAAGATTTGGCACCGAAAAGCTGATCGGCCGCTGAGTCCCGCCCTGCTTACCTTCATACTCCGAAATTGCCGCACGATTGGCGAATGTCCGGTCTCATGAAGTTGCTCCGTAGCGCTCGGCCGGGAAACGAATGGCCGCAATGGGCCGTTCAAAGCCTATCGACTGCCTTAGGCGACCAGACTCGTTCGTGAGAAGCGGCGGGCACGTATACGTTTTTGAGTAGCAAACTGCGAAAAGACGTTGATTTTTTTAGGATGTCCGCAAATGTATAACCTACGTTATGAACTGGAATTCGATATCTTTCGACTGGAACCAAGCTCGGGCTTTTTTGGCAGCAGCAGAAGAACGCTCTCGGTCTGCAGCTGCGGACGTTCTGGGCGTCACGCAGCCAAAGATCACCCGGCAGATTGCGTCACTTGAGAAGGAACTCAAAGTTGTCCTGTTCGAGCGGACGGGACGCTCCGTAACGCTGACACCGGTGGGGCAGACCCTTCTTGAGCATGTGCGGACGATGGCAGGCGGAGCGAATATGATGTCGCTTGCGGCTTCTGGTCAGGCAGAGGACATCGACGGGCTTGTGCGAGTTTCAGCTGCAGACATGACGGCCGCTTATCTCCTGCCGCCTATTCTGGATCGTCTTAACAGGCTGCTGAAAAACACCGGGCTCGACGCGGTTTCAAGAACATGATTCACCTCGGTCACGGTGGCGGCGGTGAGGGTGACTATGCGCGGGACGGACGAAGCGAGCGGATCGTTGTTCAGCTATGTGGACCTTGAGGAGCGGGTTCCGACGGGTCATCCGCTTCGCAAGGTCCGGCAGATCGTGAACGACGCGCTGGCGAGTCTCGATGCCGAGTTCGAAGCGCTCTACACGGACTTCGGCCGCCCCTCTATTGCGCCTGAGCGCCTGATCCGAGCCAGCCTTCTGCAAATGCTGTTTTCGATCCGCTCGGAGCGGCAGCTGATGGAGCAGATGAACTACAACCTGCTGTACCGGTGGTTCGTCGGGCTCGGCATCGACGACGCCGTGTGGGTCCCGACCGTGTTCACCAAGAACCGCGACCGGCTGCTGACGACCGACATATCGCGCAAGGTCATGGCCGCGATTCTTGCGCATCCGGAGGTCAAGCCGCTGCTGTCGGACGAGCACTTCTCGGTGGACGGCACCCTGGTCAAGGCATGGGCCTCCATGAAGAGTTTCCAGCTGAAGGTCAGCCCGCCACCCGATCACGATGACGACCCGGGCGACCCACCGCCGCCATCACCCCAGGAGCCCTCCGCAGACACCGACCAGCCGCCCCAGCAGACCGAGACCCAGCCGATGCCCGACACGCCCCGCCAGACGCACAACGCCGAAGTGAACTTCCGGGGCGAGAAGCGCTCGAACGCGACCCATGCCTCCGTCACGGACCCGGATGCGCGGCTCCACAAGAAGGCACCGGGTGCTGCGGCGACGCTGTGTTTCATGGGGCACACGCTGATGGAAAACCGCAATGGGCTCGTGGTGCAGGCGGACCTGACCCACGCCGACGGTCACGGCGAGCGGAAGGCGGCGCTCGAGATGATCAACCGGCATTCCCCCGGCTCGACCCGGCGTCTGACACTCGGGGCGGACAAGGGGTATGACGCGGCCTCCTTCGTCGCCGAGTTGAGGCGCATGGTCGTGACGCCACATATCGCGCAGAAGGCCCGGCATTCCGCCATCGACGGGCGGACGACCCAGCATCCCGGCTACGCCTTGTCCCAGCGGCGCCGGAAGAAGATCGAGGAACCGTTCGGCTGGGCCAAGACCGTCGGCGGCATGGCCCAGACCGTTCACCGCGGCCTCGACAGGGTCCGCGTGCAGTTCACGATGACAATGACGGCCTGCAATCTGGCCAGGTTGCCGAAACTCCTGGCAGCGTGAGAAACTGAGCATTCCAGACCCGGCGTCCGCCCCCGATGCCACAGAGAACCGCCTTCAAATCGTGGCGGCAGGAACAACGTCCTTCGAGCCCGACTTCTTCAGCAGCCTGTTAAGGTCCAAAGCGAAGATGATTGGAACGCCCGCAAGCACGGCGGAGCCAAACGGCAAATTTGGCGGAAGATACACATCGGGATTGACGAGAAAACGCTGGAAGTTCGAGCTATCGAAGTCACCTGCAGCAACATTGGTTATGGAGTAGTCCCCTGAAAGTGGTTCACCAACTGGATAGATTATCCCGCGAACTGGAGGATCAGCGATGGCTGGAAAACGTGAGAAGCCCGAAGAGGTCGTGTCTAAGCTTCGGCAGGTAGAAGTTCTGCAAGGTCAAGGCGCGACGATGGCTGAGGCGCACCACCAGATCGGCGTGACGCAGCAGACTTTCTATCGGTGGCGGAAACTCATGGAACGGTAGGGCCGGCCCCGTGTTCCGGTGACGGACAAACTGCAATCCCACGGTGCAGCAAAGGTGCAGATCGCCCCGGAATTGGGTTTGGCCAGCACAAGGGCTAAAACAACCGAAGCGTGGCTTCCCACCGGCATACCCGAAGGCACGAGAAGATCATGGGCCGGTTCAAATCCCCGCACGATCAGGCCGCCAGTCTGTTTCGCCCAAGTCACCACCGCCTGTCCGCAGAATCTTACCGCTACGCTAGATACGATGCGTTCTCGCTGCGGACCGGCTATTCTACAGCCATTTACCGTTCCGAAAGCGAGAGCGCGTGATGCACGGGTCATTGCTCACCCGGTGGTTTGCAACTCTTCGTGTCCATCCATGCTGCCACCCGCAATTGTTTCTCCGTTCCAGCTCTCCGACGCGCAGAGTTGACCATTCGCCACCACCGGATGAAAGCTCTCAGGGCGTGGAAAGCTGCCGCCAACGTCGCATGAGGCCTGCATCAACACCCCGGACTTCCTCTCCTTCGGTTAACGTGACAACTCCCGGCATAGTGTTGGATTGCAGGGTAATCCGGATGCAAACCGTGAATCGGGTCTGAGTGTCAACTCGGCGTCATCTGATCAATGATAGCAAAAAGACCTTGTACTCGTATCAAGGGATGGCAAGGTTTGAGATCGTGTGACTGTCGGAAGCACTTTGTTTTTATTTGTGGGCAGAAGCTTGATGACGTCCACGCTCCAAGCGTACGAGTTTAGAACCAAGCGTGTCTTGTAGAAAGTTCACAGTTGTGAACTTTTGATGTAGGCCACAAGGGGCCATCTGCCTCGTAGAGTTCACAGTTGTGAACTTTCTCTGCCCGTGAAATCCAACATCCCGTACATTCCTCAGTGTTTGCGCAAAAGCGCCATGACCATCGGGCCGCTGGAAAACGTGCCATTGGCGGATTTCGCGCTGAGATGGCGCAGGTAACCACCGGGGTTTTTGATTTCTTCAAAGCGTTCGAGCATTGACGCAAGGACCACTGCGGCCTCTGCTGGACCCATCACGCTCAGAGCCTCCTCCCAGGCGGAGGTGGAAATGCCCATCATCGGGCGGATGTGATGCGCAGCTTTGACCAGATCATGCCAGTGACGAATGGGATGATCGATATAGCTCTGGATGCTGGCGCAGGCAGCAAGGGTGACGGATAGCGGCATGTTTGGCAACTTATCATGTGCGGATGTAGAGGTGCTTTCCGGGGCGTTCGGTGCCGTCATAGTTTGATAATCGCTGGCAGTGACCTTGGCAGGGCAGGGGGTGTCTGTGCGGAGTTGTGGTTCTTTCTCAGCTTGCGCGATTTGTGGCGAGGCGCTGTCCTCTGCGGGGGTGTCCGTCCCCACCTCGCTTTCAGATTCAAAAGAGTCTTTCTGTGAATTCTGATGGTGCTGCTCAATTTCGTCGGCTTTGGTGCTCAGTTGTGGTGTTTCAATGAGCGCATCAGTGCTGTTGTCCACAGGCTCCATCGGGTCGAGAATGTCGCGTGCCTCATCCAGAGCGACGCGCAATTGGGCCTCCATTTGTGCGAGGTCCGCGAGGGTCAGCTTGCGCCGCAGGGCACGCGCGGAGAGGGCCGCCAGATCGCCAAGACGATCCCAGAGCGGCAGGTCCGGACGCAGGGAGAGGCCAAACTCCGCCAGCCCGGCCAGATCGCGGCGCATCAGGCTGACGGTCTCGCGCAGGTGTTTCAGGCGAAACTCCTCGGCGCGCACATCCTCTGCCGCCATTTCAATCTCGCGGGCGCGTTGGCGCAGTGGCGAGAGGTCAAACCCATAGGCCACCTTTTCGCCGCCATAGCGCCGGGCGTAGCGCTTACCGTTGGGGCTGTCGCGCCGCAGCAGCAGACCTGCGTCAACCAACCGAGCGAGATAGCGGCGCATGGTGGAATTGGCCATGCCATTGAGCCGGTCGCAGATGGTTTGGTTCGACGGATGGATGACAAGCGCGCGGTCTGCGGGCAATTCGGTGCCGGACCAGAAACTCAGCAGCGCTTGCAGCACGGAGAGATCGCGGTCGCTCAGGCCAAAATGATGCCGCGCCACCGCAAGATCGCGCAGCACGTTCCATTTGCTGACCGGTTTTGCCGGTTCCAGTTGAGATGACGCGGCAGGCATGCGTTCGCTTGCCGCCTGAAGCTGGTTCTGACGTTGGATCAGAACAGCATCAACGGTGCGCCCAAAAGGCGTGACAGGATGATACCCCATGTTTCATTCACGAAGACAAAGAAATCCCGTTCTGCGAATCAAATTTGACTTGCAGTTCCAGGCTCCTGACACTAGCTTGAAGTTGCTAAACACAAGTCAGGGTCTCGTGGAGCGATGTCTTTGCGGGACCTTTTCTTTTGTCTGCTCGTGCCTCCTTTCCTTACTCTGCTCTTATTTTTTTATTGGTCTTCAGACCGTTGCAGCCAACGGGCATGAAGGTCTGCGATTAGGTGCTGGGCCTCGGCCTCGACCCAATCGGCAAATGCGCCCTCCGCCAGATCAATCTGCACGCCCTTTGCGGTGCGGCGAATGCTGCCAGTTTTCTCCCCATTCAACGTCAAGGCGCGCGGTTTTTTGCGCGCAGGCTTGGCGGCGGTGCGTGCCGGGGTAGGGGCGGCGGGCAGGGCTTTCATCACCGCCTCAAAGGCGGCGGTCGAGGTTTCTTGCGGGTCGTTGCCGCGCCCGTCGATCACGGCGATGCTGGCATCGGTGTGGACCCGTTCTGCGACGGCAATCAGCTGCGCGGAATCCACATCGGTTTCCGCCAATGCACGGCCCAGATCGTCCCAGCGGGGGCGGCCGATGTTGGGCGCGGGGCCAATGGCGCGGGCCAGATCAATGCCCACCGCATCCAGAATGGCCATCGCCATCGACACGGAGGATTTGGTCACGGTCAGCACCTCGGCCACCTGTGACTGGTTGCCAAAACCGGATTCAATCAGTTCCCGCGCAAAGATCGCACGTTCGATGAATGTCAGATCGCGGCGCGCCATATTCTCGGTGATCTGGGCGCGTACGGCGCTGTCGTCATCCATGCTGGCGACAAGGGCGCGGACCTTGCTGACCTTGTTTGAATGGCGGATCGCCTCCAGCCGGCGGCGGCCATAGACCAGCAGATAGCGGTCTGCATCACTTGGATCACGGCGCACAAGGATTGGCACGGTCTGGCCAGAAGTTTCAATGGATTCAATCAGATCGGCCACATCACCGGGGGCGAGGCGGTCCTCGATCCGCAGGTCGGTGATGGCATCTGGATCAAGCTCCCAGACATGATGGGAATCCACCGCATCACGCGCCGCGCGCAGGGCGCGATTGGTCGACATCATCGATCCCCCGGCGGTGGCGGAGGGCCCTCCCGCTGCTGCGAGACTGTCGAGCATGGACATGCGTTTTTTCTTGCCGGTGGTCATTTGCGCCCCCAGGTCTGCTGGATCAGGTCGGAAATCTCATCATTGACCGCATTGATGCTCTCGATGGCGCGGTCATAGGTGGACCGGGTGAAGGCGGAGCGCTCCACCTCGTAGAGGGTCTGTTTGGTGAGGCCCGCGTCGGAAATCGCGGTGGATTTCAGCATCGGCGCATTGAGCACCTTGTCGCCATACATGGTGCGCAGGAAGGCCACGATACGGTTTTGCGGCGCGTCCGAGGGCTCGTAGCGGGTGAGCACATAGCGCATCCAATCATGCGACATGTCGGCGCCGCTTTCGGCAATCACATCCATGAGGTCGGCGGTCATGCGCAGGAATTGCGACATCGACATCACGTCGAGCATTTCGGGGTGGATGGTGACAAGCACGCCGGTTGCGGCGGAAAGCGCGGACATGGTGAGAAAACCAAGCTGCGGCGGGCAGTCGATCACCACCACATCATAGTCGCCGTCCACCTGTTCGAGCGCCTGTTTGACCCGGAAGAAGAACAGCCCCGCCTGACCCTGCGCCAGCGCGCGGGGGGTTTCGTGCTCGAACTCCATCAGCTCCAGATTGCCGGGGATGAGGTCGAGGTTGGGGATATAGGTCTTGCGGATCACCGAGGCGATCGGGGCCGGGTCATCATAGCGAATGGCATCATAGAGCGTGCCGCCATCCTGCAGGTCGACCTCGGGCTGCACACCATGCAGCGCGGTCATCGAGGCCTGCGGGTCGAGGTCGATGGCCAGCACCCGGTAGCCACGCAGGGCGAGCCGCTGGGCCAGATGCGCCGAGGTTGTGGTCTTGCCGGAGCCGCCTTTGAAGTTCATCACGCCGATGATCTGCATGTGGTCGCCCTCGCGGCGTCCGGGCAGGTAGTCACCGGGCTTGCGGGCGGTTTTCTCAAGGAGATGGCGCAGATCCAGCATGTCCTTCACAGAATAAAGCCGCCGATTGCCCGGTGTCAGCTCGGGCGAGGGGCCTTTGCCATCCAGATGCAGCTTGCGCAGATAGCTGTCATTGACGCCCAAAAGCGTCGCCGCCTCGCCAGAGGTGAACTTGCGCATCATCTTGGCGGCGTCGGGGGGGAACAGGCTTTCGCGTTGGTTGTGCAATTGGGTGGCCAGCCATTCGGAATGCTCCCGAATAAGCTGGTTGAGATCCTCATGCAGCGCCTCTGCTGCCGGAGACTGGTTCGTTGCCATTGCCGTTCTGCCCTCGTATCCTGTGTTACGGATGCAAGAGCGTGCGGGATTAGAGCCTAATACGGATCATTTTCTGCAGCCTGCCGCCGTGTTCACGGAAATCGACGTTTGTTGTTATCTTTCCGTGACTATTTACCGTTGAGTAGGATTCGTGCAAGGGTTTTCTGGGTAACTTATCCACATGAACAGAATTCTTATGCTGGAAACACCGCATACAACATCCAATGCTGAAGGACTGACGCCCGACCTCCATCCAAACACAGTCAAGCCGCCAGCCGATGGGCGACCAACCGGCGCTGTCATAGGGCATTTGGCAAGATGGCAGGTAGCCTGATGTTGGACGCGGCGCTGATCCAGCGGCTTCAGAGCGAAGTTCGCGCAACTTCATCACCGTGGACATTGCCAACTTGCTTGCGCGTGATTGAGAAGGGTGAGGCCAGTTCCTGTCAGACGTTCATTTCTGCAATATAACCGTCCCAGAGGCCGAAAGCATCGGTTCTGGCATGACGACGGTATGAGACGGTGGAGAGTTGATGGCGGCGGGGTCGAAAAACGGTGTTGATCTGGTCGTGAGCGGCAAGGAACCTTTGCGCTTGCTTTGGCGACTTGAAGCGCCCCATGAGCTTTTCACGCTTTCGAGTGGGTCTGTGTGATCCTTCGATCCGATTATTCAACCCTTTGTGTGCTCGGTGATCCGCACCCGGCGCAAGATCGCGGATCGGCTTGAAATAGCTTTGCAACTTATCCGTGATCACAACACGGGGTTCGCCGAATTGTGAAATCAGCCGCTTCAGAAAGCGCCGGGCTGCCTTAGCACTCCGCCGTGGTTGCACGAGGATATCAGGAGTATCTCCGTTCGCATCCACGGCCCGCCAGAGCCAGCGTTTCCGACCGTTGGTCGGGCTGACCACTTCGTCCAAATGCCATTTGTCGTCCGGGGCTGGCCGGTCTCGCCTGATGCAATTCGCGAAATGGCCGCCAAAGCGGTTGACCCATTGCCAAATCGTTTCCCGACTGACCGTCACATCGCGTTCTGCGAGCAGATATTCAACATCGGCAGTGCTAAGCGCAAATCGGTGGTAGACCCAGACGGCATAGGCGATGATCTCACGCGGAAACCGAAAGCCCTTCAGGCGAGGCATCTTGGACGGCATCTTCATGCGTGAGGCCTAACCAGTTCAGAACGCGCAAACAAGTTGGCAATGCCGCAACGAAGCTTGATCGCAATCAAAGTCCTGCAGCCTTGGTCAGGTTCACGCGGAACCGGTCGCGCCGGCGCTGATAGCGCCGTGTCATCTCGGCCGAGGCGTGTCCGAGCTGCTTTTGGACGTAGCGTTCATCGACTTCGGCCGAACTGGCAAGACCGGCGCGCAAGCTGTGGCCCGAAAATAGGGCAAGGCGGTCTTTCTCGGGGAGGTCTGACCGGATGCCGGATTTCAGGACGGTGGTCTTGATCAGGCGGGCGACGTGTTTGTCGGAAAGGCGAGATTCGAGCGCTTTCTTACCGTCACGCGACGTTCGAACGAACACTGGCCCGAAGTCGATCTTCGCGAAGTGCAGCCATTGTTCGAGCGCATGGACCGGGCAGGTCTGCTCGGATGACCCGCGCCCGATCTCGACCTCGCGCCAGCCGGTTTTGGCGTTCAATGTCAGGATCACGCCATCCTCGAGGATCTCGGTCCAACCGCCACTGTCGGGAGTATCATCCTTGCCGACGTCCAGGCTGACGATCTCGGAGCGCCTGAGACCGCCAGCGTAGCCCAAGAGCAAGATCACCTTGTCCCTGAGCCCGCGTAGATCGAAGGGGAGGGTGGCCACCATGGTGAGGATATCCTCCGGCAGGATCGCTTCTTTCTGAACCGGTGGGCGTGCGTGCTTGCGTTTGATCCCCGCGAGGACCGTGGCGATGTGGCGGTTCTTGCGGTCGAGGGTGAAGCCGCGTTGCGCGTAGTTCCAAGCGAGACCGCACAGACGACGGTCGATGGTTGAGACGGTTAGGGCAGGGGCGTCGTTGGCTGGCGCGGCTAAGTCGGTTAGGTAGAGCCCGATCATTTCTGGCGAGGGCGGCAGAGGATCGGTTCCCTTGAGCCTGCACCAACGCGCAAAGTGCTTCCAGTCGGCCGCGTAGGCCTTGTTCGTGTTCTGGGCCGTCGAAGCCTTGGCATAACCCCGAGCGGTGTCCACCAACCGGTCGAGTGTGCCGGCCCCCGCGACATGGGAGGGCAGGGCGATGCCATCGCATTCTTCTTGATCTCTCTCGTCGAGGGGAGAAACTTCAAACGTGTCGGAGGTCGTTGAGGTTGGTTTCTCGTTGTTTGACGACATCTTTCCCCCGAAAAGCGGTATTTCTGAGATTGTTTCGCAGCATATCTTTATATGTCCGATAATTCAAACTTATTGGACGTGAATGGCAATAGCGAGGTGGGGCGGTTTGTGCATCATATTGTGGACGAAAGCGCCGTCGCAATGTAGATTTCGAGCATGACGATTGCCCGAGCGGATCACATCAGCGACCTCGACACGCTACCCCGGATGCCCGCCTGGGTCACCTCCGTACGTGCTGAAACCCTTGAAGATGTTGCGTTTTTGTCGGGCGCCGCCTTGAACCACCTGCATCTTATGTTGGGACGCGAGGAGGTCTCCCACGCCTTGTTGCGTGATCGCCTCACGCTGCGTGCGGCCGCCGCATGCGTTGCGTTCTCTGGACGGCCGGAGCGGGAAGCGGAGTTGCGCAATGCGGTGCACCTGTTGCGCCCCGGCGACCTGCCGGGACCGGCGGGGGAAATCTATCTGGCGTGGCGGCGCGCGGTGGAGCGGCCGGTGTCGATCAAGGCTCTGGGTCGGGCCTTGCCGGCCCTCGAACCGGGCCAGATCGCCACATGGCTCGATGTGGGGAGAGGCGCGCCGGTGACCCGGGCCGCGATGGTGTTGGAGGCGGTGCTGCGCGAGGCGCCGCGCGCAGACGTCGCAGGGCTGATCCTCGCGGATGCGGCCCTCGCGCAGGCACTCGGCTGGGATCATCTCGTGCCGCTGCTGGCCCCAGGCCTGAAACGGGCTGACCTGCGCAAGCAATGCGATGAACTTCGCTTCGCCTGTCATCGCGCGCTGATCTCCTCGGCAGTCGAGGCCGTGCGTCTCTCCACCGACCTCGCGCGTCGGGCGGCGCATCTGAAGGCGGTCGCGCCCAAGCTGCGGGCGAAAGGGGCGGGCGACGCGGTCGAGATGTTCCTGAACCGCGATGCCGTGGCGCCTTCGGCGTTGCCTTTGCCGGATCGCGCCGCGCGGCGGCTCTGCGACCGCCTGGTCGACCTCGGCGCCGTACGCGAACTGACCGGACGTGACACCTTCCGGCTCTATGGGGTGTAGCGATGGCGAAGGATCGCTCGGAACCTGACATAGACCGCGAATTGGCCGACCTGCTGCCTGAGCTACGGTGGCGCGAATGGATGCGCCGGATCGAGGCGGTGCTCTTTGCCTCAGCCTCGCCGGTGCCGCGCGACGATCTCGCCCGCGTGGTCGGGCAGGGGGCCTCGGTCGACTTGCTGGTCGAGGACCTTGCCGCCGATCTGGAAGGGCGGGCCTTCGAACTCGCCAAGGTCGCTGGCGGCTGGATGTTGCGCACGCGCGCCACCTACGCCCCCGCGATCCGCGCGGCGGCAGATGTCGGTGAGAAGCTTCTCGATCTGAGCGAATTCGACGTCGCGGTGCTGGCGGCCATTGCCTACCACCAGCCGATCACGCGCGACGGGCTCAAGGACATCTTCGGCAAGGAGATCAGCCGTGACCTGATCGGACGGCTGCATGCGCGCGACTTGATTGGGACCGGGCCAAGGTCGCCTCGACGCGGCGCGCCCTATACGTTTGTCACGACTGAGCAGTTCCTGGTCGCCTTCGGGTTGGAAAGCCTGCGCGATCTGCCAGAGCGGGAGCAGTTGGAGGACGCAGGTCTGGATGGCGGGTCATAGGAATGGTGGCAGGCTGGCGATTCCCGTATTGGCCAAACGGTGAGGCATGTCGTGGACATTTCGTGACGCTCCCAATCGTGACTTGTTGAGACAGCTCAGGCTTCGATCCTGAGCCCTCTGAACAGAGCTTCCCAAGGGTCGCCATCCGCGGTCATCGCGCCCGGTTCCAGGTTTGCCAAGTTCTCGTCGATGACTCCGTTGTGGTAGTTCTTGAGCCAGCTGTACTTGCGCTGCACCGTCGCGTTGGGACTGTCGGCGAGACCGCTCTCCACCAATGTTTTGTGCCTACCCAGAAACTCGATCCAGTCGGCGTATTCGCCGTCGAGCTCGCTGAGACTGGCGCGAAGATAGTCTACGTAGTGGAGGCCTGACTCGTCTTGGCGCAGGAGGTTGTTCAGGTGACGCTCTTCATCCTCATAGGAATGTCCTTCCCGCCAGAGCGTTTGGTCCTGCCGGTGGCGTTCGATGACATCTTCATGGATCGCAATGCGTGGGAAGATGACCTCGCCTTCTTCCATGAAATAAGCCTGAACGAGGGCAGGCCCAAACACCGGACCACTGAAGTCGATGCCGAGATGCATGGGGCCGATCGTCATCGCGCCGCGCACCAATATGCCATTTGCCACGCATTCGATCTGGATGTGCAGCAAATCGATGAGTTCCCAGACCAAAGGCCCGGCCTGGTACTGAGTTTCAATGGTTCTGGTTCTCACGATCGCGTCAGACACGATCTCGGCATGGACTTCGCTGATCATCCGCATTTCATCGGAACGGGTGGGCGGCGTGGCATCCCCTTCGGATACCCGACGAAACATCGAAAGCAGGTCCCTAATCTCTGCTCCGCTTCGCGTTTGCAGGAGGTTCCTGAAGCCGAGGACATCAAAAAAGGTCACAAGGCATTCTTCGTAGTCGGGGTCGTTCTCAAAGTCTATCATCTCTGATCCATCTTCAGCCGAGGAGTTTCTTCAGCTCTTCCCCTTGGGCGGCATGCTTCACGGGGTTTTCTGCTTTCAGCTTGTTCACGTTGGGAGTGGGCAAAACTTGGGGGTCATGCGGCTGCTCTTTGGTAGGCTCCGGTTAGCCGACCGTCGAGAACGGCGGCGCGGACAACAGCCACGCGGTGGGCTCCCGTGGGTGACCATCTCATGCGGCGTCGCTTTCCCATGCGGGTGTTGCCGATGTCGTCCACGCAGCCCTCAGCCCGGGACGAAGAAATCGGAAGACCCGTGCGGTGCCGCCGACCATAGTCGGTCAGGTTGTCCATGTTGTTCGCAAGGTAGGAATAGAGGTCTCGGCACCGAGCTTGCACGCGCCGAGCCGCTTCAGTCACCACGCGGTCATCTGTAACCAGCCGCGCGCAATCGACCATCAACCATTGTAGACTGGTCGTGGCCGTAAGAACTTTTCCATGCCAAAGGTACCATCGCAGCGTTTCGGCCGGACGTTTGAACAGCACTTGAATGCCGGAGAAGCTTTTGCTCTGCAGCAGGCCCTTTATAGCGTT
>NZ_JAKRFD010000019.1 GCF_022348185.1 Epibacterium sp. Ofav1-8
GGTGCTTGTGTCGTCGGCGGCGGTCTATGGCGCGGGGCAGGGGCCCTTGACGGAAGAGACCCCGCTGACCCCGGCCAATCCCTATGGCGCGGCCAAGGCCGAGATGGAGGCGCGGGCCTGCGCTTTGGCCACAGAGTTGGGGGTGGAGGTTGCCGTGCTGCGCATCGGCAATACTGCAGGCTTTGATGCGATCCTGGGCGGCTGGCGGCCGGGGTTCCGGTTGGACCAGTTCACCGACGGGCGCACCCCTAGGCGCAGCTACATCGGGGTGCTGACACTGGCCGATGTGATCGCCGCCGTCCTGAATACTCCCGACCTGCCCGGGGTGCTGAACATCGCCCAGCCCGGCCTGATCGAGATGGGAGCGCTGTTGCAGGCGGCGGGGCGGGATTTTGCAACAGTGCCCGCGCCGCAGAGCGCAATCCCGGAGGTGGCGCTTGACCTCTCCCGCCTCAGCGGGTTTCTGGCGCCACGGATGTCGCTGCCGGGGGCCGATCCGGCGCGGATGGTGGCGGAAATGGCCTTGTTAGAGCCACATATGAAGGAATCCCTCCGCCCATGACCTGGGACAAACGCCTGTTCGATCTGTTTTTTGTGACGCTGCTGATCGTGATCCTGGGTCCGATCCTGCTCGGCCTTCTGGCCTGGCTCTTGCTGAAGGAAGGCCGTCCGGTCTTTTACGTGGCAGAGCGAATGAAAGGCGTGAATCGCCCATTTAGACTCTGGAAATTGCGCACCATGACCGTTGTGGACGAGGACAGCGGCGTCTCTGGCGGCGACAAGGCGGCGCGGGTCACCAAAACCGGCGCCTGGCTGCGCTCAAAGCGGCTGGATGAGTTTCCGCAGCTCTGGAACATCCTCAAGGGGGACCTGAGCTTTGTCGGCCCGCGCCCGCCGCTGCGGCAATATGTGGAGGCGCATCCGGAGATCTATGCCGAGGTGCTGAAGTCACGCCCGGGGGTGACCGGGCTGGCTTCGATCACCTATCACAAGCACGAGGCGATGCTGCTGGAGCGCTGCACCACGCGCGAGGAGACCAATGCGGTCTATTCCCGCACCTGCGTGCCGGCCAAGGCGCGGCTGGACCTGATCTACCAGCGTCACCGGAACATGTGCTACGACTTTGATCTGGTGTTCCAGACCATCGGCAACCTGTTCCGGCGCGGGCGCTGAGGAGTCAAAAAATCTCGATATCCGATGCCAGCCCGCCGAGACTGGAGAGGTTGGACATCAGGATCTGGTCTCCGCTGCCAAAATCCAGCAGCACGCCGCCGGACGTAACCTCGCCATAGGCTGCGAGAACAGCGGCACCGGTGTCCTGCCCGTCGAGGAGCGAGGTGGCCAACTGAAGAATATCCTCACCAAGGGCGAAGTCCTCGATCTCGTCCCGGTCATGGCCCCGTGCAAAGATGAAAGTGTCGGCCAAGGTGCCGCCACGCAGAAGGTCGTCGCCGCGACCGCCTTCGAGATGATCGACCCCTTGGTTGCCGTAGAGTGTGTCGTTGTCATTGCCACCGCGCAGCGTGTCGTCTCCGGTGCCGCCATAAAGAACGTCATCATCGTCTCCGCCTGACATCACATCGGAGCCGAAGTTGCCATACAGCGTGTCATTTCCGGAGTTGCCATAGAGGCTGTCCCAGGCCGATCCGGCAGAGATCCAGTCATTGCCAATGCCGCCGTGCAGCAGATCGTCACCGGCGCTGCCATAAAGAAGATCGTCGCCGTCGCCACCAAACAGGCTGTCCCAGCCGGAGCGGCCATGGATGGTGTCGTTGCCGCTGCCGCCCTCGACGTAATCCACGCCATCGCCGGAGGAGATATAGTCGTTGCCCCCCTCGCCGTAGATGGTGTCGAGCGCGGTGTTGCCGAACAGCCGGTCATGCCCCTCTCCGCCATAGAGCGTGTCATCGCCAGTACCGCCGGAGAGGCTGTCATTGCCTGCGCCGCCATAGAGGAGATCGGTGGAGCTCTCGCCCTCCAGCGTGTCATTGCCCTCTTCGCCCATCAGGCTGTCGGCCCCGGTCCCGCCGACCAGGTGATCGTCGCCAAAGCCGCCGTAGAGCTGGTCATGGCCGCCGCCGCCTTCCATCATGTCATTGCCATCTTCGCCATAGAGCAGGTCGCTGTCGTCCCCTCCTTGCAGGCTGTCGTGGCCGGCCCCGCCCCAGAGCGTGTCGCGTCCGGCCCCGCCCAGCAGGTGATCATCGCCGCCCTGGCCAAAGAGATCGTCGTTGCTATCGCGCCCGGTCAGGCGATCCTCGCCGCTGCCGCCGACCAGTTGACCAGAGCCGGTCATGATCACCGGTGCGTCCGTTTCTGGTTGCGGCCGGTATAGACCGAGCAGATCCTGACGCAGGAAATCTTCCAGCGCCAACGCGCTGCCATCCTGGGTGTAAAGGCGCAGGCTCTCGGAGCCATAGCGCAGCTGAGCGCCATCGTCTTGTGAGGTGATCTCCAGCTGGGTCACCGAGGTGAGGCCACTCCAGGCGCTGAGGTCGATGCGATCAGCCTCCGGATCAAAGGCATGGATCTCGTCGTGGTCGCCATCGGCTACCAGAACAAAGACATCGGCACCCGCAGCCCCCACCAGCCGGTCGTCGCCGTGCCCGTCAAGGAGGACGCCCCCGCTGACGTCGGCGGTCAATGTGTCATTGCCACTGCCGCCCGCCTGCACGGCAGTGGCGGCGAGGGGTACAGTGGCATGCGTGAGGCCTGCTTCGGTTTCGGAGGTGGCAAAGACATGCAATGTGTCGCCCATCATCCGCAGCGCCAGCCCGTTCACATTGTCGAGCCCGAGACCGGTGCTGTCGGCCAGGCTGTCGAGCGCCAGCAACTGACCGCCCTCAAGAAGGGCAAAGAGTGTGAGCCCGTCGTCGCCCCCGCCCGCCACCACATAGGTCTGGCCGCCATGGGTGATGGCCTCCATCACCGTGACGGCCCCAAAGCGGGTGCTGAGCGTGTCGGTCTGATGATCCAGCAGGCTGAGTTGACCTGTGCTGCCCAGGCCGATGACCGAGATCGAGCTGCTGCCCGCCGCGGCCAGAAGCAGGACCGGCTGGCCGCCGGCTTCGATTGCCAGCAGCGCGGTCGGCGCATGGATACCAACTCCGTCCCGAGCCCCGAGGCTGTCCACATGAGAGAGCCGCCCGGCGCTGTCGAGGCGGTAGGCGCTGATGCCCGCTTCCAGCCCCGAGGCGGCAAAGACATATTGCTGGCCGCCCAGGACGGCGCCCGCCATCATTTGCACATCGCCGAGATAGGTGCTGCTGGTATCACCGCGACTGGCCAGCGGGGTGGGCGTGCCGTTGTTCCAGGCGAGGGTCACAAGCCCCGGCCGGTCAAGGCCTGCCGCCACCAGGATCTCACGGCCGGTGCCGGTGGTGGCCATGAGGCTGAAACGGTCCCCGGAAAACCCGGTTTCATCATCATAAAAGGCTTGGCTGCGCGACAGGCCGCCGCTGCCCTCGACCAGGGCAGTCAGCGCATCGCTGCGCAAAGACACCCGCTCCGTACCGAGGGAGAAGGAAGTTTCGTCGGCGCTCTCCGTCGCATTCTGATGATAGCGGAGGGCCTCGCCGGAAAGGCGGAAGTGATGAACGGTGTCGCCTGCTCCCATATGCAGGGCGATCCCGATCTGGTCCGAGGCCTCCTCCAGCACCAGCCGCGGCGCAGTGGCTGCATGCAGCTTGGCTGCCGTCTGGATGTATCCTGTTGTCGTGAATGTCGTCATGTCGGCCCACCCCGGCCTGTCGTTGAACCTGAGGGCTAACCTGCCGGTCTGGGGTGGTTCGGCTGTGTCCGATATATGGCCAAAGCGGGGACAGTGCTTCGGATTGTTTCCAAATTTTGTGGTGGTTGAATGCTCGACCCTTTTAGTGGCTTGACCGTGGTCGATATCGGGGCAGAGAAAGCAGTGTTAAGAAAGGTATGGCAGGTTTTACTTGCTGCGTTTCATGTTGCGTACGTGCAGTGCGATGGCCTCTTCGACATCTTCGAAATAGGTCACTTCGCCGTTTTCAAGCACTGCCCCGGCATTGCAAAGATTGCGCACTTCAATCAGAGAGTGGGTGACCACGATGGCAGAGGACTGTTTCATTCGCGCCTTGAATACGGCAGCACTCTTGCGACGAAAAGCGCTGTCGCCTACGGACGTGACCTCATCCACCAAGTACGTATCGAAATCCAGAGCCATTGAAATGCCAAAAGCGAGGCGCGAGCGCATGCCGGAAGAATAGCTGCGTACTGGCATGTGCAGATGGCCTCCAAGGGCGGCAAAATCAGCGACGAAGTCCAACAGCTCGTCCGTATCCACGCCATAGATACGCGCCACGAAACGAGCGTTCTGCGCGCCAGTCAGATCGCGGTGAAAAGAACCGGCGAACCCAACAGGAAAAGAGACAGCTCCGCTGCTGCGAATGCGGCCCGAATCCGGGTTCATATTGCCGGAGATCATCTGCAGCATCGTGGATTTTCCTGCCCCGTTGCGTCCCAGCAATGCAATGGCCTTGCCGGTTGGTATGGTCAGGTTCACGTTTTTTGCCACGTATTTACGCCCGTTTGGGGTGGCAAAGCTCTTGGTAAGGTCTTCCAGAACAATCATGTCCGTCGTCCTCAGCGGCGATCCCGGAGCGAGTAGAGAATCAGCACTAGAGTTGCCCAAGCAACCAGAAGGAACAGCGCCGTCAACCCGAGCAGCAGGGCGCGGCGCGGGTATTGCGGGCTCTGTGCCAATGTTGGGTTCAGGTAGGCTGCCAGATAGCGGCTCTGACGCTGCGCTTCTGCCTGTGCGGCGTCGTAGTTCTGCAGGGCTCCGGTGTATTTCTGTTCGGCGAATTCCCGGTCCACGCTGAGTCGTTCAAATTCCGACACGAGGGTGGCGTAGTCCTCGCCGTCGCCTCTGGATGCCGCGCCGCCGCCGCCGAATTTCTCGCGTTCTTGGCGGATGCGTTCGCGGATCGCATTGATGCGCTGTTGGGATTGTTGCAGACGGGGATCATCCTCCCGCACGCTGGTCAGCAACAGATCGTAATCGACCAGCTCGGATCCGAGTTGCTGTTGGAGCGTGTTCAGCAGGCCCATTTGCAGCTGGATGTCGGCGCTGGGATCCACGATCTGGGTGCGTGAGCGGAAGGCCGTCAGAGCCTGACGGGCTGTCTTTAGCTGTTCGACCGCAGTGTCCAGTTCCTCCCGGGCGTAGCGCATCGCATCCTCGCGGGCGATAGCGGAGAGCTCGTTGATCATTCGAGAACTCTCGGCAAAGATGAGCTGCGCGATCTCATGAGCTTCTTCCGGTGTGAAGGCCTTCACCTTCACTTCTATAAGGCCGGTGCCTGGGGCGTAAGAAATCAAAACCATCTTTTGCCAGTACTCGACCAAATCTTCGATGGAACTGTTCGTGGACAGCGAGAAGATCGGATCGATCGCAGCATGGCGGCTGAAGCGCGTCCGCAGGTTGATCGTGGCGTCGATCTTTTCCACCAGCTCCTGAGACTGGATGTATTCATAGAGAATGTCGCTGTCAGAAGACGAGTTGCTGGACAGTTTTGTAAGCCCACCGAGAATGTCGACAGCGGAGGGGGCTTCCTCACGCCGGACTGTAAAACCGAGCTCTGAGGTGTATTGATCCACAGCTCGGGTCCAGAGATAGCCGGCAGTCAGCAGCAATGGGGCGCAAACGAAGATGAGGAACGACAGCAACAAAAGCCAATGTCGAGGCTTTGTCTGTGCCGCCCGCGCTGGAGCATAGATCGGATCGGCCGGTGGTTTCGGCTTGTCCGGGTTTGCGGCTTTGGCGGCCGGTTTCGGCTTCGGCTTATCCGCGCTTGCGGGTTTTGTCGCCGGCTTCTGATCGGGCTTTGGCTTGGCCGCGTTTGCGGCTTTGGCGGCTGGCTTCGGCTTCGGCTTATCCGCGGTCGCGGGTTTTGTCGCCGGTTTCTGATCGGGCTTTGGCTTGGGGGGGGCTTTCGCATCCCCCGCGGCTTTGGCCGCACCATCCTTTGCCGGCGCCGTGGGCGCGGCCTTGTCGGGAGAAACGGGATTTGTTTGATCGTCCGCCAAGACTATGGTCCAAACTGTTGCTCTGAAGACGTCCTATCTGATTTCACACGACAAAAGAAAGTACCAGTTCAAATGACACAGGCGCCCGTTCTTGAGGAGATCCGCCCGGCGGCCCGGCCTCAGCTGCGCTACCGGGGCGTGCGATCCGTGGTTGCTCTGATCCTACGCGAGATGTCCACCTCCTACGGGCGCAATCCGGGGGGGTACCTGTGGGCGGTTCTGCAACCGCTTGCGATGATTGCCGTTCTGACGCTGGCATTTTCGATGTTGCTGCGGTCGCCATCGCTCGGAACGAGCTTCTTGCTGTTCTATGCCACCGGCTTCCTGGTACTGCGGATGTTCCAAGAGGTTCATGCTGCGGTGAGCTGGGCTATCGGGGCAAATACGGCACTACTGGCCTATCCACGGGTGACCTATGTAGATACGCTTATCGCACGTGGTGCCCTTGCGATTCTGACGCAATTCATGGTGTCAGGAATCGTGTTCTTCGTCATTTTCACGATTGAGGACATCAGGGTGATCATGAATTTTGTGCCGATTTTGCAAACTTTCGGTGCGGTTTTGTTGTTGTCTGCCGGGATCGGCACCTTCAACGCTTACATGAGCTTTTCCTTTCCCGTCTATAAAACGATCTGGGGGGTGGCGACACGACCGCTGATGCTGGTATCTGGGATTTTTTACATCTATGAGGATCTGCCCCTTTCTGCGCAGAATGTTCTATGGTTCAATCCGCTGATCCACCTTAGTGGTCTCATGCGAGCAGGGTTCTATTCCAGCTACGATCCAACCTACATATCGCTGACGTATGTTTGTTTCGTAGGGGCTGTGCCTATGTTTTTTGGCGTCTTGCTGTTACGCCGTTACGCCAAGGATATCCTTTACAAGTGAGACTGGCCGTGATGACTGAAGGCCAGTGAAATCTTCACACTGTCCCCAAAAAAGCCGCCTCGACAGAGACGGCTTTTTTGGACTTGAACTGCGGCCTTATTCGGCGGCAGGAGCGTGGTCTTCCTTGACCCATTTCAGCTTGTCGCGTTGGACCTGTTCGACCGGCAGGATGTCCTGGCCTTTGTAAGCCAGCGCCATGTCGACATTCTTCAGGTCGCGGCACAGGCGCCGCAGCCCGTCGGGTTCGAGGCTGGCAGCGTGGTCGGTGCCTTTCCAGGTGCGATCAAGGGTGAAGTGACGTTCGATATGGGTGAATTTGCCCTTGCCGTCCGCTTCCATGGCGCGGCCCACGGCCAGTGCCGCCACATCGGCGGAAATGCCCAAGTGGTGCCCGGAGAAGCCGATACCTTTGACGGTGGCGCCGAATTTTTCCATCAGGTTGCGGATCTCAAAGAGGCAGATGTCCTCAAAGGCGACCGGATATCCGGAGGTGCAGGAATAGACCACGAGGTCTTTGGCGCGGCCCCGCTCGGCGTAGAAATTCACCAGATCGACGATTTCCTGGCCGGTCGACATGCCGGTGGAGACATGGATCTCGCCTGCGTAGTTTTCGCAAAGGTAGCCTTGCAGATCATAGTGCTGGTTGGTCGCCGAGGGGATCTTCAGCAGCGGCGGGTTCAGGGCGGCCATTTCCTTGGCCGAGGTCAGGTCCCAGACGCTGGTGGAATAGGCGATACCGTTCTCTTCACAGCACTGGATCAGTTCCTTGTGCTGGTCTGTATCCATCTCGAGGAATTCGCGGTGCGCGCCATAGGTATCGCCGTATGCGTTGGCCGGCACCGGGTGTGGCGTGTTGTACTGCTCAGGGGTCAGCAATTCGCGATTGTGACGCTTCTGGAATTTCGCAATATCTGCTTTGCAGACATGGGCTGCGACGCGGATCAGTTCCTTGGCAATCTCCAGGTCGCCTTTGTGGTTGCACCCGATCTCGGCAATCACTTTAACGGGGGTCTTATCTTCACTCATGTTCTGTCGTCCAATGTGTTGGAGAATGTTTCAGGCCCTCGTTGCAGGGCGGTGGGGGGCTCTGTATGAGAGCTATACGACAGCCTTGTAACCGCACAGGCCATCCCGGGCAAACCATAAAGAAACGTGATGACAGGCGCTAACATGCAACATTCCATGCCTCCCGTCGTCTCGGTCATCATGCCCGTCTACAATGCGGAAGTGACTTTGGAACAAGCGGTTGCCTCGGTGCGTGCGCAGTGTTTCCAGGCCTGGGAACTGCTGCTCATCGAGGACGGGTCGCAAGATGGCTCGGCGGAAGTTTGCGCGCGCCTGACCCGGCAGGACGAAAGGATTCGTCTGTTGCGACAACCGGGCAACACGGGGGCGGCGGCTGCGCGCAATGCCGGGCTTGCTGCGGCACGGGGGCGCTATATCGCCTTTCTTGATGCCGATGATCGCTGGCTGGAGAACAAGTTACAGCGGCAGATCACGTTTATGCAGGAAACCGGCACGGTGTTTGCCTACAGTGGATTCTGGCGGGCGCGCGGCTCGGAGCGCCATCAGGTTCGGGTGCCGGAGCGGGTGACCCGGGCGGCTTTGTTGCGGGGCAATGTGATTGGATGTCTGACAGCGATCTATGACCGGGAGTATTTCGGTGCCTTGCAGATGCCGCTGCTGAGGATGCGGCAGGATTTCGCTTTTTGGCTGCTGCTTTTGGAGCGTTGCGAGGAGGCGCGTGGGATTGATGAGCCATTGGCCATCTATCACGTCCATCAGCACTCGCTGACCGCGGGGCGGGGACGGGCGATGCAGGCCACTTGGCATATGTATAGAACTCATCTTGGTCTGCCCGCTTGGCAAGCCGTCTGGTACATGTCTAGCCACTTGATACGCCGTTTCCTGCGTGGGTAGTCGGGATTGCTTGGCATCTTGTCTTGTGCGGGCTAAGACCGGTTGCGAATTTTAGAAAGGCCCAGGCGCCTGGGCCCGGAGCAAGACGACCATGATTTTGAAAAGACGGCTATGGGCTGCCTATAGGGGGTTTCGCAGTCCAGAGCGGCTGGTCAGCCTCGCCGCTGTAAAACGTATGAAGCAGGCGGACGAAGAACGTCAGGCTTGGCAGCAAGAAGCTCCACGCTGGGAGCGCATCGCAACCATTGCCTGCGATGCGTTGCAAGAGGCCGGTGTCACCGGGGGGCAAATGCTGGAGATTGGTGGTCGATTGAACCCGCGTCAGGCCGAATTCCCGGCATTTGAGTATCATGCGCTTGATCTGGAGGACGCCCCTGACGCCGGAGTGCAGGTCGCGGTGGGCGATATTACAAACTGTCCACATATCCCGGATGAGAGCTACGACTTCATCTTCAGCCTTGATGTCTTTGAGCATATCGACAAACCTTGGCTCGCTGCGCAGGAAATTCAGCGTTTGCTGAAGCCGGGGGGGGTCACTATGCATAGCACTCTGTTTTCTTGGCGCTACCACCCATGCCCGATCGACTATTGGCGCTATTCTGCTGAGGGCCTAAAATCACTTTTCGATGGGCTCGAGTGTTTGCATGCGGATTTCGATTTTTCCGAACGTCGTCGCGATCTACGGGGCCGGGATGGAAATCTGATCGATTGTGATGCAATTGGCGGTTGGCGCGAAAATGTGCGGGTGAACTATGCTGGCCGCAAGCCGCTCAGATGACGGTTTCTGCTATGCGTTTGACGGTGACTGTTGCGATTTCCACCCTTGGGGCTGGGGTGGCGCGAATTCGGTTGCCTAAACCGCAGCCTGACATCGATTATCTGATCCTGTTGCAGGCCCCGCAGGATGCTCCAGCCGGGGCGGAAGAGACCTTGCAAACAGGGCGCGGAGACGTTTCGATCCTT
Source organism: Epibacterium sp. Ofav1-8 (assembly GCF_022348185.1). Lineage (GTDB taxonomy): Bacteria > Pseudomonadota > Alphaproteobacteria > Rhodobacterales > Rhodobacteraceae > Epibacterium. Next base: position 9,829 of record NZ_JAKRFD010000019.1, read on the forward strand.
GCGCGCCCGGATCGTGGCCTATCCAACAGCCGTAACGCGGGCTTGGAGCAAGCACAGGGCGATCTGGTGTTGTTTTCCGACGATGACGTGGTGCTGAAAGTCGAGGGTATTTTGACCCTACGGGATCAGTTCGCACGCGACCCAGATCTCGTTCTGGCGGCAGGCTGGCGGGCCGAGCGTTTGCCGAAGACAGCCTCAGTGAAGAAACTTACCTGTTTCAACAGCGGGCGCATCTGCGCTCCGGAGTTCATGGTACACAAGAAAAAAACTCTTGCGCTGGACGTCCGCTTTGATCTCGAGTTTGGGCTTGGAGCACACTATGGGGTCGGTGAGGATTACGTCTTTGTTACCGATATTCTGCGCGCGGGTGGAGTAGGTTGTACAGTGCCTGTTGTTATTGGGGCGCACCCGCATACCAGCACCGGGGATGATTGGAGTGATCCTGCCCTTCTTGCTGCACGCCAGGCGGTTATTGGTCGAGTGTTCGGGATTTGGGCAGGTCCAATCCGTTTTGCCTACGGCCTGCGCCACAGACGCCGGTTTGCAAATGGCGTAGAGGTCTGGCGTTTCATTTTGAGCGACGCACGAGTTGGTTGCCAGAAGGACAAAAGGAGGAGACTGTGACAGTCTTCGTTCATTTGGGCGCGCACAAGACAGGCAGCACCCTATTGCAGAATGTTCTGTTTACGAACCGGGGCGCGTTGCGGAGGCAAAAGGTTGTGTATCAGCGGGGGCCTGGGCGGCATCCGTTCTGGCATTATTTCCAGGACGGCGACCAAGCGGAATTTGCGAGGCGCTGCATCGCAATGCGAGAGCGCTTCCAGGTCAATGCCGCCACTTTCCGCCATGTGATATTCAGTAGCGAAACCGTCTTCGGACCTTCAGACTTGATCGGTGCATCGCGGCTTTATCGCGATGCACCCTGGGCACTGGACGCGCTACAGAAAATGCTGGAGGGGCTCGATATTCAGATTATCTTTTATGTGCGTCGTCAGGACAGTTTCATCGAGTCCTGTTTCCTCAACCGTATTCAGACCTTGGCAACCTCTCCACACCTGAACCATGTGACGATGATCCGCGACGGGCGGCTAGACGACTTTCAGGCCTATTTCGCTCAAATCCAGCCAGAGGCGTTGTCTTGGTACGATTTGGTCGGCGAGATGGTCGATCGCTTTGGCTACCGTCGTGTCACTATTCGTCCTTTTGAGACGATCGAACGCGGGCGCGCCGCTTTTGTCCGTTGCTTTCTAGAATCTTTTTGCGATCCGAATATGTTGGATCTTGGCGGCGGTATCTATGAAAACCGCAGTTTTTCTGCCGAGGCGATGGCCCAGTTTCTCGCCCTGGCGCCAGAGACACCCTATGAGGAATTGAAGGCCCTACGGCTGCGACTTCAGGAAGATTACCCGACCCCGGCTCATGCGCGTCCGCAGATGCTGACACTGGCGCAACGCCGCTGGCTATTGGAGGTCCACGAGGAGGCAAACCGGGCCTTGTTTGGTGAATTTGTCTGTGAGAGCGATCAGGAGTTTGAGTATAGCGGGGGCTCTGACCTGATCTGGGGCTCCGTTGAACAGGAACCGACCCGATAAAGGAGTAGAAAGAGCGTCTGCATGATTGTTGATCACGACAAGAAATTTGTCTTCATCCATATTCCGAAAACTGGAGGAACCAGTGTCAGCACGTTTCTCGGGTTCGGCCGACGACCGGCCAATCCCCACCGTGTGGAGCCGGAGACGCCAAAGCTCTATGCAGATTATCTGCGGTTCTGTTTTGTCCGAAACCCTTGGGCGAGGTTGTTTTCTTCTTACAATTACGCCCAGAAGATGGCTGCGCAGGGGGTCATCAAGGGAGATTTCGTGCGCCAGCTGTGTCAGGATCGACCGGATCTTTCTTTTGAAGAGTTCGTAGTGGATTTCCTGTCAGAGAAGGTAGTGCGCGGTTCGGGGCACTTCCGGCCGCAGATGCGCTGGATCACCCAATCAGCGCCACAGTTCATCGGACGGGTGGAAACCATGGAAAGCGACACTGCTTTCCTGTGCCGTGCGCTTAATGTGCCTCTGGCCCCTATGGACCATAAAAACCGCTCTGGCCCCGGTCACTATCTGGAGGTTTACACACCGGCTATGATTGACAAGGTTAAAGCCCTTTATCGGGTCGATGTGTCCTCTTTGGGCTATTGTTTCGAAGACTGATGAATGCCTTGACTGAGGGGAGGCGGGGCGGTGCCGCCTGCTGCGGCCGCCCCGAAGTTCAGAGCTGGTTTAGATCGCCTTTTGGCAACGGCAGAGCTCCATTGATCGTATAGTCGATAAAGGTGCCGCCACGCCGTTCTAGGCTTTCCTGAACGCGGGTATAGGCGAAATAGCCGGGACCGTTATTGACCCAAGTCTGTGTCAGGCTGTCCTTGCGGGTTTCCTTGCTGACGTGTTTGGCAGCGTCATAAAAATAATTGCTCTCAGCATTGGCCCTTTGGTTGTAGTTGCTGTCGCAGCCAACCAGTCCGATCTGGGTATAGCCTTGGCGCACCGCGATCGGCAGAGCCAGACTGAGCACCCCGGTGCGCCCATCATGGGTGAACCCGTCGATCGCCAAGTTCGAGGTGCCGGTCGCGTCGATGAATTCTTTCTGTGGTTTTTCAAACAATACGTAGCGTATGTCGAATTCTCCGGCCAGATCCCAAGTCTCAAAGTACTCGCGGAAATAGAAGCTGGTCCAGATCTGCGGGCGCCAGGATTTTTCGCGCAAGGCGGCGACGTATTCCGGTGGTATGGTCGGGGTACGGGTCTGCCAGCCGCCAAAGAACATATGCGATCCCAACACCAGATGATCGGGTTTGATCTGATCGAAATCAGGGTGCAGCACGAACCAATTGAAAGCGAACGTCTCGAACCCTTCCAGCTTGCTCATGTCGGTTTTCTGCAGAGAGGGGCCGTTGCCGATGAACATACAAGTGGCCTTGCCATCGACCATCCGCGGAGTCGCGGTGCGGGGCTCGAAATAGCCGGGACGTTTGATTTCCTGCTGATACTGGCGCTGACGCACGCGACCGAGGGTTTGCAGATTCAGCTTGCGCCAGACGTTGGGTAGGATGGCAGTGCCGTCGCCGGGAATGCGGTCATCTGTCATGAAGTCCTTGTCGAACCAAGGTTTGTAGCCAGCAAAGTGGATCATCCGAAGGAAGCTGGTATCACCGCCGCGGTTCTGATCGAGGAATTTGATGTTGCAGTTGAAGTTGAGTGGCAGGAATTTGGCCTCGCGGGCATAGATGAAGCGGTTCCAAGCCTTCTGATCTGCAAAACGGTCCAGCAGCGGACAGAAGGGCTCATGGTTCTGCTGCACGAGGGTCTTGATTTCTGCTATGTCCTTTGCGTTCATGTAGCGGCGCGGGACAGACAGGATACCGCTGTTGATAATTGGCTGGCCAGTGCCTTTGGAAAAGGCCGCCCAGGGGCGGGCACCGTAGTCATGACAGGTGAAGATCCGCTCCGAATCCACCGTTATCGGTCGCTCCGGCGCACCAAGAGGTAAATCCTCTCCGGTCCAGAACATGCTGATGTCGTCGATGATGGCGGTATCGGAATCCAGCACCACCACCCGTTCGTAATCAGGTAAATCTAGGGCCATGACGCTCATGTAGCCGAGAATGCCGATGCGCTTGCGGTTGCCGCTGTCCTGCGGGATTTCGCTGAGCCAGCTCATGTCGGGCTCGATGAAATGAACCCGGGAATAAATCCCCTTCACTCGGCGCATACAGAAATCGTTGATGGTGCCGTCGTGGAATACAATCACATCCGAGGCGAAATCTGGGTAGACATCAAGCAGCGAGGCCAGCATCACTTCGAGGCCCGGCAGGAACAAATCGTTGGCGACGGTGACAAAGGCCACCGAGCGTGGCGGTGTGCGGCGCTGGGGAAAGATTTTGGTGTATATCGGAGCTTGGACGCCGTGTTCCATTTCCCGTACCGCTAGGGGGGCATGTTCCAGCGTGGGGTTGTCCACCAAGGCGGCCTTATAGGCCTCATAGGAGGCTTGTATGTCCTTCAGATAGTTGACCTTCTTACCGCCTTCAGAATCGAGACGCGTTATCATCTTCTTGACCGCGGCGGCGGCTTCGCGCCGTTGGCTGCGGGCCTCATTGCGCTGTTTGCGGGCTTCGTCGCGCTGCTTGCGGGCTTCGTCGCGCTGCTTGCGGGCTAGATTGCTCTTGTGCTTCTGGTGGGTGATTTCGTTGCGCAGTTTCTGCAGTTCCGCAGAAAATGGGTCATCGGCGAGTAACGTAAGAAAGGTGTCGCGAGTGAATTTCTTAAATGTTTTCATTGTAGTAATCTCTATTCAGCGGGGAACTGGGGGATTATTTGTCGAGTTTCAAGCCGAGACGTGCCGCAATCGATTGGGCTTTTTCGCGCCTCGGGCGCACTTCGGCGGCTTGACGCAGCATTTCGGTGGCTTCTTGCGTTTCGCCGATATCGAATAGCAGTTCCCCGAGGCAGCACAGGGCCTGGTAATGCTTGCTGCGCAATCCCAGGCTGCGGCGGTAACCTAAGATGGCGGCCTCAGTATCACCGGCTTGCCGACAGATGGCGGCCCAACTGTCGGAAATAGTGACCGAACTCGGAGCCAATTTGAAAGCGCTTTCGGCGGCAAGCATGGCTTCGTCGAACTGTCTCGCGCGAGCCAGTTGCTTGGCTTCCAGGTGCAGGCCGTCGGCCCATTTGTGCAGTGCTTTCAAGGCGCGGGTGTATTTGAGTACATTCCAATCGCCGCCGCGGTAGAACCCTTCAACTATACGTGTAATCAGCAGGCGCTGTACTTCGTCAAAACAGGCCCGGTCGAGGCGAATGCCACGGCCTTGGATGCGCAGGTTCGGGGTGTATGTGCCCTTGAGTACGAAATCGTTCACGATCGCCAATAGGACTCTTTTGCTGAGCAAGTGCTGCGCCACCAGATGGTCCTGCCCTTTGATCGGGAACAGATCCGCCCCCTGCCAGTTGATGCGGAATACATTGTAAATGTCGACGAAATCCGCTGCGCCAAAGAAAATGGCGGCGTTGTTGGGCCGCCAGCCGTTCAGATACAAGGCGAGGTCCCGGTTGGCCTCGGCGACCGGGGTTTTGGGCGTGTGCGGCAGGCGGTTGTCCAAAAGGGTCTGGGGGGAGATAGCGATGCAAATATGCGGATTGATGTGACTGGCCACGCGCAGACTAGCATAGCCGCCCATGCTGGAACCGAAGGTCATCACTTGTTTGACGTTCAACTCCTCCAGTGCTGTGGTGATCGCTCGGAGCAGCGCATCCCAGGACGTGATCTCCTCGGAGACACCCTGATCGTACCACTGGTCGAAGGGGTCTCGTATGTAGATTCGGTGTAAGTTTTCCGAGAACTGCTCAAATAGTTTGAAGAAACTGAACCCGTTTGCATTAACCGAACTGAACACCACGGCTGCACGGGTGACATTCTCTCCAGTGGCGCGGCGAATGCTGAAGGTCTCATTCATGATGGCGGGTTTCCAAGTTGGTTAAGCTTTGCGTAATCTAGGTCGTTCGAGGAGGGAGGGAAAACCCGGGCGCTGCGACCCTAAACGGTCGTTCCTCGAACCGGTGTGCAATGTCAAGCACCCGTTTGCCCAAATCTCTTGGGCAGAACATATCCGCGATCCATTTCGGATCGGGCGCCTTTGCACGCAGGTGCAGCATGTCTTCGAGCGAGGTAATCAGGCCGCTGGTTTGAAACAGCTTCCGCATCGGTTCCACCAGCGGGTCGACGTAGTTGTCGACAAACTCGAGATGCACCATGCATGGTACACCGGCCCGCACCACATCGATAGCGGCGGTTGAGGTGCAGGTTATGCCGAGCGCTGCAGTGACCAGTGCCTCATCCATGGTGCAGGCAGTCAGCTTCAGATTTGCGGGCGCATCCGGCAACTCCGCCAACAGTCCAGGGTAGTCGTATTTTTCAAGGTGAAGATGTTGCTGGTTTTCATCCGGCAGGTGCCGCAGCTTGATCCAGACGGTGCGGTCGGGATTGGCGCGGGCGATGGCTGCCATTGCTTTAAGCATATGCATGCGACCGCGGCGAGTGGACGGCGACAAGGCTTGAGTGAAAAAGTAGATATCCCGGCGTCCGGCCAGGTCTTCCGCAGAGAGTTGCTCTGGCATCACAAAAGACGGATGGCCGAAACCGACCTCCTGCCACATGCGATCAGGCCAGCCGCTGGCCTGTTGCTCAAACCTTTTGAGCTCAGACTGCGGAAAGAGAAAGACCCCGTCGCAGTTGCGGCGCCGGAAATAGCCGTTCTGAGGAAAGAAATCCAACCCGCCTAGAAATGCGATCACACAGGGGCGCTCTTCGGCCACATGCATCACGACACGGCGCAATTGAGTACCGAGTGCCCGGTAGACCCGGCTGGTCAAGATGGCTTTGTGAGTGCGGGCGAGGAACAGATCTTCAAAGGCGGTTTTGCCGTGCAGAGCGAGATCTGGCCCTTCCGGTAAAAGTTGACTCATTTGCCGATAGGACAGTGCGTTCTCGGCCACAACCCAGCCCATTTCTATTTTGAGCGTCGGGTCAGCCTCCCGGAGGCACTCACGTATGCGCAGAGCGAAGAACAGCGTCGAGTCATCGCTGAACAAGAGCAGCACAGGGCGGTCATGAAAGGGCAAGGGGGCAGGGACGTCGCAGGTGCAGCAGGGCGAGGAGGGCACTTGCGTCATCACATGTTTCCCGACTCGGCTTCGAACTGTGCCAAAATATCGCACTGCGTTTGATTGTGACGGCGATGCGCGGGCTTCAGGTGGGCGAGCTGAATCGCCTCATGCTGGAGCAAGGCCGCAAGGCCTGCCAAGGGCCGACCGGCGGTGCTGCGAGACAGGCGATAGAGCAGTTTTCCCAATGCAGTCTGTTTGAGTTTTGCAATCATCTGAGATCTGTCAGCCTATCGGGAATTCTCTGTGGGATTTACACAAGGAGGTGGGATTTGTAAACGATGAGACCGTAGACCTTGCCCCTGTGCGAGCAGGTTCGCTGCTGCCTTGGGGCGAGGATATTTGACTTTGATAACGACGGAATCCCGCATGTCTGAACGCGTTCCCGACACTCTGGCCGATACGGCCTGTATCATACTGGCGCGCGGTGGCTCAAAGGGGGTTCCGGGCAAGAACCTGCGTCCCGTGGGGGGCGTGTCGCTGATCGGGCGTGCGGTCCGCGCCGGGCGCGCAGCCTCAGGGGTTGCGGCGGTCTATGTCTCGACCGATGATGCCGAGATTGCCGCCGAGGCGACCCTGCATGGCGCGCGCATCATCGACCGCCCGGCGGCGTTGTCGGGTGACACCGCCAGCTCTGAGGCCGGTTGGCTGCATGCTGTGCCGCTGGTGCGCGACGATCTGCCCGCGCTCGACAAGCTGGTGTTCCTGCAGTGTACTTCGCCCTTCATCACCGGCAGTGATATTGACGGCTGCCTTGCCGAGATGGCGGCACGAGAAACTGACTGTGCGCTATCGGTCACCGAGGATCACTCCTTCCTCTGGGGGCTCGATGCCGAGGGGCGCGGGGTCGGTCTCAACCACAACGAACGCGAACAGCGCAAACGACGTCAGGATCTGCCGCCGCAATATTGCGAGAGCGGCGCGATTTACTGTGTGCAGCTTGCGCCGTTCCTGGAGACAGGTCAGCGCTTCTGCGGTTCGGTTGCGCTCTATCCTGTCGATCATCCGCCGATCGAGATCGACAGCTTGCAGGATTTTGCCCTCTGCTCGCAGATCGCCCAGGCCGGCGGGCGCAGCGAGATCGCGCGGGCACGGCTGGCGGCGGTCAAGGCTATCGTGATGGATTTTGACGGGGTTCATACCGACAATCTGGTGATCACCGATCAGAATGGCGTCGAAAGTGTACGCACGTCGCGCGGGGACGGCATGGGCATTGCCGCGTTGCGCGACAGTGGGCGTTACCAGATGATGATCCTGTCGAAAGAGCGCAATCCGGTGGTGCTGAAACGTGCCGAGAAGCTGCAACTCGAAGTGCATCACAGTGTCGACGACAAGGTGGCCGCGCTCGAGAACTGGCTCGCTGCCCGTGACCTCGACTGGGGCGATCTCCTCTATGTGGGCAATGACGTCAATGACCGTGGGGCGATGGAACGTGCGGGCCTGTCGGCCTGCCCATCGGATTCGCATCCCTCGATCCTGGGGCTGGCCGACTGGATCCTGCCTCTGCCCGGTGGCAAGGGAGCGCTCAGATCAATGTCGGATATTCTGATGGCAACTGCGACGGGCTGAGGACATGCAGTTGCGCGACCACCCGGTTGTCGTGGCCGGCAATGGGGCCTCTCTGGCGCAGATACCACAGGGCGCGATCCTGGCGGATGATTTTATCATTCGAACCAACAATTTCTTCTTTGAACAGCGCTTTCATCTCGGACGCCGGGTGGACCTCGCCTTTATGGGCGGGGACCCTCGCGTAGCGCCCTTCATGTTCGAAACCCTGTATCGCTGCCGCAATGACTACGATCTGGGGGGCTGGAGCAGTCACAATCCGCGGGTGATCCGGGCTGGGCGGCGGCGCTTTGGGCAGAGTTTCTATCCCATGCGCTACCGAGACACATCACTCGAGACGGGGGTGCGGCAGCTGATCTCCCGGCATGGACGCCATCCCACGACAGGCATTTACGCGGTGCTGATGGCGCATGGGCTGGGGGCAGAGACGATCCTTCTGGCGGGGATGGACTTTTACGGGACCCGAAACCGTTACCCGTTTTCACCAGGTCCGCATTATCGGGCATTGATGGGGCAGGACCTCGCGCATCGTGGACTTGATCATCACCTGCATGATCTGGAATTGGATCATGCCATCCTGCGACTGCTGCAAGCGCGGGGGGATGTTCGACTTTTGCGTCTCGGTGACAGCCCGGTGCTGCGGGATGTAACGACCCCGGCTCCTGATCGGGGCGGGCGCGGGCTGGATCTGCCTCGCACCGCCCCGCCTACGGATTGGGCAAGCCGGGCCGGTCTTTATCCAATTGGGGCGCTTAAGGCTCTACGCCGGGGAAAAACTGCGCTGCAGGGCATTAAAAAGAGGATCTTACCGCAATGACGACCATGGACTTCAAAACCCTGCTGCCGACATGGCTACAGGATCAGGCGCTGCCGTTGTGGACTGGCGCCGGGGTGGATGTTGCCACCGGTACCGTCTGGGAGGCGCTCGATCACGACGGCGCTCCCTGCGCCGACATGCAGCGCCGTTTGCGGGTGCAGGTGCGTCAGGCCTATTGCTTTGCCATGTCCGAAGACCCCGCGCATCAGGCCCTGGCGCTCAGGCTGTTCCGCTTTGCCATGGATCACGGTTTTGATGCGGACAGCGGCAATCTCGCGGCGCGCCTGGCGCCCGATACGTCGATCCTGACCGCGCCGCATGATCTCTATGATCTTGCCTTCATGCTGCTGGCGGCTTCGGCGCTGATTGCCATGGGCGCGGATGTTGCCGCCGATCTCGACCGGCTCGAAGCGGAATTGGCCAAGCTGAAAGCGCCGCGCGGCTGGTATGAGAACGCCGCCCGTGACCTGCCGCGCCGCCAGAATCCGCATATGCATATGTTCGAAACCGCAACCGCGCTGTTTGCTGCCACCGGCGAAGGCCGCTTTCGTGACATGGCGGAGGAATGCCTGGGCCTGTTCCGCGATGCCTTCCTCACCGAAGATGGCCGGGTGCTGGAGTATTTTGCCGAGGACTGGAGCCCGCTGGGGGCTGATGAACAGGCGGTGGAACCGGGCCATATGGCGGAATGGGTCTATCTGATTGACCGCTACGAGCAGGTTACAGGGCGCCGCGCCGATGTGGAGATAGCAACGCTTTATGGCGCGGTACTGGCGCGGCGCGATGCCACCGGCCTGTTGCCGGACCGCGCCGACCCGGCGTCTGAGACCCGCCGGATGTGGCCGCAGACCGAGTTGCTGAAAGCGGCTGTTGCCATGGCGCGACGGGGCGAGACCCCAGTCGGGGCTCCGAGCCCAGAGGCGGTCCTGGCCCTGATGTGGGATCAATACCTCGACACGCCGGTGGCGGGGGGCTGGTATGACAAGCGTTCTGCCGCAGGGGAGCTCCTGTCGGAGAACATGCCTGCCTCGACCTTCTATCACATCCTTGTGGCCTTCCGCTTCTACCTCTCGGGCGGCGCCTCGACCTGACCTCGGCTTGAGGCAATTTGCATAGTCGTGAAAATACAAAACGGGCGGTGTCCAGCACCGCCCGTGTCCGATGGTCAGCCCGTGAGGAGGGTCAGACGATATCGATGTTGTCCGCCAGGCCGGCGAGGCTGCTCAGGTTCGAGATGGTGATGGCATCACCATCGCCGAAGTCGAAGACAACAACGCCGTTTTCGATGCTGGCGAAAGTGTCGATGACATCCTGTGCCTCGGTGAGCCCATCGACGAGTGCCGAAGACAGCTCGAGGCGGTCGTTGAAGGTTTCGAAATCGTTGATTTCATCGGCGTCATGGCCAGTGTCGAAGACGAAGGTATCGACAAGAGTGCCGCCACGCAGGAGGTCGTTGCCGGTGCCGCCCTCTAGGCGGTCAACGCCCTGCATGCCATAGATCGTGTCGTCATCGGCACCGCCCAGCATCGTGTCATCGCCGGTGCCGCCATAGATTTCGTCCTCGCCGAGCCCTCCGGAGAGCTCGTCGGAGCCGAAGTTACCGTACAGCGTATCGTCACCGGAATTGCCATAGACCGTATCCCAGGCTGATCCGGCAGAAATCCAGTCGTTGCCGGTGCCGCCGGAGAGCTCGTCGTCGCCCTCGCTGCCGTACATGCTGTCATCCCCATCGCCGCCAAACAGGGTATCCCAGCCAGAGCGACCGTAGACAGTGTCGTTGCCCTCGCCCCCTTCGACATAGTCTACGCCATCGCCCGAGGAGATGTAGTCATCCCCGGCGCCGCCATAGACGGTGTCGAGAGAGGTATTGCTGAAAATGGTGTCATTGCCGTCACCGCCGTAGACGGTGTCATCGCCGGTGCCGGCTGTGACGCTGTCGTTGCCTTCATCACCGTAGATGAGGTCGGTGGACGTGCCGCCGTGGATTGTATCATCTCCGAAGCCGCCATTGATGTTGTCGCCACCGGTACCACCGTCGATCTCGTCGTTTCCGGCGCCACCATCAAGGGTGTCGTATCCCCCCCCGCCGGTGATGGTGTCGTTGTCACTGGTGCCCGTCAGGTCTTCGCGGCTGTCATTACCTGTGATGACCTCACCTTCGCCAGCCTGATCCATGGCCAGAACTTCTGCCACAGTGAGCGTGCGATCACTAAACCGCAGCACTTCCACGTCATTGAGTACCCCAACCAGACTATCATCATCAGCATCATAGATGGTGAGACTGTCTGCGCTGCCCTCAAGACGGGTGTTTTCCAAAAAGAACTCAAGACTGATGCCGCGGATGCGATTGCCGCCATCATCCTCGACCCAGGTGCGATGCAGGTCGACCTGATCTGTGCCGCCGCCGCCGTTGAAGGTAAAGACGCCCTGGACTTCGTTGAGGCGAATGCGATTGTCGTTGTCATTGCCCTCGATGAGCGCTTCGCCATCCGTGTCCAGAACAACACGCTCGATATTGCTGCCGGTCACCGTGTATTCCGTGGTGCCCGCATCATCGAGATCGGTACGGCCCTGAATTGTAACAGACCCTTCCTCGTTGCCGGCGTCGAACTCGACCAACACATCGGTATCGCCATAATCATAGATCACGGCGTCATCGAAGTCCTCGCCTCCTTCTCCGCCATCAAGCGTGGCATTGTGGCGGTTGATGACCATCCAGTCCTCGTCATCGCCGCCGTTGATGGTGTCGTCACCACCGTTGCCGTAGATGTTGTCATTGCCCGCACCGGTTTCGATCAGGTCGTCCCCAGAGGTGCCATGCACCTCATCATCCTCGCTGGAGCTTGGGAAAAAGTTCGACAGCAGGATGTCCTGGTTCGGGGCATAGGTGCCGCTCGGGTAACCGATGCTGGTGATGCTGTCTTCGAACGCCAGCCATTCGGCCGCGGTGGAGATGGACGGCAAGGCATCGCCAGACAGCACAAAGATGCTCATACGGTTGGCGTAATCCTCGCCACTGCCGGTGTCATACAGCTCGTCCACCCCGAGAACGATGGTGGTCCGGGTGGTGCCGTTGTCATTCCAGGTGGCCTCGAGAATGAATTCCTCGCTCAGATCCGGGTAGTCACCGCCGTTGAGGGATACCAATGCCTCGCTGGGATCGTTGATATTGGCGATGTCGGTTTCCCCATCGATGCCTGTGCCGGTTGTGTAGCGCAGGGTGTTGGGGGCTCCGTCGGGGAGATAATAATGCAGCTCAGCACCGGTTTCGACACCGTTTGCAACGGCATCCTCCTCATCAGAAAAGAGGACAGTGATTCCGCTCAAGGAATAGGTGGTCATCGCAATAGGCCCTTCATGAATCGTCATAAAAGGGCCCGCTCCGGACCCTTAACGTCTGTACGACATGGACGCTAATGGGTGGCGCGAGGGTCAGTCAATAATTTTTGAATGTGTCGGTTGCGGGTATGAGATGGACCCAACGCCGATGTGTCACAGGCACCGCAACGCGGCACCTGTGCGTTGAAACGTTGACACGCAATGGGTGTCTCACATCATCGGGTCAGACGATGAAAATATTGTCGTCCAATCCGTCCAGCGTGGTGAGATTAGACAGGGTGATCTGATCGCCGCCCCCGAAGTCAAAAACCACCACACCGTTCTGGATGCTGGCAAACGTGTCGAGCACATCCTGCCCGTCGTTCAGCCCATCAACCAGCGCTGACGATAGCTCCAACCGGTCACGATGCGTTTCGAAGTCGTTGATCTCGTCACTGTCATGACCGGTATCAAAGACAAAGGTGTCACGCAGCGTGCCGCCACGTAGCAGGTCATTACCGCTGCCGCCTTCCAGCCGGTCAACACCCTGGTTCCCATAGAGTGTGTCGTTGCCATCAATCCCGCGCAGGCTGTCGTCGCCGGTGCCTCCATAGAGGATATCCTGCCCCGCACCGCCAGAGAGCACGTCAGAGCCGAAGTTGCCGTACAGCGTATCATTGCCATCATTGCCAAAGACCGTGTTCCATGCCGAACCTGCGGAAAACCAGTCGTTTCCGTCCCCGCCATTCAACAGGTCATCGCCCTCGCTGCCGATGAGGCTGTCATCCCCGGCACCGCCAAACAGGCTGTCCCAGCCGGAGCGACCATAAATGGTGTCATTGCCACCTTCACCGTCGACATAATCGACGCCGTCACCAGAAGAGATATAGTCGTGCCCCTCGCCGCCATAAACGGTGTCGAGCGCCGTATTGCTGAAAATGGTGTCGTTGCCGCTGCCGCCATAGATGGTGTCGTCACCGGTCCCGCCGGTCAGGCTGTCATTGCCTTCGTCGCCACGCAGCAAGTCGGTGGAACTGCTGCCGAACAAGGTGTCGTCGCCGCTCTGGCCAACCAGGCTGTCTGCTCCGGCCCCGCCATCGATGCTATCGTTGCCTGCTTCGCCCCAGATGGAATCATGGCCGGCACCCGCTGCGATTTCATCATTCCCGGCGCCGGCCTGAACCTGATTGCTGGCCTCATTGCCGGTGATGGTGTCATTGCCGCTGCCCGCGATCAGGTTCTCGACCACGGTGCCGCGGGCGATCCCCACATTGCCGATCAGGCCGGCCACATCGGAGAAGCTTTCATCGTTCAGGTCGATGCGGTCGGCGGTGGTGTTGTTGCTGAGATCAAGCGTGTCGGTGCCGCTGACGTCATAGATGGTGAGCGCCATGCTGTTGTCAGAGTCGCGGTCCGGAGAGCTGCGCCCTTCGAGCACCCCGAAGATATCATAGAGATAGCTGTCGGTGAGCGTGGTGTTGGCCCCCCAGGTGGTATCGCCCGCGGTCTCGCTGTTCTCATCCGGCGCCCCGTAGAGGTTCTGGATCGCCACGATATCAGCCATCATGGTGGTGACCACAAAGCCGAGAGAGGCGCTGGTGGTATAATTGTCCTCCTGGTCGAAATAGGACATCACCGACAGCTGCCAGCTGTCATTGCTGAAGGTTTCATCGGTGCCGTAGACGGCATTGCCATTATAGGCGCCCTGGTGGCCGAGCCCCAGCGCATGGCCGATCTCATGCACATAGGTCTGGAAGGAATAGCTGTTGATCGAGGTACCGGAGTTGGTCAACCAGCTGGTCGAGACATTCACCTCCGACGACAGGATGGTGCCGCCGCTGGTCACGGACTGGGCAAAGGCGCCGCTGGCATTGTCATCAAAGGAGATGTCAGCAACGGACGATGCGGTTTCCACAAATTCCAGATTGGCGACCCGCTCCCAGGCCTCAAAAGCCCAGCGGGCCAGTTGCTGCCCGGCGGCGGTCAGGCCGGTGATATTGACCGAGATCTGGTTGTCTGCGGAAGTGTCGAAGCTGCGCCCGGAGCGAAACGTGCCCTGCCAGTAGCCGTCGGTCAGGAAGTCGGCCATCTCGTCCAGGGTGGCGGGCTCTGCCGGCTCCCGGGTGCTCACGCCCAGGGTATAGGTGCCGGTGTTGATCCCATAGGCATCCGCAACCAGGTAGTAAGTGCCGCTGGTGGTGGCCGTGTAGCTCAGCAGGGATTCATAGCCGACCCCGCCGTCATCATTGGCTGCGATCTGGGTGCCGCTGCCATTGTAGAGCCGCAGGAGAGGGTCCGACAGCGTCCCGTCACCACTGGGGGCGCCGGTGAGATCAAACTGGTAGGTCTCTCCGGCGGTCAGGGTGATGGCCACCCAATCCTCGTCACCGCTGTTGCTGATCGTGCCGCTGAAGGTATCCCCCACCGACATGGAATAGCCGGTCGCGATGGAGGCGGGCGCATCGGCAACCTCGGTGATGGCGGCAAAATCGCCGTTCCCGTCTTCGCCGTGGCGCAGCGGGTCAAAGGTCTGGGTGGCATTACACAGGAAACACATATTGAAGCTCTTGATTGGAAAACCTTGACGGTCAGGAAGCTGAAGAATGACGGGCTGTCAACAGGAACGGCACGTCTAGGGTGTTCGCGCCCAGGTTGCGGGCAGATCCGGGGTTGCCGTGAGCAATCCGCGGGTAAAACTTGGGTACATGCTGGCAGAGAGGCTGGCATCCATCACATCCAGCGCCACCTCCGGCCCCTGTTGCGGCGGGGTGGTACCGGACTGCCACTCCAGGTGGCCGCTCAGCCGATCCTCACCGATCCCGGCCAGAACCAGACGGACGGTGCCGGCGGCCTCGGCCTGTTCCGGCAGCAGCAGCGGAGCGTTCCGATCAGCGGCGGAAATCTGGCGGCTGCGGATGTCGAAAGCCCCGTCCAGGGCGGTGTCCAGCGCCGCTGTCAGGGCAGCGCAGAGCGCGTCCGGCTCTGGCGCTTCGGCGGGGCATTGCACCAGCAGCGCCGGTGTCGCGGGAACGGGATCAGCTCCCATGGCCTGTCCCGGCTGCGGACTGCCGGCCCAAAGCCCGCCACAGAGCACCAGAAGCCCCGACTGCACGCCGGCGCGCAAACGTCCATACATGTTCCTGTCTCACCTTTGTTCCCACTCGCCTGCCTGCTCAGGCTAGGCCACATACTCCGGTCCCCCGACCAAAGCGCATGGTGCCTCTAAATGAGGTGTTTTAATGGCAATCGCTCCGGTTGTCTAAGATCCAAGATAGAAATCGCCCCGACGGGCGGTTTTTGGCGCGGCCACCATTACGCCGCTCCCGTGTGCTGGGCGGGGGCTGCTGCCGGCGGGGGGTGGTTGGCCGCCCCCTGCGCCCGACAGTGTTCCAGCATCAGGCGTGCCAGATCCGACTGGTGCAGGTTCCGGGCTAGAAGCGACCGAAACCAGGCGGTCTGGGTCACATCCTGTGCGGCCAGCGTGCAGGCGAGGGCAAAATCCGCGATCGGCTTTTCCAAGGTCACCCCATGCTGCGCTGCCGTCCGGATCAGCGCCTCGGCCCCGGCTGCGGTGACCGGAGCGCGCGGCTCGGGCTGTGCCGTGTTCAGATGCTCCACCAACCTGGCCACAAACATCCGATGCCGGACTTGCCTGAACCGCGCCCGCAGGTCGTCCGATGCCACCAGCGGCGCGCTCGGCGCGGGCACCTGCGCGATGCGGCAGGCGTCATGCCATGTCGCATTGCGTCCCAGATACCCGACCCGGTCGATCATCGCCTTGCGTGATGCCATGAAGCGGCTGAACGCGGGCATTTCTCCCCCGGCGCAGGCCTCCAGCAGAGCAAACAGATAGGGCCCGGTCCAGAAGCGGAAATACAGCCAGCCGTCCTGCCCATCCGGCAGCCGGACAAACTGCCGCAAATGTGCTTTGACCGCCGCAAAAGGCGCCTCTGTCCGCAGGAAGATCCCGCCAAGCTTGTCCGCCATGCCCCCGGGCACGGCGCTGCCGGTGAACAGGGCGCGTGTAAAAGATGCCTCCGGCGACAGGCGGACCAGCCAGGGGGCCGCATCGCCCAGATCGTCACGGGTCCGGCCTTCGAACAGGCAGTCATGCTCAAGCCCGGAGGAGGCCAGCTGCTCCGGCAACATCGGCAAGGCCGCCGCATCCAGCACCGCATAGGTCCCGGCCGCCCCGTCCCACAAAGGGGCCTCCAGCGCCTGCGGCACGGAGCGCTTGGGGTGCACGCCGAACTGGGCGTCCAGAAACGCCACCTGCACCGGGTCCGACAGGTGCAACCAGTCAGGCACCTGCGGCGTCGGGCGCAGCGCATCCACGGGGGTCGCAACCACTGGGCTGCGCGGTCCCAGCTGCGGCAGGATGGCCTGTAGATCCCAATTGTCAAAGTGATCCTGTAGCCAGTCATCGAGCGCGATCATCTCGCCTGCGGGGCGAAACCCCGGCATCTGTGCCGACAACCACGGCTGCAGAAGCGCACCCGCCGCCGCCCGCGTCGGTGCCTGCACGGCCACAAAGGCATGGAGAATCCGGGTGCCGTTCGGCGATGTGCAGCCGGTCACCCAGATCGCGGGAGCCGACTCTGTGTTTGGAGGTTGCATATGGAGCTTTCAGCACCTTATGAGTGCAATCTATTATTTAAAATCAATTGAGGCGAGAGATGGAGTTTTCAACCACCCTCGAAGCGGACCAGGACTGTGCCACATGCCAGGAGGGCCACCTGTTCTTGGCAGATATGACCGCCGAAGCGCAAGGGGCGCTACAGTTTTCGGCCAGCATCAACGGCCAGCAGACACCGGTCCTGCCTCTGCAGCAGGAATATTTGCTGAACAGCACGGCAACCGGTGCGCTGCAGTATAATCTGGGGGGCGAGAGCCTGACCGTGATCCCCGATCTGACAGAATACAACCTGCGTCTGCCCGAACAGGTGAAAGGGGCGATCGCCGCACCGGAAGACCCCATGCCAGAGCGCGCGCCGGCCGTGCTCTATCCACGGGGCATGAATTCCGCCCGGGCGTTCTCTCCCAACCGTTTCATGTTCACCGACGAAATGCGCCAGATCGCTGCGGAAGATCCCGACGCCTGGCTGGAAATGGAACACGCCCGCCAGACCATGGGCTTCGAATACAGCCTGCGGGACAGGTTCTCCAGCACCTCCGACCTGATCCGGCACCTGGGCGGTCTGGACAGCCGTCTTCAGCAGGCTCTGGACACATCACGGCTTTCCGCCCGGGGAGAACGCTACCTGCGCCGCATGACCACGCGCTACCGCTCCATCCTGCAGGCCGAAATCGCCCGCCGCGAACAGCCCCGGGGCGAGGGCGTCTTTGCCATCGCCCTGAAGACAGGGTGCATTGCGGCGCAACTGCCCGACGGTCCGATGACCCTCGATGCGCTGGACCCGGCCGAGGGGACCTCTCTGGGCGAGTGCCTGGCCGAGGCCTTCAATGTCTCCTGGGAGGATTATCTCGAAGAGATCAAGGACGAGGAAAACCTAGAGGCCGCCGCCGGATCGGCCGGGCAGGCCATGAAGCTCGAAGCGGTGAAGGGCGCCGCCACCGCTGCCAATGACCTCGGCCGGTTCACCCAGGATCTGCGCATGGCCTTCATGGCCTCCGTGAGTCAGCGCCGGGCCCGCCGCTGGCTGTCGTCACCGCCCACGTTTTCGCAATGGGTGCACATGCACCGTGTCTTCCTGCGCGAAATCATGTCGACGGACTTCGAGATCAAGACCTGGCAGGGTCAGAAAACGGTTCGTTTTGCAGGCAAGGCCAGTCTGCGCGCCTATCTGACCAAGGCCCGTTACAGCAAGGACAGTTTCAGGGTGCTGGACGCTGTCTCGCGCGGGCAACCGCCCTCCCTGGCCCGCAGCATCAAGGGGGCCTTTACCGGCGCCATCAACCGGGTCTTTATCGTTGTGGCCGGGGTGCTGGAGATCAAGGCCTGGCTGGAGAGCGAAAAGGAAGACTGGGCAGACCTGATCGCCCGCCTGACGACGGTGGTGATTTCGACAGTGGTTGTAACGATTTTGACTGTCGCACTGACCGCATCTTTTGTTTTAGGTGCCCCTGTCATTCTCGCAGGATTGGCCGTCGGAACGGTGTCCGTGATTGTCGCATTTGGCACCATTGCGGCCATGGAGTTTCTGAAGCTCAGGGAGAAAATGGCAAATTTCATTCGCTTTATGGGGAGAATGTTGTTCAACGCTCTGGCTCATATGTGGCAAGAAATTTGGAGTTGATCCAGATGGATTTCAGAACATTATTACACAGAAAGCTCCCCGGATGAATAACATAATACGTTTAGTGCAAACCGAAAAGAATGAAATTTACATTCCCTTCATTTCACTTGGATGTATTCCGTTGGTGTTGCCTCTTTGTATTTATTTTGGCTTTGATCTTCTTCTCTATCTCGGCGCGGGGTCTGCGACATTCATCACCTTGATGCTCCTTGAGCGGAAGTATCCAAGTAGCATCTTTAATTTTATCGTTGCGTGCCCCATCTATCTCTTTGGGGTGGCGCTTTATGCCATGTCCCTTGTCGTTGTGCTCTCTGCCGGGGAAATGAACCCTCTTTATGCATCTCTCGCCATTATCAGCGGTGTCGGAAAGATCCTCGTAGACGGCATCATCATTCGCAAACTAACACCGGAAGCAGTCGTAAACGCGCTGATCGAAAGACAACGGGTCAGCATGTCCCAACGGGGTATCGTTGTGACCCCTCCCTGGGCGAGCGACCTGTTCACTGAGTTTTCGCGCGGGGAAGCGGTCTTGATATGGAGTGTGCGTGCCATTCTGGGTGCGGCATGTGCCTGGGCCTATTTCCGTTACGGTCCCGTCATGTATTCAAGCACAGGTGCCGTGGAACGTTTGCCGCATGGGATTGCGCTCGCAGGATTCCCGATCGCATTCTTCCTCGCCCCACTCTGGCAGATACCGTTCATGTATTATTGCCACAAACAGGCCGACCAGCTGGTCGATGCGGCTGTAAAGCAACGCCGTAAGGATGAAAAAAAAGAAAAGAATGGGGATAATGATGCACCAGAGTGGAAGTGGCTGTGAGGCGACGAACACTGTTCGCCTGTTTCAAACAAACGCCGTTTCGCACTACGTAACGGCTGTGCTGTTCGGGTACCCGGCTCTGTTCTTCCCGCTGGCTTTCTATATTGGTTACGAGACTCTTCTCTATGTTGAAATAGTCTCAATCATCATGGTCATATTGATGTTCTGGGAGCGCCGCCACCCAGGAAGCCTTCTGAATTTTATCGTCGCCTTGCCAAGTTATCTGCTGGCGTCGATATATTATTTTGTTGCCCTCTTCACCGTTACCGCTTCGGGCGAGATGGGGTATTTTTATGTTTTCCTCGCCACCGTGAGCGGCATCGGAAAACTTCTTGCCGACAGCATTGTCATCCGAAAATTGACCCCGGAACGCGTGATTACTTCCCTGATTGAAGGGCGGCGCGTGACCATGTCCGACCGAGGTCTTGTCGTGACCATTCCCTGGGCGAGTGATCTGTTCACCCAATTTTCGCGGTGGGAAACCGTCGCGATATGGAGCATACGCACGATCTTGTTCACGTCTTGGGCCTGGGCGTTTTTCCGTTATGGCCCCGGTATGTACTCCAGCACTGGAATCCTGGATCGATTGCCTCATGTGATCGCGCTTGCGGGGTTCCCCATGGCTTTCTTTGTGTGCCCACTCTGGCAGATGCCCTTCATGTATTATTGCAACAAATATTCCGAGAGATTGGTTGATGCCGCTGAGAAACAACGTCGCCGGGATGAGAAGGCAAAACAGAATGGGGACAATGAGGCGCCCGAGTGGAAGTGGCTGTGACGGGCACAGTTCGCCTTTCTCAAGTAGAGGCACCCTCCATCTATATACCCTTTGTCCTCTTGGGATGGAGTGCTCTACTTGTGCCCGTCGCTGTATATATTGATACCTCTTACTACATCGGTGCCGAAATATGCCTGTTGGCGTTTGTGGCGTTGATGTTTTGTGAACGGTTCCGGCCGGGGAGCACCCTGAACTTCGTTGTCGCTCTACCGATATACCTGATGAGCGCGACCGTTTATGCCATTGTGCTCCTTACTGTCACCGTGTCTGGAGAAATGAATGGCTTCTATGTACTTCTGGCAATTGTAAGCGGAGGCGGAAAAATTTTCGCCGACAGTATTGTTGTGCGAAAGCTGACTCCCGCAAGTGTCGTCACCTCGCTGGTCGAGGGCAGGCGCGTGACCATGTCTGATCGGGGTCTTGTGGTGACCATCCCCTGGGCGAGTGATCTGTTCACCGAATTTTCGCGGTGGGAAGCAACCTTGATCTGGAACATGCGCGCCATTCTTCTTGTGACCTGGGCTTGGGCGTTTTTCCGCTATGCCCCCGTCATGTACTCCAGCGTCGATGCACTGGAACGTGCGCCGCATATGTTGGCTCTTGCCGGTTTTCCTATGGCATTCTTCCTCGCCCCACTCTGGCAGATGCCGTTCATGTATTATTGCCACAAACACGCCGACCAGCTGGTCGATGCGGCTGAGAAACAGCGCCTCCGGGAGGATAAGGCGACTCTGAAAGCAAAGCAGGAGGCGCGTGAGAACGCCTGAGCCGGCACGTCTCTATTGTTTCCGTATCAGCATGCGTTGGCGTACAGATCTCGGATTGGTGACCGTTCACAGAAAGAAGGCCTTCCCGGTGAACGGAAGTGGCCCTTACGACGAGGCTCAATGGTACAGACCAAGAGGGGCTTGACTACAGGCGGCGAGCTGTCCGGCAAGTTGCGAAGATAATACGGGCAGGCTTGTGAAATCTGGTGGTTCCACTAGGACAAGAGTGTGCACACTGAATGAGGCATCCTATGTCGATTACCCCCGTTCTCCTCTGTGGTGGCTCAGGAACCCGTCTTTGGCCGTTGTCGCGCAAGAGCTATCCGAAGCAATTTGTGCCCCTGATGGGAGAGGAGACCCTGTTTCAGGCCTCGGCGAAGCGGTTGGCGGGAACGGCCGAGGGGCTGTCCTTTGCGCCGCCGATGGTGCTGACCAATTCCGACTTCCGCTTTATCGTCACCGAGCAGCTTCAGGGTGCGGGCATTGATCCCGGCGCCATCCTGATCGAACCCGAGGGGCGCAATACCGCGCCGGCGGTGCTGGCGGCGGCGCTGCGCGCCCGGGCCCAGGATCCGGAGGCGGTGCTGCTGATCGCGCCGTCGGATCACGTGGTGCCCGATGTGGCGGCCTTTCATGCCGCTGTCGTCCGCGGGCTGGAGGCCGTGGCCGCGGGCCAGCTGGTGACCTTCGGCATCACACCCACCCATGCCGAAACCGCCTATGGCTATCTCGAACTGGCCGAGGCGCCAGGGGCCGAGGGCGCCGCGGTGGCGCTGAAGCAGTTTGTCGAGAAACCCGATGCCCTGCGCGCGGCCGAAATGCTGGCGGCGGGCAATTTCAAATGGAACGCCGGCATCTTCCTGTTTGCCGCCAAGGACATCATTGCCGCCTTCGAGGCCCATGCCCCCGACCTGATCGCTCCGGTCGAGGCGGCGCTGCGCGAGGCACAGGTGGATCTGGGCTTTTTGCGGCTGGCGCCGGAGCCCTGGTCGGCGGCGGCGGATATCTCGATCGACTACGCGGTGATGGAGCAGGCCCGCAACCTCTCCGTGGTGCCTTTTGATGCCGCCTGGTCCGACCTTGGCGGCTGGGACGCGGTCTGGCGCGAGGCGGGGCCCGACGAAAACGGCGTGGTGGCCAGCGGCGGTGCCACGGCGATCGACTGTTCCGACACGCTGCTGCGCTCGGACAGCGACCGGCTGGAGGTGGTCGGCATCGGGCTTGAGGGCATCATGGCGGTGGCGATGAACGACGCGGTGCTGGTGGCGGACAAGTCCCGCGCCCAGGACGTGAAACTGGCGGTGCAGGCGCTGAAGGAAAAAGGCGCGCCCCAGGCCACCAGCTTTCCCAAGGACCACCGTCCCTGGGGCTGGTTCGAGAGCCTGGTGGTGGGCAGCCGTTTCCAGGTCAAGCGTATCCTGGTGCATCCGGGCGCCAGCCTGTCGCTTCAGAGCCATTTCCACCGCTCCGAACACTGGATCGTGGTCGAGGGCACCGCACGGGTGACGGTGGACGAGGAGGTCAAGCTGGTCACCGAGAACCAATCCGTCTACATTCCGGTCGGCGCGGTGCACCGGATGGAAAACCCGGGCAAGGTGCCGATGGTGCTGATCGAGGTGCAGACCGGCGCCTATGTCGGCGAGGATGACATCGTCCGCTACGAAGACCTCTACGCAAGGAATGAAGAATGAAAATTGCAGTTGCTGGCCTCGGCTACGTCGGCCTGTCCAATGCTGTCCTGCTGGCGCAGCATCATGAGGTGGTGGCCACCGATATCTCCGCCCCGCGGGTAGAGATGGTCAACGCCCGCCAATGCCCGATCGTCGATCCGGAGCTGGAAGCGTTTCTCGCCGACCGCAGCCTGAACCTGAGCGCGGCCTCCACCGCCGCCGAGGCCTATGCGGGGGCGGACTATGTGGTGGTGGCGACGCCAACGAATTATGACCCCAAGACCAATTATTTCGACACCTCCAGCGTCGAGGCGGTGATCGCCGAGGTGATCGCCACCACCCCCGCCGCCACCATCGTCATCAAATCGACGATTCCCGTGGGCTATGTGCAGGACCTCCGGGCGCGGCTGGAGACGGATCAGGTGATCTTTTCCCCCGAGTTCCTGCGCGAGGGCCGGGCGCTCTATGACAACCTGCACCCCTCCCGCATCATTGTCGGCGAGCGCTCCGAGCGCGCCCGCGTCTTTGCCGATCTGCTGCTTGAGGGGGCCGAGGACAGGGATGTCCCGGTGCTGTTCACCGACCCCGACGAGGCGGAGGCGATCAAGCTGTTTGCCAATACCTATCTCGCGATGCGGGTGGCGTTTTTCAACGAGCTGGACAGCTATGCCATGGCCGGCGGCATGAACACCCGCCAGATCATCGACGGCATCAGCCTCGATCCGCGCATCGGCGGCCATTACAACAACCCGTCCTTTGGCTATGGCGGCTACTGCCTGCCCAAGGACACCAAGCAGCTCTTGGCCAATTACAACCATGTGCCGCAGAACCTGATCCGGGCCATTGTCGATGCCAACCGCACCCGCAAGGATTTCCTCAGCGACCAGATCCTGATGAAAGGCCCCAAGGTGGTCGGCATCCACCGGCTGGTGATGAAGGCGGGATCGGACAATTTCCGCCAGTCCTCGATCCAGGGCATCATGAAGCGGCTGAAGGCCAAGGGTGTCGAGGTGATCGTCTACGAGCCGGTGCTGGAGGAGGCGCATTTCTTCCACAGCCGGGTGATCCGCGATCTGGGCGCCTTCAAGGCGGAGGCCGATCTGATCGTCGCCAACCGGATGACCGACGAAATCCGCGATGTCGCCGACAAGGTCTTCACCCGCGATCTGTTCGAGGCGGACTGAGGGGCGCGCCGCCGCTGCTTGTCACGCCCCCGGCGGACCTCTAGGACGGGGCAAACGCAATCCCACTGCGAGTGTGCCGCCATGCAAACCGTTCTCGTCACCGGCTCGGCCGGCTTTATCGGCTTTCACCTCAGCATGCTGCTGCTCCGGCAGGGGGCGCGGGTGATCGGGCTGGATGCCTTCAGCGACTATTACGATGTCCGCCTGAAAGAGCAGCGCCACGCCTTGCTGAGCGAGGCCGCCGCCGCCGGGCCGGGACAGTTCCTGCCGGTCACCGGCCGGATCGAGACGCCCGGTTTGCTGGGCGATCTGCTGTCCTCTCATAATCCAGATTATGTTATTCATCTGGCCGCCCAGGCCGGGGTGCGCCATTCGATCGAGCATCCGCGCGCCTATCTGGAAAGCAATCTCATCGGCACCTTCGAACTGCTCGAGGCCGCCCGGGCGCATCCGCCCCGCCACATGCTGCTGGCCTCCACCTCCTCGGCCTATGGCGCCAATTCCGAGATGCCCTATCGCGAGGACCAGAAAGCCGACCACCAGATGTCCTTTTACGCGGCCACCAAGAAATCAACCGAACATATGGCACATTCCTATGCCCATCTGTTCGACCTGCCGGTGACCATGTTCCGCTTCTTCACCGTCTACGGACCCTGGGGGCGGCCCGACATGGCATTGTTCAAATTCACCAAGGCGATCCTCGAGGGCCGTCCCATCGACGTCTACAACCACGGCAACATGCAGCGGGATTTCACCTATGTGGAAGATCTGGTGGAGGCGATCCGCCGCCTGATGGCCGCGGTGCCCGAACGCCCCGAGGACGGCCAGGTGCCCGCCGGGGACAGCCTGTCGCCGGTGGCCCCGTTCCGTGTGGTCAATATCGGCAACTCCACCCCGGTGCCGCTGACCGATTATATTGCCGCCATCGAACGGGCCACCGGCCGTGTGGCGCAGCGCAACCTGATGCCGATCCAGCCCGGCGACGTGCCCGCAACCTGGGCCGACGCCACCTTGCTGCACCGGCTTACCGGGTATGTGCCGCAGACCGGCATCGACGAGGGCGTGGCCCGCTTTGTGCAATGGTACCGGGACTACACCAGCACCGAAGACCCGCACTGACGCCGTGCGTGCCGCCGATTTGCTCGCGTATTCGCTCTCGTGATCCAAAACCATCCGCACCGCTCTGGCGCGCAATTCTTCTGGATAACGTGTTCCGTGCTTCGTCTTTACCATGACCCAGTATCCATACTTCTGGGTCTCCGGCAAACAAGGAGCGGTTCAACGCCTATGATGCCTGGGGCCGTGCAAAACTGCAGGAGGCGCTTTCCGCCCCGTGCCCAGCGACACACCGCACGATCAGGTGATGCAGGAAGCCCACACCCTGATTGACGGGAAGCGCCATGCCTAAACTCAAATGGAAGGCCCCGGCAGTCGCAGACCTGATGACGTTTCCGGCAAGGTGGAGGGAATACGGGAACTGGTGGTCCGCCCAACTATATCGTGATCGATGCCGAAACCGCGGCAGCGGTGACGGTGCTCCGTGTACTTCACGCGGCGCAGCAGTGCGCCTTAGGTTTCAGTTTCGAAGTATTCAAATGTTTCAACTCAAGTCGTACTTTAGCGCCAAATCATAGTCTGTCATGCGGCCTGCATGAACCGCTTCAAAGTCTTCCTTGCTAACAACGTGCCGTTTAATCCCGCCTCCGTGACTTCCAGACACATATTCATAAACATATTTGCCGTCGATAAGAGTGATTGACCAGTGAGGGCCCTTTATTGATGTATCGGTTTTCTCGACGGTCGCCCCCTTCTTGGGAGGATAAATTTTTTTTCCAAACTCAACCATTATTGATTTCCTATCTTCATAACTTCGAATGGGACTCCGTCGAAGTCCATAACAGCTTCCGGCGCACCTCCGGAAGTATATCCACCTGGTAACCAATGACTGTTCGCGCCAAGTTCGTTCCCAGACGGGATCCTCAGACCATTGAAATCCTCAGGGTCGATACGCACCGCGACCATTTCCCCGTTTGACAATGATCCTGCGTCCAACCCAAGCCGCTTCTCAATATTCGCTAAGTTCCCTCCTGACTTTTGCACCAAGTTATCAAACTCGGACTTTGGCATGACAAAACCGCCCGGAGGGCCTGCTGTACCATATTGATCGATAGCGCTCGCAGGCGTCACGCGTACTGCGCCGTCGTCAAACTTGGCCAAATGCTCATCAATTTCAGCCTTGCTCATATAGGTCGATGGATCAGGCCTCTGACCTTTTGGAGTGCCTACAATTTCTTTTATTTTTTCGTCCGTTAGCCCGGCCCTGCGTTTACGGGTAATTCTGATGTTGCCGCCGTTCATGCCCAGGGTGTTGGGGTCGATCTCCACCTTGTACTGGTTCACCCGGTGGCGGATGCGGGCCACACCATCGGCACCAGCGCGGGTGAAGGCTTCGATCTCGTCGTGCAGGCCTTTGCCGATTTTTCCCAGGGCCGTGATCGCCTTGCCGAAGGCCTCGACGATGCTGGCCAGAACGCCGAGGCTTTTGGCTTTGACAGCCAAGCCACGCAGCTTGGCCACAAAGGTGGCCAGGCGGCCGGCAAGCAGCGCGATGCCGCCACCACCGGTGAAGGCCGCGATGACCGCCAGGATGATCTCGATCAGCACCTCCGGCAGCAGGAAGCCGCTGACCACCCCCGCCATCTCGGCCCAGAAATTGGGCGTCATGTTCATCGCCACTGCCATGAAAACGTGGAAGACGTATTCAAAGGCGTTGGTCTCGCTGGCGATCAACACCAGCCGCTCGATCCAATCCTGGCCGTTGTCGATGAGCTGCGCGAACAGCCGCCCCGTCTCGCCTGGGAGGGCGCGCAGGCTGTCGAGCGCGGCCTCCATCAGATCCACGGTGCCCGAGGCCAGATCGCGCATCGCCGCCATGATGGTGGCGATATAGGCGGCCAGATCATCGGCGCCGCTGATCCAGTCCGAAACGGTTTCGGCGGCGGTTTCGACCAAGGATGTCCCGTACACCGCAATCGCGCCGAAGGGGCCGCCGTACTGCATCATGCCCTGCTCAAACGGGCTTTGGCGGGCGACATAAGCGTCATGCCAGTTCTGGGCGTTTTGATAGGCTGCAACGGCGCGGTCGCTGACACCGCCCCAGAAATCGGCCTCGCCCTGGTACCAGGCGGACAAACCCTTGCCGACACCCCGGAACCGCGCCTCAGGGATGGACAGGAGGCCTCTGGCTTCCCATTCCAGCACATAGGGCTGCAGCTTCACCAGCGCATCGTCCCGGAACCCGGCCAGCGCCGCGCCCAGGTCGCCCATACCGGCGTCAGCCTCTCCGGCCCCCTGCGGCACCAGCGTGACCTCCGAAGTCCCCTGTGCCACTTCGATGGGCGGGGTAGTTCCCATTGTGGTCAGCGGGGCGGTCGGCGCGTCCCCGTCTTTCAGGCCATGGGCGATCAGGGGTTCCGTGCGGACCGCGCCGTCCACAACAACGCCTGTGCTGTCCTCGACCCGCACACAGGCATTGGTCAGCGGTGTGGTCCAGGCATCCCGGTAGCAGGCTTCGACCCGGATCAGCCCCGCGCATGGCAGGCATATCCGGTCCATGTCGCCCTGCGCCGCAGGCGCGCCCGCCCGGGCCTGGGCAGCAACTGCGCTGGGTGCCGGGGTTTGGGGGCTACCATCTGCCATCACAGCGCTCCTGTCTCATGCAGCGCATCCATGCGGCGCTCCAGTTGGGCCAGCTTGGCGTCTTCGTCCAAATGGCCTGCAAGAATTTGGATCAGCTGGCCGGCCGGATCACGCTGTTCAAAGCGCTCACCGAAGAACAGCTGCCAACTGGCCAGGACATGAATGCTGCGCAGCTTGCGAATGCCGTAGACGCCCATTCGCTGGGCGACCTGCGCGACCATGCTGTGCAGATCGTCGCGGGACCTGCCGGCGGTTTGCACGGGAAACGAGCAGCGCAGAGCCAGGGCCATCTCGATCCGCCGCCGCCGTGCGACCGCCAGGGCCATCGCCTGTTCCTGTGCGCGACTGAGCTGGCAGGCGGGCGCGGTGCCGGGATGCTCCGGGGCGTGATGCAATGTGCACTGCTCCAGCACGTTGCAGCAGATCACTGCCGCGGCCATCTGCTGCTCGGAACCGTGGAAATAACGCAGATATCCGGCCTCCAGGCAGGCCTGGGCGACATGGGGCTCCCAAAAGCGGAAAAAGACCCAGTCGCCCTGACTGTTACGCACGCGGGTAAAGGTCCTGAAGTGCTGCCACAGCGCATCCAGGTCCTGTGATGACCGCAGATAAAGCCCCGGCTCACGATCCCAGAACTGCGTTGGCTCCGCCCCTGTGGTGAACAGCTGCCGGGTCAGGCTGCTGCCAGCGTCAAGCTGCACAATCCACGGTGCGGCATCGCCCAAGGTGTCAAAAGCGTCCCCCTGAAACAGGCATCGGTGCGGCAAACCCGAGGCCATGAGAACGTCCGGCAGGTTCGCGATTTTGGCTCCGTCCAGAATGGCGAAACAGCCCGTCCCCGTTTCGCAGCCGTCCGCAAGAGGGCCGAACAACGGGGTTTGCAGAGTATCCGGCACGGTCTTCTGAGGCCAGACACCGAATTGAACTCCCAGCGGCTCAACTCCGCAGATTTCTTCTCCGCCTGCGCTGGGGAGAGCGCCTGGAGCCGCATCCGCTGCGCGGCCCAGATCAAGCCAGTAATCATCTTCCGCCTGCATCATCAGACGCCTTAAACAAATCAACCAATGCGTGCACAATATGGAACCCGAGACGGCAAACCTCAATCCCGATATCAGCTGTCAGCAAAACAGCGCCCAAAGAGGTCTATTGCGGGCTCGCCGGCTAGAGCTGCCGTGTGACACACTGCATTCGGCAAGAAGAGATCAGGATTGTTTCCTTGCGTCGCGGATGCGCAGAATGGTTTGATGGGACGTGTTGTAGCGCCGCGCCACGGCGGCGACGGTCATCCCGGCCTCAAGGTCCGCCCGTACCGCTGCCTGTGCAGCATCATCCAGCGCAGGTGGCCGACCGATCCGCCCACCTGCGGCCCCGCGCCCCATCGCCTTCGCCTGACAGGCAGGACAGAGGGACCCGCCGCCGCTCAGCCCAGGCCCGCGCGCAGGCAGTCGTGGATGTGCAGCAGCCCCGCCACCCGGTCCGCGTCATCCAGCACGAACAAGGCCGAGATCTTGCGGCTGTTCATCTCGTGCAGCGCCTCGGAGGCCAGCGAGCCGCGCCGGATCACCTTGGGGCCGCGGGTGGCCACTTCGCCCGCGGTGCGCGCCATCAACCCGTCCATGTTGCGGCGCAAATCGCCGTCGGTGATGATGCCAGTCAGCCGCCCCCCCTCGACCAGACCGGCCAGGCCAAAGCCCTTGGCGGTCATGGTCAAAAGCGCCTCCGACATCGGGGTGTCCGGTGCCACCAGCGGCAAGGCCTCGCCCGTGTGCATCAGCCCGTCCACCAGCATCAATTGCGCGCCCAGCTTGCCGCCGGGGTGGAAGACCTTGAAATCCTCGCGCTCAAAGCCGCGCCGCTTCATCAGGGCCACCGCCAGCGCATCGCCCATCGCCAGCGTCGCCGTGGTCGAGGTGGTGGGCGCCATGCCGATGCCGCAGGCCTCGGGCGCGTCGGGCAGCAGCAGCACCACATCGGCCTGCGCGGCCAGGGTGCTGTCGGCCTTGCGGGTGATGGCAATCAGCGGAATCGCAAAGCGGCGGCTGTAGGTGACGATATCGGCCAGTTCAGACGTCTCGCCGGAATTGGAGATCACCAGGCAGACATCGCGCGGCGTCACCATGCCGAGATCGCCGTGGCTGGCCTCGGTGGCATGTACAAATTGCGCCGGCGTCCCCGTCGAGGCCAGGGTGGCGGCGATCTTGTTGCCGATATGGCCGGACTTGCCGACGCCCGACACAATCACGCGGCCTTCCATGGCCTCGAGGATCTCGATCGCCTTGAGCTGCGCGTCGCCGACGTCGCCCGCCATCCGGGTCAGCGCGGCCGCTTCCACCGTCAGCACGCGGGCCATTTCGGCCAGGGTCTCGTCGAGGGTCATCTGTCGGGGAGTCATGTGGCGGTCTCCGGGCACTGGGGATGGAGGAAGGAGCATCATCTGGCTCCTGTGTAGGCGGCACACAGGCGAAAGACCAGTGCTGCCCGCCCCGGCAACGCGGCCCCGGGCAACAGAACTGGCCCGATCCCCGACCATAAACTGGGCATAAAATTTTCAGCGGGCCTTAATGCGCGCCTGCTAGGCCAACCGGGACAGCCCCCTTGCAGCAGAAAGGAACACCCATGTCCCGTCGCACGCTCCTGGCCACCGCCGCCTGTGCCCTCTCCCTGTTTTCCGCCCCCGCCTTTGCCGAGACCATCCGCCTGGTCCAGGACGAGGCCTATGCCCCCTATATGACCAAGGATGGCAAACGCCCCACCGGCATCTGGGCGGAGGTGATCACCGAAGCCCTGACCCGTATCGAGGGCGACTATGACGTCGTTCTGGAGGCGGTGCCGTGGTCGCGCGCCGTGAACTTGGTCGAAAGCGGGCAGGCCCATGGTCTGGTCGGCACCTACCACAAGCCCGACAGCCGCCCCTGGATCGGCACCTATTCGGTGGCGCCTTTCACCGAGAACGTCTCCGTCTACTGCCGCGATGGCGTGGCCGAAGCCGACTGGTCCTATCCGCAGGACTTCAAGGGGCTCACATTCGGCAACAACGCCGGTTTCGGCACCCCGGGACCGGAGTTTTTTGACCTGGTCGCCAGCGGCCTGATCTCGCTTCAGGAGGCGCCGACCACCGATCTCAACCTGAAGAAACTCGCCGCCGGCCGTATCGATTGCTACGTGCAGGAGCAGCTGACCGCACAGATCGCCATGGGAGCGCTGGGGCTCAGCGGCATCACCCAGGTGCTCGATACCTCGGTCGAAGACAGCATGATCGGCTTTCGCGGCAGCTGGCAGGGCACCGAGGCCGAAGGATTTGCCGCCGATATGGACCGCGCCCTGACGGCGATGATGGCGGACGGGACGATCGACCAGATCATCGCCGCCGCCGTGGACGGCTGAAGCAGGCCGCGCGGCCTGCTCCTGGCGGCGCGGCCCCCTGTGGCGGCGTGCTCAGCCCGCGTCGATCCGGATCGGCGGCGCGGTGCTGACCAGCCGGTTGATCTGGCGCAGATGCTCCGGCAGGCAGCGGGTCAGGAAATCATAATCCCGCAGCACCCGCGCCCGGGCCCGCGCGCCCAGCTCCGCATGTTCCGCCGGGCGGGCCAGCACCTCCACCACCTGCGCGGCCAGCGCCTCCGGGTCGAAGAAATCCACCAGCAGGCCGGTGTCCCCATGGGTGATCGCCTCACGCACCGGCGCCACATCGGCGGCCACGATGGTGGCCTCCATCGCCATCGCCTCCAAAAGCGACCAGCTGAGGACAAAGGGCATGGTCAGATAGACGTGGCAGCGCGACAGCTGGATGATGCGGCACAAATCGCCGTAGGGCACCCGGCCCAGAAAGTGCACCCGGCTCCAGTCGACGCGGTCGCCGACCTCCGCCTCCATCTCGCCGCGCAGGCCGCCGGGGTGGTCGCTCTCGCGCCCGTAGGAGACCTCGTTGCCGCCGATCATCAGGATGCGCGCATTGGGCCGCGCGGCCTGGATCTCCGGCAGCGCCCGCATCATGATGTGAAACCCGCGCGCGCGCTCCATGTTGCGGGCCACATAGGTCACCACCTCATCCCCGCGCGACAGCGGATGGCCCAGACGCCCCAGCGCGATCTGCGCATCCGGATTGGCCTGCAACCGGTCCGCCCGGATGCCATCGTGGCAGACATACATCATGTCATGGAACGAGGCCGGAAAGCGGTCGCGCTGCCAGTAGGTCGGCACATGGCCCAGATCCACCACCTCGCGGTTGAGGCAGGGCACCACGTTGCGGGCGCGGTTGAAATAGGGCGCATGGGCCCCGGCGGGCTGTTCGGGGTCAAAGCCGACCATGCCGCCTTCCATATTGTAGTAATATTCAAAGAAGCCGAGGATCGGCACATCCGGCCACAGATCCTTGAAGAAGGACAACTCCCCCCAGCCGGTATGGCCGAGGATGATGTCGGGGCGAAAGCCGGTCTCGGCCTCGTATTTCTGCATCGCCTGCACGGCGCCAAAGCCCGCCCCCGCCGCCGCTTCCCAGTCCCGGGCCAGGCCAAAGGCCTCCTTTGCCGGCGTGTGGAAGGGCGCATAGACCACCGTGCGCACGCCCGCGATCTTCACATCGCCCCGCTGGCTCAGGAACACCAGCTCATGCCCGCCCTGCGCGACAAGCCATTTCACCAGCTCGCGATACTGACCCGGCATGTTCTGATGCACAAACAGCAGTTTCATTGCCGTTGCTCCCCTGCTCTCTCTCGATGCGATTGGCCGCTCTGCGGCGCTTGCACCTTAGCTGCACAACAGACAGCCGAAAACCACATGCCGCACCGGGACATGTGGTTTCCCGCGCGGCGGCGGCCCCCGGCGGGCCCCACCAAAAGGTAACCTCCGCAACGGCGCCAGGCCATCAGCGCGCGCCCCTCAAAAACCGCCCGCTCAGGCACCTGCCCGTTTGCGCACCCAGCCCAGGAAGGCCGCATCGGGCTTTCTCAGACGTGGCCCCCCCGAGCGGGCCCAGACCGCGCGCCAGTCAGCCTCCAGCGCGTAGACATCCGCCCCCGGCAGCAGGCGGCGCGCCTCGTCGCGGGCCGCTTCGGAGACCACCGGCGGCGGTGTCTCCAGCAGTTTGTCCTTCTGGGCAAAGCGGATGATGTCGCCCTCCAGCTCTGCCATCTCGTAATCGGGCAAGGGCTGGGCCTCGATCATGTCGCGGATCATCTTGCGAAAGACCCGGCGCGGGCTGGCGGAGCCGGATTTCTTCAGGAGCGTCTCCACCGAGATCTGCCAGCTGTCCTGACGTCCGCAGTGCTTGCGCGCCAGCTCGTAGATGCGCCGCTCCAGCGGTTTGCGCAGGCGGAAATAATCGCGGCTGAGCGTCAGCACCGATTTCGACAGCACCGCCCGAAACAGCCAGTCCGACAGCGTCACCGCCACCGAGACCATGCGCCCACCCCGGGATTTGCGCACAATCTCCCAGCTCTCGATGAGGCCAAAGCCCGAGGTGATTTCCTGTCCGCCGGTGGTGATATTGGTGGTGATCCGGGTACCCGCCAGCCGCTCAAACGCCTCGCGCAGCCGCCGGTAGGCATCGCCCGAGGTTTCGCGGTTGCAGGCCATCAAGAGATCATGCGCCGTCAGATGCAGCGTGCGGCTCACCTGACGGCCCGCATTGAGCGCCGCCATCAGCTGGCTCACACAGAAGATCAGAATGTCCTTGTCGTGGATCGTCGCCAGCCCCTTGACGCTCGGCGTCACGGTGATCTCGGCGCCGTTGTGTTCGTAGTTCAGAATGCGCCGGTCGGGCCGCGTGCTGAGCGAAAACAACGGATGCTCCATCGATGCCAGATCATTCTTCGGCATCGCATCGAAGATGTCACAGAGGAAATATGCCCCCTGCCCTTCGGGTGGATAGCCCCCGGCCCCGCTCACCGCGCTGGTCATGTATTCAGTCTCACTGCTCTGCCTGTTCCACGATGTGCGTCCCGCTGTGCCGCCGGATTCGCCTTCGTGGTTTTGATTACACTCACCCTAGGGTTATCCACAGCCCCGCACAACGGGGGTTCGGAGTCAGCAGATCGGGGGTTCAGAGTCATTTCATCGGGGTTTCAGAGTCGCGCATCTCAGAATTTCACCGCCAAAGCCCAATAAAAAAAGGACTTTGCAGATGCCCATGCTCTGCCTTAACTAGAAATAACACAATAATAACAGGACATGTTTTTTTCACCCCTCCTGTTCAGACCTCCGACACCAGCAATATCACCTGTTGCAAGTGTCGGATTTGCTTAGAAAATAATGGCAATGTCATCATAATGCTTCCACCTGCCGCCTTTTCTGATATCTTGTGAAAAAGGCGATACATAGAGGGTGGTGATCCGGGCAAACCCGGGCAGGGCATCCTCTGTTCCAACATGAGGCATGACGCAGGATGGCCAAGGATATCCACAGCAAGGCAAGCACCGCCCTGCCCCCCTATTTCAACATTGATCCCGATGCGGCGATGGCGGAGCTGGACCAGCCCACCGACACTGCCCGCTTTGCCGAGATTGCCGAAGGCTGCGCCCGGGGGCGTGCCGATCTCGCCAGTCGCGGACTCAATGAAGAAGGGGCAAAACACCTGCGTCTGTTCTCCACCTGGGAAATCACCCGCTATCTGATCCCGGTGGCGCAGGCCCATTTTCGTCGGGTGCTCAAAGCCAATCCTGATCTGCCGCAGGGGCGGTCGGAAACCGAAGGCGGCGCCAAGTGGTTCACTCTGGATGAGGTGCTGCGGCTGCGGGCGTTTTTTGCCGCGCAAGGATCAAAGGCCAAGAACTACCTGCCCTACCGCCCCGAAGGGCTGGCCGCCAAACTGGTGGCGGTGGCGAACTTCAAAGGCGGCGTTGGCAAGACCTCGACCGCCGCACATCTGGCGATGTCGGCGGCGCTGGATGGCTACAAGGTGCTGGTGATCGATCTGGATTCCCAAGGCTCGATGACCTCAATCTTTGGCGGCAAGGTCGAGGATGAGTGGAAGACCGCCTTCCCGCTGCTGGCGCGTCACTATGGCGAACATCTGCGGGTGGAAAACCAGCGCCGTCTGGATCGGGGCGACGCACCGCAGCCCCTCGATGAGAGCCTCACCGCCGCGATGGAGATGACGGCGGCGGATGTGATCCAGCCGACCCATTGGCCCAACATTGATCTGATTGGCGCGCAGCTGAATTTGTATTGGGCCGAGTTCCAGATCCCGGTCTGGCGGATGGCGGCGCGCGCGTGGAAACTCTGGGATGCGCTCACCGACCGGCTGGAGGCCGACGGGGTGCTCGATCAATACGATGTGGTCTTTATCGACACGCCCCCGGCCCTTGGCTACCTCACCATCAACGGGCTTTCGGCCGCCGACATTCTGCTGGTGCCGATGGGCGCGTCGTTTCTGGAGTTCGACAGTACCGGGCGGTTCTTTGACATGCTGCATTCCACCTTTGCTTCGATAGAGGAGGGCGAGAACCTCGCCGCCCGTGCCCTGGGGCGGCCCGAGATCGGCTTTGAATGGGATGCGGTGCGCGCGGTGATCACCCGCTATGACGGCGCCCAACAGGGCGAGCTGGCGGGGCTGGTGCAGGCCTATATGGGCCCGACCCTGTCGCCGCACCGGCAGGATTACACCGCGCTGATCGGTCAGGCGGGCGAGCAGGTCAATGGCATCTACGAGGCGGATTACCGCGACTTCAACCGCGAGACCTATGCCCGGGGGCGCGAGACATTTGATGAAACCTATGCGGCGTTCAAGCGGTTGCTCAACGGCGTCTGGCGCCGCGAGGAACTGGCGTTGCAGGCCGAGCGCGCGGCCTCCTGAGGCGGCATTAGGATGGGACTGCGATACTCTGGGCCTGGTGCTCCGAGTGGCGGGATGAGGAAGGACGACGAGAATGGCAAAACGCAAACGGCTGACCCCGGCCCAGCCCACCTATCTGAGCGGCAGTGACAAAAGCCCCGCCGCGGCCCCCGGCCCGCTCTCGATGGGGGCGGCTCCGATCGCGCAGGTGGCCTCTGACACTTCTGCCTCCGCCGCGCTCGAAGAACTCTCAAGCGTATTGGAACAGGCCCGCACCAAGGGGCTGATGATCGAAGAGCTGCCACTGTCGGCCATTGACGAGACCTACCTTGTGCGCGACCGCATCGAGCAAGGTGAGGACGACATGCTGGGCCTCATGGAGTCGCTCCGGGCCCGTGGTCAGCACACCCCGATCGAGGTGGTCAAACGCGAAGACGCCCATGGCGAGAAAACCCATGGGCTGATCTCCGGCTGGCGGCGTCTGACGGCGCTGCGCAGACTCTATCAAGAGACTTCAGACCCTAAATTCGCCACTGTCAAAGCGCTGGTGGTGCGCCCCGAAAGCGCGGCGGACGCCTATCTCGCGATGGTCGAGGAAAACGAGATCCGGGTGAACCTCAGCCATTATGAACGCGCACGCATCGCGGTGCAGGCGCTGGCAGAGGGGGTCTATCCGGATCAGCGCAAGGCGCTTTTGGGGCTGTTTCAGAATATCCCCCGCGCCAAACGCTCCAAGATCGCGAGCTTTGTGACGCTGGTGGAGGCGCTGGACGATGTGCTGCGCTATCCGACCGCGATCCCCGAAAAACTGGGTCTCGCCATCGCCCGCCATCTTGAGGAGAATCCCCGCTTTGGCCGCGAGTTGGCCGACAATCTGATTGCGTCGGATTGCCAGAATGTCTCTGAGGAGCTGGCGGTCTTGCATGGGCATATTGCGGCTTGGGATGCGAGACTAAATGAGGATTTAGACTCTGATCCCCTGCCCTCCTCTGCCCCGACGCCCGCGCAGTCCGCCCCTGCGCAATCCTCCGAGGCCTCCTCTCCTCCGCGCCCGTCCCGTCCTGCGCAAAGCCGCGTTTCGCTGGAAGCAGCCCCCGGGGTGACGTTGACCTTCACGGAAGAGACCCGAAAGATCGAATTGCGCGGTGACGGTGTCACGCCGGATATGGTGCAGGCCCTGCAGGATTGGTTTGCCCAACGCTGATCCTGCGCGATGCCCTCTTTGTTCGAGACAGGCAGGCGTCCTCCGGGGCGCCTGTTTTGCGTCTGGAGGCGTGCTTGGCGCGATGGATCCAGGAGAAGTCAATGTAGGTCAGCCTTATTGACCTATTGTTTCGCGTGCGAAACATTGGGTAAGTAGTGCTGACCTATTGTTTCGTGCGCGAAACAATGCGTAAGAGGTGCTGACCTACCTGACCCGGCGGCCTCCCCGCCATTCCCTGCCGCATCCGCGCGTGCCTGTTTCTCGGGCAGTACCGGCGCAACTCTGCCGATAACGGGATGCGTTAACGACAGAACGGGCGAAAACATCGTATTTCTGGATTTATTCCGTGGGAAACCTATGGCGCGGGTGCCGGCGCGCGCATAAAACCGTGAGGGGGATGTGATGATTTCGACCCGTGTATTGGATCAGGAACGCGATTGAAGACGGGCGTAGGACGCCCGCGATTTGAGGTGACGAACATGTTGAAATTCGTGGAGCGACTGACCCGTCAGAACAAGGCCACGATCTTTCTGACGCTGGACTTGCTGCTGCTTCCGGTCGCGTTGCTGTTTGCCCTGGTGCTGCAAAACATGCCGGTCTCTCCCCTGGTTCTGCTGGGGCAGATGCTGCCGGTGCTGCCCTATATCCTGCTGCTGGCGGCGGGGCTGTCCTATTGGCTGGGGCTGCCGCAGGTGCAGCTGATCGCCTATGAACGCCACGCGGTGAGCCTCACCGCGCTTCTGGCCACCGTGGTGGCGGCGGCCGAGGCCGGGCTCTGCGCGCTGTTCGGCCCGGAACTGCCGTTGGGGGTGCATGTGGTCTTTGGCCTCAGCTACCTGCTGATGATGGTGGCGGCGCGGGCGGTGATGTTGCAGATGGTGCTGGCGCTCTACCGCCGGGCGCGGCCGCGGGCGCGGGTGCTGATCTATGGCGCCGGCAATACCGGCACCCAGCTGGCGCAGGCGCTCAAGGCCCATGATGGGATCGATCCGGTCGCCTTTGTCGACGACAACAAATCGCTCCAGGGGCTGACGCTGGTTGGTTTGCCGGTCTATGCGCCGACCCGGATCGCCGAGGTGGTCAAAGGGCGCGACGTCAAACGCGTGCTGCTGGCGATGCCCTCTCAGAGCCAGCCGAAACAGACACAGATCATCCAGCGCATGCAGAAGCTGGGGCTGGAGGTGCAGGCGCTGCCCTCCTTTGCCCAGCTGATCGGCGAGGAGGCGCTGGTGGACAAGCTGACGCCGGTGCCGCCGCAGCGGTTCCTCAGCCGCGACGCCTGTGATGTGCCGCTCCAGGCCTGCGCCCAGTCCTATGCCGACCGGGTGGTGCTGGTGTCCGGGGCCGGGGGATCGATCGGCTCGGAACTCTGCCGCCAGATCCTGGCCTGCCGCCCCAGCAAGCTGGTGTTGTATGAACTGTCGGAGCTGGCGCTTTATACCATTCACCAGGAACTCTCCCAGCAGCTGGAAGACGCGGATATTCCGCTGGTGCCGGTCCTGGGGTCGGTCACCGATCCGCGCCAGGTGCGCCGGGTTCTGGAGCGGCACCGGGTGCAGGTGGTGCTGCATGCCGCCGCCTATAAACACGTGCCGCTGGTGGAGGCCAACCCCCTGCCCGGTCTGGCCAACAATGTCTTTGGCACCCAGACCCTGGCGCGGGCGGCGGCGGAATACGGCGTCGAACGCTTCATCCTGATTTCTTCCGACAAGGCGGTGCGCCCGACCAATGTGATGGGCGCCTCTAAGCGGATGGCCGAGCTGATCGTGCAGGATCTGGCCTCACGCTCCGGGCCGCAGGGGGATGGGTCTGCCGGCCGCACGGTCTTTACCATGGTGCGGTTCGGAAATGTGCTTGGTTCCTCGGGGTCGGTGATCCCGTTGTTTCAGGAACAGATTGCCCGGGGGGGACCGGTCACCGTCACCGACCCGCGGGTCAAACGCTACTTCATGACCATCCGCGAGGCGGTGCAGCTGGTGCTCCAGGCCGGAGCCGAGGCGGCGGGGGGCGAGGTCTTTGTGCTCGACATGGGCGAGCCGGTGTCGATCCTGCAACTGGCCCGCCAGGTGATCGAGGCCGCCGGATATCAGGTGCGCGATGCGGCGAACCCCGACGGGGATATTGCCATCGACATCATCGGGCTGCGCCCCGGCGAGAAGATGGAGGAGGAGCTGACGCTCTCCACCGAACTGACCACCACCGCCCATCCCAAGATCTTCTGCGCCCGCGAGGCGGTGCTGTCGGAAATCG
Source organism: Epibacterium sp. Ofav1-8 (assembly GCF_022348185.1). GTDB lineage: Bacteria > Pseudomonadota > Alphaproteobacteria > Rhodobacterales > Rhodobacteraceae > Epibacterium. The sequence continues at coordinate 48,634 of NZ_JAKRFD010000019.1, forward strand.
AGGTGGCCGCCCTGATGCGGGCGCTGCGCCAGGTGGTGGCGGCGGGCGATGGCGCCGGTGCGCGGCGGGTGATCGCGCGCTGGGTCGAGGGCTATGTGCAGCCGCAGGAGGACCGCAAGATGTCCTGAAAAGCCACAGCGGCCCAGAAAGCGGCACCCGCCCGTTGAACGGGGCGGGCAACTGGGGCAGTAAGCAGGAAACACCGGTGCCACCGACGGGCCGGACGACAGGACAGATGACGGACCAAGGATACCCCCGCCCGTGACACGCCGCAGCCCCCGGACGCCCCAGCGCGCCGCGCCTTTCTGGATGGTCCTCGCGCTTGGTAGTGGCCTCGCGGCGCCGCTGATGGCCGACACCGACACGCCGCAGGGCTTTGCCTGGCCGGAGACCCCGAGCCTCAATTTCTACGGGATGCCGGGGCTGATCGACATGCCCACTGCCGAGATGATGCCGGATGCACAATTTGCGCCTTCGGTTGCCAGTTTTGCCGGTATCACGCGGATCAACTTGCTGGCGCAGGCCTTGCCGGGCGTTATGGTGGGGTTTCGCTATACCGAAACCAAGGACCGAAATCTCTTTGGGTTCGGGGATTACTACGACCGCAATTTCGATGTGCGGTTCCGCCTCTGGGACGAAGGGCGCTATCGCCCTGCTGTTGCGGTGGGGTTGCAGGATTTTGCCGGCACGGGGATTTACAGTGGGGAGTATCTGGTTGCGACAAAGCACCTGACCCCCCGGTCGCTGCCGGGGCGGCTCAAGGTCACCGCAGGGTTGGGCTGGGGGCGTCTCGGCTCCAGCGGCAGCATCGCCACGCTGGGTGATCGGGGCAGCTTTACCGCCGGGGATACCGGCGGCGAATTGTCCACTGACCAGTGGTTCCGCGGCGATGTGGCGCCCTTTGCCGGGGTGGAATGGACCTATGGAAAATGGGGGGTGAAGGCGGAGTATTCCTCGGATGCGTATGTGCAGGAGACGCAACAGGCCAGTGTGTTCGAGCGCAAGTCGGATTTCAATTTCGGGGTGGAATACCAGGCCAGCCGGCAGTTGCGCCTGGGGGCCTATTACCTCTATGGATCGGAATTCGGCATCACCGCCCAGATACAGACGAACCCGCGCCATCCGGCCACGCGCATGCAGCTTCCGGCGCCGACGCCGGTGGTGCCCCGCAGCGTCTGGGCGCAGGATGAGGCGCTGTGGACCGAGAGCTGGGCCGGCAGCCGCACGGCCCGCGTCAAGACCCGCGACCTCCTGGCCGAAGCGCTCCAGCAGGACGGTCTGATCCTGGAAAGCGTGACGCTGGAGGGCACCCGCGCCGAGGCCCGCATTCGCAACACCCGCTACCTGTCGCAATCGCTGGCGGTGGGGCGCACGGCGCGGGCGATGGCGCGCAGCCTGCCGCCCTCGGTCGAGACCTTCCGGATCGTGCCCACCTCCGGGGGCCTGGGGCTGTCTGCGGTGGAGATCCGCCGCTCCGACCTGGAGGCGCTGGAGTTCTCGCCAGAGGCGGCGGATGCGATCTGGGCGGTGGCCGCGGTCAAGGATGCCGGTCCGGTTGCCTCCGAGGCCCTGGTCTCGGAAGAGCTCTATCCGGCGTTTTCCACCTCCTTCACTCCCTATACCTCGCCGTCCTATTTTGACCCGTCGGTGCCGTTCCGCATCGATTTCGGCGTCGATCTGAAGGCCAGCTACAGCCCGGCGCCGGGCTGGAAATTCGCAGGGGCGCTGCGGCAGCGGGTCTGGGGCAATGTGGCCGATGGCCGTCCGGGCAACTCGAAGCTGCCGGCGGTGCGCACCGATCAGCATGAATACGCCCAGTTCGACACCACGCTGGAGCAGCTTTATGGCGAACGGCGCTGGACGCCGGGCCGCAACCTCTATGCGCGCGCCTCGGTGGGGTATTTCGAAAGCATGTATGGCGGGCTGTCCGGGGAACTCCTGTGGAAGCCGCCGAACAGCCGGCTTGGCCTGGGGGCGGAGCTGAACTATGTGCGCCAGCGCGATTTCAACCAGCGGTTCGGCTTTCGTGACTATGACGTGCTGACGGGGCATGCCTCGGCCTATCTGGAGCTGCCGAAGAACTACCTGCTGCAGGTGGATGCGGGCCGCTATCTGGCCGGTGACATCGGCGGCACAGTGTCGCTGACCCGGACCTTCAATAATGGCTGGCAGCTGGGGGGCTTTTTTACCCTGACCAATGTCTCGGCGGAGGACTTCGGCGAGGGTTCCTTTGACAAGGGGATCAAGCTGTCGATCCCGCTCGGCTGGCTGCTCGGCCAGCCCTCGCGCAACGCCTACGGGCTGACCATCCGTCCGGTGCAGCGGGACGGGGGGCAGCGGGTGTCGGTGCCGGGGCGGCTTTATGGCCAGGTGCGCAGCGCCCACCGCAAGAGCCTGCAGGAACAACGCGCGAGGTTCTGGGAATGAGACATCTGCTGCGCCACATCCCGGCGGCGCTGCTGGGGCTGACCGTGCTGGCCGGCTGCGCCCGCGGGCCGGAAGACACGCCGCTGGAGCTGGAAATCGGCCAGGTGCTGCGGGAGCAGCTGCCCTGGGGCAAGGAAAAACCGCAGCCGCCCACCCTGACGCGGGTGCTGCTGGACAGTATCGAGGAGCCACATCTGGAGGTGGTGATCGAGTCGGAGGATCTGCGGGACTACGTGACGTTGCAACTGGCGCGCCAGGACGACCTGCCCGGGCGAATCGAGGTCTGGCGCACGGTGGACAATATCACCTTCGGGTTTCGCGACGGGCTGTTGATCTCCACCCGCGGGCTGCGCGGCACGCTGCTGTCCGCCGACGTGCCGGCGGACGGGCAGGGACCCAGGGGACCGGCAGGCGGGGGCCAGCGCAGCTATGAGTTCCGCGGCGATGACAGTGCCTCCTACCGGGTGCGGCTGGCCTGCGAGGTGAAAGACCTTGGCGCGCATGAACTGGAGATCGTGGGGCTCCGCTATGCCACCCGCCATGTGCAGGAACGCTGCACCGGGCCGCAGGGCGGGCATGTCGTCAATGACTACTGGGTTGATTCCCGCAGTGGTCGTCTGTGGCAGTCGCGGCAATGGGCCGGGCCGGAGGTGGGCTATATCCGGTTGCGTCAGGTCGTGATCTGAGCCGCGGGGGGCAAAACCTTGCCGATATGGCCGCAGGGTGTCGCGTTTTTTGGGCAACGGCGAAATAAAAACGAAAAAGCAAGGATCTTGATGCTAGGCAGGGCGTTGAAAAGAAACGGGGCCTGACTTAGGGTCCCTGCGAGGATATCCCATATCTCCACAGGAGTTTTGAAGACATGAAGAACATTATCGCAGTTTCCGCGCTGGCCATCATGGCCGCAACCGGTGTTGTTGCCCAGCAGCAGGGTGCTGCTGCTGGCGGTTCCGGCGCCGGCGGTGCCGGTGGCGCAGCAGGTGCAGGTGCAGGTGCAGGTGCTGGCGCCGCAGCAGGCGCAGGCCTGGGTGTTGGCGGTCTGGGCGCAGCGGGCATCGCCGCCGCAGCCGTGGCCGCAGCGGCCGTCGTGGCTGTCGTTGCCAACGATGACGACGACACTTCCACCACCACCACCACCGACTGATCTGCGGCAGGCCCCGGGGTCGCTCCCCGAGAGGCTGTTATGCAGAATAAAATCGAAACGGGTCCCCGCCGGCGGGGACCCGTTTTTTGTATGTGATTCTGTCTGTGGCCTGGGCCCGCGGGCCGGTTAACCGGGCGTGCGCCCTGTTGGGCGCGTTTTCAGAGGAAACCTGCAGGATCGGGGCAGATTGCCTGCAACCGAAGGATCCTGCCTCATGTCTCCGACCTCGCCCCAGCGTTCCGACCGTCTTGACCTGCCCTATCTGATGCCCGCGCAGGCGCAGAAACATGTGACTCACAATGACGCGCTGCAAACGCTCGATCTGGTGGTGCAGCTGGTGCTTGAAGAACTGGCGCGCGAGACGCCGCCCGTGGCCCCCGGGCCGGGCGACATCTATGCCATCGGCGCCAGCCCTGTCGGCGCCTGGGCCGGGCAGGGCGGGCGGCTGGCCGCCTGGAGCGATGGCGCCTGGCTGTTCTTCGATGCCGCCGAGGGCTGGCGGGCCTGGGCACGCGACAGCGCGCAACTGGTGGTGCGACAGGGCGGCAGCTGGAGCGCCGTGGAGGCCGAGGTGCGCGACCGGTTTGGTGTGGGCACCAGCCCGGATGCGCAGAACCCGCTGGCGGTTGCCGGTCCCGCCACGCTGCTGACCCATGCAGGCGCGGGCCATCAGTTGAAGATCAACAAGGCCAGCGCCAGCGATACGGCAAGCCTGCTGTTCCAGTCCGGCTGGAGCGGCCATGCGGAGATGGGGCTGGCGGGTGAGACTGCCTTTTCCCTCAAGGTCAGCCCGGATGGCAGCTCCTGGACTGAAGCCCTGCGCGCCGATCCTGCCAGCGGTCACCTGAGCGGGGCGGCGGTGCAGGCTTCGGCCAGCGATACCACCGCCGGGCGGCTGATGCGGGCGGACTGGGGCTATGGGCCGGGCAATCTCTTGGGGACAGTGGCGCTGTCGGGCGGGGGGCCGACCGGGGCGGTGCTGGAGCAGGGCAGCAATGGCGATGGCGACTGGCTGCGGCTGGCCGACGGCACCCAGATCTGCTGGGCGGCGCGCAGTGCCGGCAGCAGCTGGAGCTTTCCGCAGGCTTTTGCAGCCTCTCCGCTGGTGACCGTGACCAGTCAGGAGGCGTCCGCGCGGATGGTGGCGGCCACGGGGGGCAGCGCCACTGCGGTGACACCGGTCAGTTTTGACAGTACCGGCGCGCCCCAGCCGGGGGACAGTGTGGCCTGCCTGGCGGTGGGGCGCTGGGATTGACCCGGCGGGGGCTTCGGATCAGTCGACGACACCGAGACGGCTGAAGATGCCGAAGACATTGCCGAACAAGTTTGCAACTGTCAGCGCGTCATTGATCGGGCTTTCGGTGGCCATGACCAGATCGCCGGGGTTGATCTGGAAGTTGCGGGCCGAGAACAGCCCGTCGGCCGAGGTCAGATCCAGGGTGAAGATCACCCTTGTCTGGCGCGGTCCCCGGACGCCGGGCGCCACTGCGGAGGCCGGGTATTCGCGTAGGATCAGCAGCCCTTTGGGATCGGCGCGCCCGTCCTGAATACCGCCGGAGATCGACAGCGCATCCATCGCCGAGACCTCATCCTTGGTGAAGATATGCAGATCCTCGGTGCCGGTGGCCCCGAACGAGAGGAAATAGCGCGCATCCTCCTCGACAAAGACCCGGTCGCCGCCGCGCAGCAACGTGTCCTTTTGCGGATGGTTGAGCAGGCTGTCCACCGAGGTGCCATAAAGCCGCCCGCCGCGCATCAGGCGGATCTGCGGATTGTTGAGCCCGGCGGCAATGCCGCCGCCGGCGGCGATCAGCCCCATCACCGAATAATTCCGATCCGGCATCGGATAGGTGCCGGGGGTGATCACGCCGGAGACCAGATCGACCGAATTGTTGCGCCCCTCGGTCATGTCGAGTTGCAGCTGGGCGGAGGGCACGATGCTTTCCAGCTCCTGTTGCAGCTTTTCGCGCGCCAGCTCCGGAGTCATCCCGTTGACGTTCACATCCCCCACATAGGGCAGGAAGACCGACCCGTTGGCCGCCACACGCACATCCTGCAACTGCACCATCTTCTGTCCGTTCGACGTCAAAAGAGAACTGGTGTTGTTGTCCCAGATCTGCATCGACAGACGATCACCTGGCCGGATGATCTGGGTCTTGGGGCCCCGGCTGGCATTGATCCAGGGCAGGGTTTCCTGTTTGCCGGTGGGCGGCCAATGCGCCACGGTGGGCAGGAAAGCCCGATTGACCGTGTAGAGCGCAAAATCCGCATCCGCATCGCTGGCCGAGGCCAGTATTTCCTCGCTGGCAGGGGCGCCGCCGGGCAGACGGGCGCAGGCAGCGGGGAGAAGGGCGGTGGCGAGGGCGGCAACCAGAAGCGGGAGTTTCAGCATGAAGTCCTTGTCCCGATGGCAGTCGGGGCGCGTTTGTGAATATGTTGCAGGCACCATACTGGTGGGGGGAGTATCGTCAATGATTGCCCCCTTGCAAACAGGATCCAAGAGCAATGACCCGCGCGCCTGTGACATTCCTGCTAACGCCCCTTGTGCTCGGGGCCACCGGCCGCATCGGGCGGGTGCTGCGGTACCGCTGGGGGGCGGAGGCGGCGCTCTGGCAGACGCGGCACCGGCAACCGGGGGCACAGTGGTGTCTGTGTGATCCGCTTGGACAGCCGGATGTGTTGGTGTCCACCGCACAGGCCGCGGGGCAGATCCTCTGCCTGGCCGGAGCCGTGCCGGGGCGCGGAGGCGATCTGGCGGACAACACCCGGCTGGCGGAAGCGGCGGTGCGGGCCGGGGCGGCGGCGGGCGCGCGGGTGGTGCTTGTGTCGTCGGCGGCGGTCTATGGCGCGGGGCAGGGGCCCTTGACGGAAGAGACCCCGCTGACCCCGGCCAATCCCTATGGCGCGGCCAAGGCCGAGATGGAGGCGCGGGCCTGCGCTTTG
>NZ_JAKRFD010000001.1 GCF_022348185.1 Epibacterium sp. Ofav1-8
ACCGGGTCGAACGCTCCGCCAGCGCCTTCATGTTCGGCGCATGCAGCCAGTCTGCCGGACCATCCGGAAACAGCGTCCCGTTCAACTGGTCAACCATGAATATCAATATGTTAGGCGATGTCATAAGCACTGTCCCTCACGTCGGTGCGCCGGGTCGATGGGCGAAAGCCGAATCGAGCGCCGGGTGGCTGTGCGCTAGGAGTAGTGCTTTATTGACGCGTCAGACAATAAAAAAATCATCGCCGCTCACGGCCCCTGCGCGCCCGGGTCGGCGCGCAGAGGGGCGGGTCAGGACAGCCGTGCACCGGTGCTGTCAAAGAGGTAGGATTTGCCCGCCGAGATACTCAGATTCAGGCTTTGGCCGGAACGGATCGCGTGCTGGCCGAACAGGCGCACGGTGATCTGGTGGCCGTTGCAATCGGCAATGACGTTGGTGTCGCCGCCCAGATGCTCCACATGTTTGGTGGTGATCTGGAGTGGGCCTGCGTCATCCAGCGTCAGGTCCTCGGGGCGCACACCCAGCGTGTTGCCGTTGCCCGGCTCGATCAACTCTGCGGGCAGGAAGTTCATCGCCGGAGAGCCAAGGAAGCCCGCCACAAACTGATTGGCCGGGTTGTTATACAGCTCCATCGGAGAGCCGATCTGTTCGACACGGCCATTGCGCAGCACCACGATTTTATCCGCAAGCGTCATCGCTTCGGTCTGGTCGTGGGTGACGTAGACCATCGTTGCGCCCAGTTGTTCATGGAGATTGGCGATCTCCAGCCGGGTGTTCATCCGCAGCGCCGCATCGAGGTTTGACAGCGGCTCATCGAACAAGAACAGCTTGGGGTGGCGCACGATGGCGCGGCCAATGGCGACGCGCTGGCGTTGCCCGCCCGAGAGTTCCGACGGGAAGCGGTCGAGATAATCGCCAAGGCTCAGCATGCGGCTGGCTTCGGCCACGCGTTCCTCGATGGTTTCCTTGCTTTCCTTGGCCTGTTTCAGCGCCAAGGACATATTGCCCCGCACATTGAGGTGCGGATAGAGCGCGTAGGATTGAAACACCATCGCGATGCCGCGTTTGGAGGGTGGGGTCTGGTTGACCACATTGCCTGCGATGCAGACCTCGCCAGAGGTCACATCCTCAAGTCCCGCGATGGTGCGCAGGAGAGTGGATTTACCGCAGCCCGACGGGCCGACAAAGACGACGAACTCGCCCTCGTTCACCTCGATGTTGATGTCCTTGAGGACATGCACATTGCCGAAGGATTTGTTCACATTGGTCAGGGTCAGCGCGGTCATGGCGTTACCTCTTTCAGTTTGACAGGGGTCCCGGTGCGGACGCTTTCATCCGCCGCGAGGCAGATGGCCAGCGACTGGACGGCGTCTCGTGCGTGGCGGGAGAGGTCGAGATCCTCACGGATGGCGCGCAGCATATAGGCCTGCTCCGCGTCGCAAAGGTCCTGATGGCCGGGTTCGTCGGGCAGGTCGATCAGCTGGTCGCCCTCGGGGCGGTGCACCAGCAGCCCGCCGACGCGGGTATGGCCGTCCACATCCGAGGAGCCGGATTTGTCGGCCTCGGTGATTGAGACCGAGCCTTTGGGAGAGATCACATCTTTGACGAAGAAGGCGGTCTCCGACATCATCGGCCCCCAGCCTGCCTCGTACCAGCCGACAGAGCCATCCTCAAACGTGACCTGAAACTGGCCGTAGTTATACATCTCGTGCGCGATCTCGTCCGAGAGGCGCAGGCCCATGGCGTTGACCTGAACAGGTTTTGCATCGGTGATCTGGCACCAGACATCCACGTAATGCACGCCGCAATCGACGATGGGCGCGGTGGTCTGCATCAGCGCCTTGTGGGTGTCCCACTCTGCGCCCTTGCTTTGCTGGTTGAGGTTCATACGGAACACGTAAGGTCCGCCAAGTGCGCGGGATTCCTCAATGAGCCGTACCCAAGAGGGGTGGTGGCGCAGGATGTAGCCTACCACGAGCTTGCGATTTGTCGCCTCGGCGGTGGCGACCACCCGGCGGGCGTCCTTCACCGTGGTGGCGAGGGGTTTTTCGACAAACACATGCGCGCCTGCCTCCATCGCGGCCACGGCATAGTCGGCGTGGCTGTCAGAGTATGTGGCGACGACCACCAGATCCGGTTTTGTGTCCTCGAGGGCCGCGTGAAAGTCGGTGAAGACGGGATAGCCCTGAAGATCGGGGTGGTCGACCTGGCCCGAGCGATTGACGAGGCCGACAATCTCGGCGCTGTCCTGTTTGTGATGCGCGAGGGCGTGGGAGAGGCCCATGTTGCCGAGGCCAGCGATCAGAACACGGGTCATGATGTGGCTCCTTTGCGGTTTGGGCCTTCAGGCCGGGTTGCTTGCGGCCCGGTCAGCGCCGTGCCGCAGGCATACTTCCAGCATGACCCGCCCCCCCGGGCGGGCGCTTCACGCCCTCCCGCGACCGGGCGCTGCCCTTCTGTGGTGAGGAGAGAAACCATCATTTCACCGCCCCCGACGTGATGCCGCGAATGAGCTGGCGGGAGAAGATCACATAGAGGATCAGCACCGGCAGGATCGCCATCGACAGCGCCGACAGAACCGCGTTCCAGTCGGTCACGAACTGGCCGATAAACACCTGACTGCCAAGCGTCAGCGTCTTGGTTTCCTCGGCCGGGGCGAGGATCAGCGGGAACCACAGGTCGTTCCAGATCGGGATCATGTTGAACACCGCCACGGTGGCCAGCGCAGGCCGCACCAAGGGTAGAACCAGCTTGAAGAAGATGGTGAATTCGCTGAGCCCGTCGATGCGCCCGGCGTTTTTCAGATCGTCGCTCACCTGTCGCATAAATTCATTCAGGATGAAGACCGCGAGCGGCAGGCCTTGGGCCGTGTAGACAAGGATCAGCGCCCAGAGCGTGTTCACCAGCCCGGTGGAGACCATCATCTCAAGGATCGCCACGGTGCCGATGCGGATCGGGATCATGATCCCGAGCGCCAGATAGAGCCCCATCAGCATATTGCCGCGAAAGCGATACTCGCTGAGCGCGAAGGCCGCCATGGCGCCAAACAGCAGGATCAGCGTGAGCGAGCCGACGGTGACAATGAAGGAGTTCTGAAAGTAGAGGAAGAAATCTCCCTGTTTCATCACCGTTTGATAGCCCACGAGAGAAAAGCTGTCCGCATCCGGCAGGGCCAGCGGTTCGCGGAAGATCTTTTTGCGGGTCTTGAAGCTGTTGATCAGGATCACAAAGACCGGAAACAGCGCAATCAAGGTGTAGATGATCAGCGCGCCATGCATTGCAGCCGTGTTGATCGGGTTGGAGCGTGCGGAACTCATGAGTGCCTCCCGTCAGAGCTGGTAGCGGCGCATCCGGGTCTGGATGCCGAAGAGATAAAGACAGACGCCCACAAGGATGATCGCAAACATCGCCCCTGCAATCGCGGACCCCATATGTGGATCGCCCAGTTGCAGCTGGAAGCCAAAGAACGTCCGATACATGAAGGTGCCTAAGATGTCGGTGGAGAAATCAGGCCCCGCCAGCGCGCCTTGGGAGGCGTAGATCAGGTCGAAGGCGTTGAAATTTCCCACAAAGGTCAGGATCGAGATGATCCCGATCGAGGGCAGGATCAGCGGCAGTTTGATCTTCCAGAAGGCGGCCATGCCGGTGACGCCGTCAATCTCGCCCGCCTCAAGCATTTCTTCGGGGATCGACAGGAGTGCGGCATAGATCAGCATCATCGGGATGCCGACGAATTGCCACACGGAGATCAGCGCCAGCGTGGTGAGGGCGTATTCTTCCTTGCCGAGCCATGGCGCAAAGAGTGATTTCAGACCGACCGCATCCAGCATCGAAGGCGCAATGCCCCAGATTGGCGACAGGATCAGCTTCCATGCAAAACCCACGATCACAAAGCTCAGGATCGTCGGGATGAAGATTGCGGAGCGATAGAGTGCCGCAAAGCGCAGGCGTGGGTGGCTCAGCAGGGCTGCGAGTGCGATCCCGATGGGGTTCTGCACCAGCATGTGAACGAGGAAGAACCAGAAGTTATTTCCCAGAGCGTTCCAGAATTGCTCCGACCAGATCGGATCAAAGAAGAGCGTGCGGAAATTCTCCAGCCCCACATAGACGCGCTCCTGATCGACCTCCTGAAAGAGGGCGAGGCGCAGCGTATTGAAGAGGGGGAAGATCATAACCGAGGTGTAGATCAGCACGGCAGGGGCCAAAAAGAGGGCGATATGCCAGCGGATGCGGGGCTTTTGCATGGGAACCTCCGGTCCAGGTCCCGGACGCGCGGATTGGCGCGTCCGGAAGTGTTACAACAGTGGTTTTCGTGTCGTTTCGGGGACTTACTGTTGCGGTTCGTACCAGGTCTCAAGACCGGACTGGAGCTTTGCGCCCAGAGCTTCGGGGGTCTCGGTGCCTTTGATCGCTGCGGCGGATGCACCCCAAGTCTCATTTTCGAGGTTCGGCGTGCCGCGCGACAGGATCTGGTAGGTGGAGCGGATGGTGCTTTCGCACTCGTCCCGCCAGCTGACGAATTCCTTCGCAAGCGGGTCGTCCAGTTCAACCGGCGCATTGGACAGCGGGAAGAAGCCCGGCAGCGCGTTGCCGAAGATGTCGGCAAACTCGGGCGAGGCCACCCATGTCAGAAACGCTTTGGCCGCTTCGGGATGCTCGGTCGAGGCGTTCATGCCGATCCCGATGTCGGTGTGATCGGAGATGTAGCAGGTGTCGCCTGCGGATTTGACCGGAGCCTTGAAGGCCCCCATCTCGAAATCAGCCTGCGTGTTGAAACCGGAGATTTCCCAGCTGCCTGCCGGATAGATCGCCGCGCGGCCCAGTGTGAACAGGTTCTGGCTGTCGGGATAGGTCTGCGCCTCGTAGCCGTCGCCCAGATAGTCCGCCCATTTGGCGAGCGTTTCGAAAGGCGCAACCCACTGTTCGTCGGTCAGCTTCTGCTCGCCGTCGATCAGCGCCTTGCGGCCTTCTTCGCCTTTCCAGTAGTTCGGGCCGATGTTGTTATAGCCCATGGTGGCGGCTTCCCACTGGTCGTTGGTGCCCATCGCCATCGGGATATAAGTGCCGTCTTCCTTGATTTTCTCAAGCGCGGCAAAGAATTCGTCTTCGGTTTCGGGAACCTCAAGGCCGAGCTCTTCAAAGGCTTCCTTGTTGTAGATGAAGCCGTGGATCACGGAGGCCATCGGCACGCAGAAGCTCGCGGAGCCATCGTCGGTCTGCCACGCGGATTTCGCAACATCGGAGAAGTTGCTCATCGCGTCCATATCATCAAGCGCGGCAAGGTGGCCCGCCTCATAGAGCGCAAGAGAGGCGTCAAACGGGCGGCAGGTGATCAGATCACCAGCGGAGCCCGCGTCCAGTTTGGAGTTCAGAACCGCGTTATATTCGGTCGGCGCGCTGGGGGTGAATTTCACCTTGATGCCGGGGTGGGCCGCTTCAAACGCGGGGATGATCTTGTCCTGCCACAGGGTCAGGTCGTCGTTGCGCCAGCTTTCGACGGTGAGGGTGACATCCTCGGCCAAAGCGGATGTGGCAACCAGAGCGGTGCCCGCAAGCGCGGCCAACATAAACTTACTTTTCATGGGTCTTCCTCCTATTGGAATGGATTTATTGTTGTTTTTCTTATGTGTTGAGCGATGAGAGCGCTGGGCGCAGCTTGCCGCCTGTCGTCTCCAGACGCGCGTTGGCGTCCGCGAGGTCTGTTGCGCCAGCCGCAATCAGGATGGCGCATTTCACATTGCCGCCTGCGGCCTCGATGGCGGCATTGGCGGTGTCGTCGGTGGCACCGGTGATGCGGGTCACGATCTGGCGGGCGCGGATACGCAGTTTGATATTGTCTGCGCGCAGGTTGATCATCATGCCGTCGTGGACATGGCCAAGATCGACCGCCATCAGGGTCGACAGCATATTGAGCGCGATCTTCTGAGCGGTGCCGGCCCCCATGCGGGTGGAGCCGGAGATCACTTCCGGTGGGGTTTGCAGCAGGACCGCGTGATCGGCGATGTCCAGCAGTGCCGACCCGGCGTTGTTGGCGATGCCGATGACGCAGGCGCCGCGCGTCTTTGCGAGCTTTGCGCCTGCAACCGTATAAGGTGTGGTGCCGCTGGCAGAGACGCCAATCAGCACATCATCCGGGCCGATCTCTGCGAGGGCGCGTTCCAGCTCTGCGGTTTCGTCCTCGGTGCCACCTGGCATCTCGACCCCGGTGGGCATGCCACCAGCCATATGGATGCGCAGTTGCGCCGCGGGGATCGAAAACGTGCCGCCCAGTTCAAGGGCGTCAGCTGCGGCCATCAGCCCCGAAGATCCGGCGGCGGCGTAATGCAATGTGCCGCCCGCGCGGATGGCCCGCGCCATGGCCGAAGCTCCGGCGCAAATGGCTTTTGTCGCGGCAAGAGGGGATTGAGACGCATCGTGTTGCGCATGGGCCAAAATCTCTGCCACCTCAGCCAATGGGCGGGCGTCCAGATCTTTGGCGTTTTCGTGCAATTGTTCCGTGGCAGCGGTCGACACGTGATTCCCTCCAGATTTGAACCAACAATACCCATTTGATACCTTTTGTCTACCTTTGCGTTCCAGTTGGGTTCAAAGGTTTGAATTCATCACGTAAAAATCCCGATCTTGCCGATATTTACGGCCCTACCCGCAAATTTGGTACTGATTTCATCTTTCAAAGACCGCCTTGGTATCGTATTGGTATTTTCATGACGGACACATTGAAAACCTCTGTTCTGGCTCTCGATGGTGGCGGTACGCGGTGTCGGCTGGCGCTATCCGATGGGGATTCGGTGGTCACGGTAGAGACCGGCTCGGCGAATATTTCCACCGATATGGCGGGGGCTGTGGCGCAGGTGCGCGACGGTCTTGATCAACTGGCTGAGGCGACGGGCCAGAGTGCTGCGGCGCTGGCCATGTGCCCGGTTTATATCGGAATTGCCGGGGTGACAGGCGCGCAGATCGCCGCGCGGTTCTCGGAGGCGCTGCCCTTTCAGCTGGTGCGCGTGACCGATGATCGCCCCACTGCATTGAGCGGCGCATTGGGCGGCAGTGATGGCCTCATTGCTCATTGTGGCACCGGGTCGTTCTTTGCCGCGCAGATCGAAGGGCAAAGCCGATTCGCGGGGGGCTGGGGATCGGTGCTTGGCGATCCGGCGTCGGCGCAGTGGGTGGGACGACGCGCGCTGGCCTGCACGCTTGAGGAAGTGGATCGCCTGCGCGAGCCCTCGGAACTGGGGGCGCAGCTTCTGGAGCGGTTTGGCGGCTCGGCAGAGATTGTCGCCTTTGCGGTCAAGGCGCGGCCTGCGGATTTTGGCCGGGTGGCCCCGGATGTCACCGCCTTTGCCGCCAAGGGCGACCCGCTGGCGGTAGAGATCCTGACGGATGCCGCGCATGAGATCGCCACGACGCTACATAAGATGGGGTGGAGAGCCGGATTGCCGCTGTGCCTGACCGGCGGGATTGCGCCGCAGTTCCTGCCCTATCTGCCACCGGCCATGCAGGAGGCCTGCATCGCGCCACGGGGCACGCCGCTCGACGGGGCGATTACGCTGGCGCATGAGTTCGCACGGGAGGTGCGGGATGACCATCACTGAATTCCTGAAACCCGACATCTGGTTCGATCAGGGCGCAGGACCGCGCTATGTGCAGCTGCGCCGCCGCCTCGAAGAGGCCATCCAGTCCGGTGTGCTGCCCCCCAACAGCTCCTTGCCACCCGAGCGCGAGATTGCCGAAATCACCGATCTTTCGCGCGTCACCGTGCGCAAGGCCATGCATGAGCTGGTGCAGCAGGGGGCGATCGAACAGCGACAGGGGTCTGGGTCTTTTGTACGCGAGAGCACCGCGCGGGTTGAACAATCGCTGCGTCATCTGACGTCCTTTACCGAAGATATGCAGCAACGCGGGTTGGAGACCACCTCCAAATGGCTGGAGCGTGGCGTCTTCCTGCCCACCGAAGAAGAGGTCTCTGTGTTGGGGCTGGGCGCTGAGGACTCGGTGGCCCGGATCTATCGTCTGCGGGAAGCGGGCGGTCAGCCCATGGCGCTGGAGCGCGCGGCTTTGCCGCTCAGTATTCTGCCGAACCCGCTGGAGGTGACCACCTCGCTTTATGCAACGCTTGGTCTGATCGGCCACCGCCCGGTGCGCGCGATCCAGAAAATCTCTGCCATCAATCTGGAATCGACGGAAGCCAAGCTGCTGAACGTGGCCGAAGGCACCGCCGGGCTGCGCATTCAACGTCTGTCTTTCCTCGAAGATGGCCGGGTCGCGGAACTGACGCGCTCGCTTTATCGCGGTGACGCCTATGACTTCGTCGCGGAGTTGCAACTGTCGGGCTGAGCCTCAGCCGTTGCGACCTGCCTTACTCCTACTTTCCCTCAATGACTGATCTGCCCAGTGAAAGGTTTTGAACCATGAACGCTCCTCAAACGCAGATGCGCCGTGAAATCAACGAAATCCCCGACGCGGTCGAGCGTCTTCTGAGCGAAGGCGCGGGCGCGGTGACGGCCACCGCCGCTGAAATCCGTGACCTCGCCCCGAGCTATCTGTTGTCGGTGGCGCGCGGCTCCTCGGATCACGCCTCGACCTATCTGAAATACGCCAGCGAGTTGCTCTTGGGCCTGCCGATGGCGTCGGTGGGGCCGTCGGTGAAATCCATCTACGGGGTTGATCTGAACTGTGCGGGCGCGCTGAGTATTTCGGTGTCGCAGTCGGGCAAAAGCCCGGACATCGTGCAACTGACTTCCGCCTTCCGCGATAAGGGGGCCTATACGGTTGCGATCACCAATGATGCGACCTCGCCACTGGCGGAGGCCTCGGCGGCGGTGCTGCCCATCCACGCGGGCCCCGAGCTGAGTGTTGCGGCCACCAAGACGTTTGTCACCTCGCTGGTGGCGGGGCTTTGGTTGCTGGCTGAAATCAAACAGGACGCAGAGCTGTTGGATGCGATCCGCAAACTGCCCGGACATTTGGCCAAGGCAAAGGATTGCGATTGGAGCGCGGCGGTTGAGGCCATCGACGGTCAGTCGCTGTATACGCTGGGGCGTGGGCCAAGCTGGGCGATCTCCAACGAGGCGGCGCTGAAGTTCAAGGAAACCTGCCAGATCCACGCCGAGAGCTATTCCGCGGCGGAGGTGCTGCATGGTCCGGTGTCGATCGTGGGTGAAAATTTCCCGGTGATCGCCTTTGCCGCGGCTGACGCCGCCGAGGAAAGCGTTGGCGATATGGTGCAGGCGCTCGCGGATAAGGGCGCGCGTGTCTTTGCCACCACGGATAAGGCCAAAGGCGCAGACGTTCTGCCGCATGTGCGCACCGATCACTGGATCACCGATCCGATTTCGTCGATCGTGTCGTTTTACGGCATGGTCGAAGCCGTGGCTGCGCGTCGCGGCGTGAACCCGGATGCACCGCGCCACCTCAACAAGGTTACGGAAACCGTATGATGCAACGGCTGATTACCTTTCTGGGCGGGCCGATCTTTGACGGCAAACGCCTGCGGCAAGGCTATGCAGCACAGTTTCGCGCAGGTCAGCTCGCGAAGATGGTGCCGCTGACGGAGTTGGGCGAGCGCGGTGACGTGGTGGATCTGGGCGGCGATATCCTGTCGCCCGGCTATGTCGATTTGCAGGTGAATGGCGGCGGTGGTGTGATGTTGGGCGATGCGCCGAACGTCGAGACGATTGCGACAATTTGCGATGCGCATCGCAGTCTGGGGGCGACCACGATCCTGCCAACGCTGATCACGGATACCGCCGAGAAGACCCGCGCGACGCTGAAGGCCGGGATTGATGCCCATGAGGCCGGGGTGCGTGGCTTTGGCGGCTTGCATCTGGAAGGGCCGCATCTGTCGGTCGCGCGCAAGGGGGCGCATGATGCAGCCTTGATCCGTCCGATGGAGGAGAGCGACCTGAGCGCGATCTGCGAGGCGGCGGCCCTGCTGCCCAAGCTCAAGGTCACGATTGCACCGGAGAATGTCACGCCTGAGCAGGTGACGCGGATGGTGGAGGCGGGCGTTCTGGTCTCGCTTGGCCATACGGATGCGCCCTTTGACACCTGTGTCGCCTATGCCAAGGCGGGTGCGGGTTGTGCGACCCATTTGTTCAACGCCATGAGCCAGTTGGGAAATCGCGCGCCGGGTCTGGTGGGGGCGGTGCTGGACACCGCAGAGCTGTCGGCGGGATTGATTGCCGATGGCATCCATGTGCATCCCGCCAGCCTTCGCGCGGCCTGGCTGGCCAAACGGCGCGGGCCGGGGCGGATTTTCCTTGTGTCTGACGCCATGGCGGTTGCGGGCACGGCGGATAGCGAGTTCCGTCTGGAAGGGCGCCGGATTACCCGCAGCGAAGGGCGGTTGTGCTTGTCTGATGGCACCTTGGCCGGGGCGGATCTGGATCTGACCACGGCGCTCAGGGTGCTGACCAGCCAATGCGGTGTGTCCCTGGATGAGGCGCTGGAGGCGGCGACCTCGATCCCGGCGGCGCTGATTGATGCGCCGGTGGATCTGAAGCTGCCGGGGCAGATGTTGACGGATATGATCCGCATCAAATCCGATCTGAGCGCGGCGTCACCCGTGATTGGCTAAAGGTTTGCCAAAGTGCATGGCCGGGCGCATGGGTCTGCGCCTGTGCCACCCCTTTGCAATCACCCGGTTATGCGACGACCCGGTGCGGATGCGTATAGAGGGCAAAGCGCCCACCGCGTGTTGACGCGGCAAGGGTCATGCCTGCGCGATCTGCCAGCCGCACCGCATGCGAGGTCGGTGCGGAGACGGCGATAATCATGCCCGACCCCACTTCTGCCGCCTTTTGCACCAGATCCACCGAGATCCGCGAGGTCATCACAAAGGCACCGCTGGCCGGGTCGAGCCCTTGTCGCAGCAGCGCGCCGATGAGTTTGTCGAGCGCATTGTGACGCCCCACATCCTCGCGCACTGCAATCAGGCCATGATCCGGGCAGAGAAATCCTGCCGCATGTATCGCGCGGCATTGATCGTGCAAGGGCTGGTGGCGGGCGAGGTCACTGGGCGCGGCGGCAATCGCAGCAGCCCGAAACCGCAGCGCCACATCCGACACATCACGCGGATGGCGCAGCGCTTGTTCCAGACTGTCGATGCCGCACAGACCACAGCCAATGGGACCGGCCATGGCACGGCGGCGGCTGGCAATCGCGGCACCGCGATCCTCGCGCAGCCAGAACCGCGCCTCAATGCCACTGTCATGCGCGACCTGTTCAAACTCGCGCACATCGTCAAAGCCGGTGATGAACCCTTCGGTGCGGGCAAAGCCAAAGGCAAAATCCTCAATGTCGGAGGGGCTGGCCATCATCACGGCGGCGCTGGAGCCGTCAAACACCATGGCAACTGGCGTTTCCTCGGCCAGATCGCGGCTGTGGGGCGCGACCTCATCCGCCGAGACGATCAGCCCTTCGTGGCGATGCGCGGTGAAATGCGCAGGGGCCGTGGGATGGCGCAGCGGCGCGGTCATGAGGCGTACTCCTTGGCTGAGCCTGCCGCGCTCAGGTGGGCGTTGTTTTCAGTATCATCACAGGCCCGCTCCACCGTGGCGAGACCGGTATCGCTGAGTTGGTAGAACAGGCGCTGGGATTTATCGCCGCGGCTCTCGACCATCAGCAGATCGTGGTCATGGGCTAAAAGCGTGCATTCACGCAGCACCAGCGCATGGGCAAGGCCGAACTTGCGCGCAAAACTGCGGCTGTCATGCGCGATCCCCAGATGCGCCGCTGTCATCAGACCGGCCCCGAGAGGAGAGAGCGCCTCCGGGTGATCGGCGACCAGTGCCTCAATGAGCGCCATCATGCGGACGTCTCGCTGGGGCGAAAGGTGACGGGCACGGATTTGGACGCAGGCGTAAAGCTTTTATCGCCAAAGACCTGATGCGGCACCAGCACGTTAAGCTCTGGATAGTAGCCCGCAACACAGCCCTTGGGGATGTCATAGGCCACCAGACGGAACCCCGGCGCGATGCGGTCCACGTCATCCTCGTGCAGGCCCACCACATCCATGACATCACCGGGCTCAGCATCCAGTGCGGCGATGTCATCGGGGTGCATAAAGACCACGTTGCGTTCGCCGTAGACGCCGCGATAGCGGTCATCCATGCCGTAGACGGTGGTGTTGTATTGATCGTGCGAGCGGAAGGTTTGCAGCACAAACCGCCGGTTTTCACCACGCAGGTTCTGCCATTCGGTCTGCTCTGGCAGCGGATCGGCAGAGAAGGTCGCGCGCCCGGCAGGGGTATTCCATTCACGCTCTGATGCGCCATTGCGCAGGTGGAAACCGCGCGGTTTGCGCACCGCCGCGTTGAAATCGCCAAAGATCGGCAGCACGCGGGCGATCAGGTCGCGGATCTTGTCGTTGTTTTGTGCAAGCGCGTCCCAGTCCACGGTGGTATTGCCAAGTGTGGCGCGGGCAATGCCAGCAACGATCTGCACCTCGGATTTCAGGGTCTTGGCGGCGGGCGGGTTGATCCCGCCGGAGCCATGCACCATCGACATGGAATCCTCGACTGTTACGATCTGGCGCACGCCTGCGGCGTTCTTGTCGATCTCGGTGCGGCCCAGACAGGGCAGGATGTAGCTGTGCGTGCCCGGCAGCAAATGACCGTGGTTGAGCTTGGTGGCGATATTCACCGTCAGATCAAGGTTCTGCATCGCTTGTGCAATCAGCGCGCTGTCGGGGGTGGCGCGGGCGAAATTGCCGCCAAGTGCGATAAAGGCGCGCGCGTCGCCGGACAGCATCGCGCCTATCGCCTGCAAGACGTTATGGCCACGGTCACGCGGCATCGCCACGCCCAGCTCGCGCTCCATCGCATCCAGAAGGGCTGCCGGGGCTTTTTCATTGATGCCGACGGTGCGGTCGCCTTGCACGTTGGAATGGCCGCGCACCGGGCACAGACCCGCGCCCGGACGTCCGACATTGCCGCGCAGGAACATGAAATTCGCAATCTCGCGGATCATCGGCACCGAATGGCGGTGCTGCGTGATCCCCATCGCCCATGTGGTGATGACGCGATCAGAGGCCAGATAGATCTCTGCCGCCTCTGTGATCTGGTCGCGGCTGAGGCCGGATTGGTCTTCGATCTCGTCCCAGGAGGTGGCGTTCACCGTGTCGCGATAGGCCTCAAACGCTTCGGTGTGCGCGTTCAGGAAGGCGTGATCCAGCACTGCGGGCTGGCCAGTGGCCTGTGCCGCCTCCTCGGCGGCCAGAACGACTTTGGCCATGCCGCGAAACACCGCCATGTCGCCGCCAAGGCGCGGGCGGTAATAGTCGGTCGAGGTTGCCTCGGAACCGCCGCGGATCATTTCCAGCTTGTTTTGCGGGTCGGCAAAACGGTGCAGGCCCTTTTCCTTGAGGGTGTTGAACACCACCACGCGTGCGCCGCGTTGGGTGGCGGCGCGCAGATCGGCCAGCATGCGCGGGTGGTTGGTGCCGGGGTTCTGACCAACCACAAAGATCGCGTCGGCCTTCTCGAAGTCCTCCAAAAGCACGGTGCCCTTGCCGATGCCGATGGCCTCGGTGAGGGCGACGCCGCTGGCCTCGTGGCACATATTGGAGCAATCGGGGAAGTTGTTGGTGCCATAAAGGCGCACGAACATCTGATAAAGAAACGCCGCCTCGTTGCTGGCGCGACCGGAGGTGTAGAACTCCGCCCGGTTGGGATCATCGAGCGCATTGAGGCGCGCGGCGATCCCGGCAAAAGCGTCGTCCCATGTGACCTCGACATAGCGGTCGCTGTCGGCGTCATAGCGCATGGGGTGGGTCAGGCGGCCCTGCTTTTCCAGCGCGTAGTCTGACCATGTACGCAGCTCGCTCACGCTGTGTTCGGCAAAGAATGCGGGCGTCACGCGGTCACGGGTGGCTTCCCATGCGACGGCCTTGACCCCGTTTTCGCAAAACTCGAAGGAGGAGCCATGTTCGGGGTCGCCCCACGCACAGCCGGGGCAGTCAAACCCATCGGGTTGGTTGGCCTTCAGCATTGTGCGCGCACCGGACAGGGGCTTACCGCTGCCCATCAACTGACGTCCGACGCTCTTGAGTGCGCCCCAGCCACCGGCGGCTGCGGAAGGTGCTTTTTCGGATCCGTTATTGTGGGTCATGGCTGGGGCCTTGTGACAGGCTCTGGCCGCACCGAGCCGGTCGCCAGCACCGTATGTGCTGCACGATCCGCGTCGGAGCCGGGCGGAGCAGTGGGAGGGTCATTGGTGGTGCGCGCGCCGAGATTGTCTGCGCGAGGATCGTTCGCACCTTAGATGCTGCGCCGCGGGATTTCTGTCAACGTATTGAAACGCCGTTTGAATTCGTAATTTTTGAAGTCGTGATAAGCATTGCGGATCACACGGCACTTGCTCTGGGTGACGCCAGGTCGTGAGGATTGGCACGATGTGCCACTGTTTCCGCGCCCCGGTTGCCTTAGGGTGGGGCCTAAGCGGCTGCCACGGAGAAAGATCATGAAGCTGACCGTCAACGGAACCGAGCATGAGGTCGATGTCGAGCCCGAGATGCCCCTGTTGTGGGTGCTGCGGGACGAGTTGGACATCAAGGGGCCGAAATACGGCTGCGGCATCGCCCAATGCGGGGCCTGCACGGTGCATGTGGACGGGATGGCGGTGCGTTCGTGTCAGTTGCCGGTTGGCGATCTGGAGGGCGAGGTCACGACCATCGAGGGGCTGGGTACGCCCGAGAGCCTGCATGCGGTACAGGCCGCATGGGTGGCGCATCAGGTGGCGCAGTGCGGTTACTGCCAATCGGGCCAGATCATGCAGGCGGCAGCTTTGCTCGATCTGAACCCAGCGCCTTCGGATGAAGAGATTGATGCGGTGATGTCGGGGAACCTCTGCCGCTGCGGCACCTATCCCCGTATCCGGGCCGCGATCCATGACGCTGCGCAGAAATTGAGCGAGGCCTGAGCCATGAGCCGTGTCGGAAAAATTGCCCGCCGTACATTCCTGATTGGGTCCGCCGCGATTGCCGGGGGCGTGGCCTTTGGCGTTTATATGGCGAAAAAGCCGATCCCCAATCCACTGCTTGATGATCTCAAGGACGGTGAGGCGGCGATCACGCCCTTTGTGAAGATCGACGCCAATGGCATCACCCTGATCACGCCGCGTGCGGACAAAGGGCAGGGGGCTTACTCCATCCAAGCCTACCTGATCGCCGAAGAGCTGGACATCGACCCTGCCACCGCGACGATCACCCCGGGGATGCCGGGGCAGGCCTATTACAACGCCACGGTGCTGGGCGAGGGCGTGCCGATCCCAGCCTACAAGGAAGGATTTGTGGCCGACACCCTGCGTGACTTCATGTCGGTCCCGGCCAAGCTGCTCTCGATCCAGATGACCGGCGGGTCGTCCACTGTGCCGGATGGGTTTGACCGGATGCGTCTGGCGGGGGCGACGGCGCGCGAAACCCTGAAAGAGGCGGCGGCCCGTCGGGTTGGCGTGGCGCGTGGGGATCTGCGGACCGAGAATGGCGCGGTGATCCTGCCGGATGGCACGTCCATCGCCTACACGGATCTGGCGGCAGAGGCGGCAGAGATTGACCCGGTCACGGATGTCACCCTGCGCCCCGCCTCTGCGTGGCGCTATCTGGGCAAGCCGGATCTGCCGCGTCTGGATATGCTGCGTAAATGCACCGGCACTGAGGTCTACGGCATCGACATGGAATTTCAGGACATGTTGCATGCCACCGTGCGTGCCAACCCTGCCGTTGGCACTGCGGGCGCGCGTGTTGATGCCTCGGCGGCAGAGGGGATGCGCGGGGTGGAGAAAATCCTGCCTGTCAGCAACGGTGTCGGTGTGATTGCCAACAACACCTGGCGTGCGTTTCAGGCGGCAGAGGCGCTAGAGATCGCGTGGAGCGCGCCGGACTATCCCGGCACCTCGGACGGGATATTCGCCGCGCTTGAACAGGCGCTGGGCGATCCCGACAGCTACGACCACCGCCAGCGCGATGAGGGCGATGTGGACGCCGCACTAGAGGCGGGTGAGGTCATCGACGCGCGCTATCGCATTCCCTACCTCGCCCATGCGCCGATGGAGCCGATGAACGCGGTGGTGCGGGTGCTCGACGGGCAGGTGGAAATCTGGACCGGCACCCAGATCCCGCTGTTCATCCGCGACCGCGCCGCCACCATTGCGGGCGTCGATCCAGAGGCCGTGAAGGTCTATGTGCTGCCCATGGGCGGCAGCTTTGGTCACCGGCTGGAGATGACCCATGTGGAGCAGGCGGTGGAGCTGGCGCTGACGGTGCCGGGTCGGCATCTGAAACTTACATGGAGCCGCGAAGAGGACATGAGCCACGACTACCCGCGCCCGGCCTCGGTTGCCGCAGGGCGCGGTCAGGTTGCAGATGGCAAGGTGGTGGCCTTTGATCTTTCGGTCAGCCAGTCGGCCATGGCGCCGGAGTGGTTCGGCCGACTGAGCGGAATGAGTCTGCCGGGCCCCGATGCGACGATCACTACCGGGTCGTGGGATCAGCCGTTTGCTATTCCCGACTATCGTGTCACCGGTTATCGCGCGCCAAGCATGGTGCCGGTGTCGTCCTGGCGGTCGGTCGGGGCGTCGGGCAACGGGTTTTACCACGATTGCTTCCTTGATGAGCTGATCCATGCCGCCGGGGCCGATCCGCTGGCCGAACGCATCCGCCTGTGTCTGCATGAGCCTGCGCGCAAGGTGCTGGAGGCCGTGGGCGAGATGTCGGGCTGGGATGGTCCCTCGATCGGTGAGGGGCGCGGACGTGGCGTAGGGTTCTGCATGTCCTTTGGGGTGCCCTGCGCACAAGTCATCGAGGTCACGCAGACGGAGGCGGGCATTCGCATCGATCAGGTCTATGTGGCGGTGGATGTGGGCGAGGTGCTTGATCCCACAAACCTGGAGGCGCAGGTCTTTGGCGGGGTGATCTTTGGACTGGGGCACGCGATGAACTGCGCGCTGACCTACGAGGATCACGCCCCGCTAGAGACCAACTGTCACGCCTACGAGGGGATGCGGCTCTATCAGGCCCCGCAGATTGAGGTGCGCGCGCTGAGCAACGGCAGCCGCATCCGGGGTGTGGGCGAGCCGGCTGTGCCGCCTGCCGCCCCGGCGCTGGCCAATGCGATCTTTGCCGCCACCGGGCAACGCATCCGCGAATTGCCGCTGAACAAACATATCGATTTCGTCTGAGGAGGGCCGGGACATGCAAAAGAGCGTTGTCATCCTTGCCGCGGTTTCTATCGCCGGTGCAGCCCTTGCCGAAGGTGCGCTGACCCTGCCGGAAGAGGGCAGCATCAGTCGCGCAGACGGGCAGGCGGCGTTTGAACGCATCTACGAGGTGGTGATCCATCCCAGATGCGCCAACTGCCACGTGGGCGAGGACAATATCCCGATGTGGTCCGGGCCAAGCTACGGTGAGGCGCGCCCGCATGGGATGCACATCAATGCCGGTGAGAGCCGGATCGGGGCGGAGTTCCTGCCCTGTCAGACCTGCCATGTGACCTCGGATGATTTTGACACCGCACCACACGCCGCGCCGCGCTTTGGTATTGCCTGGCAACTGGCCCCGGTGGAGTTCGAGTGGTTCGGCAAATCGCGCGCCGAGATCTGTGCGCAGCTCAAGGACCCGGAGCGCAACGGCGGACGCGACTGGCGCGAACTCGTTGAGCATCTGGAACATGACGCCAGTCTCAACGGGCCGGTGGCCTGGGGGTGGTCGCCGGGTGGAGACCGCGAACCCGCGCCCCGCACGCTGGAAGAGCATGTCGAGGATATGGCGCTTTGGGGCGCTGCGGGTCAGCCCTGCCCGGCAGAATGACCCAGGGGATTTGGCGCGCACGGGGCGACGGGTGTTGCCCCGGCAATGATTCTTGTTTGCGCGGCCAGGCCTGGCAGGTCTGCGCCGCGCCAATGGAAATCGTGCCGCAAGCCACCACGCGGCACGCATCACAGCAAGCATAGGCAGGCCCGCGCTGCGCCTGTCAGACTTCGACGGTTGTCGCCCCTGATCCGGGGACGGGAGCCCGGGATCACCACGCGATTTTCCAGCATTTTCGGGAGGCTGATGGCTTGACCATCGCCGAAAATATATTCACCAAATATATTTTATCCAATCCAGCGTTGCGGTCTTGTCAAACCCTGGGTGTTCGCCAAGACTGCGCCGTATGGGCCGCGAGCCGCCAGGTCGGACCGGCTGACAGACATTGATAAAAAACGACGAGGGGGGTCCCATGAAGACCACTACTGCACTGACACTGACGTCGCTTCTCTTGGCGTCGGCCGCGCCGTTGAGCGCGGAAACCCTGCGCTGGGCGCGCTCCGGCGACGCGCTGACGCTGGACCCGCACGCCCAGAACGAAGGGCCGACGCATACCATCCGCCACCAGATGTATGAACCACTCATCATCCGCGATGTGACCGGCGCGTTCGAACCTGCACTGGCGACCGAATGGGCCCCCAAAGAGGGCGATCCGAACGTCTGGGTGTTCAAGCTGCGCGAAGGTGTGAAATTCCACGGCGGCGAAGACTTCACCGCAGAGGATGTGGTGTTCTCCTTCACCCGCGCCAAGCAGGAAAACTCCGACATGAAGGAGCTCATCGGCTCCATCACCGAGGTGCGCGCGGTTGACGATCTGACCGTCGAGATTGTCACCGACGGGCCGAACCCGATCCTGCCGTCGAACCTCACCAACCTGTTCATCATGGACAAGGGCTGGACCGAGGCCAACGACACCGTGAACGTGCAGGACTTCGAGGGTGGCGAGATCACCTATGCCACCACCAATGCCAACGGCACCGGCCCCTATGTGCTGCAAAGCCGCGAGCCGGACGTCAAAACCGTGATGACCCTCAACGAGAGCTACTGGGGCAAGGACCAGTTCCCGCTTGAGGTGACCGAAATCGTCTATACCCCGATCCAGAACCCCGCGACCCGTGTGGCGGCGCTTTTGTCGGGCGAGGTGGATTTCCTTCAGGACATGCCGGTGCAGGATCTGGACCGCGTCAATGGCGCCGATGGCCTGATGGTGCGCCAGGCGCCGCAGAACCGGGTGATCTTCTTTGGCATGAACATGGGCGCCGATGACATCGAGGCCGACAATGTGGACGGCAAGAACCCGCTTGCGGATGTGCGCGTGCGCAAGGCGATGTCGATGGCGATCAACCGCGATGCGATCCAGAAGGTTGTGATGCGCGGCCAGTCCCAGCCTGCGGGTATGATCGCACCGCCGTTCGTCAACGGCTGGACCGAAGAGATGGATGCGGAATCCAAGACCGACATCGAAGGTGCCAAGGCGCTGATGGCTGAGGCGGGGTACGGCGATGGTTTCTCGATCCGTCTGGACTGCCCCAATGACCGCTATGTCAACGACGAGCCGATCTGTCAGGCCGCCGTGGGCATGCTCGGTCAGATCGGCATCACCGTGAACCTCGACGCCAAACCCAAGGCGCAGCACTTCCCGCTGATCACCGATGGCAAGACCGATTTCTACATGCTGGGTTGGGGCGTGCCGACATATGATTCCGAGTATATCTTCAACTTCCTCGTGCATGGTCGTGAAAGCGACATCGGCACCTGGAACGGCACCGGCTACGACAATGATGAGCTGGACGCGAAGATCAAATCGCTGGCTTCGAACACCGATCTGGACGCCCGCAATCAGGACATCGCGGATATCTGGCGGGTGGTTCAGGACGAGCAGCTCTACATCCCGATCCACCATCAGGTGCTGAACTGGGGCATGTCCGAGAAGGTCGACATCGCGGTTGATCCCGAAGATCAGCCGAAGGTCAAATACTTCAAGATGAACTGATCTCTGTCGCAGCGGACCGGCGCGCCCGGTGTGCTGCATGACATGCCAAGGTCGCCGGGGCGCATACGCATCCCGGCGACACGCGCATTGACCGGAAAGGACTTCCCGATGCTCCGTCTCTTACGCACCGCTGCCTGCGCGGCAGCCTGTCTCCCCGCAGCTCTTGTGCCTGCCGTTCAGGCCAAGGAATTTTCATGGGCGGTGACCACCGATCCGCAGACGATGGACCCGCATGCGGTCAACTCCACCCCCGTTTTGGGGTTCTTGAACAACGTCTATGAAGGCCTCGTGCGGCGCGGCAAGGATATGAGCATCGAGCCTGCGCTGGCCACTGGCTGGGAGCCGATCGGCGACGGCGAAGGCTGGCGGTTTTTCCTGCGCGAGGGGGTGACGTTTCAGGACGGCAGCACCTTTGATGCAGAGGATGTGCTGTTCTCTTATGAGCGTGCATCCAGCCCGGAATCGGACACCGCAAGCTGGTTTGCGCCGGTCTCGGATGTGGTCAGGGTCGATGACTACACCGTTGATTTCCTGACCCATTCTCCCAACCCGATCTTTCCCGACAGTATCGCCAACTGGATGATCATGGACAGCGGCTGGGCCGCGGCCAACGCGGCGACCCGCCCCGACAAGGAAAGCGGCAACTTTGCCACGCTCAATGCCAATGGCACCGGCGCGTTTCGTGTGACAACCCGCGAGCCGGGCCTGCGCACGGTGTTGGAGCCTTTTGCGGAGTGGTGGGGTGAGCCCGAACACAACATCACCCGCGCCGAAATGACCCCGATCCAGAACCCGGCCACAGCGCTTGCGGCGCTGTTGTCCGGCGATGTGGACATGATCAACCCGGTGCCCATTCAGGACGTTCAGCGCCTGCAAGGCAACCCGGATGTGAAAGTCGTGCAGGGCATCGAGGCGCGTGTGATCATGCTGGGCTTTCCGCATCAGGCGGAGGCGTTGAAATATTCCGCCGAAACCGAGGGCAACCCGTTTGCCGATGCGCGCGTGCGCAAGGCCGTTGCCCATGCCATCAATGTGCCCGCGATCCTGCGCACCATCATGCGTGGCAATGCCGAGCCAGTGAACCAACTGGTGAGCAGCGCCATGCGGGGCTATTCCGAGGCACTCGCGGATGCGCCGGCGTATGATCCGGAGGCCGCGAAGGCACTGCTGGCCGAGGCAGGTTATCCGGATGGGTTCTCCTTTGGTCTGAAATGCCCCAACAATCGTTATCTCAATGATGAGGCGGTCTGTCAGGCGGCCACCGCCATGCTGGCGCAGGTGGGGCTCACGGCAACGCTGGATGCGATGCCGGTGCAGAATTACTGGCCGGAACTGCGGGCCGGAAACTATGACATGTACCTTCTGGGCTGGTCGCCGGGCACCTTTGATGCGGAACACCCGATCCGCTTCCTTGCGGCAACCCCCAATGAGGAAAAGAAGCTCGGTTCGTGGAACTTTGGCGGCTATTCCAACGCACGCGTGGATGAACTGCTGCCCAGGATCCAGTCCGAGATCGACGAGCCGACCCGGCAGGGGATGCTCGATGAGGTGGCGCAGGTCTTGCAGGACGAGACCGCCTATGTGCCGCTTTATGTGCAACCGCTGGTCTGGGGCACCGGCAGCAACGTCACCCTGACCCAAAGGCCGGATAACTTCTTTATTCTGCGCTGGGTCTCCGTTAACTAACGCCGCTCATCAAGGCAGACGGGGGTCTCGGCCCCCTTCATCCACCCACAGGAGAGCACGGATATGCTCGCTTATATCATCCGGCGCGTGGCCCAATCCGCGCTGGTTCTTCTTATCGTCGGACTCGTGGCCTTTGCCATGTTCCGCTTTGTCGGTGACCCGATCGACAACATGCTGGGCCAGGAGCGCACCGCCGAGGACATCGAACGGCTGCGCGGACAACTTGGCCTCGATCAGCCCTTTGTGGTGCAATACTACCGGTTTCTCGAAAACGCCGTGCAGGGCAATTTCGGGGTTAGCTACCGGCAGGGGCGCCCCGTTATCGACATCCTGATGGAACGCGCGCCCGCAACACTGGAACTGGCGGCGGTCTCGGGCATTCTGGCAATCATATTCGGCATTGCGCTTGGGGTCTTTACCGCCATCAAGCGAAACGGGATCACGGCCAACCTTATTATGTCGGGCTCCCTCATAGGGGTGTCCTTGCCGACCTTCCTGATTGGTATCCTGCTGATTTATCTGTTTTCCGTGGAACTTGGCTGGTTGCCGAGTTTCGGGCGCGGCGAGGTGGTCGACCTTGGCGGCTGGAGCACGGGGTTCTTAACCGCAAGTGGCCTCAAGGCGCTGATCCTGCCGTCGATCACGCTGGGGCTTTATCAGATGACGCTCATCATGCGGCTGGTGCGTTCGGAAATGCTTGAGGTGCTTCGGCAGGATTATATCCGCTTTGCCCGCGCCCGTGGCCTGCGGGATCGCACCGTGCATTTCCGTCACGCGCTGAAGAA
This sequence comes from Epibacterium sp. Ofav1-8, assembly GCF_022348185.1. Classification (GTDB taxonomy): domain Bacteria; phylum Pseudomonadota; class Alphaproteobacteria; order Rhodobacterales; family Rhodobacteraceae; genus Epibacterium. Next base: position 22,266 of record NZ_JAKRFD010000001.1, read on the forward strand.
CACCATGGTACCGGTGATAACCGTAATCGGCCTGCAAGTGGGCGCGATCATCGCATTCGCCATCATCACCGAGACGGTGTTCCAATGGCCCGGTGTCGGCCTGTTGTTCATCAACGCGATCCAGTTCGTCGATATCCCGGTGATGGCAGCCTATCTGATGCTGATTTCGGTGATGTTCGTCGGCATCAACCTGATCGTCGATATCCTCTATTTCTTTATCGATCCGCGTCTGCGCGTTGATCGCAAGGGAGGTCACTAATGTCCGGGACATCTACCCCCGCCCAGAAATCGCGCCTGCGCACCGCGCTGGAAAGCGATCTGTTCTATACCTTCAAACGCTCGCCCGTGGCGGTGGTCTCCACCGTGGTGGTTCTGGTTCTGGTGCTCTCGGCGGTCTTTGCGCCGCTGATTGCGCCCACCAACCCGTTTGACCCGGCCTCGCTCAACCTGATGAACGGCTTCACGCCGCCGATGTCGCCCAATGATTTCACCGGTGAGACGTTCTTTATGGGGACCGACGATCAGGGCCGCGATGTGTTCTCGACCATCCTTTATGGTATGCGAATTTCGCTGTTCGTTGGCGTCGCTGCCGTTCTGTTCGCCATGGTGCTCGGGATCACGCTGGGCTTGTTGTCCGGTTACCTCGGTGGCTGGGTTGAGACGGTGATTATGCGCGTCGCCGATGTGCAGCTGACCTTTCCGTCGATCCTTGTGGCGATGCTGATCTTTGGTGTCGCCAAGGGCATCACCCCGGTGGAATACCGCGATCAGATGGCGATCTGGGTGCTGATCCTTGCGATTGGCCTGTCGGATTGGGTGCAGTTTGCCCGCGTCGTGCGTGGCGCGACCCTTGTTGAAAAAAACAAGGAATACGTCGAGGCCGCCCGGCTGATCGGACGACGCTCTGGCGCGATCATGTTGCGGCATATCCTGCCCAATGTGCTGTCGCCGGTGTTGGTCATCGCCACCATCTCGCTGGCGCTGGCGATCATTGCCGAGGCGACGCTGTCGTTCCTCGGGGTGGGCGCGCCGCCGACCCAGCCGTCTCTTGGTACACTCATTCGCATTGGGCAGGGCTTCCTGTTCTCTGGCGAATGGTGGATTCTTCTCTTCCCTGCGATCACGCTGTTGGGACTGGCGCTCAGCGTCAACCTGCTGGGCGACTGGCTGCGTGACGCCCTGAACCCGAGGCTTCGCTAATGGCTGACCCTGTTCTGTCCATCCGCAACCTTTGTGTGGAAATCCCAACCCGCCACGGCATTCTGAAACCGGTCGATGGCGTCTCTTATGACATTGCCAAGGGCGAGATCCTCGGCATCGTTGGCGAAAGTGGCGCCGGCAAGTCGATGGCGGGCAATGCCGTCATCGGCCTGCTCAATCCGCCGGCGCATGTCTCCTCTGGCGAGATCTGGCTTAATGGCAAACGCATCGACACCCTGAAGGGTGACGCGCTGCGCCGCCTCCGGGGCAAGGAAATCGGTATGGTCTTTCAGGACCCGCTGACCTCGCTCAATCCGTTGTTGCGGATCGGGGATCAACTGGTTGAGACCATGCTGACCCATCTGCCGATCAGCAAATCCGAAGCGGAGAAACGCGCGGTTGCTGCGCTTGAAGAAGTCGGTATTCCCGGTGCTGCCAAACGTGTAAACAGCTACCCGCACGAATTTTCCGGCGGTATGCGGCAGCGGGTGGTGATCGCCCTGGCGCTCTGTGCAGAGCCGTCCTTGGTGATCGCGGACGAGCCGACAACCGCGCTTGATGTGTCGGTGCAGGCGCAGATCATCGCGTTGCTGAAACGGCTTTGTCGTGAGCGGGGCACGGCGGTGATGTTGATTACGCATGATATGGGCGTGATTGCCGAGGCCGCTGATCGTGTGGCGGTGATGTATGCCGGGCGGCTGGCCGAGCTTGGCCCGGTGCGCGATGTGATCACCGCGCCGGAGCACCCCTATACCCATGGCTTGATGGCCTCGACGCCGCTGGCGTCGCGTGGGCAGAAACGTCTGCACCAGATCCCCGGCGCGATGCCGCGTCTGGATGCGGTGCCCGATGGCTGTGCTTTCAATCCGCGCTGTCCGCACGTGGCCGACAAATGCCGACAGGCACCTGCGCCCAAGGTCGACGGTGCTGCCGCTGCCTGCTGGTTCCCGCTACAACATGAGGAGGCCTCCTGATGGCGCTTGTCTCCGTCAAGAACCTGAGCCGTGTGTTTGACGTGTCCAAACCCTGGCTGAACCGGGTGATCGAACGTGAACCCAAGGCTTTTCTGACCGCTGTGTCAGATGTGGATTTCGAGGTTGAGCCGCAGACCACCTATGCGCTGGTTGGCGAATCCGGGTCCGGCAAATCCACCATTGGCCGCATGCTGGTGGGGCTTTTGAATCCCTCGGACGGCAATGTGGAGATCGAAGGCGTTGATCTGGCGAACGAGACAGACGCCGCCAAGGTCGATGCGATCCGCTCTGACATCCAGATGATCTTTCAGGACCCCTACGCCTCGCTCAACCCGCGCTGGCGGGTGCGTGACATCATCGTTGAACCCGTGGCGGCGCGTGGTGGCAAGACCGATGGGCTGGCCGAACGCCTGCTGGAACAGGTGGGTCTGTCGGTGAAAGACGCGGGCAAGTTCCCGCATGAGTTCTCCGGCGGGCAGCGGCAGCGGATCTGTATTGCCCGCGCGCTGGCCTCCGAGCCGCGCCTGATCGTCTGTGACGAGCCCACCTCGGCGCTGGATGTGTCGGTGCAGTCGCAGGTGCTGAACCTGATGAGCGACCTCAAGGATAACTTTGGCCTGACTTATGTGCTGATCACCCACGATCTGACGGTGGTGCAGCATATGGCGGACCGGATCGGGGTGCTCTACCTCGGGCGTCTGGTTGAGGAGGGCGCACCGGACGAATTATTCGAGCGCCCCAAACACCCCTATACGCAGATGCTGCTGGAGGCCGCCCCGCGTATGGATGGGTTCGGCCGCGAGGTGGCCCCGCCCGAAGGTGAAATCCCCGATCCGATCAACCCGCCGCCCGGCTGCGCCTTTCACCCGCGCTGCCCGCTGGCCGGTGACATCTGTCGACAAGAACGCCCCGAGATGCGCAGGATCGGGACAACCCGAGTCGCCTGTCACATGGCGGAGGGCTGAAACAGACAACAGGAGCGCAGTGCCATGGCAGACCAGACATTCGGTATCATCGGAGGGACGGGCATGCTGGGCAGTGCGATCCTGCGTGCGGTTGTGCAGGCGCAGATGGTCGCCGAGGAGCGGATCTGGGTAGCGTCGCGGTCCGGGAAGCTTGACGGGTTCTCGGGTCATCCGGGGCTGAGCATCACCACGGACATGACAGCCCTGATTGCGGCCTCGGACGTGGTGCTGTTGTGCGTGCCGCCTGCGGCGATGGGCACGCTGTCGCTGGACCTGAGAGACAAACTGGTGATCTCCGTCATGGCGGGGATCACCATTGACCGGATTTCCGAGATGACCGGGGCAACGCGGATCATTCGCGCCATGAGCAGCCCGGCGGCGGCAGAGCGGCTTGCCTATTCGCCCTGGGTTGCGACAGAGGCCACGTCGGATGCAGATCGCGCCTTTGCCACGGCGCTGTTTGAGGCCTGCGGCAGCACGGACCGGATCACGCAGGAGGCGCATCTGGATGTTTTCACCGCGATGACCGGGCCGGTGCCGGGGTTCGTCGCCTATTTTGCCGAAGTGATGGCGGGTTACGCCGAGGCCAAGGGCCTGCCGTCCGAGGTCGCCGACAAGGCGGTGCGGCAGTTGTTCCTCGGTGCCGGGCAGATGATGGCGACAGGCGCGGCCCGCCCCAGCGATCATGTGCAGGAGATGATCGACTACGCTGGCACTACGGCTGCGGGGCTGGAGGTGCTGCGGGCCTCAGACATTGGCGCAGAGCTTGCAAAAGGGCTGGACGCCGCGGTCGCCCGCTGCCGCACCATTGGCTAGCCCGACGTGTGGCGCGCCATGAACGCTGCGATTTCCGCCTGTGTCGGGGGCTGGCCCGAGAACATCTCCACGTAATGTGGTACGCGGTTCAGCCGCGCGACAGGGTCCTCTTCGACCTCCATCGAGATATAGCCCACCTGCGTGTAAATCGTGGTGAGGCTTCTGACATCGGCCTGTTCCCTGCTGTAGCCAAAGCGCAGGAACATGTCGTGCACGGCGGCGATGCGAGCATTATCCGCCGCATCAAGCCGCGCCGCCAATGTGGTGTCATTGCGCGCCCAGTTGCGGATCGCCAGATCGAGGCGGGCATCAAACAGGGCCGGGTCCAGCCAGCAATCCATCAGGTTGAACAGGGCTGTGTTGACGGTCTGCGCCGGGGCCTCGCAGCGGGCCTGTATCTGGCCGGTGTTGCGGGCCTCCCATGTCTCAACCATGGCGTCGTGCAGCGCGCCGAGATCCTTGAAATACCAGTAGAACCCCGTGCGCGTCTGATCCACGGCGCGGGCCAGCGGCATGATTTTCACCGCGTCGATCCCGCTTGAGACCAAGAGATCAAGCGCGGCATCGAGCCAGAGGTCGCGCGAGCCGCGCGGGCGAGGGGAGGCGGGTTTGGACATGAGGGCACTCTAAAACAATTGACACATGTGTCAATTGCGATGCAGGCTGACTTTACACTTGTGTCAAGTCACCTGATTCCATGAGGCAGCGCCATGTCACACGATCCGCTTTTGCAGCCCTTTCAGCTGAAGCATCTGACCCTTCGCAACCGCATTATGACCACCAGTCATGAACCGGCCTATCCGGAGGACGGCATGCCCAAGGCGCGCTACCGCGCCTATCATGCGGAGCGTGCAAAGGCCGGGGTGGCGCTGGCGATGACGGCGGGATCTGCGGCGGTCTCAAAGGATAGCCCGCCGGTGTTCAACAATATCCTCGCCTACAAGGACGAGGTGGTGCCGTGGATCACCGACCTGACCGAAGGCTGCCATGAACACGGCTGCGCGGTAATGATCCAGCTGACGCATCTGGGGCGGCGCACGGGGTGGAACAAAGGCGACTGGCTGCCGTCGGTGTCTTCGTCACGGCACCGCGAACCGGCGCACCGGACCTTTCCCAAGCTTGTCGAGGACTGGGATATCGAGCGTATCATCACGGATTTCGCCGATGCCGCCGAACGCATGAAGGCCGGGGGCATGGATGGGATCGAGTTGCAGGCCTATGGTCATCTGATCGACCAGTTCTGGTCGCCGCTGACCAATGATCTGAGCGGCCCCTATGGGGCGGATACTTTGGAGAACCGTTTGCGGTTCCCGATGGATGTGCTCTCGGCCATTCGCAAGCGGGTGGGGGACGCGTTCATCGTGGGTATGCGGTTCACAGCGGATGAGGTGCAAAAAGGCGGCATCACCGCAGAGGAGGGGCTGGAAATCACCCGCATCCTGAGCGCAACGGGGCAGGTGGATTTCCTCAATGTGATCAGAGGGCGCATCCATACCGATCCGGCGATGACCGATGTGATCCCGGTGCAGGGGATGAAATCCGCGCCGCATCTGGATTTTGCAGGCCGCGTCAAAGAGGAAACTGACCTGCCGGTGTTTCACGCCGCGCGTATTCCCGACGTCGCCACCGCGCGCCATGCGGTGCAGGCGGGGCTGTTGGATATGGTGGGCATGACGCGGGCGCATATGGCCGACCCGCATGTGGTGCGCAAAATTCGCGAGGGGCGCGAGGACGATATTCGCCCCTGCGTGGGGGCGACCTATTGTCTGGACCGGATCTATCAGGCGGGGGATGCGCTGTGCATTCACAACGCCGCCACCGGGCGTGAATTGACGATGCCGCATGAGATCACAGCCGCTGAGACCTCAAAGAAAGTGGTGATCGTCGGCGCAGGCCCGGCGGGGCTGGAGGCGGCGCGCGTCGCAGCCGAGCGCGGGCATAAGGTGGTGGTCTTTGAGGCCCAGCCCGACCCCGGCGGCCAGATCCGCCTGACCGCGCAATCTCCGCGCCGCCGCGAGATGATCTCCATCATCGACTGGCGCATGGCGCAATGCGCGGCACGGGATGTGCAGTTTCACTTTAATACCTGGGCCGAGGAAGCCGACGTGCTGGCGGAGACCCCGGATGTGGTCATTATCGCCACCGGGGGGCTGCCCAATCTGGAACTGTTCGAGACCGGGCAAGAGGCGGCGCATGTGGTCTCGGCCTGGGATCTGATCGCGGGGGATGTGAAACCGGCAGGCCGTGTGTTGATCTATGACGAAAGCGGCGACCACCCCGGCCTGCAGGCGGCAGAGGTGGCCGCAGAGGCGGGCGCCGAGGTTGAGGTGATGACTCCGGACCGCACCTTTGCGCCCGAGATCATGGCGATGAACCTCGTGCCTTATATGCGGTCCCTGCAAGATAAGGATGTGACCTTCACCGTGACTCGCCGCCTGTTAGGCGTGGCCCAAAAGGGCAACGAACTGGTTGCCACGATTGGCACGGATTACAGCGATTTCACCTATGATCAGACCTACGATCAGGTGGTGGTGAACTATGGCACCTTGCCCAATGATGACCTCTATCAGGAGTTGCGTTCCGCGAGCCTGAACCATGGCGAAGTCGACCATGAGGCGCTCATTGCCGGTCAATCACAGACGGTCAGCCGCAACCCAGATGGTGCGTTTCAGCTGTTTCGGATCGGCGATGCGGTCTCGGCGCGCAACACCCACGCGGCGATCTACGATGCGCTGCGCCTGATGAAAGACATCTGAGCACGCAGCCTCCATCCATTCTGTCAGACCGCCCTGGAGGTGGTCTGGCGCCCCTCGCGGGCCTCAAGCCATTCGGTCACCGCTTGCTGTGGCATCGGGCGTGCGATGCCGTAGCCCTGAAAGCGGCTGCACCCCAGCGCCAGCAGCTTGTCCTGCTCCACCTCGGTTTCGACACCTTCGGCCAGGCATTCGATGCCGAGGTTGCGGCACAGGTCGATCATCGTGCGCAGGATCATTTCCTGTTCGGCGTCCTGATCGACGCCGGATACAAAGTCACGATCCACCTTGACCCCGTCGACCTTGAATCGACGCAGGTTGGAGATCGAGGCATGTCCGGTGCCAAAGTCATCCAGCTCGATCCGATAGCCGCGTGCCTGGAGCTGGGAAATGGTGTTCAGGGCCGGGTCCACACCGTCGCTGAACAACACGCTTTCCAGTACTTCGATGGCAATGTCCTTGGGCTGGAGGTTCGCCGCAAAAAGCGCATCGTCGAGATATTCCACCAGACCACCATCGCGCAGCTGCTTGGCCGAGAAATTGACGCTGACACAAGGCGCGGGCAGGCCGCGGCGCCGCCAGTCCTGCAGGGCGGCAATGGCATCTGACACGATCCGCTCCGTCAACCGGTCCCCGAGGCCATGTTCGAAGGCCAGCGTGATGAAGACACCGGGGTCGAGCATGCCACGTTCGGGGTGATGCCAGCGCGCCAGTGCTTCGAACCCGATGACCTCATCCGTATGGCCATCGATCTGGGGTTGGAAGAACGCGGTGATCTCGCCCTGCTCCAAACCACGCCGCAGATCCTTGAGCAGCGCCATGTTGCCCTCGAATTTGGCACGCGTGGCATCGTTGTAGAAAGACGCCCGCCCGCGGCCCTTGCTCTTGGCGACATAGAGCGCGATGTCGGCATTGGACAGGATGCGGGCGGGATCTTCTTCGCTGTCGTCGGCAAAGGCGATGCCGATACTGGCCCCGACGTTGATGAACTCACCCCAGACCTCGATCGGCTGCGACACCGCTTCGATCACGGATTGGGCAAAGCTCCGCAAGGTGCCCTCGTCGCCGGGGTTTTGCAGAACAATGACAAACTCGTCTCCGCCAACGCGCGCGGTCAGATCCTCCGGGCCGACCTGTCGCTGCATCGCCCGGGCGGCATGACGCAGGATTTCGTCGCCGGCGGCGTGGCCCATCAGATCGTTGATCTGCTTGAACCGGTCCAGATCGACATGCAGGATCGCTGCCGGTCGGGTGCTGTCCGGCGCCTCCGCCAGACGACGTTGCAGGTATTCCTGCAGAGCCCGGCGATTGGGCAGGTTGGTCAGTTGGTCGTGCAGCGCCAGATGCTCAATGCGTGATTTTGCGGCGCTCAGATCCTGCAGCGTATGAGAGAAGGCCGCCACACCGCGCGCAATCTGCCCGACCTCGTCCTCGCGGGTCAGGTCGCGGACGGTGGTGTCATAGTTGCCGTTGCGAATGCTCTCCATGGCAGCGGCCAGCCGCGTGAGGGAGGACACGAGATGGCTGCCGAACCCGAGAAACATGGAACCGGCAATCAGAAACACCACGATCATCGCCGCAAACACGATCACAACCTGACGGGCGTATTTGCGGCGCTCGCTGCGATTGGTCTGGAGCGCGCTGGCCCGTACTTCCTGCTCCAGGGCAACAAGGTCAAGCTCCAGCCTCCGGGCCAGGCGTTCGAGGCGACTGTGCGAGGGCACATGGGTATCGGCAATCAGGCCAAGCGCGATCGAGGCTTCGGTGTTCCAGGCGTCAAACTGTTGTGCCACGCGTTGGGTCATGGCCTTCTGGCGCTGCGAGCCCTCGCTGGTCTCCAGAATGGACCATACGGCCTGAAACCCGTCTACGAACTGCCCATGACGGCGGGAAACCCGGGCGGAGGGGGGAACGGTGTTGAACTCAAGAAAGCGGGACAGCTGCGTTTCGATTTCTTCCCGGATGCGTTGGGCACGTTCGGTGGCTTGTAGCGTCTTCAGCGTTGTGCTGTCGGATTTCTGGATGGCGTTCTGCGTCTGGATCGCAGCAAGCGACAGGCAGGACGCGGCAACGATGCCGATGAGGATCAGCAACACAATTGGTCCCAGAATACGGCGTTTGATCGACATAGGGGGTCCTTCAATCCACAGGCAGCGAGGGTGCCGAGACATGCGGGTCATACGCCGTCAGTGTTTCAAGGAAGGCGAGCAGGTCATTGACGTTGCGGTCCGACAACCCGTCCAGCGGCGCAATGTCGTTCTGCCGGTCCGGATGCGGAACACCGCCGCTGCGGTAATGCGCGATCACGTCGCGCAGCGTGGTCAGGCTGCCGTCATGCATGTAGGGGGCCCGCAGGGCGATATTGCGCAGCCCCGGGGTTTTGAAGTGATACTGCATCTCCGGATCCAGGAGGCCACGGCCACTGTCATCGCTGGCCAGTCCGATCGTGTGAAACCCGTGATCGGTGAAGGCCCAGCTCTGGTGGCAGCTGCTGCACCGCCCGACCCCGGTAAAGACCTCAAAGCCGCGTTTGGCGGAGGTGGAAATCGCCTCCTCGTCCCCTTCGATCCAATCGTCGAAGGGCGACCATCCGGACCGCAGGGTGCGGAGATAGGTGGCCAGGGCAGCCACGATGTTGTCCTGGGTCAGGCCGTCTTCGGGAAATGCGATCTCGAAATAGCGGCGATACCCGGAAATCGCCTCCAGCCGCCGCACCACCTGCCGCATGCTTGAATTCATCTTGAGCGGATGGGTGATCGGCCCAACGACCTGCAGTTCAAGGCTGCCGACCCGCCCGTCCCAGAAGAAATGCTCTGACTCTGCCAGGTTCTCGATCGTGGGCGTGTGCCGTTCCAGCGCCTGATTCATCGCGCCCACCGCCCGCGACGCCGGGGTTTCCCACCCGAAGGAGGGGTTGTGACAGGTGGCACAGCTGAGATTCTGCGCGCCCGACAGGCGGGTGTCAAAGAACAGCATTTTGCCAAGCGCTGCTTTTTGCGGGGAATAGGGATTGGTCTCGGGAAAGGCGATGCGGGCGGGGCGCTCAAACCCGACTCGCAGGTCGTGAAAGGTGGCCGCTGCCAGCAGGAGGACGCTGCACAGCAAAAAAGAGAGGGTCTTGATGAGATGCACGGCTGCTTTCCCCGGAGCCTTGAACAGCGTTGAATTGCCGTTCAGCGTGAGGTTGCGCCCGTGAAAAAACAGTTTATTCCAACCGCGAGAACCCGGTTAGTTCTTTGAAAAACAAATTAAATCCTCGGTCTAATTTATCTCTTCTCGACCTCTATCGCCTGATGGACGGCTGCTGAAACACCCGGATCAGGTGCCCGAGTCATGGCGGATGCACCGGTTTCAGAAGTCACGGCACATTCGAGAAAAGTATATTCCAAACAGGAGGTTGCTGGCTGTTCGCTCACCACGCCAAAGCGGCCAAATGGTGCTGGAGATCGGTGCTGAAGGGGCCGCGCGAACACGGCGCTCTTTTGCAATTTGACTCGCATTTTAGATATATACGCCGACATTTTAGCTCTTCATTAGCATCCTCACGGCAAGAGTTGGCCTGCATCTTATTGAGTTTGTTGTGGTGGCCAAAGCGCCCCGCACGTTCAGAAAGACGAGAGAGAAACCCCATAACGGGGCAAGGAAATACATCGGGGCCAAAGTGCTCCTTGCTCAAAGGAACTCATGCTATGTCCAGCATTTTGACAAACAATGGTGCAATGGTCGCCCTGCAGACGCTGAAGTCTGTGAATATGAACCTCACCGACACACAGAACGCGATTTCCACCGGTAAGGAAATCGGCACCGCCAAGGATAACGCCGCGGTTTGGGCGATTTCCAAGACCATGGAATCCGACATCGCGAGTTTTGAAGCGATCGAGGAAGGTCTGGCCATGGGCGATGCGACCGTTGCGGTTGCTTCGGCAGGGGCCGAGCAGATCGTTGAAAAGCTTGTGGAAATCAAGGAACTGATCGTTTCTGCCCAGGCTGAGAACGTCGACCACGACAAGATCCAGACCGACATTGATTCCAAGGTGGATCAGATCGAATCGATCATTTCCGCGGCGCAGTTCAACGGCGCCAACCTGCTGGCCAACACGATCGACGGCACGGCAACCGAAATGGGTGTTCTGGCCTCGCTGGATCGCGTCGGCGCCGGTGGCACCGTGACCTCGGTGGATATTACCATCGCGGCGCAGGGCTTCGAATCCAGTCTGAACCTGTCCACCAGCCTGACCACGATCACCGATACGGCAACCGCCGAATCCGCTCTGGCAGAGATCGAGGTCTATCTCCAGACTGCCATCTCCGGTGCTGCTGCCCTCGGGGCCGCCTCTGCGCGGATCGACGATCAGTCCCAGTTCGTGACCGACCTTGTCGACTCCATGACCCTCGGGGTCTCGACAATGACGGATACCGACATGGAAGAAGCATCGGCCCGATTGTCGGCGCTACAGACCCAACAGGAGCTGGCGGTGCAATCGCTCGGCATTGCGAACGAAGCGCCACAGGCCCTGCTACAGTTGTTCAACTAACCGTCTGAACCATACGATGAAGGTCACACTTCAGGGGCGCGTTTCGCGCCCCTTTTTTGCATGAGGCAGCGCCTCGCGCGTCTTCGATCCGGCATCAGGCGACCGGTTTATACGCCGTCACATCGATTTCGATCTTGGCGTCGACCATCAACTGCGAGCGCACCGTCGAGCGTGCCGGAGCGCCGTTGGGGAAATAGCTCGCGTAGACCCGGTTGAAGGTCCAGAAATCACGCGGATCATCAAGCCAGACATTGACCTTGGCCACGTCGTCCAGCGTGCAGCCCGCCTGCGCCAGTACGGCGATCACGTTTTCCATGGTGCGCTTGGTCTGTGCCTCGATGCCGCCGGGCTCAATCTCGCCCCGTTCATTCATCGCGACCTGACCGGAAATAAAGACAAAATCTCCAGCGCGGGTGGCCGGGGAAAACGGCAGGTTCTGCCCGCCTGCGCCAGTGCGCTCTGCGCCGATACGTTCAATTGTCATGAGGAGTCTCCTGATAGTTTGGGAGTTTAGCCCCGCACCGCCTGTTCAAGGGCGTTGCGAGTTTGGGAAAGGGGCGGGATCGGTGTCACGGCACCAAATCCGGTGGTCGAGAGCGCGGCTGCCATATTGGCATGCTCGGCTGCGGCGAATGGATCGTCGGTTGCCAGAAGGCGCGCGAGGAAAGCGCCGTTGAAACAGTCACCTGCGCCGGTGGCGTCTTTGGCCGCGACGCGGTGCCCGGACAGCCTGCGTTGCGCGCCGTCGACAGAGATCAGCACGCCCTCAGCCCCCAGCGTCAGGGCCACGATGCGCGGGCCGAGGTCGTGATAGAACCTGGCAATGTCCTCAGCCGTGTTCAGGCCCGTCAATTGCCGTGCGTCATCCAGACCCGGCAGCGCAATGTCACAGGTCGCCATGCAGCGATGTGTCGTCTCGCGGGCCACGTCCAGCGACCAGAGCGCAAGGCGCAGGTTCGGATCAAAGGCAAACATGCCGCCTGCGGCGCGCGTGAGTGCTGCGGCCTCGGTCACGGCGTCCTGCATGCTGGGGGACACAGCAAGGCTGATGCCCGAGGCGTAAAAGATCGGGCCGTTCTGCAAGGCTGCGCGCGGCAGATCCGCGGGGGCGAGGCGTGAGGCGGCTGATCCCTTGCGCCGATAGGTGAAGTGATGACCGTCCGCATCGTGGGTCACGAAATAGACGCCGGTCTCTTCTCCGGTGGCGCGGGTGACATGCGCGGTCGAGACGCCCTCGTCAGACCACAGATCGCCAAGGGCCGCCCCAAAGGGATCATCGCCGACACGGGTGATCATTCCTGCGCGCGCGCCCTGTCGGGCAGCGGCGATGGCGACGTTTGACACATCACCGCCAAAGCCCATCGCAAAGGAACCGTCAGGCGTCTGGTTGAACTCCACCAATGGCTCGCCAAGGCATAGAATCTGAGCACTGCTCACCAGACTTGCCCCCGCGCGGCGACGGGTTCGGTGCCGATGATCGCATCGCTGCGCATCAGCGTGACATGGTCGAGCATGTTCGACACCACGCAGGCATGATTGGGCACGATCCGGAGTTGGTCGCCAACCCGAAGCCCGGTTGGCTGATCCGAGGTGATCCGGCCATGCTCTTCACTCAGTTGATCAATTTTCAGATCGGGGTGCCCCAGAACGTGACCAAAGCCATCGAGACCAAGCAAATCCGAGGTCAGAACTTTGGACCCTGCGTCAATGATTGCGCGGGTCTTTGACGGGGTGGAAACCACCGTCGCCAGAACCGTCAGGGCGCAATCGTCCCAGTCGCAGGTGCCACGCGTCACCAAGGAGCGGTCGTTGTAGATATAGGTCCCGATCCGGTATTCGGTGGCGAGTGGCATATGGTGGGCGCGCCACATATCGGGTGATCCGCCAGAGGAAATCACTTCTACTGTCAGGTCCGTGGCCTCAATCAAATCCTTGGCTTCGGCGAGCCATGTGGTGACCTGCGTCGCACCCCCCGTCGGCGGGTAGGTCATCAGCCCCGCAAAGCGCAGACCGGGGGCGGCATTGATCGCCAACGCCAGCTCCAACGCCTCTGCCGGAGTTTCCACACCGCAACGGTCCGCGCCGGTATTACACTCGACCAGCACCGGGAGCGGGGTTTTTGCATCCGCAAACCCTGCACTCAGCCCTTCGACAACAGCGGCATTATCCGCCACGACGGACAGGCGCACCTGTTCCGACAGGGCGCGCAGCCGTGCGACCTTGTCCTGACCGAGGATATTATAGGTGATCAGAATATCACGCATATCGCCACCCGCGATCATGGCTTCGGCTTCGGTGATTTTCTGACAGGTGATGCCGATGGCACCCTGTTCAATCTGATATTCTGCCAGACGCGGCAGTTTGTGGGTTTTGATATGCGGACGAAGCTGCAGGCCGTGGCTGTCGCAATAGTCCTGAAAGGCGCGGACATTGGCCTCTGCGATGTTCAGATCGACGAGGACAGCGGGGGTGTCGATGGGCAAGGTCATCAGGCGGTTTCCTCAGCATGCGGCGTTTCAACACGCGGCCAGATCGCACGGGTCAGACGGGTGTAGTCGGTGCGCGCCGGGTCGTTTGGATAGGGGCCATCAACGGCAGCGTAGAGGATCTCACCAGCCACTGGCGCAAAGGCCCCGTGAAAGTGGTTGGTGGATTTCACCACCACGATGCGTTTTTGCGCAAGATCAATGCCGAGGTTAGTGAAGAGATCGGGTGAGAACGTCTGGCTGCGGTTGGTGTTCAACACAATGTCCAGATCCCCGATCCGGATCACTGCGCAATCGCCAAGCGGCACCACCGAGGTGCCAAAGCTCTGCACCGCATCGCGTTGAAGCCGCATCACGGTCACCCGCGCGTCCACCGGTGCGCCCGCGTGGGCAGAGGTCTTGCCGCCAAAGCGCAGATCCAGCGCGGCACCCTCTCCGGCGGCGAAACACAGACGCACCGCCATCGGGTCCCAAATGGTGCCAAAGGCCACGCCATCCAGCTGTTGGGTCAGCACCTCGCGCAGCAAAATCGTGGAATCGCCCGCAACACCGCCGCCCGGATTGTCCCAAACGTCAGCGACCACAACGGGGGTCTTGGTGCTGGTATCGGCGCGCCGCAGGGCCTCGGCTGCGGGTAGGAAATCGGGTTTGGTGCGACCACGAAAACCAAAGAGCTCCAGTCCAAGTTCTCGCGCGATCCTGTCGCCCTTACTCGCGTCGCCATCGGTGATCACGATGATCTTTGCGCCAAGGTCGGGGCTGTCGCCGGCCATGAACCCGTGAATGACAGAGCCGGAGAGGATCTCGCCGCGCGCTTCCAGCCCCATGATCTTATCCACGAACCCGCGCATCGGCTGAATGCTGGTTGGCAGCACATCCATCATGCGCACGTCAAAGACTGATATTTCGGGCGCAATCTCACCGCGCACGGCCCGCAGGGTCAGATCCACGCAAGCCTCGCCCGCCTCGACAAAATCCGTATGTGGGAACTCCTTGAACACGGTGATGATGTCGGCGTTTTCGACCCGTTTGGCACTCAGATGGCTGTGGGGGTCAAAGCTCACGCCGATCTTGGCGTCCGGTCCCGCCAACGCGCGGGCGGAGGCGATCAATTCGCCCTCGCAGTCGACACAGCCATCCGCAATCATCGCGCCATGCAGGCCCAGTATCACCGCGTCCACCGGCAAGGCGGCCTTCAGTTGGCTCAGTACCTCATCGCGCAGATGTTCCCAGGTTGCCGCACTCACCAGCCCGCCGGGTTCCGCCCATGTGGCGGTGCCTTCGATCAGGGTGAACCCTTCTTCTTTTGCGCGCCGCCGCAAGGCCGGGAACACGGCGGAGCACAGCGTCGGAGTGTCCGGGTGTTCGCCCGGAGGGGCGTAAAAGCTCTGCGCAAAGTCGGAAAAATCCGTGCGCAGCGGCGAGAAGGTATTGGTTTCGGTGGCAAGAGAAGCGCAGAAGACGCGCATGAGGCAAATCCTTGAAATTGAGGTTCCGGGGCGCGAGCGCGCTCACGCCCCGGACGGGGACCGTTAGTCGAGGTAAGAGGCGTCGTTGGCCTTCCCGACTTCGGATTTGAAGAGCGTCAGCAATTCGCCCGCCTTGGCGTCGAGGTTCTCGGCCACATGGGCCTCAAACGCGGGCTGGGTGGCACCGGCCATCGCGGCGCGCTGCTCGGCGGAGAGGGCGGTCACTTCGATCTTGTCCATCAGACCCGCCAGACCACGATCCGAGGCCTCGATGATGCGCGACAGACCCCGGCTGGCGGTGACGCAGCTTTCGGCGGCGGTGTGCAGGGTGTTCTGCTCCGCCTCGGTCAGACCATCGTAAAACGCCTTGTTGACCATGAAGGTGTAGGGCGAGAACAGGTGGTTGGTGAGTGTCATGTGCTTTTGCACCTCGGCGAAATTCGCAAAGGAGATGATCGGCACCGGGTTCATCTGACCGTCGATCACGCCGGTTTGCAGACCGGAATAGACCTCCCCCCAGCTGAGCGGATAGGCCTCCGCCCCCAGGGCCTGTACGATTTTCTGGTGGCTCGGCAGGGTCATGGTGCGGATGCGGATACCGTCGAAATCCTCAAGGTTGGCGATCTGGCGCTGAGAGTTGGTGACGGCAAAGAACCCGCCCGTATCCGGGAAGCCCAGCACCACAACGTCACCCAGTTCCGCCTCGATATCTGCCGCCAGTGCCTCGCCAAATTCACCGTCAAAGACCGAGTAGGTCGATGCGTTGTTGGCGAAAGCAAATGGCAGGTTCAGCACGTCGATACGCGGGTAATAGCTCGCCAGTGCGCCGGTGGAGGTGAGTGTCGCCTGAATGACGCCGTCACGCACCTGCTGGACATGTTCGGCAGCGGTGCCAAGCTGGTTGGAACCAAAGACTTCAACCGTGACGCTGCCATTGGTGTCGGCGGTGACGATGTTTTGAAACACAGCCGTGCAGGCGTGCGCCGGGTTTTCAAACGGATCTGTCTTGTTGTCATGGCCAAAGCGGATGGTGCCACCGGCCATGGCGGAGCTGGCGGTCAGGGCCGCAATCGCGCCAACGACAGCAGTTTTCAGGACTGTTTTCATTTTGATTTCCTCACTGTTGGTTTTTTGATGGTTGGTTTGGTGGCCCCGATCAGGGGGCAAATCCGAGCGCACGCGGCAGCATCAGGGCCGCGTCCTCCCAGAATGCGAATAGGAAGAGGATGATCACTTCGGCGATCAGGAAGGGTGCGAGCTTGACCGAGATCCGCTCCAGCTTCTCGCCCGTGACCGAGGACAGCACGAACAGGCAGGCCCCCACCGGCGGCGTCATCAAAGAGATGTTGAGCGCCAGCACAAAGATGATGCCTGCATGGATCGGCTCCAGTCCGATCTGTTCGGTGAGCGGCACAAGCACCGGGCCGAGGATGATCAGGATCGCGGTGATATCCATCACCATGCCGACCACCAGCAGGATGCAGATGATGATGGCGATCACCGCATAAGGGTTCTCCGACAGGCCCAACACGCTGCCCGCAATGGCCTGCGGGATGCGCTCGAAACTCATCCACCAGCCCAAGATCCCGGCAAAGGCGATGATGACGAAGATCACACCGGTGATGCGCGCGGTGCGCACCAACATCGCGTACAGGTCGGGAAAGGTCAGTGTGCGGTAGACGAAGAAGCCGATGAACAGCGCATAGGCCACAGCGATAGAGGCCGCCTCGGTCGGGGTGACGATCCCGCCAAGGATGCCGCCAAGAATGATGATCGGCATCAGGAGTGCAGTGATCGACGAGAGGAACGTCCTCCAGACCTCTCCCAATGTGGCACCGCGGTCGGCCTTGGGCAGGTTCTCGCGTTTGCCGCCAATGGCGATCACGCCCATGCAGACCGCACAGATCACCAATCCCGGCAGCAGCCCTGCTGCAAACAGCCCACCGATGGAGACTCCCATCAAGGAGCCATAGACCACCATCAGCCCCGATGGCGGAATGGTCGGGCCGATGATTGACCCCGCAGCCGTGACCGCGCAGGCGTAATCGCGTTTGTACCCCTGTTTGACCATGGCGGGCACCAACGTACGGCCAAAGGCTGCGGCGTCGGCGGTGGCAGACCCGGTGAGACCGGCAAAGAACACCGAGGCCAGCATATTGGTATGGGCAAGGCCACCGCGAAAGCGGCCCACCAGCACCTCCGCCAGTTTCACCAGCCGCCCGGTGATGCCGGTGCTGTTCATGATCTCGCCCGCGAGGATGAAGAAGGGCATTGCAAGAAACGGAAAGATATTGAGCCCGTTGAAGATCTTGCTGGGTCCGATGGCGAGGAACGTGGTGCCGCCGCCCATGCTGAAGATACCGATGACACCCGCAAGCCCGATGGCAAAGCCGATGGGCATGCCGACGGCAAGCAGGACGACAAAACAGATGCCGACGATCATGCGCCTGCTCCTTCTTCGCTATCGGTTTCGGGCAGATCAAGCTGTCGTCCGGCATCGCGGACCATCACCAGAACCACCTGCACGCAGGCCAGCGCGGCGGCGGGGATTGCGGCGTAGAAGGGCTGCAACGTCGCGCCAAGGATCATCGCCTGCCGCTTGGCGCCGCTTTCGGCAAAACCGATGCCGAACCACAGCACGTAGAAAAACAGGGCGAATGTCATCAGGTCGATGGCGATCAGCATCGCGCGGCGCAGCGGCGCGGGCAGGTTCAGCAAGACCGCCGTCAGACCGATATGTTCGCGCCGCGCAATCCCCGAAGAGACCGCCAGCATCGCAGACCAGATCATCAGGTAGCGCGCCAGCACTTCGGGCCATGGCAGCTGCCAGTGAAAGAAGTAGCGATCCACAACGCCGATCCAGACGTCGAGCACCAGAGCCACCATCAGTGCGGCAAGGATGACCTCGGTCCCGCGGTTGATCTGGTGGCTTAGCCGACCTGCAAAATCCCCGATCATGACGACTCCCCGTTTTGTAATTAAGGTACACAATCAGGAGGTATTGCGGGTTCCGTCAAGTCATTTTTGTTACTTAGCTACAAATATGGGTGTATAAAGGAAGAATTCGATGGCGATTTGACCTGAAAATGTATCTTAGGTACAGAATCGCTTGATCAAATGACCGGAGAGACAGATGCCGACACCTGACAACGGCCCCGCACAGGGCGCAGTGGATCTGATCTCCAATCTCCGCCAGTTGAACGGCACCTTTGCCGCGCGTGAGCAGAAGGTGGCAGACTTCGTGTCGGCACATCTCGAGGAGATTTCCGGCATGACCATCGCCGAACTTGCGGGGGCGGTGGGGGTCAGCACGCCCACGGTTGTGCGCTTTTGCCGGAGCATGGGCTGTGACGGGTTTCGAGAGTTCAAATTACGCCTGGCACAGAACCTCGCGGTCAGCCTGCAATACCTCGCGCCCAGTCAGCGGGACGTGTCCGAGGGGGGCGCGGGCGCGGTCGATCAGGTGTTGGGCGCGCTCTATGCGACCGTGAATGTGATGCGTCAGCAGATCGTGCCCGAACGGCTTGATGCGGCGGTGCAGGCGTTGACGGAGGCCGGGCAGATCGTGGTCGCCGGGGTCGGCGGCGGATCAACCATGGTGGCGCAGGAGGCGGCCAACCGGATGTTCCGGCTTGGAATTCCGGCAGTTGCGGTTTCCGACAGCTATCTGTTGCAGATGCGCGCGGCGACCTTGGGCGCGGGCGATGTGCTGCTGTTGGTCTCCACCAGCGGCGCGGCGGATGAAATCGTCAGCGCGGCGGGGATCGCCGGGGGCTACGGCGCAACGGTCGTGGCCATCACCCGCCCCGGCAGCCGGTTGGCGCAGGAAGCGACCATCGCAATCGAGGCCGATCTGCCCGAAGATCCGGACATCCTGAAACCCACCGCATCGCGCTATGCCCATCTGGTGATCGTGGATGCGCTGGCAATGTCCGTGGCGCAGGCGCGCAGCGAGGCCACAACCGAAAACCTGCGCCGCATCCGGGCCTCTCTCACCGCCTATCACGGTCGCACGGGGCCGCAGCCCCTGGGCGACTGAGCCTCAGCCGCGCTGGGCGATCAAGGCGCGGAACTCCTCCAGCCGGGTTTCCATCGCATCAAAGCGCTGGGCGAGGGCCTTGTCCACGGTGTCGCGTTCCTTGAGCGAGAGCACAAAGCTCACGGTTTTCAGCACGTCCCGCCAGCGCGGGTT
The DNA here is from genome assembly GCF_022348185.1 of Epibacterium sp. Ofav1-8. Taxonomy (GTDB): domain Bacteria; phylum Pseudomonadota; class Alphaproteobacteria; order Rhodobacterales; family Rhodobacteraceae; genus Epibacterium. The sequence goes on from NZ_JAKRFD010000001.1 coordinate 41,656, forward strand.
GTCGGGCAGGGTCTCGATCAGCAGGTATTTGTCGAGCGTGCGGGTCTGCAGTGATGTCTTGTCGAGGTTCACGCGCCAGATGCCACTGGTCTCGGCAAAGTCGATCTTGCCCTTGCCGGTCGCGGCGCTCCAGATCTCCAGCGAGTCCGACATCAGCGCCACGATGGTTTCGCGGTAGCTGTCACCGGGCGCGGCGCTGGCTTCTTCGGTGGTATCTTCTGTAATCAAGGAAGGCAGCGAAGTGTCGACCACATCACGCAGAGAGTGCACGAATTGCGCGCGCGGGGTTTGCGCCTGCGTGAACAGCACAGCACGCCCACCGCCCGCTTCGGGGAGCATGGCAAACAGGCTGACCTGATGCGAGGTCCCACGCAGGGTGATTTCCATGTGGATCGGCTCGTCCTCGACTTCTGTTTGTTCCAGCGGGGCCAGAACCTCCGGGGGCAGAACCTCCTTCAGACGACTGCGGTTCACCGTCACGCGCTGGTCGAGAACCTGTTGCGCGGCGTCATTGACGTAAGTGACCACACCGCGGGCGTTGATGCAGATCAGCCCGTCCTCCAGCGTGTCGAGCAATTGTGTCATCCGGCGCTGCGACAGGCGCAGGGCGTCCTCGATCTGGATACGACGCTCGATCTCCTCTTTCAGTTCACGGTTTTCCTCGGCCCGGCTGCGGGCGCGGCTGGCCTCAAGAAGGGTGCGAATGCGGCTCAACAGCTCGTCTTTGACAAAGGGTTTCACCACATAATCATTGGCGCCCGCCTCAAACCCCGCAAGCATATCGCTGGTGCGCCCGCGCGCTGTGAGCAGAATGATCGGCAGTTCATGCAATCCGTGGCGGCGGCGCAGATCCCGCGCCACGTCAAGCCCGCTGAGACCCGCCATCATCACATCCAGCACGATCAGATCAGGCCGGTCCTGCGCAACATTGCGCAGCGCTTCTGTCCCGTTGCGCGCGGTGGTGACACGGTAGCCTTGCGGTTGCAGTACATTTTGCAGCACTTGCAGGTTGATCGGCTCATCATCCACGGCGAGGATCATCGGCGACCCATCCGGTGCGGCCGGGCTGGTGTTGCCTGTCTCGGACTGCATCATCGGGGCCGGGGCAAGTTGCGTCGGCAGCCCGTCCTCAAGCGGCGCAATCGCCGGAAGGTCGGATTGCGGCAAGAGCACCCGGAATTCCGATCCCTCGCCGGGGGTGCTTGAGACCTCGATGCTGCCCGACATCAGATCCGCCAGATGGCGCGCAATGGTAAGCCCCAGACCGGTGCCTGTGGCCTGACCTGACCCTTCGGGCATCAGCTGTTCCAGCGGGTGAAAGATCCGCTCCATACTATCAGCAGCAATCCCGGGGCCATGATCGCGGATTGCAAGTGCCATCTGCCCCGAGGTACGCCGCTCTGCGGTGATATGTACCTCGCTGCCGCCGCCATATTTCACCGCATTTGACAGCAGGTTGAACAGGATCTGCTCAAACCGCACCGGGTCCGCAGTGACGGCGGGCAGATCTTCGGGCAGGTCGAGGTGGAATTTGGCCGGATCCACCTGAAACGTCGGCTGCAACAATTGCAGCACGTTGCGCAGCGCATGGGCGACATCCACGGGCTGCAAATCCAGCCGCATGCGGCCCTCACGAATACGGTAGATGTCCAGAAGGTCGTCCACCAGACGGGACAGGCGACGCGCGCTGAAGGTAATCAGACGCAGCTGGCTCGTCTGTGCGGGCAGCATGTCGCCCATGGCGCCGCCTTCCAGCGTTTCCAGAATGCCGATGATCCCGTTCAGCGGCGTGCGCAATTCGTGCGAGGTATTGGCAAGGAAGCGGTCCTTCATCCGGTCCGCTTCTTCGAGCTTGGCGTTCTTTTCGCCGATCTGGCGCAGGTTTTCCTGAAGCTCGGCGTTCTTATCGCGGATCATGTCGAGCTGATCGCGCAAGGCGCGCCGCATCTGGTTCACGGCGCGCGAAAGGCGGGCATATTCCACCGGGTGGTCGTATTCCGGTAGCGCTTCGTTCAGGCTGCCGGTGGCGACCGCGCTGGCGGCCTCTGAAAGGCGCCGCACCGGGCGGGTCAGTGCGTTGGAAAACAAAAAGGACAACACCCCAAGCCCCGCGACAGCCACCGCCCCGATCAGGAACAGCGCGTTGCGCAACTGGCGGCTGGTGGCAAAGGCCGTGTCCCGGTCGGCCTCGGCGACGACCGTCCATTCGGGAAACGGCGGGTCCAGCACCCGCCAGGCCGACAGGGACGGGTCCCCCGAGAGACCTGCCTCCAGCAGGGCGACCCCATCCGCCCCGGACATCGCATCCGGCATATCACCGGGCGTCGGCCCGCCACTGGAGGCAATGACCGTCCCTTGCGACGACAACACCGTCAGGGCGGTTTCGCTCTCGATCATCAGCCGTTGCAGGCTGTTGGGCGGCATGCGCAGGATCATCGCGCCTTTGTTGCTGCCATGCAGACGAACCGGCACCGCCAGATAGGCCACGAGATCCCCGGTGACCGCATCCAATGCGTAGTCCTGAAACACCGGATTATACCCCGGCTGGCTCACCGCGCGGCTATAGGCTTGCCCCAAACCAACAGTGCCCGGGTCCAGCATGCGCCCGAGGTAGCGATCTTTGTGCACCGAATAGACCACCTGACCGTGACGATCCGCGAGATAGAGATTGTCGAATTCCGCCTCGTTCAAAAAGTCGAGAAACCCCGCGTGAAAGCGGCGATGGGTATTGGAATACTCCAGCGCCTCGCGCAGCAGCCGATCTTCGCTGCCGATACCGGACGGGGGCGCCGCAGGGCCATCGATATCGAAAATATTGCGCAGCTTGGCGCCAGCTTCCTCGGGGGTGCCGTCCATCTGCCGCAGCGCATGGCTAAAGCCATAAAACTCCCCCACGGAGTAGCGCACATTGGCAGACTGGGCGAGGTTTTCGGCCTGCCTGCGGGCATAGGTCATATACTGCGTGATCTCGCTGGCCTTCGCATCACGCACAAAGGCCACCTTCTGAAAGGTTTCGGTGGCGATGGTCTGATTGACCAGCCGATAGAACACCATGCCGCCCAGCGTCAGCGGCAGAACCGACGCAAGAAGAAAGGTAAACAGCAGGCGCGCGCGAATTCCCTGTAGCGGCACGGTGGCTCCGGTTTTTCTGGTTTTGTTGCGCGTGATCCTGCGGTTTGCGGCCCGCCGAAGCAAGAGCGCCGGGCGAAATCGCGATGCCTGTGGATCGGCAAGCGAACTCTCTAACAGATTGGTCTGGCTGTATAATTGCGATACGTGAAAACGGCGCGCGCGGCGTTTTGACGAAATTTCCGATTTTTCGGGTACCATTGGAGGCGCAGCGCGGACTTCATTGTGGGACATCCCCGGCGTTTGGTGAGGAGACCAAATGCCGCCATGAATTCTATCATGGGCCACCTGTCACAAGGCGGTATCAGGCGGATGAACACGAGGCGGGGCAAACCCGTCATCACAGGGAGATAGAAAATGAAATTCACTGCTACCGCCGGGCTGCTGGCCTCGGTTGCGCTCTGGACCACCGCTGCTCAGGCAGAGGAAACCGTGCTGAGTGCGTTGCCGGAACAGGTCACCGCCTGGGTGGAGAACTTCAACCCGTTCAACCAGACCACCGCCGCGCCCTCGGTCATGCATTTCATGTATGAGCCGCTGATTATTTTCAACGCGCTGGATGGCGGCAAACCGATTTACCGTCTGGCGACCGCATTTGAATATTCCGATGATCTCAGCACCATCACCGTGACCCTGCGCGAGGGCGTCCAGTGGTCCGATGGCGAGGCGTTCACCGCCGATGACGTGGTCAAATCCTTCGATCTGGCGCTGAGCGATCCTGCGCTCGATAGCGTGGGCATGGCGCAGATGCTCTCTGGCGTCGAAAAAATCGACGAGATGACGGTGAAGTTCAACCTCTCCACCCCTTCCAGTCAGGCGATGTATCAGATCGTGCGCGTGCCGATCGTGCCGGAACACATCTGGAGCGACGTTGCAGACCCCGTCACCTTTACCAACCCTGATCCGGTTGGTTCTGGCCCGCTGACGGAAATCCGCCGCTTTACGCCGCAGGAATACATCCAGTGCCGCAATGACAATTATTGGGACGCCGAGAGCCTCAAGGTCGACTGCATGCGTTTCCCGCAGATCGCCAACAACGATCAGGCGCTGGCAGCCGCCGCCAATGGCGAGCTGGACTGGATGGGCTCCTTCCTGCCTGATATCGAGAACACCTATGTTGCCAAGGACCCGGAGCATCACAGCTACTGGCTGCCCGCAGGCTCTCTGGTTGCGTTCTACATGAACTTTGAGGCCAAAGAGGCCGGCGACAAAGAAGCGATCAACGATGTGGCCTTCCGCCGTGCGGTGTCGATGGCGTTTGACCGCGAGGCGATGGTTGAAATCGCAGGCTACGGCTATCCGACGATCAACCAGTATCCGTCCGGACTGGGCCGCGCCTATCACGCGTGGAACAATCCCGAGGTGGAAGACAAATTCGGTGCGTTCACCCGCTACGATATCGAGGGGGCCAAGGCGCAGCTGGCCGAAGCCGGGTTCAAGGATGTCGATGGCGACGGTTTTGTCGAGACCCCAAGCGGTGAGCAGATCGACATCGAAGTTATCGTGCCCAATGGCTGGACCGACTGGGTCAACAGCAGCCAGATCGCGGTTGAAGGTCTGAATGCAGCCGGCATCAAGGCCAATGTCTCAACCCCCGAATCTGCGATCTGGACCGAAAAGCTGATCAAGGGCGACTACGACATGGCGATCAATTCCGTTCGTGTCGGTGCGACCCCCTTCAACCAGTATCTGGACTCGCTGCATGAGATCAATCAGGCCAAATCGCGCTTTGCCGCCTCGCGCTATTACAATAAAGAGCTGAGCGGCCTGCTGGATGCCTTCACCCAGACCAGCGATACCGACAAGCAAATGGCGATCATCGCCGATGTGCAAAAAATCGTCGGTGAAGACATGCCGCTGGCCTATGTGTTCAACAATCCGCGTTGGTATCAGTACAACACCAAGCGTTTTGAAGGCTTCTTTAATGCCGACAACCCGGTGGCCAACCCGGTGGTTCACAAGACCAATCCGGCCCGTCTGATCCACCTCCTGAACCTGCGCCCGGTCGACTAAGTCCTCCCCGACCTTCGGGACCGCTCATCTGATGAGTGGTCCCGCTTTTGGCGCCACACTCCCCCTCCCGACAGATGGTTTGACCTGATGCGTTTTCTTTTGAAGCGGCTCGGCTTTTATGCCGTTGCCTTTTTGGTGGCCGCGACCTTCAACTTCATGATCCCGCGCCTGTTGCCCGGCAACCCGGCGGATATCATGCTGGCGAACTCCGGTGGCATGATCGCACCCGAAGCGCGCGAGGCGCTGATGGCCACCTTTGGGTTCATCGACGCGCCGCTGCACGAACAGTATTTCGCCTATCTCGGCTCGATCTTCACCTGGGACTTTGGCCTGTCGATCAAGTTCTACCCGATGCCGGTTGCCGATGTGCTGACACAGGCGTTGCCGTGGACCTTGTTCCTGACCGGCTCGGCCCTGTTGATTTCCTTTTCCATCGGCACGCTTCTTGGTGTGCTTGCGGCATGGCGGCGCGGGCAGCTTACGGATGTGATCGCCTCGCCCATCGCGTTGGCGCTGCAATCGGTGCCCGCTGTCGTGGTGGCGCTTTGCGGGCTGTATTTCCTTGCGGTGCGCAACCGTTTCTTCCCGACCTCCTATGCCTTTGATCCCAAGCTGGACCCGGCGTGGAGCTGGGAGTTCATCTCTTCCGTGGCCTATCACGGCTTTTTGCCGGTGGTGACGCTGAGCGTGGTGCTGATTGGCGGCTACCTCATCACCATGCGCAACAATATGATTGGGCAGCTGGGAGAGGACTACCTCGCCATGGCCGAAGCCAAGGGCCTCAGCGATGCCCGCGTGCGCTATGCCTATGCCGCCCGCAACGCGCTGCTGCCATCCGTCACCGCGCTGGCGCTCAGTTTCGGAGCGCTGTTTGGCGGCTCGCTGATCACGGAGGTGGTGTTCAACTATCCCGGTGTGGGCAACCTTTTGTACCTTGGCATCGTCGGGCGGGACTTCCCGCTGATCCAGGGCCAGCTCCTCATCATGACACTCGCCATGCTGCTCGCGAACCTCGCGGTGGATCTGGCCTATGTCTTCCTTGACCCCAGACTGAAGAGGGCCTGATGTCAGATCTCCTCCGTACTTTCCTGCGCAACCGCAAGGCGGCCATCGGGCTTGCTATCGTGCTGGCCTATATCGCAATTGCATTGGCCGCGCCTCTGCTTGCCCCTTTTGATCCCATCGCCCGCGTAGGTCGTCCGCATCAGGCCCCCTCGGCGGAGCATTGGCTGGGCACCACCCGCATGGGGCGCGATGTGTTCAGCCAGTTGATCTGGGGCACCCGCACCTCCTTGATGGTGGGTATTGTTGCAGGGCTGATCGTGACCGCCATCGGCACCTTCATCGGCATCACCGCCGCCTATTTCGGCGGTATCGTGGATGATGTGCTGAACTTCCTCACCAATGTGGTGCTGGTGCTGCCGCAACTGCCGCTTCTGCTGGTTCTGGCCGCTTTCCTCGGTCAGGTCGGACCCTGGGCGATTGCGCTGATTATTGGCCTGACCTCTTGGGCCTGGGGTGCGCGCGTCACCCGTGCGCAGGCGATGTCGCTGAAAACCCGCGATTTTATTCAGGCCTCCGCGATGATTGGCGAGCCCACATGGCGGATGATCCTTGTGGAGATGCTGCCGAACCTTCTGTCGATCATCGGCTTCAATTTCATCGGCTCTGTCATTTTCACCATCATCACCGAGGCGACGCTGGAATTCCTCGGCCTTGGCAGCCCCTTGGCCCTGTCGTGGGGCACCATGCTTTACAATGCGCAGACCGCATCGGCGATTATGGTGGGCGCATGGTGGGAGGTGCTGGCCCCCTGTGCCGCCATCGTCCTGATCGGCGTGGGCCTGTCGCTGATGAACTTCGGCGTGGACGAGATCGCAAACCCGCGCATGCGCACCCTTGGCAATGTCGCCAAGGCACTCCGGATCGAAAAGCGCCTGTTGCGCCAACGGATGCAGGAGGCCAGCCAATGAGCGCGCTTCTCTCTGTCGACGGTTTGCGGGTCGACTACCTGACCGCAGGCGAGCCTTTCACCGCCGTTCGGGACCTTTCGTTTGAGATCCAACCCAACGAGATCCTTGGTCTTGCTGGCGAGTCCGGTTGTGGCAAGAGCACGGTGGCCTATGCCCTGATGCGCCTGCACAAACCTCCGGCATTGGTGCGCCGTGGACGCATCCTGTTTGAGGGGCGCGATGTCTTGTCGTTCTCCGACAGGGATTTGCGCGCATGGCGCTGGTCCGAGGTCTCCATGGTGTTCCAAAGTGCGATGAACTCGCTCAGCCCGGTGATGACGATCTTTCGCCAGTTCTACGACATGCTGCGCGCGCACGGTCCGATCACTAAGGCGGACGCACAGGATCGCACCGCCCATATGCTGGAGATGGTCGGCATCCCGGCGGATCGCATGCAGTCACACCCGCATCAGCTGTCGGGAGGGATGCGGCAGCGGGTGGCGCTTGCGCTTGCGCTCACCTTGCAGCCCAAACTCATCATCATGGATGAGCCGACAACCGCACTCGATGTGGTGGTGCAGCGCGAGATCCTGCAAGAGGTGCTGCGGCTGAAGGATGAACTGGGGTTTTCGGTTCTGTTCATCACCCACGACATTGCCCTGATGGCGCAGATCTCGGACCGCATCGGCATCATGCGCGCGGGCGAGATTGTCGAGTTCGGCACGGCCGCGCAGATCGTGACCAACCCGAGCCACGACTACACCCGCAGCCTGTGGGAGGCGATGCCGATCCTTGCCAAACGCCCGGAAGGAGCGCGTCATGCTGTCTGAAACCCCGATCCTCAGCCTTGATAGTCTCAGCAAGACCTTCACCTTGCGCCCCGCCTTCGGGCGCGCAACCGAGGTGCATGCGCTGCGCAATGTCTCGCTTGATCTGATGCCGGGCCGTGCGCTGGCGCTGGTGGGAGAGAGCGGCTCTGGCAAAAGCACCGTGGGCCGGATGATTGTTGGCCACCATACGCCGACCTCGGGCCGCATCCTGTTTGAGGGCCAGGACATCGCAGAGCTGACCACACGCGCCGATCAGATGCGCTATCGGCAAGCCGTGCAGATGGTGTTTCAGGACCCGTTTTCGGCGCTCAACCCCGCGCACACGATCCGCCACCACCTGCTGCGCGCCCTGTCACTGCACCAGCCAGAGGCTGATCCCGAAACGGCCCTGCGCATGATCCTTGAGGATGTGGAGCTGGACCCGATCTCGACCCCCGCAAAGTTCCCGCATGAACTGTCGGGCGGGCAGCGCCAGCGGGTGAATTTCGCCCGCGCATTGGCGGTCAAGGCGCGTCTGATCGTGGCGGATGAGCCGACCTCGATGCTGGATGTGTCGATCCGCAAGTCCATCCTTGGTCTGATGCAGCGCCTGAAAGACGAACACGGGCTGTCGCTCCTGTATATCACCCACGACATCGCCACGGCGGAGTATCTGGCCGAAGACACGGCGGTGATGTTTCGCGGTCAGGTGGTCGAGAAAGGCCCCACCGCAGAGGTCGTGGGCGCGCCGCAACATGGCTATACGAAACTGCTGCGCGCGGCGGTTCCCGACCCAGAGCTGCGCCTCACCGGCAGCGATGCGGGCTTTGCCGCCGAGGCACGCCGGGTGCGGGACCTCAGCGCGCATCCCGTCCGTGCCTTGCAGGAGGTCAGCCCCGGCCACCTCATCGCGCAACACGCGGAGGCCGCCCATGCCTGATATGCTGGTGCCGCTCTATCGTCTGCCGCCGGTGCCTGATCTCGCGGACGGCCTCACGATCCGGCCTGCACTGCCGTTTGAATCGCATGTCCTGCTGGAGTTCGTGGGTCGGCATTTCAGTCCCAAATGGGTGGATGAGTGCACGGTGGCGCTGGCTGCGCGCCCGGCGCGGGTTCTGATCGCGACCGAAGGCAAGCGCCTCTTGGGGTTTGCCTGCTATGACGTCACCTGTCGCGGCTTTTTTGGTCCCACCGGCGTCGACCCGCAGGCCCGGGGCAAGGGGCTTGGCAAGGCGCTCCTGCTCGCTGCACTGCATCGCCTCCATGACGAAGGGTTCGCCTATGGCATCATCGGTCAGGCGGGGCCGGTGGAGTTTTATCAGCAGGTCTGCGGCGCGGTGGCGATCCCGGACTCTGATGAGGGCGTCTTTGCGCGCGCCCTTGTCTGACACCCTCTGACACATACAACCAACAGGATCATCTCAAATGCATTTCCACCTCGACAGCCTGTGGCACGCCGAAGAGGGCGCGATGGAGTTCGCGCTGACCAATTGCGGCGACACTCCGGTTGCAAATCCGCGCCTTGTCTACGCCACCCTGACGCGTTGCCTGCGTCCCTCGCGCTGCACGGGGGCGCGGCTGATACGGCGGCAGGCGAATTTTCACGAGTATGCCTCTGACGCGGGCTTTGTTCTGCAACCGGGCGAGACGTGGCGGTTCACCGAGTTCAACCTCACCCGTCCGGCGCTGCATTCCAATGAGGGGCCAAAATCTGCCGGAGTCTTGCTGGACGACGGAACTCTTGTCCCGGCCTTTGCGGGGGACTTGCAGGCCTCAGCGGCTGTTGCAGATACAAATGCATCGCAAAATGCGGTTCTAACATGCGGTGTTTTACCCGAGCCTCAGCAAACCGCCATTACGGAGTGGTGCGCCACGGCCCCTGTCCATCTGGCACTTCGGACCGATGACGTCGCGGTCATGCAGAGCGTGTCACAGGTGGCAGACCTGACCCGCCGCCTGCATCCGCTGGCACCGACCCCCTTTGTGCTGATCGCCAAGGACGACGTCCCGCAGCTGACCGTTGAGGCGGATCAGACGCTGGGCGAGGACACCTATCGGATCACCTGGACGGAGGGTAAAGCCACGCTCTGCCATGGCGCAGGGCAGGGGCTGCTTTACGGCCTGATTACGCTGGCGCAGGTGCTGAGCAATGCCCATGCGGCGCCTGCGCGTTATGGCGTTCCCCGCAGTGGTCAGATCGAGGATGCCCCCCGCCACGGCTGGCGCGGCGCGCATCTGGATGTCTCGCGCCAGTTCTACCCGCTCGATCAGGTGCTGCGCTATGTGGACATTCTGGCGTGGCACAAAATGAACCGCTTTCATTGGCATCTGACCGATGACGAAGGCTGGCGGCTGGAGATCAAGGCCTATCCGCAGCTCACCGAGACTGCCGCACATACCGGGATGGACCTGCCAGTGTTGCCGCAGCTTGGCCCCGATATGACGGGGCAGGGCGGCTATTATACGCAAGACGAGGCGCGACAGGTGGTGAAACATGCGGCCCGATTGGGTGTCGAGGTGATGCCGGAGATCGATGTTCCGGGGCACTGCGCCTGTGTGTTGGGGGCCTTGCCAGACCTCGTCGATCCAGAGGAACCCGAGAGCTACTGGTCGGTGCAGGGCTTTGGCAATAACGCGCTGAACCCGGCCATCGAGGGATCGTATGTTTTCGCCGAGACCGTGCTGGCTGAGGTCTGCGAGATCTTCCCGTTTGAGGTCGTGCATGTGGGCGGTGACGAAGTGGCCGAGGGCGCATGGATGCAATCGCCCAAGGCAAAGGCGATGATGCGCGAAACCGGCCTGAAGGACACGCCGGAACTGCAGGCCTATTTCCTGCGCCACATTCAGAACTTCCTCATCGGTCTGGGTCGCAAGCTTGGCGGCTGGGAGGAGGTCGCCCATGGCGGCGGTCTGGACCCCGCGCATAGCCTGCTGTTTGCATGGACCACCATCGAGAAAACCGCTGAGCTGGCGCAAGAGGGCTATGACGTGGTCAGCACGCCGGGGCAGGCCTATTACCTCGATATGGCGCTGTCGGATGCGTGGTATGCGCCGGGGGCCAGCTGGGCGGGCTTCACCCCGCTCGACAAGACCTATGCGTTTGAGGCCGACAATGGAGATGCGGCTCTAATTGGGCGTTTGAAGGGGGTTCAGGCCTGCGTCTGGAGCGAGCATCTGACCACGATGGCGCGCCGAAACCACATGATCTTCCCTCGCCTCAGCGCTATTGCCGAGGCCGGGTGGAGCACGGCGGAAAACAAGGACTACGACAGGTTCACAGCGCTCGCGGATCTGATGCCGCGTCTCTAAGCCACCAAACGGAGCAGCGGCCTCGGGGATACTCCGGGGCCGTCTTAACCCAGCCGTGGAAAGACCGAGGTGTTCTTGACCGTGCTGTAGACAAAGCTGGTGTCAATCGAGGCAATGCCCCCGATGGGGTGGATGCGGTTGCGGATGAAATCCTCGTAGGCGTCCAGATCGGCAACCACCACACGCAGCTGATAATCCGTGGCCCCGGTCAGGATGTGACACTCCAGCACCTCGTCGATCATATGGACGCGGCGCTCAAAATTCTTCACGTCCTCCTCGTTGTGGCGCTCCAGTTTGATGCGCACAAACACCGTGATCGGCAGCCCATAGGCCCGCGCATCCACATCGGCGCTATACCCCCGGATCACACCGGCGGCCTCAAGGTTCCTGACCCGGCGCAGGCAGGGCGAGGGCGAGAGGTTCACCGCGTCCGCAAGGTCCTGATTGGTCATCCGACCATTGGCCTGAAGCACGCGAATAATCTGGCGATCTTTGCTGTCCATTTTGCTACCTATTGGCAGAATCTGCCAACATGATCTGTGATGTTGGTATCTTTTGCAATCTAACGCCTCGCACGGGGGCGCATCATGGCGGACAAATGAGGAAGGAGACCACCCACATGTCCGACGCCAAAGGCTTTGCCACCCGTGCCATCCACCACGCCTATGACCCGATGCAGAACGAGGGCGCGCTGACGCCGCCGGTGCATCTGACCTCGACCTTTGTGTTCGAGAACGCCGAAGCCGGGGGCGAAATGTTCGCGGGCGAGCGTGAGGGCCATATCTACAGCCGGATCTCGAACCCGACCTGCGCCCTGCTGGAACAGCGCATCGCCACGCTCGAAGGGGCCGAGGCCGGTCTGGCACTGGCAAGCGGTATGGGCGCGGTGACGGCGATCCTGTGGACGCTCCTCAGCCCCGGTGACGAGGTCATCGTCGACAAGACGCTCTATGGCTGCACCTTTGCCTATATGCGTCACGGGTTGTCGAAATGGGGGGTCACCATCACCCATGTGGACATGACCGATGCGGACGCCCTGCGTGCCGCCATCAGTGACAAGACCCGTGTGGTCTATTTCGAGACCCCCGCCAACCCTAATATGCGGCTGGTGGACATTAAGCTGGCCTCTGAGATTGCCCATTCCGTGGGTGCGCGGGTGGTGGTGGATAACACCTACGCGACACCTTACCTGACCCGCCCGATCGAGCTCGGCGCGGATCTGGTGCTGCATTCGGCGACCAAATACCTTGGTGGTCACGGCGATGTGGTCGCGGGGCTGGTTGCGGGCAGCGCCGAGCTTTTGACCGAAATCCGCCTTGTCGGCATGAAGGACATGACCGGCGCGGTGATGGCGCCCTTTAACGCGATGCTGATCATGCGCGGGCTGAAGACGCTGGCGCTTCGGATGGACCGTCACTGTGCCTCGGCGCAGACCGTTGCCGAGTGGCTTGAGGCCCAGCCCGGCGTCGCCAAGGTCTATTTCCCCGGCTTGCAAAGCTTTGAACAGCACGAGATCGCCAAGGCGCAGATGGCGCAGCCCGGTGGCATGATCGCCTTTGAACTCGAAGGCGGTATGGAGGCTGGCATCAGCCTGATGAACCGCCTGCAAATGATCCAGCGCGCGGTGTCGCTGGGCGATGCAGAGACGCTGATCCAGCACCCGGCCTCGATGACCCATTCCACCTACACGCCCGAAGAACGTGCCGAACATGGCATCAGCGACGGGCTTGTGCGCTTGTCAGTGGGGCTGGAAGAAGTCTCTGACATTCTGGATGATCTGCATCAGGCGCTGTCGCCCGAGATGCGGCAGGCGGCAGAGTAAGGGGGCGAGATGTCCGACCAGATCCAGCACCTGAAAACGGTGGAGCAGCGGCTGTTGTGGCTGTCCCACTGGATGATCCACAACGCCAACCATCTGCGCGCCAAGGAAGACGGCATCAAGATCGGCGGCCATCAGGCGTCCTCGGCGTCGATGGTGTCGATCATGACCGCGCTCTATTTCTCGGCCCTCAGACCCGAGGATCGGGTGGCGGTAAAACCGCATGCCTCGCCCATTTTCCACGCCATGCAATACCTGATGGGCAATCAAACCCGCGAGAAGATGGAGAATTTCCGGGGCTATGGCGGCGTGCAGAGCTACCCCAGCCGCACCAAGGACATCGACGATGTGGATTTCTCCACCGGGTCTGTGGGCCTTGGCGTGGGGATCACCGCGCTTGCGTCCATGGTGCAGGATTTCATCACGGCCAAGGACTGGGGCGGCGATGTCGATCCGGGCCGGATGGTGGCGTTGGTGGGCGATGCCGAGCTTGATGAGGGCAATATCTACGAGGTGTTGCAGGAAGGCTGGAAGAACGACCTGCGCAACACCTGGTGGATCATCGACTACAACCGCCAGAGCCTTGATGGCATCGTGCGCGAGGGGCTGTTTGGCCGGGTTGAGAAAATATTCGAGGCCTTCGGCTGGGATGTGGTGCGGGTGAAATACGGCGCGCTGCAACGGGCCGCATTTGAAGAACCCGGCGGCGCGGCCCTGCGCGACTGGATTGATGCCTGTCCGAACGTCGAATACTCCGCGCTGACCTATATGGGCGGGGCCAATTGGCGCAAACGGCTGATGGAGGATCTGGGCGATCAGGGGGCGGTCTCGGCGCTGATCGACAAACGCAGCGACGCGGAACTGGCGGCGCTGATGGAGAACCTCGGCGGCAATTGCGTGGAGACCATGGCCGACACATTCGCCGCCATCGACCATGACCGCCCGACCTGTTTCCTTGCATATACGATCAAGGGTTGGGGCACGCCGATTGCGGGCCATAAGGACAACCACGGCGGCCTGATGACCAAGGCGCAAATGGCAGAGTGGCAGACCCATATGGGCGTGGCCGAGGGGCAGGAGTGGGAGCCGCTCGCGACCGTTTCTGACACCAAGAGCTTTCAGGCCTACCTCGATCAGGTGCCGTTTTTTGCAAAGGGGGCGCGGCGCTACTCGGACGCGCGGCTTTCGGTGCCGGCGGTTGCCGTGGACACAAGCCGCGAGATTTCAACGCAAATGGCCTTTGGCAAGATCCTCGACGATCTGGCGCGGGGCGACAGCGATCTGGCGGCGCGGATCATGACCACCTCGCCGGATGTGACCGGCACCACGGGGCTTGGGCCATGGGTCAATCGGCGCAAGCTCTTTGCCCGCAAGGCACAGAAGGATGCGTTTATCGAGCATCGCATCCCGTCGACCGCCAAGTGGAACTTTGACCCGCAAGGCCAGCATGTCGAACTTGGCATTGCCGAGATGAACCTGTTCCTGTTGCTGGGCGCGGCGGGCCTGTCGCATAGCCTCTGGGGCAAGCGAGTGATCCCGATTGGCACGGTCTATGATCCCTTCGTGCACCGGGGTTTGGACGCGCTGAACTACGCTTGCTATCAGGATGCGCGGTTCATGATTGTCGGCACGCCGTCCGGGGTGACGCTGGCACCCGAAGGCGGCGCGCACCAATCTGTCGGCACGCCTCTTACGGGCATGGCACAGGATGGGCTGGCGAGCTTTGAACCGGCCTTTGCCGATGAACTCGCGGTCATCATGGAATGGGCCTTTGATTACATGCAGCGCGATGGCGAAGGCGACCCGGACGAACGCACCTGGCTGCGCGATGAAACCGGGGGATCGGTCTATCTGCGGCTGACCACCAAGCCGCTCGAACAGCCGGGGCAGCGCGTAGATGACGCCTTCCGGCAGGGGGCGATTGATGGGGCTTATTGGTTGCGCAAGCCGGGGCCGAATTGTTCGGTGGTGATCGCCTATCAGGGCGCGGTCGCGGATGAGGCGATTGCGGCGGCGGGTCTGGTCGGTGAGCATCGCCGCGATGTTGCAGTGCTGGCGGTTACATCGGCGGATCGCCTCAATGCGGGCTGGACGGCGGCGCAGCGGGAACGGGCCCGTGGCAACCCGCAGGCCCTGTCGCATGTGGAGCGTCTCTTGGGCGAACTGCCGGCCCATTGCACCCTGATTACCGCGATTGATGGCCATCCGGCGACGCTCTCGTGGTTGGGGTCGGTTGCGGGGCATCGGGTGGTGTCGCATGGCGTTGAACACTTTGGCCAAACGGGCACCATCGGCGATCTTTACCGTCATTTTGGCCTCGACCGCCACAATCTGGCGCGCTCGGTAGGTGAGTTGACGGCGGGCGCGCGCCGCATTCCCGGTGGTCAGGCGGGCTGAGACGCGGGCTACTGCAAGACGGCGCTGCTCCACTCGCGCAGGAACGCGGCCTTTTTGAAGGCGTCGAGATAGACCAGCAGCCCGGGCCCCATGCGGATACGACGCAGGGCGTGGGTGTCGTCGCTCCAGGCGTCTTCCTCCAGCACGGAAAACGCCCCGGGGGCCGCCTGCCACCCCTGCGAAATCAGGTGGTCGATCATCAGGCCCGCCAGTTCGGGCGCCTTGCTGTCGCGCGGAATGAAGGCGGTGCGCAGGGCCACCACGGTGTAATCCTGCGGCAGCAGAACAAGCACGTCATCCGTGTTGCTCTTCTCGCGCGCATAGCTGCCCAGCACGTTGTAGGCCATGGTCAATTCGCCGGAGGCCACATCGTCGATCATCTGGCTCGAACAGCAATAGAGCCGCACGCCGACCGACCCCATCACCTCGCTCAGCCTCCAGTAGGTGTCCGAGGTCCGCGCATCCTGCGTGGCATAGAGATACCCAAGCCCCGAGGTGCGGATGTCATAGGTGCCGACCTTGCCTTCGAACCGGTCGGGATGGTCGCGGATCAAGGCAATCAGATCCTGCCGGTTGTCCGGCAAAGGCAAGCCATCCAGCGCCTTGCGCGACAGCACCACCGCCGCGGGTTCCTGGGTAAATGCAAACAGGTGTTCGCGCCAGCGGGCCCAGGCCGGCAGCCGCTGCGTCGCCAGAGAGCTGTAGGGCTGCGCCTTGCCGTCGTTCACCAGCTTGGTTTGCAGATCGGTTGCGATCGAGATCGCCAGATCCATGTCGACCGTGTCCCGGTCGAGCGCCTGCATCAATTCACCGGAACTGGCCACCGTATACTCAACCCGCACATCCGGCAGGTTGCGCAGGAAATCCCGCAATGTCGGCTCGAAGAATTCCGCATCGCCGGTAGACAGGACACGCAGGACCCGGCGCGCGTCAGGGGGGCCGACGCTGATGTGGTTTTCGACCTCGAACGCAGGCAGCGGCGCCGCAAAGAGGCCGAGGATCAGGCCAAGGGAAACGACAAGCTTGCGCATGCACCACCTGTATCGCTGTGATTGGTGAGGAAGAGCCGCCCGCCATGGGCGCGGGCAACTTCATGTGCGATGGTCAGACCAAGACCGGACCCGACCACGGCATCCGTATTGCCGCCGCGCACAAACCTGCGCGTGAGGTGGCCCATATCGGCCTTTGGAAAACCTGCGCCCTCGTCCCGCACGGTGATCTCGGCGGTGGTGCCGCTGCGGCGGGCGCTGACGTGGACGATGCTGTCGGCGGGCGAATACTTGATCGCATTGTCGAGCAGATTGAGCAGCGCGCTTTGCATCAGGATCGGATCCCCCTTCACCACCATTGCGGCGTCGGGCAGGGTGATCTCAAGGTCGATATCGCGCAGTTCCGCCAGCGGGCGCAGGCGCGACACCGCATCCCGGGCCAGGCGGGTCAGCTCCACATCTTCCATCTCCAGATGATCGGAGCGAAAGGACACCATGGCGTGATCCAGCAATTGCCCGGCTGCGCGGCTGCTTTCGTCGATGGCGCGGATCATCTCGCGCACGGCCTGCCGGTTCTCGGGCTTGTCGACCCGGCGCAGGGTGATTTCCGCCTGCGTGCGCACGGTGGTGAGCGGCGTGCGGACCCGGTGCGCGGCCTCGGCGATCAGATCCTCCGACCGCGACAGCGAGGTCTTGAGGCGGCTCATAAATCCATTGAGCGCGCCCACAAGGGATTCCATCTCCGCCGGCACCGGGGCCGAGACGGGCCGCAGATCCGAAAGGCCGCGCCGCGACACCGAGCCTGCCAATTGCCGCAGCGGCTGGATCGCGGATTGGGCCGCAAGGATGCCAAAGATCGCCGCGATCACAAAGAAGCCGATGCCAAACCCGGCCACGGTCCGTGAAATCCCCGCCAATTGCTGACGCAGGCCATAGCGGGTCTGCGCGACGGTCACCTCGACAAAATCGGGCGTGCCGCTGACCGACAGACGCCGGGTGGCGGTGGCCATGCGGATTTCCTCGCCATCGTAGCGCGCGGTCTGGAACCGCGGGGCCAGATCGATGGCTGCCACAGGTTTTGGCAGATCCGGGTAGCCGGTGAGGAACTCCCCGTTGCGGGTGATGGCATAAAACACCCGATCATCGCTGATATTGCCGAGCATGGAAAAGGCGAAATAGGGAATATCCACCGTCAGCTCGCCGTTGCGCACGGAGGCGGAGTCGAGGATGGCGGTGACCGAGGCGGAGAGGATTTCATCCTGGCTTTGGCCCGCCAGATCACGGGTGTAGTTCCGCACCACGAAAAACACCAACGTCGCCAGAAGCGCCGCTCCGGTCAGCAGCTGAATGATCAGGCGTCGCCGGATGGAGCCGCGCAGCTGGATCGGCGTGCTCATGTCAGGCTCAGCCGGTAGCCGAGACCGCGCACGGTGACGATCTGTGCCTGCGCGCCTTCCAGATGTTTGCGCAGGCGCCCGACATAGACCTCGATCGCATTCTCCGAGGCATCGACGTCATAGGAAAACAGCCGGTCCACAAGCTTTGATTTCGAAAACACCTGATCGGGGGCGCAGATGAAGATCTCCAGCAGGCGCAGTTCCCGGTTGCGCAGGTGGATCTCGCGGTTGCCGACGGTCAGCGTGCAGGCCAGCGGATCAAAGCTGATGTCGCCGAGCCGGTGCACATTGCTGGCCCCGCCGCTCTGACGCCGCAGCACCGCCCGGCAGCGCGCTTCCAGCTCGGAGAAATCAAAGGGTTTGACGATATAGTCGTCGGCGCCAAGATCCAGCACCCCGACCCGATCAGACACTTCGGATCGTGCCGTGAGGACAATCACGGGCGTGTCGCGGCGCGCGGCGCGATGAGATTGCAGAAAGTGCCGCCCGTCGCCGTCGGGCAGCATGATGTCCAGCAGGATCAGGTCGTATTCGGTGGTCGCGATGAAATCCTCCGCCGTGCCAAGATCGCCGGCGCGATCCACCACATGCCCGTCCAGGGTCAGACGTCCCACCACCGCGTTGGCAAGCTGGTCGTTATCTTCAACGAGTAAATAGCGCATGGCGGGGAAACTTTTGCCTCGTGTCAGGTTTGTGTCAGCTTGAACCGGGATATCCCGATTCATGAGCGTGCAATTGCGCGTTTGTCAAATGGGAGGAACATTATGACATCTTTTGCGCTGGGTCGTCGGACCCTGATGGCTGCTGCTGCAGCCGCCCTGACCTTCGGCTCCCCGGCTATGGCCGAGCAGGTTCTCGACAAGGTTCACTTCCTGATCCCCGGCGGCGCCGGTGGTGGCTGGGACGGAACCGCGCGCGGCACCGGTGAGGCGCTGACCAAATCGGGCCTCGTGGGCACCGCATCCTATGAAAACATGTCCGGCGGTGGCGGTGGCAAGGCCATCGGGTATCTGATCGAGAACGCCGAGAGCCTGGATGACACGCTAATGGTGAACTCCACCCCCATCGTGATCCGCTCGCTGACCGGTGTGTTCCCGCACAACTTCCGTGACCTGACGCTGGTTGCAGGCACCATCGGGGACTACGCCGCCCTGGTCGTGGCCAAGGACAGCCCGATCGGCAATATGGAAGAATTCCTCGCGGCCTATCGTGAAGATCCGCGCGGCACCGCCGTGGGCGGCGGCTCGGTTCCGGGTGGCATGGATCACCTCGTTGCGGCCATGGTGATGCAGTCCGCGGGCGAAGATCCGACCGCGCTGAAATACATCCCCTATGACGCAGGCGGCAAGGCGATGGCAGCTCTCCTGTCGGGTGAGATCAAGGCGCTTTCCACCGGGTTCTCCGAGGCGATCGCACTGGCCGAAGCGGGCGAAGTCAAAATCCTCGGCGTGACCGCGGACGAGCGCGTCCCGGCCTATGACAGTGCCGCCACCATGAAAGAGCAGGGTCTGGAGACCACGTTCGTGAACTGGCGCGGGTTCTTTGGCGCGCCGGGCCTGTCGGAAGACAAGGTTGCCGCCTATCAGGACGTGCTGGCCAAGATGTATGACACCCCCGAGTGGGAAGACGTGCGCGCCCGTAACGGCTGGGTCAACATCCACAATTCCGGTGACGAGTTCAAAGCCTTCCTCGAAGGTCAGGAAAAGGTCATCGGCGACCTGATGAAGCAGCTGGGCTTCCTCTAATTTTCGAGCAGTGACGTCAGGTCCGGCACCAATCGCGGGTGCCGGACCCTTTCCCGTATCCCCAAACAGCAACAGGAGGAGATCATGGCGCTCGACCGTTGGATCGCGCTGATCATTCTCGGCATCGCTCTGGCCTATGGCTATGCGGCCTTTTTCACCATGGATCAGCTACTGCCGCCGTTCATGCAGCGAAACCCGATCTGGCCGAGCACCTTTCCCAAGGTTCTGGCCGTACTGTCGATCTTGACCGCTGCGATCATCGTTCTGGGGCTGGAAAAACCCAGTGGCGAGGTCAAGACCCCGGACATCGATTACCGCCGCCTTGGCGACTACAACATCGGTCAAGCCGCGCTTCTGCTGGGGCTGATGGTCGCCTATGCGCTCTTGCTGCGTCCGGCGGGGTTCCTGTTGTCCACCTCCGGGTTCCTCATCGTCGGCGCGATGATCCTTGGCGAGCGCAAGCTGTGGATTCTGATCCCGGTTGCGGCCGTGGCGACGGGCATCGTCTGGTACCTCGTCGAGGGCGTGCTGGGCATCTTCTTGCGGCCCTTGCCGTTCTTTCTCGGATAATCGGAGGCTCAGATGCTCGAAGGTTTGATGATCGGCCTCTCTACGGCCTTTTCCGTTACAAATATCCTGATGGTAATCGGCGGCTGTCTGATCGGGACATTCATCGGGATGCTGCCGGGGCTTGGCCCCATGTCCATCATTGCGATCATGATCCCGGTTGCGATCACGCTGGGCGATCCGTCGGCGGCGCTCATCCTGCTGGCCGGGGTCTATTATGGCGCGATCTTCGGGGGCTCGACCTCGTCGATCCTGCTCAACGCGCCGGGGGTCGCGGGCACCGTGGCCTCCAGTTTCGATGGCTACCCGATGGCGCGCGCCGGCATGGCCGGCAAGGCGCTGACCATTGCGGCGATCTCGTCCTTCATGGGGGGCACCATCGGCGCGATCCTGTTGATGGTCTTTGCGCCGATGCTGTCGACGGTTGCCCTCCTGTTCCACTCGGCCGAGTATTTCGCGCTGATGGTCGTGGGTCTTTCCGCGATCGCGGCCTTTGCCGGCACCGGCAATGTGGCCAAGGCGCTGATGATGACGCTTCTGGGGCTGATGATGGCCACGGTCGGCGAGGGCGCATTGTTCAACATGCCGCGCTTCACCATGGGGCTGATGGATCTGCAATCCGGCTTCAGCTTTATCACGCTGGCGATGGCGATGTTTGCCCTGCCCGAGGCGATCTTTCTGGTGATGAACCCGAAACGCTCCGCCCAGGGGGGCGAGGACGGTGGCAAGATCACTGGCCTGCGGATCTCCGGCCAGGAGGCGCGCAAGATCGCGCCCGTGATCGGTCGCCAGTCCATCCAGGGTTTCTTTATTGGCGTGTTGCCGGGCGCGGGGGCGACGATCGCCTCCTTCCTCGGCTACGCGGTGGAGCGTAATATCGCCTCTGAGGAAGAGCAGAAAGAGTTCGGCAAAGGCGCCATCAAGGGGCTCGCCGCACCGGAGACCGCAAATAACGCGGCCTGTACCGGATCGTTTGTGCCGCTCCTGACGCTGGGTATTCCGGGGTCGGGCACCACGGCGATCCTGTTGGGGGCGTTGATTGCGCTCAACGTGACGCCGGGGCCGCGGCTGATGGTGGATAGCCCGCATATCTTCTGGGCGGTCATCATCTCGATGTATATCGGCAACCTTGTGCTCCTGGTGCTGAACCTGCCGCTCATCCCCTATATCGCCAAGGTCCTGTCGATCCCGCGCAACTATCTGATCCCGTTCATTTTGTTCTTCACCCTAATGGGGTCCTATATCGGACAGAACAACGCGACAGAGCTGTTGATCCTCGTGGGCTTTGGCATCTGTGCGACGGTGCTGCGGTTTGCGGATTATCCGCTGGCGCCTCTGCTCATCGGTTTCATTCTGGGGCGGATGCTGGAGGATAACTTTGCGCGCTCAATGCAGATCTATGACGGCATTTCCTTCATCCTTGACCGTCCGATGACGCTGGGGCTGTTGGTGTTGGCCATTCTGCTGGTGATCGTGCCGAGCTACCGTGCGCGCCGTGCCCGCGCCCGTGCGGCCGGGGTGGCCGATGGGGATTAAACCGCTCTCCGGGGTTCGGGTTCTTGACCTGACCAATGTGCTTGCGGGGCCGTATTGCTGTTATCAGCTGGCCCTGCTCGGTGCAGAAGTCATCAAGGTCGAGCGCCCCGGCACCGGCGATCTGGCCCGGCAACTGGGGGCCGATCCGGAGCGGAATAAATCCCTGATGGGGGTGAGTTTTCTGGCGCAGAACGCGCAGAAGAAATCCGTAACCCTCGACATGAAACACGACCAGGGCAAGGCGCTTCTCAAGCGCCTTGTTCGCACATCTGAGGTATTGGTTGAGAACT
This sequence comes from Epibacterium sp. Ofav1-8, assembly GCF_022348185.1. Lineage (GTDB taxonomy): Bacteria > Pseudomonadota > Alphaproteobacteria > Rhodobacterales > Rhodobacteraceae > Epibacterium. The sequence continues at coordinate 63,608 of NZ_JAKRFD010000001.1, forward strand.
TCCGTCCCGGCGTCATGGCGCGTCTTGGCCTTGGATATGAAGTGCTGAAGGCGGAAAATCCAAACCTCATCTACTGCGCCATCAGCGGCTTTGGACAGGACGGTGCGTGGAAGGACAACCCCGCCTATGACCAGATCGTGCAGGGGATCAGCGGCGTGATGTCGATCACCGGAGATGGCGATAGCGCGCCGTTGCGGGTGGGCTACCCGCTGGCCGATACCGTGGGCGGCATGACCGCAGCCTTTGCGATCGCGGCAGCGCTCAACGACCCGGAGCGCGGCGCGTTTCTGGATATCTCCATGACCGAGGCGGTGATTTCCACCATGGGATGGGTGGTGTCCAACCATCTGATCGCAGGGCAAACCCCCGGCGCACATGGCAATGAGAACACCACCTCCGCGCCCTCGGGCACCTTTGCCTGCGCGGATGGGCCGATCAATGTGGCCGCAAACCGGGATGAGCAATGGCAATCCATGGCGCGCCATCTCGGACGCGACGATCTTCTGGCGCATCCGGACTATGCCACCCGAGAGGACCGTAAACGCAACCGTCACATGCTGCGGGCAGAGCTGGAAAGCGTCCTTCGGACCCGGCCCGCTGCGGAATGGGTGGCCGAACTCAACGCGCTTGGCGTGCCCTCGGGGCCGGTGCTGACGGTGCCGCAAATTCTGAATGAGCCGCAAATCAAGGATCGTGGCCTGATTGCCGAGGTCGAAACCGAAGATGCCTCCCTGTCGCTGGCAGGCGCGCCGGTAAGGTTTGGCACGCACCGCCCGGTTCCGGATCAAGCACCCCCTGCCTTGGGTGCAGATAATGACAGTATCTGGCAGGACATTGGCCTGAGCGCCGATGAGATCGAAACCCTGAGACGGGAACGCGTGATATGAGCGATGTGAGTGATTGGTGGCGCACGTCTATCATCGACATGGAACCGGGCCGCATCGACCTGCGCGGCACCCCCGTGCAGGATCTGATCGGCAACGTCAGCTTTGCCGAGATGATCTGGCTGATGGTGCGGGGTGACCGGCCGACACCTGCGCAGGCTCGACTGTTTGAGGCCGCCTTGGTCTCGGCTGTGGATCACGGCCCACAGGCGCCCTCGATTGCAGCGGCGCGGATGGCGGTCACCTGTGGGTTGCCACTCAACAATGCGATGGCGACGGCGGTCAACATGCTGGGCGATGTGCATGGCGGGGCCGGGCAGCAAGCGGTGGAGCTCTATCACCACGTCGATGCCCACGCGGGGGATCTGGCCGCGGCGCTGGCGGACTGGCGCGCAGAACATGGCAAGATCATCCCCGGTTTTGGTCATCGGTTCCACAAACCGACTGACCCGCGCGCGCCGCGCCTGATGGCGCTGGTGTCCGAGGCGGCAGAGGCGGGCGCGGTTTCAGGACGGTTCCAACACATCGGTCAAGCGATCGAGGCGCAGATCTCGGCTGAAAAGGGCACGGCCCTGCCGATGAACATCGACGGTGCAACAGCCGTGATCTATGCCGAGCTGGGCTTTGCCCCGCCGCTGGCGCGCGGGCTATTCTGCCTGTCACGCTCGGTGGGCATCCTCTCCCACGCCTGGGAGCAGCAACAACAGGGGGGGCGCAACAAGGGGCCGACCCCGCCAAAATACAGATGGACGTATGACCCTACGTGATACATTTGGCCTGATTGGTGCGCTTGTCGTCGCCGTATTGGGCACCTTGATTTTTGAAGCAATCGGATTTCCCTCCGCCCCCCTGACCGGATCGGCGGCGGCGGTGTCGCTGGCGGCGCTCTTTGGGGTGCCGATCAAGATGCCGGTGTGGCTCAGGACCACGGCCTTTGTGCTCTTGGGGATCAACATTGGCAGCAGCGTCACCCGCGACATGCTCGCCTCGGCGCTGGCGTGGCCGGTGACCATCGCAATCCTCGCGGTGAGCCTCTGTGTCTCGCTGCAGATCTGCCGTATCGGGCTTCAGCGCTGGATGCGGTTCAGCGCGCGGGATTCGGTTCTCGCCGCCGCGCCCGGCCATCTGAGCTATGTGCTGGCGCTGTCGCTCAGCGGCAATGGGCAGACCTCTCGCATCGCCATCGTACAAAGCATCCGCGTGCTGTTTCTCACGCTCTGTGTGCCGGTGTTGGTCTCGACGGTCTTTGGGGCGACGGGTGTAGCGCTGATGCCGGAGCATCCGCTGGCCCTGTGGCAACTGGCGCTTTTGGTGGGGGTCACGCTTGCGGTCGGTGCGGTGTTTGATCGCCTGAACGTGCCCGCCGCCTATTTGCTGGCTGGTATTTTTTGCAGCGCCGCCGGACATATCTTTGCGCTCACCCCCGGACGCCCACCGGAAGAGGCGACCTTTGTGGCGTTTCTGGTGATGGGCACCCTGATCGGCTCGCGTTTTGTCGGGCAAAAGCTCGCGGATCTGAAACTCGACTTTCTGGCAGGGCTGTGGGTCACGGGCGTCAATGTCGTGATCACCTTGATTGCCATCGGGGTCAGCATGCAGATCATGGGCCTGTCGCCCGCGCTGCTGATCGTGGCCTTTGCGCCCGGCGGGGTGGAGGCCATGGCCGCCATTGCCGTCACACTCGGGCTCGATCCCGCCTTTGTCGCGGCGCATCACGTGATGCGGCTGATGATCCTGACGGTGCTGATGCCGCTGGCGCTCAGCAGGGCCAGACCCACCTGAAAAAGCCCCGGCGCGACTGACGCCGGGGCTGTGCACAGAGAGGTTATTGCGCCTCCTGCGCCTCTTGTTCGATTTCATTGCCAAGGTTGGACACATCGCGGCCCAGTCCCTCGGTGGCCTCGCAGGCGGTCAGGCCCAGCACGGCCACCAGTGACAGATAGATCATACGCATGGTGAGGCTCCGTTATTTCAGTTTCTCGGCAACATGGGTGGCAAAGGCATCCACCATCGCGGTGTAGAAGACCTCGCTGCCCACGTTGAGCGTGGTCACATCGGTGCCCTCGGGGTAGTAGACATTCGCCTGCTCGGCACTCACGGTCAGGGTGTAGCGCTGGTCGTACTGGCTCCCCGGCAGGTCAACAGAGACGTCCCCTTCGAGAACGGAATCGGCGATGCCCATTTCCGCCTGCAGGCTCGAGGCCAGCGCCACGGTGTCGATCTCGATGTCGATCTCGGCGGCGTCTTCAGCCGTTTGACCCTCTTCCGCAAGCTGATGGACCAGCTGCGCCGCCAGGGCGGTTTCAAGATCGGTCTCCAGCTCGCTCCAGACGGCCACGGCACCGCTGTTCTTCAGGGCGCTGGCATCGGCATCGACGTCGATGTCCTGCACCATGGTGGAGGCACCGGCGGCAGTTGCCATGGTGGCGACAAGGGCGGTGGTGCGGATCAGATGGGTCATCTCGGTCTCCTTTCGAACTCATGTCATTCCCGGTGGGGATCTGACCTTACAACACGGGAGAGTGTCGAATGTTCCTGATTTCACGAGAAAAATTCGCTGTTCCCTGTTCCGGGCCGGGCGGGCCTTGTCTCCTTGGCCACGCCGGGCGGGAACAATGCAGGCCGCACGGCGTTTCGATTAGGAACGAGACCTATTCGAGAAAATGGACCCCATGACAGAGACCTCCCACCCCGTCGAAGATGTGCTGGATAAAACGGATGCGCTGCTCGAAGGGCGCAAGGATTATCTTGAAGTGGCCGAACTCATGGACGAGTTGGGCGTCAAGTCGATTGCTGCGGTCCTGGTTGCGCCGTCGCTGGCGCTGGTGTCACCCCTCAGCGGCATTCCCCTGTTTTCCTCCGCCTGCGGCATCACCATTGCCCTGATTTCCGGTCAGATGTTGATGGGGCGCAAGCATCTCTGGTTGCCGGACTTCCTGTCGCGCAGGGCGCTGTCGGCCAAGGCCACACAGAAAGCAACGCGTGGTTTGCGCCGTGTCGCGGCCTGGATGGACCGCAAGTTCAAGAAACGGTTCCAATCCCTGCTGACACCTCCCTTCCTGCGGGTGATACAGGTGATCTGCCTGTTGTGCGGCCTGATGATGCCCTTTCTGGAACTGCTGCCGTTTACGTCTTCGATCCTGGGGGCGGTTGTGGCACTTTTGGCGGTGTCCATGCTCACCGGTGACGGTCTGATCGCATTGGTGACGGTCACGCTGCTGGCGCTGGGTCTCGGCGGGGTGGCATTCCAGCTTACGTAGGCACGTGGATGCGGGCGGCGCGACGCCATCGCCGCCCCGACATCAAACCTGACACCAAACCTGACACCAAACCTGACAGCAAAAAGGCCGGCCCGAGGGGGCCGGCCTTTTGTTCTGCGGGCGGGAGAGGTTAGCCCTGATAGCTGGGCATCTCTTCCATCTGCTGCTTCGTCATCATGGTATAGATGCGCAGATGACCGTCCCGTTCCTCGATATTCACATCGCCAAGCTGCAGCTCGACCGGCTTGGCGCCGATCCCGAGAAAGCCACCGACGTCGACGATCACCGCATCCACATCACCGGAGTTGTCCATGACGATGTCGGCCACTTCGCCGATCATCTCGTCATTGGCGTCAAAGGCACTGGCGCCGGTCAGCTCATCCGCTGTCAGCTCGTCCGAGGCGACGGCGGGCGGTGTGTCACCGCTGTCCTCGAACAGGCCGGTGACCTGATCGACCACCTGATCCGAGGCGGTGTCCGCATCGGTTTCGGTCTGGATGGCGCCTTCTGCAGACAGTTCAGAATGGGCGTTGATGGTGCCGGACATTTTATAGGACGGCGCGGTTTCCAACGCTTCGGTCGGTGCGTTCAGCACCAGGAAATAGCCATCAGCGCCCGCCTCGGAATTGCCGTCGCGCACGAATTTCAGCGCGTCCATGTCGACGGCGATCTGGTTTTCGCCAATGCCGAGAAAACCGCCAATGTCGACCAGCACCGCCTCGGCCTTGCCGTCCCGGCTCAGGATCACGTCATTGACCTCGCCGATGTCGCTCCAGCCATCCTGGACGCCATCCATGACGTCCTTGAGGGCGTCGTTCTCGGTTTGATAGATCCGCTTGCCCACAAAGGAGGAGGCATGGAACTCGGCCGGTCCCGCCTCGCTGCGGAACATGTCACTGGTCTCGGCGGCTGCCACGGGCAGCCCCATGGTCAGGATGAGGGACGTGGAAATCAAAAGATTTTTCATGGTGTTGTCTCCTATTCCGTTTCACTCGCATGCGCGGGTGAGCTTCGGTGAGACAACGTCGCACGGCCACAGGTGTTCCGGTGCAGGAGGTGTTTTTTCGAAGGGTGCAAGGGGGGGCGGAGAGCGCGGGGGGGCCGGACCGCGACGCCCGGCACGGTTCCGGACCGACGAGGCCAACAGGGCAGGGCGATCCCCGGGCCGTACATAAATTCCGGCACCGCCCGCAGGGGAGCGGTGCCGGAGGCGGATCAGCTGTCCTCGGCATCCACCCCGGCAGGCGCCGGGGCATCGGGCTCGAACTGCATCGCGTCGAAGGTCAGGCTGATGGCATAGCTGTCGGCCTCCTCCTGGACGGTCGGGCTGCATTCCAGCTGGCGGGCAAAGCCGCGGATCAACTGGCTGCCAAGCCCGGTGCCCTCTTCATCGAAGCTGGGGTCCTGAGCCGTGGAATTGGCGATCGTCAGGGTCACCCGGGTGTCGTCCTCCACGTTCAGCTTGAACGACACCCAGCGTTTGCCGGCACTGTCGACGCCAAGGTATTTCAGGGCGTTGGTGGCGGCTTCGACGGTGAGCAAGGCCAGGGGCACGGCCTGATCGGGATAGAGCACGACCGGCTCCAGGGAAATCTCGATATGCGGCACCGGGGCGGTGGTGGGCGCGAGCTCTGTCAGCGGGCGGATCACGTCCCGCAGCAGGTCGTTTGCCTGAACCCGCCCCAGTTCTGACGCCTGGTACAGGGTCTGGTGCACGGTTGCCATGCTGGTCACCCGCCGGTTGACGGTCTGCAGCGCGTCAGCGGTGGTGGCATTTCGCGTGCGCCGGATCTGCATGGAAATGATCGACGAGATCAGTTGCAGATTGTTCTTCACCCGATGATGAAGCTCCTTGAGCAGCACATCCTTGTCATGCATCGCATCAAACAGATCGGCCTCGTCATGCAGCAGTTTCTCGGCCACCTGCATGAACTCGTTTTCGATGACCTCCATTTCATGCGGCATGAAAGACCGGGGCGGCGTTTTGGGCAGGGTGCGGGATCGGGCGAACTGCTGCATCTGGGTGGTGATCAGGCGCAGGTAGCGCACCACCTGGCGATCCAGCGTGATGTAGATCAGCACCAGACTGACCAGCCACATCAGGATCGGAAACAGGGCAGGGGTCAGCACAAGCTGCCTGAACGGGCCGCTGTCCGCCGCAGCGTGGCGCCCATCCGGGTCCCAGCTGCCGACGACATAGAACCCGTTGCTCAGCACCGGAACGATCGAGAACAGCCGGGTCTCGCCGGCGGCGTTTTCGGTTTCAATGCGCCGTGGGTTGAGTTTGATCAGCTCCTTGAGCGGAATCCCGGCGGGCAGGCGTTCGCGTGCGGTTTCGCGAGCGCCGGACGCGCTGAGGATGTCGCCATCCACGCTGATGGTCACGATATCGATGGGGCGATCCCCCAGTTTGACCTGAAACCCCTGATCGATCTTGTCATGGGGGACGTGGATGATCTGGTTGCCGATGAACCTGCCCTGTTCATTAAAGACCGGCTCGGAAATGATGAGAACGGCAGTGCCGGAAACGGGGCCGAAGGAATTCACGCGGACGTCACGCTTTGCGGTGAGCATCCAGTCGGAGAACCTGGGATTGTCGGAATAGTCGATCGTCAGATCGGCGGAGGCGCACTCCATGACCCCGTCCGTCGGCAGAAACCCCGCGAAGCTGTAGCGCTCTGCGGTGGCGTCGATGAAACGGGTCATCAGCGATTTGCAACGGGCCCGGTCCGCGGTCAGATCCGGCACGCTCAGCGCCAGGGTCTCTGCCGCTGAAAAGGCGGATTTGATGATCTCGCGCTCTTCCTGGGCGAATTCGGCGGTCAGGGCTTGCAGGCTGAGATTGTTGGATTCGCGGACTTCAGCCTGCAGGCGGACGGTCTGATCGACCGCGATCAGCCCCAGCGGCACAAGCGCCCCGGACAGCAGTATGGCCAGCCGGACGGACAGGCTTCGCGTCCAGCCAAAGGGGCGCGATGCGCCCGGCGAGACATGTGTCCCGTCATCCGAAACGTCAGCGGAGGCGTCCTGACCCTGGCCCCGAAACAGGGCCAGGGAGGGAAAGTTCATTCGGTTCACGCGGCGGTTCCACCACTTGCGGCGACCACGGCATGGGTGGCGGCGTCCGTCAGTTCCATCTGATCGTCGATATTGATCTGCATGCTGGAGGCCAGGGCTTCGCGTCCCCGGTTCAGCCGGCTCTTGATCGTGCCGACCTTGACGCCACAGACCTCGGCCGCCTCCTCATAGGAATATTGCAGAACGCCGATCAGGGTCAGCACCTCGCGCTGCTCGGCCGGCAGTTCCGCCAGGGCGACGCGGAATTCGGCCAGTTGCAGCCGGCCATCATGGGCCGGTTTGACCGAGATGCTTTCGGTGATGGTGCCGGTGGAATCCTCGACCTCGCGGGCGGCCTTGCGGCGGTTGGAGTAAAAGGTGTTGCGCAGAATGGTAAAGAGCCAGGCCCGCATGTTGGTGCCTTCCTGGAACTTGTCGAAGTTGCTCCAGGCTTTCAGCACCGTATCCTGCACCAGATCATCTGCTGCCGCATCATTGCGCGTAAGGCTCATGGCGAAGGCGCGAAGCACCTTCATATGGCTGGTCAGTTCAGCCTTGGCATTCTGTCGGTCCATTATTCGGCCTCCTCCTGCGACTGGGAGGTCGCGCCGGTGGTGCCCGACGCATCCGCGACGGGGATCTTGTCCAGACGATCAAGTAGCTCCATCAGATGCGGCGGCAATTCCGCATTCGCATCCTCGTCGAAAACCCGCTTCAGGTTCTCGTCGATCAGAGTGTCCCATGGCTGTTTCTGAGGCCTGTTTGCCATTCGTCTCTCCCGCAACACCTATACCTTCAGGCGCGATAAAATTTTCATTTCCATGGAACAAACGCCCAAAGCATGCGTTTGTTCCGAGAAATATTGGTGACAGGAGAAAAAAATTGTCGACCCCCACCACTGGACAAGCCCTGACTCTGTCGGACCTGATCGGACCCCACCTGCCGTACCTGCGGCGTTACGCCAGAGCGCTCACCGGGGCGCAGCAATCCGGTGATACCTATGCGGCCTCCACGCTGGAGGCGATCCTGGCGGATCCAAGCTGCTTTGATGCCCAGGCACATGGCGGAAAAGTGGCACTTTTCAAGGTTTTCCACACGCTCTGGAGCAGTTCCGGACAGCCGGTGCCGGACACGGATGACGGTCCCCGGGCCCGGGCGCTGCAACATCTTTCGGCGCTGACCCCGAACACCCGCGAAGCGCTGCTTCTGAATACGGTGGAGGCCTTCTCCATCAGCGAAATCGCGGAAATCATGGACATCGACAGCGAAGAGGCCGGCCGCCTGATCCAGCTGGCGCATGATGAAATGCAGCAATCCGTCTCGGGCAAGATCATGATTATCGAGGATGAGGCGATCATCGCGATGGATCTTGAAGGGATCTGTACGATGATGGGTCACGAGGTCACCGGGATTGCCCGCACCCACAAGGCGGCGGTGAAACTGGGGCATGAGCAACGGCCCGATCTGATCCTGGCGGATATTCAGCTTGCCGATAACTCCAGCGGCATCGATGCGGTTGCGGACCTGCTCGAAGATCTGGGTGACGTGCCGGTGATTTTCATCACGGCCTTCCCCGAGCGTCTGCTGACGGGTGAGCGGCATGAACCGGCGTTCATGATCGCCAAACCCTATGTTCCCGACCAGGTCATTTCCGCGATCAGCCAGGCCATGTTCTTTGCCTCGACCGATACGCTGACCAGCTGATCCACGGCAGCCTCACCTTGGCGATTTCGACGGCCCGGCACTGTCCGGGCCGTTTGTGTTCGCGCGGGTGTGTCGGTGCAGCAGCGGCGCGGCGGCCAAAACGGCGCATGCGCAAACTAAAGGGGCCCCACACCCGACTGGGTGAAGGGCCCCCTGCGGAATGCATGCGTGCCTACGAGGCAGACAAAGCACGCAGCATCCAAGCCGCTTTTTCGTGGAAGGCCGCGCGTTCGGTGGCCAGGTCGCCCGTCACCATGTCCTTGCGCTGTTCGGCCAACTCGATCAGCGCGTGCAGGCGGTGGGCCAAACGCATATGGTCCTTTTCAAGATCTTTGCACATCTCCCCGGCGCTCGGCATCTGGCCGAGGTCGTCGACAATGCTGTCGGACAAGACGCCGGTGATCTTGCCGGAGGTCAGGTGGCCGATGGCGCGGATGCGCTCTGCCAGCTCATCTGCCGCGGCAAACATGTTCTGATACTGCTCTTCGGTCAGATTGTGCAGCGAGAAGAACAGCGGTCCCTCGACGTTCCAGTGGTAGATGTGGGTTTTCAGCGTCAGGCGGTAGGTATCCGCCAGCACATCGCTCAGCCCTTCGGCGATGGCGGTGGTGTCCCGGACGCCGGTCTCGACAGGTGCGATTTGCGGTTTGACGTTCAATGCGGTGCTCATGTCATGTCCTTTCTGCGTGGAGTGTCGGTCGATCCGATGCGTGCCTTCGGGTCAGCGGCGAACTGCCCGAAAGATCAACGCGGCGACGAACATCACCAGGAAGATGAAAAAGAGGATCTGCGCGATCCCGGCCGAGGCGCTGGCGATACCGCCAAAGCCAAAGACGGCCGCGATCAGTGCGATCACCAGGAATGTCAGGGCCCAACCAAGCATGGGGTGCCTCCTTTGCCGTGTTACAGTGCCCACCCTGTGCGGGCCTCGCAGACACAACGGCGCGCGGCGCGAATTGTTCCCGGAGAAACGCATCGTGGCGCCGTGGCCCGGACCGGGACCGCGTGCTGTCGGGCCTGTCGCCGGTTGCAAAACAGTTGACATATTCACTCTGTTTGGCCCATGTCTGGGCCAGATGGTTCTCCGTCGCCTCAGATGCGCGGGGATGAAAAGGGAATACGGTGAGGTGTAGCCAAAAGGCGCCAAACCCGTGACTGCCCCCGCAACTGTGAGCGGCGAATGACCCTGCCTGATACCACTGGATGTCCATCCGGGAAGGTGCAGGGGAATGACGAACCGCAAGTCAGGAGACCTGCCATCTGACCCGATGTGTAACCTGGGCGGGGTGTCCCGGTGAACGGTGGTAGCTGTCTGACCTCCCGACCCGGGAGCGACGCCGACCTGTGTTCTGCCTATCCCCCGCACGCAAGAGCGGAGCCGCGGATGGCGCTGTGTGATCGAGACATGTGCAGAGCCGGTGACGCGCCGCGTGCCGCGCTTGCCCGGAGGGGGCGGTGATGGCTGCGACCCTGGAGGCGCGTGGCCTGACCTGGGCGCCGCGACGCCGTGGCCCCCTGATCCTGCATGAAACCAGTTTCCACCTGCCCGCCGGGCGCGTGCTTGGGGTGGTCGGCGCCAATGGCGCCGGCAAGTCCAGCCTGCTGCGGCTCCTCTATCGCTATCAGTCGCCGCGCAGCGGACAGGTGCTCGTCGATGGGGCCGACCTGTGGGCCATGCCGCCGCGGCAGGCCGCGCGCAGGGTGGCGGCGGTGCTGCAAGAGCAACCGACCGATTTCGGCCTGACGGTGAAGGACATCGTGGCGCTGGGACGTCTGCCCCATCGCGACGGTCTGGCCACATCGGGTCAGCGGGATGCGGCGATCATTGACTCCGCGCTGCGCAGGCTCGACCTGACCGGTTTTTCCCACCGCACGCTTGCCACCCTGTCCGGGGGCGAACGGCAGAGGGTCATGGTGGCCCGCGCCCTGGCGCAGGAACCGCAGGTGCTGATCCTCGATGAACCGACAAACCACATGGATGTGCGCCATCAACTCGAACTGCTGGCGCTGATCCGGAACCTCGATCTGACCATCGTGACCTCGCTGCACGATCTCAATCTCGCCGCCGAGGTCTGTGATGACATGCTCTTGATGTCCGACGGCCGCGTCATGGGTTTTGGCACACCCGGCGTGGTGCTGTCCGAAACGCGCGTCTCCCAGGCCTTTGGCGTGCAGGCCCGCCGCGACCACCTGGCCCGTGCGGGCCGGGATCACCTGACCTTTCACTTGTCCAATATTTCGCAGGAACACACCTCATGAAAAATATCCTCTTTCCCGTCGCGCTGGCACTGGCAGGCACCTCCGCCTGGGCTGAAACCACGGTTCAGAGCTGTGATCGCGACGTGACCTTTGACAGCGTCCCGCAAGCCGCGATCTCCAATGACGTCAACCTGACCGAAATGATGCTGGCGCTGGGGCTGTCCGATCATATGGTCGGCTACACCGGCGTATCGGGCTGGAAAACCCTGGACGCGGAAATGCGCGATGGCGTTGCAGCGCTGCCGGAGCTCTCTGCCCGCTATCCCTCCAAGGAGGTGCTGGTCGGCGCCGATGCGGATTTCTTCTTTGCCGGATGGAACTATGGCATGAAAGTCGGTGGCGAGGTGACCCCCGAGACCCTCGCGCCCTTTGGCATCAAGGTCTACGAACTCACCGAAAGCTGCATCCACATCGGCGACAAGCCCAAGGTCAGCATGGATGACATGTACAATGACCTGCTGAACCTCGGCCGGATCTTTGATGTGGAGGACAAGGCCGAGACCCTGGTCGCCGGCTATCGCGCCGATCTCGCCGCCTTTACCGCGGAGCTGGAAGCGGATGGCGAACCCCCGCGGGTGTTTGTCTACGACAGCGGCGAGGATACGCCTTTCACGGCGGGGCGCTATGCCATGCCCACCGCCCTGATCGAGGCCGCCGGCGGCAAGAACATCATGGATGATTTCGAAAAGAGCTGGGCCACCGTGACCTGGGAAGAGGTGGTGGACCGCAACCCGGAGATCGTGGTGATCGTGAACTACGGCGACGTCACCGCCGCGCAGAAACGGGACTTCATGATGCAGAACCCGGCCTTTGCCGAGATGGATGCGGTCAAGAACGACAGGTTCGTCGTGCTGGAGTATGTCGAAGCGACCCCCGGACCGCGCAATATCAAGGCCGTGAAAAAACTCGCCGCCGGGTTCTGGGGCGAATAACCGATGCAGGACAGCGAAGCGCATATTGGCCCGCTGCGGCGCACGCGCACTGCACCGATGCTGCTTGTTGGCGGTCTTGCTGCGCTTCTGGTGTCGCTGTCCTTTGCCATCAGCCTCGGGGCGGTGCCGGTGTCGACCGGCACCGTCTGGGGGGTGCTGGTCGACAAGATCTGGCCCGGCCTTGTAGAGCCGGTTTGGTCCAAGGGGCGGGCCGCGATCGTCTGGGATATCCGCTTTCCGCGTGCGCTGCTGGCGATCATGGTCGGCGCCGGGCTGGCGCTGGTCGGGGCCAGCCTGCAATCGGTGACCCGCAATCCGCTGGCAGATCCGCATTTGCTGGGGATTTCCTCTGGCGGGGCCTTCGGCGCGATCCTCGCCTTGCTGCACACCGGGTTGTTCCTTGGCCTGTTGACGGTTCCCCTGCTGGCCTTTGCCGGCGCTCTGGCGACAACGGCGGTGGTGCTTGGCGTCACGCGCCTGACCCAATCGACGACGGCGGATCGGCTGGTGCTGGCGGGGGTGGCGGTGTCCTTCATCGTGATGGCCGGGGCCAATGTGCTCATCTTTCTGGGCGATCCGCGGGCCTCTCACACCGTCGTGTTCTGGATGCTCGGGGGGCTTGGCATCGCGCAGTGGTCGCATCTGATCTATCCGTTGCTGATCCTGCTGGGCTGCGGCACCTGGCTCTGGTGGCGGCGGGCGGATTTCAACGCGATGACGGTGGGCGATGAAACCGCCGCCACACTGGGCATCGCCGTGGCGCGGTTCCGGCTGATGACCTTTGTCATCGGCGCGCTCATCACCGGGGTGATGGTGGCGTTTTCCGGCATCATCGGCTTTGTCGGCCTCATGGTGCCGCATATCGTGCGGCTGATCTGCGGCGGGGACTACCGGCTTGTGCTGCCGGCAAGCGCCCTGTTTGGCGGCGTCTTCCTGCTCTGGGCGGATATTCTGGCACGCACGGTCCTGGCGCCCGAGGATATTCCGATCGGCGTCGTGACCGGGCTGATTGGCGGGCTGTTCTTCATCTGGCTGCTGGGGCGGCGCAAGGGCTAGCGGCGCACGCCCGCGCCGCGTCGGCCAGACCCGTGGGGCGTGTTGACGAGGCTCAGCGGCTGAAGGTGATCTTCAGTGCAAACGGGAACTGCGCCCCCGGCAGCCCGTTCGGGGCCTTGGGGAACCGCCGTGCGCTGGCAATGGCGCGCAAGGCGGCCTGATCGAAGGCCGCGACGCCGGACGAGCGCACAACGCGATAGTTCAGCAACTGCCCACCCCGGCTGACAGTCAGCCCGACCACAACAGCCCCATCACCGCGCGCGCCGGAAGGATAGCGTTTGCGCCGCTCGATGCGGGCGCGGATCTTGGCGCCCCAGACCTGTTGCAGCTTCGCCTGTTGACCCTTTGTGCTGGTCGTGGTGCGGGCCGTGCGGGTGGTGCCCGCCTGCGCGCTGCCGCCTGATCCGGCGGCGCGTTGTTCGGCCCGCCCGGCGGTGGTGGTCTGGGCTTGCTGCGCGGTATCGGGCACATCTTCCGGCTCCGGCTCCGGCTCCGGTTCCGGCTCAGGTTCGGGCTCTGGCTCCGGTTCAGGCTCCGGTTCCGGCGGTGGCGGTGCGGGTGTAGTGTCGATCTCCGGCTGCGCGGCCTCTTCCGGGGGTGTCATGGCGAGGCGTACCTCGGCGCGTGGCGCGGGCGCGCTGTCGAGCTGCGGCAGCGTTGGTGCGGATGTCTCGGCAACCGGCGTATCGAGCGGTTCCAGCTCGACCGGCGGGGCGTCCGGCGGTTGCTCCCAGCGGTCCACCATCTCGCGCACGGTGGGCGCGGCTCCGGCGATGGAGACGACATATTCGCCGCCTGATCCGCCGGCCTGGCTGCCCTGCTCCGGAACGCTTGCAAACAGGGCAACGTGGACGGCGACGGCCAGCGCCGCAAACAGAGAGCCTTCGATCCAGCGTTTCATTTCGGGCTCACCACCAGTTCCACACGGGCAAAGCCGGCCGCCGACAGATCGCCGAGCAACCCGGCGGCCACCGTCGCCTCCAGCTCTGCATCCGCCCGCAGTTGCAGGATGGCGTCTTTGGCGGACACCTCGGCCAGCCGCGTCATCGCGGCGTCGCCGGTCTGGCCGTCGAACGACAGCGTGCCGGTCTTGTCGACATAGAGCGTGGCTTCCGCCTCCAGCGGCGCGTCAAGATCCGCCTCCGGCGGGGTGACCTCAAACGGGTCGGGCTGGGCCAGACGCGAGGTCATCAGAAAGAAGATCAACAGCAGGAACACCACGTTGATCATCGGCACGATCGATTCCGCGCGCGGGCGGCGGGGGGCGTCAGACAGGTCCATCGGCGCTCACTCCACCAGCACGACCGAGGTGAACCCGGCGGATCGCAGGGTCTCGGTCAGGGTCACGATCCGTTGCAGGCTGGCCCCATCCCGCCCGCGCAGGATCAGCGTGTCCGTGCGCGTCTCGACCAGCGGGTCCAGCACCGCCGCAAGCTCGGCAAGCGGGACCGGCTGCCCGTTCACAAAGACCTGCTCTGGCGCGATGTCGATCAGGCGCGGCGGGCCGGTGTAGTCCCCGCCGCCCGCCGCCAGCGGCAGCGACAGTGCGGCGTCGATGCCAAACCGGGACGCCAGCATGAAGAAGACCAGCAGCAGGAACACCACGTCGATCATCGGCGTGAGGCTGGGCTTGCGCCGCGCGCGGGGAGGGGGATCCAGCAGCATCGCGGATTATTCCGCCGCCAGACGCAGCTGTTGCGGTTTGTCGCTGACGAACAGACGTGTTGCACCGTCTTCCACATCGCGGCGGATGCGGTCGATGACCGCCTCGAACCAGGTCAGCGCCGCAGAGGCGGGGATCGCCACCGCCATGCCGGCTGCGGTGGTCAGCAGCGCTTCCCAGATCCCCCCGGCCAGCATCGAGGGATCGGCCTTGGAGCCCGCCGCCTGCAAGGCCTGGAACGCCGCGATCATGCCCAGAACCGTGCCCAGCAGACCCAGAAGCGGCGCGATGGTGGAAATCAGTTCCAGCGCGCCCAGCCCGCTGCGCGCCGAGGCCAGTTCGCGTTTGGCGACGCGCGCGGTTTCCTCGCGGGCATGGGCATCGGGCATCGTTTTCAGGGCATTCAGGGCCGCCGAAATAACCTTGGACCGCACCCCGCGCCGGCCTTCGACGATCGCAATGGCCCGATCGCTGTCGCCGGCCTGATAGGCGGCGATGGCCTGGCGCGCCTTGCCCCGGGACCAGGCGCCGATCAGGGCCAGACGCCAGATCTTCCACAGGATCAAGGCCAGCGTGATGACGGAGAGGGCGGCAATCGCCCAGATCGACGGGCCACCATCGCGCAGGAATGTTCGGGCCGCGACCGCTGCCGACAGCGCCTTTTCTTGCAGCGTCAGCGGTGCTGCGGCGGGCGCCGCGACGGGCGCGGGCGCAGCATCGGCGCCTTGGTCGGACACTGCCGTGGACATGTCGGGCGACGCGCTCCCGGTCTCTGCGGATCCTGCCGGGGTGGGCGCGAGGGACGCCGGGTCCGGCGCCTCAGAGCCGTTCGACGGCGCGGCAATCGGCGCTTCGGGCGCTGTCGGAGCCGCAGGTGCCGTTGGCGCGACGAGATCGGAGGCGACCTCGGGAACCGGCGTGGCGGGGGCGGCGCCGTCCGGTGCGGTTGATTGTGCCGAAGCCAATGCAGGCAGCAGGAAAAAAGTCGTCAGAAGAAGAATGTGTTTCATATTGGCTCCGTGTCGCAGCTTTGGGCTCAGGTCCGCCCCGTGCTCTGCCCCGATAAGGGCAGGTCACTGGCGGTTGGGCTTGGCTACATGGCGCAATGTCGAATGCACGTGATTGGCTAACGGAGGCCTACATCCCCCACGACTGGCGCCTAATTTAGTATAGCGTTTTTGTCAAGTTAAGCATGGTCTTCGGCAGGCGCCGGCCGGGACCAGTAGGCCGAGACATAGTGATCCCTGGCATTGAGACCGGCAGATTTGAAATGGGCGCGCAGTTTTTGCGCGGCGGTTTTCTCCGCAGCCAGCCAGACCATGTGGTCCGGCGCCGCCGCAAGCCCGGCAATGGCCAGATCGCCCAGGTCGTCGCCCCCGGCCGCGCGTCGCTCCACCGTCAGGCCGGTGTGTTCGGGCAAGGGATAGTCGCCGGAGACCGGATCGGTCAGCTCCAGAATGACCTGCCCCCGGGCGTCGGTATCGAGGGTTTCGAGGATCCGCGCCACGGCGGGAAATCCGGTTTCGTCCGCATAGATCCGCAGCGCCTTGGCCTCTGGAATGCCGCCGCCGCCGGGGCCGGTCAGGCCAACCCGGGTGCCCGGGGTCACAGTGCGGGCCCATTCCGTGGCACGGCCGCCCTCGTGCTCGAAGATGTCGAACACCAGACGCCCGCTGGCGGCGTCCATCTCGCGCACGGTATAGACCGGGCGATGCAGGCTGGCGTCGCCCTTTGGCCAGATGGTCTGACCGCTTTCGGACAGATAGGGCCATTCCGGATGCGCCAGATTGGGATCGGGCAGCGCCAGCCGAAAGTGTATTGCGTCGGTGGTGAAATGCGACAGGTCTTCGGCCTCCGCCTCCACACGCAGGAAATGGCCGGGCACGCGGGTGACCGCGCGAATGGTGATGAACTGGAAATTCGGCGGCAGTTTGCCCGCTTGCTCCTGCGCATCGGACCAGCGGATGGCGGCGGCAACATCCGGCACCAGCTGCGCGATCGTATCGCTCAGGCTGTCTTTCAGGGTGAAGAGCCAGTCGGCACGGGAGGCGCCGATCACCGCGATCGTCTCCGTGGCCTGCCGCTGAAAACTGTAGTTGCCATAGACGGTTTCGATCTGGATCTCCTCCGCGGTATCGACAACGACCGGCAGGTCGTGCTCTCGGGCGCGGTTGCGGATGTCGGCGTGCAGGGCGTCAAAGGGCAGCCCGGGCAAGGCTGTCTGGGCGTGAAAGTCAAAGTGGTCTAACAGGGACATGTTCTACCCTTTCAGGTTGGGATGACGTGAGGAGTGCCGTGATTGGGGTCGGCGATGATCGTGCAGGGCAGGTCGAACACCTCCTGCATCATGGCTTCGGTGACGACCTCGCGCGCCGGGCCCTCGCTGTGGACCGCGCCATTGCGCAGCGCGATCACGTGATCGCAATACCGCGCCGCGAGATTGATGTCGTGCAGCACCATGGCCACGGTGCGCCCGGTTTGCCGGTTCAGGTTGCGCACCAGTTCGAGCAGCTCGATCTGATGCGGCAGGTCGAGGAAAGTGGTCGGCTCGTCCAGCAACAGCAGCTGCGTGTCCTGGGCCAGCGCCATGGCGATCCAGGCCCGCTGGCGCTGACCGCCCGACAAGGTGTCAAGCACGCGATCCTCAAGCCCGTCCAGCCCGGTTGCCGTGAGCGCGGCGGAAACCGCTGCGGCATCCTCGACGGAGAATTGGCGCCAGGCGGATTGATGCGGCGTGCGCCCGCGCAGGACCAGATCGCGTATGGTCAGACCCTCCGGCGCCACCGGAGACTGGGACAGGATCGCCAGTCTGCGCGCCACGGAGCGGCTGTTCTGGGCGGCGATGCTCTGCCCGTCGAGGATCACCTGTCCTGCGCTGGCTTTCTGCAACCGCGCGAGGCTGCGCAACAGGGTGGATTTGCCGCAGGCATTGGGGCCGACGATTGCGGTCACCACCCCATCGGGCAGCCCGATCGAGAGGCGGTCAAGCACGGTGGTGCGCTGGAAACGGACGCTGAGGTCCCGGGCCGCGAGGCGATAGTCAGCGGTCATGATCTAGAGGGCTCCTTTGCGAAACTGGGCGACAAGCAGCCACATGAGGACAGGGGCGCCGATCACGGCGGTAAAGACCCCGGCGGGCAATTGCACCATTGGCACCATCCGTGCGGCGATGTCGGCGCCAAGGGTGACCAGCGCGCCGACGAGGGCGGCCGCCATCAATGCGGGCGCGCCGGTTCCGATCAGGCGACGGGCCACCGGACCGGCGACAAAGGCGACAAAGGGCAGCGGACCGGCAACACTGACGGCCAGCGCGGCCAGCAGAACGCCGGTGGCGGTCAGGAGCAGCCGATGGCGCGCCAGCCCCAGACCAAATCCCTGGGCAATGTCATCGTCCATGGTCAGCCGCGCGAGGGGGAAGTGCAGCCAGGCGAGCGCAGGCATCAGCAGCGCCAGACCGCCCCAGATCAGCGCCGCGTTGCCGAGGCTGCGGGCATTCAGGGTTCCGGTCAGCCATTGCGCCATGTCGGCGGCGCGCTGTTCGTCCGTCATGCTCAGCAGCAGATCGCTTGTGGCCCCCAGCGTCAGGCTGGCGCCGATGCCGACAAGGATCAGCCGATAGGGATCGAGCCCCGTTCCCCGCCGCCCGTCCCAGGCCAGTATCAGCACCAGGGCCGCCGTCAGCAGGCCGCCGACCAGCGCCCAGGGCAGTACAAAGCGCACGGTGCCGAAGACCAGGATCGCCAGCACCGCGCCGCAGCTGGCGCCCGCGTTGAACCCGATCACATCGGGCGAGGCCATGGGGTTGCGCAACATCGATTGGAAGATCGCGCCGGACAGGCCAAAGGCCGCCCCAGCGCCAATCGCAACCAGGATGCGCGGCAGGCGATGGTCGAGCAGTATCATGGTCGGGATCTCGCCGATCTCGCCCCGGAGGGCGGGCCACAGATCCTGCGCAGCGACCGGAAAGCTGCCGATCTGAAGGGCCGCCAGCGCAAAGGTGACAACCGCCAGCGTCAGCCCCAGCCCCACCAGCAGGTTGCGCCGGTGGATCTGCAGGGACAGACGATGGAGTCGAAACGTGTAGCTCATAGCTTCCGTGCTCCTCTGCTGCGGACCAGCCAGATCAGCACCGGACCGCCGAGAATGGCGGACATCACGCCCGCCTGCATCACGCCGCCGAACAGCGGTGCGCGCGCGATCAGATCCGCAAGTCCCATCAGTGTCGCGCCATAGACCGCGCTATAGAGCGACAGCCAGCGCATGTCGGCGGGGGCGGTTGCACGGGCCAGATGCGGCACGATCAACCCGACAAAGGCGATCGGCCCGGCCATGGCCACGGTTGCGCCGCACAGGACGACGATCGCGCTCCCGGTCAGCAGTTGCAACAGGCCGACACGCACGCCAAGCCCCTGCGCGGTGCTCTCGCCCAGTTGCAGCGCGTTGAGGCTGAAGCCCGCGACAAAGGCCAGCAGCAGCCCCACGATGATGAAGGGCAGGAGCGCCGAGACCATGTCGAGGGTGGCATTGTCGAACCCACCCAGAATCCAGACCCGGTAGACCTCCAGTGACGCGCGGCTGATCAGCAGCACGCCGCGGGTCAGGGCATAGAACAGGGCGCTGACGGCCGCCCCCGCAAGGATCAGGCGCCCGGTGCGCGACGGTGCATTGCCGCCCAGCAGGAACACCAGCACCGAGGCCAGCGCCGCCCCGGCCAGTGCGGCCCAGACAAACTGCGCCGGGTCGGTGATGCGCAGCACGAAGGTGCTCAGCACCACGGCGAGCGCAGCCCCTGCATTGACGCCGAGCAGCCCCGGATCGGCCAGCGGGTTGCGGGTCAGCGCCTGCATCAATGCGCCCGCAACGCCAAGGCTGGCTCCGCACAGCAGCGCGGCCACCATCCGGGGCATGCGCAGCTGCCAGATCACGATATGATCCGGCTGATCGGGATCAAAAGCGGTGAGGGCCTGCCACAGATCCGACCAGCCCAGCGGGCGCACCCCCAGCCGCAGCGCCAGCAGCGCCGTCAGGCCCAGGGCGCCAAGGCCGACCGCCAGCCAGATCAGCCGGTGCGCGGGGCGTCCGGACAGGCGGGGCAGGGTGGTCTCAGCTGTCATCTGCCGGCCCTCCGGTCAGGATACCCGCCGTGCGCGAGGAGGTGACT
This sequence comes from Epibacterium sp. Ofav1-8, assembly GCF_022348185.1. Taxonomy (GTDB): domain Bacteria; phylum Pseudomonadota; class Alphaproteobacteria; order Rhodobacterales; family Rhodobacteraceae; genus Epibacterium. Next base: position 83,584 of record NZ_JAKRFD010000001.1, read on the forward strand.
TCGGTGGCGGGATCGCCATCCATGGCCTGTTCGAGCAGCGGAACCAGCCGGTCGAGCGCATAGGAAATGCTCAGCGGGCTGGAATGCGACAGCGCCGCCGAAAGCATCAGGTCCGAGTAGATCTCGCGGCCTTCGAGATTGGCCCGCATGAAGCGGCGCAGCGGCAGGCGGTTCAACCGATCCACCGATGCGCCGCTGTCGAGCCAGATCAGAACATCGGCGTCGATGGGCGAGAGATCCTCGTCCGGGACCTTGAAGTAGGCCAGGTCGAGGCTGCTGCGCTGCTGGATCGCCGGCGGGATGACAAACCCGAGATCGCCGAGGAATTTGCCGCGGATGTCATGGCCGGTATAGGCGCCGGTGGTGCCGGCCCAGACCATGATGCCGGTCGCGCCCTGCCACTCGGGATGGGCCGCGCGCAGGTCCGCCAACCGCTGATCGAGGCGGGCGATGATCGACTGCGCCGTTGTCGCATGGCCGGTGGCCTCACCAAGGCGCAGCAGCATCTGCTGCCAGGATATGCTGTAATCCCCGGCACCGGGGGCCGGGGCGACGGTGGGGGCGATCTGCGACAGCAGCGCATACTCGCGACGGGTCATGCCGGACCATTGACCGACGATCAGATCGGGCTCCAGGGCGGCGATGGCCTCGATGTCGATTTCCCCCTGCATGACCACGGGCGTGCCGCTGCCAAGCGCCTCTTGCGCCCAGGGCCAGACGCCGAAGGCGTGCGGGCCGTACCATTTGCGCAATGCCACCGGCACCACGCCGAGCGACAGGAGGAAATCATGCCCGATGAAGCTCAGCGACACCACGCGCTCTGGCCGTGCCTCGATCCGGGCGCTGCCGTAGATATGGTCGATCTCCACCGGAAAGCTCTGCGCTGCGCCCTGTTTCGGCAGCAGGGCGGCGGTGCAGAGGGCAACCAGGAGCAATATCTGGCGCATGAGACGCCTTTCCGTACTGGGAGGGTAAAGCAAGCCCCCGGACCCTGGCGGAGGGTCCGGGGAAGGTTCGGATCAGAACTTTGATGTGAGCGTCAGCGCGACGTTGCGGCCCTCGCCGAGGTAGCACGCGCCGGACTGGCAGGTGGTCACGTAGTTCTCGTCCAGCAGGTTCTGCACGTTCAATGCCACCTGCCAGTTGTCGCGGGAATAGGTGACCGCCGCATCATAGAGCGTGTAGGACGGGGTTTCGTAGGTATCGCTGCCGCCCCAGGACGCACCGGTGTAGCGCACGCCCGCGCCGAATTTCCAGCCTTGCAGCTGACCGGCGGTCGGTTCGTAGTTGACCCAGAGCGAGGCCGCGTTCTCCGGCACCTGCGCGATCTGCGCACCGCTGGAGTTCTCGGTATCGAGATAGGTATAGGCCGCATCAAAGCTGACATCGCCAAGCCGGTGGAACAGCTCCAGCTCCAGCCCCCGCGACGTCGCCTCGCCGGTTTGGATCGAGAACCCGGGGTTGGCCGGATCGGAGACGGTCATGTTGGATTTGGTCAGATCGAACACCGACGCGACAAAGAGGGTATCACTCCCGGCGGGCTGGTATTTCACACCGATTTCATACTGGGTGCCCTCGGTCGGCTCGAACGGCGTGCCGTTGACATCGGTGCCGACCTCGTCCTGACGGAAGCTTTCAGAATAGCTGATATAGGGCGCGATGCCGTTGTCGAACCGGTAGAGCATGGCGATGTTGCCGGTCCAGGCGCTGTCGTCTGCGGCCACCGATGTGGCGCCAAAGCTGCCGGTGCTGGCGCCGGTCTCGATGTGGCCGTAGCGCAGCCCGAAGTCGACGAACAGACGGTCATCCACGACGGCCCGGTTTTGCAGGTAGACCCCCCATTCCGTGATCGCGGTGCCGTCGCTGTCGGTGACGGTGATGTTGGGATACCCCGCATAGGTTGGGTTGAACGGATCGATGGGCGCGACCTGGGCACCGTATCCGGTATCGCTGTCATAGTAGCCGCGCGAATAGCTCGCGCCGATGATGCTGCGCATGTTCACGCGCCCCAGCGTGTACCGGGCGGTGGCATAGGCGTCGAGTGCCGCGGTCTTCATCTCGTTTTCGGCGCGATAGAAGGTGCGGTTGACGGTGCCGTCGGGGTTGTAGCGGCCAGTGGTGACATTGTCGAAGGCCCACCAGGCGTGCTGATAGAGCGCCTCGCCTTCCAGATAGCGGGCGTTTGCATTCATGCTCCAGACATCGTTGAAACGGTGCCGGAACATGGCGGTGATGCCGCGCTGTTCGCTCTCGAAGGTGTCAAACCCCGGCTCGCCGACAAACAGGCTGTCATCAAAGAACGTGCCATTGCCAAAGCCGGTTGCTGGTTCCAGCGTGCCATAGAGCGAGGCGAACTGGATCAGCGGGCTGCCATCGGTTTTCTGATAGTTGGCCAGGACGGTCAGTTCGGTGTCGTCATTCGGGCGCCAGGTGATCGAGGGGGCAAAGGCGAACGAGTCATCCTGGGAGAAATCGACCGGGGTCTCCGCATTGCGCAGCAGACCGACAAGGCGATACCGCAGGGTGCCGGATGGGTTCAGCGTGCCGCTGACGTCACCGGCGATCTGCGCCCGCTGGTTGGAACCGACAGAGAGCTGCCAGAGGTTGTCGCTGTCCTGCGCGGCGGTTTTCGAGGTGGTATTGACCACGCCGCCGACCGACCCGCTGCCATAGAGGCCGGACACCGGCCCCTTGAGGACTTCGACACTGTTCAGCAGGAAGGGTTCGGGCTTGGTGTCATTGTAATAGCCGTAGCGCGCGTTCAGGCCGTCATGCAGGGTGGTGGGCGCAAAGCCCCGCACCAGCGACCAGTCGGAGCGATTGTCCAGCCCCCACTGCCCGGCGGTGATGCCCGAGGCATACTGAAGCGCCTGCTCCACGTTGGTGGCGCCCCGTTCCGCGATCTGTTGTGCCGTCACGATATGAACCGCGCGCGGCGTTTCGATGATCGCGTCACCGGTCTTGGCGACGGTGCCGGTTTCCGTGGCAACGCTGTCGCCGAAAAAGGCCTGGGTGTCGCCGTCGGTGACGTGGATGGGTTGAAGTTCGATCACCTGAGCCGCGGCGGGCAGGGCCGCCATCAAGGCCAGGATGGATACAGGTGTTGTCCGCAGGTGCATTGTCCCGATTCCGCTGGTTTTGTTATTTTTTGTGCCTGGCGGATATGCTCGGTAGGACTGCCGCTATTAAAACCTTATAAAAGAGTCAAGTATCCGGGAGCGCACGGCGGTGCGCTGGGCCACGCAAAAGCGGCTGCCGATCAATCTTCAGGCAGGGAACAGGGACGGCGTTTTGCGGATCGGGATGGTCTCAGGCGTTCCAGAGCACGATGCCAAACCGGCTGACGTCATAGCCCTTCGTGGTGTCCGCCCGCTGGGCAAAGGCATCTGTGCGGCAGAAGGCGAGAAAGCTCTGGAAGGCCGGTTCGAACCAGGCCTTGCGATCCACCAGAAGGGCAAATTCTTCCTGCACGATAGGCGCGAACCGCAGACCGTAGCTCTGCGCCACCGCTTCGAGGCCAAAGGTCACATCCGCGTCTCCCCGGCGCACGGCCTCCACCGCTTCGTCTTCGGACCGCGCGATGTCCGCCGTGGGGATTGTGCTCGGGTCGAGGTCGGCCTGTTCTGCCAGGTCGCGAAACAGCTGATCGGTCCCGGAGCCGGGTTGCCGTGGCGCAAGGCGCAGCTTCTGAATGTCGCGCAGGCTGCTCAGATCTCCGACACCGTCCCGGTAGACGAGGCCGCGCTGTCGGCTGGCAAAATGCACGAGGGTGGCGTTCTGGCTGGCCACGCTGCGCTGAACGGCCGGGATGTTCCACTGTCCGGTCTTGCTGTCGCGCAGATGCAGACCGGTGGCGATGCCATCACCGCCGGCAAAGCGCTCCAGCCCGTCCATCGAGCCGTCGAAATAGCTGGCAAGGCCGGAGCGGGACTGGCGCACCGCCCAATCCAGGAGCGGATCATGGCTGCCCAGCAGGATCTGCGGGCGCTCTGCTGGCGGCGCGGTGCCGCCGGATTTGGCCCGATCAAGCCAGGCGCGGATCTCCTCGGCCGGAAACAGCAATTTGCCGGTCGCGCGGGAACAGGGCACTTCACCGGAAGCGGCGAGGTCATAGATCTTGCGTTCCTTCAGGCGCAGAAGGTCCGCCAGTTCCGGGACGGTCAGGTAGGCGTGGTCGGGAAAATCGAAGTCGGTCATGTCACAGTCTGATGGGGCGGCCCTGAATGGCGCGCCCCGCAGACTCTATCAGTTCTTCGGTGCGTTGGGGAAGAACAGTTGCTGATCGTCGACCTTATAGGCCGCGATGGCGGATTGGCCCTCTTGCGAGGTCAGCCAATCGGCAAAGGTCTGCGCCGCCTCGATCTGGACCGAGGGGCATTTGCCCGGATCTACGGGGATCACGCCGTATTGGTTGAACAGATCTTCGTCGCCCTGAACCTTGATTTCATAGTCCTGCTTGTTGGCAAAGCTGATCCAGGTGGCCCGGTCGGTCATGACATAGGCGCCCATGCCGATGCCCGCGTTGAGGGTCGCGCCCATGCCGGATCCGGTCTCGCGATACCAGTCGCCCGAGGCCGCGGTGGGATCGACACCGGTCTCTGCCCAGAGCGCCACCTCTTTCTTGTGGGTGCCGGAATCATCCCCGCGCGAGGCAAAGAGCGCACCGGCTTGCGCAATCTTGCCGAGCGCCTCCTGCACATCGGTCAGGCCTGCGACCTGCGCCGGGTCGCCGGTCGGCCCCACGACGACAAAGTCATTGTACATCAGGTCGGTACGCGTCACGCCAAAGCCTGCCTCGACGAATTTCTCCTCGGCGGGTTTGGCGTGGACCAGCAGCACGTCACCGTCACAGTTCTGGGCATTCCGGATCGCCTGTCCGGTGCCGACCGCAACGACGTTGACCTGGATGCCGGTCTTGTCCTGAAACAGCGGCAGCAGATAATCGTAGAGCCCCGAATTCGCGGTCGAGGTGGTCGATTGCACGATAATGGATTGCTCCGAGGCCAGAGCGCTGGTGGCAATCGTGAGCGCAGCGAGGCTCGCACCAAATGTGTGGCTTAGCTTCATGTTTAAATCTCCAATCGAGGGGTATTAAAGGACAAGACGTCCATCGAGGTAGGCGCGCGCAGCAGGCGACTGCGGCGCCGAGAAAAAGCGATCCGCCGGGCTGTGCTCTGCCACCCGCCCGCCGTGCAGGAACACGACGTCATCCGCGATACGGCGGGCCTGGCCGCTGTCATGGGTGACGCAGATCACCCGGATGCCCCGGGCGCAGGCGTCCTGCACGATTGTTTCGATCACCTGAACCGAGCTGGGGTCGAGGCTGGCCGTGGCCTCGTCAAGGAACAGCACCTCGGGGTCGGTTGCCAGGGCGCGGGCCAGCGCCAGCCGCTGCGCCTCGCCGCCGGACAGGCGGCGGGCGGGCGCGCGGGCCTTGTGCAGCAGGCCGACCCGATCCAGAAGCGCATCACGGGCCTGCCGCGGCTTGCCCCGGGCCTTCAGGACAAAGTCGATATTGGCCGCCACGGACCGGCGCAGCAGCACCGGCTTCTGGAACACCAGCGCCTGTCGCGCGGTGACCGCGGCGGGCGGCTGGCTGCCCCAGCAGACCTCTCCCGCCGTTGGGGTCAGAAGCCCGTGCAGCACCTTCAGAAGCAGGCTTTTACCGGCTCCGTTTGGTCCCATGATCGCGGTGCATCCATGTGGGGACAGGTCCAGATTCAGCCCGGTCAGGATGGGGGTGCCGCCGCAGGACAGCTCCAGCCCGCGCACCCGCAGCGGCAGCAGATTTGCATAGCGCGCTTCGGGCAACGCCTGGGGGCGGAGCAGGGCGGCGGTGTCGATACTAGACATAGGCGTGTCTCCGGGCGCTCATGCGCAGGCTTTGCACGGCGGCGTTGACGCCAAGGGCAATCACCAGCAGCACGAGGCCAAGGGCCAGGGCCAGCGCCAGATCGCCTTTGGAGGTTTCAAGGGCGATCGCCGTGGTCATCACCCGGGTCAGGTGGTCGATGTTGCCTCCGACGATGATCACCGCACCAACCTCGGCCACCGCGCGTCCGAACCCTGCAAGGCTCACCGTCAGCAGCGAATACCGCGCATCCCAAAGCAGCGCCGACACCGTCTGCCCCCGGGTCAGGCACAGCGAGCGGAACTGCTCGGCGTATTCGCCATGCAGATCTTCCAGAACCTGCCGCGACAGCGCCGCCACGATCGGCGCAATCAGGATGGTCTGGGCAATGATCATGGCGCTGGGCGTGTACAGAAGGCCCAGAAACCCAAGCGGACCGGAGCGGGAGAGGTGCAGATAAACCAAGAGCCCGACCACCACCGGCGGCAACCCCATCAGCGCGTTCATCAGCACCAGCACGGCGCCACGCCCGGGAAAGCGGCTGATCGCCACCAGGGCCCCGAGAGGCAGACCGATGAGGCAGGCAAAGAAGGTGGCGCTGAGGCTGACGCGCAGGGACAGGGCGACGATCTCGAACAGATCGGCGTTTCCTGTTATCACCAGCTGGATCGCCAGCGAGACCGCTTCTCCGATACCTTGCAAAATTTCCGGCCTTTGCGTTTCTTTCGGTGTCGAGCCTAGGGGCGGATTTCACGCATATGCAAGCCTGCCATCGGCATCCGGGGCCTTTGAGGCGACATTTGGGACAATTTGGATTGCAAAAGACTGCATAATTTACGAAAGGCGGACAAAATGACCCCTCCCGATATCCGGCCAAACGAGATCGTGGTGCAGCTGACGCCTCCCGATGACGCGCAGTTGCGATTCATCGGCCGGGTTCGCACGCCGTGGCGGGATCGCAGCCAGTGCCCGCGTCAGGGCAGCGTGGAGGGGCCCGAGTGCCGTCTCTGCCTCGATCCGGTCTGGGCGCCTGCGCTGGCGGGGCTGGAGGCCTATGCGCGCATCGAGGTGCTCTATTGGCTCGATCAGAGCCGCCGGGATCTGGTGACACAATCCCCACGGTTGGACGGGGTGACCACGGGCACGTTCTCCCTGCGGTCTCCGGTGCGTCCGAATCCGATCGGCACAGCGCTTGTCCAGCTGGTACGGATCGACGGCTGCGAGGTGGTTGTACGCGGCCTTGATTGTCTGGACGGCACGCCGCTGCTGGATATCAAGCCCGACCGCTGCGCCTATTCGCCAAGGGCGCTTGCAAAACCGGGCGCAGAGGAGCCGCCAACAGGGCACTCCTAGCCAGACCGGCAAACGCCGCTGCATCCACCAGACCCAGCCTGATCGCAGGGCAATCGGCAAGAGGTCTGTTTTTGTTGCCTCCGCGTCGGAATCCTCTCCGCGCGCCACCCCGGCCGCGGATTATTGCGATCAGAGCAAGGCCGCGTGTGCCAAGGCGGTGGACCGGGGCGCTGGCGACAGCCCGGAACCCGTCCCGTCGCCACAGCGGCGTTACGCGCGCCGTTCCGGCCTTGCCGTGAAAACGTCAACCGCAGGCGGGGGACTGTGATCGCAGGCAGGCCGCTGCCGCCGCGGTCGCGCGCCTCGCCTTCACGCCAATCCGCTGCGCGGGTGCGGCAAAGGAGAGAAGCTCATGCTTCACGACAGCGACATCCTGGTCAAACTGGCAGCCCGCCAGAAAAACTACTCCCTGGAACAGGCCTTCTATACCGATCCGGGAGTGCTGGATCTTGATCTGCGCCAGATTTTCTACCGCGAGTGGCTGTTTGCCATTCCCGCCTGTGAAATTCCGAAGACGGGCAATTTCGTGACCCATCAGGTCGGTGCCTATGATGTCATCATCGTGCGCGGTGCCGATGGCGAAGTGCGCGCCTTCCACAACGCCTGCCGCCACCGGGGCTCGGTTGTGTGCAAGGCCAAGAAGGGCAGCGCGCCCAAGCTGGTGTGCCCCTATCACCAATGGACCTACGAGCTGAACGGCGCGCTCTTGTGGGCGCGGGACATGGGGGCGGATTTCGACGCGTCCGAACACGGGCTGCGGCCGGTGCACTGCCGCAATATCAAGGGGTTGATCTATATCTGCCTGGCGGATGACGCCCCCGACATTTCCGTCTTTGCCGCCGAGATGGACCGCTACCTCGCGCCGCATGACATCGAGAATTCCAAAGTCGCCTTTGAAAGCACGATCATCGAGAAAGGCAACTGGAAGCTGGTCTGGGAGAACAATCGCGAATGCTATCACTGTGCGGGCAATCACCCCGCGTTGTGCCGCACCTTTCCCGAAGACCCCAATGCCATCGGCAACGACCTCGATGGTGAGGATCCGGCCCTGCAGGACAAGCACGTGGCCCGCTGCGAAGCGGTGGGGGCGCCCTCCGCGTTCAAGATTTCCGAGGCCGGGGAGTGGCGGTTTGTGCGCACTGCACTGCTGGGAACGGCGGAAAGCTACACAATGGACGGCAAGGTCGCGGTGAGCCGGCCAAATTCGACCCTCCCGTTCAAGGACGCCGGGTCGCTGCTGCAGTTTCACTACCCCACGACCTGGAACCACTACCTGTCGGACCACAGCATCGTGTTCCGGGTGACTCCGATCAGCCCGACCGAGACCGAGGTGACAACCAAATGGCTGGTGCACAAGGATGCGGTCGAAGGGCAGGATTACGACCTGCGACGGCTGACAGAGGTCTGGGTGCATACCAATGACGAGGACCGGCAGGTGGTCGAGGACAATCAGCGGGGTATCAACACACCCGCCTACCGCCCCGGCCCCTATTCAAAGACCCACGAGGGCGGCGTGATCCAATTCACCGACTGGTACGCCGACCACCTGATGCGCGGGCTGACGGGCCGCATCCTGATCGCTGCGGAATAGGCTTTAACCTTCGGGGACGCTGGTGTGCGGGGGCCTGCCTTTGAGGGCGGGCCCCTCTTTTTTGTTGGGGGGCGCCGGGGGCTGATCGATGAGATCGGCAATGCGGTGCCGTGTCGGCGGGGGTCGTTTCCTGCAAGCATGTTTCGGAATCCTACAGGCGCCTGGCGGCCGGAGTCGCAAAACTGTCATCAAAGGAGATCCCGCGATGACCGAAACCCTGCCCCGCTCCCGTAGCCGCTCCGGTGGCCGTTCCGCCCGCCGCAGCCTGCGCACCGCCAGCAATTTCACCATGCTGCCGGGCCTGACCCGCGCCATTCCGTGGTGCGAGGTGATGGACGGCGCGCAGGTCGAAAAGATCGACGCGGCGTCGATGGACATCCTCGAAAACGTTGGCGTGCAGTTTCGCGACGACATCGCGCTGGCAGATTGGAAACGGGTCGGTGCCAAGGTCGAAGGCGAGATGGTTTACCTGGATCGGGGGCTTGTGCGCGAGCTGATCGCCTCGATCCCGTCGGAGTTCACCTACCACGCCCGCAACCCGGCCAATAACCTGCGTCTTGGCGGCAAGCACTCGGTCTTTGTGCCGATGACCGGCGCGCCCTTCCTGCGCGACCTCGACGATGTGCGCCGCAACCCGACGCTCGACGATTTGGCGATGTTCCACAAACTCAGCCACATGCTGCCCGGCCTGCATTCCTCGGCGCACCACATCGTGGAACCCTATGATCACCCGATCAGCCAACGCCACCTGCGCATCACCTATTCGTCGATGAAACATTCCGACAAGATGTTCATGGGCATGACCACCAGCCCGAAGAACGCCGAAGACGTGATGGAGATGTGCGCGATCCTCTTTGGCGAGGACTTCCTGGAGGAACACCCGGTCACCACCGGCAATTGCAACGGCAACTCGCCATTGGTGTGGGATGAAACCATGCTGGGCGCCATGCGGGCCTTCTGCAAGCGCAAGCAGCCGGTGCTGTGCTCGCCCTTCGTGCTGGGCGGCGCCAATACGCCCGCCTCGGTCCCGGCGGCGGTGGCGCAGCTCAATGCCGAAGCGCTTTCGGCGCTGGCTTATACGCAGGTGATCCGCAAGGGCGCGCCCGCGATCTATGGTCACTACCTGTCGACCGTCAGCATGAAGTCCGGCGCGCCGATGGCGGGGACGCCTGAGATTTCGCTGATGAACTTCATGATCGGCCAGATGGCACGCTACTACGGGGTGCCGTGGCGAACCTCGAACACGCTCGGCGGCGCCAAGACCTTTGACGCGCAGGCGGGGTATGAGAGCGCCACGACCCTTTCGGCGGTGCTGCACGCGGGCGCCAACTACATCTGGCACTCTGCCGGCTGGAACGAGGCGGGGATGCATTGCTCGGTGGCGAAATTCATCGTCGATGCGGAGCAATGCGCCATGGGGCACCGCATGGCGTCGGGGCCGCGCTGGGACGACTTCGATCAGGCGGTTGCAGCGGTGCCGGATGTCGGCCCCGGTGGTCACTACCTCGGCCACCCGCACACGCAGGAGAATTTCCAGTCCGCGTTCTTCATGCCGGAGATGTTCGACAACAACTCGATCGAGCAATGGCAGGCCGAGGGCGGTGTCGAGATCACCGAACGGGCGCTCACCCGCGCCAAGAAACTGCTGTCGGAATATCAGGAACCCAAACTCGACGAGGCCAAGAACGAGGAACTCCTCGCCTATATCGCGCGCCGCGAGCGCGAGATCCCGGCGGCGGACGAGCTGAACCAGACGTATTAATTCCTCTCTCCGGAGCACCTTGCCCGCCCTTTGACACAAGGGGCGGGCTTTTTTGCGTCTGTCAGCAAAAAATGAGCGGCCGCAGTGCGACCGCTCGGGGCGAGGTATCAAGACGAAGGGGTCACTCCGCGCGGGCGCGCCATTCCTTCCACCGCAGCACCGCATTGGCGCCGATCTGCTGGAAGGGCTGCGGTGGCAGCAGTTTGGGGCGGGCCTCGGCGCTGAAGTGGCGTGAGATTTCGCTGCTCTCACCCGCCGCCAGTTCCGCCGCTGCAATACCGGTGAGGGTGCCGCGCGCCGTGCCAAGCCCATTCTGTACACAGCCGGAAAACACGCCCTCCTCCAGCTGCCGTGTCACACTCACTCCATTGAGGCTCAGGCACAGGTGCCCGGCCCAGGCATGCTGCATCTTCATGCCCGCAAGCTGAGGAAAACGCTGATCGAATTTGCGCTGCATCACCCGCGCGGCACGGGCCATCTCTCGCGCAGAGGGACGCGTATTGGGCAACAGGGTGGCGCAGGTGCGGGTCACGATGCGGTTGCCGCCCTGTCCGCTGTCGATCCGGCGCATGGTGGTGCCCATCGGGTCCGACGGCGTGATGCCCCAGCGCGATGCTCCCCCCAGTCGCGCAAGCGCATCGGCGTCCAGCTCCGGTGTCATCACCGCATAGAGGAAGAGCTGCATCAGCCGCCCCTTCTCAAAGCCAAAACTCTCCAGATGGCCATTCACCGTCAGAATCACACGCGGCGTGGTCACCTGCGCGCCCCTGGTCTTGACCACCCAGTCGGACCCAGTGCGGACAAATCCGGTTACGGGGGAGTTTTCGCAAACCCGCACGCCTGCCCGCTGCAAACCCGCCGCCAAGCCGCGAATATAGCCTGCGGGCTGCAACATCACCGTGCCCGCCGTATAAAGCCCGCTGATGTAGTGCGCAGAGCCGGTCAACTCCTGCATTGCCTGCGCATCCAGCATCTCGCTGGCCTCGCCGAGCGACGCAAGATGTGCCGCATAGCTCTGGTTGTGGCGCGCGGCTTCCGGGCTCGCCGCACCATTCACCTTGCCCGCGCGGTCAAAATAGTCCGGGTTGATTTGATATTCATCCACCGCGCCCCCGGCAAAGGCGATGGCCTGCCGGTTGAGGTCGATCATCCTGCGATCATCGCCAGCGCCTGCGTAGTCATCCGACGCGAGGTCATGCGGCAGGTCGATCATAAAGCCGGAGTTGCGCCCGGCCGACCCTTCGGCCAGCCGCCCTGCCTCCAGCACCACCACACGGGCAGTGGGGTGTAGTTGCATCAGCCGTCGCGCGGCGGAAAACCCTGCAAACCCCGCGCCCACCACGACGAAGTCCGCTGTGGTGTCTTCGCTCAGCGGCTGAGGGGCCGCTTGCGGGCCGAGGATGCTGTTCCAGGCTGCCGGCCCCTCATGGACCGGCAGTCGCTTGGCCGCGTGGGCCGTCAAGACACGGCCTCATCCGCGTCGTCGGCAAGGTCGATCCAGATGGTTTTCAGCTGGGTGTATTGGTCATGTGCATGCACGGAATTATCCCGCCCGCCAAACCCCGACTGCTTGTAGCCGCCAAAGGGCGTGGAGATGTCCCCCTCGCCAAAGCTGTTCACTGTCACAGTGCCCGCCCGCAAGCTGCGCGCGCCGCGAATGGCGCGTTTGGCATTGGCGGTGAAGATCGACGCGCAGAGCCCGTATTCGGTGTCATTGGCGATGCGGATGGCCTCGTCAAAGCCGGTAACCTCGATCACGCTCAACACCGGGCCAAAGATCTCTTCCTGCGCCAGCACCGCGTCATTGCCGGAGACATTGACCACGGTCGCCTCGACAAAAGCGCCATCATGGGATTTGCCGCCGATCACCACGTCATCGGCCTGTTCCAGATAGCTGCACACCTTGTCGAAATGCGCCTTCGAGACCAGCGCGCCCATGCGGGTTTCGGGGTCCAGCGGATCGCCGACGTTCCAGGCCTTGGCGTGGTGGGCAATGCGGTCCAGCAGGTCTGCCTTGACCGATTTATGCACGATCAGCCGCGACGAGGCCGAGCAATTCTCGCCCATGTTCCAGAACGCGCCCTGCACCAGATGCTGCGCCACCCGGTCGAGGTTCTCGGCGTCGTCCATGACAATGGCGGGGTTCTTGCCGCCCATCTCCAGAACCACCTCCTTGGCGTTGCTCTCTGCGGAATAGCTGAGGAACCGCTTGCCGGTCACGGTGGAGCCGGTGAAGGACACCATGTCGATGTCCATATGGCGGCCGATCACCTCGCCCACATCGGCGCCGCCGCCGGGGACCACGTTGAAAACGCCGCGCGGCACGCCGGCCTCATGCGCCAGTTCCGCAACGCGCAGGGCGGTCAGCGTGGTTTCCTTGGCCGGTTTCACCACCAGCGAGCATCCCGCTGCCAGCGCCGGGCCGATTTTCCACGCCAGCATCAGCAGGGGGAAGTTCCAGGGCAGAACCAGCCCGACCACGCCAATAGGTTCGCGCACCACCATGGCGATATGATCGTCCGAGGCGGGTGCGACCTGATCGTAGATCTTGTCGATCGCCTCGGCGTGCCATTTGAGGCAATGGATGGTTTCCGGCACATCCACCGTTTCGCAGTCAAAGATGGTCTTGCCGCTATCAAGGCTCTCCATCACCGCCAGTTCGCGGGCGTTGCGGGTCAGGAGCTTGCAGAACCGGATCAGCACGTCCTTGCGCTCGGACGGATGCAGACGCGACCAGCGGCCATCCTCAAAGGCCTCGCGCGCCTTCTCGACGGCAAAATTCACATCCTCCGCCGCGCAGGCGGCGATCTCGGCAAGGGGCGCGCCAGTGGCCGGGTTCACGGTGGTGAAGGTCTTGCCCGAGGCCGCCGGGCGCGAGGTGCCGTCGATGAAAGCACCGGTCGGCAGGTTCAGGGTCGCGGCAATGGCGCGGTATTCGTCTTGTGTCAGCAGATCCATGTTCTTAACCCTCGGCCACGATGTCGGCAATTGTGGTTTTCAGCACGCGCACAACCTGTTCCAGCGCGCGCTTGTCGTCCTTGTTGAGCCCGGTCAGAGGCGCCCGCATCGCGCCCGCCTCGATCCCGTTGAGGGTGACGCCGTGCTTGATCGTCTGGATGAACTTGCCCCCCTGTTCCAGCACTCGCATCAGGGGCATCATCGCCGACATGATCCGACGGCCCTTGGTGTAATTGCCTTCGATCACGCAGGCATTATACAGCGCCACGTGTTCCGCTGGCAGGAAGTTCGACCCGCCGCAGACCCAGAAGGGCGCGCCCCAGGCAAAGAACTCCAGCGCCTGATCGTCCATGCCGCAGCCCAGCTGAATATGCGGATAGTCGCGCGCCAGGAGGTGCACCCGGTTGATGTCGCCAGAGCTTTCCTTGATGCCGCAGAAATTGCGGCTGCGGCCCACGCGGTCGAGGAACTCTTCGCCCATCATGGTACCGGTGCGGTGGGGGTAGTTGTAGAGCATGATCGGCAGATCCGCCGCCTTGTCGATCGCCAGCGCATTCAATGCGTTTTCACGGTCGGTCGGCACCGAGTAGGGCGGGCTCGCCAGCAGGATCGAGTCAGCGCCGATCTCCTTGGCCCCCGTGGCCAGCGCAATGGAATCCGGTGTCATCATCGCACCGGTGCCCACCACCAGCGGCAGCCGCCCGTTCAGGCGTTCCTTGGTAAAGCGCGCCAGCTCCAGCCGCTCCTCGACGGTCTGGGCATAGTTTTCACCGGTCGAGCCCCCACTGATCAGTCCATGCACGCCCTGTTCGACGAGGAATTCGACCTGGTCCGCCAAAGCGTCCCACATGACGTCGCCCGCGCCCGTATAGGGCGTGACAACAGGGGTATAGATCCCTTGAAACTGAAAGATGGGGGGCATCGAAGTCCTCTAGGCTGATGTGTTTCGGCTAAACGTCCCCATCGGCACATCCAGCGCCGTTGGCATGACGAACAATTCGATCTGGCCGCGCGACAGGTTCCAGTGGTCCTCGGCCAGTTTGGCGGCGGTTGCCTCGTCGCCCGCCTCGATGGCGGCGATGATGGCGTCGTGCTGGTCGGCGGCCTCGGTGAGGTTTTCCGCCATTTCATTGGTCTGCGGCCGGTAGAAGGTCATGCCGATACGGGCGTGGTCGATCAGCAACCGCTTGAACGACGGCAACAGGTAGACATTCGCCGCCATGTCGCCGGTGATCTCGTGGAACCGGTTGTTGGCCAGCGCCCGCTCTGCGCTTGAACCGCTGCGCAGTGCAGCGCGGAAGTCCTCTTGGGTGGCCTTCAAATCTGCGATCTGGGCCGGTTTTGCATGCTGCGCCGCCAGCCGCAGGATGGCGCCATAGATCATCGGTGCCGCCAGAAAGAAATCGCGCAAGGTCGTATAGGACATCTCCGTCACGCGGGCGCCCCGGTTCTCGCGCAGATCAACGTAGCCTTCGCCCGCCAATTGCCGCAGCACCTCGCGCAGCGGTGTGCGCGACAGGCCGAAGCGTTCCGACAGGTCGCTCTCATCCAGATCCGCCCCGGGCCGCAGCTCCAGGGTCAGGACCTGCTGCTTCAGGCTGTCATAGAGGGTCGATTTGCGCTGTTTGGCTGCGTCTTTCACCGGGCTTCTCCATCCGAAGGTCTCGTATCGCATCAGAATTCATCGAAGCGAGTCTGAGTTCAATCAGAACCTACGCTTTGTCCTAATTCAAAATACAATTTGTGTACAAGAAAAAAATCTGCTGTGTTGTGCGCCATAACGAACGCGGAGAAACGTGATGACAGACAGGGTCCCAAGCGGGGAAAGCGCGGTGATCGACTGCCGCAATCTATGGAAGATCTTTGGCAAGCGCGCCGATGAGGCGATGAAAGCTGTGCGCGAACAGGGGCTTGGGAAACTCGAAGTTCGCGATGCATTCGGCTGCGTGGTGGGCGTTCAGGATGCCAGCTTCACCGTCGCCCGGGGCGAGATCTTCTGCATCATGGGGCTTTCGGGCTCCGGCAAATCGACCTTGATTCGCCATATCAACCGGCTGATCGAGCCCACATCGGGGCAATTGTTCATCGAAGGGCAGGACGTCAACGCCCTGTCGGCGCGCGATCTGCGGGGCCTGCGGGCCGAAAAAATCGGCATGGTGTTCCAGAACATGGCGCTGATGCCGCATCGCACGGTGCTGGAAAACGTCTCCTTCAGCCAGGAGGTGCGGGGCCATGATGCTCGCGCCCGTCGCGAAACCGCCCTGCGCGCCATTGATGCGGTGGATCTCAACGGTTGGGATCAGAAATACCCCGACGAGCTGTCGGGCGGCATGCAGCAGCGTGTGGGCCTGGCGCGCGCCATCGCCGCCGATCCGTCCATCCTGTTGATGGACGAACCTTTCTCTGCCCTTGATCCGCTGATCCGCCGCCAGTTGCAGGACAAGTTCATGGCGCTGTCGGCAAACATGAAGAAGACCACGCTCTTCATCACCCATGACCTCGACGAGGCAATCCGCATCGGTGACCGCATCGCCATCATGAAGGACGGCCAGCTGGTTCAGGTCGGCACACCCGAGGACATCGTGACCAACCCGGCCGACGACTATGTGGCCGATTTTGTCGCCGGCATTTCCAAGCTGGAACTGATCTCCGCCGGCAAGATCATGGAGCCGGTGGCCGCCTACGAACAGCGCCGCGGTCCGGTGGACCTGGCGGACTGGCCAGAGGCGCATCCGGACCAGCCGCTCGACGATCTCGTCAACCTGTCCATCGCGACCCAGCATCCGGTGGTGGTGAAGATCGACGGCAAACCCCTTGGGATTGTCACCAAGAACGCGCTCTTGCGCGGCATCAAGGGCGAAACCCCGGGCGCGGACGCTGCCCGCGCGGCGCAGTAACGGGAGGGTAGACCCATGGCCGAAGAACAGACTTTCAACATCCTCGATCCGTTTTCCTCGGTCGACCTCGGCATCGCCGACAAGACCGATGGCATCAAGCAGTGGGCGATTGCCAACCGCGACCTGATCCAGCCGATCAAGGGCTTTTTCAACGAGATGATCGTGGGCATCGACAGCGCGCTCAATGCGGTGCCGCCGCTGGTGATGCTGGTGATCCTGGCGCTGATTGCCTGGCAGGCGGCCGGGCCGCGTGTCGGCATTCTGGTGGCGGCCAGCCTCACCTTCCTCGGGTTCCTCGCCCCCAATGCCTGGGAGCTGGCGATGACGACGCTGGCGATCGTGGTCTCGGCGGTGATCCTGTGCTTTCTCATTGGGCTGCCGCTCGGCATTTTTGCGGGCAAGAACGACCGGTTCGAAGCGCTGATGCGCCCCATCCTCGACACCATGCAGACCATCCCCGCCTTTGTGTATCTGGTGCCGGTGGTGATGCTGATCGGGATCGGCAATGTGTCTGGTGTCATCGTGACGATCATCTTTTCGCTGCCGCCGCTGATCCGCCTGACCTCGCTTGGCATTCGTGGCGTCAACCCCTCGGTGGTGGAGGCGGCGCGTGCCTTTGGCGCCAGCCCATCGCAAGTGCTGTTCAAGGTCGAACTGCCACTTGCCACCCCCACCATCCTCGCCGGTGTGAACCAGACCATCATGCTGTCGCTGTCGATGGTGGTGATTGCCTCGATGATCGCCGTCAAGGGCCTCGGCAACGAGGTGTTGCGCGCCATGGGGCGGCTTGATGCGGGCAAGGCCATCGTCGGTGGCCTCGGCATCGTGATCCTGGCCATCGTGCTCGACCGCATCACCCAGGGCATGGGCCAGTCGGGACGCGAGCGCGGCCACCGTCACTGGTGGCAGGGCGGTCCCATCGGCGCGGTTCTGCGCCTGCTGTCCAAACCCAAACAGACCGCCACCGGCGATCTGAAAACCGAAACCTGAACAACACACAGGGAGATAACAACCATGTTCAGATCCACACTCACCGCGGCCCTTGCGGCCAGCACATTCCTCGGCACCGCCGCCCTGGCGCAGGACATGCCCGGCGACGGCACCACCGTGCGCCCCGTCGTCGGCCTGATCGCCGAGGAATACTTCCAGTCCCGCATCCTGTTCCGCGCGCTGGAGGACCTCGGCTATGAGGTAGCTGAGCCGCTAGAAACCGAGATCCAGACCGCTCACCTCGCGGTCGGTACTGGCGATGGCGATTTCTACCCGATCCACTGGGGCAATCTCCATCAGGCATTCTTCAACGAGTCCGGCGGTGACGACGTGCTGGAAAAGGTCGGCCCCTTCGTCGAGGGCATGTTGCAGGGCTATCTGGTGGACAAGGCCAGCTATGATGCGGGCGTCACCAACCTCGGCGACCTTCAGGACCCGGACGTTGCGGCGCGGTTCGATGCCGATGGTGACGGCAAGGCGGATCTCGCGGGCTGCGTGCCCGGCTGGGGCTGCGAGCGCATCATCGAGCATCAGCTGACGGAATATGGCCTGCGCGACACGGTCTCTCACAATCAGGGCGCTTATAACGCGATCATCGCCGACACCATGGCGCGCAAGGGCAATGGCGATGCGATCCTCTATTACACCTGGACGCCCTATTGGGTCTCCGGCGCGCTGGTGCCGGGGCAGGATGTGGAGTGGCTCGACGTGCCGCATACCTCGCTGCCGGATGGGGTTGAGACGGAAACCACCTTCAACGGCAAGAACCTCGGCTTTGCGGTCGACAGCATGTATGTGCTGACCACCGATGATTTCCTCGCCGAGAACCCGGCCGCGGCAAAACTGTTCGAGGTGGCCCGGCTCGACGTGAATGACATCTCCGCCCAGAACAAGCTGATGGCGGATGGCGAGGACAGCTCCGACGACATCGACCGTCATGTGGAGGCGTGGATCGCCGCCCATCAGGCCGACTATGACAGCTGGCTTGAGGCCGCCCGCGCCGCCGCGCAATAATTCTCTTGCCGTGCTCCTTGCGAGGGGCGCGGCATCCCTCGCCCCGGAGGTCGTACCATGGCAACCCCGCAGCACTTTGTTTTTGCCCTCGTCGAGGATTTTACCCACATGGCGCTGTCCTGCGCGGTGGATCCCTTGCGCATTGCCAACCTGATCGCGGGCAAGCCGCTCTATCGCTGGTCCTTCGCCTCGGAGGATGGCGAAACCGCGCGCGCCTCCAACGACTCGCACACATTGGTGCACCACAGCTTTGAGACGGTGCCCGATTGTGACCGGCTGTTTGTGCTCTCCGGCATCCATATGAAGGACAAGGACACCAGTCGGCTCATTGCCACCCTGCGCCGCGAACGCGCCCGGGGCACGCTGATCGGCGCCCTGTGTTCGGGGGCCTACATCCTTGCAAAGGCAGGGTTTCTGGAAGGCATGCAAACGGCGATCCATTGGGATTACCACGACAGTTTCATGGAAACCTTCCCGGAGGTGAACCTGGTCCGCAACGTCTTTGTCGCCGATGAAAAACATGTGACCGCCTCGGGCGGAACCGCCACCGCCGACCTGATGCTGCACCTGATCGAACGGGACCATGGCTATGACCTCTCCGTCGCGGTGGCGGATCAGATGGTCTATAACGCCGTGCGCAACGCCACCGCCGCCCAGCGGGTGTCGCTGCAATCGCGCAACGGCATGCGGAACAAGCATCTGGCCAAGGCCATCCAGGTGATGCACGACAACCTCGAAACGCCGATCTCACCGACGGTCATTGCCCGCGATCTGGGTATTTCCACGCGTCAGCTTGAGCGGTTGTTCGGCAAATACCTCAATGCCTCGCCCAAGAAGTATTTCATGGAAATGCGTCTCGAACGCGCCCGCCATCTGCTGCTGCAAAGCGAGGCGTCGATCACCGAGGTCGCCATGGCCTGTGGTTTCGACAGCCCGGGGCATTTTTCACGTGTCTACCGATCCGCCTTTGGCGTGACCCCGATGTTGCAGCGCGACAGGATGAGCTGAGGGACATGGCGGCGCCCCGTGCGGCGCCGAAAAGCCAGGGTTTCAGGGCAGGCCGTTGCCCGTTTTTGCGGTGGGAACGGCGAAGCCGACTCAGGTTATCCACAATTCGTTGACATGATTCGGGTCGATGGTTAACAAAAGGTAAACGTCAATTCACAAGTCTTGGATCGGTGGCTTTCCGCGCGCCGATATATTTTTATCGGGGGTGTTCATGCAGCAGTTGAAGCGGAAACAGCAGGTCTCTGACGTGGCGCACGCCACCGGTTTCACCCCTTCACAGGCCATGGCGTCCACGTCGGCGACACCGCTGAAGCCGGCGCAAACCAGAATTGAAACGGTGTCATCGTCGGGCAACGTCAAGGTTGCACTCAAGCGCAAGCCAGCCGGCGGCGCCACGGCCCCCACCACAGCAGCATCGCCGGCCAACGCAGGGCAGGGGGCACCCGCAGGCCCGCAGTCCGCGTCCGAGCCCGTCGCCCCGGTCTTTTCGGATCCGGAGGCCTATGCAACGGGGCGCAGCAGGATGCCGCTCCTGATGGCGCTGGGCGCGGCAAGCCTGCTGGCGCTGGGACTGGTCTCGTTCACGCTCTTTACGGGCAACGATCAGGCGCATGCCGATGTGGCGGCTGCCACGGACGCGCCCGACGGCCAGCCCCGGCCTGCGGCCGCGGCAGGGCACGGCGGGGCGCAAAGTGCTGCGGACCCAGGGGCATCTTCCGCCCTGGCCGCCGCAGGCAGCACCGCCGCCGGTGAGGACCTGATCGCCAAGATGACCCAAGGCACATTGGCCGCGCTGCGCAGTGGTGCAGCCAGCCCCGCCACCGCGCCGGCTGCCCCGGCGACGGCCGCGGAAACCGCCTCTGTTTCGGCCCTCTATCAGATGGTGATGACCGCCCATGCGCAGGGGCAATCAGAGGCCTATATCGACCAATTGCTGAACGATGCGCATGCACGCCAGCAGATCACCGTCCCAGAGGGGCTGATCGGGGCCGACGGGCGCGTCGACACGTCGACCATCCTCAGCCTGCTGATCCAGAAATAGATGCCGATAACGGCACGGTCCTGACAACGCGCGCGCCCCGACCGGGCGCGCGGACGAACGACACCTACCTTCAACACAAAAACAAATGATCCTTCGGGGGGATACATGAAAGCACTGATCGCAGCCGCCGCGCTGGGGCTGGCCTCTGTTCTTGGGCATGGGGCCGCAGCCGAAACCTGTGGTGGCGTCTACACCGTACAGCCGGGCGACAGCCTCTCGGTGATCGCCGACAAGCTCTACAAGAACGCCGGCATGTGGAGCATCATCCACAATCGCAACATCGACGCCATCGGCCCGAAACCCAGCGCGATCCGCGTCGGGATGAAGCTGGATCTGGCCTGCGTCAATGGTCTGCCGCTGGGGCTGGCCGGGGGGCGCGCGTTGCAGGATGCGACGCCGGTGGCCGCACAGCCGATCCGGATCGAGGCGGGCAATGCCGCGGTGCGCCACAAGATCAACCTGCTCACCGGGGATGATTTCGAACCCTTCACCGGCAAGGAACTGCACAACGGCGGTCTGCTCACCGATCTGGTCAATGCGGCGATGACCGAGGCCAACCCGGAGCGTGGCTTTGCCATCCACTGGGTGGATCACTGGGCGGCGCATTTTGATCCGCTGCTGTCCAATGCGCTGCTGGATGTGGGCTTTCCCTGGTACAAGCCCAACTGCACCGAGCTGCCCGACAACTACCGCTGCAAGAACCTGCTGTTCTCCGACCCGCTGTTTGAGACCCTGACGCTGATGTTTGCCGATGCCAGCCGTCCGGTGAGCTTTGCATCCGATGAGGATCTGTTCGGCAAGTCGATCTGCCGCCCCAAGGGATATGACACCTCGATCTTCAACGAGAACGGGCGCAACTGGTTGCGCGAGGAGAAGATCACCCTGGTTGTGGCGGCAACGCCCGGAGATTGCTTTGATCTGGTGCTCGAAGGCGGCGCCGACGGTGTTGTGCTGAATGAATTCACCGGCCGGGACAAGATGAAGGAAATGGGGATCGCCGACCGCATCCAGGTGGTGCCGGAGCCGATCTCGATCCAGTCTCACCATGTGGTCGTGCATAAATCCCACCCCGAGGCGCAGGAGCTGCTGGCCATCGTCAACGACGGTCTGCGCGGCATCCGCGAGGATGGCTCCTATCAGAAGATCGTCGAAGATCACCTGGCCCGCGTCTGGGCCGGGTTCTGATCGGGGGATGGTGATGCAACGCATTCTGATACCGCTGCTTTGGCGGCTGGCGCTGCTGTGCGGCCTGGCCCCCTCTGCCGCGCTGGCGATCTGCGATGTCGAATATGTGGTCCAGCCGGGCGACAACCTCTTTACCATCGCCGAGGCGCATTACGGTGATCGCAACCGCTGGACGCTGATCTACTACCGCAACCAGGGCGAATTGGTGGGGCCGTCGACGGTGCCCGGGCGCACGCTCCATATCCCCTGTCCGCCGGATGCGGTGGAGGCGGACGCCACGCCGCTGCGCAAACCCACCGCAGAGCTGAACCTGCTGACCGGGGGCAACTACGCGCCCTTCACCGATCAGAGCCTGCCGGGGCAGGGGATGATCACCGAACTGGTCAATGCCGCGCTGGAACTGGCGCCCTCGCCGGTGCCCTATGCGGTGACCTGGGAGAACGACTGGAGCCAGCATCTGTTTCCGATGCTGGACGGCAAGGAATTCGACATGGGCTTCCCCTGGGTGAAGCCGGATTGCGAGGCCACGCCCGACAACGAGCGCTGTGCCAGGTTCCACTTCTCCGATCCGCTTGTGGTGGTGCCGATCATGCTGTTTGCGCGCACCGGCGGCGATATGGTCTATGCCAGTGATGCCGATGTGCTGGGCAAGACGCTCTGCCGGCCCAAAGGGTTCTACACCTTTGACCTCGACCGCGCGGATCGCCGCTGGCTCAGCGAGGAAAAGATCACCCTGTTGCAGCCGGACACGCCCGGAGACTGCATGCGCATGGTGGCCGAGGGCCGCGTGGATGCGGCGGCGATGAACCTCTTTGTCGGCGCAGAGGCGGTGGTGGCCGAGGGGCTGCGCGGCACGGTGGAGCCGCTTGAGAAGCAGCTGTCGGAAACCGGCATGCATGTGGTGATCTCAAAGACCCACTGGCGCGGCACGTCGCATCTCTATCGGGTCAACGCGGGGCTGCGCAAACTGCGCGAGAGCGGCCGCTTTGACGAGATCATGAGCCGCCACCTGGAGCTGTTCTGGGCCAAGCTGCAATAAATAGCACAGCGCCGCCCGCCGAGGTGACGGCGGGCGGCGCAATGTGATGGGGTCAGGCGGCGACGGTAAAGGCCGCGCGAAACGCATCCAGCGCCGCAAGCTCATCGCCCGCGGCAAAGGCCTCCATTGCCACCGGACCGTCATAGCCCATGCGCTGCAAGGCGCGCGCAACCCCGGCGTAGTTGATCTCACCCGTGCCCGGCTCGCACCGCCCCGGCACATCGGCGACCTGAATCTCTCCGATCCACGGCAGGCAGGCCTGACACAACTCGATCAGGTTCCCCTCGCCAATCTGCGCATGATAAAGGTCGAGGTTCAGCCGCAACTGAGGCCGGTTCACCGCCGAGACCAAGGCCAGCGTCTCTTCGGCCCGTGCAAAGGGCACGCCCGCGTGGTCCACCGGCAGGTTCAGGTTCTCCAGCGTGAACTGCACGTCCAGCTCTTCGGCCAGATCACAGATCCGGTGCAGCGTGTCGATGGCCTTGACCCATTTCAGCGGCGTGGCCACTTCGGCCAGCTTTGGCCGTCCGCCCTCACCCAGCCCGGTGCCATGCAGGTTCAGCCGCGCCACGCCCAGCCGCTTGCCCACCAGCGCCGTTTCCCGCGCCGAGGCCAGCAGCATATCCGCGCCCGCATCATCCGACAGCCGCCCCTCAAGGTAGCCATTCATGATCGAGAACACCGCGCCAGAGGCCTCGAGCTTGTTCAGATCATGGTCAGGCCAGTTCCACAGCCCAACCTGAAACCCCATCTCGTGCAGCTGCGCGCAGCGCCAATCGATCGGTTTGTCCTGCCAGAGCATCTCGGCGCAGGCGGCAAGAGTAAACGCCATGGATCAGCCCCCGATCAGATCCGAGGTGATCGCCACCGGACGCCCCTCGGCCAGCGAACGGTTCGCAGCTTCAGCCAGAGCCAGCGCATTGACGCCGTCCTGTATCGATGCGGGCACCGGCGCGCCCGCAACCACCGCATCGACAAAGGCCGACCACTCGATCGCATAGGCGCGCATGTAGCGTTCAAGAAAGAAATAGACGGGCTTGGCCGACTGCACCCCGGCGGTGGTCGATTTCACCACGGTGTTTTCAACCTCATTCTCGGCCGCCAGCGTGCCCTCGGAGCCCAGGACCTCCACCCGCTGGTCATAGCCATAGGGCGCGCGGCGCGAGTTGCGGATGGTGGCGATGCGCCCGTCCGCATAGGTCAGCACCACAACGGCGGTGTCGACATCGCCTGCCGCGCCGATCTCCGGATCGACAAGGCACGACCCATGCGCCATCACGCTCACCGGCATCCCAAACAGGAATGAACACATGTCGAAATCATGGATCATCATGTCCCGGTACAGGCCGCCAGAGACCTTGATATAGCTCACCGGCGGCGGCGCGGGGTCATAGGAGGTCACCGCCAGCATCTCGCCCTTGCCGACCTCGCCCGCGTCCAGCGCCGCCTTGACGGCGGCAAAGTTCGGGTCAAAGCGGCGGTTGAAGCCCATCATCATCGGCTTGTCGTGGCTGGCGGCAATCTGGCGGACCTGAAGCGCGCGCTCCAGCGACAGATCAATGGGCTTTTCGCAAAAGATCGCTTTGCCCGCCTTCACGCCCGCCTCGATCAGGTCGGAATGCGTGTTGGTCGAGGAGGCAATCAGGATCGCGTCAATGCTTGTATCGGCAAAGATCTCTTCCGGTGTGCGCACCGCAATGCCATGCTCCTGTGCAAGCGCCTCGGCGGCCTCGGTCATGACGTCAGTGACCGCAACCAGTTCTGAGCGCGGATCCATCTTGATCGAGGCGGCATGGACCTTGCCGATGCGGCCCGCGCCAAACAATGCGACTTTCATAGGCGTATTCCTTTTGTGCTGGCGTCACAGGGTGACGCGGCGGCCCTCACGAGCCGAAGTGTCGATAGCGTGAATGACGCGCTCAAACTCCAGCGCGTCGGTGAAATTGGGAAAGCTCTCCTCGCCCGCCGCAATGGCACGCAGGAACCCCGCGACCTCGATGGTTTTCAAATCGCCAAAGCCCAGCTGATGCCCCGGTGCCGGGCAGAACGCCCCATAGGGTGCATGCTCCGGCCCCGTCAGAATGGTGCGGAACCCTTGCTGCGCGCGCGGGCCTTCGTTGACGTAGAGATTCAGTTCATTCAGCCGCTCTTGACTGAAGGTAATCATACCCTTGGTGCCATGTACCTCCCAGTCGAGCTTGTTCTTGCGTCCCCAGGCCGAACGCGAGGTGCACAGCGTGCCCTGCGCCCCGTTGCGATAGCGGATGATGGCCGAGGCGGTGTCCTCGTTCTCCACCGCCGCGCGGCCGCTTCCATCGGGCAGGGGGCGGGTTTCATGGATGATCTGTGTATCGGCAATCAGGCTCTCGATCTCGCCCATCAGCACATGCGACATGGACACAAGATGACAGCCCAGATCGCCCAGCGTACCAAGCCCCGCATCCGCGCGGGTGGCGCGCCAGGTCCACGGCAGGTCCGGGTCGGCCTGATAATCCTCGTCCACCCAGCCGCGGAAATGCACGGGCTTTCCGATCACCCCTTCGGCGATCAATGCGCGGGCATGGGTGACGGCGGGATTGTGGATGTAGTTATACCCCACCTTTGTGCGCACCCCAGCGGCGCGCGCCGCGGCTTCCATCTCCTGTGCATCCTCCAGCGTCAGCGCCAGTGGCTTTTCGCAATGCACATGTTTTCCGGCTGCAATCGCCGCCAGCGCCATCTCCTTATGCAGCGCATTGGGTGTGGTGATGGAGACAATATCGACCTCCGGACTGGCGATCAGGGCGCGCCAATCATCGGTGGCGGCGGCAAACCCGAACTGAGCCGCCAGGTCGCGCGCCTTCTGCGCAGGCGTGTCGCACAATTGCGCCAGACGCACCGGCGCCAGATCCCCAAATACCGCCGCGGCAGAGCCATAGGCCAGCGCATGCGCCTTGCCCATGAAGCCGGTTCCGATCAAACCAAGACCTAGAGTCACAAAAACCTCCCTTATGGAATTTTCATTCCAATTTCGGTGATGAGCGATTACAGTGACCCTGTCAAGAGAGAGGACATTGAATGCGCGAGAACGAAGCTGTCGCCACGCCGCCCGCCAATATCAGCGAAACCATCGAGCGGCTGGACCGGATGATGGATGAGCTGCCGAAACGGTTGAAGCAATGCGCGTCGTTCACCCGTCGACATCTGCATCTTGTGGCGGTCTCCACCGTCTCTGACATGGCGGAGGCATCGGGCGTCGCGCCCTCTGCCTATATCCGGTTCTGCCAGGCCATCGGCTTTAGCGGCTATTCCGAGATGCAGGGGCTGTTTCGGGTGCAGTACACGTCCTTTCGTCCCGACTATGAACAGCGTCTCGCTCAGGTGCGCCCCGACGTGGCGCAGGGCAGTGGGCAGCTGTTGGGCGAATTTGCTGAGGCGGGGCATAAGTCATTGCTGTCTCTCGGCAATTCCGTTGCCAATGAGGGGCTTAACAGTGTTGCGGGTGGGTTGGCCAAGGGGCGAATTTTGCATCTTCTGGGCATGCGGCGCGCCTTTGCCGTGGTCAGCAATATGTCCTATCTGCTGGGCAAGATGGATGTGCCTGCCTTGTTGCATTCCGATGTTGGTCAGCTCGACAATACCCCTCTGATGACGCCCGATGATGCGCTGTTTGCGGTGACCTTTGCGCCCTTCTCCGAGGATGTGATCCAACAGGCCAGAGAGGCCGCCGAGCGTGGCGTACCGGTCTACGGGCTGAGCGACTCCGAGAAATGCCCGCTGTTCGAATTCGCCCGCGAGGTGCTCATCGTGCACGAACACGAGGTGGCGGGGTTCCGGGCGCTCAATGCCTCCATCTCGCTGACCACGACGCTTGCGGTTCTGGTCGGATCGCAGCGACACGAAACTTGACAGGTCTGCCTCAAAACGGAATAAATGTTCCATAAACGCGATTCGACATCGTTTTGCGTTGACCGGTGGGAGGCCGGTCGCACCGAAGCCCCTCCGGCGCAACCGCGCATCGAGGGGCCTGCAATCCGGGAAACCGGGCTTTGTCTAAGGGAGGACAAATTGAAAAAAATCTTGAAAACCGCAGCTGTTGTCGCCGGGATGGCCGTCGCAGCCCCCGCCATGGCGCAGGACATCATCGTCGTCGCCCACGGTCAGGCCAATGATCCGTTCTGGTCCGTGGTGAAGAACGGCGTGGAAAAGGCCGCAGCGGACTCCGGTGCCAATGTCGATTTCCGCTCGCCCGAGACCTTTGACATGGTGCAGATGAGCCAGCTGATCGACGCCGCCGTCAATCAGGAACCCGACGGGCTGGTGGTTTCCATCCCCGATGCCGACGCGCTGTCGCCCTCGATCCGCCGCGCGGTCGAGGCTGGCATCCCGGTGATCTCGATGAACTCCGGCTCTGACGTCTCCAAGGATCTCGGCGCGCTGCTGCACGTAGGTCAGGACGAATACACCGCAGGCAAGGCCGCCGGTGAAAAGCTCGCCTCCATGGGCGGCACGACCGGCATCTGCGTCAACCAGGAAGTCGGCAACGTGGCGCTCGACCTGCGCTGTCAGGGCTTTTCTGACGGGTTCGGCGGCTCTGTCGAGGTGATCCCGACCCAGAACGACCCGGCCGAAGTCGAAGCCAAGGTCAAGGCGGCGCTGGAATCCAACCCCGACATCGACACCGTGATGGGCCTTGGCGCCTCACTGGTGGGTGAGCCGGCGATCCGCGCTGTCGCTGCCGTTGGCCGCACCGGCGAAGTCAACGTCGCCACCTTCGACCTGTCGGCCAGCTTCCTTGAAAGCGTTGCCGAGGGGGAGGCCGCCTTTGCCATCGACCAGCAGCAATTCCTGCAAGGCTACCTGCCGGTGTCCTTCCTGGCGCTGAACGCAAAATTCGGCCTGATCCCCGGCGGCAACGTGCCCTCCGGCCCCAACCTGATCACTCAGGACAAAGCTGCCCAGGTGGTCGAGCTGAGTGCTGAAGGCATCCGCTAAGCCACGCACTTAAAAAGCTAAATCGCATTTGGGGCCGTGGTGCAAACGCCGCGCCACGGCCCTTCTTTGTCCCCAAGGGAGGATCACGCCATGGCCGACACGGCCCAAACCGTCACCGACGAACGCCTGAAACAAGAAGGCTTTGGCGCGCGGCTGATGAAGCGCCCGGAGCTTGGGGCCATCGCCGGTGTCATTCTTGTCACCACATTCTTTTTGATCACTGCCGACAGCACCATGTTCACGCTCTCGGGCATCATGAACTTCATGACCCCCGCGGCGCAGCTCGGCATCCTCGCCATCGGCGCGGCGATGCTGATGATTGGCGGTGAATTTGACCTCTCCATCGGCTCCATGGTGGCCTTTGCGGGTCTGATCTTTGGCGCCTGCGTCGTGACCCTTGGCCTGCCCCTGATCCTCGCGATCCCGCTGACATTGGCGGTGGCGGCTGGGCTTGGCGCGGTGAATGGCGTGATCGTTCTAAAAACCGGACTGCCGTCCTTTATCGTCACACTGGCCTTCCTGTTCATCCTGCGCGGCGCGTCGCTGGTGGGGCTGAAACTGGCCTCTGGCGGCTCCACCCAGCTGCGTGGCGTGCGCGATGCAGTTGAGGGCGACTGGCTTGCGCCCATGTTCTCTGGCGATGCATTCGGCCCGATCTTTGCCTGGCTTGCCCAGATCGGCCTGATCGACACCTTCAAGAACGGCACCCCCAAAGTGCCCGGCATCCCGGTTGAAATCCTCTGGTTCATCGCGCTGGCGCTGGTGGCGACCTATGTGCTGCTGCGCACCCCGCAGGGCAACTGGATCTTTGCCTCTGGCGGCGATCGCAACGCGGCCTCCAACTCCGGTGTGCCGGTGCGCAAGGTGAAGATCTCGCTCTTTATGGTGACGGCGCTCTGCGGCGCGCTGGTTGCGATCATCACCGTAATGGATGCAGGCTCAACCGACGCCCGCCGCGGTTTCATGAAAGAGTTCGAGGCCATCATCGCCGCAGTGATCGGCGGCTGCCTGCTGACCGGCGGCTACGGCTCCGCCATCGGCGCATTCTTTGGCGCGATCATCTTTGGCATGGTCACCATCGGCCTCACTTATACGGACTTCGATCAGGACTGGTTCCAGATCTTCCTCGGCGGCATGCTGCTGATCGCGGTTCTGTTCAACAACTACATCCGCAAGCGCGTGACGGGGGAACGCTGAGATGACCCAGCAGATGACCGAAGACACGAGTTTCCACCACGGCAGCCCGCAGGATGCGGCCAAGCCGATCATCGAAATGCAGAACATCGAGAAGCACTTCGGCAATATCATCGCGCTTGCCGGTGTCAGCTTTGATGTGAAACCGGGCGAATGCCACTGTCTGCTTGGCGACAATGGCGCGGGTAAATCCACCTTTATCAAGACCATGTCGGGCGTGCACAAACCCACCAAGGGCGCGATCACCATCGACGGGCAACCGATGAATTTCGACAGCCCCCGCGATGCGATGGAAGCCGGGATTGCCACGGTGTTTCAGGATCTTGCGATGATCCCGCTGATGAGTGTGACGCGCAATTTCTTCATGGGACGAGAGCCGCTCAAAGGTTCCAAACCCTTCCGCCGCATGGACATCGAGATGATGAACCAGACCACCGTGGAGGAGATGCGCAAGATGGGCATCAACCTGCGCGGCCCCGATCAGGCGGTCGGCACGCTCTCGGGCGGCGAACGCCAGACGGTGGCGATTGCGCGCGCGGTCTATTTCGGCGCGCGGGTGCTGATCCTGGACGAACCCACCTCGGCGCTTGGCGTGCGGCAGACCTCGAATGTGCTGGCGACCATTGACCGGGTGCGCAAACAAGGCGTCGGCGTGGTGTTCATCAGTCACAACGTGCGCCATGCGCTGGCCGTGGGCGACCGGTTCACCGTGCTCAATCGCGGCAAGACGCTGGGCACCGCACAGCGCGGCCAGATCACACCGGAGGAGCTGCAGGATCTGATGGCGGGTGGTCAGGAAATGGCCCAGCTCGAAGGCTCGCTCGGGGGCACTGTGTAATGACCAAAGATCTGGACCTCATCACCATCGGGCGCGCGTCCGTTGACCTTTACGGCGCGCAGGTCGGTGGCCGTCTGGAGGACATGCGCAGTTTCGAGAAATACGTCGGTGGCTCCCCCACCAATATGGCGACGGGCACCGCGCGTCTGGGCTTGCGTTCGGCGCTGCTGACCAAGGTTGGCGACGAGCATATGGGCCGTTTCCTGCGCGAGGAACTGGAGAAGGAGGGCGTCGACGTCACCGGCGTCCTCACCGACCCGGAGCGGTTGACCGCGCTGGTGCTGCTGGGCATTCGCGATGAGGACCAGTTCCCGCTGATCTTCTACCGCGAAAACTGCGCCGATATGGCGCTAAGCGCACAGGACGTGGACGAAGGCTTCATTGCCCGTGCCCGCGCCGTGGTCGCCACCGGCACCCATCTGTCGAACCCGCAGACCGAGGCGGCAGTGTTGAAAGCGCTGGACTTCGCGCGCAAACACGGCGCGCAGACCGCGCTGGACATTGATTTCCGCCCCAACCTCTGGGGGCTATCCGGCCATGGCGACGGCGAAAACCGCTTTATTGCCTCAGCAGCGGTGACGGAAAAACTGCAATCCACCCTGCATCTGTTTGACCTGATCGTCGGCACCGAAGAGGAATTCCACATCGCAGGCGGCACCACCGACACCGTCGCGGCACTGCGCGCCGTGCGCGCGGTTTCGGGCGCGACGCTGGTATGTAAACGCGGCGCCGATGGCGCGGTGGCCTTCACCGGCGCGATCCCGGACAGGTTGGACGACGGCCAAAGCGGCCCTGGTTTTCCCATCGAGGTCTTTAATGTGCTCGGCGCGGGCGATGGCTTCATGTCCGGTCTTCTGAAGGGTTGGCTTGATGGCGAAGACTGGCCCACCTCGCTCAAATACGCCAATGCCTGCGGGGCCTTTGCCGTCAGCCGTCATGGCTGCACCCCGGCCTATCCCAGCTGGGAAGAGCTGCAATTCTTCCTCCAGCGCGGCGTGGTGGAGAAAGCCCTGCGCAACGACACCGCGCTGGAGCAGATACACTGGTCCACCACCCGCAAGCGTGACTGGGACGATCTGAGGGTCTTTGCCTTTGATCACCGCATGCAGATGGAAGAGATGGACGGCGCCACGCCCGAGCGCATCGGCGCGTTCAAGGAGCTTTGCCTCAGGGCGGCGCTCATGCAGGCCGCTGGCCGCCCCGGTCACGGCATCCTCTGCGATGGCCGCCTTGGCGCGCGCGCGCTCTATGCCGCAGCGGGTCAGGGTCTGTGGATCGGCCGCCCGGTGGAATGGCCCGGCTCTCGCCCCTTGCGGCTGGAACCTCAGGTGGGCGAGGATGCGGGCGGGCTGAAGGAATGGCCCGGCGAACATGTGGTCAAATGCCTGTGCTTCCCGCATCCCGACGATGATGACGCGATGTGGGCCGACCAGATCGCCACCATCACCCGCGTGTTCCAGTCCTGCCGCCGCAACGGGCTTGAATTCCTGCTGGAGGTGATCCCCTCCAAGGTCGGCCCCTTTGACGATAAAACCACGCCAGATGTCATCCAGCGCGTGTACGATGCGGGCATCTACCCCGATTGGTGGAAGCTCGAACCCTTCCGCTCCGAGGCCGCATGGGCCGCAAGCTGCGATGCGATCGAGCGCAACGACAAACGCACCCGTGGTATCGTGGTGCTGGGTCTGGACGCCCCGGAGGACGAGCTGCGCGAGAGCTTTGCCCTCGCCGTGCGCTTCCCGCTGGTCAAAGGATTTGCTGTGGGGCGGACGATCTTTGGCGATGTGGCCCGCGACTGGTTTGCAGGCCGCATTGACGATGACAGCGCCGTGGCGCGCATGACAGAGAATTACGCCCGGCTTTGCGATGTCTGGGCGCAGGCACGCGCACGCACAATGGAGGCGGCACAATGAGCACGATCCGGCTAACCGCAGCGCAGGCGATGGTGAAATATATCGCCGCACAACTGAACGAGGAGGGCGAACCCTTCCTCGCCGGGATCTGGGCGATCTTTGGTCACGGAAATGTGGCCGGTCTGGGCGAGGCGCTGCATGGCGCGCGCGAAGAATTCCGCACCTATCGCGGCCACAATGAGCAGACCATGGCCCATGCGGCGATTGCCTATGCCAAGCAGTCCGCGCGCAAGCGGGCGATGGCGGTCACCTCCTCCATCGGCCCCGGTGCCACCAATATGGTGACGGCGGCGGCGCTGGCGCATGTGAACCGGCTGCCGCTGTTGCTGATCCCCGGCGATGTCTTTGCCAACCGAGGCCCCGACCCGGTGTTGCAGCAGATCGAGGATTTCGGCGATGGCACCACCAGCGCCAATGACTGTTTCAAACCGGTCACGCGCTATTTCGACCGCATTATGCGCCCCGAGCAGCTGCTGACCGCCCTGCCGCGCGCCTTTCGCACCATGACCGACCCGGCAGACTGCGGCCCGGTCTGCCTGTCGTTCTGTCAGGACGTGCAGGCCGAGGCCTATGACTGGCCCGAGGCCTTCTTTGCGCCGCGCATTTGGCAAACCCGCCGTCCCCGCTCTGATGAGGGCGAGCTGGCGCGGGTGGCCGACCTGCTGAAAGCCGCAAAATCGCCGGTGATCGTGGCCGGGGGTGGCGTGCATTACGCGGACGCCTGCGCCGCGCTGCAACGCTTTGCCGAGGCACATCAAATCCCGGTTGTCGAAAGCCAGGCCGGCAAATCCGCCCTCGCGTGGGATCATCCACTGAACCTTGGCCCCGTCGGCGTGACCGGTGCGGGCTCCGCCAACGAGGTCTGCGCCGGGGCCGATCTGGTTCTGGGAGTTGGCACAAGGTTTCAGGATTTCACCACCGGCTCGTGGAACCTGTTCCAAAACCCGGGTCGCACGCTCGTCTCCCTCAATGTTGCCGCCTATGACGCAATGAAACATGGCGCAGAGCCGCTCTGCTGCGATGCCCGCGTCGGGCTGGAGCTGCTGGGCGCGGCGCTTGGCGATCTGCAATTCGCCGCCCCCTCCGCCGCCCTCAAGGACGCGTGGTTCAGCGCCGTTGACCCGCTCACCGCCGCCCCGCGCGAGGACATCCAACTGCCGAGTGACCAGCAGGTGATCGGCGCGGTGCAACGGGCCTCTGGTCCCGACACGGTGGTGATGTGCGCGGCGGGCACCATGCCGGGCGAGCTGCACAAACTCTGGAAAGCCCCACGCCCCGGTGCCTATCACATGGAATACGGCTATTCCTGCATGGGGTATGAGATCGCCGGCGCCATGGGCATCAAGATGGCGCAGCCAGACCGCGATGTGGTCTGCATGATCGGCGACGGCAGCTATATGATGGCCAACTCGGAACTGGCGACGGCGGCGATGCTGGGCATCGACATGACCGTGGTGATCACCGACAATCGCGGCTACGGCTGCATCAACCGGCTGCAAATGGGCACCGGCGGGGCAGAGTTTAACAACCTCCTCGACCACTCCCATCACGTGACGCCGTCCAACATCGACTTTGCCGCCCATGCCGCGTCCATGGGCGCGGCCGCCGTACATGTCAGCAGCATCGCAGAGCTGGAAGAGGCCCTGAGCCGCGCCAAAGCCGCCAAAGGACCGTTTGTGGTGGTGATCGACACCGACCCCTACCCCTCGACCCCCGATGGCGGCCATTGGTGGGACGTGGCAGTGCCCGAAGTGTCCGAGCGGGCCGAGGTGCGCGCCAAACGCGCCGAATATGAAAAACAGATCAAGGCCCGCGCGCTCAACTGACGCCCGTGGCCTGCCTTTCCGGGGTGCGTCCTCCCGCGCGTCGGAAAGGCCCCAATTTTGGATCAGGCGCGAACATGCGCCCTCAACGAAAGACACCGCCCATGAGCGTCAAGATCGGCATCTCCCCCATCGCATGGCAGAACGACGACCTGCCCGACCTCACCGCCGCCTACACGATGGAACAGGCCCTGAGCGAAGCGCGCGAGATCGGCTATACCGGGGTCGAACGTGGCCGCCGCATGCCCCAGGACACCGAAGGGCTGCGCAAGTATCTGAACGAATACGACATTTCGCTTTGTGGTGGCTGGTGCTCGGGCAACCTATTGGTGAATGACGTCGAGACCGAAAAAGCCGCCATCGCAGAGCAGGTCGAGCAATTCGCCGCTTTGGGCGCGCCCTGTCTGGTCTATGCGGAATGCTCCAACACCGTGCAGGGCGACCGCACGACCCCGGTGAACAACCGCCCCAAGCTTGCGCGGGACGACGTCCGCGCCTATGGCGCAAAACTCTCTGAACTGGCCAAGTGGATGACCGACAAGGGCCTGCCTCTGGCCTATCACCACCACATGGGGGCCTTCATCGAGGATCAGGAGGATATCGACTGGCTGATGGAGGCCAGCAGCCCCGAGGTGACGCTGCTTTATGACACCGGCCATTTGGTCTTTGGCGGCGGCGATCTGCTGGGCACGCTCGAAAAATGGGGCGAGCGCATCCACCACGTCCACTACAAGGATCTGCGCGCCAGTATCGCCGCACAGGCCCGCGCCGAGAACTGGTCCTTTCTGGATGCGGTCATCGCCGGGGCCTTTACCGTGCCAGGAGATGCCGAAGGGTCCATCGATTTTGCCGCCGTGACCGAGCGTCTGGCCAAAATGGGTTATCAGGGCTGGATCGTGGTCGAGGCCGAGCAAGACCCCGCCAAGGTCGCGCCCTATGCGGCGTCAAAACTGGGCTATCAGACCATTCGCGACCTCTGCGCGCGCTATGGGCTAGAGGTTGCGGGTTAATCCCCGCGCCCCAACAACAGGAGGCAAGACCCATGAGCGATCTGCTGCAAAAACCCTTTGGCACCCATGGCGAGGTGCACCGCATCACCCCCGAAAGTGCAGGCTGGCGCTACGTGGGCTTTGCCCTGCACCGCCTGCGCGCGGGCGAGAGGGTGGCGGACGTCACCGGCGACCGCGAGGTGATCCTCGTGATGGTGGAAGGCAAAGCCAACCTGACCGGCGCAGGCCAGGACTGGGGCGAACTGGGCGAACGCATGTCGGTGTTTGAGAAAACCCCGCCCCATTGCCTGTATCTGCCCAATGGCAGCGACTGGAGCGCCGAGGCCACCACCGATTGCACCATCGCGGTCTGCTCCGCACCGGGCAAGGGCGGCCATGCGGCACGCCGGATCGGCCCCGAGGGCATCACCCTCACCGAGCGCGGCAAGGGCACCAATACCCGCTACATCAACAATATCGCGATGGAGAATGAGGACTATTGCGACAGCCTGCTGGTCACCGAGGTCTTCACCCCCGCCGGCCATTGGTCGTCCTTCCCCAGCCACCGCCACGACGAGGATGATTTCCCCCGGATCACCTATCTGGAGGAGACCTATTATCACCGCCTGAACCCGGCAAGCGGCTTTGGCGTCCAGCGCGTCTATACCGATGACGGCCAGCTGGATGAGACCATGGCGGTCGCGGATGGCGATGTGGTCTTGGTGCCGCGCGGTCACCACCCCTGCGGCGCGCCATATGGGTTTGAGATGTATTACCTCAACGTCATGGCGGGCCCCTTGCGCAAATGGCGCTTTGTCGCCGCACCAGAGGTCGAGTGGATCATGGAGCGCGACGCCTGATCCCGGCACCGCCCGGGGGTGACCTGCTCCGGGCGGTGCGTGTTCCGCCCTTCTCAGAGGCGGGCCAGTACGCCTTTTTCCGGCTTCCCGGTGGGGGTGCGCGGCATCTCCTCCAGCGGCACAAATTCACAGGGCACCATGAATTTTGCCATGCGGCCCGCGCAATGGCGGCGCAGCGCCTCCAGATCCAGGCTGTGGCCGTCCTTCGCGGTGACAAAGGCCTTGATGTCCTCTTCTCCCATCGCGCCGGGCACGGCGATCACCGCACAATCCTGCACCGATGGGTGGCTGAGGATGCCTTCTTCGACCTCGTAGCCGGACACCATTTCGCCCCGGACCCGGATGCGCTCGCTGACGCGATGCAGGAAATAGAACCGACCTTGGTCATCCATGCGGCCGATGTCGCCGGTCTGGAACCAGAGGTTGCGGCGACTGTCGAGCGTGCGCTCCGGCATGCCGAAATACCCGTCTGCCATCACGCCGGGCTCCTTGGGGCGGACCGCCACGTGACCGGGGCTGCCCGCCGGCAGGCGTTCGCCGTGATCGTCCTGGATCTCCACCTCGAAATGCGGCAGCACCACCCCGCCCGGGTGGTCCCATTGCGGCACCACCACCCAGCCCGCATCGGTAGAGCCATAGCCGCCGCCGGGGATCAGATGGGTGTTGAAACGGGCATCAAACGCCGCCTTGGGCACCGGCGCGGGCGTCGCCCAGCAGCGGCTGATCCGGTGGGTTTTTTCCAGCTCTGACGGCGGGTTGGCCCACAACAGCTGCTGCACCGATCCCAGCATCATGAACCAGGTGGCGCCGTATTCGTTCACGTCCGTCCAGAAGGTCGACAGGCTGAACCGGTCCCGCAGGATCACATGCCCGCCGGTCATCAGGGTGGTCAGAATATCGTAATAGGCCGCCCCGATGTGGGACAGCGGATAGGGCGCGTAGACACAATCCGCCTCCGTGACCCGGAAGGGGGCGATCATGTTCTCGGCGGTGCGCACCGCATAGCGATGCGACAGCATGCAGCCCTTGGAGGTCCCGGTGGTGCCGGAGGTGAACAGGATGGTGGCGGTGTCGGTGTCGCGGGCGGCGGCGGTGATATGAGAGGTCTCCTGCGACAACAGGCTGGCAAAGGCCCGCACCTCCAGCTGCGGAAACAGGCGCCGGGCGTCCTCCGCGCCATCCATCATCACCAGGCAACGCAGATGCGGCAGCTGATCCCGGATCTGGTCGAGCGCCTCCAGATGGGCGGCGGAGGTGAACAGCACCGGTGCGCCGGTCTGGCTGATCATGCGCGCCAGCGGTTCGGCACGCATGGCCCGGTTGACCGATACCTCGATCACGTCGATCTTCTTCAGCGCATAGGTGAGCGCCAGATATTCGATGCTGTTTTCCAGCAGGATCGCGCCATGACCGAGCTGCGCGCCAAACTGCGCCAGCAGACCATGGGCGATGCGATTGGTCAGACGTTCAAACGCCGCATAGGTGATGCTGCGCCCGGTCTCGGCCTGAGTCACAAACGGACGATCCGCAAACATCGCGGCGCGTTCGGTCAACAGGTCTCCCAGAGTGGTTCTGAGGGTCATGGCGGGGGTCCTCCTCGTGCAATCCTGTCCGCTGCCGGATCATTAGAACCGGAGGCGGGGACCCAAGAAGGGGGCGTTTTCTAATGCTATGATGAGCCGCGCCTAATGCTGTTCCGGCGCGGGCGGCGGCTCGGTTCTGCTCTGGTGGAACAGGCCAGGCTGCGCGGCGGGTCAGGCTGCGCGGCGGCTCAGGCGGCGCCGGAGGCCGGAGGGCGCGCCACCTCGCGCAGCCATTCAATCAGCGCGGTGACCTCCGGTCGCTGGTGGTTCTGCCCCGCCGGCAGCACCAGATAATGCCCCTGCCGCGCAGGCAGCCTCTGCTCCGTGGCCTGCACCAGCGTGCCGCGGTCCAGATAGGGCTGGACAAAGACATCGGCAATCAGCGCCGCGCCCAGGTTCTGCGCCGCCAGTTCCAGGGCGATCAGCGACTGGTCGACCCGGTAGGCGGGGGCGGGCACCGGGCAATCGGGGGCGTGCAGGGCAAAGAAATGGTGCCAGGTGTCAATCACCCCTGTCACTTCGATCAGCGGGCCCTGCGCCAGGCTTTGCAGGCTGCCATCCCCGCGTTGCTCCGGCGTGCAGACCGCGATGATCTCGTTGTGCATCAGCGGGATCACCTCCCCGTCCGACCAGCTGCCATCCCCATAGCGAATGTCGATGTCGATATCCTCGCCGCTGGCCAGTTCCGCCCAATAGGCCGACAGGACCCGCAGGCGGCTGTTGGGGTGCTGCGCGCGATAGTGCGCCAGCCGGGGCACCAGCCACAACAGGTTCAGCGAACTCAGGCAGCGCAGGGTCACCTCCCGCTCCGCGCCCATGCCGAACAGGTTCGACGTGGTGGCCTCGAGATCGCCAAAGGCTTTGCTCACCACGGGCAGATAGGCCTGACCCAGGCGGGTCAGATACAGGGATTTGCGCTCTCGTCTGAACAGCATGTGGCCCAGATGCGCCTCCAGCCCGCGCACCTGATAGCTGACGGCGGAGGGGGTCAGGCCCAGCTCTTCGGCGGCCAGTGTGAACGTCCCGAGCCGCGCACTTGCATCAAAGGCGCGCAACCAGGGCAGGGGGGGCAATTCCTTGTACATGGCGGGACCATAGCAGGTCTGCGAATTTTTTTAAGGATATGACGAATATTTTTTCGTTTTGGATTTTGACGGGTGGTTTGTAACGGTGCTGTGACGCGACATCGAGCAGGCACCAGACCGTGAAAACCTACGACTACATCATCATCGGCGCGGGATCGGCGGGCTGTGTGCTTGCAGAACGCCTGAGCGCCTCCGGACGTCACAGCGTATTGGTGCTGGAGGCGGGCGGGCGTGGCCGCACCCCCTGGATTGCGCTGCCGCTGGGCTATGGCAAGACCTTCTTCAATCCGGCGGTCAACTGGAAGTACGAAACCGATCCCGAGGACAGCCTGGGCGGACGCCGGGGCTACTGGCCGCGCGGCAAGGTCGTCGGCGGATCCGGCGCCATCAACGCATTGGTCTACGCCCGTGGCCTGCCGCGTGATTTTGACGATTGGGAGGCCGCCGGCGCCACCGGCTGGAACTGGCAGGCGGCCCGCAGCACCTATGAGCAGATGGAGACCCGTGTCAGCGCCTGCGGGGCGCGACAGGGGCAGGGGCCACTGCATGTGCAGGATGTCTCGGATCAGATCCACCCGGCGACGCGGCATTTCTTCCACGCGGCAGAGGAGTTGCGCCTGCCGCGCACCGCCGACATCAACGGCGACAGCAATGAAGGGGCGGCGACCTATCGCATCAACACCAGCGGCGGACGGCGGATGCATTCGGCCCGCGCCTATCTTGGCCCGGCGCTGAAGCGGGAGAATGTCACGCTGATGACCGGCGCTCTGGTGGAACGGATCGGGTTTGACGGCCGGCGCGCAACCTCGGTCGAGATCCGCCACAAGGGGCGCTGCCAGAGCCTGCACGCCGGACGTGAGATCATCCTGTCCGCTGGGGCGGTGACCTCGCCACGGGTGCTGCAACTCTCCGGCATCGGCCCGGCGTCGGAGCTGCGCGCCCATGGGATCACGCCGCTGCTGGATGCGCCGCATGTGGGCGGCAATCTTCAGGACCACCTCGGCGTCAACTACTACTTCCGCGCCACCGAGCCGACGTTGAACAACCAGCTGCGCCCGCTGCACGGCAAGATCCGCGCGGCGCTGCAATATGCGCTGACCCGGCGCGGGCCGCTGTCGCTGTCGGTCAACCAGTGCGGCGGCTATTTCCGGTCCGGCGCCAGCCTGAGTGCGCCGGATCAGCAGCTCTATTTCAACCCGGTGACCTATACGACAACGCCAAACGGCACGCGCACCGTGGTGCAGCCGGATCCCTTTGCGGGCTTTATCATCGGGTTTCAGCCCACCCGCCCCACCAGCCGCGGGCGGATCGACATCAGCGCCAACGACCCGCAGGCGCCGCCGCGCATCCGCCCCAACTCGCTGGCGACCGAGGAAGATCGCGCGCAGGTCATCGCGGGCGGGTTGCTGTGCCAGCGCCTGGCCCGGACCACCG
Organism: Epibacterium sp. Ofav1-8; assembly: GCF_022348185.1. GTDB lineage: Bacteria > Pseudomonadota > Alphaproteobacteria > Rhodobacterales > Rhodobacteraceae > Epibacterium. The sequence continues at coordinate 122,967 of NZ_JAKRFD010000001.1, forward strand.
CCATCACGCGCCTGATCGAAGGCCCGATGGAGCCGGACCTGCGCGGCCTGACGCCGGAACAGATCCTGGCCGATTTCCGGGCGCGGTGCGGCACCGTGTTCCACCCGGTCGGCACCTGCCGCATGGGGACGGAGGCGGCGCAATCCGTGGTCTGCCCCCGGCTCAAGGTGCACGGCGTGGCGGGCTTGCGGGTGGTGGATGCGTCGGTCTTTCCCAATATCACCTCGGGCAACACCAATGCGCCGACCATGATGCTGGCCCACCGGGCCGCCGACCTTATTCTGGAGGATGCATGAGCACGCCTTATTCCACATCCGGCGCGGTGCCGGTGACCTTTGCGCGCGGCGACGCCGACACCGGCCCGCGCATCACCCGGATCGAGACCTTCTGCGCGCCGCTGATCGGCTTTGTCCGTGTCACCGCCGAGGATGGCACCCAGGGCTGGGGGCAGGTCTCGACCTACAACAGCGACCTGACCTGCGAGATCCTGCACCGCCAGGTGGCCCCCTGGGCGCTCGGCCGGGGCATGGATGCGCTGGAGGCGGTGATCGCCGAGATCCCGCTGCGCGAACATAAATTCCCCGGCACCTACCTGCGCCGGGCGATGGCGGGGCTGGATACGGCGGTCTGGGACTGGCGCGGCAAGGCGCAGGGCAAACCGGTGGCGGAGCTTTTGGGCGGATCGAGCGGTCCGGTGCGGGCCTATGCCTCCTCGATGCGGCGCGACATCACCCCCGAGGCGGAGGCTGAACGCATGCAGCGGCTGCGCGATGCATACGGGTTTGATGCCTTCAAGGTCCGGGTCGGCGCCGAATGCGGGCAGGACCGGGATGAATGGGAGGGCCGCACCGAGGCGATCATCCCCGCCCTGCGCCAGGCCATGGGACCGGAGGCCGCGCTTCTGGTCGATGGCAATTCCGGCTTCAGCCCCGCCCGCGCGATCGAGGTCGGGCGCATGCTGGAGGCCAACGGCTATGAGCATTTCGAGGAACCCTGCCCCTATTGGGAGCAGGAGCAGACGCAGGAGGTCACCCGCGCTCTGAGCATCGATGTGGCGGGCGGAGAGCAGGACTGCGATCTCCAGCACTGGAAACGCATGATCGAGAACCGCGTGGTCGACATCATCCAGCCGGATATCCTCTATCTTGGCGGCATGGTGCGCAGCATGGATGTGGCGCGCATGGGCCACGCGGCGGGGCTGCCCTGCACGCCGCATGCGGCCAACCTGTCGCTGGTGACGCTCTTCACCATGCATCTTTTGCGCGCGGTGCCCAATCCGGGCCGCTATCTGGAATTCTCCATCGAGGGGGACGACTACTACCCCTGGCAACGCGAGCTGTTCGTGACTGATCCCTATCAGATCTCCGACGGTCAGGCGCAGGTCTCCGATGCCCCCGGCTGGGGGGTGGAGATCTGTCCCGAGTGGCTCGCCAAATCCACCTACACATGCAGCGAGGACGGCCAATGACTGCCGATCACCTGATTTCGACCTATTTTGCCACCGGCACCCTGCCGGACCTGCCCCGCGATCACTTCATCGACGGGCAATTCGTGTCCCCCGCAGGCGGGGCCCGGATGCAAAGCTACGACCCCGGGCGCGCGGTGCCCTTTGGCGATTTTGCCGCGGGCACGGCGGCGGATGTGGACCACGCGGTGCGCAGCGCCACCCGAGGCTTTGCGATCTGGCGCGAGACACCGCCGGCGCAGCGCTGCGCCATCCTGATGGAGGTGGCGCGGCTGATACGGGCGGAGGCGGACCGGCTGGCGGTTGTCGAGAGCCTCGACAGCGGCAAGACGCTGGCCGAGGCGCAGGGCGACATCGCGGGCTCTGCCCGGTTGTTCGAATATTACGCCGGTGCCGCGGACAAGCTCGACGGGCGCAGCGTCAATCTGGGCAATGACAATGCTGCCTTCACCCTGCGCGAACCGGTGGGGGTCACCGCCCATATCGTGCCGTGGAACTATCCGACCTCGACCCTGGTGCGGGGCATTGCCCCGGCGCTGGCGGCGGGATGCTCGGCGGTGGTGAAACCGGCAGAGACCACGCCCTATACGGCGCTGATGATTGCCGAACTGCTGATCCGCGCCGGGGTTCCGGCGGGGGTGGTGAATGTGGTGACGGGCACGGGCCAGGAGGCCGGCGCGCCGCTGGTCCAGGATCCGCGCGTGCGCCACGTGACCTTTACCGGCTCGGTGGCAACCGGCGTCGGCGTGATGCAGGCGGTGGCGCCGAATGTCACCGGCCTGACGCTGGAGCTGGGCGGAAAATCCCCGCTGGTGGCCTGCGCCGATGCCGACCCCGAGGCGGTGGCCGAGGGCGCACTCTGGGCGATCTTCTCCAATGCGGGCCAGATCTGTTCTGCGGGTTCGCGTCTGGTGATCCACCGCGACCTGCACGCGCCGGTGCTGGAGCGGCTGGTCGCCAAGGCGCAGGCGCTGCGGTTCGGGCATGGGCTGCGCAACGCCGACATGGGGGCGGTGAACTCGGACCGCCACCTGGCCGCCATCACCGCCCATCTCGACAGTGCCCGCGCCCGCGGGGCAGAGATCCTCTGCGGTGGCAACCCCGCCTGCGATCCCGACACCGGCACCGGCTGGTTCTTTGAACCGACGATCCTGGACCGGCTGCCGGCGGAGGATCCGGCGATCCAGCAGGAGATCTTTGGGCCGGTGCTTGGCGTGCAGGTCTTTGAGGATGAGGATCAGGCGATCGCGCTGGCCAATGGCACCGATTTTGCCCTGGCCGCCGGGATCTACACCCGGGACATTTCAACCGCGCTGCGCCTGTCACGCCGGATTGACGCCGGTCAGGTTACGGTCAATGACTATTGGGCCGGCGGCATCGAACTGCCCTTTGGCGGCAACCGTAAATCGGGTTTTGGCCGGGAAAAGGGTCTCGAAGGTCTCGATGCCTATACCCGGGCAAAGGCGATCACGCTGTCGGTCTAGCGCGCCGGAGCACAGATACCCGCCCGGAGGGTCCGGGCGGTGTCGGTCAGGGGCGGGGGCCGGGGCACATGCGTGTTTCGGCCCGATCCACTGACAGAGGGCCCGATGGAAGAGGGGATGCCGCATGTGGAGCCAAGTGCCGCCCTTGCAAAGCCTGAAGCTGTTTGATGCGGTCGCCCGCAGTCGGAGCATGACCCATGCCGCAGCCGAGGCGGGCATCTCGCAGTCTGCCGTCAGCCAGTCGATCCGGCAGCTGGAGGACTTCGTGCAGGTGCCGCTGCTGGATCGCTCCTGCCGCCCGATGCAACTGACCGAGGAAGGCGCGTTGCTGCACCGGGCCTGTTTCGACACGCTGGGACGGCTGGCCGAGGTGGTCGAAGAACTGCGCCGCGCCGGGCAGGGCACCGATACCGTCACCCTGTCCTGCAATCTCGGGTTTGCCACCTATTGGCTGATGCCGCGCCTGAACGCCTTCAGTGTCGCCCATCCCGAGATCACGGTGAATGTGATGGCCACGTTTCAGGGCGCGCCGGGGGTGCAGCCGGGGACGGATGTGGCGATCCGCTACGGCGATGGCGGCTGGACTCAGGACGGCTGGGTCCTGTTGTTTCGCGAAACCATCGCGCCGGTCTGCGCGCCGCGCTACCTGGAGTGCGCCGGGGCCTTCTCCGGCCCCGAGGCGCTGGCGCGGCAGCGGTTGATCCATGTCTCGGGAACCGGCCCGGACTGGCCCGGCTGGGAGAGTTACTTCCGGCAGCTGGGCCATGCAAAGCCCGCCCTGCAATGCCGGCTGCGCTTCAGCAACTACGTGCAGGCGGTCCAGACCGCATTGACCGGCGAGGGGGTCATGCTGGGCTGGCGTTCGGTGGCCGGGGATCTGCTGCGCACCGGGCAGCTCTGTGTCGCCGGGAGCAGACCCCTGCCGCAGGCCAGCGGCTATCACCTGCGCGCGGCCCCCGGCAGCGACCGGCGGGAGGCGGTGCAGGTCTTCCTTGACTGGCTGCGGACACAGGCAGCGGAAACCCCCGATCTGATCTAGGGGCGCATATCCAGCCTGGGCGCACCCCCGGCGTAGTCGCTCGGGGCGCGGGACAGCGGTCAGAGGTTGGGACGGATGAAACCGTTGATGGGGTAGACGCTGCCAAAGGCTCCGGGATTGCTCTCCAGCCGCACCTTGGACCAGTCGTTGTTTTCCGACACATCGACAACCGCCATGCCCAGCGACACCTTATTGCGGTGCCAATTGGCGTGATCCACCCGCAGCATCCGCTCGTTCACCAGTTCGGACACCACCGCCACATGGCCCAGCGGCATCGACCGGGTGGCGCTGAATGCCATGACCGCGCCGACGCTGGGGGAGCTGCCGACGTCAAACGCGCTCTGTGCCTGTCCCCACCAGGTGCGGGCATTGCCGCGGATCTCGACACCGGAGAGATTGCGCGCAAAGGGCACGCACCAGACCCGTGCCCCTCGGGCGCGCAGGGATTCCGCTTCGCGCATGGCAAAGTCGCGCCGCAGCGGGTCGATCTGGCTACCGCTGTCCGGCCGCGTTCCGCAGGCGGTCACAGCCAGCGTCGCAACAAGCAAAAGCACACTCAAACAGGGGTTCAGGCGGGGCGCGCCAGCGTAGCGTTTCAACAATGTCCCAAGGATCTTTTTTCGGTTTCGTGATTGCGCGAAACATTCTGTCAGAAATCCGTGTCTGCCAACCCTGCGGTGCCGGGCAGGCAAAAAACCGCCTAGGTTCCGGGGTCTGGAGGCTTTGCCGCGCCGCCCCCGGGCGCGCATCGCGCGATATTGCCTGTTTTCCACGGGCCGGACACCGGGTCCGGCGGCGCCGGATAGGATGCATTTGCGCTTTGCGGCAGCTTGCGAGGGGGAGGCAATCTGCATACATAGGTATACCAAGCGACTTGATTCGGCGCGCGTCCCTGGCGGCGCGCGTCGTCGTTCAAGCCAGTTCGGATACCAAACGCAGCGAGATAGACATGAGCTTGTACACTGACTACCTGGATGAGATCGGCACCCGCAAGGCGCAGGGCCTGAGCCCGAAGCCGATTGACGATGGCGCGCTGGTGGAGGAGCTGATCTCGCAGATCAAGGAGCCGGGGCATGCGCATCGCGCCGACTCCCTGCATTTCTTCATCTACAACACCCTGCCCGGTACAACCAGCGCTGCGGGTGTGAAGGCGCGGTTCCTGAAGGAGATCATCCTGGGTCAGGCCGAAGTGGCGGAAATCACGCCGGATTTCGCGTTTGAGCTGCTCTCGCACATGAAGGGCGGCCCCTCGGTCGAGGTGCTGCTTGATCTGGCGCTGGGCGAGGATGCGGCGATCGCCGAACAGGCGGCAGAGGTGCTGAAAACCCAGGTGTTCCTCTACGAAGCGGACACCGCCCGGATCGAAGCTGCCTACAAGGCCGGCAATCCGATCGCCCGCGACCTCTTGGAAAGCTACCTCAAGGCGGAGTTCTTCACCAAGCTTCCCGACATCGACGAGGAGATCAAGGTCGTCACCTATATCGCTGCCGAGGGCGATATCTCCACCGACCTGCTGTCGCCGGGCAATCAGGCGCACTCGCGGTCGGACCGGGAACTGCACGGCAAATGCATGATTTCCGAAGCGGCGCAGAAGGAAATCGAGGCGCTCAAACTCCAGCACCCCGACAAGCGGGTCATGCTGATCGCCGAAAAGGGCACCATGGGCGTCGGCTCCTCGCGGATGTCCGGTGTGAACAACGTGGCGCTCTGGACCGGCAAACAGGCCAGCCCCTATGTGCCCTTCGTCAACTACGCCCCGATCGTGGCGGGCACCAACGGCATCTCGCCGATCTTTCTGACCACCGTGGGTGTGACCGGCGGTATCGGCCTCGACCTGAAGAACTGGGTCAAGAAGGTCGACAGCGACGGCAAGCCGATCCTGAACAACGACGGCAACCCGATCCTCGAACAGAAATACTCGGTCGAGACCGGCACCGTGCTGCGGATCAACACCAAGACCAAGACCCTGCTGAGCGAAGAGGGCGAGGAACTGGTCGATGTCTCCTCTGCCTTCACGCCGCAGAAGACCGAGTTCATGAAGGCCGGCAGCTCCTACGCGATCGTGTTTGGCAAGATGTTGCAGGCCTTTGCGGCCGAAACGCTGGGGGTCGAGGCACCGGCGGTCTTTGCCGCCTCGCAGGAGATCTCCCACGAGGGTCAGGGCCTGACTGCGGTCGAGAAGATCTTCAACGCCAATGCGCGCGGCTCCACCCCGGGCAAAAAGCTGCACGCCGGCTCCGATGTGCGGGTCCGCGTGAACATCGTCGGCAGCCAGGACACCACCGGGCTGATGACCAGCCAGGAGTTGGAGGCGATGGCGGCCACGGTTCTGTCGCCCTCGGTCGACGGTGCCTATCAGTCGGGTTGTCACACCGCATCGGTCTGGGATGCCAAGGCCCAGGCCAACACGCCGCGTCTGATGGCCTTCATGCACAAGTTCGGTCTCATCACCGCGCGCGATCCGAAGGGCGAATACCACGCCATGACGGATGTGATCCACAAGGTGCTCAACGACATCACGGTGGATGACTGGGCGATCATCATCGGCGGCGACAGCCACACGCGGATGTCCAAGGGCGTGGCGTTTGGCGCCGACTCCGGCACCGTTGCGCTGGCCCTGGCAACCGGCGAGGCGACCATGCCGATCCCGGAATCCGTCAAGGTCACCTTCAAGGGCAAGATGGCCGACCACATGGATTTCCGCGATGTGGTGCACGCCACCCAGGCGCAGATGTTGCAGCAATGCGGCGACAACGTGTTTCAGGGCCGCATCATCGAGGTCCACATCGGAACGCTGCTGGCCGATCAGGCCTTCACCTTCACCGACTGGACCGCCGAGATGAAGGCCAAGGCCTCGATCTGCATTTCCGAAGACGAGACGCTGATCGAATCCCTCGAAGTGGCCAAGCACCGCATCCAGATCATGATCGACAAGGGCATGGACAATGAGGCCGGGATGCTCCAGGGCCTGATCGACATCGCCGAAACCCGGATCGCCCAGATCAAATCCGGCGAAAAGCCCGCGCTGCGGCCCGATGACAACGCCAAGTATTATGCCGAGGTGGTGGTCGACCTGGACGCGATCAACGAGCCGATGATCGCCGACCCGGACGTGAACAACCCCGATGTGTCCAAGCGCTATACCCATGACACCATCCGTCCGATTTCCTTCTACCAGGCGGAAAAGAAGGTCGATCTCGGCTTTGTGGGCTCCTGCATGGTGCACAAGGGCGACATGAAGATCGTCGCGCAGATGCTGAAGAACATCGAAAAGGCCAACGGCAAGGTCGAGTTCAAGGCACCGCTGGTGGTCGCTGCGCCGACCTACAACATCATCGACGAGATGAAGGAAGAGGGCGACTGGGAGATCCTGCAACGCTACTCCGGCTTTGAATTCGATGACTTCATGCCCAAGAGCAAGGCGCGCACCGAATACGAGAACATCCTCTATCTGGAGCGCCCGGGCTGTAACCTCTGCATGGGCAACCAGGAAAAGGCGGCCAAGGGGGACACCGTGCTGGCGACCTCCACACGCCTGTTCCAGGGCCGGGTCGTGGCCGATTCCGACACCAAGAAGGGCGAGTCGCTGCTGGCCTCGACACCGGTTGTGGTGCTCTCGGCCGTGCTGGGCCGCACCCCGACGCTGGAGGAGTACAAATCCGCCGTCGACGGCATCGACCTGACCAAATTCGCACCGCCGCTGGCAGCGCCAGCCGGGACGAACTCGGTACATTTCTAAGGCGTAGCACCGCAACGGGCGCAACAGTCAAGGGCGGCGTGGGAGACCAGGCCGCCCTTTCTGCATCCGGTCACCGGGTGTTTGCGATCTCTGGCCAGCGGGCTCATCCCGCCACGATCACCTCGCGCAGCCGGGCCAGGGTCACCGGCTTGCCGATCACCGCCAAGCCAGCGACATCGGCAAGTTCGCGCGGGGGGCGGGCGACCTTGCGGGTGGACATGAGCACAAGCTGGCATCCGGCGTGCCGGTCGCGGGCACTGCGCAGGATGTCCCAACCCGATGCGCCATCCTCCAGGTTGAGGTCGCTGAGCACCAGATCCAGATCCGAACGCCGCTGCACGTCCAACAGTCCGGCGGCATGGCTTCCGGCGCGGGCAACCTCAAAACCGAGGTCCTCCAGCGCCTGCGCCGCGGCGGCCAATGCGGTGGGGTCGTCATCCACAACCAGCGCCCGGCGCGCGCCTGATGGCGGATCGGCGGAGGTCGGGGCGTCGGCAAGCGGCGGAAACCGCAGGGTGATCGTGGTGCCCTGATCCTCCCCCGATGTGCGCGAGTGGAGCAGAAGCTGACCGCCGGACTGGTGCACAAACCCGTCGACCATCGACAATCCCAGACCGGTGCCGCTGCCATCATCGCGGTGGGTGAAAAACGGCTCCGTCGCCCGCCGCAGGACCTCGGGCGCCATGCCGCATCCGCTGTCGCGGATCGTCACCTCCGCGCCGCCGTCCCGGTCCTGCTCCACGGCAACCCGGATGCTGCCGGTCTCGGCGATCGCCTGCCCGGCGTTGACGCAAAGATTCAATACGGCGCTTTCCAGCTGGCCCGGGTCCACCAGGGCCAGAACGGGTGTCTCGGGCACATCGAACTCCAGCGCGACGCGTTCGGGCAGCGCCATTTCCAGCAGGTCGGCCATGCCGGTCATCAGCAGGCCCACATCGGTCACCTGCGGTTCCAGATGCTGCTTGCGGGCAAAGGCCAGCAACCGCTCCGTCAGCGACACGCCCAGATCGACCGCCGACCCGATACGGGCCCGGAAATGGCCCGCCTGATCGGGGTCTGCGGTTTCCAGCAGGTGCAGGTTGCCCGAGATGCTGGACAGGATATTGCCAAAATCATGCGCGACCTCGCCGGTCACCTTGCCCAGCGTTTCGACCCGGCGGATCTCTTCGAGCCGTTCGTCGATGCGTTTGCGTTCGGTGGTTTCCGACAGCAGCCAGACCGTGCCGCCATCCGGCAGCGGCGAGTGGCGCAGCTCCAGCACGTGGCCGGAGGCATCGGTGAATTCCTCGAACCCGCCACGGTCGCCGGGGCCTGTCTGCCGGGCGAAGGCGGAGCGTTCGATCAGCGCCTGCATGGTCTCGGTGGTTTCCGTCCCCGGCGTCATGTCCGCTGGCGGCAGCCGCAACAGCGCCCGCAGATTGTCGTTCTCCGCCTCGATGCCGCCATGTGGGGCGGTTATGGCGACACCGTCCTTGATGTTGCGGAACACCCGGGAAAACAGCGCGTTCTGGCGCCGGATCTCGCTGGTGCGGCGGTCGAGCTTGCGGGCATTCTCGCGGAACACCTGAAAGGCGGCAAACAGCTGGCCGATCTCGTCGTCAGAGACCCGGGCGCGCGGCAGGTCGCTGCGATGGTCCCCGGCGGCAAGTCGGCGCATCGCATCGGCGATCCGGCGCAGGTTGCGGGCCACATAGCGCGACACATAGGCCGAGGAGGTGATCGCGACCAGCAGGCTGGCCAGGGTCAGCGCCAGAAAGGAATTCTTGGCCAGGCCCAGGTTGTCGGAGGTCTCGGCGCGGGCCTGACTCAACCGGGCCTCGGCCTGCGCGACCTTGCCTTCGGCATAGGTGGAAATGCGCGCGGTTTCCTGGCGAATGCGGAACAGGGCGTTTTCGGCATCCAGCTGCGCGGCAATCTCGCGATGTTTCAGGGCAAACAGCGTGTCGCTGCGCCGGAGCGCGGTCTGGATCTCGTCAAAGGTCGGCTGGTGAACCGGTAGCAGCTGTGCCTCGACCCGGTCGCGCACCGTCCGATACCGCCGGGTGAATTCGCCCAGCTCGATCAGCGCTTCGGCGCGCCCGGCGCTGATGGCGCTGGCGGTCAGCTGTTGCAGTTCGGCCCAGACCTCGCGCTCCGCCAGCGGCAGCGCCCTGTCGCCGGACCGCCGCCGGACCCGGCTGTTCAGGCGCTGCATGTCGCGGTCGATCGCCGTCAGATCCGCCTTGCGCGCCGCCTGCGGCACCAGCGCCGTGGTCAGGTCGTCAATGGCCAGGCTGAGGCGGGCCAGCGGCAGATCAAGGGCCGGATCGGCCGCGGCATGCCGGGCGATCTGGGCCAGGTTGTCGCGCACGCTCTGTGCCTCCTGCTCCAGCTGGAACGGCGGGAACAGCGCATAGAGAAACGGCGCCGAGGTCGCCAGCTCGGCAGCCTCGCGCGACAGGTCCAGCGCATCGGAGACCTCGGCAAGCGTGTCCTGATGAAGCACGTTCATCCACAGTTCGGTCCGGTTCAGCACCCGCATGCCGATCAGGCTGACCAGCAGGATCAGCCCGAACAGGACCGCGATCGCGGCAGAGAGCCGGACCCGGACGCTGAGACGGGAGAGGCCGGAGATCACGCTTCAGCCCGCCGACAGGTGAAAGATATAGCCCTGCGCGCGCCGGGTCTGCAGATGTACCGGCTTTGACGGCACCGCCTCGATCTTGCGGCGCAGGCGCAGGATCAGCACGTCGATGGTCCGGTCCACATAGCGCTGCATGTCCGACCCCAGCTCCTCCAGAAGCTCCGGGCGCGGGACCACCCGATCCGGATTGCGGGCAAAATACTCCAGCAGGCGGTATTCGGCGTTGGTCAGCGGGATTTCCTCGCCCGCGCCATCCAGCAACCGGCGCGACTGCACATCGAGACACATATCGCCAAAGCGGATCGCCTGCCCCGGTGCGGCGCTGGGGCGGGCGGTGCCGTGGCCATAGCGGCGCAGCACGGCGCGGATGCGGGCGACCAGTTCGCGCGGATTGAACGGTTTGATCATGTAGTCATCGGCGCCGGTCTCCAGCCCGATGATCTTGTCGATTTCGTCGCCGACGCCGGTCAGCATCACGATCGGGATCTCGTAGCGTTCGCGGATATGGATCGCCAGCGTCAGACCGGATTCCCCGCGCAGGCGCAGGTCGATCAGCGCCAGGTCCACCGGCGGCGGATCGCCGAGCGCGTGAAAGGCGGGAATGTCGGCGCAGCAGACGGCGTCAAACCCGCTGTCCCGCATCAGCGCAGAGAGCGTATCGCGCACATTGGGATCGTCATCCACAATCGCGATCAGCGGCTCGGTCCGGCCTGCCATCATGCAACCCTCCTCCTGTCACATCCGCGGCGTCCGGGGCGTCCTGCACGGACCGCCCCTGTCCTCAGTGTCGCAAACGGGGGCCGAGTTTAAGGGGATATGGCGGCGATTGTAATACTGTTAACATGAATCCCGCATTCCGGCTGTTTCATTAACAGAACGCGGCTCGCATCGCCGCCCGCGCCGCTCCTATCGTCGGGGTGTCAGCGCCTGGACCACCGGGGATGTTTCCGGCAGGCGTATCAAGGGAGGATACCATGACACAGCTATTTACCCGTGCCGCAACGGCACTGGGCGTTCTGTCGCTGAGCGCATTTGCAGCCGCCGCCGACGACTGCGCCAACCGTGGCGCGCTCGATGCGCTTTACTGCGATGCCAATGGCGATCTGGTGGCGGACACGCCCAGCGATCCGGCAGAGCTGAGCAACCCCGACACGCTGGTCTTTGCCTATACCCCGGTCGAGGACCCGGCGGTCTATGCCGACATCTGGGAGCCGTTCATCGCGCATCTGGAAGAGACCACGGGCAAGGACGTGCAGTTCTTTGCGGTGCAGTCCAACTCTGCCGAGGTCGAGGCGATGCGTTCGGGGCGTCTGCATGTGGCGGGCTTCTCCACCGGCCCGACGCCCTTTGCGGTGAACCTCGCCGGTGCCGTGCCCTTTGCCATCATGGGCGCCGAGGACGGCCAGTTCGGCTACAAGCTTCAGGTCTTTACCCAGGCCGACAGCGACATCAAGGAAGTGAAGGACCTGGCCGGTCGCCGTGTGGCACATACCTCGCCGACCTCCAACTCCGGCAACCAGGCGCCGCGCGCGCTGTTCCCGGACCTCGGCGTCGAGCCTGACAAGGATTACGAGGTGATCTATTCCGGCTCGCACGACCAGTCGATGCTGGGTGTGGTCGCGGGCGACTACGATGCGGCGCCGGTTGCCTCCGAAGTGGTGGACCGCATGGCGGAACGCGGGCTCTATGATACCGCCGACGTGCGCAAGATCTGGGAGAGCGATCCGTTCCCGACCACCTCCTTCACCCTGGCCCACAACCTCGACCCCGAGCTGGCGGACAAGATCAAGGAGGCCTTCTTCTCCTTTGATTTCGAGGGCACCAAACTGGGCGAAGAGTTCGACGGCGTGAGCAAGTTCGTTCCGATCACCTACAAGGATCAATGGGCGGTGATCCGTCAGATCCAGAAGTCCAACGGCGTGGAATACACCCCGCAGGGCCTCGCCGGGAACTGATCCCACCCCATTCGAAACAGCCCGGTCAGCATTGGTCTGGCCGGGCGCTTTTCGCGGCCTCCCGTGCGTCTCTGCCCCCTGTGCCAGAGGGCATCGCGGCAGAGGCAGGGCCGCGCTATGTCCCGGAGACCGTCATGCTGAAAATTACCAAACTGACCAAACGCTATGGATCGGGGGATCCGGTGCTGAAGGAACTGGACCTGACGGTGGAGGGCGATCAGCTCACCTCCGTGATCGGCTCCTCCGGCGCGGGCAAGAGCACGCTGCTGCGCTGCATCAACCGCCTGGTCGAACCCACCTCGGGCTCCGTCGATCTGAACGGCACCGAGTTCACCACCCTTGGCCGCCGCGAGCTGCGCGCCGCGCGCCGCCGGATCGGCATGGTGTTTCAGGGCTTCAACCTGATCGACCGGCTGACGGTGATGGAAAACGTCCAGTCCGGGCGTCTCGGATATATCTCCACCTGGGCGGCACTGACCCGGCGCTACCCGCGCGAGGACATTCGCCACGCCTATGAGCTGATGGAACGTGTGGGCATCGCCCATTACGCCGACAAACGCGCCGACGAGCTGTCCGGCGGTGAACGCCAGCGGGTGGGCGTGGTGCGCGCGCTGATGCAGCGTCCCGAGATCCTGCTGGCGGATGAACCCACCGCCTCGCTCGATCCCAAGACCTCCGAGCAGATCATGTCGCTGCTGCGGGATCTGGCCAGCGAGTTGAAACTGCCGGTCATCATCAACATCCACAACGTCACCGAGGCCAAGGAATACAGCGACCGCATCGTCGGCATGCGCTACGGGCGGATCATCTTTGACGACCTGCCGGGCCAGCTGGGCAAGGGCGAGATGGACGAGATCTATGCCGGGGTTCCGGCCGAGGATCGGGCGCAGGTCGGAGCAGCGGCATGAGCGCGATTAAGGACACATGGCGCAAACCGCCGTTCATCGCCAACCCCGCGCTGCGCTACGGGCTCTATGCGGCGGTGCTGATCTACTTTGTCGCGACGTTGGCCACGCTTCCGATCGACTGGGCGCGGGTGTCGGACGGCATGACACGGGCGCAGCGGATCTTCAGCGGCGCCTTCCCGCCCAGCTTTGAGCGGTCGGGCCTCTTGCTCGACGGGTTCCTCGAAAGCCTGAAGATCGCGATCCTTGCCACCGTGGGCGGCATCGCGATCTCGGTGCCGCTGGCCTTCATGGCGGCAAGCAACATTTCGATCCGGCCGATCTACCTGTTGGGCCGGGGCATCATCATCGTCGCCCGCAGCTTTCACCCGGTGATCGTCGCGATCATCTTCGTCAAGGCGGTGGGCTTTGGCCCCTTTGCCGGGGCGCTGACGCTGGTGGTCTATTCCATCGGCTTTGTCGCCAAACTGCTGGCCGAACGGATCGAGGAAATCGACTTTGGCCAGGTGGAGGCCATGCGCTCTGCCGGGGCGGGGTTCATCGCCACGCTGGCCTATGCGGTGATGCCGCAGATCATGCCGCGTCTGGTTGGTCTGGGGATCTACCAGCTCGACAGCAACCTGCGCGCCTCTGCGGTGGTGGGGATCGTCGGCGCGGGCGGGATCGGCGCGACCCTGGCCAATGCCTTTGGCCGCTATGACTACGACTTTGCCCTCGCCATCACCATGGTCATCGTCGGCGTGATCCTCGTCTCCGAGGCGGTGAGCGGATTTATCAGAAAGCGGATTGCATGATGACCAGCCAGTCTTTGAACCAAACCCTCGATCAGTGGTCCCGCTTCACCCCGCGCCAGCGTCTGATGCGCTACGGCGGCTTTGCCCTGACGGTGCTGGTCGTCGCCTGGGCGCTCAGCAGCATCGACGTGATCTGGGCCTGGGTCTGGGATGCGCCATCGCAGATGGGCGACCTGTTCGGCCGCATGATGCCGCCCGATCCCAGCAACCTGCCCTCGATCCTGGAGGCGATCTGGCAGACGGTGAACATCGCCACGCTGGCCACGATGATCGCGGTCGTCGTCTCGCTGCCGGTGGCCTATATCGCGGCGCAGAACACCACGCCGAACAAGTTCGCGCTCTGGGTTGGCCGCTTTATCCTGGTGTCGTCGCGGTCGGTGAACACCATCATCTGGGCGCTGCTGTTCGTGGCCATCTTCGGCCCCGGCATCGTGGCGGGGATCGTGGCGATCATGTTCCGCTCCATCGGCTTCCTCGGCAAACTCCTCGGCGAGGCGATCGAGGAAATCGACCGCAAGCCGGTGGAGGCGCTGGAGGCCTGTGGTGCATCGCGGTTCAAGATCGTGCTCTATGCCATCGTGCCGCAGGTGATGCCGGCGTTCTTTGCCGTGGCGATCCTGCGCTGGGACATCAACCTGCGCGAATCCACCGTGCTTGGCCTCGTCGGCGCCGGCGGCATCGGGATGATCCTGCAAGGCGCGATCGACACCTTCAACTGGCCCGAGGTCTCGATGGTGCTCCTGACCATCCTCGCCCTTGTGGTGGTGGGCGAGGTGGTGTCGTCCTTCCTGCGCCGCAAGGTGCTGTAAAATGCGCGCGGTGCCCCATTCTGCCGGGGCGCCGCGTGCCCTGCCGATGGCCGGGCATCACGCCGGATCACCGCGGCGGCGGGTCCACGGTAAAGGGCGCGAGGCTGTCGACAAAGACATCCATGAAGTCGCGCACCACCCGCGGCACGCTGACCGCGCTGGGAAACAGGATCGACAGCCGGTGATGGATTTCCGGCTCGAACGGGCGCACCACCACGCCCGCCGACCGGAATGCTTCCGCATCCAGGGCGCTGACCACCGATGCGCCCAGCCCCTGCTGCACCATGGTGCAGGCGGTGGTGAACTGGCGCACCTCGACCAGGCTGTTGATCTCGACGTTATAGCTGGCAAAGGCCCGCGACAGATGCCGGTAGAAACGGCTGTCGCGCCGGGCGTGAATCATCTTCTCCGACGCCAGATCCGCCGGTGTGATGCTGGATTTGGCCGCCAGCGGATGCCCCGGCGGCAGGATACAGGCCGAGCGGATGAAGATGTCGCGGCTTTCGGTCGCCGGATGCCCCGAGAACCCGTCGGTGATGCCGCAGTCATATTGTTCGCCGATGATCCACTCCAGGATCCGCTCCGGGCGGTCCGGCTCCAGCGCCACGGTGACGCCGGGGCGCTCCTTCAGGAACTGCGCCAGGACCTGCGGCAGATGCGAGGTGGCAAACCCCGGCAGGCAGGCGATCCGCATGTGGCCGCCGGTGCGCTCCTTCAGGTCGCGGCGCAGGTCTTCGAGGTGGTCGAGCCCGTCGAGGATGCGCCGCACCTCCGTCAGCAGATGCCGGGAATCACTGGTGGGTTCCAGAATGCCGCGCCGCCGCTGGAACAGCTCCAGGTCCATCGAGGCGGAGAAATCCGAAATCAGGCGGCTGACAGCCGGTTGCGAGACGCCCAGCATCTCTGCCGCCTTGGTGATGCTGCCGGTCTCCGCGACCGCCTTGAAAGCCTGAAGCTGGCGTAATTTGAACTGCACGGGCGTGTCCTTGCTGTGGGGTCGCTGCGGGGAATATGCGCATCAATATAATACTATGTTATGACAGTGTTGTGAAACTTTCACTTGAATTATGTTGCATCCTGTCAAATGCTGCCCGCGAACGACCAGAGGAGGATAGAAAATGGGTGTTTCAAAAATTGCATTGTCCTGTGCCCTGGCCACCGGCCTGACCGCCGGGGCCGCCTGGGCCGAGACCGAAATCCAGTGGTGGCACGCCATGGGCGGCGCCAATGGCGAGCGCGTCGACAAGATCGCGGCCGACTTCAACGCCAGCCAGTCCGACTACAAGATCGTGCCCACCTACAAGGGCAACTACACCGAAACCATGACCGCTGCCGTCGCCGCCTTCCGCGCCGGTGAGCAGCCGCATCTGGTGCAGGTGTTCGAGGTCGGCACCGCCACCATGATGGCCGCCAAGGGCGCGATCTACCCGATCGAGCAGATGATGGCCGACGCGGGCGAGCCGTTTGACAAATCCGACTACCTGCCGGCGGTGATCTCCTATTACCAGACCCCCGAAGGCGAACTGCTGTCGATGCCCTTCAACAGCTCCACCCCGGTGATGTGGTACAACGCCGATGCGCTGGAGGCTGCGGGCGTCGATGTTCCCGAAACATGGGATGACGTCAAAACCGCCGCACAGGCGCTGGTCGACAACGGCATGGAGTGCGGCCTGTCCTTTGGCTGGCAGTCCTGGGTGATGATCGAGAACTTCTCCGCGTGGCACAACATGGAGATGGGCACCAAGGAAAACGGCTTTGCCGGGTTTGACACCGAGTTCGTGTTCAACAACGACAAGGTCGCGGCCCGTCTGGACGACATCGCGTCGATGAGCGAGGGCAACCTGTTCAAATACGGTGGCCGTCGCGGCGACAGCCTGCCGCTGTTCACCAATGGCGAATGCGGCATGTGGATGAACTCCTCGGCCTATTACGGCTCCATGGTGGAACAGGCGGAGTTCGAATTCGGCCAGACCATGCTGCCGCTCGACACCTCGGTGGCGGATGCGCCGCAGAACTCCATCATCGGTGGCGCGACCCTCTGGGCGCTGGCCGGTCACGAGGATGAGGAATACAAGGGTCTGGCGCAGTTCATGACCTATCTGTCCTCGCCCGAGGTGCAGGCCTGGTGGCACCAGGAAACCGGCTATGTGCCGATCACCACTGCCGCCTATGAACTGAGCCAGGAACAGGGGTTCTATGACGAAAACCCCGGCACCGACACCGCGATCAAACAGCTGAGCCTGAACACGCCGACGCCGAACTCCCGCGGCATTCGTTTTGGCAACTTCGTGCAGGTGCGCGACGTGATCAACGAAGAGCTCGAAGCGCTCTGGGCTGGTGACAAGACCGCTGCCGAGGCGCTTGATACCGCAGTGGAACGCGGCAACGCGCTGCTGCGCAAGTTCGAACGCTCCGTGAAGTAATCGCCCACGGCTCTCCCCGGTCTTGCAGTGATGCAGGGCCGGGGAGGGCCGATTTTTATCCTTTTCCAGAAAGGACCCCGAGGCGCCTATGCTGAAACGCGTCCATTTCCCCGCATCCCTGTTGCCCTACCTGCTGGTCGCGCCGCAAATCGCGATCACTTTGGTGTTTTTCATCTGGCCCGCCAGTCAGGCGGTCTATCAGTCGTTCCTCATTGAGGACGCCTTTGGTCTGTCGACCGAATTCGTCTGGTTCGAGAATTTCGAGCTATTGTTCGAGGACGACATCTATCTGGCCACCTTTGGCCGCACGATCTTCTTCTCCGCTGCCGTGGCGATCCTGTCGATGTCGATGGCGCTGATCCTTGCGGGTTTTGCTGATCGGGTCGTGCGCGGCGCGACGGCCTATCGCACACTCCTGATCTGGCCCTACGCCGTGGCGCCGGTTCTGGCGGGTGCGCTGTGGGTGTTCATGTTCAACCCGACGCTGGGGATCTTCCCCTATATCCTCGATTTTGTCGGCGTGGACTGGAACCACTATCTGAACGGCAATCAGGCGATGGCGCTGGTGGTCTTTGCCTCCGCATGGAAGCAGATCGCCTATAACTTCCTGTTCTATCTTGCCGCGATGCAGTCGATCCCGCGCTCGGTGATCGAGGCCGCCGCGATTGATGGCGCGGGCCCGATCCGCCGGTTCAAGGATTTCATCTTCCCGCTGGTGTCGCCGACCACGTTCTTCCTGCTGGTCATCAACGCGGTCTATGCGTTTTTTGAAACCTTCGGCATCATCCACGCGGTGACCCAGGGCGGGCCTGCAAACTCCACCACCATCCTCGTCTACAAGGTGTTCAACGACGGCTTTGTCGGCCTTGATCTGGGGGGCTCTGCCGCGCAGTCGGTGATCCTGATGGTGCTGGTCATTGCCATGACCGTGGTTCAGTTCCGCTTTGTCGAGAGAAGGGTGCAGTACTGATGGTTGAAAATCGACCCATCCTGAACATCGTCAGCCACATTATCCTGATCCTCGGCATTGCCATCGTGGCGCTGCCGATCTGGATCACCTTTGTGGCCGCCACCCATGATGCGGTGCGCATGACACAAGCGCCGATCCCGCTCCTGCCGGGCAGTCATTTCTGGGAGAACTTCCAGCAAACGCTCTGGGGCTCCGGCCTGTCGGGCACCGAGATTGCCCCGGTCTGGCGGATGCTTCTGAACTCTCTGGCGATGGCGATGATGATCTCGCTGGGCAAGATCGCGATTTCGCTGATCTCGGCCTTTGCCATTGTCTACTTCAAGTTCCCGTTCCGCATGGGGTTCTTCTGGCTGATCTTCATCACCCTGATGCTGCCTGTCGAGGTGCGCATCCTGCCCACGTTCGAGGTGGTCGCGGATCTCGGCATGCTCAACAGCTATTGGGGGCTGTCGGTGCCGCTCATCGCCTCGGCCACCGCGACGTTTATGTTCCGGCAGGTGTTCCTGACCATCCCGGACGAAATGCTCGAGAGCGCGCGCATCGACGGGGCAGGGCCGATGCGGTTCTTTTGGGACATCGTGATCCCGCTCAGCCGCACCAATATCGCGGCGCTGTTTGTGATCCTGTTCATCTACGGCTGGAACCAGTACCTCTGGCCGCTGCTGATCACCACCGACACCGACATGACCACCATTGTCATGAGCATCAAACAGATGCTGGAGGCCGCAGAGCAATCCCCGCAATGGAACATCATCATGATGACGGCCCTTCTGGCGATGATCCCGCCGGTCTTTGTCGTCATCGCAATGAAGAAGCTCTTTGTTCAGGGCCTCACCGAGACAGATAAATAGGCATCCCACATGGCAAGCATTACCCTCAAGGATCTGGTGAAATCCTACGGTGACACCGAGGTCCTGCATCACATCGACGGCGCGATCAACGATGGCGAGTTCGTCGTCATCGTCGGCCCGTCGGGCTGCGGTAAATCCACCCTCCTGCGGATGATTGCGGGGCTGGAGACCGTGACCTCCGGCGACATTCAGATCGGCGACCGGGTGGTCAACAATCTGGAACCCGCCAACCGCGACATCGCGATGGTGTTTCAGAACTACGCGCTTTATCCGCATATGTCGGTGCGTGAAAACATGGGCTACGGCCTGAAGATCCGCGGCAACAGCAAGGCCGACATCAACCGCCGCGTTGAAGAAGCCGCGGCAATCCTCGAAATCGGGCCCTACCTTGATCGCAAGCCCCGGCAACTGTCGGGTGGGCAGCGGCAGCGGGTCGCCATGGGGCGCGCCATCGTGCGCGATCCGCAGGTGTTCCTGTTTGACGAACCCTTGTCGAACCTCGACGCCAAGCTGCGGGTGCAGATGCGCCTTGAGATCCGCAAGCTGCAACAGCGCCTTGGCGTGACCTCGATCTACGTGACCCACGATCAGGTGGAGGCGATGACTCTGGGCGACCGGCTGATGGTGCTGAATGGCGGCTATGTCGAACAGTTCGGCACGCCCATTGAACTTTATGACCGCCCCGCCACGCTCTTTGTTGCGGGCTTCATCGGCTCTCCGTCGATGAACTTCCTGCCTGCCGAGGTCGCCTCGGGCATGGTGACGCTGGCCAATGGCGCGCGTCTTGCGGGTGGGGGCACCGCTTCGGGCGAGGTGACGCTGGGCCTGCGCCCGGAACACCTGATCGCCGATGAGACTGGCCCCATCGAGATCAATGTGCAGCTTTGCGAACAGCTGGGTGCGATCACATTGCTGCATGGCCATCTCAGCGGCACCGATGTGGACTGTGTGGCCAGCATGCCCGGTCACGTCTCCGCAGCCCCCGGAACGCTGATGCGCTTTGCCATTGCGCCGGAACATCTGCATATGTTCGACACGCAGACCGGTAAACGAGTGGACGCATGAGTCATTTTCCCCAAATCGACGCCTATCGTGGCGAAGCCGGGCTGATCCGGGTGATCGGCCATCGTGGCGCCCGCGGTGTCATGCCTGAAAACACGCTGGAGGGGTTTCGCTTCACCTTCGACATCGGCGTCGACGCGCTGGAGTTCGATGTGGTGCTGTCCTCGGACGGCGTGCCGGTGATCACCCACAATCACGCGCTGTCGCCGGCGGCGGTGCGCGATGCAGGGGGCGCCTGGATCGCACAGGACGACATCAAGGTCGCGGATCTGCCCTTGGACGAGTTGCGCCGCCTCGATGTGGGCGGGCTCGACAGCCGGTCCACCTATGGGCGGCGGTTCCCCGATCAGGCGTTTCTGAGCGGGGTCCGTATCCCCACGCTTGCCGATCTCTGCGCGCTGGTGAAAGAGCCGCAATACGACCATGTTGCCCTGCTGCTGGAACTCAAGACCGATCTGAGCGATCCGGATATCGCGGCCATCCGCGTGCAGCAGGTCTCGGCGGTGGTGGAGGTCGTGCGCGCCCATGGGCTGAGCGCGCGCACTGCGCTGCACAGTTTTGATTGGGCGCTTCTGGACGAATGCCGCCGTCAGGCCCCGGAGATGCCGACCTCCTATCTGTCCGAAGTGGCGCGCGCCGGCCGCGACGGCGAACCCGCCGGCCTCACCGAGGCCAGCCCCCTGCCGGAGATGGTTGCCGCCGCCGGGGGGCAGATGTGGTGCCCGTGGTTTCAGGACATCACCCCGGAGCGCATGGCGCAGGCCCGCGCGCTGTCGCTGCCGGTCACTGTCTGGACCGTCAACGAGACCGCCGATATCGAAGCGATGATTGATGCCGGTGTGGATGGGATCGTGACCGATTATCCGGGCCGGGTGCAGCGTCTCTTGCTGGAGCGCGGATTGCGCTGGAGCGAACGTGTCCCGACACCCGCCATCGCGACATGAGGGATATGAGCACAATGATCGGCACCGACTGGGCGTTTCAGCGCTATGAGAGCGTGCGCGCGACCCTGCCGGACGCCCGCTTTACCGCCCGTTCACGCGCGGGGCGGGACCTGGGCGATACCGTCGAGGATTATGATGCCTATATTCTCGATGCCTTTGGCGTGCTGAACCGAGGGGAGACAGCCATTGACGGCGCGGTCGACCGCATGGCCGCACTGCGCGCCTTGGGCAAACGGCTGGTGGTGCTGACCAATGCCGCCAGCTACACGCGCGCAGAGGTGCTGGCCAAATATCACCGGCTTGGCTTTGATTTCACCGCATCCGAGGTGGTCTCCAGCCGCGATGTGGCCTTTGCCGGGCTGCCGAGGCTGCCCGAGGGCACCTGTTGGGCTGCGGCAGCGGCCCCGGAAGATGACTTTAGCGATGCGCCCCCGGGCGTGCAGATTGCGCATCTCGCGGACAACCCGGACTTGTTGCACACCGCCGGGGGCTTTTTGCTGCTGTCGTCCGCGCGCTGGGATGAGGCCGACACAAAGGCGCTGACCGAGGCGCTGCTGGAAAACCCGCGCCCGCTGGTGGTGGCCAATCCCGATCTGGTGGCCCCGCGCGAAGAGGGCCTGTCGCTGGAGCCGGGTCTGATTGCGCATGACATCACCGAACGCACCGGCGGCAAGGCGATGTTCTTTGGCAAGCCCTTTGGCAATGCCTTTGACACCGCGTTGGCGCGGCTGGCTGACATTCCCCGCGCCCGCATCGCCATGGTGGGGGACACGCTGCACACCGATGTGCTGGGTGGCGCGGCAGCAGGGATCGGATCTATTCTGATTACGGATCACGGGCTGTTCAGGGGCCATGATGTCGCGCCCTACATAGAGAAGAGCGCAATTCGACCAAGCTGGATCGTGGCAACGACATAGCCTGTAGGGATCGCGCCGGGTGAACAAGGCGCGCCACGGCAGACGGAGGCAAGACGGGATTGACGGCATTTCTGATACAGATCGCGGGGGCGGCGGCGCTCTTGTTGTGGGCGGTGCGGCTGGTGCGCACCGGGGTGGAGCGCGCCTTTGCCACGCAATTGCGCCAGGGGCTGCGCCGGGCGTCGGACAACCGGCTGCTGGCCACCGTGACCGGCCTCGTCTCGGCCATGCTGTTGCAGAGTTCGACCGCCGTGGCGATGCTGGTCTCGAACTTTGCCGCCAAAGGGGCGCTTGCGGGCTCCGTCGGCCTTGCCATGCTGCTGGGCGCCGATCTCGGCTCTGCGCTGGTGGCACAGATCCTGCTGGCGCGCCCGGGGCTGCTGGTTCCGGCGCTGATCCTGCTGGGGGTGATCCTGTTTCTGCGCAGCCATCAGCGCAGGGTGCGCCAGACCGGGCGTATCCTGATCGGCCTGGCGCTGATCTTCGTCTCCCTCGACATGCTGCGCACCGCCACCGCCCCGATCATCCAGAGCGATGGGGCCGTGGCCATATTGGGCTATCTCGACAGTGATCTCCTGACCGCCTTTCTGCTCGGGGCCGTCTTTGCCTGGGTGGTGCATTCCAGCGTGGCGGCGATCCTGCTGTTTGTGACCATGGTGGCGCAGGGCGCGCTGCCGCCGATGGCCGCCATGGCGATGGTGCTGGGGGCCAACCTGGGCGGGGCCATGATCGCCTTTGTGCTGACGCTGGCCGCGGATGTCCGCGCCCGCCGCATCGTGATGGCGAACCTGGTGCTGCGCGGTGGCGGCGCGCTGCTGGTGCTGGTGGCGCTGAACCTGAACCTCTTGGACCCGCAGTGGCTGGGCGCCACCGCAGCGGGGCAGGTGATGGCGATCCACCTGGCGTTCAACCTTGTGCTCTGCCTGCTGATGATGCCGCTGGTGGGGGTGATCGCCCGCCTGTCCGACCGGCTGCTTGCAGAGGATGCCGTCCAATCCGGCGACCGGGGGCTGAGCGCGCTGGACCCTGCTGCGCTCGATGATCCGCCGCGCGCCCTGAGCTGCGCCGCCCGCGAACTGCTGCGCATGGGGGAGCTGGTCGAAAAGATGCTGGTCTCCGCCACCGGGCTCTATGAAACCTGGGATGACCGGGTCGCCACCGGCATTCAGGAAGACGAGCGCGCCCTTCGGCGGATGCATCAGGACCTGAAGCTCTATCTGGCCGGAGTGCATGGTCAAAAGCGCGACGACGAGGCCGCAAATGGCGCGATCGAGGCGTCGCTGATGGCCGCCAATCTTGAGGCCGCCGCCGATCAGGTCGCGCGCAAGATGACCGACCTGGCCCGCAAGCTGCACCACGAAGGCGTCTGTTTCTCCAAATCGGGGCGGCAGGAACTGCTGGACTTCATGGACCGGGTGCAGGCCAATGCGCAGCTCGCGCTCAAGGTGATGATGACCGGCAACCCCGATGACGCCCGGGAACTGGTCGCCGAGAAAGACAGCATCCGCACCGCCGAGCAACGCTTGCAGAGCAAGCACCTCAGCCGGTTGCGCGACGGCATCAGCGAGAGCATCGAGACCAGCGCCCTGCACCAGGAAACTCTGCGTATCCTGAAACAGGTCAACACCGCCTTTGCCATGGCCGGCTATCCGATCGTCGAACGCGCCGGAGACCTGCTCTCCAGCCGCTTGCAGCGCCCGGGCGACCCGCTGGGCGGACAATAAACCGACGCTCTGCACCGTCGGTTCTGACAGGTCGCGGCAGCGCCGCGGGTCCCCGCCTGCCTGCGCCTCGCCATGGCGGGCGGGGCACCGTTCCCTCATTCCCGTAGCACATTGCATGCGTGTCGCGCCCATGGGTGCATGACACGCATGCCTTGCTTGCGCCGCGCGCGACTTCTCACATCAGAAATAGGCCATTAAAGGTGATTAAAATAGTAAGATATTAGTCGACAAGGTCTCGAGATGCCCCTTTCCCAAGGTAAAACAATCGCTTCTGTGTGGCTGCTGCTGACGGGGGCGGGCCTGCCCACCGCCGCGCTGACGCAGGACGCCGCGCCGGACGACTTCGGCGCCGCTATCGAACTGGAGGAAATCACGGTCTCCAGACCTGCGGCAGGGGAGGAGATCGCGCAGGAGACGATCCGCGCCGCACAGCCGACGAGTCTGAACGAGCTGTTCGCCGATACGGATGACGTCACCGTCAGCGGCGGCAACCGGACCTCGGCGCAAAAGGTCTATATCCGCGGGATCGAGGATGTGCGCGCCACTGTCACCATCGACGGCGCTCTCACCTCGGGCACGTTGTTTCCGCACAACGGGAACTCCGGCATCGACCCGTTCCTGCTGAAATCCGTCGCGATCGACGCGGGCACCGGTACCGCGCTCTCCGGGCCGTCGGCGCTGGCGGGTGAGGTGCGGTTCGAAACCCTCGATCCGGAGGACTTTCTGCTGCCGGGCCAGCGACAGGGGGCGATGCTGCGGCTCTCGGGGCAGACCAATGGCGACCGGCTGTCCCTTGGCACCGCGATCTATGGTCAGCCCACCGACCGCTTTGGATACGCGCTCTATGGCGCGACCTCCTTTGCCGACACCTACACCGGCGGCGATGGCCAGCGGGTGCCCTATACCGACAGTGAACCGGACACGCTGTTTGCAAAGCTGAAACTCCGACCCGCCGACGGCCACACGCTCGAATTCAGCGCGATCCGCCGCTCCGACGATGGCCTGCGCAGCGCCCAGGTCAACTTTGGTGTCGATCCGGCGCACCCCCGGTCCACACCGGAACAGCAGGCGCTGTCGCAGGACACCTACAGCCTGTCCTACCGGATCGCGCCCGCGGGCAGCCCGGCGCTCGACCTGGAGGCGCGGCTGTTCCAGAACGAAACCGAGCTGCACCGGCACATCGACCCAACCCAACGGGCGGCATGGCGGACGCGTGGGTTTGCGGTGCAGAATGCCTCGGCCCTCGGCGCGCTCGACCTGACCTATGGGCTCGACTTTACCGAGGCCCGATCCAGCGGCCAGGATGGCGCCGCGGCAGAGGTGTCAGAGACCGCGCGCACCTGGGGGGCGTTTGTGCAGGCAGAAATGCAGCTCTCCGAACGGCTGCGGGCCACGGGCGGCCTGCGTTACGATCACAGCACGCTGACCGATCTGGCGGGCAACCGGCATGCGGGCCACCGGGTCAACCCCAACCTCGGCGTTGAATTCCAGGCGACCCCGGCGCTGTCGCTGTTTGCCAGCTGGGCCCAGGCGTTTCGGGGCGTGCAGCCCGCGCCGGGGCTGAACCTGACGGCGGGCGTGGATGCGGCCCTGACCGATCCCAGCCTTGACGGCGAAACCGCCGAGACCATCGAGGCCGGCTTTGCCTTTGTGCGCAACGGCTGGAACCTCGGGGCCACCTATTTCCAGACCGAGATCGAGGATGTCATCCTCTATGGCGGTCGCCGGGGGCTGCCCTATGCGCGCCGCAACGCAGGCACCGCCGAGACCGAGGGCTACACGCTCAGCGCCGGGTATGCCTGGGCGGACTGGTCGGTGCAGGCGTCGTTTCACCATTCGGATACCACCATCGGCGGGCGCTATGTCAGCCCGAGCGACTGGTATGACGGCTTTGCACCCCAGGGCGACACGCTGTCCCTGCGGGTGGTCCGGGAACTTGCGGGCCGCAATATGCAGATCAGCTGGACCAGCCAGTTCGTGATGGCCGAGGACAAGCTGCCCGACAGCTTTACCGCCGCCGCCGAGCTTGCGGGGTATGACGTGCACGACCTGTCGCTGGTCTGGCGCCCCCGTGACACGCAGGAATACAGCCTGGCGCTGACGAATATCTTTGACGAGGCCTATATCGCGCATGGCACCGCCTACAGCGTGCCCGGCGGCACCACCAACCTGCTGGAGCAGGGGCGCAGCCTGCGGGTGACCGCGCAGATCAAGTTCTGAGGCCCGCACGCGGGGCTGAACCCTGCCCTAATCCTCGAAGCGTTCGGCGAGTTTTTCATCCTCGCCCATGGCGGCGAGTTTGATCTCCCGGATCAGGCGGATGCTGGGTTTGGCGGCAAAGAGGATCGACCCGATGAGGAACAGCCAGGTGCCGGCCGTCATCAGCCGCTCGAAAAAGAAGAAGACAGAGCCGATCACAAAGCTGAAGGCGGCGCCGAAGTCCGCCAGCGTATAGGCGATTTCAAAATGGGCGTACCGGCGGCGTTGCGCGGCACTGCCGTGCCGGTGGTCGCGATCAAAGAGCATTGTGGAGGTCTCCGGCAGTTGCGTTCGCCGCGGACGCTACCAACGCCGGCAGCGATTGCAAGAGCACCGCCCCCAGGACCAGAGCGCCCGAGCCTGGGCGGGCGCAATCGCGCCCTCCCGGGGGGAGGGTCGGGCGCGGCGCGGGGCTTTCCCCCCCGCGAGATCACCACAAATAGAAAACCCGCCTGCAAGAGGCGGGTCGTCTGGCGGTGCGATAATAGCCGGGGCCGACCTTAGCGGCTCAGGCCCCCGTGCAGCGTCGGCACGTCGAGGCAACTGAACCCGTAGTGGCGCAGCCAGCGCAGGTCGCTGTCGAAGAAGGCGCGCAGGTCGGGGATGCCGTATTTCAGCATCGCCAGGCGGTCGATGCCGATGCCAAAGGCAAAGCCCTGGTACTTGTCGGGGTCGATGCCCCCGGCGGCGATCACCTTGGGGTGCACCATGCCGGAGCCGAGGATCTCCATCCAGTCGTCGCCCTCGCCGATCTTCAGCTGGCCATTGTCCCAGCTGCAGCGGATGTCGACCTCGGCCGACGGCTCGGTGAAGGGGAAATGCGAGGCGCGGAAACGCAGGTCGACGCTCTCCACCTCGAAGAAGGATTTGACGAATTCCTCCAGCACCCACTTGAGGTTGGCCATCGAGATGTTCTCATCCAGCGCCAGCCCCTCGACCTGATGGAACATCGGCGTGTGGGTCTGGTCGTAGTCGGCGCGATAGACGCCGCCCGGGCAGATGATGCGCAGCGGTGCGCCCATCTTCTCCATCGAGCGGATCTGCACCGGGCTGGTGTGGGTGCGCAGCACATGCGGCGGGCGGTTGTCACCCTCGGCGCGGTGCATGTAGAACGTGTCCATCTCGGCCCGGGCCGGGTGGTGGCCGGGGATGTTCAGCGCGTCGAAGTTGTACCAGTCGGTGTCCACCCGCGGCCCTTCGGCAACGGAGAACCCCATCTCGGCAAAGATCGCGGTCAGCTCCTCGGAGGCCTGCGAGATCGGGTGGATCGAGCCCTCACGGCGCGGGCGCGTCGGCAGCGTCACATCCAGCCATTCGGAGCGCAGGCGTTCATCCAGGGCGGCATCGGCCAGCGCCGCCTTCTTGGCCGCCAGCGCCGCGTTGATCTCATCCTTGAGCGCGTTCAGCGCCGGGCCCGCCACCTGGCGTTCCTCCGGCGTCATCTTGCCCAGTTCGCGCATCTTCAGGGCCACTTCGCCCTTCTTGCCCACGGCGGCCAGGCGCACGGCCTCCAGCGCGTTCTCGTCGCCGGCTTCGGCAATCTGGCCGAGGTATTTTGCTTTAAGATCGTCCATGACGGCCCCTCACGTCTCGCTTTGCTGTCCTGCTACCACACGAGGCGTCGAAAGCAAGCACCTGCGCCGCCTTGCCGCTGCCGCAGGCCGGTGCTGTCGCCCCCAGCCCACGCCCCGAGCGGTTCAGGCAGGCGGGCCGCCGATGCGCTGATGTCAGCGCCTGTCAACATGCCGCGACCATGCCCCTTGCATGACGGCGCACAAAAGCCCACTTTGAGGGCAGTTCTTACCTCAGGCCAGATTTCATGCGCGACCGGATTATCCGAAAGCTGACGACGATCCTCTCTGCTGATGCGGAGCAGTTCAGCACGGCGATGACCACCGATGAAGTCGGCACCTACACGGAGCTGCAATCGGCCCGCGATGTGTTCTTCAAGCTGATCGAACGCCACGGCGGCCGGGTGGCCAATACCGCCGGTGACGGGCTGATCGCCGATTTCCCCTCGGTGGTGGAGGCGGTGCAATGCGCCATCGAGGTGCAGCAGGAGCTGGCGGCCAAGGACAGCGCGCTGTCCTTTCGCATCGGCATCCACCTCGGGGATGTGATCTGCGACGGCGACGACCTGATCGGCGAGGGGGTCAACCTCGCCGCGCGGCTGCAAACCATGTCGGAGCCGGGCGGGGTGCTGATCTCGCAGCAGGTCTATGACCATGTGCGCAACAAGCTGACCATCGGGTTCGAGCACCTCGGCCCGCAGCGTCCGCGCAACCTGACCGAGGATGTCACCGTCTATCGGGTGTCGCTGGGGGCCCCGCGCCACAGCCGCGCCACGGGCGCCTCTGTGGCCGGGGCGGAGCGCAGCAGCCAGACCGCGCGGGTGTGGCAGGATCCCGATCCGTTCGAAGGCGCGCCGCAGCGCCGGTTTGACGACGGCGAGGCCACCGACGCGCAAGAGCCGCCCGCTGAGGGGCCGCTGCGCGGTCTCGACAAGCTTTGCGGTCGGCGCCTGCCGATCAGCAAGGGCAGCCGCCGGCTCCTCGGGGTGGCGGCGGGGCTGGTGCTGCTGGACATCATCTCTGACCGCGGGCTCTGGGCGCATTGGCCGGTGCTGGTGCTCTGCATGATTATCGGCTTGCGCGACGGGCCGCGGATCTTCGGGCGCAACGAGGTCCTGTCCGTGCCGCTGCGGCTCTGGATCATCGGAGGGTTTCTGGTGCTGGTGAACCTGTTTTCACAAAGCCCGCCGTGGTCGATCTGGGCGGTCGGCGGACTTATCCTGTTTTCCCTCCTGCGCCGCAGCCGGTCGCAGCCCGAATAGGCGCACGCGCCTGCGCCGCGCCTGTGCCCTGCGGCCGCTATGCACGGGGCCGAGGCCTGGCACAGCCTGACATTCCATACCGCACCGCAACACGGCACGAAAAAACCCGCCAGATCGCTCCGGCGGGTCAGATCAGTTTTGCTGTGCCTGAGCTCAGGCGGCCAGCGCATCCTGTGCCTGACGCACGATCGCACCGAAGGCTTCGGGCTCGTGCACGGCGAGGTCTGCCAGAACCTTACGGTCCACTTCGATACCGGCCAGGTTCAGGCCGTTGATGAAGCGGGAGTAGGTCAGCGCCTCGTCGTGGCTGCGGACGGCAGCGTTGATACGCTGGATCCACAGCGCGCGGAAGTTGCGCTTGCGGTTCTTGCGGTCACGGGTTGCATACTGGTTCGCCTTGTCGACGGCCTGCGTTGCAACCTTGAAGGTGCTCTTGCGGCGGCCATAGTAACCTTTGGCGGCCTTGATGATCTTCTTGTGACGGGCGTGAGTGACGGTACCACCTTTAACGCGGGACATATCTCAGATCTCCTCTTAGCGGTCGTAGGGCATGAAGCCCTTGACGATCTTTGCGTCCGGTGCGGACAGGGTGGTGGTTCCGCGGGCATCACGGATGAATTTCTTGTGACGTTTGATCATGCCGTGGCGCTTGCCGGCCTGACCTGCCATGACCTTGCCGGTCGCGGTCACTTTGAAGCGCTTCTTGGCGCTCGATTTTGTCTTCATCTTGGGCATTTCCGTCTCCTTATTCGTAGGTTCGCTACACACGCGACTCGGCATGCCACTTTGGCCGGTCGCGCGAACAGGGGTGCGCTGTACGGCAGCTGTTTCCAAATGGCAAGAAGATTCGGTTACAGAAGTTGGCCGAGCACCCGAAAGACCACATCCGGCAGCTCGGAGAACTGGTAGCCACCCGGTTGCGACAGGGTGGCCCAGGCGATGCATCCGCCTGCCATCACCAGCATGGTCATGGCACGGAACGGGCTGCGGCGGTGGGCGTAGGCGGCCACGAAGGCAGGCACGCCCAGCCAGGCCAAAGCCAGTCCGATTACCAGAACCGTATCGCTGTCCATGACACGACGTACCCCAAAACACACAATGGGGTCAGCCTATTACTCCGGATCGGTGTTGTAAATCAGCCGTTCGTCACAGGGTGCGATGCGCAGGATGTTGGTGGTGCCGGGCACGTTGAAGGGCACACCGGCGGTGACCACGACCTGATCGGTTTCGCTGGCAAACCCGCCGGAGCGGGCGGCGCGGGCGGCGGAGACCACGGCCCCCTTGAAGCGGTCGACCTTGGAGGTCACGAAGCAGTTGCACCCCCAGCTGAGGCACAGGCGCCGCGCGGTCTTTTCCAGCGGGGTCAGGGCCAGGATCGGCACAAAGGGACGCTCGCGCGAGGTCAGCAGGGCGGTGGTGCCGGATTGGGTAAAGCAGCAGATCGCCTTGATCTCGGTCTTTTCCGCGATCTCGCGGGCGGCGGCGACGATGCCGTCGGCCAGCGTGTCGCCCTTGGCCTGGCGCGATGCGCCGATGATCTCGCGATAGGTCGGGTCCAGCTCCACCTCGGTGGCCACCTTGTCCATGGTCTGGACCGCCTCGATCGGATACTGGCCGGCGGCGGATTCGGCGCTCAGCATGATGGCGTCGCTGCCCTCGTAGATCGCGGTTGCCACGTCCGAGACTTCGGCCCGGGTCGGCATCGGGCTTTCGATCATGCTTTCCAGCATCTGAGTCGCCACGATAACCGGCTTGGCGGCCGCGCGGCATTTGCGCACCAGACGTTTCTGGATCGGCGGCACGTGGGAGACCGGCAGCTCGACGCCCAGATCGCCCCGCGCCACCATGATCCCGTCGGAGGCATCGAGGATTTCGCCGAAATTGTCGACCGCGGCGGGTTTTTCGATCTTGGACAGCACCGCCGCCCGGCCATCGGCAAGGGTGCGGGCCTCGAACACGTCCTTGGCACGCTGCACAAAGGACAGCGCCAGCCAGTCCACGCCCAGTTCGCAGACAAACTCCAGGTCGGCGCGGTCCTTCTCCGACAGCGCGGCCAGCGGCAGGATCACATCCGGCACGTTGACGCCCTTGCGGTTGGAGATGGTGCCGCCGGTGACGATCTCGCAATTGGCGAAATCCGCGCCGCAGTCATCGACCTTGAGGCGGATCTTGCCGTCGTTGACCAGCAGCGACGCGCCCGGCTCCAGCGCCTGAAAGATCTCGGGATGCGGCAGGCAGACGCGGTTCAGGTCGCCCTCGGCCGGGTCGAGATCGAGGCGGAATTTCGCCCCCTCGACCAGCTCTTCCTCGCCATTGGCAAAGACGCCGACGCGCAGTTTCGGACCTTGCAGGTCGGCCAGAATGGCGATGGTGGAGTCGAGGTCGGCCTCGACCTGGCGGATGATCTTGTGTTTGGCGGCAATCTCGTCGTGGCTGCCGTGGGACATGTTGAGGCGGAACACATCGGCGCCGGCCTCATGCAGCGCGCGGATGGTCTCGTAGGTCTCGGATGCCGGGCCGAGGGTGGCCACGATCTTGACGTTGCGCGTGCGTTTCATGGAATCTCTATCCTCCGGCTGTCCATCCCGAGATGGCGGGTCCTGGTGTGCTGCTGCGATACCGGGGCGGCCTGGCGCCCCGCGTCTATGTTATCGCAAACATCGTTTTCGGTCTTATGGCGCAAATCACCTGCTGCCGCAACTCTTCATAAGCTACGCCATCAAATCATGACGGGCCGGTGACGACCTCATGACAGGTCCATCATATTGCACCACCGCCCCTTGCGGCAACCGCGCAGGCGGCGCAACCCGGGCCCGATCCGCGCTGGCCCGACCCGCGCTGGCCTGAGCCTTGTCGCGGCCCCATGTGATTGCTACCACAGATGTCACCGAAGCAAGGAGCCCGCCATGACCACGCCCGAGATCGACGCCCAGACCCAGATCGAACTGGAAGCGGCCGCCTTTCGCCGCTTGCGCCAGCATCTGATGCAGGACCGCACCGATGTGCAGAACATCGACATGATGAACCTCGCAGGCTTTTGCCGCAATTGCCTGAGCCGCTGGTATCAGGAGGCCGCCAACGACAAGGGCATCGAGATGGACAAGGCGCAGGCGCGCGAAATCTTCTACGGCATGACCATGGACGAGTGGAAAGCCAACTATCAGACCGACGCAGGCGCCGACAAACAGGAGGCCTTCAAAAAGTCCTTTGCCGAGAATGTTGGCACCGACAAGGGCTGACGGCCGCCCCCCGTATTCATTAGAAATGGACAGCGCCCGCCTATCAGCCGGGCGTTGTTTCATCTATCGCAGGGCAGATCCCGCACACCGTTTGCACAGGCTCTGTGCGGACCTGCGCCTAGGCAGCCCGGATGCGCATGCCTAGCTTGATGAGAGTTCCACAATCCTGCACTCCGGGAGAGCCCTCATGACGCGCATGCCCACATTCTTTATCTCTCATGGTGGTGGCCCATGGCCGTGGCTGCCGGGGTGGCGGGCGCAGTTTGCCCCGTTGGAGGCCTCTCTCAAGGCGATGCCGGATCAGCTGCCGGAGCGCCCCAAAGCGGTGCTGATGATCTCCGGCCATTGGGAGACCGAGGGCTTTGCGGTGATGTCCAACCCGCAGCCGCCGATGGTCTATGACTACACCGGCTTTCCGCCCGAAACCTATCAGATCACCTATCCCGCCCCCGGCGCGCCGGATCTGGCTGCGCGCACCCATGCGCTGCTTGCGGCGGCGGGTCTGCCGACGCGGCTTGATGCGGAGATGGGCTATGATCACGGCACCTTCGCCCCGATGGCGGTGATCTACCCGGAGGCCGACGTGCCGCTCTATCAGGTGTCGTTGCAACAGGGCTATGACCCGGCGGCGCATTTCGCCATGGGTCGTGCGCTGGCTCCTTTGCGCGACGAAGGCGTGGTCATCATCGGCTCCGGTCTCAGCTATCACAACCTGCGCGCCTTTGGCCCCGGTGCGCGCGTGCCGTCCGAGGCATTTGATGCCTGGCTGAATGAGGCGCTGATGCTCTCGCCAGAGGCGCGGACCGAGGCGCTGATGAACTGGGAACAGGCCCCCTATGCGCGCGACTGCCACGCCCAAGAAGACCACCTCGCCCCGATATTTGCGGCCCTTGGCGCAGCAGAACAGGACGACATGACCCGGATCTATCACCAGACCGAGATATTCGGCGGTGTGACCGCCTCGGGCTTTCGGTTCGGCTGACATGAAAAAAGGCCACCCTTTTAGGGGGTGGCCTTTTGAAGAATTCCGTCAGGTCCTGTGTGGGATCACACAGCCGCCTTGATGCTTTCCTCAAGGTAGATCTCGCGCAGACGCTTGGCGATCGGACCCGGTGTGCCGTCGCCCAGGGCGACGCCGTCGATCTCCACAACCGGCATCACAAAAGCCGAGGCCGAGGTGGTGAACGCCTCATCCGCCGCTTTTGCCTCGTCGATGGTGAACAGGCGCTCTTCGACCTTCAGCTGCGCCTCTTCGGCCATGCGCAGCACCGCCTTGCGGGTGATCCCGTGAAGGATGTCATTGGACAGCGGGCGCGTCACGATCACGCCATCCTTGACGAAATAGGCGTTGTTGGAGGTGCCCTCGGTCACATGGCCATCCTCGATCATCCAGGCATCATCGGCACCGGCTTTCTTCGCCATCATCTTGCCCATGGAGGGGTACAACAGCTGCACGGTCTTGATGTCGCGACGGCCCCAGCGGATGTCCTCGATCGAGATGATCTTGGCGCCTTTCTTGGCGGCAGGGCTATCGGCGAGGCCAGGTTTGTTCTGCGTAAACAACACGATGGTCGGCTTGGTATCCTCCGATGGGAACACAAAATCCCGGTCGCCGTCCGAGCCGCGCGTGACCTGCAAATAGACCAGCCCCTCGTCGATGTCATTCAGCTCCACCAGCTTGCGGTGGATCTCCAAGAGCTCGTCCTTGGTGCAGGGCTCGGCCATATCGAGCTCATCCAGCGACCGCTTCAGGCGCACCGCGTGGCCCTCAAAATCGATGAGCTTGCCGCCCAGCACCGAGGTCACCTCATAGACCGCATCCGCCATCAGAAAGCCGCGATCAAAGATAGAGACCTTGGCCTCGGTTTCCGGCAGGTAGTCGCCGTTTACATATACGGTACGGGTCATGGTCGTCTCCTTAGCCCCAGAGCGCAGGCCGCGGGGGGTGCACCCCCTCGGCGTCAAAAGTCAGCGGTTCGGGACGGTCTTCGGCCAGAAGCAGCGGCCCGTCAAGATCCGTCACCAACGCACCCTGTGCCACCAGTGTCGCGGGTGCCATCGCCAGCGACGATCCCACCATGCAGCCGACCATCACCTGATAGCCCTCGGCCAGCGCCGCATCGCGCAATTTCAAGGCTTCTGTCAGACCGCCGGTCTTATCCAGTTTGATGTTCACAACATCATATTTGCCCTTGAGTTTCGGCAGGCTGGCGCAGTCATGCGCGCTCTCATCGGCGCAGACCGGTACCGGACGTTCCATGCCGATCAGCGCCTCATCCTCACCTGCGGGCAGGGGTTGCTCCACCAGCTCCACCCCAAGGCGCACAAGATGCGGTGCAAGTTCGGCGTACACCTCGGCCGACCAGCCCTCATTGGCGTCAATGATGATCCGCGCCTCGGGCGCGCCTGCGCGCACCGCCTCAAGGCGAGGCATATCCTCGGGCGTGCCGAGCTTGATCTTCAACAGCGGACGATGGGCATTCTCAGCCGCCTGTTTCTGCATCTCTTCAGGAGAGGCCAGCGACAGCGTATAGGCGGTGATCTCCGGCCCCGGCTGATCCAGCCCAGCCAATTCCCAGACCGGCTTGCCCGCCTTTTTGGCCTCCAGATCCCACAGCGCACAATCCACCGCGTTGCGCGCGGCCCCGGCAGGCAGCAGCCTCTGCAATTCCGCGCGCGCAAACACGTCAGGCAGCGCTTCGATCTGAGCCGTCACCGACTCCAGCGTCTCATCATAGCGCGCATAGGGCACACATTCGCCCCAGCCCACATGATCTCCATCCTCAACCCGAACCGTCAGCACCTTGGCCTCGGTGCGCGATCCGCGCGAGATGGTAAAAACCTGCGCCAGTTTGAACACATCGGGGGTGACAGTGATTTTCATGGCTCTCCCTTCGGGCAGCGCCGCCACCCCTTCTTCATCTTCTTAAAAATATCCCCGCCGGAGGCTCCTGCGCGATCCACAGACGCCCCCGGCAAAGATGTTCAATCAGACCGCAGCCAGCGCGTCCACCAGACGACCGGCGCCATGGCGATAGGGATCCACCGCAGGCAGACCCATGCGGCCCTCAACTTCTTTCAGGTAGGCCACGGCTTCCTCCTCACCCAAATGCTGGGTGTTGACGGAAATCCCGACGATCTTGCAGTCCTTATTGGCCCGTTGCGCCAGCGGCAGGGCCACATCACGCAGCTCCTCCAGCGAGGGCACATCGTAATCGGGCAGACCGCGCATATGGGTGCGGGTCGGCTCGTGACACAGGATCAGCGCGTCGGGCTGGCCGCCATGCACCAGCGCCATGGTCACACCGGAATAGGACACGTGGAACAGCGATCCCTGACCCTCGATCAGGTCCCAGTGATCGTCATCATTGTCGGGGGTCAGATACTCGATGGAGCCCGCCATGAAATCGGCGATCACCGCATCCAGCGGCACACCGTCACCGGTGATCAGAATGCCGGTCTGACCCGTCGCGCGGAAGGTCGATTTCATACCGCGCGCCTGCATCTCGGCGTCCATCGCCAGTGCGGTGTACATTTTGCCCACGGAACAGTCGGTGCCCACCGCAAGGCAGCGCTTGCCGCGACGCTTCACACCATCGGCAATCGGATACTGCACCGACGGCACCCGCACATCATGCAGGGTGCGCCCGGTTGCTTTGGCAACGGCGGCCAGATCCGGCTCGTCGCGCAGAAGGTTGTGCAGCCCGGAGGCAAGGTCAAAGCCCTCTTCCAGCGCCTGCACCAGCACTTTTTTCCATTCCTGACTGATCTTGCCGCCGCGGTTGGCGACACCGATCACCAGCGTTTTGGCACCAGCGGCTTTGGCCTCTTCCAGCGTCATCTCGGTGAGGCCAAGGTTTGCACCGCAGCCGGGCAGGCTGATCTGGCCCACCGCATGGTCAGGGCGCCAGTCGCGGATGCCAATGGCAACCTTGGCGGCCAGCATGTCGGGCGCATCGCCGAGGAACAGGAGATAAGGGGTCTCGATCATATCCAGCGTCCTTTTTTGGAATTCGTCAGAGTTCAAGGTAGCTTGCGGCAATCGCGCTGCAACTTCCTGTCTAATTCGCCAGTGCAGCGGATCTTCGAGGGGATTTCTTCGGGCATTGGATCTATTCATCGAAGAATCTCCCACTTGATGACAAAATACGCCCGAGATGGCGCGGATCACGCAGAAAGACTATGCAGATGCGGCATCGCTGAAATGCTGCAACTGCAAATAAGACTTGCCATTACGTGAGCAACGAAATACCAAAACATGAACCTATTTTGGAATTTATGAACCCGGAGAGACCAGAGATGAGCTTTCGCCTTCAGCCCACGCCCCCGGCCCGCCCCAACCGCTGCCAGCTGTTCGGCCCCGGCTCCAACACGAAACTCTTTGCCAAAATGGCCGCCTCTGCGGCGGATGTGATCAACCTCGATCTCGAAGATTCCGTGGCCCCCTCAGACAAGGATCAGGCCCGCGCCAATGTGATCGAGGCGATCAATACGGTCGATTGGGGCACTAAGACCCTGAGCGTGCGCATCAACGGGCTGGATACGCCCTATTGGTACCGCGACGTGGTGGATCTGATGGAACAGGCGGGCGCGCGGCTTGATCAGATCATGATCCCCAAGGTGGGCTGCGCCGAGGATGTCTATGCGGTGGACGCGCTGGTCACCGCGATAGAACGCGCCAAGGGCCGTCAAAAGCCGGTCAGCTTTGAGGTCATTATCGAATCTGCCGCAGGTATCGCCCATGTCGAGGCCATCGCTGCCAGCAGCCCGCGCCTGCAGGCCATGAGCCTTGGCGCGGCGGATTTTGCCGCCTCCATGGGGATGCAGACCACTGGCATCGGGGGCACGCAGGAAAACTACTATATGCTCCGCGAGGGCACCAAACACTGGTCCGATCCGTGGCACTGGGCGCAAGCCGCCATTGTCGCCGCCTGTCGCACCCATGGTGTGTTGCCGGTGGATGGCCCCTTTGGCGATTTCTCCGATGACGAGGGCTATATCGCGCAGGCCAAACGCTCCGCGACGCTGGGCATGGTCGGCAAATGGGCGATCCACCCTAAACAGATCGCCCTGGCAAATCAGGTTTTCACCCCCTCGGACGCGGCCGTTTCTGAGGCGCGCGACATTCTCGCCGCCATGGAAGAGGCCAAAGCCAGCGGCGCAGGCGCAACCGTCTACAAGGGGCGTTTGGTCGACATCGCCTCGATCAAACAGGCCGAAGTCATCGTGGCGCAGTACGAACTCATCGCCCAGAACAGCTAAAACACGGCCCTTACACCCCTCCTCTTCTAACTAAAATATCCCGGAGCGCGAGGCAGAGCCTCGCTCCCTCGCGTTCCTCCTCGATGCAGATGGGGCCAATGCGGGTCGGGTTCAAACCCCGAACCCTGCATCAGACCGCAAGGCGCAGCGCGTGCCAGCGGGGTCGCAAAACTCTGCAGTGCTGCCCCATCCGTGGTGAAGCAAACGCACCTCAACACCCCGTTGCCGCAGATCTTCACAGCTTGCTTTGATGTCGGGCACATTAAATCGCAACTTCAGTGGCAGTCTGGCCGGAGGTGCGGCGAGATCTTCCGCCGGTTCGATCATCAAATAAGCGCCACCCAGATCAAAAGTGCTCAGGGTCTCTTCGGGACGATTGATGCTATGGAGCAGCCTCAATCTCAAACAGTCCCGATAAAAGGCGACGCACGCCTGATAGTGCGGCGTGAATAATATAAGACCCGCTGTGGTAATCTTCATACTGACTGTCCCCTGAAAATGGCCGTCACGAAAAGGAGTCTCGGATCTCAAGCGGGGTTGAGGTCAAGCGCGCAGTCTAAGCGCGAACGACAGGTTGCGCGATCTGAGTGTCTGCGGTGAAGATGACGGGCAGGAGGGGGGCGCTCCCGCCCCTTTGCGGATCAGGGCAAGCCTGATCCAAAAGCGTTGGGCCAAGCCGGGGGCCGCGCCGAAGGCGCGGCCCCCGGCCCTGCGGCGTCGCGCGCAGCGCGGCGCAAACCCTCAGATCCAAGGCTCATCAGCAGCACAATGGCCGGCGTGTCCCGGGATGGGGCGCCTTATCGGTCTTGCTGTCTGGGCGATCCTCGGATTGGGTGGGGATCTGGATGATGAGGACGATGATAGTGTCGACGATAAGGAGGCGGCGCCGCCAGATCGGAGATGGACGGGTGTATCCACCCGCGCGCTAAACGTTGTCTCTGCACGCTTCCCTCGCGGGAAAGCCGGTTCCTGGTGTGACCGGGGTGTCAGGTCCGGTCGATGATCGCGATCACCTGAGATCCTAGCGATAGATCCGAAATATTCCCCTGCCAGAGCGTCCGCGCCATGCGCAACACCTCGCGCTGGTCTTGCCTAACGATCAGGCGCGCTGGTCCTTGGGGGATCCCATCACCACATATGTTGTGATCGCCGTCACAAAGGGCGAGGTGCCGAGGATTTCGGTGTGGAACTGTTTGTAGCTCTTGAGGTCGGCGCATTCGACGCGCAAGAGATACTCGATGGTGCCGGTGATATTGTGGCACTCCACCACCTCCGGCGCGCTGGACATGGCGCGCTCAAAGGCGGCCTGCGCTTCCTTGGTGTGTTCGCCAAGACCGACGCCGATATAGGTCACGAACCCCACGCCCATGGCAGCGGGGTCCAGAACGGCGCGGTAGCCGGTGATGACGCCTTCGCGTTCCAGTTCCTGCACCCGGCGCAGGCAGGCTGAGGGGGACAGGCCGACGCGCTCTGCAAGCTCGAGGTTTGAGATCCGCCCGTCGCGGCTCAGTTCTTGCAATATGTGTTGGTTTATTCGATCTGTTTTCGCCATTTGTTGCGATTATAGCGGGTTCGCGCGCGAGATCGCAATTTCATTTCCTCCGCATCGACGCACATTTTTGCGCATGATGACCTATGACCTTCTTGCCGCGCTTGCGCTCTTTGCCTTTGTCTCCTCGATCACGCCGGGGCCGAACAACCTGATGCTGATGGCATCGGGTGCGAATTTCGGCTTTCGCCGTACCATCCCGCATATGCTGGGAGTGGCGCTGGGGTTTGTGTTCATGGTGCTTTTGGTGGGCGCCGGGTTGGTGCAGGTCTTTGACGCCTATCCGATAAGCTACACGGTGCTGAAGGTCGGCTCCGTTGTCTATCTGCTCTATCTGGCGTGGAAGATCGCCAACGCGGGCGCGGCCAAGACGGGCGCGGGCAATGATGCAGGCACGCCTATGACGTTTTTGCAGGCGGCGGCGTTTCAGTGGGTCAATCCAAAGGCCTGGGCAATGGCGCTGACGGCGATCAGCGCCTACACGCCGGATCATACGCTCTGGGCGATCCTTGTGGTGGGGGTGGTCTTTGGGGCGATCAACCTGCCGTCGGTGGGGTCATGGACCGTACTTGGCCAGCAGATGGCGCGGTTTCTGACCAGCCCCAGACGGCTGACCCTGTTCAACTGGACCATGGCGGTGCTGCTGGTGGCCTCGCTCTATCCGGTGATCTGGCCGCATTGATCCCCTGCGGAGCCGGAAACGCGCATCGGGTGGGGGCGCGTGCAAAACCCCCATCGAGGGGGATTTGCACGCCCTTTTTCGACCGGGTCGAAAAAGGTGGGTGCCCTATTTCAACGGCAGTATAATTTCGGTGAGCAGGTCCTCGGGCGCGGTACTGCGGGGGTCGTTCAGATAGATCTCGTAGCAGGGCTGATCCGCCGGGGTTTCGCCCGATTGCGGCAGCCAGCCGCCAAACAGGCTGTCGTAGGCCGCCGAGAGCCCGGCATAGGGACCCTTGAAGGTCAGTACAGCCGATCTGCCGCCGGGAATGTCAAAGGGCTGCATCCCCTCGGGGGTCCCGGTGCCATGATACTCGGCGCCGGCGAAGCTGCGCAGCTGGTCCTCCGGCACCTCGCCCGGGGCATCCATATAGACGCCGATCACCGGCCCCAGATCCGGCCAGAGGCTGCGGCTGTTGACCAGCGCTGAGAAATGTTCGAACGCCCGTCCGATTTCGGCGTAGGGGCCGATATGGGGGACAGTTACAAGGCGGCGCGCCGGTTCGGTGCGCAGGGTGACATCATGCATAAAAAGCTCCTTTGGATCGCGAAGCGCCAGGGGCGGCAGGTGCTGCCCCTGGGCGCGAAAGGCCCCCGGCGCGATGCCGTAGGCCGTGGTGAAGGCACGCGAGAAGGAATAGCGGTTGGGATAGCCCACGGTGGCGGCGATGTCCTCGATCTGGGCCTGCGAATTTGTCAGCGCCACCGCCGCGTGATGCAACCGGATGCGGCGCACCGACTGGCCGCAGGTCTCGCCGGTGAGGGCGCGGAACACCCGGTGCCAGTGAAACCGCGACATCGCCGCCACATCCGCCAGCCGATCCAGGCTGAGATCGCCTGCCGGATTGTCGTGGATATAGGTGAGCACCCGCAGGATGCGATCTTCGTAACTCTGGGCCATCTGCCTGTCCTTGTGTCGTCGTGCCACCTGCGTGATGCCAGAGACGCGCGTGACAAATCTTGCTGAGTTTGCGTCCCGGCGCAAAGCGGCCCGTTGGAGGCGGCGCAGGGGGCCAAGTGCGGCTGCGGCCCCCGCGGAGAGGGGCGGAGCCCTGCCGGTGCGGCGGCGGCCGGTCCCCGATGCCACCCCGATACCACACGGAGAGTTGCATCAGACGCTGCGTAAGTCCATATAACGGGCAAACCGTGACAGTAGAGACAGTATGACCCAGTATCTGGAATTCGAAAAACCCCTCGCCGAAATCGAAGGCAAGGCGGAAGAGCTGCGGGCGATGGCGCGCACCAACGAAGAAATGGATGTGGTGGACGAGGCCGCCGCGCTGGACAAGAAGGCCGCGCAGCTCTTGCAGGATCTCTATGCGGATCTGACCCCGTGGCGCAAATGCCAGGTGGCGCGTCACCCGGAGCGTCCGCACTGCAAGGATTACGTCGAAAAGCTCTTTACCGAATATACGCCGCTGGCCGGCGACCGGAACTTTGCCGATGACCTGGCGGTGATGGGCGGGCTGGCGCGCTTCAACGATCAGCCGGTGATGGTGATCGGCCACGAGAAGGGCTCTGACACCAAATCGCGCATCACCCACAACTTTGGCATGGCGCGTCCCGAAGGCTATCGCAAGGCGGTGCGTCTGATGGAGATGGCCGGTCGGTTCGGCCTGCCGGTGATCACGCTGGTGGACACCACCGGCGCCTATCCCGGCAAGGGCGCCGAAGAGCGCGGCCAGTCCGAGGCGATCGCCCGCTCCACCGAGATGTGCCTGAAGATCGGCGTGCCTCTGATCTCTGTCATCATCGGCGAGGGCGGCTCGGGTGGTGCCGTGGCCTTTGCCACTGCCAATCGCGTCGCGATGCTGGAGCATTCGGTCTATTCGGTGATTTCGCCCGAGGGCTGTGCATCGATCCTGTGGAAGGATGCCGAGAAAATGCGCGAGGCCGCCGAGGCGCTGCGCCTGACCGCGCAGGATCTGAAGGCGCTGGACGTGGTGGACCGGATCATCGCCGAGCCGCTGGGCGGCGCCCATCGCGATCCGGAGGCGAGCTATAGCGCGGTGGCGGCCGCGATCGGTGAAATGCTCGGTGAATTGAAGCCGATGGACGCCAAGGCGCTGATTGCGGACCGGCGCAAGAAGTTCCTCGATATGGGGTCCAAGGGGCTGGCGGCCTGATTGGCCGCCTGACCTGAAGAGGCCGCAACCGGCCCGCTGAATCAAGAAAGCCCTCGCAAGATGCGAGGGCTTTTTCATGTCGGGGTCCCGCAGCGCGTGTCCCTGGTGACGGGGCCGGCGGGGCAGGGCGGTCAGTCCTGTTCCTGCAGCGCCTGTTCCGGTGTCTGCGCCTCTTCAACCTCGGCAGGGGTCGGGGCGCGGCCCTTGTGTTGCAGGCGTGCCTTGCGCAGCTTTTCGGTCTTTTCGCGGCGGGTCTGGGCTTCGTCCTCCATGATCTCGCGCGCGGTGCGGGCGGTCTTTTCCAATGCGGTTTCGCGGCGCGGCTGCTGGCCGGCGCGGTCAAGTTCTTCGGTGGTAATTTTGCTCATCTGGACGCGCTCCTGACGTCTGGGCGCGCCTGTCACGGCCTCGAAGGGCGCGCCGCGTGCGTGAATTGCACTCGGATCCGCGCCGTTGTCATGACGCCGCACCTCCAAGCGGGGTGAACCTCTTGTATGTGACCCCTATCCAAGAATGTCCGGGCTGTACATCCCCAGTGGGAAACCGATTTCCGCGCCCCGCACAGGCGTCGCGCAGGCTTCGGGCAGGCGTCGGACAGGCGCGCGGCGAGCGTTTCGCTTGCGCGAGGGTAGCGTGAAAACGAACAGGGCCGGTTTGATTTGGGTCAAGGCGGTTGAGGCGAATCCATTTTCTACCTAGGGTAGTTTCACGCAAACGTGATCGGCGCACGCGCATTCCGTTGGCATGTCGTGAGGGCCGAGAGTTTCAGTCTTGGGGCCAGGAAGTCTATGACGACCGAGCACAGCAGACGCAATTTCTTGCGGGGACAATTCTCGCAGACCGAGGTGTCCCGGATGCATCCGCCCGGCGCGCAACCGGATGTGGCGCAGCTGTGTACCCAATGCGGGGCCTGCGTCGATGCCTGCCCCGAGGCCATTCTCATCCCGCAAGACGCCAGCGCGCCAATCGTCGATTTTTCCCGCGGTGCCTGCACCTTTTGCAACGCCTGCGCCGAGGCCTGTGACACCGGGGCGCTGGTGCCCGCCGAGCCGCCGCACTGGCCGTGGCGGGCCACAATTGCGGCGCATTGCTTTTCGCTGACGGGCATCACCTGCCGCGCCTGCGAGGACGCCTGCGCGCCGCGGGCGATCCGGTTTCGCCTGATGACCGGCGGGCGCGCCGCCCCGATGCTGGACAGCGACCTCTGTACGGGCTGTGGCGCCTGCGTGTCGAGTTGCCCGGCGGCGGCGATCCGCTTTGAGGTTCCCTCTGACGCGGAGGAGGAGCTCGCATGAACATCTGTGGCTGCCTTGTCCATGTCACCCCCGAGCGGCTGCGCCCGGCGCGCGCGGCGATGGAGGCCATGTCCGGCGTCGAGGTCCATGCCGAAGCCGAGGATGGCCGCCTTGTCGTGGTGGTCGAGGATACCGAGGCCGCCTTTGCCTCGGACACGATCATGGCGCTGCATCATGTGCCGGGCGTGATTTCCCTGACGCTCAACTATCACCATTTCGAGGAGCCCGCGCCGCGGGTTCCCCTTGCCGCCCCCCAGCCGGAGACCTGACGCATGAC
Source organism: Epibacterium sp. Ofav1-8 (assembly GCF_022348185.1). Lineage (GTDB taxonomy): Bacteria > Pseudomonadota > Alphaproteobacteria > Rhodobacterales > Rhodobacteraceae > Epibacterium. Next base: position 166,231 of record NZ_JAKRFD010000001.1, read on the forward strand.
CCTATCGGAATCCCGTCGCACCTTCCTGAAGGCCACCGCAGCGGCCAGCACGGCCGCCGCTGCGGGCATTCCGCTCGCGCCCGAGGAGGCCATGGCACAATCCCCCGGCAATGCCGACATCCGCTGGGACAAGGCCCCCTGCCGGTTCTGCGGGACCGGGTGTTCGGTCCTGGTCGGCACCAAGGCCGGGCGGGTGGTGGCGACGCAGGGCGACCCCGAGGCGCCGGTGAACCGGGGGCTGAACTGTATCAAGGGCTATTTCCTGTCCAAGATCATGTATGGCGCCGACCGGCTGACCACGCCGTTGCTGCGCAAGTCCAACGGGGTCTATGACAAGAATGGCGCATTCGAACCGGTCAGCTGGGACGAGGCCTTCGATGTCATGGCGGCAAAGTGGAAGGAGGCGCTGGCGCAGAAAGGGCCCGGTGCCCTGGGCATGTTCGGATCGGGCCAGTGGACCATCATGGAGGGCTATGCGGCCTCCAAGCTGATGAAGGCGGGGTTCCGCACCAACAACATCGACCCGAATGCGCGCCACTGCATGGCCTCGGCGGTAGTGGGGTTCATGCGCGCCTTTGGCATCGACGAGCCGATGGGCTGCTATGATGACCTGGAGGCCGCCGATACCTTTGTGCTCTGGGGCTCCAACATGGCGGAGATGCACCCGATCCTGTGGTCGCGCCTGACCGACACGCGGCTGACAAAACCGGACTCGCAGGTGCATGTGCTGTCGACCTTTGAGCACCGTTCGTTCGAGCTGGCCGACAATGGCATCGTGTTCAAGCCGCAGACCGATCTGGCGATCCTGAATTATGTGGCCAACTACATCATCCAGAATGATGCGGTGAACTGGGCGTTCCTGGAAAAACACGTCAATATCACCCGGACCGAAACCGACATCGGCTTTGGCCTCCGGGACACGGACCCGCGTCAGGAGGCGGCGGCGCACCCGAATTCGGGCAAGCTGACACCGATCGGTTTCGACGAATACGCCCGAGCCGTGGCGCCCTATACGGCTGAATATGTATCGGAACTCTCCGGCGTGCCGGTGCATCAGCTTGAGAAGCTGGCGCAACAATATGCCGATCCGGATCGCAAGGTCATGTCGCTCTGGACCATGGGGTTCAACCAGCACACCCGGGGGTCCTGGGCCAATGGCTCGGTCTACAACATTCACCTGCTGACCGGAAAGATCTCCGAACCGGGCAATTCGCCGTTTTCCCTGACCGGTCAGCCCTCCGCCTGCGGCACGGCGCGCGAGGTGGGCACCTTTGCGCATCGGTTGCCCGCGGACATGGTGGTGACAAACCCCGAGCACCGGGCCTATGCGGAAAAGATCTGGCGCCTGCCCGACGGCACCATCCCGGCCAAGCCCGGTCTGCATGCGGTGGCGCAGAACCGGGCGCTGAAGGATGGCACGCTCAACGTCTATTGGGTGCAGTGCAACAACAACATGCAGGCCGCTGCCAACATCAACGAGGAGGGGCTGCCGGGATACCGGAACCCGGAGAATTTCGTCACCGTCTCGGACGCCTATCCCACGGTGACGGCGATGACGGCGGACCTGATCCTGCCGGCGGCGATGTGGGTCGAGAAGGAGGGCGCCTATGGCAACGCGGAACGCCGCACGCAGGTGTGGCGGCAGCAGGTCATGGCCCCCGGCGAGGCGCAATCCGACCTCTGGCAGCTGATGGAATTCGCCAAGCGGTTCACCGTGGAGGAGGTCTGGGGCGCGGAGCTGATCGCCAGGCAGCCAGAGGTCGCCGGCAAGACGCTCTACCAGGTTCTGTTCGAGAACGGCACCGTCAACAAATTCCCGCTGAGCGAGACCGCCGAGGGGTTTGCCAACGTGGAATCGCACCACGTCGGTTTCTATGTCCAGAAGGGGCTGTTCGAGGAATACGCCGCCTTTGGCCGCGATCACGGTCACGATCTGGCCCCCTACGACATGTATCATCAGGTGCGTGGGCTGCGCTGGCCCGTCGTCGATGGCAAGGAGACCCTCTATCGCTATCGCGAAGGCCATGACCCCTATGTGCCCGAGGGCGCGGATGTGGCGTTCTACGGCCATGAGGACGGCAAGGCCAAGATCATCTTCGCCCCTTACGAGGCCCCGCCCGAGGTGCCGGATGAGGAATATGACCTGTGGCTGTCGACGGGGCGGGTGCTGGAGCATTGGCATTCCGGTTCGATGACCCGGCGGGTGCCGGAATTGCACCGCGCGGTGCCCTCGGCGGTGGTGTTCATGCATCCCGACGATGCCCGCGACCGGGGCTTGCGCCGGGGCCAGGAGATCGAGATTTCCACCCGCCGGGGCCGCATGCTGAGCCGGGTCGAAACCCGGGGGCGCAACAAGCCGCCCAGGGGGCTGGTTTTTGTGCCGTGGTTTGATGAACACCAGCTGATCAACAAACTGACGCTGGATGCGACCTGCCCACTGTCAAAGCAGACCGATTTCAAGAAATGCGCCTGCAAGGTGGAGCGCGCCTAGCCCCGGCATCGGCCCCCGCGGGCGGCGGCATGGCCGCGTCGCGGGGGCGCCCGGGACAGACAGATGGAGAGCTGACATGAAACTGACAGTCAAAGCGGGGATTGCCGCCATCGCCACCACCCTGGCGCTGTCCGGATGGGGCGTGGCGCAGTCCGGCGGCCATGTTCAGGCCCTGCGCGGTGCGGATGTCGACCTGACGCTTCCGGCGCCCGAGCTCTATCAGCAGCAGGAGGGGCGAGAGGTGCGGAACTACCGCCAGCAACCCCCGGTGATCCCGCATTCGATGCATCAGTATCAGATCGACAAGCGCACCAACCAGTGTCTGGCTTGTCATGACTGGTCCAATGCCGGCGAGCGCGGCGCGCCGACGCTGTCGATGACGCATTACCTCGACCGGGACAGAAGGCAGCTTGATACCGTCGCCGGCACCCGCTGGTTCTGCAACCAATGCCATGTTCCGCAGGCCGACACTCCGGCGCTGGTCGGCAATACGTTTCTCCCCAGCCATTCTCGCTGACGCAGGTATCGGAAGGACAAGTTATGGCGGACAATGACACAAACCCCCGGCGCCGGTCCCTGTTGCGGCGTCTTTGGGATGGGTTCTGGAGCCCCACCGGTGTCCTGAGTGTCGGTTTCCTGCTGATTGCCGGGTTCATTGCCGGCATCCTGTTCTGGGGTGGCTTCCACTGGTCGCTCGAACTGACCAATACCGAAGAATTCTGCGTGTCCTGCCACACGATGGAAACCAACCTCGGCGAATACCGCGAGACCGTGCACTACAACAATCACTCCGGTGTGCGCGCGATCTGTTCCGATTGCCATGTCCCGCATGAATGGCAGTACAAGATCAAGGCCAAGATCATGGCGGTGAAGGATGTCTACCACGAGGTGCTCGGCACCATCTCGACGGAGGAAAAATACGAAGAGCGCCGGCTGGAGATGGCCGCGGCGGTCTGGGCCAAGATGAAGGCGAGCGACAGTCGGGAATGCCGCAACTGCCACGCCTTTGAATATATGGACTTCACGATCCAGGAAACCCGCGCCGCCGACAATCACCAGCGCGCCATCGACGACGGCATGACCTGTATAGACTGCCATCAGGGGATCGCCCATGACCTGCCGCCCGGCTACCTCGAGGAATACGAACATGTGGTCGACATGCTCGCCGGTACGACGCCGATCGGACAGGGCACCGAAGTGTCCGACGTCCGCGCCTGGATCGGGGGGCAGAGCGATGCCGCGCATTGACGGGACGAGCACAGGCCGACAGGGGAGCACCCAGCCATGATCAGCTTTCTGGATCTACTTGGAACCATCGGGGCCAGCATCATTGGTCTGCCGGGCATCATTGGCGTCGCGGTCGGGATGGCGACGCGCAATTGGGTTGTGGCTGCCGCGCTTGGTGGTCTGGTCGGCCTGCTGGCGCCGATGATCCTGGGCGGGTCGCATTCGACCCATGTGGCGATCACGCCGATGGAATACGCGATTTCCATTGGGATCGGCCTGTTGGCGGGGCTGGTGGGCTGCGCCATCCGTCACAAGGGTGCCTCTGTCTGAGGCGGCTTTGCCCCTTCCCGGACTTGCATTTTTCCAGACTTGCCCTCTGCCAGTGTTAGACTCTGCCAGAGTTGGACTGTGCCAGGCCCGCGTTTCGCCGGGCGGTCACGCCCGACCCGGCCTGTGCGCCCGCGCCAGCGGCGGGCCTGCCAGGGATCCGCCGCTCAGATCGCGGAGCTGTGGCCCGCCTTGCTGAGGTCATAGGCATCGAAATGGCGCGCGATGATGCGCGTCAGCGGTTTGCCCTCGGGACGGATGTGCAAGCCGTCCGCACTCACATCCAGCATGCCGGGAAAGGCTGCGGCGGCGGCGCGAAACATGGCCTCCAGCGCGGCCGGCGAAATGTCGAAGACCGGCAGGATGTCCTTGGCGAAGATCGAGAAATCACACATCAGCGATTCGATCATGCGTCCGCGCAGGAGGTCATCACCGGCAAAGACATGTCCGCGCTCGGTGGCAAAGCGCCCCTCTCGGACCGCCTTTGTATAGGCGGAGGTGGAGGGCGCGTTCTGCGCATAGCCCTGCGGAAAGCGCGAGATGGAGGACGCCCCGAGGCCGATCAGCACGTCGGAGCGGTCATCGGTATAGCCCTGGAAATTGCGCCGCAGATTGCCGGTGCGTTCGGCAACCGCCAGCCCGTCGTGCGGGGTGGCAAAATGGTCGATGCCAATCTCGCGGTAGCCATCCCAGCGAAACAGCCTCTGGGCGGTTTCGAACAGATGCAGGCGGGCTTCGGGCGTTGGCAGGCTGTCGGTCGGGATCATGTTCTGGCGCCGTGCCATCCAGGGCACATGGGCATAGCCATAGAGCGCCACCCGGTCCGGCGACAGCGACAGCAGCTTTTGCACGCTTTCGGTCATGCGCAGCCGGGTCTGATGCGGCAGCCCAAAGAGGATGTCGGCGTTGAGGCTGGCGATGCCACGGGCGCGAATCATCTCCACCGCGTCGCGGGTGACGTCGAAGGGCTGGATGCGGCCGATGGTCTGTTGGATTTCGGGATCGAAATCCTGCACCCCGATCGAGGCCCGGGTCATGCCCGCCGCAGCCAGCGCATCCAGCCGCGCGGCGTCGATTTCGTTCGGATCGATCTCGACCGAGAACTCTCCGCCCCGCGCCAGGGGCGTGACGGCAAAGATCTCGGCCGCAAGCTCCGTGATCATGTCGGGTGGCAGCAGCGTCGGCGTGCCGCCGCCCCAATGCAGGCGCGACAGCTGCACGCCCTCCGGCAGGTGCTGCGCCAGCTGGGCGATCTCCTGTTTGAGCACGTCCACATAGGCTCTGACCGGCGACTCCGTCTGCGTGCCCTGGGTGCGGCAGGCGCAGAACCAGCACAGCCTGCGACAGAAGGGCACATGCACGTAGAGAGAGACCTCCGCACCCGGTTTGATCGACCGGATCCAGGTCGCAAAGCGGTCCGGACTCACGTCATTGTTGAAATGAGGCGCGGTCGGATAGCTGGTGTACCGGGGCACTTTTGCGTCGAATAGTCCGAGCCGTGCCAATTGAGATTCCTGTGTCATACGCGTAGGGTAGGGGCAATCGGCCAGGTCGGCCTTGATACAGATCAACCAGAGGCGTGCATGACCGTTGCTCAATTCCAGTCGATCCAGTGCGCGGATTGTCCGATCCGGCACCGCGCTGTCTGCGCCCGTTGCGATGGTGACGAGCTGGAGGCGCTGGATGCGATCAAATACTACCGCAGCTACGAGGCGGGCCAGCCCATCATCTGGTCCGGCGATCAGATGAATTTTGTCGGCTCGGTGGTGTCCGGCATCGCGACGCTGACCCAGACCATGGAAGACGGGCGCACCCAGATGGTGGGCCTGTTGCTGCCCAGCGATTTTGTCGGGCGTCCGGGGCGCCAAGGGGCGGCCTACAATGTGGTGGCCACGACGGATGTGGTCATGTGCTGTTTTCGCAAGAAGCCCTTTGAGGAGCTGATGGCGCGCACGCCGCATATCGCCCACCGGCTGCTGGAGATGACGCTGGATGAGCTGGACGCGGCGCGGGAATGGATGCTGGTCCTGGGCCGCAAGACCGCGCGCGAGAAGATCGCCAGCCTGCTTGCCATTATCGCGCGCCGGGATGCCTCGCTCAGCACCGATGCGGCGACGGGGGCGGTGAGCTTCGATCTCAAGCTGACGCGGGAGGCGATGGCGGACTACCTCGGCCTGACCCTGGAAACGGTGAGCCGCCAGATCTCCGCGCTGAAGAAATCCGGCGTGATCGTTCTGGAGGGCAAGCGGCATGTGACCGTGCCCGACATGCGCCGCCTGATCGAAGAGGCCGGCGATGACAGCGACGGCGGGTTTGTCGACTAGGCCTCCGGAGGGTTTGGGTGCGCGAACCGGGCACGGCGCGGGCATGGGGCGGTCAGTGTGCCGTCAGAGTCAGTGTGCAGTCAGACCTGTGCCCTTCCCGGATCGTCCTGTCTGATTTTGGTCTGATTGTTTTCATTTGATGATCGGTGACCTGCCCGCTGGAGCATCCCCCTGACAGGGTGTGCCTGCCTCGGAGGCGGGGGCGCCGCGTGGCCAAGGGCCACGCGGCGCGCAGCCAGCCCCCACCGGGGGCTGGCTGCCGGGCCCAAGACCGTCTGTAGGGGCCTGACCTCCGGTCAGGGTCTGCGCGGGCGCGGGAGCGCCCCCGGCTGTGCCCCTGCACGCGGGAGCGGTTCGCCGGTGAGGCTGGCCTGTGTAGCGGGCGGTTAATGCGCCATCAGCACCGGCACCTCGGCATGTTCCAGCATGTTGCGGGTGGTGCCGCCAAGGATCGATTCGCGGAACCGGGAGTGGCCATAGGCGCCCATCACGATCATCTCCGCACCGGTGTCGGTGGCGTGGCGGCTGAGCACATCGGACACGCGCGGCAGCGTCTTGCTCAGCACGTCGATTTCGCAGGCCACCCCATGCCGCGCCAGCATCTGGCACAGCATCCCGCCCGGGTCGGAGCGTTCGATCCCGTGTTTGGGCGGGTCGATCACCGCGATCCGCACCGTATCGGCCGCTTGCAGGAAGGGCAGCGCCTTGCGCACCGCGACCAGGGCCTCGATGCTTTCGTCCCAGGCGACAAGCACGGTCTTGGGGGCGGGGGCGATCTCGCCGCCGTCGGGCACCACCAGAACCGGGGTGCGGGCATCAAACAGCGCCGCCTCGACGATCGGTTCCACCTCCGGGCCCTGGCCGTCGCCATAGGGCAACTGCATCACCACCAGGTCGCTGAACCGCGCATGGTGGGCGGTGACCCGGGAGATATCGCCAAGCGGCGCGATCGCGGTAAAGATCGCATGCGCCACATCGCTGGATTTCAGCCGCGCCGCGACCGCGGTTTCGGTGGCTTTGACCTCGTCGCGCGCGCGCTCCAGCATGGTGTTGATGGCGATCGCATTGGCGCCCCCATCGTAATAGCCGACGCGGGTGCGATCCACGCCCAGGCACAGCACATCCAGATGCCCGTCCGCCCGGCGCACCATCGCCTCGGCCTGCTCCAGTGCGGTTGCATTGCCGTCCGGTGTCGAACGCACCGTGAGAATCGTCTTGTAGGTCATGAGTTGGCCCTTTCCCAAATCGAGTGGTCCCAGAAAGGATAACGCGCCCGGCTGGCCTGTGTGCCACCCGTATCCCGTGAGGTGACATGACACATCCCATACGAGAGTATCTTGATGCAGATCAATGTTTGCAAAACCCCGCTCTGGCATCAGGGTCGGGAAAACGACGCCCGTGCTGTGTCTGCGAGGGATACGATTCGGGTGAACCATTCAAAGGGGCATGAAATGTCTAATTATCTCAAGCTGATCGTGCTTGGCGTGTTGACGGTCTTCTTCATGATCGCCGCCGGCTACGCCAGGGATCTGGCCTATCAGGTGCATGCGGTGATCCTGATGCTCGTCGCGGGTGGCCTGTTCCTGGCCACATTGCGCAACACCGACGAGCCGGTGCCGGCTCCGGTGACCGGAGAATACCTCGATGGTGTGGTGCGGGCCGGCGTCATTGCAACCGCGTTCTGGGGCGTGGCGGGGTTCCTGGTGGGCACCTTCATCGCCTTCCAGCTCGCCTTTCCGGTGCTGAACTTCGACTGGTCCGAGGGCTTTGCCAACTTTGGCCGCCTGCGGCCGCTGCACACCTCGGCGGTGATTTTTGCGTTTGGGGGCAACGCATTGATCGCGACCTCCTTCTACGTTGTGCAACGGACCTCGGCGGCCCGCCTCTGGGGCGGCAATCTGGCGTGGTTCGTGTTCTGGGGCTACCAGCTGTTCATCGTGCTGGCGGCGACGGGCTATCTGCTGGGCGGCACCCAGTCCAAGGAATACGCCGAGCCTGAATGGTATATCGACCTGTGGCTGACCATCGTCTGGGTCGCCTACCTGGCCGTGTTCCTGGGCACCATCATCCGCCGCAAGGAGCGCCACATCTACGTGGCAAACTGGTTCTTCCTCGCCTTCATCGTGACCGTTGCCATGCTGCATGTGGTCAACAACCTGACCATTCCGGTGTCGATCTGGGGCTCCAAGTCGGTGATCGTCTGGCCGGGGGTGCAGGATGCGATGGTGCAATGGTGGTATGGCCACAACGCCGTGGGCTTCTTCCTGACCGCGGGCTTCCTCGGCATGATGTACTACTTCATCCCGAAACAGGCGGATCGTCCGGTCTACAGCTACAAACTGTCGATTATCCACTTCTGGGCGCTGATCTTCATCTACATCTGGGCCGGTCCGCACCACCTGCACTATACCGCGCTGCCCGACTGGGCCTCGACGCTGGGCATGGTGTTCTCGGTCGTGCTGTGGATGCCGTCCTGGGGTGGTATGATCAACGGTCTGATGACGCTCTCGGGCGCCTGGGACAAGCTGCGCACCGACCCGGTGCTGCGGATGCTGGTGATCTCGGTCGGGTTCTACGGCATGTCCACGTTTGAGGGTCCGATGATGTCGATCCGCGCGGTGAACTCGCTGTCGCATTACACCGACTGGACCATCGGTCACGTGCACTCCGGTGCGCTCGGCTGGAACGGCATGATCACCTTCGGCTGTCTCTACTATCTGACGCCGGTTCTGTGGAAGCGCGAGCGGCTCTATTCGCTGAGCCTGGTCAGCTGGCACTTCTGGCTCGCCACCATCGGCATCGTGCTCTACGCGGCGTCCATGTGGGTGACCGGTATCATGGAAGGCCTGATGTGGCGTGAAGTGGACGCAAACGGCTTCCTCGTGTGGTCCTTTGCCGACACCGTGGCTGCGAAGCTTCCGATGTATGTGATGCGTGGTTTGGGCGGGGTTCTGTTCCTCACCGGGTCGCTGGTCATGTGCTACAACCTCTGGATGACCGTTCGTCGGGCGCCGGCCAAAGAGGCCAGCCTGTCCGTCGCGGTCCCGGCTGAATAAGGAGGGCCGGAGAGATGGCAATTCTCGACAAGCATAAAATCCTCGAGACGAACGCGACGCTTCTGCTGATCTGTTCCTTTCTCGTCGTCACCATCGGTGGCCTGGTGCAGATCACCCCGCTGTTCTACCTGGAGAACACCATCGAGGAGGTGGAGGGCATGCGTCCCTACACCCCCCTCGAACTGGCGGGGCGCGACATCTACATCCGCGAAGGCTGCTACGTCTGTCACAGCCAGATGATCCGCCCGATGCGGGACGAGGTCGAACGCTACGGTCACTATTCGCTGGCGGCGGAGTCGATGTACGACCACCCGTTCCAGTGGGGCTCCAAACGCACCGGGCCGGATCTGGCCCGGGTCGGGGGGCGTTACTCGGACGAGTGGCACGTCGATCACCTGCGCGACCCGCAGGCGGTGGTGCCGGAATCGGTGATGCCGAAGTATGACTTCCTCGAACGCACCCGCATCGACGGCGAGTATATCGGCGACCTGATGGCCACCAATGCCATCGTCGGCGTGCCCTACACCGAGGAGATGATCGAACAGGCCCAGCGTGATTTCCGCGCCCAGGCCGATCCCGACAGCGATTACGACGGGCTCTTGGAACGGTATGGCGAGGACAGCGTCAACGTGCGCAACTTCGATGGCCAGCCCGGTGTTTCCGAGGCGGATGCGCTGATCGCCTATCTGCAGATGCTCGGCACGTTGGTCGATTTCTCGACCTTCACACCTGACGCAAGCCGGTAAGGGAGGATCGAGCCATGGAAACCTATTCCCTGCTGCGACAGTTCGCGGACAGTTGGATGCTTCTCTTTCTGTTCCTCTTTTTCATCGGTGTGGTGATCTGGGCGTTTCGCCCCGGTTCGACCAAGACCTATGAGGACACAGCCAATATCCCCTTTCGCAATGCGGACAAGCCGGCGCCCGAGAGCGCCACTCAATCGGAGGCCCAGCAATGAGTGACACGGGCAACACCAACAAGGTCAAGATCCACGATGGCGATCCTAAGACCACCGGCCACGAGTGGGACGGGATCATGGAATTCGACAACCCGATGCCGCGCTGGTGGCTGTGGGTGTTCTACGCCACCATCGTCTGGGGGATCGGATACACCATCGCCTATCCCGCCTGGCCGCTGGTGAGCGAGGCGACCTCCGGCATGCTGGGCTGGTCCTCGCGCGCCAAGGTGGAGGCGGAGATCGCCGCGGTCGAGACCGCCAATGCGCCGATCAATGCCGAACTGGAAGCACTGGAGCTGGCGGCGATTCCTAACCACCCCGAGCTAGAGGGCTATGCGGTCTCCGCCGGCTCTGCGGTGTTCAAGACCTGGTGCGCCCAGTGTCACGGCTCCGGCGCGGCAGGGGCCAAGGGCTATCCCAACCTTCTGGATGACGATTGGCTCTGGGGCGGCACCATGGAGGACATCTACACCACCGTCGCCTACGGGATCCGCAACGAGGACAGCGACGATGCGCGCTATTCCGCGATGCCGGCCTTCGGGCGGGACGAGCTGCTGGACAAGACGCAGGTCAGCCAGGTGGTCAACTATGTGATGTCCCTGTCCGGCACGCCCAAGGATGCTACCGAAGTGGCCGAGGGGGCCGTGGTGTTTGAGGAAAACTGCGCCTCCTGCCATGGCGAGGACGCCTCGGGTGATATCTATCAGGGGGCGCCGAACCTCAAGGACGCGATCTGGCTCTATGGCGGCGACTACGACACCCTGTACGAGACCGTCTGGAACTCGCGGTTTGGGGTCATGCCGAACTGGGACAGCCGTCTGAGCGAGGCCGAGATCCGCGCCGTCAGCGCCTATGTGCACCAGCTGGGCGGGGGCGAGTAAATCGCGCGCCGGTCCCTGACAAACGGATCGCTGAACACGACCGGGCCGCCCCGATGGGGGCGGCCCTTTGCGTTGCGGGCGGGGTGGCTTCCCGCCGCCCGCCTGTGCCGCACGCGGCAAACAGCATCGGTCGCGGCGTTTTTGCAAAAATCCGGGTGCAGTTGATCTGCATCAAGGCTCTGCGGGTGGCGGCGGGGCACTCTGGGGGCAAGACGGAATTCTGGGCCATGGTTGGGAAGGCTATCGTGTCAGGCCCCGAGTTCCGCCGTACCCCGCCAGGATCTCCCGGCGGGTGTTTCCAGCGCCGGTTCCCTGCTTGTTCGCGCGTTTCCTGGGGAGCCGGCGCTTTTTCTTCTCATACGCCCTGCAATAGCGCCGTTTGGCCCGCGTCCCCTGTTTGTCTCCTGTTTGTCATCTGGGCGACTCGGGGGCGGGATGACGGCGTGGTGCCTCCTGCAACGGGTGTCCTGATGCGCACAGGTTTGAAGGGGGGCCCGCGCCGCGCTGGTCGCTTCGGGCAAAGCCCGAAGCGAAACCCGTGATCGCGTCGCTTTTAAGTGCGGGCTATTACTTGCAGGCCACCGGGACATCGCAGCGCGGGGTGCCGGTGGTCGCGGGCTGCGGACGCCGCGCCCAGAGCGCCGAGATCAGGCGGCGCAGAGCCCCCGGGCGACGCCGGGGCGCGCGATACGGCTGCGGCAATGGGCGCTGCGGCAGATCACCGTGACGGGTCGCGTTCAGCAGGGTGCGGGCGTAAATATCAACTAACATGGCACATCTCCTTGGCATGTGATCCACACGCTGGATCTGTGCTCATACTTGCCCGACTCACCCATCTATGCGAGTCAGGAAGAAATCCGACATGTAAGCAGGGATTACATATGAACTGGCGTGACATGCCTCCGCTCGCCGCCTTGCGCGCCTTTGCCGTCTTTGCCGAAACCGGCAATCTGCAACAGGCCGGCGCGCTGGTGAATGTCAGCCATGCGGCCATCAGCCAGCAGCTGCGCCAGTTGGAGGCCCATATGGGGGTGCCGCTGCTGGACCGGTCTGGCCGTGGCCTGAAGCTGACAGCCGAAGGCGAACATCTGGCGCAGGCCCTGACGCTGGGGTTCGGCGCCATTCGCGCCGCGGTGCAGGACCTGACCAGACGAGGCGCCGGGCAGCCCCTGCATGTGACCTGCACGCCGATGTTTGCCACCCATTGGCTGATGCCCCGCCTGGCCGGGTTCCGGCAGGCCTATCCGGAGGTGGATCTGGTCATCGACCCCACGGGCGAGGTGGTGCAGATGACCCCGGGCGGCATCGATGTTGCGTTGCGCTACGGGCACGGCGCCTGGCCCGGGCTGGAGGCCGAGATGCTGCTGCCCTCGCCCATGGTCGTCGTGGCAGCGCCCGGCTTGCTGGACCAGCGCCGGGTGGAACAACCCGAGGATCTGCTCGACCTGCCCTGGCTTGAGGAAATCGGCACCAACGAGGCTTCGGTCTGGCTGCGGTCGCGCGGGGTCGAGGACAGTCTGAAGGCCGGCCGGGTTGTCCTGCCCGGCAACCTGCTGATGGAGGCCCTGCGCGCCGGGCAGGGGGTGGCGGTGTCGGTGCGCGATTTCGTCGCGCCGGATGTGGCCGCCGGGCGCCTGACCGAGCTTTTCTGCGAAGAACAGGGCCGTGGCTACCATATCGTGCACCGCCCGGGGCTCCTGCGTCCGGGTGCGCGGCATTTCGTCAACTGGTTGCGGCGCGAGCGCGCTTCTACCTCCTTGAGGTGACCGCAGAAATTTGCTGCGGGCTCCTGAAGGCTGCGACATTTGCGCAAAACGCACATGTAAAATGCAAATTTTGATCCACGTCAAAGTCTCGCCGGCCGGCCTCTGGGAGAACACCATCAGACCTGTCACAGGATCGGAGCCAGACGTTGAGCGATTCGAGCCAAGCCCCCGGCCTCTATGCCGCACGGGAACCCATTTTTCCGCGCCGTGTATCGGGCAAGTTCCGCACCCTCAAATGGGTGATCATGGCGATCACCCTGGGCATTTATTACCTGCTGCCATGGATCCGCTGGGACCGTGGTCCGGAACTGCCGGATCAGGCGGTGCTGCTGGATCTGGCCGGGCGGCGGTTCTATTTCTTCTGGATCGAGATCTGGCCGCATGAGTTCTATTTTGTCGCCGGTCTGCTGATCATGGCGGGCCTCGGCCTGTTCCTGTTCACCTCGGCGCTGGGGCGGGTCTGGTGTGGCTATGCCTGCCCGCAGACGGTCTGGACCGACCTTTTCATCCTGGTGGAGCGCTGGATCGAGGGGGACCGCAACGCCCGCCTGCGCCTGCACCGGCAGAAGAAATGGGACATCCGCAAGGCCCGCCTGCGGGTCACCAAGTGGATTGCCTGGCTCCTGATCGGTCTCGCGACCGGCGGCGCCTGGGTGTTCTATTTCGCCGATGCGCCGACGCTGGCGCAGGATCTGGTGACCGGACAGGCACATCCCGTGGCCTATACCACGATGGCGATCCTGACCTTCACCACCTTCTTCTTTGGCGGCTTTGCCCGTGAACAGATCTGCATCTACGCCTGCCCCTGGCCCCGCATCCAGGCGGCGATGATGGATGAGGACACGCTGACCGTGGGCTATCGCGACTGGCGCGGAGAGCCGCGCGGCAAGCATCGCAAATCCGCCGAGGCCGACAAAATGGGCGACTGCATCGACTGCATGGCCTGCGTCAACGTCTGCCCGATGGGGATCGACATCCGCGACGGTCAGCAGATGGAGTGCATCACCTGCGCGCTCTGCATCGATGCCTGCGACGACATCATGGCCAAAGTGGGCAAACCGCGCGGGCTGATCGACTATATGGCGCTGTCGGATGAGACCAACGAACGCGCGGGCAAGCCGCCGCGCCCGGTCTGGAAACACATCCTGCGTCCCCGCACGATCATGTATACCACGCTCTGGGGCGGGGTCGGGCTGGGGCTGGTGTTTGCCTTGTTCATTCGCGCCGACATCAACATGACGGTGGCGCCGGTGCGCAATCCGACCTTCGTGACCCTGTCCGATGGCACCATTCGCAACACCTACGACGTGCGCCTGTCGAACAAACATGGCGAGACCCGGGAATTTGCCCTGTCGGTGGTGGGCGATCCGGCGTTGCAGGTCTCGCTTGAGGGCGAGGAGGGTGTTACCGTCGATGTGCCCGCGGACACCGCCAGCCTGCAACGGGTCTATATCACCGCCCCGCGCGGCACCGGCCCGGCAGAGGCGGAAAGCACCGGATTGCGGCTCTGGGTCGAGGATGTGACCTCGGGCGAGCGCGCCTATCGCGATACCACCTTCAATGGACGGGGGAACTGATCCATGACCAGCAAGACCGATGCAAAGCCACGGGAATTCACCGGCAAGCACATGCTGGCGATCTGCGTCACCGCCTTTGGCATCATCATTGCCGTGAACATCTACATGGCGGTCAGCGCGGTGCGCACCTTTCCGGGGCTGGAGGTGAAGAACTCCTATGTGGCCAGCCAGCAGTTCGACACCCGCCGCGCCGCGCAGGAGGCGCTGGGCTGGTCGGTCTATGCCTCTGCGGTGGGCGATCAGGTCAAGCTGGAGATCACGGATCGCGACGGGCAGCCGGTGGAGGTTGCCTCGCTCACGGCGACGCTGGGGCGGGCCACCCATGTGAAGGACGACCAGAAGCCGCAGTTCACATTCGACGGCAACGCCTATGTGGCCTCGGCGGAGCTGGCCCCCGGCAACTGGAACATTCGCATGATCGCGCGGGCTGAGGACGGCACCGAGTTTATGCAGCGGGTGATCCTGCATGTGCAGCGCTGAGCGGATGACCCGCCTGTGCCCGACAGGTCGGTCCGCCCCCGGATCGCCCTCCGGGCTGGCGGCGGGCGCATCACGGTCACCCCGGCGGCGCCTGCGCCCCGTGGCATCCGCTGTCAGAGGTTTGGAAGAGACATCGCAATGACCGCTCCCCTGCGCCATCAGACGGCCGTGTGCCCGGGCTGCGTTGCCGCCCCGAGCGAGGCGGTCGACACTGCCCCGACCGAGGCCCGGCTGGCGATTTCGCTGCCGACGATCCATTGTCAGGCCTGTATTTCCGCTGTCGAGCGCGGCCTGAATGCGGTGCCGGGAGTGCGGGATGCGCGGGTCAACCTGACGCTGAAACGCGCCTTGGTCGAGGCCGACCCGGATCTGCGGGCGGTGGATCTGGTGCCGGTGTGCGAGGCGCTGGGCTACGAGGCGCACGAGCTGGACGCCGCCGCCCTCTCGGCCACGGCGACGGATCGGGCGGGCCGGGACCTGCTGCTGCGGCTGGCGGTGGCGGGCTTTGCCTCGATGAACGTGATGCTCTTGTCGATTTCGGTCTGGTCCGGGGCCTCCGACGCCACCCGTGACATGTTCCACTGGATCTCTGCCGCGATCACCTTTCCGGCGGTGATCTATGCGGGCCAGCCGTTCTATCGCAATGCCTGGGCGGCGCTGAAGGCCGGGCGCCTCAACATGGATGTGCCGATCGTGCTGGCGCTGCTGCTGGCGCTGGTGACCTCCCTGTGGGAGACCTCGCTGTCCGGTGAGCATGCCTATTTCGATGCGGCGCTGACGCTGACCTTCTTTCTGCTGGCGGGGCGCTACCTCGACCATCGCACCCGTGCCGCGGCCCGATCCGCCGCCGAGGAGCTGGCAGCCCTGGAAGTGCCGCGCGCCTGGCGGCTGGATGCGCAGGGCCAGGAGGTGGAGGTCTCTGTCGCGGATCTGAAGATCGGCGATCTGATCCGGGTCCGGCCGGGCGGCCGCATGCCGGTGGATGGCGAAATCGTCGAGGGGCGGTCGGAACTGGATCGCTCGCTTCTGACCGGGGAAACCCTGCCGGTGCTGGCCGAACCCGGGCGGCAGGTGTCCGCAGGCGAGGTCAATCTGACCGGGCCGCTGACCCTGCGGGCAACCGCGGTCGGAGAAGAGACCTCGCTGCATCGCATGGCCGATCTGGTTGCCATCGCCGAGTCGGGGCGGTCGCGCTATACCTCGCTCGCCGACAGTGCGGCAAAGCTCTACGCGCCGGGGGTGCATATCCTCTCGGCGCTCGCCTTCGTGGGCTGGTATCTCTACACGTTTGACCTGCGCACGGCGCTGAACATCGCCGCGGCGGTGCTGATTATCACCTGCCCCTGTGCGCTGGGGCTGGCGGTGCCGGCGGTGACGACCGCGGCCTCCGGCCGACTGTTCCGGGCCGGTCTGCTGGTCAAACACGCCACCGCGCTGGAGCGGCTGGCGGAGGTGGACACGGTGGTTTTTGACAAGACCGGGACGCTGACGGCGGGGACGCCGGAGGTTGTGAACCTGGAGGATCTGAGCCGCGAACAGCTGTCACTGGCGCTGGCGCTGGCAGAGGGGTCCGCGCACCCCCTGGCGCAATCGCTGAGCCGCGCCGCGCGCGCCGCCGGGGTCACGCCTGTGGCTGTCACCGATCTGCGCGAGGTGCCGGGCTATGGGACCGAAGCCCGCCTCGCGGGGCGGCAGGTCCGGCTGGGCCGTGGGGCCTGGGTCGGCGCCACGGCGTCGACGACGCAAACCACCACATGGCTGGACCTGGGGGAGGGCGCGCCCGTTGCGATCCGCTTTGCCGACAGCCTGCGCCCGGGTGCGGCGGCGGCGGTCTCCGCCCTGCGCGACGCCGGCAAGGACGTGCGGCTGGTCTCGGGCGATGCCCCGGCAGCGGTGGAGGATCTGGCGCAGCGGCTCGGCATCCGGACCTGGGTGGCCGAAGCGCTGCCAGAGCAGAAGGCGACCTATGTGCAGGATCTGACCCAGGCCGGCCACAAGGTGCTGATGGTCGGCGATGGTCTGAACGATACCGCCGCCCTGGCCGGGGCGCATGTGTCGATCTCGCCGGCCTCGGCGCTGGATGCCGCCCGCGTGGCGTCGGACATCGTGCTGCTGGGACAGGACCTTGCGCCGATTGCCGAAGCCTGTGGCGTGGCGCGCCGGGCCACCCGCCGCATCCGCGAGAACTTTCGCATCGCCACGATCTACAATATCATTGCGGTGCCGTTGGCGATTGCCGGTCTTGCCACCCCCTTGATCGCGGCGCTGGCCATGTCCACCTCTTCGATTACCGTGTCGCTCAATGCGCTGCGGTTGCGCTGAGCGGGTGAAGGAGAGCACGTATGACTGTCTTGTCCTATCTGATTCCGATTTCCCTGATCCTTGGCGGGGCGGGGCTGATCGGCTTCATCTACACCGTGCGCTCGGATCAGTATGATGATCCGGAAGGGGACGCGCGGCGCATTCTCAGTGATGAGTGGGACGACCACCCCAAACCCTGACACGTGCCTGACAGCCCCCGGGGGGCGCGGGGGCGCATCCTTGGGGCGCATCCGCATCTGATTGTGATCTGGCCGATGAAAAACGGGCCCGCACCGCGTCAGCGGTGCCGGGCCCAACTGGAATCGCGCATGTCAATGCGCGTTTGGCAGGCGGGAGCCACCGCGCCCCGGTCTTGGCCCGGTGGGGAGGTCCCGCATGAACCGAGGTGTCAGGAGGCCGGCCCGAGGGTTTCGCAGGTCACATTGCGCGAATTGAGGCGGCGACAGGCGAGTTCTGCGCCGTCCTTGGTCATGCCGAGGAAATTGGCGTCAAACCCGCGCGGGCTCCGCACCACCTTGCGCAGGGACCCGTCGAGGGTCTCCATCTCGGCCAGCGCCGTGCGCAACAGGACCTTTTCGGCCTGGAACCGCGTCGTGTAGCGCCCGACGTTGATGCCCCAGTAGCGCCCCCCCGATGTGGACAGACGGGTCACCACCACCGGTTCCTCCTCGACGGAGGCGACGCGGGTGTCAAAGGAGGCCGGGCGGGCCTGCGGGCGCGGACCGGTATAGCGGCGCTGGGTGGGGGCGGAGACCGCCTTGGCCACGGCGGTGCTGATCTCCGCTTTCAGCTCCGCATCGCCGTCGGTCTGCGCTTGCAGGCTCTCGGGACGGGCCACCGGTTGCAGGGCGGAGACTTCGGTGACTTCCAGAATGGCGCTGTTGATGCCGGACTGAAGCGCATCGGAATCAAGTGCGGCGACCTGGACCTCCTCGCCGGTGTCCGGGGTCGCCTCTTCGGGGATCTCGGCAGCGGCGACCAGGGCGGCCGGATCGACCTCGGGGGCGGGGCGGGCGCGCGGGCGCAGGGTTTCCGAGATGACACCGCTCACCCGGATGGTCTTGCCCGCCAGGCCATGGGAGTCGTCTTCGGCCAGCTGCACGCCGCTGTTGCCGACATAGGGCGGCAGCGCCGGTTTCTGAAGCTTGGCATAGGCCGGCGCGCGGCGGAAACCGAGGTCCAGGAGCTCTGCGATCTTGGCATTGCGCGACGCGGTGGATTTGCCGCCAAAGACGGTTGCGATGATCCGCTCATCGCCGCGTTTGGCAGAGGACACGAGGTTGAAGCCCGCGGCGCGGGTATAGCCGGTCTTGATGCCGTCGGCCCCGCGATAGGCGGCCAGCAGGCGGCGGTTGGTGTTATAGACCACCTTCATCCCGGCATCGGTCGAGGTCCGGGAAAACAGGTTATAGTATTCCGGGTAATCATAGAGGATGTGCCGCCCCAGCGTGGTCATGTCGCGCGCGGTCGACAGATGCCCGCTGGCGGTCAGGCCGTGGGCGTTCTTGAACGTGGTGCGGGTCATGCCAAGGGCCTTGGCCGTGCGGTTCATGCGCCGGGCAAAGGCCGCTTCCGACCCGGAGATCGCCTCGCCAATGGCGGTGGCCGCGTCATTGGCGGATTTCACAGCTGCCGCCCGGATCAGATAGCGCAGGGCGATCTTCTGCCCGCGACGCAGGCCCAGTTCCGACGGCGGTTCGGCTTCGGCGTTGCGCGACACCGTGATTCGGGTGTCGAGGTCGATCTCGCCGTTACGCACCGCCTCAAAGGCGATGTAGAGCGTCATCATCTTGGTCAGCGAGGCCGGGTGCAATCGGGTGTCGGCATTGCGGGAATGCAGCACCTCGCCGGTGCGCGCATCCATCACCATCGCCGCATAGGGCGCGGCTTCCACCCGGGACGCCTGCGCCGCAACCACCAGTCCCGCGATCAGCATCAGCCCCATCGTGGCCAGCCTGCATCGCCGTGCAAGTCTGCGGAGGCTCATCTGCCCCGGAGTGCGTTCCGTTTCACGGACCAATCCCGCCCAAATAGAGAAGGGACGACCGCCATCGACCTGAGAAATCACTGCCATGTCTGCCTCGTGTCGCCGATTTTCCGGCTGACGTTTTGTCTGCTGCAATCAGCGTATCATAGCCGGTGGGTCGAATAAACCAGTTGTGAAGGAACATCGAAGCGCCTGCACAGCGCAATTTGCGAGCCCTTTCGACATGTGGTGTCCTGTCGAAAGGGCACCGCTAGATCGGGTGGGCGGGGCGCCTGCGTTCCCTGCGATTTTCTGGTGTTCGCTTTGCGGCGGCGGGTCTGAAAACCGTGCATTTCCTGAGCAAATGCGGCCTCGGGGTCACAGCAGTAAACAAAGGGTTAACATAACCTCCGCTGCTCGGCAGGACTCAGCCGATGCGGGCGATCAGGGTCGGCAGATCGCCGAGGTCGCGGATCTCGTGAAACCGGGGGCTGTCGGCGGGGGCCTCGGCGTGTTCGACCTCCCAGACCAGACCGTGGGGCACATAGACGCCAAAGCCGCCGGCCTCCACCACCGGGACCACATCAGATCGCATCGAGTTGCCCGCCATCAGCGCATGCTCCACCCCGGAGCCATGGCGGTCGAAGATGTCGACATAGACCTGCGGTGTCTTCTCGGACACCACTTCGACGGCGTCGAACAGATCGCCCAGGCCGGATTGCGCCAGTTTGCGCTCCTGATCCAGCAGGTCGCCCTTGGTGATCAGCACCAGCTTGTAGTCCTCGGCCACGGCCTCGACAGTGCTGCGGGCATGGGGCAGTAGCTCGATCGGGAAGGACAGCATCATCTGTCCCGCTTCCAGCAATTCCTTGATGACGGCGGAGGGCACGCGCCCTTCCGTCACGTCGATCGCGGTTTCGATCATCGACAGGGTGAAGCCTTTGACCCCGTAGCCATAGGCGCCGAGGTTGCGTTTCTCGGCGTCCAGCAGTTTGCGGTCCAGTTCCTCCGGCCCCATGTCGTCGGGGGTGTGATCCATCAGCAGTTCGGCAAAGCGGTCCTGGGTGACCCGAAAGAAGCGCTCGTTGTGCCAGAGCGTGTCATCTGCGTCAAAACCGATGGTCGTCAGCGTTCTAGGCATTATCCCGATCTCAATCTCTTTTCCTTATTGGGTCTTCCCCTATATAAGCCGGTGACGAACGCAGATGCACGACTGGAAACTTTTGATCCCATGCTAAAGCACCCCGTTATGATGTCGGACACTCCGGAAGACGACAGCGACCTTGGTGTCCTGACCAAGACGCGCCCGCGGACGCAACGGCCGCCGCGCTACAAGGTGCTGCTGTTGAATGACGACTACACGCCGATGGAATTCGTGGTGATCGTGCTGGAGCGGTTCTTTGGGCTCAATCACGCGCAAGCCTTTGAAATCATGCTCACAGTGCACAAAAAAGGCGTCGCCGTCGTTGGCGTTTTCAGCCATGAGGTCGCCGAAACCAAGGTTGCGCAGGTGATGGATTACGCCCGTCGCCACCAGCATCCGCTGCAATGCACCATGGAAAAAGACGACTGATCCGCCCCTGCGCGGTTGGTCCCGGAAAGGTCTTTCAAGATGTCCCAACGCCTGAGCCTCGCGGTTCAATCGGGCGCGTTCGCCGTTCCTGAAACGGGGCGAATCGCCGTGTTCCATCCGCGCGAGGGGCACGATCTCTCCGCATTGCCGCAGGACCGGCTGGAGGTGATCCAGCCGCTGAAGCCCGATCATGACGATTGGGCCGCGCGGGGGCTGTCCTGCCTGGCCGAGGTCCAGCCGGGGGCGACCTATGCTGCTGCGGTGGTGTTCCTGCCGCGGGCAAAACCCCTGGCGCGGCATCTGGTGGCGCAGGCGGCGGCGACGACGACGGGCCCGGTGCTGATTGATGGCGCCAAGACCGATGGCATCGATTCCCTGTTGAAGGCGTTGAAGACACGCACCGACCCCTCTGCCGCCATGTCCAAGGCGCATGGCAAAGCCTTTTGCATCGGCGGGGGGCTGGATCTGTCCGATTGGATCGCGGCGCCGCAGGTGGTCGCCGGTGGCTATGAAACGGCGCCGGGCGTGTTTTCTGCGGATGGCATTGATCCTGCCTCTGCCTTGCTGGCCGCGGCGCTGCCGGCAAAACTCGGCAAGGAGGTGGCCGATCTTGGGGCCGGATGGGGCTATCTTTCGGCGCAGGTTCTGAACCGCGCCGGGGTCGAGGTGCTGCATCTGGTGGAGGCCGATCATGGTGCCCTGGCCTGCGCGCGCCGCAATGTGACGGATGCGCGGGCGCAGTTTCACTGGGCGGATGCGCGCGACTGGGGGGCCAAGGGCAGTCTGGATGCGATCGTGATGAACCCGCCGTTTCACAGCGGGCGCAGCGCGGAGCCGGCGCTGGGGCAGGCGTTTATCGCCAATGCCGCGCGGCTGCTGAAACCGGCGGGCCAGCTCTGGCTGGTGGCAAACCGGCATCTGCCGTATGAGACCCCGCTGGGCGCGGTGTTTGCCTCTCACAGCGAGGTTGCGGGCGACAATCGCTTCAAGATCCTGCATGCCTCACGTCCGCGCCGGACGCGCTGACCCCGGTCTGCTGATGCGGCTGCAAAACCTGTTCAAATCTGCAAACCTTCGGGGTATCGTCGCGGCGACATGCGGTCCCCTGCGGGACTTCTGATCTGCAACCTGGCCCAAGGAACAGGCGCATCGCCTGACCAAGCAAGGATCTTTATCCCATGAGTTTTTCAATCTCCGGCAAGACCGCGATCGTGACCGGCGCTGCCAATGGCATCGGTTTGGCGATCGGGCGGCAATTTGCCCGCGAAGGCGCAAATGTGATGTTCGTGGACCAGGATGAATCGGCGCTGCTGCAAGAGCTGGGCAGCGACGTCGAGGACAGCAATATCCGCCATTTTGCCGGGGACCTGCGCGAGCGGCTGACCATCGCCAACCTGTTGTCGGCCACAATCGATGCGTTTGACAAGATCGACATCTTGGTCAATGGCGCCCGCAAGGTCGTGCCGAGCGAGCCGCTGAACCCCGATGACGAAAGCGTCGAGTTCCTGTTGCGGCAGAACCTGATGTCCACCCTGCGCCTGTCGCAGCATGTGGCCAAGCGGATGATCCGCCAGGGCGAGGAGCGCGACGACGACGGTGCGAATGGTGCCATCATCAACCTGTCGTCCATTGCCGCCCGGCGCACCCACCCGGATCTGATGGGGTACTCCGTGACCTCGGCTGCGCTGGACCAGATGACACGCTCGCTGGCGGTGTCGCTCGCGCCGCATAAGATTCGTGTGAACTCTATCGCCTTCGGCTCTGTGATGAGTGCGTCGATGCAGGCCACGCTCAAGGACAACCGCTCCCTGCGGCAGGACATCGAGGAGCACACGCCGCTGAACCGGATCGCGCCGCCCACCGAACTGACCGAGACCGCGCAGTTTCTGGCGTCTGAGGCGTCGGGGTTCATGACCGGGCAGGTGTTGACGCTGGACGGCGGGCGCACGCTGCTTGATCCCGTCACCGCGCCGGTGCATTGAGGCGGCACGCCCGAAGTACGATCTGACCCAGGAGGCCCGGATGGCAGAGAACGCGACAGAGATGCGCGCAGAAAAAACGCGCGCGGCAGCATGGTTCCGGGAGCTGCGCGATCAGATCGTTGCAGCTTTTGAGGGGCTGGAGGACAGCCACGCAGACGGTCCCTTTGCCGATATGGAGGCGGGTCGGTTTGACGTGAGCGAGACCAAGCGCACGGCGGAAGATGGCTCTGATGCGGGTGGTGGCCTGATGAGCGTCATGCGTGGTGGGCGCGTCTTTGAAAAGGTCGGCGTCAATATTTCCGAGGTCTACGGTACACTTGGCGAACGCGCGCAAAACGCGATGGCAGCCCGCAAGGGACTGCCGGGCATGAAGGAAGATCCGCGGTTCTGGGCCTCGGGCATTTCGCTGGTGGCACATATGCGCAACCCGCATGTGCCGGCGGTGCATATGAACACGCGCATGTTCTGGACGCCGCATGGCTGGTGGTTCGGGGGCGGATCTGACCTCAACCCCTGTATTGAGTATGACGAGGACACGGCACATTTCCACGGCGTGCAGCAAGCGCATCTCGACCCGCATGGCGGCGACCTCTATCCCCGGCTGAAGGCCTGGGCGGATGAGTATTTCTTCATCCCGCATCGCGGGCGGGCGCGCGGGGTTGGCGGCATTTTTCTGGACGATCACAACACTGGCGACTGGGCGGCGGATTTTGCGCTGGTTCAGGACATTGGCCGCGCCTTCCTGCCGGCCTTTGTGCCCTTGGTGGAAAAACGCCGCGTACAGAGCTGCTCTGAGGCGGACAAAGACGCGCAGCTCATTCACCGCGGGCTCTATGCGGAATACAACCTTGTATATGATCGCGGCACCAAGTTCGGTCTGGAGACCGGGCATGACGCCAATGCGGTGTTGATGAGCCTGCCGCCGCTGGCGAAATGGGTGTGACGGTCGCATCGGTGTAAACCCGCTCAGCGCGCGGGAAAGCGGACCCTATTCGGTATTCTGCATTGAAGGATCTGCCTGTCTCCGGCTCTATGGAGGCAGGCAGATTTCTTTGGCAGGTAGATATGACATTTCATCGGTTGATTGGTTTGGGGATGCTCGCGGCGCTGGCCGCCTGCGGCAGTGCAACGCGGGAGCCGGTGCCGCCGCCGCCTCTGGAGGGAGAGGTCGAGCGGGTGATAGACCCCGCGTTTGCGCGTGCCTATGCGGCGCTCGCGACCTATCCGAAATACGGCGACAATGACCCGCATGACTGGGACGGGGGCACGCCATGGGGCTATCCGATCCATGGCATCGATGTGGCGCGCTATCAGGGCGATATCGACTGGCGTCAGGTCGGCGCGGCGGGGGTGTCCTTTGCGTGGATCAAGGCCACGGAAGGGGGCGATCACCTGGACCCGGAGTTCAAGTCCAACTGGCGCGCGGCACGGCGTGCAGGTCTGCGACGCGGGGCCTATCATTTCTACTATTTCTGTCGCACCCCGGAAGAGCAGGCGCGCTGGTTCATCCGAAATGTCCCCAAGGAGGTGGGCAGCCTGCCACCGGTGCTGGACATCGAGTGGAACCATGCCTCGCCGAGCTGTAAACGCCGCCCGTCCGGGGCCGAGGCGCGGCATGAGGCGGAACGCTTCATCCAGAAGATCGAGCAGCACTATGGTCGCAGGCCGGTGGTGTATACCACGGTGGATTTCTATCGCGACACCGGGATTGGGCAGCTCCAGGGTGTGGATTTCTGGCTGCGGTCGGTCGCCGGGCATCCAGAGCAGGTCTATCCCGGCGCGCATTGGGTGTTCTGGCAATACACCGGCACAGGCTCCGTTCCCGGCATCAAGGGGAATGTGGATCTGAACGCCTTTGCGGGGAGCGCGGAGAACTGGCTCCAATGGCTTGGATATCGGAAATACCTGCCGGCGGAGGTGCCCCCGGCAGAGGCGGAGGGCTGATCCAGGCGTGGTGCAAGAGGTTTTGCGCTCCGCTTGCGCGGATCGCCGGGGGGCAGGGGCAGCGCCTTCGGCGCTGCCCCTGCCGGGCCCAACGCTTTTGGGGGAGACTTGTCTCACCCGCAAAGGGGCGGGAGTGCCCCCTTGCTTGGTGCGGCAGCATCAACGGTGTGGTCAGGTGCTAGGGCGGTGCCAGCCCGCTTCGATCAGGGCCTGTCCATAGCTTTTTGCCACCCGCATGCGCGCGCCGTGTCCTTTCGCCAGCAACAAAACGTGCATCTTTGGGAGCTGCCAGCAGGGGACATGCATGACCATGTGGTGTTCGAGGTGATAGTTCACCCAATAGGGTGCGACCAGAGCACGGGCCAGGGGGCCGGCATAAGTGGTGCGCACGTTCTGGAACGGGTTTTCCGAGCGCTCCACCGCGCCATGTTCAGCGATATTGCGCAGGCGCACGACGAACTGGAACCATGTCAGATAGGGCAGGAGCCAGAAGGCCAGCCCCCACCACCAGCTGCCCAGCAGGCTCATGACCAGCATCGGCAGCAGGAACATTGGCAGGGCGGGCAGCAGGCGCGGGCTCTTGAACGTCTGCGCAAAATCACCCGAGGCGGCCTCCATCGCCTCGTGATCACCGGCCAGCACGAGGGACAGGCGGATCTGGCCAAAGAGTTGCTTGAGACCGGTTTGGCCCGTGAGGTCGCGGGTGAACTTGCGCTTGAGGGAGGCGCGTGTGGTCGGGAAGGCCAGCGAAAGCGCCAGATCCGGGTCCTTGTCGGTCTGGGTGTAGCGGTGATGGGTCAGATGATAGTGGCGGTAGGCCGGCAGGTCGGCCAGGATCGGACGCGCGCAGAGCCATTGCCCGATGCGATCATTCAGCCTGCGCGTTCTGAACAGCGCATTATGCGCGGCCTCATGCATCAGGATGGCCAGTCCCAACTGGCGCGAGCCGATGAGCATCACCGCAACAAGCGCCGTCAGGAGGTTGGGCCAGAGCGCAAACAGCGCCACCGCTGCCGCAATCACGCCCCAGCAATGCAGCACCAGCCACGCGCCCATCAGGTCTGATCGCGCTGCAAGCGGGCGAATGTCGTCGCTGCTGAGATAGGCCTTGCCCGGTGTCATCCTGCGCCCTCCCCGCCGCCTGATCCTGTCGTCTCAGGCTGGCAGCGGAAGGGGCGTTGCGTCAATCAGGGCGTGGCGTCACGCAGGCTGCGACCGGTTCTGACAGTCGCAACCGCGGGAGCGCGGGCCCGTCGGTCAGTGGTTGAAGAACCCTTCTCCCGCCCGCGCGCGCAGAGCCTCGCCCATGCGGCGACCGAGTTCGGCACCATCCTCGATCGCGCAGCTTTGCTGATCCGCTAGCGCTTCTGATCCGTCGGGGCGCAGGATCTGGCCGCGCAGCTGCAAGGTGCCGCCGGAGAGGTCGGCCAGCGCGGCGATCGGCGTTTCGCAGGACCCATCCAGCGCGGCCAGAAAGGCGCGCTCGGCTGCGAGGCGCAGGCTGGTCTCGGCGTGGTGGATGGCCTCCAGCATGGTGGCCGCGGTTGTGTCGTCGCTGCGGCGTTCGATGCCGATGGCGCCCTGGGCCACCGCGGGCAGCATGTCCTCGGGCGCGATGGGCGTGGCGGGAACCTCCTCGGCCATGTTGAGGCGGCGCAGCCCGGCCATGGCGAGGAAAGTGGCGCTGGCCACGCCATCGTGGAGTTTCTGCAGGCGGGTCTGGACGTTGCCCCGGAACTCCACCACCTGCAAATCCGGGCGCCGGTGCAGCAGTTGCGCGCGCCGGCGCAGGGAGGAGGTGCCCACGACCGCGCCCTCCGGCAGATCGGCAATCGCACGGATCTGCGGGGAGACAAACGCGTCGCGGACATCTTCGCGCGGCAGGTAGCAATCCAGCATCAGCCCTTTGGGCTGTTCGGTGGGCATGTCCTTCATCGAATGCACCGCGAGGTCGATGCCGCCGGAGGTCAGCGCCTCTTCGATCTCCTTGGTGAACAGCCCCTTGTTGCCGATCTCTTTCAGCGGACGATCCGCGTCGATCATGGCGCGGTTGTCGCCGGTGGTCTTGATCACCACGATATCAAAGGCCGCAGGCTCCAGCTCAAAGGCGCGGGCCAGCCGGTCGCGGGTCTCATAGGCCTGAGCAAGCGCCAGCGGAGAGCCGCGGGTGCCGATCTTCAGGGGCGAAGCGGGAGAGGGCAGGGTCAGGGTCATGGGGCACAGGATTAGTCGCGACATTATGCCGTGGCAAGCGCCAGTCTGTGCGGGCTGGCAAGCCTTGACAATTTGCCGCTGAGGCTAGACCTCAGAGTGACCGTAATAAAAGGGGCAGAGCATGGGCCAGCAAAAGACGATCCTCCGCGCATTGGCAGGCGAAACGCAGGCCGTGCCGCCCATCTGGATGATGCGCCAGGCGGGCCGCTACCTGCCCGAATACCGCGCCACGCGGGCGCAGGCCGGCGATTTCCTGAGCCTGTGCTACAATCCCGAGCTGGCCGCCGAGGTGACGTTGCAACCGATCCGCCGCTACGGGTTTGATGCCGCGATCCTGTTTGCGGATATTCTTCTGGTGCCGCAGGCGCTGGGGGCGGAGCTGTGGTTCGTCACCGGCGAAGGCCCGCGCCTGTCCACCATCACCACGGAGGCGGATTTTGCCAAGCTCGGCCCCGCGGGCGACGTGCATGAGACCCTCAACCCGATCTATGAAACCGTGCGCATCCTGTCGCGGGAACTGCCGTCGGACACCACCCTGATCGGCTTTGCCGGCGCGCCCTGGACCGTGGCCACCTATATGATCGCTGGGCGCGGCACCCCGGATCAGGGGCCGGCTCATGCGCTGATGCAGGAAAACACCGCTCTGTTCGAGGCGCTGCTGGCGCGGATCACCGAGGCGACCATTCACTACCTCTCGGCCCAGATCGAGGCCGGGGCCGAGGTGGTGAAGATCTTTGACAGCTGGGCCGGATCGCTGAAGGGCGCGGCCTTCGAGAAATACGCGCTGGAGCCCGCGCGCGAGATCACCGCGGCGCTGAAGGCGCGCCACCCCGGCATTCCGGTCATCGGCTTCCCGCGTGAGGCAGGCGAGAAATACGTGGGCTTCCACAAGGCCACCGGCGTCGATTGCGTGGCGCTCGACAATTCCGTGGATCCGGAATGGGCGGCGGCGCATGTGCAGGTGGACGGCTGCGTGCAGGGCAATCTGGCCTCCCGGCACATGGTCACCGGGGGCGAGGCGCTGGTGGCGGATACGCGTCGCATCGTGCAGGCCCTGTCGCAGGGGCCGCATATCTTCAACCTCGGCCATGGGATCACCCCCGATGCCGATCCTGACAATGTGCAGCTGATGATCGACACGGTGCGCGAGGGCGCGGGCCAGTAACGCGGGCAACGGCGGCTCGGCCTGCCCGGAGCTTGCGCCTCACGCGCCTTCGGGGTCCGTCTTGTGCGTCGCTGACGCAGCGAGGGCGGCGAGGATTTCCGTCCGGTTGCCGTCGCGGCGCGGGCGTGTGCCCACGGGCTGGGTTTTGCCATCAAATCGGGGCGCGGGGGCGGCTTGCAGATCGCCATTGCGGCTGATCCACGTCTTGCGGGTGTTCATGGGATCGGCTGCGGCTTCGGCCGGGGACAGCACCGGCGTGACGCAGGCATCGCTGCCCTCGAACAGTGCGGCCCAGTGGTCGCGGCTGTGTTCGGCAAAGCGCCCGGCGAGGCGGGCGGTCAGTTCCGGCCAGAGCGATCTGTCGAACTGGCGCGTGAACTCCGGGTCCTCCGAGAGACCCAGCGTCTCGAGGAAGATCCTGTAGAACTTGGGCTCCAGGCACTGTACGGCGATATGCCCGCCGCCCCGGCACAGGTAGGTCCGGCTCCAATGCGGGCCGTCCAGCAGGTTGTGCCCGCGCGTCTCGCCAAACCCGCCGGCCTGGCGCAGCGCCATCAGCAGGTTCATCATATGCGCCGAGCCATCGTAGATCGCCGCATCGACCACGGTGCCCACACCGGTTCGTGCGGCGCGCAGGAGGCCGGTCAGCAGCCCTGCGACCAGGTAGAGCGCGCCGCCCCCGATGTCGCCGACAAGCGTCGCTGGCGGCAGGGGAACATCGCCGGGCGCCGAGGCGGGCCAGAGCGCCCCCGACAGGGCGATATAGTTGAGGTCATGCCCGGCCCGGGCGGCGCGGGGACTGTCCTGACCCCACCCCGTCATGCGGCCATAGACCAGCCCCGGGTTGCGCGCCTGCATCTCGTCCGGGCCAAGCCCCAGACGTTCCATCACGCCGGGGCGAAACCCTTCGATCAGCCCGTCCGCCGTTGCAATCAGCTGGTGCGCAATCCCGACGTCCTCAGGGTCCTTCAGATCGAGGGCGATGGATTTCTTGCCGCGATCCAGGATCGAGTGCTCCGGCAGGCCGGGGGTCGCGGTGCCGCCTTTGCGATGGATGCAAATGACCTCGGCGCCCAGATCGGCCAGCATCATACCGGCAAAGGGGGCGGGGCCGAGGGCTTCGATTTCGATGATGCGGATCCCGGTGAGCATATCGGCCCTCTCTGGCGGCGGGTGGATGTCGATCTCATTCGGGCAGGGTGGCGCCGCGGCTGTCAATCCGCGCGCCGATCCGTGACGCCACGTTGTGTTGCATGGGCGCAGGCGTGTCACGGCGTATCATCCTCCTTGGCAGCGGGGCGCAATTCCGGCTAGGTGGAGGCGGACACGCCATGCGGGCCACGGGCCCGAAGCCAGGGGAGAGACGCCATGCAAATGAGTGACCAGAAGGAAATCGCGGCCGATCCCGCAACCGTGTATGCGGCCCTGCTGAGCCCGGAGGTGCTGAAAGCCTGCGTGCCCGGCGCGCAGGAGGTGACCGGCTCTGCCGAGGAGGGGTTCGAGGCGAAGGTGACCCAGAAGGTGGGGCCGGTGAAGGCGACCTTTACCGGAACCGTTACGCTCTCGGATCTGGTCCCCGGCGAAAAGCTGACCATCACCGGCGAGGGCAAGGGCGGCGCTGCGGGCTTTGCCAAGGGCGGCGCCGAGGTAACGCTCGCCGCCAGCGAGACCGGCACGCTCCTGTCCTATGACGTGGATGCCAAGGTCGGCGGCAAGCTGGCCCAGCTGGGCAGCCGTATCATCGACGGGTTTGCCAAGAAGATGGCCGATCAGTTCTTTACCAATCTGCAAAATGCGCTTGCGCCGGAGGCCCCCGAGGATGATGCCGAGGCTGCGGAGGCTGAGGGCACGCAGAAGGGCTGGTTCCGCAAGATGCTCGGCGGGTCGGGTGACGCCGATAACGGGTGATGCCGCCAGAGGGTGACACCGGCACGGGGAGGGCGCTGCCAACGGGGGGCGTGCCCGGGGGCAGACCGCGGCGCTCCCACCGCCCCCAAAGGAACGCCTGGGGAACAGTTCAAGGCTGCGTGCATGCACAAGCGCTTGCGCGGCGATTGGGGGTGGCCGTTTGTTCACGGGGCCGTTACCCCTAACACAATTCCTGAACAGTCCTGTTCATCTTCATCTCACCGACAGCCCTGATCCGGGCCAGATCCGAACCGGAGGCCGTATGAGCACCATCCTGTCCATTTCCGACCTGCGCAAATCCTATGCAGGCGGTTTCGAGGCGCTGAAGGGCGTGAACCTGGAAATCGAGGAGGGCGAGATCCTCGCGCTGCTGGGGCCAAACGGCGCCGGCAAGACCACCCTGATTTCCACCATCTGCGGCATTACCACCGCGACGTCGGGCGCGGTCACTGTTGGCGGGCACTGTATCGAGCACGACTATCGCGCCGCGCGGGCGATGATCGGGCTGGTGCCGCAGGAGATCAACCTGGAGCCGTTTGAAACCGTGATGAACTCGGTCCGGTTTTCGCGCGGCCTGTTTGGCAAACCCCGCTACGATGCGCTGATCGAAGACATCCTCAAGAAGCTGTCGCTCTGGGACAAGCGGACCAGCCAGATCAAGGAGCTCTCCGGCGGGATGAAGCGCCGGGTTCTGATCGCCAAGGCGCTGAGCCATGAGCCGCGGGTGCTGTTCCTGGACGAGCCCACCGCCGGCGTCGACGTGGAGTTGCGCAAGGACATGTGGGACGTGGTGCGGGAGCTGCGCGAGAGCGGCGTCACCATCATCCTGACCACCCACTACATCGAGGAAGCGGAGGCGATGGCCGACCGCGTCGGTGTCATCGCCGGCGGGGAAATTCTGCTGGTGGAGGAAAAGGCCGATCTGATGGCCCGCATGGGCAAGAAGGAATTGCAGGTGATCCTGACCGACCCGATCAGCGCCGTGCCGGCGGCGCTGGCGGACCACGACCTGCGGCTGGGCGAAGATGGCCGGTCGCTGGTCTACACCTACGACGTCAAGGCCGAGCGCACCGGCATCACCGCATTGCTGAACGATGTGGCGGCGGCGGGGCTGGTGCTGTCGGATGTGGCCACCCGGCAATCCAGCCTCGAAGACATTTTTGTCGGTCTTGTATCGGGAGAGAACGCATGAACTGGACAGCTGTTGCAGCGATCTATCAATTTGAAATGGCGCGGTTCTTTCGCACTCTGGCCCAGAGCTTCCTGTCGCCGGTGCTTTCCACGTCACTTTATTTCGTGGTCTTCGGCGCGGCCATCGGCAGCCGGATCGATCAGGTCGAGGGGGTGTCCTATGGCGCTTTCATCGTGCCGGGGCTGATCATGCTGAGCGTGATCACGCAGGGCATCTCCAATGCGTCTTTCGGGATCTACTTTCCCAAGTTCATAGGCACTGTCTACGAGCTCCTGTCGGCGCCGGTGAACTTTCTGGAGATCGTGCTGGGCTATGTCGGGGCGGCGGCCACCAAGGCGCTGTTCATCGGCGTGGTGATCCTGGCCACGGCGCATCTGTTTGTCGATATCACCATCCAGCATCCGCTGGCGATGATCCTGTTCCTGGTGCTGACCTGCGTGAGCTTTGCGCTCCTTGGGTTCATCATCGGGATCTGGGCGAAGAATTTCGAACAGCTGCAACTGGTGCCGCTGTTGATCGTGACGCCGCTGATCTTTCTGGGGGGCTCGTTCTATTCGATCTCGATGTTGCCGCCGGTCTGGCAGACCATCACCCTGTTCAATCCGGTGGTCTACCTGATTTCCGGGTTCCGCTGGTCTTTCTTTGGCACCGCGGATGTGCCGGTGGCGATGAGCCTCCTGGCGATCGCGCTGTTTACCGGCCTGTGCCTCTTTGTGATCGGCTGGATCTTCCGCACCGGCTGGCGCCTGCGGTCCTGAGCCGGCAGGGCGGGGGAGGCTCCCGCCCGGCGTGGTTGCATTGAAATGCCCCCCCGCCCGTTGGGCCCGGCGCCGCCCCCTCCAAAGAGGGGGCGGCGCGGTTGCGTCCGGCCTCATCCCGGCTGCCACAGCGTGCCGTGGCACAGGGCGCTGCCGGGCAGAACCGCATGGGATACGTTGCATTTTTACCCGGCACCGGCCGCGAAACGTAACATCGCCGGAATTCCTCTCGGCCGATACCTTGTTTCCGGCAGGTGGGCATTCTACATCGGCGCCATGACTGTTCGATTGCCCTTTCTCAAGCGGCCACCCACGGTGGCGGTTGTGCGCCTGTCCGGAGCCATCGGGATGGCCGGGCGAGGCAGTCTCAACGACTCCTCGCTGGCGCCTGTGCTGGAACGGGCCTTCAAGCGCGGCAAGCCCAAGGCGGTGGCGCTGGAGATCAATTCGCCCGGCGGCAGCCCGGTGCAGAGCGCGCTGATCGGCGCCCGCATTCGCCGTCTCTCCGAAGAGCATGATGTGCCCGTCATCGCCTTTGTCGAGGATGTGGCCGCGTCCGGAGGCTACTGGCTGGCGGCGGCGGCGGATGAGATCTTTGCCGATGCCAGTTCCGTCGTGGGCTCGATCGGGGTCATTTCCGCCGGGTTCGGGGCGCATGTGTTCCTGGCGCGCCAGGGGCTGGAGCGCCGCGTGCATACGGCGGGGGAGAGCAAGAGCATGCTGGACCCCTTCCGCCCGGAAAACGAAGAGGATGTGGCGCGCCTGAAGGTGCTGCTGAACGACATCCACGCCAATTTCATCGATCACGTCACCGAGCGCCGGGGGCCGAAGCTGTCGGATGAGGAGAACCTCTTTACCGGCGAGATCTGGCTGGCGCGTCGGGCCGAGGCGCTGGGCCTCATCGACGGGATCGGCCATCTGAAGCCGGTCCTGGAAGCGCGGTTTGGCAAGAAACTCCGCCTGCGGCGCTATGGGATCAAGAAGCCGTTCCTGAGCCGGTTTGGCCTGTCGCTGGCCGAGGATGCCCTGGCTGCGGTCGTGGAGCGTGCGCAGTTCGCGCGTTTTGGCCTTTGACGTGATTTTGAAGATCGTCTCCCTGTTTCTGGTGGCCATGGCCGTGCTTGCCATGTTCGGACGGTTGCGTTTCCCGGGACAAAAGAAACTCAATTCGGCCCGCTGCCGGTCCTGCGGACGTTTCAGGATCGGCAAGGGGCCCTGTGCCTGTGGACAAGGAGGTCCCAAGACATGATGCCCTGGCTGTTTTCTGCGCTTGGTCTGGTGATCCTGTTGCTGGCGGGGGATGCGCTGGTGCGGGGGGCGGTGAACCTGTCGCTGCGGATCGGCATTCCGGCCCTGATTGTCAGCCTGACCATCGTTGCATTCGGCACTTCGGCGCCGGAGCTGCTGATCGCGGTGCAGGCCGTGCACGAAAACGCCGACGGTATCGCGCTGGGCAATGTGGTGGGATCCAACACCGCCAATATCCTGCTGGTTCTCGGCTTGCCGGCCATGCTGCGGGCCCTGCACACCAGCGAGTGCAACACCCGCAAGAACTACCTCTTCATGATCGCGGCCTCGCTGCTGTTCATCGCGCTTGCCTTCTGCGGCACCTTTACCTGGATCTCGGGCGTGGTGCTGCTGGTGGCGCTGTCCGGGGTGCTGTTCACCGCCTTTCGCGAGGCCAAGGCGCACCGCGCTGCCGGCGAGGCCGATGACCTGGAAGAAATCGAGGAAGCCGACCCGGACATGCCCTATTGGCGCATCGGGATCTATCTGGTGCTGGGCCTCGTGGGGTTGCCGCTGGGGGCAGAGCTGCTGGTGGAGAACGCCACCATCATCGCCCGCATGTATGGCCTTTCCGAGACGGTGATCGGCCTGACGCTGGTGGCGCTGGGCACCTCCCTGCCGGAACTGGCGACCACGTTGATGGCGGCATTGCGCCGCCAGGCGGATGTGGCGCTGGGCAATGTGATCGGGTCGAACATGTTCAACCTGCTCGCGATCATCGGGCTGGCGACCTTTGTCGGGCCGATCTCGGTCGATCCGGAGTTCCTGCGCTTTGACCTCTGGGTGATGCTGGGCGCATCGCTGATCATCATTCCCTTCGTGTTCTTCCGTCAGGACATCACCCGCCTGTGGGGCGTGCTTCTGACGCTACTTTATGTGGCCTACGTCTGGATGCTGCTCTAGATCGTGGTGAAAGCCACAGGCACGAGGAGAGCGGAACATGCGGGCATTGGTTACCGGAGCGGGCAAGCGCCTGGGCCGCGCAATGGCGCTGGCCCTTGCGGAAGACGGCTATGACGTCGCGGTCCACTACGCCAGCTCCGAGGCGGCGGCGGCCGAGACGGTTGCCGCCATTCGGCACACCGGACGTCGGGCCGTTGCCCTGCAAGCAGATCTGCTGCAGGACGCGGAGACATCGAGGCTGTTGCCACGCGCCGCAGATGCGCTGGGCGGGCCGATCACCTGCCTGGTCAACAATGCCTCGATATTCGAAGAGGACAGCCTGGAAACGGTGACGCGCGACAGCTGGGATCGCCACATGCAGAGCAACCTGCGCGCGCCGGTGCTGTTGTTGCAGGCGCTGGCGGCGCAGGCGCTGCCCCCACGGCGGGACACCGCCGGAGAGCCTCTTTCCGGGGCTGTGGTGATCAACATGATTGACCAGCGGGTCCGCAAGCTGACCCCGCAGTTCATGAGCTACACGCTGGCGAAATCCGCCTTGTGGACCCTGACCCAGACCGCCGCGCAGGCGCTGGCGCCGCAGATCCGTGTCAATGCGATCGGGCCGGGGCCGACCTTGCAGGGCCCGCGCCAGACCGCAGCGGATTTTGCGGCACAGCGCGCCAGCACCCCGTTGCAGCGTGGTGCCGGGACGCAGGAGATTGTCGCCGCGCTGCGATACCTGGTCAGCGCCCCGGCCGTGACCGGGCAATTGATCTGTGTGGACGGGGGGCAGCATCTGGCCTGGAACACCCCGGATACCGCGCTTCCGGAGTAGCCCTGCACCTGTGGTAAACCTGTGTCGCCAATGTACAATTCGGGCCGTGATGCCTTGACTTATGCACGAGTCACAAACCGTTTACCTAAGCGTTACAAAAACACGAGTGTTATCAAGGATTTGGATCTAGGGTGAAAAAATATCATTCAAAATCAACACCTTGAGAATTCGCTTAAATTTTAGGCAATTGAGCGAAACCGCCAGATATAAAGGGAAAATCCCGGCTACCCAAAAGTTACCCGCGTAGTTATCCACAAGAATGGTGGATTCATCACAGCTTGAATTCACCGCCGGAAGATTGCAGCGGAGACGCCAGAATCATATGTCAGACAGCATGAGTGATCCCAGCGCAGAATCGTCCGGTCCGACCGACCTTCCGCACACCGGCTATGGTGTGATCCAGGCCTATCTGCGGACGCTCGATTCATCGCCCGGGGTCTATCGCATGCTGGATGCCGAGAGCCGTGTGCTCTACGTCGGCAAGGCCCGCAACCTGCGTGCCCGGGTGTCGAATTATTCCCGTCCCGGCCATACCCCACGCATCGAGAAGATGATCTCGCAGACCGCGTCGATGATGTTCCTGACCACGCGGACAGAGACCGAGGCGCTGCTGCTGGAGCAGAACCTCATCAAGCAGCTGAAGCCGAAATACAATGTGCTGCTGCGCGACGACAAAAGCTTTCCCAATATTCTGGTCGGCAAGACCCACGACTATCCGCAGATCAAGAAACATCGCGGCGCGCGCAAGGAGAAGGGCAGCTATTTCGGCCCCTTTGCCAGCGCCGGTGCCGTGAACCGGACGCTCAACCAGCTGCAAAAGGCGTTCTTGCTGCGGAATTGCTCGGACAGCATGTTCGAAACCCGCTCACGTCCGTGCCTGCAATATCAGATCAAACGCTGTTCGGGGCCCTGCGTCGGGCTGATCTCGCGCGAGGACTATGCCGAAAGCGTGCGCGACGCCGAACGGTTCCTGTCGGGGCGCTCCACCAAGATCCAGGAGGAGCTGGGCGCCCAGATGATGGCGGCGTCGGAGGCGATGGAATTCGAACGCGCGGCGGCGCTGCGGGACCGGATCAAGGCGCTGACGCAGGTGCAATCGGCCCAGGGCATCAATCCGCGCGGTGTCACCGAGGCGGATGTGATCGGCTTGCATCTGGAGGCAGGGCAGGCCTGCGTGCAGGTGTTCTTTATCCGGGCCAATCAGAACTGGGGCAACCAGGACTTCTATCCGCGGGTGTCCGAAGACATGTCGCCCGCTGAAGTGATGGAGGCCTTTATCGGCCAGTTCTACGACAACAAGGAAGTGCCGCGTCAGCTGATCCTGTCCGATGATATCGAGAACGTCGACCTGATGAGCGAGGCGCTGGGCGACAAGGCCGGGCGCAAGGTGGAGATCCTGGTGCCACAGCGCGGCGAAAAGACGGAACTGGTGGCCAGCGCCGTGCGCAACGCCCGCGAAAGCCTCGCCCGTCGCATGGCCGAGAGCGCGACGCAGGCGAAACTGCTGCGCGGCATCGCCGAGGCCTTTGGCCTGGAGGGGCCGCCGCAGCGGATCGAGGTCTATGACAACTCCCACATCCAGGGCACCAATGCGGTGGGCGGCATGATCGTGATGGGGCCCGAAGGGTTTATGAAAAACGCCTATCGCAAGTTCAACATCAAGGGCGAGGACCTGGTGCCGGGCGATGACTTCGGCATGATGAAGGAGGTGTTGAACCGTCGCTTCTCGCGCCTGCTCAAGGAAGACCCGGATCGGGACAAGGGCATGTGGCCCGATCTGTTGCTGATCGACGGCGGGGCCGGGCAGGTGTCGGCCGTGGCGGAGATCATGGAAGAGCACGGGGTTGCGGATATACCGATGGTCGGCGTCGCCAAGGGGGTTGATCGCGACCTCGGCAAGGAGGAGTTCTATCGCCCCGGTGCCGCGGTCTTTGCCCTGCAACGCAACGATCCGGTGCTGTATTTCATCCAGCGCATGCGGGACGAGGCGCACCGGTTTGCCATCGGCACCCATCGCGCCAAACGGGCCAAATCCATGGCGGCCAACCCGCTGGATGACATCCCCGGCGTCGGGGCGCGGCGGAAAAAAGCCCTGTTGACCCATTTCGGCAGCGCCAAGGCGGTGAGCCGCGCCAACCTGTCGGATCTGAAGGCAGTGGAGGGCGTCTCGGATGCGTTGGCCGAGACGATCTACAACTATTTTCAGGACCGCTGAGGCAACCGGTTCCGGCATGAGGGGCGCTGCCCCTCAAACTCCCCGAGGTATTTGGCAAAAGGTGAAGGCCCAAGTGGCGGTCCGGGACGAATTGACCCTTCCCGACCCGCGCGGCAGCCTGTAGGTATGCGCTCATGATCTGGAATTTACCCAATGTCCTCACAGTCCTGCGGTTGCTGGCGGCGCCGGCGCTGGCAGTGATGTTCCTGTTCTTCTCGCGCCCGCATGCGGATTGGTTTGCGCTGATCCTGTTTGTCGGTGCCGCGGTGACGGATTGGTTCGATGGCTATCTGGCACGCAGCTGGAAGCAGGAAACCAAGATGGGCGCGATGCTCGACCCGATCGCCGACAAGGCGATGGTGGTGATCGCGCTGATGATCCTCGTCGGCTATGCGGCCTCGCACTGGACCGCCTGGCTGGTGCTGCCGGCCACGGTGATCCTGTTCCGCGAGGTCTTTGTCTCCGGCCTGCGCGAGTTCCTTGGCGATACGGCGGGCACGCTGAAGGTCACCAAACTGGCGAAGTGGAAGACCACGGCCCAGATGATCGCGATCGCGACATTGTTTTCGCAGGGTATTTTTGAGCATCACCTCGGCATGGGCGGCTTTGGCATGGATCGCCAGATGGTGCAGGATGTGCTTTCTGGGGCGGTGGAGGACACGCAGGGGCTGCGGTTCTATTTCGAGGGGATGGTCTGGTCCGGTCGCATCGGCCTGTGGCTGCTGTGGATTGCGGCGGCGTTGACGCTGATCACCGGGTTTGACTACCTCAAGAAGGCCTTGCCCTACCTGAAGGAGACGCGCTGATGGATGTTCTGTATTTTGCCTGGGTGCGCGAACGCATCGGTGTCGCCAAGGAACAGGTGGAAACCTCGGCGGTGACGGTGGCAGAGCTGGTCGAGGAATTGAAGGAGCGCGAGCCGCGCTATGCGGCGGCCTTTGCCGATCTCTCGGCGCTGCGGGTCGCGCTCGATCAGGAGCTGGCGGAATTCGATGCGCCGCTTGCGGGCGTGCGCGAGGTGGCCTTTTTCCCGCCGATGACCGGGGGGTGAACCGATGCGGGTTCTGGTCCAGGAAGCGCCGTTTGCCTTTGCAGCCGAGGCCGATGCCTTTGCCTCCGCGGCCAGCGGGGCGGGGGCGGTTGTGACCTTTACCGGCGTGGTGCGCGAGTCTGACAGCGGCGCCATGTCGGTGATGGAGATCGAGCATTATCCCGGCATGACCGAAAAGGCACTGACGCAGATTGCCAGCGAGGCCGTGTCCCGGTGGGAGCTTGCCGATGTTCTGGTGATCCACCGGCATGGGCGCCTTGCCCCCGGGGATCAGATCATGATGGTGGCCACCGCCGCGCGCCATCGGGTCGCCGCCTTCGAAGCGGCGGAATTCCTGATGGACTATCTGAAATCTCGCGCCCCGTTCTGGAAGAAGGAAATCCTCAAGGACGGCGCAGCGGAGTGGGTGGCGGCCAAGGATGCGGATGAGGACGCGCTCGACCGCTGGTAACCCCATCGGCCCCGCTGCCTGTTCCGAAATACATCTTATAGTTGTTCTTGCGTGTCCATGCGCTCGCATAGAGTGTCGCATATGCGCCACCTGACCTCCTGATCTTTGCCTAGCGTGCACGTGTATGCCGGACCACCTCTCGACGCGGGAGGTGGCGCGCGGTGCGACACATTTGAGGAGGAGATTAGATCATGACCAGCAATCGAGGCGTCGTATACCTCGGCCCGAACGAGGTCGAAGTCCAGAATATCGCCGATGCAAAGCTCGAAGCCCCGGACGGGCGCCGCATCGAACACGGGGTGATCCTGAAGGTGGTCTCCACCAATATCTGCGGCTCGGATCAGCACATGGTGCGCGGGCGTACCACCGCCGAGGCCGGTCTGGTGCTTGGTCATGAGATCACCGGCGAGGTGATCGAGGTCGGGCGCGACGTGGAGATGCTTGCGGTCGGCGATCTGGTCTCGGTGCCGTTCAATGTGGCCTGCGGGCGGTGCCGCTGTTGCCGATCCCAGGACACTGGCGTCTGCCTCACCGTCAATCCGGAGCGCGCGGGCGGGGCCTATGGCTATGTCGACATGGGCGGTTGGATCGGTGGTCAGGCTCATTACGTGACCATCCCCTATGCCGACTTCAACCTGCTGAAATTCCCCGACAAGGATCAGGCACTGTCGAAGATCCGCGACCTCACCATGTTGTCCGACATCCTGCCCACCGGCTTTCACGGAGCCATGCAGGCCGGTGTGGGTGTCGGATCGGTGGTCTATGTGGCGGGGGCCGGTCCGGTTGGTCTGGCGGCGGCGGCCTCGGCCCGCATTCTCGGCGCGGCGGTGGTTCTGATCGGGGACTTCAACGCCGAGCGTCTGGAGCATGCCGCCCGGGTCGGGTTTGAACCGGTGGATCTGAGCAAGGGGGACAACCTTGGCGAGTTGATCGCCGAGATCATCGGCACGCCTGAAGTCGATGCGGCCATTGATGCGGTCGGCTTCGAGGCGCGCGGTCATGCCGGTGGCGAACAACCGGCGATCGTGCTCAACCAGATGATGGAGATCACCCGGGTGGCCGGCTCGATCGGCATTCCGGGCCTCTATGTCACCGAAGACCCCGGCGCCGTGGATGCGGCGGCCAAACAGGGCAGCCTGTCGATGCGGTTCGGGCTGGGTTGGGCAAAGGCGCAAAGCTTCCACACCGGGCAGACGCCGGTGCTGAAGTACAACCGGCAGCTGATGCAGGCGATCCTGCACGAACGGTTGCCGATCGCGGATATCGTCAATGCGACGATTATCCCGCTGGAGGATGCGGCCAAGGGCTATGCCAGCTTCGACAAGGGCGTGGCGCAGAAATTCGTGCTGGACCCCCACGGCATGCTGGCGGCGTGAACCCCAACTCCCGGTCCGGCCTGATCTCGTGTCGGGCCGGATCTACCCGGCAGGCAGAGCGGATGTGTCCTGGCTGAAGATGTTCCGCCAGCCCGGGCCGTGGCGCTGCCAGATCGAGCTGACGAACATGACGTCGCTTGTGTCCCGTCCGACGCGCAGAAAGGTCGCGCGATAGCTGAGCAGCGCATGTTCCGGGCCAAGCGGGCGGGCCTGCATCTGATCCAGCTGGTAGGTCTGAACGGTCGGCCCCTGTTGCAGCTGGCCGGTGTGGTCGGCCTTGTTTGCAAAGCCATCGGCATAGACACCGAGGAAACTGTCGCACAACAGCGCGGCATCCGCGGATTGGTCGCCGTGCACCAGCGCCTCCCAGACCTGACGCTCGCAGGTCGTCAGCGCGCGCAGGAGATCGGCATCAGACGGCAGAGGCGGCGGCGCGGTCACTCAGCCCATGCCGCGCAGCTGGCTGCGCAGTTCTTCGGTTTCATGCCGGGCTTCGCGCAGGCCATCCATGGCAGCGCGCAGTTCCGCTTCGGTCTGGCTGAGCTGGTTGGTCAGTTCCGCCTCGCGCTGTTGCAGGTAGGTGATCGCCTGATCGCGCGTCTCCTCGGCCTCGTGCAGTTCCTGGCTCATGCGGTCCAGGTCGGCCACATCGCTCTGGCGCACGCGGGTGAAGCGATGCACCAGCCAATTGGCAAACCATCCCATCGCAAAGGCGACAAAGAGGATGATCGCTGTGGTGAGGATGAACTCTGTTCTGCTCATTGTCCGTCGGTGTCCTCTTCGGTTTCCGCCTCCGTGGCGGCGTCTGCGGCGGGCTCTTCCGTGTCCGTATCCGGGGCGGCGGTGTCGCCATCCGCGCCGTCCGTTTCCTCCTGCGGCAATTCGCTTTCGATCAGGCGGAATTCGATGCGGCGGTTGGCCTCGCGGCCCTCTTCGGTGTCATTGGTCGCGATGGGGTTGGATTCGCCATAGCCCTTGGCGACGAAGCTGCCGGTCAGGATGCGCCGCGCCCGCAGTGCATTCAGCACCGACTGCGCCCGCGCCTGGCTGAGGTTCTGGTTCATCTCCTCGCGCCCCTGGCTATCGGTATGTCCCTGAATCTCTAGCGGGATTTCGCCGCATTGCCGCAGCAGCTTGGCGATCTTGTCGATCACCCGGGCGCTGTCGGCAGCAACTGTGGCCGACCCGGGTTCAAAGGCGATCTTGTCCGCACGCTGAATGGCGGCCAGTTCCGCCTCGCAGAGCGCCGGCGCCATCAGCTGGTCTTCGGGTTCGGGCGGCGCCTCATAGGTGATGTCCAGATCGTAGTCTTCGGCCTCGCCCAGCTTGTCCGACAGCATCCGCGCCACCTCGGCGCTGGCGTTTTCGACGTGGCTCATGCCGCGCACGGAAACCAAGTCCGGCGTCACCGTGACCGATCCGCGTTCCAGCTGCGCCAGCGCATCCAGCGCCGCCAGCACGCGGATCGGCCAGACGCCGGGCAGGTCCGGCGCATTGCGGGTGGCGAGGTGGACCGCATCGCTGCCAAAGCGGGCCTTGGCGTAGCTGTCCACGGTGCGCCGCTGGGCGTTGTCACTCAGCCGGCCGCGCAGCTGCACCTGCCCCTCGGGGCTGAGGGTGGCAGTGAATTCCGGTCTGATATCGGGGTTCTGTTCTTCGGGTTCCGGCAGCACCGCATGCAGGACAAACACCTGCGGCAGCGCGTTTTCCAGTTCGCCCACCACATGGTCAAAACGCGCCTGCGGCGTGTTCTGGGCCGCCACCAGTGTCACGTCCCCGTTGGAGAAGGTGATTGATCCCTTGCCCAGTTCCTGAAGCGCGTCGAGCCCGACCTCGACCGCGCGGGCCCAGTTTGCCGAGGGCACGCCCAGACCGATGGTGCAATCCGCCTGCCTGCGCAACTGCGCATCCTCGGCGGCGCGCAGGATGCGGGCACGGCTCTCCTCGCTTTCGGCAGAGCAGGCATCAAACCGGCCGCCCTCTTCGCTCAGCACATAGCGCAGGGTGAAGGGCGAGATCACCGGTCGGGGGGCTGCAATGTCCAGGCTCACATGCACCGTGGGCGGCAGCATCCGGTTCAACTGGTTCTCCAGCTGCTCCTTGGCCTCGGGGCTGTCGGCGATCGCGGTGATGCTGACGGCACCGGCCTCGACGGAGATCTTGGTCCGGGGCAGCAGCGCCAGAGCCCGCAGCGCATAATCGATCGCATCCGACCAGCCCTTGGGCACGGGGTGGTCTGCGGTTTCCACAAAATCGGTCACCTCCGGTGTGCCCCGGATCGCGCCGAGTTTGCGCAACAGGGCCGCGTGGTCGCTGGCGGCGGGGATCAGGCCGATGATGGAAATGCCCGCGTCATTGCGCAGGATTTCGGTGGAAAAGCGCGGCGGCGCGATGCCTTCCGAGGGGGTGACCTGCATCTGGTCGATGATGCGCGCGGCATCCACCACGGCGCCGACGCGCGAAATTGCGGCAAAGCGCTTGGCTTCGTCCGGGGCCTCGCCCGACAGCTCCACCCGCAGGCCGTCGGCCACCACTTCCGCCCAGGAAAACCCGGCCTCGTCCAGGGTCCGGCGGACCACGATCTCGGAGTTGGTTTCCAGTGCCGTGGCCGCAAACCCGGCCACCACCAGGCTGAGGCCGGCAGCCCCGGCAAAGGTCGCGGTGGGGATCAGGAGCGAAGAAAGACGCATGAGGTCAGGCATTCCGGCAGTTTGGGTGTCATTGGTCTTACAAGCGGGGGCGTCGCGGATCAATCACGCGGGGCGCGACATTCAGGCAAACAGCGCCAGCCCGAGGAAGATGAGCGGAATCAAGCCGGTGTCGCGGTTGAGCCGAAACAGCGACAGCAGCCGGTCATTATTGTCCGCGTCAAAGGCGCGCAATTGCCAGGTCATGTGCCAGCCCATCGCCCAGGGCGCGCAGAGTGACAGCGCAAGGGCAAGGATCGAGGCCGTCGGCTGCACCGCCATGATGATCGCCAGCGCCATCAGGCAGACGGTGGCGACGATGAACCGGCGCAGCCAGACCGGCGAGCGGTCCGCAAACAGGCGGGCGGTGGATTTCACCCCGATCAGCGCGTCATCCTCGGTGTCCTGATGGGCGTAGATGGTGTCGTAGAACAGCGTCCAGGCCATGCCCGCGAGGTAGAGAACGATCGCCGGCCACTCCAGCCAGCCGGTATGGGCAACCCAGGCCAGCATCGCGCCCCAGTTGAAGGCCAGGCCGAGGAAGATCTGCGGCCACCAGGTGAACCGTTTGGCAAAGGGGTAGATCGCCACCGGGAACAGCGCCAGGATGCCCATGGCGACGGCGGCCTGATTGAAGGTCAGCAGGATGCAAAACGCGATCAGCGATTGCAGCGCCATCCATGCCAGCGCGCCCTTGACCGTGACCTGACCGGAGGGGATCGGGCGCGATCGTGTGCGCTCCACCCCGCCGTCGATTTTGCGGTCGGTGATGTCGTTCCAGGTGCACCCCGCCCCGCGCATCAGCCAGGCGCCCAGCCCGCAGCCGACAAAGATCCACAGATCCTCCCAGCGTGGATTCTGCCCCGCGATCATTGCCAGAGCGAGCCCCCACCAGCAGGGCAGCAGCAGCAGCCAGGTGCCGATCGGGCGGTCGGCGCGGCTCAGCCGCAGGTAGGGCCGGGTCCAGGCGGGGGCGTAGATGTCCACCCAATTGCCTTTTACCGCATCGGCGACTTGTCCATCTGGTGTTGGCGACTGGCCTTGCATATGTAGGACCCCATGAATGCTAAAGTCAGACTGTATGTAGATCACCCCTTGGGGGCAGGGCAAACGGTTCCTCTGGACCGCGACCAGGCGCATTACCTGTTTGGGGTGATGCGGCTGGCTGTTGGCGCGCGGGTGGCGCTGTTCAACGGGCGCGACGGGGAATGGCAGGCGGAGGTGGTCGAGGCTGGCAAGCGCGGTGGCGTGCTGACCTGTGCGGAGCAGTCCAGGCCCTTGCAGCTGCCGCCGGACCTCTGGCTGATCTTTGCCCCGATCAAGAAG
Organism: Epibacterium sp. Ofav1-8; assembly: GCF_022348185.1. Lineage (GTDB taxonomy): Bacteria > Pseudomonadota > Alphaproteobacteria > Rhodobacterales > Rhodobacteraceae > Epibacterium. Next base: position 210,452 of record NZ_JAKRFD010000001.1, read on the forward strand.
GCGCGCACCGATTTCATCGTCGAGAAGGCCGCCGAGATGGGGGCTGCGCGTATCCTGCCGGTGGGGACGGAGTTCACCAATTCCGAGCGCATCCGTCAGGACCGGCTGCAAGCGCATGCGGTGGAGGCGGCCGAGCAATGCGGCGGCACCTATGTGCCCGAGGTGACAGCGTTGCAAAAGCTCTCCGCCCTGCTGGATCAGTGGCCCGCCGAGCGGCAGCTGATGTTCTGTGACGAGGCCAAGGTGGGACAGCAGCTGTTCCTGGACAGCGCCGCGGGCGACGCGGCGGCGGGTCCCTGGGCGATCCTCATCGGTCCGGAGGGCGGGTTTTCCGATGCGGAACGCACACGCCTGCACGCGATGCCGCAGGCCCATGTCGTGAGCCTCGGCCCGCGCATCCTGCGCGCCGATACGGCGGCGGTGGCGGCCATGACCCTCTGGCAACATACCTTAGGGGACTGGTGATGGTCTGGCGTGCGGCAACCGACGCGGATGTGGCGCGCGTCCTGCCGTTTCTGGATGCCCATATCCAGAGCTCGATGTTCCTGTTGGAAAACCTCAGCCTGCATGGGCTGGGCTCGGATCACCCCAACGGGCTGACCCTTTGGGTGCAGGCGCGGGGCGACGGGGTCTTTGGCGTCACAAATCGTGGCACGGTGTTGATGCAAATGCCCGCGGCGCGCGCTGCGGATTGGCGCGCCGCGGGAGAGCTGCTCTCCGGCCACGAGATCCACGGCGTGCTCGGTGATGCACCGCAGGTGCGTGGCTTTGTTGCGGCCAATGATCTTGGCGGTCATCCGTGCCAGCTGGACAGCGATGATCCGGGGTTCCTGCTCGATCTTGACGATCTGACGGTGGAGATGCGCCCGGGGGAAGAGCTGATGTCCGTGCGCGATGCGCCGCGTGCGCTGATGGACGCCTGGCGTATCGCCTATGAGATCGAAGCCGTGCAGGCCCCGCCCGAGGCGGCGCGTATCAAGGGGCCGCAGGATATTGATCAGTTCATCGCCCGCGACAGTCACCGGGTGCTGCTGGTCGATGGCGTTCCGGTGGCGATGAGCGGTTACAACACCACATATGAAGATACGGTCCAGGTGGGCGGGGTCTATACGCCGCCGGACCTGCGCGGGCGGGGCTACGCGCGCCGCGTCGTCGGTCGGCACATGGCCGAATGTCGCGCCCGCGGCGCGCGGCGGGCGGTGCTCTTTGCCGCCAGCGCGGATGCGGCGCGGGCCTATCGCGCCATCGGTTTTCGTCCCGCCGGGACGTTTGCCCTGGTTCTTTTTGCGCAACCTGCGCGTATCGGCGGGGTGCCGAGGGAGGTGACGGAATGAGCTTTATTCGACCCGAAGCCCGCGCCGTGCTGTGGCGCTGGCGCGAAATCCTGGGCGCCTTGCTGTTGCTGGCGCTTGGGTTGCGCTGGGCGCTGGTGGGTGTCGGCGTCACCCAGATCACCGGCTGGGCCTGCGTCACACTGGCGGTGGTGCTCGGGGTTGTCGGGGCACAGCGAATGCGGTTCCGCCGTGGCTCGGACGGGCCGGGGGTGGTGCAGGTGACCGAAGGCCAGATCAGCTATTTCGGGCCGCTCACCGGCGGTGCCGTGGCGCGTTCCGAGATCGAGACGGTGCGGCTCGACCATACGGCGCGGCCCTCGCATTGGGTGCTGGAGCAGCCCGGCCAGCCGCCGCTGGCCATCCCGGTGACCGCCGCCGGGGCAGAGGCCCTGTTTGATGTCTTTGCCAGCCTGCCGGGGTTGAAGACAGAACGCATGCTGAGTGAACTGCATCACAAAGGTCCTCATCAAGTCGTGATATGGCAGCGATCACCAGAGCCGCGCAGCCTGCATCGGCTGCATTGACACTGGCGCGATTTCGCATCACCACTTTAACCCCGGGCCCCGTGCCCTTTGTCAGAAATGCCACGCCTGCCCTTGGCGGCGACCTACGAAGGGGGCCTACCCATGTCCATTCCCCAGTCCGGTGGCGGACCGATCGAAAGCCATGCGCAGCTGGCTGCCTATATGGAGGCGGGCTGCAAGCCGCGCGACGATTGGCGCATCGGCACCGAGCATGAAAAGTTCGGCTACTGCAAGGATACGCTGAAGCCGTTGCCCTATGAGGGAACGCGCTCGATTCGGGCCGTGCTCGAAGGGTTGCGGGATCGCCACGGCTGGGACCCGGTCACCGAGGGGGGCAAGCTGATCGGCCTCACCAAGGATATGGCGAACGTCAGCCTGGAGCCCGGCGGCGCGCTGGAGCTGTCGGGGGCGCCGCTGGAGACCATCCACGAGACCTGCGACGAGGTGAACACCCACCTGCGCGAAGTGAAGGACATCGCCGACGAGATCGGAGTTGGCTTTATCGGTCTTGGCGCGGCGCCGATCTGGCAGCACGAAGAAATGCCCTTGATGCCCAAGGGGCGTTACACGCTGATGAACGACTACATGGAGCGCGTCGGCACCATGGGGCGGGCGATGATGCGGCGCACCTGCACCGTGCAGGTGAACCTCGATTTCGCCTCCGAAGCCGACATGGTGCAGAAGCTGCGCGTGGCTCTGGCCTTGCAGCCGGTGGCGACGGCGCTGTTTGCCAATTCACCCTTCTTTGAGGGCAAGCCCAATGGGCTGAAATCCTGGCGCAGCCACATCTGGCGGCATCTGGACGACGCCCGCACCGGCATGCTGCCCTTTGTGTTTGAAGAGGGCATGGGGTTTGAGCGTTACGCGGATTATGCGCTCGATGTGCCGATGTATTTTGTCTACCGCGATGGCAAATATATCGACGCTTTGGGCCAGTCCTTCCGCGATTTCCTCAAGGGCGAGCTGCCGGCGCTGCCGGGCGAGACACCGACGCTGAGCGACTGGGCGGATCATCTGACGACCGCCTTCCCGGAAGCACGGATCAAGAAATACATGGAAATGCGCGGTGCCGACGGTGGTCCGTGGCGGCGTCTGTGCGCCTTGCCGGCGATCTGGGTCGGTCTGATGTATGATCAGACCGCATTGGACGCGGCCTGGGATCTGGTCAAGGGCTGGGATGCGGAAACCCGCGAGAGCCTGCGGGTTGAGGCCGCGGTCAAGGGATTGCAGGCCGAGGTGGGCTCCATCAAGATGCATGACCTCGCTCGGGAGGTGCTGCGCATTGCCGAGGCCGGATTGCAGGCGCGTGGGCGGCAAGGCGCGGGCGGGCTGGTGCCGGACGAGACCCATTTCCTCAACGCGCTGAAGGAAAGCGTCGAAAGCGGCAAGGTGCCTGCCGACGAACTGCTGGAGCGCTACAATGGCGACTGGAATGGCGATCTGACACAGATCTACGCCGACTACAGCTACTGAGACCCGGCACCGCGCACAGGTTGAAGAATGCAAGAAAGGGGCGCCGCCGAGACGCCCCTTTTTTCATGCCCATGATGGTCTGGCGGCGCGCCGAGACCTCGGTTTGCGTGGTGAGGCATCGGGGGTGTTTTTCCCCCTAACCCGCTTCTTGTGAGACGCAAGGCAGCCCCTTAAGAGAGCGCTCGATCTCTCGTTCCCAAAAGGTGTTCATATGGGCAATTTCTTTATCTCTGCATTCGAAAAACTTGTTGGCGTCGTCGTGGTGCTGCTGCTGATCGGCGTGGCCATCGGCGCGGTCTTTGCGTTGGTGGAACCGATGGGTGGCGGTCTTCTGCCGGCGCTTCTGGTGCTGATTGGCGGCTCGCTCTACGTGATCCTGATCGGCGGCTCGCTCTATCTGGCGCTGGGGATCTACAACAACACCAAGCGCACCGCCGAAGCGGTGGAGCGCCTCGCCGCGAAATAAGCACCCTGTTCACCGTTCCCTCCGGTGTCAGCGTGCAAAGAACGGGCGGCAGGATACACCTGCCGCCCGTTTTGCGTTGTCCGTTGCTATGGTGCCGTGAGTGGCGCGGGCAGCCTTACTGAAGCAGCTCCGCCGGATCCGCGTCTTCGATATCTTCCCAGTTCACGTCCGCTTTTTCGATGTAGCCCGGGATGTCGGTGACCCAGCGTTCCTGAATGTCCTTGGAGAGGTTCAGGTACAGCACGTCGTCAACGATCTTCCACTGATGCGGGTCGCCATCGAATTTGAAACCCATCGCCGCGCCGAACGCGCAGTAGCCGCCATAGGCCGGCACATAGGCCTCCGGGTTCGCTTCGAACAGGGCTTTGTTTTCCTCGGACGCGAACCAGTAGGTCGCCTCGTCATGCGTCGCGGTCAGCTTGTAGCTGCCCTTGTTGGCCTCACCTTCGGTGAAATAGGCAACCGGGTCGAACCCCTGCATCGCAAGGCCGGTGGAGGAGGCGTTCACATCGACGCCCGCCGCAAATGCGGAGGTTGCCAGCGCCACGGAGAAGGCGAGACCGCCGAAGAGGGATTTGGTCAGGGATTTTGTCTTGGTCATCGGTTTGAACCTTTTGATCTGTCCGGGGCCACGCTGCGCCCGGGGGGAGGGGTTGAATGTGACAGGTGCTCGAAATCCTGCGTGAGTTGGACGGGTCAGTGCCGCCACACCGACGATCTGGGGAGCGGTCTGATCACATGCAAAACAACTCAATTTGTGTGTGCACAGGCGCAAACAGAGCCTGCGTATCCGCGGCAAAACAATCCCGTGAGCGCAATGTGAAAAGCCCCGCCGATGAGGGCAGGGCTTTGGAAATCATCGGTGTATATGCAGGGCGGGGTTACTTCTGGCCGATCTTTGGCTCGGTCCCCGCCAGCAGTCGCGCGATGTTGTCCTTGTGGCGCCACAGGATCACCAGCGTCAGGGTGATCGAAAGCGCAACGGTCGACGGGTACCCCAGGGCCAGACACCAGATCGGGGCCGCCACAGCCGCACAGAGCGCCGCCAGCGACGAAATCCGCCGCAGCAGCGCCAGTGCAAGCCACGTCAGGCAGCAGGCGATGCCCACCGGCCAGGCGATGGCCAGCAGGAGGCCGAGGAACGTTGCAACACCCTTGCCGCCCTTGAACCCCAGCCAGACCGGGAAGCAATGCCCGACAAAGGCCAACAGCCCGGCCAGCTGCGCCGCATCCTCGCCCGCCAGAGCACGCGCCAGCAGCACCGCCGCCGCGCCCTTGCCGCCATCCAGCAGGAGCGTCGCTGCCGCGGCGGTTTTGCTTCCGGTGCGCAGCACATTGGTGGTGCCGATATTGCCCGATCCGATTTCGCGCAGGTTACCCAGACCAAAGGCCCGAGTGATCACCATGCCAAAGGGAATGGAGCCGAGAAGATAGCCGATCACACCCCACATCAGGAGCATCGGCAGGGCGGTCTCAAGCGCAGGCAACATCAGGCTTCCTTCCGATAGACGGGGTCACCCGCCACATAAGTGGCCAACACGCGGCCCTGCATCTGCTGGGTGTCAAACGGCGTGTTCTTCGATTTGGACTGTAGTGTGAAACGGTCCAGAACCAGCGGTGCGTCCGGGTCGAACAGCACCAGATCCGCAGGCGCGCCTGCGCTCAGTCGGCCAGACGCAAGGCCAAGCCGCGTCGCGGGGGTCAGCGACATCGCCCGAAACAGCGTCGGCAGGTCCAAAAGCTCTGCATGATAGAGGCGCATCGCCGCCGGCAGCAGTGTTTCCAGCGCCACCGCCCCGGCGGCGGCCTCTTCAAACGGCAGGCGCTTGCTCTCTTCGTCCTGCGGCGTGTGCATCGAGGAGATGACGTCAATCAGACCCGTGCGCACGGCCTCGACCACGGCGAGGCGATCTTCTTCGGAGCGCAGCGGCGGCTTCACCTTGAAGAAGGTGCGATAGTCGGCCACGTCCAGCTCATTGAGCGTCAGATGGTGGATCGAGGTGCCAGCGGTGATGTCGATCCCGTTGGCCTTGGCGCGCTCCAGCGCAGGCAGCGCGCGCGCCGTGGTGATCTGATCCGCGTGGTATTTGGCACCGGTCATTTCCAGCAGCGCGATGTCGCGGTCGAGGCCCATCCGCTCCGCCATGGGAGAGACCGACGGCAGCCCGCGGAGCGCGGCGAATTTGCCAGAGGTTGCAGCCGCGCCCGCCGACAGGCCCGGCTCTTGCGGATGGGCGATCACCAGCGCGCCGCAACTCCTGGCGTAGGTCAGCGCGCGCGACAGCACCTTGGTGCTGGTGACCACGTGGTCGCAGTCGGTAAAGGCCACGGCGCCTGCGTCCAGCAAAAAGCCGATCTCGGTCATCTCGCGCCCCTCGCGTCCCTTGGTGAGCGCGGCCATGGGCAACACATTGACGGGGGCGTCGGCCTGTGCACGGCGGGTGACGAATTCCAGCGTCTCCGGATTGTCGATACAAGGCGAGGTGTCCGGGCGGGTCACGATGGTGGTCACGCCGCCTGCCGCCGCCGCAAGCCCTGCGGATTTATAGCTTTCCTTGTGACGCTCGCCCGGCTCGCAGACCTTGACGCCAATGTCGACGATCCCCGGCGCAAGGCATTTGCCGCCGCAGTCGATCACCTGCACGTCGTCGGCGTGCAGATTGTGATCCGCAAGAAGCGCGGCCGTGTCGCTCTGATCGGAGCGGGCGAGGATCGTGCCGCGGTGCACCAGAAGGCTGCCGGGCGCATCGCTTCCGGCCTCAGGGTCGATCAGGCGGGCGTTGATGAAAAGAGTGGTCATGTTTCCGGTGTCTCCATGGTGCTGTCCGCTCCGGCCTGGACCTGTCGCATCAGGCGGAGCACCTCGCGCCCGTTGCTGATCCGTTCAAAGCCCGTACGTTTGGGATATGAATTTGCGCCCTCACCAATTGTTTCCTCGTGGAACCATATTGTAGAGTATCTGCCTTCCTCGAACTCGATCACGGTATCGCTGTCGATGTCCCAGAAGCGCAAGCTCCGGCCGACAAAAGGCAGGTCCGTGGCAATAAATGCGCGGCGGTTGGTGAGGCTGTACCAGGTGCGCCTCCGCGAAAAGGACGGCCAGAACAGGCCGGCGCCAAGCAGGTACAAACCGACCCCAAGCGGGAACAGGCCGGTGATCCCCAGCAACACCCCAAAGGACATCGCGCCCACTGTCCAGAAGGCTCCGAAGCAGGTGACGATCAGCCCGAAAATGGTAAAGGGAATCATGTTCCCGCTCACCACAAATCCGGGGTCGGGGCGCCCCTGCCACAGGACGTGCTCCTCCGCATCCAGAAGACCCTCCCAGCCGCGCGCATCCGTCATCACAGTGCGCCCCTGACGGTGGCGACGGTGTGGTCCGGATCGGCCTGCTGTCCGGTCAGCTGCGTGTTGCCGGCAAAACCACGGCCCGCTGCGGGGGCGATAAGGCGGGCGTTGCGGAAAAGCGTCGTCAGCAGGCCGGGGCTTTTGCACATGTCAGAGCGGCAGGGTGCGTTCATGTGGCAAGACCCCAGATCAGCAGGCCGATGAGCAGCATCACCACCGCAAACAAGCTCGCCCCGATGCGTCGGGCGCGGTTGCGGGCGTCGCGGGGCGATGTGCGCAGGGACGGCTGGGCCGCGTCGCTGCGGATCGCGCCGGGGGCGGACCAGTCGGTTTTGACCTCGCCGAGACGCGCCACCAACATGAGGCTGCTGGCCGGGGTCAGCCGGGTCTCTGCCCCGTCAAAGGCGCGGGCGCGCAGCACCAGGACCCAGCCGCCTAGGCCATCCAGCGCCATGCCGTGGTCGGAAAGATCGGCCTCGGAGACCCCCATGCCCTCGCGCAGATACCCCAGCAATCCCAGACCTTCGAGGTCCTCGACGGGGAAGATCTCCGCTTGCGTCATGTCCAGTGCGGGCAGTCCCAATACTTGCGCCAGCGCGCCATCCTCATCGCGCAGGAATTTCGCCTGCTCCACCGGCATGTCGAGGGCAAAGACCAGCACCTGATCGCGGGCACCCTTGGGGATTTCGATTACGTCACTCATGGCGCTCAGGATGCCTCGGCCTGACGGGTGCTGCGCAGGTTGCGCGCCAGCAGGTCCATCGCGGCCATGCGCACGGCGACGCCCATTTCAACCTGCTCCTGAATGACGGAGCGTTTGATGTCATCGGCGATGGTGCCGTCGATCTCCACGCCGCGATTCATCGGGCCGGGGTGCATGACGATGGCGTCGGGCTTGGCCAGCGCCAGCTTTTCGGCATCCAGCCCGTAGCGGTAGAAATATTCGCGTTCCGAGGGGATGAAACCGCCGTCCATGCGCTCCTTTTGCAGGCGCAGCATCATGACCACATCGACGTCCTTCAGCCCTTCGCGCATGTCGTCATAGATTTCGGCGCCAAACTCCGCGAATTGCTGCGGCACCAATGTGGGCGGGCCGATCAGACGGATGCGGTTCTCCATCTTGCCCAGAAGGATCAGGTTCGACCGGGCCACCCGCGAGTGGGTAACATCGCCGCAAATCGCGATGTTCAGCCGGTGCAACCGGCCTTTGGCGCGCCGGATTGTCAGCGCATCCAACAGTGCCTGCGTCGGATGCTCGTGCCGTCCATCGCCGGCATTCAGCACCGCGCAGTTCACCTTTTGCGCCAACAGATCCACCGCGCCGGAATGCGGATGGCGCACCACCAGCAGATCCGGGTGCATGGCGTTCAGCGTCATGGCGGTGTCGATCAGGGTTTCGCCCTTTTTGATCGAGGACGCCTGCATCGCCATGTTCATCACATCCGCGCCCAGACGCTTGCCCGCCAGTTCAAAACTGGCCTGCGTGCGGGTGGAATTCTCAAAGAACATGTTGATCTGGGTGAGGCCCGCCAGCGCCTCGGAATGCTTCTCGGTCTGCCGGTTCAGCGCCACATAGTCTTCGGCCAGATCCAGAATGGCGGTGATCTCATGTGGCCGGAGCGGCTCGATCCCGAGGAGATGGGGCTGGTCGAAAGAGGGGGGCTGCATGGGCGAACTCCGCGCTGTTTCGGCCCTTATAGGAGGGGGGCACGCATGGGGCAAGCGGTGGGCTGCCGGGGCAGGGGGCGAAACGCAGGCGAGGGTGCCCATGTGATGAGGCGTTTTCCTTTGTGCCGCAGGGGGCTACTGTGTCGCTCATGGAATCGGAACTGGATTATTGGAGCGCAAGGGCGCTGTTGGAATGGCAGGTGGAGCTTGGCGCCACCGAGGCCATGATGGACGCGCCCATTGATCGCTTCGGGTTGGAAGACCAGAAACCCAAAGCCGCGCGCGCTGCCGATGCACCGCCGCCACCGGTGAAGCCAAAGACGATCGACCCCGTGGCGGAGGCGACCAAGGCCGCCCAGGGCGCCGATGCGCTGCCCAGCCTGCGGGCTGCAATGGAGGCCTTTGAGCATTGCGATCTCAAGCGCGGCGCGCGCAATCTGGTGTTTTGTGACGGCCAGGCCGGGGCGCGGGTGATGATCATCGGCGAAGCGCCGGGCCGGGATGAGGATTTGCAGGGCAAGCCTTTTGTCGGGCGGGCCGGGCAGCTGCTGGACAAGATGCTGGCCGCCATCGACCTCAGCCGCGACCAGAATGTCTATATCACCAATGTGCTGCCCTGGCGTCCGCCGCAAAACCGCGATCCGCTGCCGGCGGAAATCGCCATGCTGGTGCCCTTTCTGGAGCGCCATGTGGCGTTGGCGCAACCGGATGTGCTGGTGCTGATGGGCAATATCTCCTGTCAGGCGGTGCTGGGCAAACGGGGCATCACACGGCTGCGGGGGCAGTGGGAACAGGCCTGGGGCAAGCCGGTGATCCCGATGTTCCACCCCGCCTATCTGCTGCGTCAGTCCCATGCCAAACGCCAGGCCTGGGCCGATCTCCTGGAGTTGCGCGCGCGGCTCAACAGCCTGAACTGATCCCGTCATCAAGGACATCTGCTTATGAAAATCCTCGCGTTTTCCGATCTCCACCTGGTCGAGGAACTGGCCGTCGATCTGGTGACTGCCAGTGTCGGCGCGGATCTGGTGATCGGCGCGGGAGATTTCTGCAATACACGGCAAGGCCTGCCGCGGGCGATGGAGATGCTGGCCGGGATCGCGGCGCCGATGGTGGTGGTGCCCGGCAATGCCGAGAGCGCCGAAGAGCTGCACGGCTGTGCGCTGCCGTTCATGACCGTGCTGCATGGGCAGGCGGCCGACGTCCAGGGGCTCAGGATCTTTGGGCTGGGCGGCGGCATCCCGGAGACTCCCTTTGGCGACTGGTCGTTTGACCTGTCGGAGCGTGCCGCCGCCCGAGAGCTGGCGCAGGTCGGGGAGATCGACATCCTGGTGACCCATTCGCCTCCAAAGGGCGCAGGCGACACCACCTCGGCCGGGCTGTCGATCGGCTCTGACAGCATCCGCGCCACCATCGAGGCGACGCAGCCGCGGCTTGCGGTCTATGGCCATGTGCATGATTGCTGGGGCTATCGGGGCCGGATCGGGGGGACGGAGTGCGCCAACCTCGGCCCAACGCCCAACTGGTTCGAGGTGACGCCATGATCGCGCTTTCCACACTTGTGGCCTTTGTTCCGGCGGCGCTGGCGCTCAATATCACGCCGGGGGCGGATATGATGTTCTGCCTCGGTCAGGGGCTGAAATCCGGCCCCCGCCCGGCGCTCGCGGCCAGCCTCGGCGTGGCGGCGGGCGGCATGGTGCATGTGGCGCTGGCGGGGCTTGGCGTGGCCGCGGTGGTGGCGACGCAGCCGGCGCTGTTCGACATCATCCGCTGGGTCGGCGTGGCCTACCTGCTCTATCTGGCGTGGGGCGCGATCCGGCATCCGGGCGGAGCCGAGGCCCCGGGGCAGGCGGTGCCCGCCAGACGTGCGTTCCGTGCCGGGCTGATGGTCAATCTGACCAACCCCAAGGTGATCCTTTTTGTGCTGGCCTTTGTGCCGCAATTCGTCCGTCCCGAGGCCGGATCGGTGCTGGGGCAGTTCCTGGTGTTCGGCGCGATCATCGGGCTTGGGGGCGTGCTGGTGAACGGCGGCGTCGGGGTCTTTGCCGGACGGGCGCGCGCGCTGTTCGCCGGCGGCGGGCAGGCCGCGCGCTGGATGAGCCGGATCACAGGTGGTATTTTTGCGGGCCTCGCGCTGCGGCTCGCGCTCTTGGAAAGGGCCTGACAACCATGTCCCGTATCGACGACAGCACAGATTTCATTCCGGTCCGCATCGCCATCCTGACGGTGTCCGACAGTCGCAGCCTGGCGGAGGATCGCTCCGGTCAGGTGCTGGTCGACCGGCTGGAAGGCGCCGGCCATATGCTGGCCGACCGCAAGATCCTGCCCGATGAACGCCGCGACATCGCAGAGCAACTGCGCCTCTGGTGCGCCGACCCGGAGATCGATGTGGTGATTTCGACCGGCGGCACCGGCCTGACCGGGCGCGATGTAACGGTGGAGGCCCATCGCGATGTCTATGAAAAGGAAATCGATGCCTTTGGCACCGTGTTCACCATTGTCTCAATGCAAAAAATCGGCACCTCCGCCGTGCAGAGCCGCGCAACGGGCGGGGTTGCGCAGGGCACCTATCTCTTTGCGCTGCCCGGCAGCCCGGGCGCCTGCAAGGATGCCTGGGACGAGATTTTGCAAAAACAGCTCGATTATCGGCATCGCCCCTGCAATTTCGTAGAAATTATGCCCAGACTTGACGAACATTTGCGACGGAAATGATCTGCGGTCACGTATAAGCACGTAGACTGTAGGATACGTGCTATATCCATCAGTGGTTCGAGTGTCGGGCATATCATGGCCAGCCGGTCTTTCGGCCAGCCGAAAGGAAAGACGATGCGATTTTTGCGACACAGCGTTGTGGGCTTGTTCCTGCTTGGGCTGACGGCGGCCCTGGTGCTGTTTGCGGTGCAGATGATCCACTCTGCCATCCAGCAGAGCCTGGCAGAGGAACGGATCGCCCCGCCCGCGCGCGAGCGGGTGTTTGCCGTCAATGTGGTGACCGCGCGCCTTGGGCCCGAGCAGCCGGAAATGGTCGGCTTTGGCCATGTCGAAAGCCGCCGCACGCTGGAGTTGCGGGCCGCGGTCTCCGGGCGTGTTGTCACCCTTGCCGAAGCATTTCAGGACGGCGGCACGGTCACGGCGGGTGATACGCTGGTGCAGATCGACAAGGCGGATGCTCGCGCTGCCCTGGAACGCGCCGAAGCCGACATGATGGACGCCCAGGCCGAGAGCCGCGATGCCAGCCGGGCGCTGGTGCTGGCCCGGGACGAGTTGGAAACCGCGCGGATGCAGGCCGAGTTGCAGGAGCGGGCCTATCAGCGGCAGGTCGACCTGAAGGAACGCGGGGTTGGTACCGAAGCGCTGGTGGAGGCGGCGGAACTGACCGCGACCAGCGCCCGCCAGTCGGTGTTGACCCGACGCCAGGCCGTCAGCCAGGCCGAGGCGCGCGTGGATCAGGCCCGCACCCTGGTGGCACGGGCCGAGATCGCGTTGGACGAGGCGCAGCGCGATCTGGACGATACCACCGTCACCGCGCCGTTCACCGGCACCTTGCAATCCGTGACCCTGGTCGAGGGGCGGCTGGTGTCGGCCAATGAAATCCTTGCCCAACTGGTAGACCCGGATCAGCTGGAAGTGGCATTCCGGGTATCGACCACGCAATATGCCCGCCTGCTCGATGAGGCGGGGCGCCTGATCCCGGCCGAGGTCACGGTGACGCTGGATGCAGCCGGTGCCGGGATCCGTGCGGCCGGTCAGCTTGCCCGTGCAAGCGGCGCGGTCGGCGATGGCCAGTCGGGGCGTCTGATCTATGCCCGGCTGGACACGGTTGCAGGGTTCAAGCCGGGGGATTTCGTGACCGTCACCGTGCGCGAACCGGTGATCGAGAACCTGGCCCGCCTGCCGGCCTCGGCGATGGATTCGCGCCAGACCGTGCTGGTTCTGGGGACGGATGACCGTCTTGAGGAACTGCCGGTTCAACTGGTGCGCCGGCAGGGCGATGACATTCTGGTCCGTGGCGCCGGGCTGGCCGGGCGGCAAGTGGTGACCGGGCGCACGCCGCTGCTGGGGGCGGGCATCAAGGTGCGCCCGCTGACGCAGGGTGCGGAGAATGCGGCTGTCACGTCCGAGCCGGACCTGATCGAACTCACAGAAGAGCGCCGCGCCCGGCTCAAGGCCTTTGTGACCGGTAATGGCGGCATGCCCAGTGCGGTGAAGACCCGCGTGCTGGCGCAGCTGGAACAGGCGCGCGTTCCCGCCAAGCTGGTGACGCGCATCGAACAGAACATGGGCGGCTGACGCCCGCCTGCGGCGCGGGCCCATGTCGTGTCCGCCGCCCGCCCTCCAGGGGGGCAGCCCGATCAAGCACAGGTGACTTCTCATGGCGATCACACCGACCCAAAAGGCCAGCGGCATCCTGAGCTATTTCACCCGCCATCGCACGGCGGCGAACCTGTTGCTGATGCTGCTGCTGGTGCTTGGCGCCGCCGCGATCCCCAACATGCGGGCGCAGTTCTTTCCGGATGTGATTGTCGAATCCGTTGATGTCAGCGTGATCTGGGAGGGCGCCGGCCCCGAGGACGTCGACAGCGCCATCGTACAGGTGCTGGAACCGGCCCTGCTGGCGGTGGATGGGGTCGAAGAGACCCAGTCGTCCTCGCGCGAAGGGCGCGCTGTGATCGACATCGATTTTGAACCCGGCTGGGACATGGCCCGCGCCACCGATGATGTGCAGAATGCGGTCGATGCGGTCACCACCCTGCCCGAAGACGCCGAAGATCCGGAGGTCGAGCGCGCGATCTGGCGTGACCGGGTCACCGATATCGTCATCACCGGCCCGGTCGGGGCGCAGCAACTGGGGCTATTGGCGGATGAGCTGATCCTGCGGCTCTTTGAGGTGGGCGTCACCCGCACCACCATTCGTGGTGTCGCCGCCCCCCGCACCATCGTCGAGGTGCCCTCCAGCCAGCTTATTGCCCATGACATCACCATGGCGGAGATTGCGTCGGTGATCGCCGCCGAGGTGGAGATCAACCCGGCGGGCGAGGTCGAGGGCGCAAACGCCCGCGTGCGCACCGGCACCCAGAAACGCACGCCCGAGGAACTGGAGGCGGTTGTCCTGCGCTCCGAGGCGGATGGCTCGGCGCTGACGATTGGAGATGTGGCCACGATCCGGGTCGAGGGCGTGGATCGCCAGCGCAGCTATTTTGTCGGCGACAATCGGGCCATGTCGATCCGGGTGGACCGCTCTGACAAGGGCGACGCGATCATGATCCAGCGGCAGGTCGAGGACGTCGTGGCCGAGATGAACCTGTCGCTGCCGCAGGGGGTGGAGGTCTCGCTCATCCGCACCCGCGCCGAGGCAATCACCGGGCGGCTCGATATTCTGGTCGACAACGGGCTGATGGGCCTCGGGCTGGTGGTGATCCTGCTGTTTTTGTTCCTCAATGCCCGCATTGCATTCTGGGTGGCCGCTGGCATCCCGGCGGCCATGTTTGCCGCCATTGCGCTGATGTATATCGGTGGGCTGACGATCAACATGATCTCGCTCTTTGGTCTGATTATCACGCTGGGGATCGTGGTGGATGATGCCATCGTGGTGGGCGAACACGCGGATTTCCGCGCCCGTCGCCTGGGCGAGCCGCCAATGGTCGCCGCCGAAAACGCTGCCCGGCGCATGGCGATGCCGGTCTTTGCCGCGACGCTTACAACCGTGATCGCCTTTTTCGGCCTGGTCGCCATCGGCGGGCGGTTTGGCGAGTTGATCGCCGACATTCCCTTTACCGTCATTGCGGTGCTGGCGGCGAGCCTGATGGAGTGTTTCCTGATCCTGCCCAACCATATGGCGCACGCCCTGGCCCACACCAGCGAGCGGCATTGGTATGACGCGCCAAACCGGGTGGTGAACCGGGGCTTTCGCTGGTGCCGGGACCAGTTGTTCCGGCCACTGATGGTCGGTGTGGTCCGGGCGCGTTACGTGGTGGTGGCGGGCGCCTTTGTGCTGCTGGCCAGCCAGATGGCGCTGTTCATCAAGGGCGATGTCACCTGGCGCTTCTTCAACGCGCCGGAGCGGGCATCGGTGTCCGGCAATTTTGCCATGGTCGAAGGTGCCACCCGCGCCGACACGCTGGAGCAGATGCGCGAATTTCAGCGCACGGTTGAGGCGCTGGGAGCGGAATATGAGGAACGCTATGGCCGCAATCCGGTCGATTTTGTCATGGCCGAAGTGGGTGGCAACACGGGCCGGGGCCTTGCCGGGACAGAAACCAAGGACAGCGACCTCTTGGGCAGTATCGCGATCGAGCTCATCGATGCGGACCTGCGCCCCTATTCGAGCTTTGCCTTTGTGGGCGAGCTGCAGGAGCGCGTGGTGCAATTGCCCCTGACAGAGGTGGTGTCCTTCCGTGGCTGGCGCTCCGGTCCCGGTGGCGATGCGCTGGACGTGCAGTTCTATGGCGCCGATGTCACCACGCTGAAGGCCGCCGCAGAGGATCTGAAAACCGCCCTGACCCGCTATCCAGAGGTTTCGGCGGTGGAGGACAACCTCGCCTATGACAAGGAAGAGCTGGTTCTGGATCTGACACCGCAGGGACAGGCGCTCAATTTCACCATTGAAAACCTCGGTCAGGCCCTGCGCCGGCGCCTGAACGGGATCGAGGCCGCCACCTACCCGGACGGGCCGCGCTCTGCGCAGATCCGGGTGGAACTGCCCGAAGGGGAGCTGACAGCGGACTTTCTGGAACGCACCCAGATGCGCGCGCCGTCAGGGATTTATGTGCCCCTTGCGGATATCGTGACCGTCAGCCAGCGCACCGGATTCTCAACCGTCCGGCGCGAAAACGGGGTGCGGCTGATTTCCGTCACCGGCGACATTTCCGAGGATGATCCGGTGCAGGCCGAGGCCATCATCGAGGCGCTGGAAACCGAGATCCTGCCCAAGATCGCCGAGGAACGTCAGATCGAGTTCCGCCTGTCCGGCCTCAGCGAGCAGGAGGACGAGTTTCTCAGCGATGCGCGCACCGGGCTGATCCTGTGTCTCACCGGGATTTATCTGGTGCTGTGCTGGATCTTCTCCAGCTGGACGCGCCCGATCGTGGTGATGGCGATCATCCCGTTTGGCCTCGTCGGGACCATCTGGGGCCACCACCTGTGGGAGCTGCCGATGAGCATGTTCACCGTCGTGGGGCTGTTGGGGATGACAGGGATCATCATCAACGATTCCATCGTGCTGGTCTCGACCATTGACGAATACGCGCAAGAGCGCGGGTTGATCCCCTCGATCATAGATGGGGCGGCGGACCGGTTGCGGCCGGTGATGCTGACCACGCTGACCACCGTTCTGGGGCTGGCGCCGCTGATGTATGAGACCTCGCAACAGGCGCAGTTTCTGAAACCCACGGTCATCACGCTGGTCTATGGCCTTGGGTTTGGCATGTTCCTCGTGTTGCTGGTGGTGCCGGCGCTGGTCGCAATCCAGGCCGATGTGGCCCGCCCGATCCGGTCGTTGAAACGTGCCCTGGCTGCGGGGTCGCATGCGGGGGCCCGCCGCCTGCGGGGCTTGATGCTGCTGAGCGGTCTGGCACAGGTCGGCTGGATCGCGGTGACCCTTGGCTGGACCATGGCAAACGGCGTGCTGCCCGCAAGCCTTCGGCAGATGCTGCCGGGGCTGGCCGAGGTCGCCCCCATCCGCGCGGCGTTGCTGATGTGTCTGGGCGGGTTGGTTGTGCTGGGCGGGGTGACCTATGTGATCGGCGCGATCGGCGCGGCGCGGGGCACAGCGCGCCAGGACGCCTGAGCCAGTCGCGCCAGATCCGCCACCCGGTCCAACAGCTCAAGGCCCAGATCCTCGATCCGCGCAACCGGGACCCAACGGGCCTCCAGCGCGTCATCATCGGGCACCGGCTGGCCGGAGACATAATGGCACAGCGTCGCGACAAGGAAATACTGCCCGCCCACCGAGCCATCCGCATTGCGCGGGATCACGTCGAGCGTCATCAGCTGCGCGCCGGGGGCCGCGACAACACCGGTTTCCTCGCACAATTCGCGCGCGGCGGCCTCGGCGGCGGTTTCACCCAGCTCCACATGACCACCGGGAAACCCCCATGTACCCGCATTGGGTGGGTTCTTGCGCTTTACAAGGATCACGCAATCCTCGCCCTCGATATGGGCGCAGACCACCCCGAGGGCACCAAGGATCGGTCGGCGCGGCGGGGCCGCGGCTGGATCGGTCATCAGGATAGAGGCCTTCTGTCGACACAAAGGGCGCGGCGATGACAGGGGGGGGCGGCGTGATGATGGGCCCTTAGCCCGACGTGCAGCCCCGGATGTCCACCGCATGCGATGTGCCCAGCACCGTAAAGCGCAGGGCAGAGCGGTCAACCGCAACCGGGCCATTTGCGGCAGGCAAAAGCTCGGCCTCGGCGACCAACTCGCGGCCCTCGCGCCAGGATTTGGTCTCTGTCGCGATCAAAGTGCCGTCGCCTTCGATCACGGCGTATTCCTCGCCGCCCGCGGAGGGCATCGCGATCCGGGCGGAGACTTTCAGCCCGTAAGGCGTGGGCGACAGGCGGCAGGTCACCGCCCGCACCTGCGCCTCGCTGGCGGAGTAGGGCCGTGCCGCGAGCGCGGCCGCGATGGCCGGGTGGCGTCCGGCCGTCAGGTCGGCGCGATGGTCAAAGCGCAGCTCGGAGGGGATGCAGACGTCTTTGCACAGACCCAGTTCCATCCGGCCCTTGATGCGGATCGGCTGGCCTGGTGTCTTGGGGGTGATCTCGATCGGCAGCACCAGCTCGTCGTGATAGCCGATGGTGCGCATACCCGAGGTCAGAAACACCTCGGGCGTGGGCCAGGTGATGCGCAGTTCGGCGATATTGCGCGATCCGTGCCAATTGAACTGCGGCGGGATGCCGGCATCGCCCGGCGCGCGCCAGTAGGTTTTCCACCCCTCGGCGAGGCGTAGGTGCAATGCTCCCATGTAGCGCCCGTCGGCAGAGGGGCCGCCATCGAGCACATCGATGGACACGAGGTCAGCCATGTTCTCCTGCGCGGCAACGGGGGCCACGGCCGCAGTCAGAGCAGCCCAGGCAAGCAGGAGGATCGCAAGGCGGGTACGCCAGGAAGGATGCAAGGTCATGCCCAGAGCTATTGCCTCCGGGCACCGTCAAAGCCAAGTCACATCCCGGAGAGCGCTCGGGGAAGTAACTCAAACGTGACAGTTCCGGGGTGTTTATGACCAAGGGGGGCAGGGTTGCATGTGGCGCGCCTGCGCGTCATGCTGGGTCCAAAGGCCACGCGCCGCAACAGAGGCAGTCACATGGAACTGACAGGTAAGTTGCTGATCGCCATGCCGGGAATCGGGGATCCCCGATTTGACAACTCGGTGGTGTTTCTGTGTTCGCACGGGGATGAAGGGGCGATGGGGCTGATTATCAACAAGCTCGCCCCCGGCGTGGAACTCAGGACGCTGTTCGACCAGCTGGAGATCGAGACCAAACCGACGCCCGGGCGCGCGCCGGTCTATTTCGGGGGGCCGGTGGAGACCCAGCGCGGATTTGTGCTGCATTCGGATGAATATATCTCGACCGTGAACTCGCTGCCGGTGAAGCCCGGGTTTTCGATGACGGCCACGCTGGATGTGCTGGAAGAAATCGCCGAGGGGCGCGGGCCGGAGCAGTTTCTGGTTATGCTGGGCTATGCAGGATGGGGGCCCGGGCAGCTGGAGGATGAGATTGCCCAGAACGGTTGGCTCACGGCGGAGGCCGAGCCTGAAATGATCTTTACCGATACGGCAGATGACAAATGGGAGGCGGCGCTGGCCAGCATCGGTGTGACGCCGTTGAACCTGTCGATGGATGCCGGTCACGCCTGATCCGTCAGGGTCAGCGGGGCAGGGGCGGCGAGACGGGGGCGCTCCCGCCCGTCGGGCGGCATTGGACATGCCGTCCTCCCGTTGGGCCCGGCGCCGCTGACGCGGCGCGGGTCCGGTCGCATCCGGCGCGCGCCTAAGCGGGTGTCTGGGTCTTGGGCAGATCTGTGGTGGCGGGGCCTTGCCGCAGGGAGCTCCGGCACCAACGCGTGTCAGCGCGGGGCGGCAGCGCGCCGCAAGCGGTCATTGATGGCAACGCCCAGTCCCTGTTCGGGGATCGGCGCCACCGCAATGGGCCTGGCCCGCGCATCCAGCGCATGCAGATGGCCAAAGAGATTGGCTGCGGCCTCGCGCAGGTCGCCCGTAGCCGACAGGTTGAGGTCGCATTGCCCCGCCCCAAACCCAAGCGATAGTTCGCCGGGCTCAAACCGTGTCGCATTCAGGCGCACGCTGGCTTTGGGCGCGTAATGGGACAGGAGCTGCCCCGGCGCGGTCAGCGGGTCGCTGCTGTCGCGTTCGGCAATCGCATGCCCCAGCGTCGCCTCGATCTCTTCGGCGGACAACCCGCCGGGGCGCAACAGAACGGGCACATCGCCGGCCAGCCCGAGGATCGTGGATTCCACCCCCACCGTACAGGGGCCGTCGTCGAGGATCGCCGCGATGCTGCCGCCAAGCCCCGCCTCCACATGCGCTGCGGTGGTCGGGCTGATCCGCCCGGAGGGGTTGGCAGAGGGCGCGGCCACCGGCCCGCCGACCGCCGCCAGCAACGCCCGAGCGCAGGCCTTGGCGGGCACGCGCACCGCCAGCGTGTCGAGCCCTGCCGTCACCAGCGGTGACACGCCATGGCCGGATCGCAGCGGCAGGACCAACGTCAGGGGGCCGGGCCAGTGCGCCGCTGCCATGGCCTCGGCCATGTCATTCCACTCGACCAGCGCGCGCGCCGATGCCACATCCGCCACATGCGCGATCAGCGGGTTGAACGTCGGCCGCCCCTTGGTGGCGTAGATCCCGGCCACCGCGGTGCCATTGCGCGCATCCGCACCCAGCCCGTAGACCGTCTCGGTCGGAAAGGCGACGAGCTCTCCGGCCTGCAACAATGCCGCCGCACGGGCGATCCCGGCGGGCGCGGCATCCAGCGCTTCGGTCTTGATCGGGCTTTGGGTCATCGGCGCAACTCTTGGGGTAGATCCATCCAGTGGCCGTTCCGTCACTTTGCCCGATGACGCCGCGTTTTGATTGCGTGCGGTGCGGGGCAGTTTACGACATGGGCCAAGGCACAGTAAATAACGGCTATGGGCGCGGTTGCCAAGCGGCGCAGGCCCGCATGGCGCACGCCACGCCGCCCCGATGAGAAGAGGTCCCTCAGATGAGCTATCGCGCCCCCGTTTCCGAATATCAGTTCCTGTTGTCCGAGATCCTCGGCTTTGATCGCATAACCGCGACCGAGCGCTTTGCCGATGCGGATGCGGATGTCGCCAGCGCGATCCTGACCGAAGCCGCCAAGATGTGCGATGCGGTCATGGCGCCCCTGCAACGCGCCGGCGATCTGGAACCGGCGCGGCTGGAAAACGGCGTCCTGCGCACCTCGCCGGGGTTTGGTGACGGCTACAAGGCGATCGCCGAGGGCGGCTGGATCGGGATGAGCGCGGACCCCGAATATGGCGGCATGGGGCTGCCGATGTCGCTGACCACCTCGGTCAATGAGATGATGTCGGGCGCGTGTCTCAGCCTGCAATTGGCCCCGCTGATGAGCCAGGGTCAGATCGAGGCGCTGGAGCATCATGCCTCTGATGCGCTGAAGGATCTCTATCTGCCAAAGCTGATCTCTGGCGAGTGGTCGGGGACCATGAACCTCACCGAGCCGCAGGCGGGGTCTGACGTGGGGGCGCTGTCCTCAAAGGCAGAAGACAACGGCGATGGCACCTATGCGGTCTCCGGCCAGAAGATCTATATCTCCTGGGGCGACAATGACTTTACCAAAAACGTCTGTCACCTTGTGCTCGCGCGGCTGCCGGATGGGGTGACCGGCACAAAGGGGATCTCGCTCTTTCTTGTGCCCAAGTACCTGCCCGACGAGCACGGTAACCCGGGCAAGGCCAACAGCCTCAAGGTGGTCAGCCTTGAGCACAAGATGGGCCTGCATGGCTCGCCCACCTGTGTGATGCAATACGATGGCGCAACCGGCTGGCTCGTGGGCAAGGAACATGGCGGCATGGCGGCGATGTTCACGATGATGAACAACGCCCGTCTTGGTGTGGGCGGTCAGGGTGTTGGCGCAGCCGAAGGCGCCTATCAGCACGCGCTGGCCTATGCGCTGGATCGCAAACAGGGCAAGACCCCGGGCGAGGGTGGCACGGGCACCATCGTGGACCACGCCGATGTGCGCCGGATGCTGATGGAGATGAAGGCGGATGTCTATGCATCGCGCGCGATCATGCTGGCCTGTGCGGGGGCCATCGATATGGGCACCGCCACAGGAGACGCCGAGTGGAAAACCCGCGCGGCTTTCCTGACACCGATTGCCAAGGCCTTTGGCACCGAGACCGGCATCCGCGTGTCCGAGCAGGGCGTGCAGGTGCATGGCGGTATGGGTTTCATTGAGGAAACAGGTGCTGCGCAGTTCTACCGCGACGTGCGGGTGACGGCGATCTATGAGGGCACCAATGGCATTCAGGCCATGGACCTTGTGGCGCGCAAGATGATGGACGGTGGCGAGATGGCGCATCGCC
Organism: Epibacterium sp. Ofav1-8; assembly: GCF_022348185.1. Classification (GTDB taxonomy): domain Bacteria; phylum Pseudomonadota; class Alphaproteobacteria; order Rhodobacterales; family Rhodobacteraceae; genus Epibacterium. The sequence continues at coordinate 231,847 of NZ_JAKRFD010000001.1, forward strand.
TGATCGACGAGATCGAAGAACAGGCCGAGCGCGCCCGCCCCACGCACCCCAATATGGCCGAGGCCGTCTGGCAGGCCTGCGAAACCCTGCGTGAGGCCACCGAATGGCTGGTCGAAGCGGATATGCAGGACCGCTTTGCCGGGGCCGTGCCCTATCTGATGGCCTTCGCCCGTGTTTTGGGCGGGCACTATCACCTTGCTGCGGCCTTGGCGGACAAGGGCGGCGCGCGTGAGAAACTGGCGCGGTTCTACATCAAGCGGATGCTGCCCCAGCACGCAGCCTATCTGATCCACGCCCGCGAAGGCGCTGCGGGGGCCTTTGCCCTCACCGCAGAAGAACTGGCAAGCTGATGGTGTCTGTCGCCGATGTGGCCCCCCGCACCCCGTGGGAAGAGCCGCCCGCACAGGGCGAGGCGATTGAGGTCGCCGAGGGCGTTCTCTGGATGCGCCTGCCGCTGCCGATGAAGCTCGATCACGTCAATGTCTATGCCTTCGACGAGGGAGACAGCTGGACGGTGGTGGATACTGGCATGTCCTCAAACAAGACCCGCCGCATCTGGGAGCAGTTGATGGCGGGGCCTCTGGGCGGCAAACCCGTGCGCCGGGTGGTGGTGACCCATCACCACCCCGATCATATCGGCAATGCGGGCTGGTTTCAGTCCGAACACGGCGCGGAGCTGGTCACCACCCGCACGGCGTGGCTGTTTGCCCGGATGCTGACGCTGGATGTGCAGGAGCAATGGCCTGCGGAAACACTGGCCTATTATCGCAGCGCCGGCATGGACCCGGAGACCTACGCGACGCGCAAGGCCGACCGGCCCTTTAACTTTGCCGATACGGTCTACCCGATGCCCTTGGGCTTTACCCGCGTGCAGCAGGGCGATGTGTTTCGCATGGGTGGACGCGACTGGGACGTGCATATGGGCAATGGCCACGCGCCGGAGCACGCAACCTTCTGGAGCCGGGACGATAACCTCGTGCTGACCGGCGATCAGGTGCTGTCCTCCATCAGCCCCAATATCGGCGTCTATGCCACCGAACCCGAGGCTGATCCACTGGCGGAATGGCTGGAGGCCTGCGAGCGACTGGCGGCATTGGCGCGCCCCGAGCATCTGGCGCTGGGCGGGCACAAGCTGCCGTTTACCCGGCTGCCGCTCAGGATGCGGCAATTGATCGACAATCACCACGGCGCGCTGGACCGGTTGCTGGATCACCTGGACAGTCCCAAAAGCGCCGCCGAGTGCTTTCCTCCGCTCTTCAAACGCAGCATTGGACCGGGCGAATACGGGCTCGCGCTGGTCGAGGCGGTGGCCCATGTCAATCACCTCTACCGCACCGGCCAGGTCTCGCGCACACGGCGCGATGATGAGGCTTGGGTTTACCAACGGCGCTAAGCCTGCCACCTTGGGTGAAATATCGACGACCCAAGGACGTTTCCAATGGACGACAAGATTTCCACCAGCGCCGAGGCGGCAGAGGCGGCGGCGCTGCCCTGCCATCGCGAGGTGCATACGGATCCCGATGCGCCCGCGGCGTTGAAGGATGTGCCGGCCCCGATGCAGAAGGTGCCCGCGCCAGAGCAGAAGAGCCCGGCGCGCTGGGCCTATGAACGGCTGATCCTCTACATCCAGAACTTTGAGAAGACGCTGGATGGCGAGCATGAGGTGGCGATGGGGTTTGCCGGTGGCGATGCCGGTGTGCTGCGGATCGAGGGCATGGGGTATTTTGACCCGGACATCGTGACCTTCTACGGCAGCGATTCGCGTGGCGCCCGAACGCAGCTGGTGCAGCATGTGAGCCAGCTGAACGTGATCCTGCGGGCGATGCCCAAGCCCAAACCGGAAGAGCCAGCCAAGCGGATCGGGTTTCGTCTGGTGGCGGAGCTCGAAGATCAGGCCTGATGGGATGAGCCCGGGTCAGTCCGGACAATATGGGCGGCCCGTTCCGTTCGGTCATCGAGGGATTGCGCTTTGCTTTGCAAATCGCCGGGGGGCAGGGGCGGCGCCTTCGGCGCCGCCCCTGCCGGGCCCAACGCTTTTGCGGGAGGCTCTGCCTCATGCACAAAGGGGCGGGAGTTGCCCCTTGCCGCTGTGGTTTTGACGAGGTGCCAGGTCTGCGGTTGGTTGCCGCAGTGGTTTTGAAACATGTCCGGTGCGTGGGGTGGTGACAGCCGTTTTGAAATCCAGTATCACCACGTGCAACAGGAAGATGCGAACAGGACTTCACAGTTATGGCTGAACACAAGCACGGCACCATGGATACCACCGTTCAAGAACAGACCTACGCGGGCTTCATGACCTTCGTCACGCGTTTCTGCATTGCGCTGGTTGTTTTTGCCCTGTTCCTGGCGATCTTCGCAACCTGAGTTCTGCTCGTCCGACCAGCCCCCCATCTCGCCGCGACATTCAGGAGCACCGTCCGATGCGCAAGCCGATCCTGATCCTTGCGCTCTGCGCGGCACTTGCCGGATGCGCGGCGCCCCAACGTCCGGACGCTGATCCCGACACGATCGCAGCGGTGCGGTATCGGGATGCGGGCGGGCCGTCGATGACGCTGATAACGGTGGTGAACAACCGGACCGGCCAGGGCGGACACACGGCGCTGATGGTGAATGCCTCCGAACGTGTGATCTTTGACCCGGCCGGCTCGTTCTACGCCGATGTGGTGCCGGAGCGTCAGGACGTGCTGTTTGGCATTTCCCCGCGCGTGTTCCAGGCCTATCGCAGCGCCCATGCGCGCGAGACCTTTCATGTGGTGACGCAGGAGGTCGCGCTGACGCCCGCGCAGGCCCAGATGGCCTATCAGCTGGTCACCACCAATGGCCGCGTCCCGGGTGCGTTCTGCGCCAACGCGACCTCGTCGATCCTGCGCCAGGTCCCGGGCTTCGAGGGCATCGACGTGACCTATTATCCGGTGAAACTCCAGGAACAATTCGCGCAGTTTCCCGGTGTCGAGACCGGCAAATACTATGAAAACGACAGCGAGGATCTCTCTGCGGGTCTGGAGGCGGGCAATGCCAGCCTGAACGCAGATACCGGCAGCTGATGGGGCGCCCGTGCCTTTGAGCCAGAGAACCTAAGGCCCGCCTGTCCAAAAGCGCCGTTTGCAGGGCTGCAAGACGGCCCTTGAGCGCTCCGGCGGGCTCAGCCGGTGAGATACATCAGCACCCACAGGCTGCAGGCACCGGACACCATCGCCAGAAGCACGTTCTTTGTTAGCGCCGCAATTGCAAAGGTGAGCGCGGCAGCTGCGAAGTGGATCAAGCTCGGCGTGCCCCCGGTCGGCGCCGGCCAGACCACCAGCGGTGCCACCAGCGCCGGGATGATCGCCACCGCGGTATAGCGCAGGTGCCGCATCAGCCAGGCGGGCATCGCGCGATTGCCGACGAGCCCGATAAAGGCAAAGCGCAGCGCATAAGAGCCCACCGCCAATCCGGCAATGACAATCCAGAGCGTGCTGCGATCAAAGCTCATTTCGGGCCCAGCCATGCCTATACCTCCGTCTTGGTTGCGGTGCGGCGTTCGAACCACAGTTCCGCCTGCGCCCCCGCCATCATCCCGGCCAGCCCGGCCACGATCAGACCGAGGTTGTAGGGCAGCATCGCCGCCGGCAGCGCGACGGCACAGGCGGTGAAACAGGCCACAACATGCGCCGGGGTGCGCAGCATCGGCCCGATCATCGCCAGAAAGGCGATCGGCAGCACAAAATCCAGCCCGAGACTGTCGGGCACCGATGCCCCCACCAGCGCGCCGGTGATCGTCGCCACCATCCAGAAGGGCGCCACCAGCCCGTTGGTGCCAAAGAAATAGGCCATCCGTTCCGACGTGCCCCAGTCGGCGCGGCGTTCGAATTCGATCATCGACAGAGCATAGGATTGATCCACGGTGACATAGGCCGCACAGGCCCGCTGCCAGAGCGGTGCATCGCCCAGGTAGGGCGTGAGCGAGGCCGAATACATCGCCACCCGCAGGTTCACGGCGAGGGCGGAGATCAGCACGATCAACGTCGGGCTTTGTTCCTGCATCAACTGGAGCGCGGTGAACTGGGCAGAGCCGGCAAACACCGCAAGCGAAAAGGAAAACGCCTCGATGACGTTCAGCCCGGCCTCGGCGGCCAGCACGCCGAACAGCAGGCCAAAGGGGCCGGAGACCAGCACAAACGGGGCGCTGTCGCGCATGCCTTTCCAAAAGGCGGATTTCACGGTGGAGATTGGCATGACGGGGCCTTAGGTTATGCCTCACATGGCTACGCGGGTTGGAGGCGCTTGGCAATTGGCAAAACTTAACGTGGCAACGGAATACCGTATTGCACCGGATCCCGGCAACCCGCGTCTGACGCGCAAGGTCACCGGCGTTGATCATCTTGGCCAGGAGGCCGAGATTTCGGTGGTCGAGGAGCGCCCTCTCACGATCTATCTGAACCGGCAGGAGATCGTCACCGCGATGACGATTGGCGACTACCCGGAGTATCTGGCGCTGGGGTTTCTGAAAAACCAGGGCATGCTGAGCGCTGAGGATGTCGTGACCCGCGTCGACTACGACGAAGAGGTCGAGACGGTCGTGGTGCGCACCGAGGTCGAGACCTCGCATGAAGAAAAGCTCCAGAAAAAGACCCGCACCTCGGGCTGCGCGGTCGGCACCGTCTTTGGGGATATGATGGCGGGGCTGGAGGGCGTGACCCTGCCCGCAACGCCGGTGAAGACATCCTGGCTCTATACGCTTGCACATGAGATCAACCGCACGTCCTCGCTCTATCTGGAGGCAGGTGCGATCCATGGCACCGTGCTCTGTCGGGAGGACCGCCCGCTGGTCTACATGGAGGACGTGGGGCGCCACAATGCGGTGGACAAGATCGCAGGCTGGATGCTGTCGGAGCGGGCAGAGGCATCGGACAAGATCCTCTATACCACCGGGCGGCTGACCTCGGAGATGGTGATCAAGACCGCGATGATGGGCATCCCGGTGCTGGCCTCGCGGTCTGGATTCACTGCCTGGGGCGTGGAGATCGCGCGGCAAGTCGGGTTGACGCTGATCGGCCGGATGCGCGGGCAAAGGTTTGTCTGCTTGGCGGGTGAGGAGCGTCTGGCGCGCGATGTGGACCCCTCTGCGATGCCGGAAGAAGACAAGAAACACCGCCGCAAGAGTGCGGATTGACCGCGCGGGGGGGCAGCGCGCCTCAGGGCCATCGAGGCCCCTCGGCGCGCGTCGCGGCTGTGCCGCTGTGGGTGCGCCGCGAGTGGATGGAAGTGAGCCATGGAACGTGATTTTGGGATATGGATCGTTGTCGGTTTTATGGCGTGGATCGTGGTCGGGTTCTCTGCACTTGCGATCTTGTGGAAAACGAAGTCGCTCTTGGGGCGCTATTTTAGCGCAATGGAGACGACCTCATGGCAGCACCGCGCCGCACTTGGGTGGCGACGTGGAAACCCGATTGTGCCGATACTGGGTGCTCGCCAAGAGTACTCGCATCGCAGATTGTTTTGGCGGCTTACGCTTTGGGGGCCACCGCCACAGCTGAAACACTCGCAAGAGGCGTTGTCGGCCCTGCAGTCCTATCGGCGCTTGGCTCTTTCGGTCTATTTGATGCAGGCGCTCGTCGTGGTGCTGTTTGGGTACTTTTTCACGTGGGTATTTTTATGGATGGCCTTAGGCGTCAGTGTGGCGGGAGCCATGTTGCTGCGGCCTGACCCTTGGACGGAGAATGTGACATGACCCAACCCCTTGGTGTGATCCTTGCCGGTGGCCTCGCGACCCGGATGGGGGGCGGTGATAAGGGGCTTTTGTCCCTTGGTGGTCAGAGCCTGATGGCGCGAGTCATCGACCGGTTGTCACCGCAAGTGCGTCAGATCGCGCTCAACGCCAATGGTGACGGGGCGCGGTTTGATAACTTTGGGCTGCCGGTCATCCCGGACAGTATCGAGGGCTTTGCGGGTCCGCTGGCGGGGGTTCTTGCGGGCCTCGATTGGGCGGCGGAACAGGGGGCGGCGGCGATTGTCACGGTGGCGGCTGATACGCCGTTTTTCCCGCATGATCTGGTGGCGCGGCTGGTCGCGGCCTCTGATGGGCAGCGCCACCCGCTGGTTCTGGCAACCACCCCCAAGAGCGGCGATGAGGTGCTGAAATCCGGCGGCAAGGGGCGGGTGAACCGCCACCCGACGTTTGGTCTGTGGCCGGTTGCCCTGCGCGATGATCTGCGGGCGGCACTCACCGGCGGTTTGCGCAAGGTGGTCCTGTGGACCGACCAGCACGACGGACGCGAAGCCCTGTTTGAGGCGGAGCCCTTTGATCCCTTCTTCAACGTCAACACGCCCGACGATCTGGCGCGGGCAGAAGGTCTGCTGCGATGAAGCTCTATGGGGTGACGGGCTGGAAGAACAACGGCAAGACCGGGCTGATGGAGCGATTGGTGGCGGAGTTCACCGCACGTGGCCTCACGGTCTCGACCCTCAAGCATGCCCATCACGCCACCGATGTGGACCAGACCGGCACGGACAGTCATCGCCACCGTGTTGCGGGTGCATCAGAGGTGGTGCTGGCCTCGCCCAATCGCGTCGCCATCATGCAGGAGTTGCGCGGCGCGCAGGAACCCTCATTGACGGAGCTCCTCGCCCGGATGCGGCCGGTCGACCTGATCCTGATCGAGGGCTACAAGCGCGAGACCCATCCAAAGATCGAAGTGCACAGGGCGGAGGCATCGACGGCGCTGATCGCTCTAAACGATCCGACCATTCGCGCGGTGGCCTCTGATACGGCGCTGGAGCTTGATCGTCCTGTCTTTGATCTCGATGACACGGCGGCGATTGCCGATTTTATCGCGGCGGAGCTGGGGCTCTGAGGGGCTTTGACACGTTTGTCATGGTGGATTGGTCCGGGGGCAACGACACCGGACCGCGTCCGCGCAAGGATGCCATCTGGGTCTGCGTGGCGCGCGGGGGCGCGGCTGAGGCCCCTGTCTACCTGCGCAATCGCGCGTTGGCGCAGGAATGGCTGGCTGATCTGATCGACACCGAACTGACAGCGGGCCGCAGGGTGGCGCTTGGGTTCGATTTCCCGTTTGGCTACCCGGCAGGCTTTGCAGCGGAGATGACGGGCAGGCCTGACCCGCTGGCCCTGTGGCAATGGTTCGCTGACCGGATCGAGGATGCACCGAAGGCGAACAATCGCTTTGATCTGGCAGGTGAGATCAATCTGAGCCTTGGGTCGGGACCGCAGAGGCAGGGTCCGTTCTGGGGCAATGGGCTGAGGCGTGACATTCCCGGCCTGCCGCGTCGCAAGGTGCGTTATCACAACCCCTTTGCAGATCGTCGAGCGGTGGAACATAGCGCCAAGGGCAGCTTCACCTGCTGGCAGATGTCTGGTGTGGGTGCGGTTGGCGGGCAGGTCATGATGGGCCTGCCGGTGCTGCATCGCCTGCGCGCAGGGTTTGCGCCCCATGTGGCGGTCTGGCCGTTCGAGCCGCTCGATACGCCGGTCGCGCTGTTGGAAATCTGGCCGTCGCTCACGACCCCTCCGGCCCCCGACGGGTGGATCAAGGACGCCTGGCAGGTGCATAGCGTGGCGCTGGACCTCGCCCGTCGCCCTGTGGCAGACCTGAACCGATATCTGAACGTGACCGCCCCCATCGCATTGGAAGAGGGCTGGATTTTCGCCGTGGAGCCTGACTGATGACCCTCACACCACCGCCTCTCAGCAATGATTGTTTCGCTTTGCCGCAAGGGGTGGACTGGACGCCCGTGGACGAGGCATTGGCATTGTTGCGCGGTCGTCTGGGACCGGTGACCGGGGCGGAGACCGTGTCCTTGTCCGAGGCGCTGGGGCGTGTCCTTGCCGAGGATGCAATTGCGCTGCGTTCCAACCCGCCGCAACCCAATACGGCGGTGGATGGCTATGGCTTTGCCGGCGGGCGCCCCGAAGGAGCGCATGTGATGCCGCTGGTGGCAGGGCGTGCCGCTGCCGGGGTGCCGTTTAACGGTGTCGTGCCGCCGGGACAGGCAATCCGCATCCTGACGGGTGCGGCGCTGCCCGAGGGGGTTGATACGGTGATCCTTGAGGAAGACGTGCGCACGGATGGGGCCTCTGTCGCCTTTAACGGACCGCTGAAACCGGGGGCCAATACCCGTAAGGCGGGCGAGGATGTGGCCGCAGGGGATGTGATCCTGACCGCAGGCCGGGTGCTGACCCCAGCGGATCTGGCGCTGGCCTCTGCCACCGGGCTTGCAGAGCTTCTGGTGCGCAAACCTCTGCGGGTGGCGGTGATCTCCACCGGCGATGAACTGGTGGACCCCGGCGAGCCAGCAGGTCTGGGGCAGATCTACGATGCCAACCGTCCGATGTTGCTGGCTCTGATGCGGCAGTTCGGTTTTGAGACGGTGGATATGGGGCGGATCAAAGATGACCGCGCCGGGCTTGGCGCAGCGCTTGATCAGGCCGCCGCGCAGGCGGATGTGATCTTGACCAGCGGTGGCGCCTCGGCCGGGGATGAGGACCATGTGTCGGCTCTGCTGCGCGAGGCTGGCGCGATGCAGGAGTGGCGCATCGCTCTGAAACCGGGCCGCCCGCTGGCGCTGGGGATGTGGCAGGGCACGCCGGTCTTTGGCCTGCCGGGCAATCCGGTGGCGGCGCTGGTCTGTACATTGGTGTTTGCCCGCCCCGCGATGGGGCTGATGGCTGGCGCCGGTTGGGCAGAGCCGCAGGGGTTCGAGGTGCCAGCCGCCTTTGCAAAACGCAAGAAGCCGGGGCGGCGGGAGTATCTGCGCGCGCGTATGCGGGCAGGACGGGCGGAGGTGTTCAAATCCGAAGGCTCAGGCCGGATTTCGGGCCTCAGCTGGGCCGAGGGTCTGGTGGAGCTGCCCGACGGGGCCGCCGAGATCGCGCCGGGGGATCCTGTGCGATTTATCCCTTTCGCCAGCTTTGGCATGGGGTGACAGGGCGGGCGGGGGCGCTCCCGCCGAGCGCGGCGGCATCACAGATGCCACCACCCCCGTTTGGGCCCGGCAGCGCGCCCTGCGGGCGCGCTGTGGGGCGCGCCTGAATGACCCCTATCGCTGTAAATCGCGGGCCGCGCCCGCAGGGCGCGCCGGGCCCAACGGGAACGGCTGCATTTATAATGCAGTTGTGACGGGCGGGAGCTTCCCCGTCCTTGCGTCCCCGGTCAATGTCGTCAGAGGTTCAGCGCCCGCGCAAAAACATCGTTTTGATAGGCCTGATCCTCAATGCAAAACTGCGTGATGCCGATCCGCTCAAAGCCCTGAGCGCGGTAGAAGGCGATGGCGGGCGCATTCTCAGAGTTGGTGGTGAGCCAGACCGAGGCAGCTCCCGCCTCCTGTACAGCCCGCATGCCGGCTGACAAGAGCGCGCGGCCAATGCCCTTGCCATGATGACGCGGCTGCACGTAGAGCGTGGCGATTTCGGTCTGGTGGTGGCCTGCCAGCGGGTCCGGACAGCGGTGCGACATCCGGATGTAGCCATCAATGCCATCCTGGTTCTGTGAGACGATGATGCTGTGATCCGGCGCGTCGATCAATGCCGCCATTCGGGCCGGCGTAAATTCTGACAGCACATAATCCGCAAAATGCGCGTTGATGCCCCGGCGCAGATACGTGCTGATCCAGACCTCCAGCGACAGGGCCGCAAGGCTTGAGGCATCCTCGGCGCGGGCCGGGCGCAGGGTCATGCGTCCGCAGCCCCAAACGTGCTGCGCATCAGTCGAAGGTGCCCGCAACACGCCCCAGGAGCATGAACGCACGGGCGGTGCGGGTGTCGCTCAGGGCGGAGATCTCCGTATCGGTCGCCTCCGCCTCAAACCGGGTGAACATCTGGTCGAAACGGCGCAGGAAGTGGTGGGCACTGTCGCGAAACAGCGGGTCCTGCTTCATCCGCGCCGACGACAGCGCCAGCGATGACCGGTCCCGCACCCCGCCAAGCGCCGCGACCGCGCGTCCGCGCGCGCCATTGGCAAACTGACGCCAGATGTCGGGGCGGGCACGGTCGGGGCGCAGGTCATCCATGTAGATGCCTTCCTGGCTCAGCAGGGTCAGCACATCCTGGGCGGCGCGGATCACCTGCGCCGCGTGGCGGTCCTTCAGCGCAAGGCGCAGGGAGACAAAGCCATCCTCATCCTCAGCCGACTCCGGGAAGTTCAGCGCCCGGATGAAATGCTCATTGGACAGGGGCGGCGACATGTCCTCGGCAGAGGTGCCCAGCTCCAGCGATCCCTGTTCGGCCACCGCCTCCATCGCCTTGGACGGAATCGCCAGCCGTTCCGGCGTGCGGCGGGTGGACTGGAAGGTGGCCAGAACCGTCTCCGTCTTGCGGGCGGTTTCAGCGATCTCTTCCAGCTTCTTGGTCACCGAGGGCTCGGACACCGCGGCCGCCGCCTGGGTATGGGCCAGATACATATGACGCAGGCTGGAAATCGCCGCATGCAGGCGATCCGTCTCTTCGCGCATGATCCGGGCCGACCGCAGCGCGATTGCGGCCACCAGCAGCATCAGCACCGGCATCATCACCGCAAGCACCCGCACCAAGGGCGCGTTCCACTCGGTCGACAGCGCCATGTCGGGCGCCAGCACATAGACCGCAAGGATGACCAGCACCCAGAGCACCGCCAGCGCCAGCGCCGCCAGCTCGGGCAGGCCAAGCGGCGTCCGGGAACTGCTCTCCAGTTCCGGCAATGCCATACCGGCCTGCCGGGCGGCAGAGGGCTGGTCCTTCTGGCTGGGATCGGTGGTCATGTCCTGCCCGCTATGTCCCTCTGTGTGCTTGGTTTTGCCTAGGCGTAGGTGATCTTGAGAATCTCATAGGCACGATCCCCGCCCGGGGTGCGCACCTCTACACTGTCGCCTTCTTCCTTGCCGATCAAGGCGCGCGCGATGGGGGATTTCACATTCAGCAGACCCGCCTCGATATTGGCCTCGTGCTCACCCACGATCTGCCAGGTCTTCTCTTCGTCGGTGTCCTCGTCCACCACGGTGACCTTGGCGCCGAACTTGATCGCGCCCGACAGTTTCGCCGGATCGATCACATCGGCCAGCGACAGCACGCCTTCGAGCTCCTTGATACGGCCCTCGATAAAGGACTGCTTTTCACGGGCGGAGTGGTATTCGGCGTTTTCCGACAGATCGCCCAGCTCGCGGGCCTCGGCAATGGCCTGAATGATGGCCGGGCGCTCCACGCTCTTGAGATTCTTAAGTTCCGCTTCCAGCGCCTGAAAGCCCGTCGGCGTCATCGGGATCTTGTCCATGGTCTTGTCCGCTTTCGTGGTTCGTTCTTTTGTTGTTTCATGTCTCTTGAACGCCACCGCCCCGCCGCGAGGAGCAGCGGGGCGAGCCGTCGTGTTGGCAAATACCTGACCCAATCATGGATGCAATTGCAAGGGGGGCTGCGCGGGATGTGCGGGCTTTTGCTGTTTGCTGCGGGTGTTTAACGCAGCCAGCGGGGCCTCGGCGGCAGCGGCCCGGTCAGACTGGGAGGCCGTGGAGGCCGCGCCCGATGTCGCCGCGCGGGGCCGAAGTCCCGTAACCCGCGCGGTCCGTTTGCGGCCAGGAACAGAAGGTCAATCATACTCAACGAGCTCATACTCCACCCCCTCTTCGTCGAGGAAATAGAACCGGCGTCCTGGTTCATAATCCGCATGGCTTTTTGGCGTGTAGCCGGCCGCCTTCACCGCCGCTTCGGCGGCATCGAGATCCTCGACCACGACCGCAAGATGGTTGAGCGCGCCCTTGCTGGAATAGCGCGGGGTCGGGTCGGCCAGACCCTCGGCGGGCGCATAGAGCGCGAGGTAGCTGTCCTTGGACCCCACGTGTACGGTGTAGCCACCGTTCAGGGCCGGCCCTTGCCAGCGGATGTGCCAGCCAAAGATTTTTTCCATCCATGCGGCGGTCTTGTCGGGATCGCTGACGCAGATATTGGCGTGTTCGAGCGTTGCAGTCATCGCGGAGGCTCCTTCCATATGTCTTGCCTCCATCCGTGATAATTTCTAAACCTAACTTTAGCTCAAGAGGTTTCTGGCCGATCCCTGCGTTTTTTGCCCGGCCCCATGATTGGCCCGTCGCCCAGCCCACCAGCTACGGAAGGATCTACCGCATGCCCGCCCCCCATGGACTGTCGATCGGATATCTGGCCGAGCGCACCGGCCTCGCGGTGTCGGCCATTCGCTATTACGAGGCGCAGGGCCTGTTGGAGCCCTGGCGCAATGCAGGCGGTCAGCGTCGGTTTCATCGCGCCGACATTCGGCGGCTGAGCTTTATCATGATCGCGCAGAAATTCGGCTTCACCTTGCCTGAAATTCGCGAGCAGCTGCAAAGCCTGCCCAACAAGCGCACCCCGACCAAGGACGACTGGTCGCGCCTGTCGGCGGGGTTTCGCAGCCATCTGGACGCGCGAATCGCAACGCTTGAAAAACTGCGCGACGATCTGGATGGCTGTATTGGCTGCGGCTGCCTGTCTTTGCCCACCTGTGCGCTTTATAATGCAGAGGACCGGGCCGCCAAAAAGGGCCAGGGACCACGATATCTGATGGGAGATCGGCCCGAAACTTGACACTCCTGTCGATTCACGCCGTTATTCGCGTCTCGGGTGACGAAAACCGGCGCGCCAAGGGGGTATTTTCCGGGTCTGTCAGGGAACCTACGTAGGGTATGGATTGACCTCTCCATGCTGCACCCGCTAAGCAACCGCGCAAGAATGTTGCGCCACACCGCCAGCGCAGTCACATTGCGCCAACCAGCCAAGGACCAGACGCGCAGGTCCGCACGATAGCCAAGGAGCACGCCGAATGGCCGAGATTGAACGCGAAGCAATGGAATACGACGTTGTGATCGTCGGGGCCGGTCCTGCCGGTCTGTCGGCCGCGATCCGCCTCAAGCAACTCGACGCCGATCTGGACGTCGTGGTGCTGGAGAAGGGCTCCGAGGTCGGCGCGCATATCCTGTCTGGCGCGGTTCTGGACCCCTGCGGTCTCGATGCGCTGATGCCCGACTGGAAGGAAAAGGGCGCGCCGCTGAACGTCGCTGTCAAGGACGACAATTTCTACATGCTGGGCGAGGCGGGTCAGATCCGCATCCCCAACGCGCCGATGCCGCCCCTGATGAACAACCACGGAAACTACATCGTCTCCATGGGCAATGTCTGCCGCTGGATGGCGGAACAGGCCGAGGAGCTGGGCGTCGAGATCTTCCCCGGCATGGCCTGCTCCGAGCTGGTCTATGGCGACAAGGGCGAAGTCAAAGGCGTGGTCGCGGGTGTCTTTGGCCTCGAAGAAGATGGTTCCTACGGCCCCAACACCGAACCGGGGATGGAGCTGCACGGCAAATACGTCTTCCTCTCCGAGGGCGTGCGCGGCTCGCTGTCGAAAGAAGTCATCGCCAAATACGGTCTCTCTGACGGCAAGGAGCCGCAGAAATACGGCGTCGGCATGAAGGAAATCTGGGAGATCGACCCCGCCAAGCACAAGGAAGGCTCCGTCACCCACACCATGGGCTGGCCGCTGAATTCCAACGCCGGCGGTGGCTCCTTCATCTATCACCTGGATAACAATCAGGTCTATGTGGGCTTTGTGGTGCACCTCAACTACAAGAACCCGCATCTCTATCCCTACATGGAGTTCCAACGCTTCAAGCATCACCCGATGGTGGCGGAGCTTTTGAAAGGCGGCAAACGCGTCGCTTACGGCGCCCGCGCAATCACCGAGGGCGGTTATCAGTCGATGCCGAAACTGACCTTCCCGGGCGGCGCGCTGCTGGGCTGTTCCGCGGGCATGGTCAACGTGCCGCGCATCAAGGGCAACCACAACGCCATGCTGTCCGGCAAGGCCGCAGCCGAAGCGGCCTATGAGATGATCAAGGCCGACACCACCGATCAGGAGCTGACCGCCTATGAGGCGGAGGTGCGCAATGGTGCCATCGGCAAAGATCTCAAGATGGTGCGCAACGTCAAACCGATGTGGTCCAAATGGGGTCTCACCGCCTCGCTGGCGCTGGGTGGTCTGGACATGTGGACCAACAACCTCTTTGGCCTGTCTCTCTTTGGCACGCTGGGTCACGGCAAGAACGATGCCGAGGCGACGGAACCGGCCGAACAGCACAAGCCCATCGACTATCCCAAGCCCGATGGCGTGTTGTCCTTTGATCGCCTGACCAACGTGTCCTTTGCGGCGACCAACCACGAGGAAAGCCAGCCCTGCCACCTGCGGCTGGGCAACAAGGACACGCCGATCTCCGTCAACCTGCCGAAGTTCGACGAACCCGCGCAGCGCTACTGCCCGGCAGGGGTCTATGAAGTGGTCGAAAAGGACGGCAAGGCCGAGTTCGTCATCAACTTCCAGAACTGCGTCCACTGCAAGACCTGCGACATCAAGGACCCGAGCCAGAACATCAACTGGACCACGCCGCAGGGCGGGGATGGACCCAACTATCCGAACATGTAACCGGCAGATATGCCATTCGTGATCACTTTGATGGGGCGCCTGCGGGGCGCCCCATTGCGCATTGCAGGGCTGGCGTCTACGCTCCGATCCAGATTGTTGTGATCCTGCTCTGGAGGCCCCTTCGTGCCCGTATCCTATCTCCGTTCCCTGACCTGCGCCGCCGCGCTTTTGTTGACCACTGGCCCGATGGCGGTGGCGGACGGGCTGGCCGGGGCTTACCTGGCCGGGCGGGCCGCGACCTACGACAGCGATTTTGCCGCCTCGGCCAAATATTACACCCGCGCGCTGGTGCGCGACCCGCAGAACGTCACCCTGATGGAGAACCTCGTCTACGCGCAGCTGGCGCTGGGCAACGTGAAATCCGCCCTGCCGGTGGCGCAGCGGATGTGGGAGGCCGGCGTGCGCAGCCAGGTCGCCAATATCGTCATGGCCGGCAACCTCGCGCTTGAGGAGGATTACGCCGGATTGCTGGCGCGTGATGCGCAACAATTCGAAATCAGCCCGCTGGTCGACGGTCTGCTGGACGCATGGGCCTACATGGGCAACGGCGCGGTGTCAGATGCGCTGACCCAGTTCGATGCGGTGGCCGGGCAGGACGGGCTACGTTTCTTTGCGCTCTATCACAAGGCGCTGGCACTGGCCTCTGTCGGCGATTACGAGGGCGCCGAGGAGCTGCTGGCCGCAAATGAGGGCCAATTGGGCCGCTCCTCCCGCCGCGCTGCCATTGCCCGGGTGCAGATCCTGTCGCAGCTTGGCCGCAATGAGCAGGCGCTCGAGGTGCTGGTGGACAGTTTCGGCGCCGGGTTCGATCCCGCGCTGACGGATCTTGCAGACCGTCTCGCCACCGGTGAAACGCTGGCGTTCTCGATCGCGCCAACGCCCCGCGATGGCATGGCCGAGGTGTTCTTCAGCCTCGGGCAGGCGCTGTCGGGCGAGGCCGCGAGCGACTATGTGCTGATGTATGCGCGCATGGCCGCGACCCTCAGCCCCGCGCATGTGGACGCGATCCTGCTCAGCGCCGGGCTGCTGGATCAGATGGGCCGCTACGAGCTGTCGATCGCCACCTACAAGAAAGTGCCGCGCGATCATTCCGATTTCCACGCCGCCGAACTGGGCCGGGCCGAGGCCCTGCGCCGGTCGGCCAATCCGCAGGCGGCACAGGAGGTGCTGGAACAGCTGGTGCGCGATTTCCCGCAGCACATCGCCGTGCACATCGACCTGGGCGATCTGATGCGCCAGCAGGAGGACTATGCCGGTGCCGTGGCGGCCTACAATCGGGCGCTCGACCTCAGCGAGGAGGACGCCCCCAATCGCTGGTTCCTGCTCTATGCGCGCGGCATCTGCCACGAGCGGTTGCAGGAATGGGACGCGGCGGAGGCCGATTTCCGCGCCGCGCTCGAGATCGACCCGGACCAGCCGCAGGTGCTGAACTACCTCGGATATTCGCTGGTGGAGCGTCAGGAAAAGCTGGACGAGGCGCTGGCGATGATCGAACGCGCGGTCGCCGCGCGCCCCGACAGCGGCTATATCGTCGACAGCCTCGGCTGGGTGCTCTACCGGCTCGGAGATTACGCGGCGGCTGTCGGGCATATGGAACGCGCGGTGGAGCTGATGCCGGTGGATCCGGTGGTCAACGATCATCTGGGGGATGTCTACTGGGCCGTGGGTCGCAAGCTGGAGGCCGAATTCCAGTGGAAGCGCGCCCTGTCCTTCGTCGATCCCGAAGACACCAACGCCGAAGCCGACCCGGAACGTATCCGCCGCAAGCTGGAAGTTGGCCTGGATGTGGTTCTGGCCGAAGAAGGCGCGGCCCCCTTGCAGGTGGCCAATGACGACAGCTGAGGTCTTTGCCCCGGCCAAGGTCAACCTCACCCTGCATGTCACCGGCCGTCGCGGCGATGGCTATCATCTGCTCGACAGTCTGGTGGCGTTTGCGGACGTGGGGGACCACCTGCGTCTGACCCCCGGTCCAGAGCTGTCGTTGGCGGTGTCGGGGCTGTTTGCCCCCGGCGTGCCGGAGGATGCGCGCAACCTCGTGTGGCGCGCGGCAGAGGGCGCCGGGTGGACCGGGCGGATCGCGCTGGAGAAATCCCTGCCGCATGGGGCCGGTATCGGGGGCGGGTCTTCGGATGCGGCGGCCCTGCTAAAGGCCCTGACAGAGCAGGGGGGGACGTTTCCCGACGCTCTGCCGCTCTCGCTGGGGGCGGATGTCCCGGTCTGCATGGCCGCTGCGGCGGCGCGGATGCAGGGCATCGGAGAGGAGATCACGGCCGTCGCCTTGCCACGCCTGCCGGCGTTGCTGGTCAATCCCGGCGTCGAAGTGCCCACGGGGGCCGTGTTCTCGGCGCTTGCGTCACGCGACAATCCCCCGATGCCCGCAGAGGTGCCGCTGTTTGACGGCAGCGGAGACTGCGCCGCCTGGCTGGAGGCGCAGCGCAACGATCTGGAGCCGGCGGCGATCCAGGTCGCGCCGCAGATCGACCGGGTATTGAGCGATCTGCGCGGCACCCGCGATGCGCTGATGGCGCGGATGTCGGGGTCGGGGTCGACCTGTTTTGCGCTCTATCCCAGCATGAAGGCCGCGCATTTCGCCGCCTATGAGATCGGCGCAGAACATCCCGAGTGGTGGTGCGTGGCGACCGAACTGACCTGAACCGCCCCGGCCCGGCGAGCCCGGCAGCCCGCCTGACCCGTGCGGTCAGTTCAGACGCGACACCACGTAATCGGCCAGATCGATCAGCATGCTGCGAATGGGGTGCTCCGGCAGGACCGCAAGCGCGGATTTTGCCTTTTCCGCCCAGCCAAAGGCATCCGCGCGTGTTGCTTCCAGCGTGGCGTATTTTGCCATCAGTTCCAGCGCATGCTCCAGATCACCGTCCTGCTGCCGGCCCTTGGCGATGGTGCGCTGCCAGAAGGCGCGCTCCTCATCGGTGGCCTCGGCAATCGCCTTGATCACCGGCAGCGTCAGTTTGCGTTCGCGGAAATCGTCGCCGATGTTCTTGCCGGTCTTTGTGGTGTCGCCCTGATAATCCAGCAGGTCATCGGCGATCTGGAACGCAATTCCAAGCGCGTCACCATAGTCAAACAGCGCCTGCACCTGCGCTTCGGGCGCGTCCGCGATGACGCCGCCCACTTCGGTGGCGGCCGAGAACAGCGCTGCCGTCTTGCCGCGCACCACCTGGAGGTAGATCTCTTCGGTGGTGGCCAGATCGGTCGCTGCCGTCATCTGCAGCACTTCGCCCTCGGCAATGGTCGCCGAGGCATTGGCGAGGATGTCCAGCACCCGCAGCGATCCGGTATCCACCATCAGCTGGAAGCTGCGCGCAAAGAGGTAGTCGCCCACCAGAACCGAGCTTTTGTTGTCCCACAGCAGGTTGGCGGTGGGGCGGCCGCGACGCTGGGCGCTTTCGTCGACCACATCGTCATGCAGCAGCGTAGCGGTATGGATGAATTCGACCGTCGCCGCCAGCTTCAGGTGGTGGTCGCCGGTGTAGCCGCACATCCGTGCCGCTGCGAGCGTCAGCATCGGGCGCAGCCGCTTGCCGCCGGCCTCGACCAGATGCGCGGTCACTTCGGGGATGCGGGGGGCATGTTCCGAGGCCATCCGCTCGCGGATCAGCCGGTTCACGGCCTCCAGTTCCTCCGCAAGGGTGGCGGCCAGCAATTCATGGGGCTTCTGCGTCATCACCTGGTTCATCACATTCCCGACTGATAGGCTCGACAAGACCCCGGTCTTGCCCTTAGATCCATGGATATGAAGGAAGTTCTGCGCAGCACCGATCCGACGATCATGGCCTTTGCCACCGCCCTTCTTAACGGGGAGGGTATAGACTGCTTTGAAATGGACGTAAATATGAGCGTTCTTGAAGGGGGCATCGGGATTTTTCCGCGTCGCCTGCTGGTGCATCCCGATGATCTGGCAGAGGCGCGCGTGGTGATGCGCGACAACGATCTGCCGGTGTCGGACCGTGACTGACCCGGCGGTGTTTTCCGACACCGACCTCAGCCATGATGGCTTCCTCGGGGGGCGCCTCACCCTTGCCCAGCCCCGGACAGGCTATCGTGCCGGGGTGGATCCGGTGCTGCTGGCGGCCAGTGTTGCCGCGCGTCCGGGACAATCGGTGCTGGAGCTGGGCTGCGGCGCGGGGCAGGCGTTTCTCTGCCTTGGGGCGCGGGTGGAGGCGCTGACCCTCACCGGGGTCGAGCTGCAACCCCCCTATGCGGAACTGGCGCGCCAAAATGCCGCTGCCAATGGTATCGCGGCGGAGGTCGTCTGTGCGGATCTCGAACAGCTGCCGGATAGGCTGCGCCAGCAGAGCTTTGACCACGTGATCGCCAACCCGCCCTATTACCGTGCCGGCGCCCATAGCCCGGCGCAGGACGCCGGGCGGCGGACGGCCCTGGGCGAGGCAACCCCGCTGGCGGTCTGGATCGACACTGCCGCTCGGCGGCTGACGCCCAAAGGGTATCTGCATATGATCCAGCGCGCGGATCGTCTGCCCGACATGCTGGCCGCCGCTGCCGGGCGACTGGGCGCGCTGGAGGTGCTGCCGCTGGCGCCCAGGGTGGGGCGCGGGGCGGAGCTGGTGATCCTGCGCGCACGAAAAGGCGGGCGGGCCGCCTTTCGCCTGCATGCACCGCTGGTGTTGCATGCCGGCGCGCGGCACGAACGCGACGGCGCCGACTACAGCGCGGAGGTCACTGCCGTCTTGCGCGACGGAGCCGCCTTGCCCTGGCCGCAACGCTGAATCACCGATCGCTCCGCAGCGGGTCGAAGATTTGCGCTATCTTTGTGCTTTTGAATAGGCAAAGCCGAATGTGGCTGCCCGCAGGTGGGGCTGGATGAGCGGGTTTTAGCCAAAAGTTGCAATTTGCACAAAAGAACCGTTCTGAATTGTGCGTCTGCGGCGTGACAGGTTGAAAGATCCATGCTCCAATCCCCATGTTGTTGGCATCAAGCTTTGAAAAGGAGGAATGACATGAGCCTCAGCTCGCATCTCACCGAACTGAAGAAGAAGCACGAGCATCTGAGCTTTGAAGTGGAACGAGCGGAGAAATCCCCGGCCACAGACCGCCTCCAAGTCAAATCCATGAAAAAAGAGAAACTGCGCCTGAAGGACGAGATCGAGCGTCTCTCCCACGCATAGCGGCGCGGCAGATCGGTTCTCTGCACCTGCATAAGACCGATCCACAGTATCCGATGACGGGCCGCCTAGGGGCTGTATCCCAACCGGTCCCGGTCAGTGACAGGATGAAGGGCCTCGCCAAGCGCGAGGTCCTTTTCTATTTGAGAAAGGCAAATATGCCGGTCTGCGCCTCCGGCGCGTAGGATGTGCCGCCCGCTCAGGCGGTGACGGAGGCCCGCGCGGCCAGAAGGGCTCCGCCGGTGATCAGCAGCGCCGCCAGTGCCAGGCCCCAGGAGGGCGCGGCGATCCCCGCTGCCACCAGAATCAGTGTCGACAGCAGCGGCGCGGCATAGGAACTGGTGCCCAGCATCTGAATGTCGCCCTGTTTGACGCCGATGTCCCAGACGTAGAACGCCAGCCCCACGGGACCGAGACCCAGGAGCAGGGTCGAGCTCCAGCCCAACAGGCCGAGGGGCCAGACGGTCTCTTCCACCAGCAGATGCAGCACGCCGGATGCAATGGCACTGAGCAGGCAGAACACCGCAACCGATGCCGTGGGCGCATGCCCCATCAGGCGAGAGCCGACCGAATAGCTGGACCAGAACAGCGCACACAGAAAGGCAAGGCCGTAGCCGGGCAGATATTGCGCCTGAAACCCGTCACCGCCTCCGGTGATGATGCAGGCCGCCCCGGCAAACCCCAAGAGCGCCCCGAGGAAATGCCCCCCGCGCAGCCGCTCGCCGGGCAGCAGGCCGGAAAACAGCACGATCAGCAGCGGCCAGAGGTACGCGATCAGCCCGGCCTCGGCCGCCGGCGCCGCCCGCAGCGCCGAAAAATAAAGCGCGTGATAGCCGAACACCCCGATCGAGCCAAAGGCATAGACCCGCAGCGGCACCCGGCGCAGCTGGGCCCAACTGTCGGTCATCTGAACCCAGATCAGCCCGATCACCCCACCAATGGTAAAGCAGATCGCATTCAGCATCAGCGGTGGCGTCGGGCTGGAGCCAACCGTCAGCAGCGCCAGAAGCGCCCAGAGGAGAACAGCGACAAATCCAATGGCGGTGGCGCGGGTGCGGGGCATGGGGCGTCAGAGATCCTTGATCGGGATGATTTGAAAATCGTCCCACATATGTGCAGTTTTCTCGATCTCTGCAAAGAACCATTCGCGAAATGCCCGGATCTGCGGGCGATCCTGGGTGCTGGGCAGGCACAGGAACCGAAACCGGGCCTCGGTCTCGATCGCGATCTTGAACGGCGCCACAAGGCGGCCTTCCTGCACATCCTTGATAATCATCGGGCGCCGTCCCAGCGCGACGCCCAGCCCGGCGCAGGCGGCATCAATGGCGTGATCCGCGTGCGAGAAATGGGTGCCATGGCCCGGCGTGAACGCCAGCCCCAAGGCGCGAAACCATGCAGGCCAGTCGCAAGCGGGGCTGAGAAAGCTGATGCTGTCATCATAGATCAGCGGCGCTTCACGCAGGCTTTCGGGGGTGGGAAACCGCTCATAGAGCTCCGGCGTCATCACCGGGGTCAGCCACTCCGGGCGCGCGGGTTGCGATACGAGATCCTCGTCAACGCCATAGCCGAATCGGATCGCCACATCGACGCTGTCGCGGCGCAGGTCCACCACCCGCAACCCCGCCGACAGGCGCAGATCGATGTCGGGATGGCTGCGGGCAAAATCATAGAGCCGCGGCGCCAGCCATTTTGCCGTCAGCGCCGGCCCCGCCGTCACCGTCAGCGAGGTGGTGTCCAGCACCCGCTGCGCCTGTCGCCAGGCCGCGCTCAGGGCCTGAAACCCCGCGTCCGCGCCCGATGCCAGCGCCGCCCCGGCCTCGGTCAATTCCACCGCACGATTGAGGCGGTGAAACAGCGGCGCGCCCAGATGCGCCTCCAGCGATTTGATCTGAAACGACAAGGCGGCCGGAGTCACATTCAACTCCTCCGCCGCCTTGGCAAAGGACATATGTCGGGCAGCTGCGTCAAAGGCGCGCAAAGCGGTGAGCGGGGGCAGGCGGTCGGTCACGGTTCACCCAAGAATAACTTAACCGAAGCTCGCAAAACTCTCGTTTGTCGTCAATCCAACAAATGCGCATATTGAGGACACAACAGAGACGCTAAACCGAAAGGTGGCCAGGATGATTGAATATACTGCAACAGCCGAAGTGAAACAGGGCATGGCCCAGGCCCACGACGCGCGTGCGCAGGTCCTGCGCGATGCGCTCTCATGGATCTTTGCCCGCCGCCGTGCACCGGCTTCGGGGTATCGGGTTTCCCGCTGGACCTCAGCGCGCGCGAGCTGACCAACAGGCCCTTACGGGATGAGAGAAGGGCCGGTTCATCACGAACCGGCCCTTGCTCTGTTCATAGCGTTGCGAAACCCAGATGATCAGACGAAGAACTGGCCACCGTTTGCGGAAATCGTGGAGCCGTTGATAAACGAGGCCTCGTCCGAGGCGAGGAACCCGACGCAGCGGGCGATTTCTTCGGGTTCGCCCAGACGCCCGGTGGGGATCTGTCCGATGATCGCATCGCGCACTTTCTCGGGCACCGCCATCACCATTTCCGTCGCGATATAGCCGGGGCAGACCGCGTTGGCGGTGATGCCCTTGGCCGCACCTTCCTGGGCCAGCGATTTCACGATGCCGAGGTCGCCGGCCTTGGTGGCGGCATAGTTGACCTGTGCAAACTGCCCCTTTTGGCCATTGATCGACGAGATCACCACAACGCGGCCAAAACCCCGCTCGCGCATGCCGGGCCAGACCGGATGTACCGTGTTGAACACGCCGGTCAGGTTGGTGTCGATCACCTGCTGCCATTGTTCGGGCTGCATCTTGTGAAACGGCGCATCGCGGGTGATGCCGGCGTTGGCGACAACGATGTCGATGGGGCCAAGCTCCGCCTCGACCTGTTTGATCCCGGCCTTGCTTTCCTCATAGCTGGCCACGTTCCACTTGTAGGTCTTGATCCCGGTTTCCTCGGTGAACTGTGCAGCTGCGGCATCGTTGCCGGCATAGGTTGCGGCGACCTGACAGCCTTGCGCCTGAAGAGTCTTGGAAATAGCGGCGCCGATACCGCGCGATCCGCCGGTAACAAGGGCAATACGAGCCATGTGAGGGTCCTCCAACTTCTTTACTTCACTTTGTAATCTTATTGCATGGCGCTGCGCCAAGTGGCAATAAAATTTCGTAACCATTTTGCGCTTGCAGAATTGCGCCACGCCTCAGGCCGTGCCCCCACACTAAACCGGAGATTGTAACGGGGGAACGAAAAACAAAGGGGCGTCCGAAGACGCCCCCAAAATTGCCGATATTCCAATCAGGACTGAGCTTTTTACGGGCGCTCCACGCACATGGCGACGCCCATGCCGCCCCCGATGCAGAGCGTCGCGAGGCCTTTTTTCGCGCCGCGGCGTTTCATTTCAAACAGCAGCGTGTTCAGGACGCGGCAGCCCGATGCGCCGATCGGGTGGCCGATGGCGATGGCGCCGCCGTTGACGTTCACGATCTCCGGGTTCCAGCCCATGTCCTTGTTCACGGCGCAGGCCTGGGCGGCAAAGGCTTCGTTGGCTTCGACCAGATCGAGGTCGTCCACAGTCCAGCCGGCCTTGTCCAGCGCCTTGCGCGACGCATAGATCGGGCCGACGCCCATCACGGAGGGGTCGAGGCCGGCCGTCGCATAGGACGCAATGCGCGCCAGCGGTTCGATGCCGCGCTTCTCGGCCTCATCGGCGCTCATCAGAAGGGTGGCGGCGGCGCCGTCGTTCAGACCGGAGGCATTGGCCGCGGTCACCGAGCCGTCCTTGGCAAAGGCGGGGCGCAGTTTCTGCATCGCCTCGATGGTGGCGCCGTGGCGGATGTATTCGTCCTGATCCACGGTGATGTCGCCCTTGCGGTGCTTGACGACAAAGGCGGCGATCTCATCGGCGAATTTGCCCGCCTTCTGTGCCGCTTCGGCCTTGTTCTGCGAGGCCACGGCGAATTCATCCTGCATGTCGCGGGAGATTTGCCATTTTGCGGCGACGTTTTCGGCGGTCTGGCCCATGTGATAGCCGTTGAAAGCGTCCCACAGCCCGTCGCGGATCATCGTGTCGATATATTGCATGTCGCCCATCTTGTGCCCCGCGCGCAGGTTGGCGGCATGGGGGGAGAGCGTCATGTTTTCCTGACCGCCTGCGGCGACGATGGACGCATCTCCCAGCTGAATGTGCTGGGCGCCCAGTGCAACAGCACGCAGACCCGAACCGCAGACCTGGTTGATGCCCCAGGCAGCGCTTTCCTGCGGCAGGCCCGCGTTGATATGGGCCTGACGGGCGGGGTTCTGGCCCTGGGCTGCGGTCAGAACCTGGCCGAGGATGGTTTCCGAGACCTCGGATTTGTCGATGCCGGCGCGGGCCACGACGGCCTCCAGCACGGCGGCGCCCAGATCATGGGCGGGCGTATTGGCGAACGCGCCGCCAAAGCTGCCGACGGCGGTACGCGCGGCGGATGCGATTACTACGTTGGTCATTCGGTCAGTCCTCTGCACTAAATGCGGAAATGCCGACGCGCCGGGGTGTGTAAAGCGTCACCCGGATCGTGCGACGTCTCCTCCCTTTCTCTCACTGGATAGCCCAACCGTGCACGTGCAGCAATGGTTTCGGCGCAGCGGAGCCGGGTTCGGCGCAAAAAGGACGTTCCGGGACTGGAGGGACCGGCACAGGGGTACAGCGGGCAAACGCGCCCTTGCGCCCGTGCTATACCGAGACAGGACAGAGGTGATCGCCGTCCCGGGGCAGGGGAGGTTGCAGTGGTCAGGGCAGCGGATCAGGCGCGGGCGCGGGTCTCGCCCTTTTCGTGCCAGGGGGGCGTGATCGTCGGCGCACCGTAGAGGAACCCTTGCAGGCAATCGACCCCGGCATCCACCAGGAAATCGGCATCCTCTTGCCGTTCCACGGATTCGGCGACGATGAACATGTCGAACTGCTTGGCGATCGCCACCAGAGCCCGGATCACCGCCTGATTGTCGTGATTGCCACTGACGCCGCGGACAAACTGCCCGTCGATCTTCACCGCGTCGAAGAAGAAATCGCGGAAATGTCCGATCGCGGTGGTGCCAGCGCCAAAGTTATCCAGCGCAAAGGCGATGCCGTGCTGCTGCATCTGGTCCATGAAGTCGATCACCAGCTCCGGCGCCGCCATGGCGGAGGCTTCGGAGATTTCCAGCACCAGCCGTTCGCCGAGGAATTCGTCCCGTTCCAAGAACCGCTCAAGCACCTTGTTCCACTGGCTGTAGCCGATGGAGCGGGCGGACATGTTGATCGACAGGCGCACGTTGGGATTGCGTTGCAGCACCCGCAGGCCCTGTTCCAGCGCGAGGCAGTCGAGCTTGCGCCCCAACTCGCGCTCTTCGATCACGCTCATGAACTCGCGGGCGGGAATGATGCGACCAGTGGCGTCCATGACCCGGATGTAGCCCTCGTAAAAGGCGATCGTGTCCTGGGCCTGGCTTTGCACGATGGGCTGATAGGCCAGCAGGGTTTGGTCGTGCTTGACCGCCTCCGCCACCATATCGACCACGCTGCGATCCCGGGCGACGATGGCCGCCGAGAGTGGGTTTTCCGCCCCTTCCGGGATGTCGGTTTTCCAGAAATGCCGTTTCTTCACCTTCGCACGCCCCATCGGTCTGCGGTGACCGGCGCAGCGCCGCCACCGTCCGAGTTGTCCATTGAACTCTAACTTCTCTCAAAAGAGTTGCGTGGAGATTAAGAGGCGCATTTTAGTCAATACCCGGTTCGCAGCCGAAAGACGCTGCAAAACCGGGCGATGCGACAGGTCCAGAACGTGCGTCAGGACCCCGCCACAAGGGCGCCGATCACGGCCTTGGCGCTCTCGGAGCTCCAGTCGGCCTCGCCACGTAACCGTGCGATTTCATTGCCTTCCGGGTCCAGAATCACGGTGATCGGCAGGCCCAGAACGGTCATGTCGCGGGCCACGGCACTCTTGGGGTCCTGATGGCGCGGCAGGTTGGTGACGCCGATTTCTTCAAAGAACTTCTTGATCCCGGCCGGGTTGTTGCGTCCCGTTGCCAGCGTCAAAACTTCGAAATTCTCGCCACCGAACTCGTCTTGCAGGGCCGAGAGCATCGGCATTTCCTTGCGGCAGGGCGGGCACCATGTGGCCCAGAAGTTCAGCAACACATATTTGCCCTCATAGTCCGACAGCTGCGCCTCACCCGCGCCATCGGCCAGCTCAAAGCTGGCATTTGACGCCGGTTTGGCCTCGGTGTGAAAGACCAGTTTCTTCATGTCGCCCTCGCGCAGCGCTTCTACCGCGCTGAGATCGGCGCCAAAGGCGGCATTTGCACCGAGGGCAAGGGCCATATAAAGGGAAAGCTGACGAACTAGACGCATAGTATCTCCAGGGTTGGCCATGACAGACAAGACCTCGAACCAGATGTGGGGCGGCCGCTTTGCCGCCGGACCGGACGCGATCATGGAGGCCATCAATGCCTCGATCGGGTTCGACCAGCGCATGGCAGCGCAGGATATTGCCGGTTCACGGGCGCATGCTGCGATGCTCGCCGCCACCGGTGTGATTACGGATAATGATGCCGAGGCGATCCGTGAAGGGCTGCTCACCGTTTTGTCAGAGATCGAAAGCGGCGAGTTCCAGTTTTCCACAGCACTGGAAGACATCCACATGAATGTCGAGGCGCGCCTGAAGGAAATCATCGGCGAACCGGCAGGCCGTCTGCACACCGGCCGGTCGCGCAACGATCAGGTCGCGACCGACTTTAAACTCTGGGTGCGCGATCAGTTCGATGCCGCAGAAAAAGGCCTGCTGGCGCTGATTGGCGCGCTGGTGGATCAGGCCGAGGCTGGCGCGGAATGGGTGATGCCGGGCTTTACCCACCTGCAAACCGCGCAGCCGGTCACATGGGGGCATCACATGATGGCCTATGTGGAGATGTTTGGCCGCGATCTCAGCCGCGTCCGCGATGCCCGCAAACGGATGAACGAATCGCCCCTTGGCTCTGCCGCGCTGGCGGGGACGTCGTTCCCGATTGATCGCGAGATGACCGCCGAGGCGCTGGGGTTCGACCGCCCGACCGCGAACTCGCTTGATGCGGTCTCGGACCGTGATTTCGCGCTGGAGTTTCTGTCGACCGCCTCCATCTGCGCCATGCATCTGTCGCGCTTTGCCGAAGAGCTGGTGATCTGGTCCTCGGCGCAGTTCCGCTTTGTGACGCTTTCGGATCGGTTCTCCACCGGCTCCTCGATCATGCCGCAAAAGAAAAACCCAGACGCCGCCGAGCTGATCCGCGCCAAGGTGGGCCGGATCTTTGGCGCCAACACGGCGCTGATGATGGTGATGAAGGGGCTGCCGCTGGCCTATTCCAAGGACATGCAGGAAGACAAGGAACAGGTCTTTGATGCCGCCGACAACTGGATGCTGGCGCTTGCGGCGATGGAAGGCATGGTGAAGGACATGACCGGCAACCGCGACAGCCTCGCGGCCGCGGCGGGGTCCGGCTTCTCCACCGCCACCGATCTGGCGGACTGGATGGTGCGGGTTCTCAAGGTGCCGTTCCGCGATGCCCACCATGTGACCGGCGCTTTGGTTGCGATGGCCGAAGGGCGCGGCGTTGATCTGCCGGATCTGACCCTTGAGGACATGAAATCCGTGCACGCGGGCATCACCGAGGATATATTCTCGGTACTGGGCGTGGAAAACTCGGTGAATTCCCGCACATCCTATGGCGGCACCGCCCCCGCGCAGGTGCGCGCGCAGGTGGCGCGCTGGAAACAGATCCTGGGCTGAGCCCGACGCAAGGAGAACGACCATGACCCGTGTTCTGATGGTGCTAGGTGTGGCGGCGTTCCTCGGCGCCTGCGGCGTCGACGGCGAACCGGTGCGCCCGAGCCTGAACGCGGGTCTCGGGATCTCCAACAGCGGTATCCACCTCGGTGGCGCAGTAGGGGTCAGCAAGGGCCCCGTCACCGTCAGCGTCGGCCTGTGAGGGCGCCCGCGTGATGTCCGAGCTTGCAATGCGATGCGCGCAGCGTGGGCCGGGGGCGCTTTGCCGTCGGGTCGGCCTGATCTGCATTACGCTGGGGCTGGCCGCCTGCGATGTCGGCGGCCCACCCCGGGCACCAGCCCCCACACCGCCGTCAGAGCCGGGCATTCACATCTCCGGTGAGGCCCGCGTGGGCGTCGTCTGGAGCGATTGAGGCCGGATCGTCCGGCGCCTCTGCACTCTGCGCGTCCGACCTTTCTCCGGTCCTGACACGCCCCCGAAACCGAGCCTCCCCGGATTACCACATGGTCTTGGCCGCACGCGGGGCCCAGGCGGCGTCATAGGCGGGGCCGCCTTCCTCGCCTGCGGTTTGTTCGGCCAGGATGTCGCCCATCGACGGCAGATCCGCGCTTTCATCCCCGCAGGTCCAGATCCGGGCGCGCATCAGGGCGCGGGCGCATTGGCTGTAGATTTCGTTGATCTTGATCACGATGACCGTGCGCGGCAGTTTGCCCGCTTTGTCAAACCGCCGCAGCAGGTCAGGGTCGGCGGTCACTTTGGCGGTGCCATTGACGCGCACCACGTTGTTTGATCCCGGCACCAGGAACATCAGTGACACCCGCCCGTCGCGCACGATATTGCGCAATGAATCGATGCGGTTGTTGCCGTGCCAGTCCGGCAGCGCCAGCGTGCCTGGATCCAGTTCCTGCACCACCGGACCGTCATCGCCGCGGGGGCTGTCGTCGGTGCCCTCCGGCCCGACCGTGGCCAGCATGCACAGGCGCGATGCCATGATCCATTTGCGATAGAGCGGCGTCATCTGCCGCGCCACTTTACGTAACGAAGGCGCTCCCGGTGTCCCGTAAAGCGCCTCCAGATCTTCAACCGTGTTGACGAAGTCCATCGTGTTCAAACCCCAATTCTGACATCAGTGCATCCGACCGGGTCTCGATGCGGCGCTCCAGCTCGGCCATGAACAGGTCCCGCTCCTGTCCCGGCGGGATCGGGTCGAGGAACTCGACGACCCCGAGGCCGGGTTTGCGCAGTATGCCGGTGCGCGGCCACAACAGGCCCACGTTGGTGGCGACCGGAACGCAGGGCTGCTGCAACTCCGCATAGAGCACGCCGCTGCCCACCTTGTAGGACTTCTGCGCGCCCGGCGCGACGCGGGTGCCCTGCGGGTAGATCACCAGCTGCCCCGGTTCGGTGAACTCCTTGGCCACATCCTGCACCATCCGGGCGATCGCGGCCCCGCGGCGGCCCCGGTTGACGGGGATGCATCCCAGGCGCTTGGCATAAACGCCGATGATCGGGGTCCACATCAGCTCTCGCTTCATGATGAACTTGGCCTGCGGCAGCGCGTTGAAGATGACGAGAATATCAAGGAAACTCTGATGCTTGGCCGCGACGATGACCTCGCCGATGGGCACCGTGCCGCGCACCTCGGTGCGAATGCCGACCATCCAGCGCGCGCTCCACAGCGCCCAGCGGGCATAGGTCTTGCAGGCTTGCCGCGCGCCGTTCTTCGACAAGAGCGCATAAGGGGCGAAGACGATGCCCAGCAGCAGCATGGCGGCATAGATCTGGATCACGTAGATCAGCGAGCGAAGATATTGAAAGGCAAGGGTCACGCAAGTTCTCCGAGACGTTTGCGCGCCGCGCGGGTGGTGGCCGCAAAGGCCACGGTCGCCGCGACAGGCGGGATGAGGAGCGGCAGCAGCCAGCGCCAGCTCTGGAAGCCAAGCCCGGTGAGAAAGCCCCCTTCCTCCGAGGCCGCCGGCATCAGCCAGACGCCGATCATGCCCAGCCCGACGCCGACAGCGGCCCCGGTCAGCGCCCGCAGGGTGAAACGGCGCACAAAGGCCTGCGCGATATAGCTGTCCTGCGCCCCCACCAGCCGCAGCACCTCGATCACCTGCGCGTTGGCAGCAAGGGCGGCATTGGCCGCCAGCGTAATCATCGCGGCCATGGCGCCGCCAATGAGCAGGATCGACACCACACCAAGGCGACGCAGGGCGATCGCCGCCTCCACCAGCGGGCGCCGCCAGCGGGCATGGTCGTCAAGCACCGCACCGGGCACCTCCGCCTGCAGCCGCAGCCGCAGCCCCTGGGCGTCATAGCCGGGATCGTCCTCGGTCACCTCGATCAGCTGCGGCACCGGCAGCGTGTCCAGCGGGATGCCAGCGCCGAACCAGGGCGCCAGCAGCGCCGCCTGTTCCTCTTGGGTCAACGCCCGGGCCTTGGCGACGCCGGGGGTCTGACGCAGGATTTCCAGTGCCGCCTGGGTCTGGGCATCGCGCTGTTCGGCGGGCGCATTGATGCGCAGGGTCGCGGCGCGCGCCAGCTCATCCGACCAGCGCGTGGCCACCCGACCCGAGGCCAGCGACAGCGCCAGCGCAAAGACACAGAGAAACGCCATCGCGCCGGAGACGAACAGCGTCAGCTGCGCGGTAAAGCCGGAGGGCGGCACCACCCGGTCGGCCTGGGCGTCACCGATGATGAGCTTGCGCAGCGCGTTCATAGGTCTGCCCCCGCCGAGACGATCTGCCGGTTCGACAGCCGCAGCACCCGCGCCTGCACCTGGTTCTTGGCGGCGCGGATCAGCGGCAGGTCATGGGTCGCCACCAGGATCGTCTTGCCCATGTGGTTCAACTCCACCAGCAGCCGCAGCAGGCGCTGCGACATTTCCCAGTCGACGTTGCCGGTGGGTTCGTCCGCGATGATCACATCAGGGCTGAG
Organism: Epibacterium sp. Ofav1-8; assembly: GCF_022348185.1. GTDB lineage: Bacteria > Pseudomonadota > Alphaproteobacteria > Rhodobacterales > Rhodobacteraceae > Epibacterium. The sequence goes on from NZ_JAKRFD010000001.1 coordinate 262,136, forward strand.
GATGACCGCACGGGCCAGGGCTGCGCGCTGGCGCTCGCCGCCCGACAGTTCCGGCGGCAGGGCGTCCATCCGCTCGGACAGGCCGACCCAGTTCATCAGTTCCTGCAGGTTCGCCTGTTCTTCCATCAGGCCGCGACCCGACACCGTCAGGGGCAGGGCGATGTTTTCCACCACCGGCAGGTGGTCGAGAAAGCGGCAGTCCTGATGCACCACGCCGACGCGACGGCGCAGATAGGCCATCTGGTCCCGGTCCAGCCCCTTCACGTCCATGTTGAAGGCGCGCACATGGCCCGAGGTCGGCGTCAGGGCCCCGTAGCACAGCTTGAGCAGCGTGGTCTTGCCCGCACCGGACGGGCCGGTCAGAAAGTGGAAGGAGCCGGGCGCCAGCTGCACGGAAAGGTTGCTGAACAGCTCTCCTCCGCCGTAGTTGTAGCCCACATCTTCGAGTTCGATCACGATTGCATCCCAGCCCGAGGTTTCTGCCAGCGCGCGGCCATTCCGCGTTGCGTCGCGGTGTTTTGCACGAGCAAGGCGGCAGTTTCAATGGTGCGCGCAACCGGGTGCGGCGCGCAATCTGGAGGCCCGGCGGGGATTGGCTCTTTCTTGCCTTTCAGGAAGTTACTATGATTAGAGGGAAATTCACCCTTTTCGGGGTCACAGGGCCCGCCAAGGAGACCGGATGAGACTGATTTGCCCCAATTGCGGCGCACAATACGAGGTGCCCGAGGACGTGATCCCGGACGACGGGCGCGATGTGCAATGCTCCAATTGCGGTGATACCTGGTTTCAACCCTCCGCCCGCATGCTGGCTGAAACCGCGGCACAGCCCGCGGCGTCGACGGCTATGGCGCCTGACGAACCGGCACCGGAACCCGAGCCAGCACCCGCGCCGGACCCGGAGCCGACACCGACGCCAGCGCCCGAACCGTCTCCAGAACCCAGCCCGACGCCGCCCTCCGACCCGGCTCCCGCTGATCCGGCATCGGAGCCCGCACCGCAGGAAATCCCCGAGCCTCCCGCCGAGGAGGTCTGGCCGCCTGCGCCCGAGCCCGAGGTCCCCGCCGCCGCGGCCGATGCCACCTGGCAGGAGGACCCGGAGGCGCCCGAGAGCGCAGCGGAACGGGACGCCGCGGCCGGGGACGAGGAGGACGACATCGACGATGAGGCGGCGACTGCGCCGCCGCGCCCCGTGGATGCACCGCCCAAGCGTCGTCTGGATCCCGAAGTGTCCCGCGTGCTGCGTGAGGAAGCTCTGCGCGAAAGCGCCCTCAGATCCGGGCAGGACGGGTTGGAAACCCAGGCCGAACTGGGCCTGTCCGATCCGGCCGAGGATGAGGCGAGCCGCCGTGCGCGACAGGCGCAGGACCGTGTGGCGCGGATGCGGGGCGAGCCCCCCGCGCCCGATCCGGCACCGGCAGAGCCGGCGGCACGCCCCCGGGAGGATGCCGGGGCGTCCGAACGCGTGATGCCGGAGACCACCTCCCGCCGCGACCTGCTGCCGGACATCGAGGAGATCAACAGTGGCTTTGCCTCCGGCGGCGGCTCTGCGACGCCGCCCCCGGAACAGGATCTGCCGCGTGCCCGGCAACGCAGCGGCTTTTCACGCGGCTTTGTCCTGATGATCCTGCTGATGGTGGCGGCGATCCTAGTCTACGCCAATGCCCCCGCCATTGCCGAGCGCCTGCCGCAGGCCGATCCTTACATCAGCGCCTATGTGGCCTGGGTCGACCAGCTGCGTCTGTGGCTTGATGCCAAGGCCAGCGCGCTGGCGGCGGACTGAGCCAACACCGTTATTCGACACTGACAGCACAACGCCGCGTTCGCCAAAGGCCGAACGCGGCGTTTGTGTTTCTGTCCCGCTGCGGGGCCGTGAGGGTCAGAATTTATCCAGCAGGCGTTGCAGGTAATTGCGTTCGCTTTCGCTGCGCTCCCGCTCGCCGGCACGGCGGCGGATTTCCTCGAGCAGATCCCAGGCGCGGCGATAGGCCTGGCCGTCGCTGATGCTGTCGCGGCTGAACATGTCGCCACCCTGGCCGCTGCGGTCGCGGCCCAGAGGATCGAGCGCGTTGCCCTGGCGGTTGCCGAGGCCCTGCTGGTTGCCCGGCTGCTGGCCCTGTTGTTGCTGTTCCGCCATGGCCTCGCCCAGGGCGCGCATGCCTTCGCGCAGCGCTTCCATCGCTTCGGACTGGCGGTCGATGGCTTCGGCATAATCGCCACCGCGCAGGGCCTCTTCGGCGCCCTCCATGGCGCGCCCGGCCTGATCGAGGGAGTCGCGCGCCGCGTCGCCCTCGGGACCGCCCAGAGGCAGACCGTCGCGCTGGCGCTGCAACTCGTTGCGCAGGGCCTGTTGCCGCTGCGCCAGATCTTCGGGGCTGCCGGGGGTGGCGCCGGGGGCCGAACTGCCGCCCTGACCCTGACCGCCCTCGCTCTGGTCGCGCTCACCGGGAGACTGGCCGTCACTGCCGCCCTGCCCCCCCTGGCCGCCCTCGTGGGACTGGCCGCGCCCAAGCCCGCCATTGCGCCCTTCGTTGCCCTGGCTTTCCCCGCGGCGGGCATCGGGATTGAACTGTTCCTGCAAGTCGCGGAAAGCCTGATCGGACAGGCCCTGCTGATCGCGCAGGGTTTCGGCGAGCCCTTCCATCGCCTCCTGGCCCGGGCTGCCGCCTTCACCACCTTCGCCTTGTGTGACGCGCATGTTCTCCATCATCTGCTGGAACTCGCGCAGGGCCTGTTCGGCCTCGGCCATGCGGCCCTGTTCCATCAGCTCCTGGATGCGGTCCATCATCGCCTGCAGGTCGGACTGGCTCAGCTGCATGCTGTTCTGCTGCCCCTCCTCGCCGCCGTCCTGCGAGTCGCCCTGTTCCTGCGCCTGCCGCGACAGCTGGCGCATGTAATCCTCGGTCGCCTCGCGCAGTTCCTGCATCAGGCGGGCGATTTCCTCGTCGCTGGCCCCGTCCCGCATTGCCTGGCTCAGCCGTTCCTGGGCCTGGCGCATACGCTCCAGCGCATCGCCGACATCGCCCTCTTCCAGCTGCAAGGCCAGATCCCACAGCGCGGTGGCGATCTCCTCCTGCTGTGCCACGCTGATCGGACCCTGCGCGCCAAAGCTTTCGAGCCGCTTCAGGATCGTGCGCAGTTGCAGATAGTTGCCCATATCGGGGAACACATCCTCGGGGCGGTGGCTGAGGGTGCGCAGGATCTGCGCCACCCTTGGGCCATTTGCCCGCGCCCACAAAAGATCGCGACGCTGTTCGATCAGGGCCGCCGCCATCGGGTCAAAGAACCGGCGCGCGGTCAGCGGCGCGGAGAGGGTCGCGGCGCGGCTTTGCTGTCCCGGCGCATCCTCTGAGCGAAAACTGTAGACCACCGGCAGATTGGCCCATGGATGGGCGGAGAAATCCTCGACCAGCGCCTCGCTGAACATGCGGCGGTCGCCGGTCAGGGACAGGGGTAGCGGCACGGTGATCGGGTCGCGCGCATCCGGTGGCGTCGCCAGCCCATGCGTGCGCGGCAATGCAGTGTCGTCCAGCGTGATGGTCACCTGACCGCCAATCACGCCATAATCATCGGCGGCGTCGAACGGCAGCGTCATGGTCCCGTCCGCGGCCAGGTCCGGCGTCCCGGTGATGGCCACATCCGGCGGCGCGTCGGCGATCACCGAGACCTGCCAGCTGTCGCCGCCCGGCCCGTCGATCGTCAGATCACCGCTGCGGGTGACGGCAAAGCTCTGTTCCGGATCGGTGGCCGAGGGCAGCTCTCCGGTGCGCCCGGAGACGGTCTCGGCCAGAGCCAGATCGCCGACCTCGCCGTAAAAGCGCAGGGTGATCTGGCTGTTTTCGGGAATGCGCAACTCCGTCCCGGTCATGTCGCCCAGATAGAGCGTCGGCAGGCCGGTATAGCGCGGCGGTTCGATCCAGCCCTCCCAGGTGGGGCCCGACAGGCCCGCAGTGCCCGTGCCCGGCAACAGCTCGGCCACGCTGCCGGCGCGCCAGGCGGTGCCGAACAGGACCCCGGTGACCAGCACCAGCAGCGCCACATAGCGCAGCGCATAAGGGTCGCGGTCATGCAGCCGCAGGTTTGGCGCCGGGGCTTCGGCGCGGGCGGCGCGGGCGGCCATACGGTCCTGATGCGCCTGCCACAGGGCAATCGAGGCCGGGTCGGTCGCCCCGGAGGCCTGGGTATCCAGAAGCGCGGCAATGGGCCGGCCCGGCAGGGTCTGGTCGAGGCGGATCAGCGCGTCCTCGTCGCGGGGCCAGCGAAAGCGCAAAGCCCCCCAGACCAACGCCGCCGCGCTGCCCAAGAGGGTGATGACAACCAGCGCCCAGACCGCTTCGACCGCCAGCCAGTCGAAGCCGCCCAGCAATACGATGCCGGTGGCCAGGAACAGGATCGTCACCAAGGGCCAGAACGCCCGCCACAGGCGTTCCGCAACAAGGCCAAGCCGGGTCATCACGATCGCCCGGCGCAGCGGTGCCAGCGCCGGTGGGCGGGGGGACGATCCGACCTCGACGGACGGGTCAGGGGTGTGCTGCTCGGTCATGCCGCTGTGCCTCCGCGCGGGTCCCGACAGGGGAGAGACCACCTGTCGTCGGGCTGCTGACCCGCCACCGCCGGTCTCGACCGGACGGGATCAGGTCCCGGACCGGCGCAGGGCGGAGCGTGTTACAGCCACTCCGGGATGGTATCGCGATTTATCATCTCGTCAAAGGTCGGGCGGTGCCGGATGACCGCAAATTGATCGCCATGCACCAGAACCTCGGGGATCAGCGGGCGCGAGTTGTACTCGCTCGACATCACCGCGCCGTAAGCGCCCGCACTGCGGAAGGCGACCAGATCGCCCGCCCCCAGCGGCGGCATCTGGCGCTGCTTGGCAAAGGTGTCGCCGCTTTCGCAGACCGGACCGACGATATCATAAGGCTTGGGTTCCAGTCCCGGAGTGGGTTCCACCACCGGAATGATATCGTGATAGGCCTCATACATGGCGGGGCGGATGAGGTCGTTCATCGCGCCATCCAGAATCAGGAAATCGCGCCCTTCGCCCTCTTTGACGTAGATCACCTTGGAGACCATGATGCCTGCGTTGCCCGCCACCAGTCGGCCCGGCTCGATCTCGATCTCGCAGCCCAGATGGCCGAGTTCTTCCTTGATCATCTGGCCGTATTCCACCGGCAGCGGCGGTGCCTCGTTGGAGCGGGTGTACGGGATGCCCAGCCCGCCGCCCAGATCGAGGCGGCGAATGTCGTGACCATCGTCGCGCAGGGTCTGCGTCAGCTCCGCAACCTTTTGATACGCAAGGCGGAACGGGTCGAGATCCGTGAGCTGGGAGCCGATGTGAACGTCGATCCCGATGACCTCAAGCCCCGGCAGGCTGGCGGCATGGGCATAGACCTCGCGGGCGCGCGCGATCGGGATGCCGAATTTGTTCTCGGATTTGCCGGTGGCGATCTTGGCGTGGGTCTTGGCATCCACATCCGGATTCACCCGCACGGTGATCGGCGCGGTGGTGCCGAGTTCCAGCGCGACGGTGTTGATGACGTCCATTTCCGGCTCGGATTCGACGTTGAACTGGCGAATGCCGCCGCTTAGCGCGGTCCGGATCTCGTCTGCGGTCTTGCCAACGCCGGAAAAGACGATCTTGTCCCCCGGCACACCTGCGGCCCTGGCGCGGCGGTATTCGCCCTCGCTGACCACATCCATGCCCGCACCCGCCGCGGCCAGCGTTTTCAGGATCGCCTGATTGGAGGCGGCCTTCATCGCGTAGCACACCAGATGGTCGGTGCCTTCCAATGCCTCGTCAAACAGGCGGAAGTGGCGCAGGAGCGTCGCGGTCGAATAGACGTAGAACGGCGTGCCCACCGCAGCGGCAATCTCGGCTACGGGGACGTCTTCGGCGAACAAGGCGCCATCGCGGTAGAGAAAATGATCCATGGCCCGCGTTTAGGGCAAAACCGGCCCCTGGGGCAAATGATTCCGATCATGCCGGGGCCGCTGATCCGGATGGTTTTGGCATCGCGGGGGATGACCTGGCGCCAGCCCGCGCAGGTGGGGGAATGACGCCGCGACCAATTGCCGGTTCCACTGCGGTCCCACCGCGCCGGTCGGGCGCCTGCGAGGTCAGCTCATCAGCAGTTCGCCGACCAGGATCTGTGGACGGATATTGGTGAAATTCGCCACATCGTCGATGATGACACCGCCTTTATCCCCCATGGCGGTATCGAGGGCCTCCATATCCGGGAAGGTGATCGTGGCAATCAGCAGGTAGGGCGGCGGCACATCCGGGCCGCCCGCCAGCCCGCGCGTTGCCTCGACCGTTTCGATCAGATCGCCCCAGTGCTCCTCGATCAGGGGCAGGTGGGTCTCGACGTAGTAGTCATAATCGAACTGCGCCTCCTCGGGCGCGGGATAGAGCACTTGCAGGCTGACGGTCATGGTTGCGTTCCTTTGCAGACGGAAACGGCCCGCCGATGTGGCGGGCCGATGAGATATGCGGCGGGATTGCTCCGCCGGGCCCGGTTGGGCTTAACTGTGGATGGCGCCGTCGCCGCAGGCAAGGGCGGCTTCGCGCACGGCCTCGGAATAGGTCGGGTGCGCGTGGCAGGTCAGCGCCAGATCCTCGGCAGAGGCGCCGAATTCCATCGCCACGCAGATCTCGTGGATCAGATCGCCTGCGCCGGGGCCGATGATGGCCGCGCCGAGGATGCGGTCGGTTTCCTTGTCGGCGATCAGTTTGACAAAACCACCCTCGGCCTGATGCACAGCCTTGGCGCGCGCATTGCCCATGAACATGAACTTGCCGGTCTTGATCTTGCGGCCCTCGGCCTTGAGCGCGTCCTCGGTGGCACCGACGGTCGCAACCTCGGGTGTGGTGTAGACCACACCGGGAATGACGCCGTAGTTCACATGGCCATGTTTGCCCGCGATCACCTCGGCGACGGCCATGCCCTCGTCCTCGGCCTTATGCGCGAGCATCGGACCCTCGATGACGTCGCCGATGGCGTAGATGCCTTTGACATTGGTGGCCCATTGCGCGTCGGTGGCGATCTGGCCGCGTTCGGTCATCTTGACACCCAGCGCATCCAGCCCAAGGCCCTCGGCATAGGGTTTACGCCCTGTTGCAACCAGCACCACATCGGCCTCGATGACCTCGGCGTCGCCGCCCTTTTTCGGCTCATAAGAGATTTTGGCCTTGGACTTGGTGGTTTCCACCCCCTTGACGGCGGCCCCCATGATGAAGCTGAGGCCCTGCTTTTCAAGGATGCGCTTGAAGCCGCGCTGGACGTCCTTGTCCATGCCGGGGCAGACCGCGTCCATATATTCGACCACGGTGACCTCCGCGCCGAGGCGCGCGTAGACCGAGCCCAGCTCCAGACCGATGACGCCTGCGCCGATCACGACCATTTTCTTTGGCACCTTGGGCAGTTCCAGCGCGCCGGTGCTGTCGACCACGATCCCCTTGTCGTTGTCGACCTCGACGCCCGGCAGGGAAGAGGGCACGGAGCCGGAGGCAATCACGATGTTCTTGGCCTCATGAGTGTCGTCACCCACTTTGACCTTGCCGGCCTCGGGGATCGACGCCCAGCCCTTGAGCCAGTCGATCTTGTTCTTCTTCATGAGGAACTCAACACCGCCGGTGTTCTGGCCGATGACTTCATCCTTGTAGGATTTCATCTGGTTCCAGTCGACCGAGGGGCTTTTGCCCTTGAGACCCATAGCGCCGAAGTTGTGCTCCGCCTCATGCAGCATATGGGTCGCGTGCAACAGCGCCTTGGAGGGGATGCAGCCCACGTTGAGGCAGGTGCCGCCGAGGGTCTCGCGGCCTTCGACGATGGCGGTCTTCAGGCCCAGCTGGGCGCAGCGGATGGCGCTGACATAGCCGCCGGGGCCGGCGCCGATGATGATGACGTCATAGGATGCCATGGGTCATGTGCTCCTTTGGAGTTGAGCGGGGAGGGGGCGCTGCCCCCGGCCCATGCGGGCCTCCCCCGAGGTATTGGTGAAAAGATGAAGATGCGCCCGATAATGTCCAGAGCGAATATGTTCGATCTGAAGGATCATCAGAGCGCCTCCGCGATGGTGATCGGGGTTCCGTCTGGAACAAGCGACCAGATCTCGCGCATCTCGGCGTTGGTCACCGCGATGCAGCCGTCGGTCCAGTCCCGCATCAGGTGCAATGCACCCAAGGCCCCCCACCCGTTGGGCAGGCCGTGGATCATGATATTGCCGCCGGGATCGCGCGCCGCGGCTTTGGCTGCGGCCTGATCTGCGGCATTGGGGTAGGAGATATGCAGGCTCAGATGCGCGATGGAGTTTGGATTGCGCCAGTCGATTTCATAGCGCCCTTCGGGGGTGCGCTCGTCGCCCTCGGCCAGTTTGTGGCCTTCGGGTGCGGCCCCAAGCGAGATGTCGTAGCGGCGGATGGTTTCGCCTTGGCGCAGCAGATGCAGCGCGCGGGTGGATTTGATCACGAGGATCTCATCCGCTTGTGCGTGGACTTCGGCCATTGGCGGCGGTGTGCCGGACCCCGTGCGCGCCATCACCTTGGTATAGGAGAAAATGGCGACGCCGAGCCCCAGCCCAAGTAGCCCCAGGCGCAGGATATGCCTGGTGATGCTCATATCAGGGCGGCCACCAGCATCGCCGCGGTCGCGAGATAGCCCACGGCCCAGATCAGGCTGCGCCACGGCACCCAGCCAAAGGCATAGGCCGGGATATAAAGCACCCGCGCGCCGAGGTAGGCAAAGGCGCAGACGGTGGTGAACAGCGAGGATTGCCCCGCGAGCGTGACCACGACGCAGGCGATCGAAAAGAGGATCAGCCCCTCAAAGTGGTTGTTCATCGCACGAAACAGCCGCGCGGTGCGTTTGGAGACCTGATCTTGCAGGTCCCCGCCCATGCGGTCCCGGTCGCGCGGACTGACCGTCTGGCCCGGTTTCAGCTCCAGGTTCGCCGGCACCGCCATCAGGGCGATCTGAAAGACCTGAAGCAGGGCGGCAAGGGTGAGGGCGGTGAGTTCGGGGGTCATTTTACCTCGACATATCGCGAAATAGCTCTGCCAATTCTTGCGCAGTCATTTGCTGCTTCCCTCTTGCCCGGCATCGCCGGGCAGCGCCCGACCCTCCCCACGGGAGGGCGCTTTCGCACCCACCCAGGGTCGGGCGCTGCCCTGATGGTGCTTACAGATCCATCAGCAGGCGGCGGGGATCTTCCAGCGCTTCCTTGACGCGCACGAGGAAGGTCACAGCGCCTTTGCCGTCGACGATGCGGTGGTCATAGGACAGCGCCAGATACATCATCGGGCGGATCTCAACCTTGCCGTTGATCGCCATCGGGCGGTCCTGGATCTTGTGCATGCCCAGGATACCGGACTGCGGCGGGTTCAGGATCGGCGAGGACATCAGCGAGCCATAGACACCGCCGTTGGAGATGGTGAAGGTGCCGCCCTGCATTTCCGCCATCGACAGCTTGCCGTCACGGGCGCGCGCGCCTTTCTCGGCAATCGCCTTCTCAATATCGGCAAAGGACATCGCATCGGCGTCGCGGATGACCGGAACCACCAGACCCGTGGGCGTGCCAGCGGCGATGCCCATGTGGACGAAGTTCTTGTAGACGATGTCGGTGCCGTCGATCTCGGCGTTGACCTCGGGGACCTCTTTCAGCGCGTGGCAGCAGGCCTTGGTGAAGAAGGACATAAAGCCCAGTTTCACGCCGTGTTTCTTCAGGAACAGGTCTTTGTATTCGTTGCGCAGCGCCATCACCTCGGTCATGTCGACCTCATTGTAGGTGGTGAGCATGGCAGCGGTGTTCTGGCTGTCTTTCAGGCGTTTGGCGATGGTCTGGCGCAGACGGGTCATCTTCACCCGCTCTTCACGCGAGGCATCATCGGCAGACACCGGCGCACGCGGGGCGGCGGCGGGCGCCGCAGCAGAGGGGGCGGATTGGGCCGCAGCGATTGCGCTTGCGACATCTTCCTTCATGATGCGACCATCGCGGCCGCTGCCCTTGACGTCGGAGGCGGAGAGACCGGCCTCGGCCATCGCCTTTTCCGCCGATGGCGCATTGGCGACGTCCTTGGACGCGGCGGCAGGCGCGTCACTTGCCGCAGGCGCATCAGCCGGGGCCGCCGCTACCGCTGCGCCGTCGCCGTAGAGGACGCCCAGTTTCGCGGAGGCATCGACCGTGGTGCCTTCCGGCGCTGTGATCTCGGCCAGAACGCCGGCGGCAGGCGCGGGCACCTCGACGGAAACCTTGTCGGTTTCCAGCTCGCAGAGCATTTCGTCCTGTGCGACGCTGTCGCCGACTTTCTTGAACCAGGTGGAGACGGTCGCCTCGGAAACACTTTCGCCCAGGGTCGGCACCATCACATCGACGGATCCCGCGCCTGCGGCCGGGGCCAGGCCTGCGCTGTTGTCGGCTTTCGGCTCCGGGGTTTCCGGGCCCGCTTCGCCAGCCTCGGCGATATTGGCCAGCAGCGCATCGACGCCGACGGTCTCGCCTTCCTTGGCGACGATCTCGGCCAGGGTGCCTGCGGCGGGCGCCGGCACCTCGACGGTCACCTTGTCAGTCTCCAGCTCGCAGAGCATCTCGTCCTGCGCCACGCTGTCACCCGGTTTCTTGAACCAGGTGGCGACGGTGGCTTCGGTCACGGATTCGCCCAGGGTGGGCACGCGCACTTCGGTGGTCATGATCTCAATCTTCCTCAGATGCTCAGCGCTTCGTCAACGAGCGCCGCTTGTTGGGCTTTGTGTTCGCTGGCCAGGCCGGTTGCAGGCGAGGCCGAGGTGGCGCGTCCGACGTAAACCGGACGGGTGTGTTTTGCTTTGATGCGGGTGAGGACCCATTCGATGTTGGGCTCGATAAAGGTCCAGGCGCCCTGGTTCTTGGGCTCTTCCTGACACCAGACCATCTCCGCATCCTTGAACCGCTCCAGCTCCTTCACCAGGCTGATCGCCGGGAAGGGGTAATACTGCTCGATCCGCATGATGTAGACATCGTCGATGCCCCGGGCGTCGCGCTCTTCCAGCAGATCGAAGTAGACCTTGCCGGAGCACAGCACCACGCGCTTGATCTTCTTGTCTTCGACCAGCTTGGTCTCCGACGCGCCGGTTTCCGCGTCATCCCACAGAACCCGGTGGAACGACGATCCGGAGGTGAACTCATGCGCCTTGCTGACCGCAAGCTTGTGACGCAGCAGCGATTTCGGCGTCATCAGGATCAGCGGCTTGCGGAAGGTCCGGTGCAGCTGACGGCGCAGGATGTGGAAGTAGTTCGCCGGCGTCGTACAGTTCGCCACGATCCAGTTGTCCTGACCGCACATCTGCAAAAACCGCTCCAGACGCGCGGAGGAGTGCTCCGGCCCCTGGCCTTCGAACCCGTGCGGCAGCAGGCACACAAGGCCCGACATCCTGAGCCATTTCGATTCACCCGAGGACACGAACTGGTCGAACATGATCTGCGCGCCATTGGCAAAATCGCCGAACTGCGCTTCCCACAACGTCAGCGCGTTGGGCTCGGCCAGCGAGTAGCCATATTCAAACCCCAGCACCGCATATTCCGACAGCGCCGAGTCGATGACCTCGTAAGAGGCCTGACCCTTGCGGATGTTGTTGAGCGGGTAATAGCGCTCTTCGGTGTCCTGATTGACGATGCCCGAATGCCGCTGCGAGAAGGTGCCGCGTGTGGAATCCTGACCGGCCAGACGCACCGGGTAGCCCTCGGTGAGCAGCGAGCCAAACGCCAGCGCCTCGCCGGTGGCCCAGTCAAAGCCCTCGCCGCTGTCGAACATCTTTTTGCGCGCATCGAGGAAACGCCCGATGGTCTTATGCACCGGATAGCCCTCGGGCAGGGTGGTCAGACCCTTGCCGACCTCTTCAAGCGTCTCGGGCTTGATGGCGGTCTCGCCGCGCTGGTAATCTTCGTCCTTGCTGTCGAGGTGCGACCAGCGCCCGTCCAGCCAGTCGGCCTTGTTGGGCTTGAAGTTCTTGCCGGCCTCGAACTCCTCGTTCAGATGCGCCTGAAACGCGGCCTTCATGTCCTCGATCTCGCCCTCGGGGATCAGGCCGTCCTTGACCAGACGTTCCGTATAGAGGCTCAGGGTGGTCTTGTGGCCCTTGATCTTCTTGTACATCAGCGGGTTGGTGAACATCGGCTCATCGCCTTCGTTGTGACCAAACCGGCGGTAGCAGAAGATGTCGATCACCACGTCCTTGTGGAACTTCTGGCGAAACTCGGTTGCGACCTTGGCTGCATGCACCACGGCCTCCGGATCGTCACCGTTGACGTGGAAGATCGGCGCCTCGACCACCAGCGCATTGTCGGTGGGGTAGGGCGAGGAACGCGAGAAATGCGGCGCCGTGGTGAAGCCGATCTGGTTGTTCACAACGATATGCATGGTGCCGCCGGTGCGGTGGCCGCGCAGACCGGAGAGCGCAAAACACTCCGCCACAACGCCCTGACCCGCAAAGGCCGCGTCGCCGTGCAGCAGGATCGGCAGCACCGCGGTGCGATCCGCGCGGTCATTGAGCTGGTCCTGCTTGGCGCGGACCTTGCCCAGCACCACCGGGTTCACCGCCTCAAGGTGCGAGGGGTTCGCGGTCAGCGACAGGTGGACCTTGTTGCCGTCAAACTCGCGGTCCGAGGACGCGCCGAGGTGATATTTCACATCGCCCGAGCCATCCACATCTTCGGGCTTGAACGACCCGCCCTGAAATTCGTTGAAAATCGCGCGGTAGGGCTTTTGCATCACATTGGCCAGAACCGACAGACGGCCCCGGTGCGGCATGCCGATGACGATATCCTTGACGCCCAGATTGCCGCCGCGCTTGATGATCTGCTCCATCGCCGGAATCAGGCTCTCGCCGCCGTCGAGACCAAACCGCTTGGTGCCCATGTATTTGACGTGCAGGAATTTTTCGAACCCTTCGGCCTCGACCATCTTGTTGAGGATCGCCTTGCGGCCCTCGCGGGTGAAGCGGATTTCCTTGTCGTAGCCCTCGATACGCTCCTTCAGCCATGCCGATTGCTCCGGGTCGGAGATATGCATGTACTGCAGCGCAAAGGTGCCGCAATAGGTCCGCTTCACGATGTCGACGATCTGGCGCATCGGTGCGACCTGAAGCCCGAGCACATTGTCGATGAAGATCGGCCGATCCATGTCGGAATCGTTGAAACCGTAGGTTTTGGGGTCCAGCTCCGGGTGGGGCGTGTTGGCGCGCATGCCCAGCGGGTCCAGGTCTGCGGCCAGATGGCCCCGAATCCGGTAGGCCCGGATCAGCATGATGGCGCGGATCGAGTCGAGCACCGCGCGTTTGATGGCGTCATCGGACACCGCAACGCCATGCTCCTTGGCCTTGTCCGCGATCTTCTTGCCGGCGGCCTTGGCTTCGGCCGGGGCGGGCCACTCGCCGGTCAGCGCGCCGGTCAGGTCATCGTTGGGGGTCGGCGGCCAGTCGCTGCGTGCCCAGCTCGGCCCGGCGGCCTCTTTCTTGATGTCCATGTCGCCGTCGCCCATGGCGCGGAAGAACTCTGCCCAGGCGGCGTCCACCGCACCCGGATCATTGGCGTATTGGGCATAGAGCTGCTCCAGATACTCCGCATTGTGCCCCTGCATGAAAGAGGACGCATGAAAGATGTCGTTGGGGCTTTGGTCGGTCATTGTTGTGCCTCATATGGGTTTGGACCGTAAGCAATCAGCCTGTTGTCCGGGGCTGAAAGCCCGAAAGGGCGTAAATTCCGTATCAGGGGGCTGGCGGATCTTGTGGCGAAGGCGGCCAGAGCGCCGCATCAGCAACAGGGTCCGTGGATCTGCGCAGGACAGGCAGAACCGGGGCGGGCGCAAAACGCCCACCCCGCAGATCATCAGATGATCTCTCGCTATATGTCGGATGCGGTTGCATCAGCCGTTTGCGATCGCTTTCTGAACCGCTTCGCCCAGGGTGGCCGGGCTGTCGGCAACCACGATGCCTGCGGATTTCATCGCTTCGATCTTGTCTTCGGCGCCGCCCTTGCCGCCGGCAACGATCGCGCCCGCGTGGCCCATGCGGCGGCCCGGAGGGGCGGTGCGGCCTGCGATGAAGCCCGCGATCGGCTTCCAGCGGCCTTTTTTCTTCTGCTCGGCGATGAATTCCGCCGCTTCTTCCTCGGCAGAGCCACCGATCTCACCGATCATGATGATCGACTGGGTTTCCGGATCGTCGAGGAACATGTCCAGCACGTCGATATGCTCTGTGCCCTTGATCGGGTCGCCGCCGATACCCACGGCAGAGGACTGGCCCAGACCGATGTCGGAGGTCTGCTTCACCGCCTCATAGGTCAGGGTACCGGACCGGGACACAACACCAACCGAGCCACGCTTGTGGATGTGGCCGGGCATGATGCCGATCTTGCACGCGTCGGGGGTGATCACGCCGGGGCAGTTGGGGCCGATCAGGCGCGATTTGGAGCCTTCGAGAGCGCGCTGCACCTTCATCATGTCCAGAACCGGGATGCCCTCGGTGATGCAGACGATCAGTTCCATCTCGGCGTCGATCGCCTCCATGATGGAATCGGCGGCAAACGGCGGCGGCACGTAGATCACCGAAGCGTTGGCCTCGGTCACATGCTTGGCTTCATGCACGGAGTTGAACACCGGCAGGTCGAGGTGGGTCTGACCGCCCTTGCCGGGGGTCACGCCGCCGACCATCTTGGTGCCATAGGCGATGGCCTGTTCGGTGTGGAAGGTGCCCTGAGAGCCGGTGAGACCCTGACAGATGACTTTGGTGTTTTCGTCGATGAGGACTGCCATGATGTCCTTTCCTTTCGATTATGCGGTTTGTGCCTCGGCGGCACGTGCCGCGCTGTCGTCGGTGAGCGCCCGATCCGCATAGGTGACCCGCACAAGCCGTGCGCGCCCCGAGATCAGGCGAAGGAGATGCAGGGGCAGAGCGCGCAGCTCGGCCATGCCCCGCAGGCGTTTTTGTTTGCGGTAGAGCGCACCTCGGGGCTTGCGTTGCGCATGGCCCAGAAAGGTGCCCTCGTCAGGAGGGGTGTTGCCCTGTGTGACCAGGGCAGGGGTGATCTGATGCGGGGTCAGGCTCCGCGCGGGCCCGGACACCATCGGGTTGAACAAAAGCGAGTCCACGGTCTGGTCGAACGGCGCCTGCGCCAGCAGCACCTCGGCCCCGCGCCGGGTCAGCATGTAGCCCGCCGCGCCGGGATAGCGCGACAGCATCGGCGCCACGTCGCGGCCCAGATGCCTGTAGGGTTTGGTGCCCAGCATGACTTTCATGGTCTCGCTGCGCCAGAACTCCAGACTGAGCAGATCGCAGCCCTGCGGCCACCAGCTCAGATCCGCGGTCCATTGGCGCAACTCCGACGAGATGAAGACGTCATCCTCAAAAATGAGGGCAACATCCGCATCCGACGCCAGAAACTGCTCCCAAACCTTGGCGTGGCTCAGGGTGCAGGCCATGTTGCCATGGGCAAACACCCCCCAGGGGCCAAAGCTCTTGCATTGCTGCAACAGCTCCGCTTCCGGAGTGGTTTCCAGATCCACGGCGGACACGAACTCAGCCTCCAGACCGGCATCGGACAGGGCGGCCTGCATCGCGGCATGCCGACCCGTCGCCCGGTCGAGAGAGATCATGTATGTCGCCAGCTTCATGCCCGGAAACCATTCAGATCCTGCGCTCCCCGAACCGGTTGGCTCGGGGAAGGCGGGTCAGCCCTTCACCGCTTTCACGATCTTCTCGGCCCCATCGGACAGATCATCCGCGGCAATCACGTTCAGGCCGGAGGTCGCGATGATCTCTTTGCCCTTCTCGACGTTGGTGCCTTCGAGACGCACAACCAGCGGAACCTCAAGACCGACTTCCTTCACGGCCGCGATCACGCCTTCTGCGATCACGTCGCAGCGCATGATGCCGCCAAAGATGTTCACCAGGATGCCTTTGACGTTCTTGTCGGAGGTGATGATCTTGAACGCTTCGGTCACTTTCTCCTTGGTGGCGCCGCCGCCCACATCGAGGAAGTTCGCAGGCTCCGCGCCATACAGCTTGATGATGTCCATGGTGGCCATCGCCAGACCTGCGCCGTTCACCATGCAGCCGATCTCGCCATCCAGCGCGATGTAGTTCAGGTCGTATTTCGACGCTTCCAGCTCCTTGGGGTCTTCCTCGGTGGTGTCGCGCAGCTCGGCGATGTCGGCGTGGCGATAGATCGCGTTGCCGTCAAACCCGACCTTGGCGTCCAGCACCTTGAGGTCGCCGCTGTCGGTCACGATCAGCGGGTTGATCTCCAGCATCTCCATGTCCTTGTCGATGAAGGCCTGGTAGAGCTGACCCATCAGCTTGACGCACTGCTTCACCTGCGCGCCTTCAAGGCCGAGGGAGAAGGCGATGCGACGGCCGTGGTAGGGCTGGTAGCCGGTGGCCGGATCGACGGAGAAGGACAGGATCTTTTCCGGGGTCTCTGCGGCGACCTCTTCGATGTCCATGCCGCCCTCGGTGGAGCATACAAACGACACGCGCGAGGTCACGCGGTCCACCAGCAGCGCCAGATAGAGCTCGGTCTGGATGCCGGAGCCAGCTTCGATGTAGATCCGGTTGACCTGCTTGCCCGCCGGGCCGGTCTGATGGGTCACAAGGGTGCGGCCCAGCATCTTCTTGGCTTCTTCTGCGGCTTCTTCCACCGATTTGGTCAGGCGCACGCCGCCTTTTTCGCCCGCATCGGCCTCCTTGAAGGAGCCCTTGCCGCGGCCACCCGCGTGGATCTGGGCCTTCACCACCCAGAGCGGCCCGTCCAGCTCACCGGCTGCGGTCTTGGCTTCGTCGGCTTTCTTCACCACGCGCCCGTCGGAAACCGGAGCGCCGTAGCTGCGGAGGAGGGCCTTGGCCTGATATTCGTGGATGTTCATGAGAAACTGTCCCGTCTGGCTGCAATTGTCCCTTGCTAGTACGCCGTCTTCAAACAGGAGGTTAAAGGGTTTTCTGCCCGGTGAGCGCTAAATGATGAAGTTTTTTCGGATTTGTGATCACAGGTTTGCGGGGTGTGATCACATAACTGAAACGCTAAAAAACAGCCGATTCGTGCAGGCATTCCCCGAAGGCGGATGAAGGATGTGCCCGGCGTCAAGAGGCTTCCAGCAACTGGAGGTCACTGTTTGCAGCGGCTGTCGGGGCGGTTTCCAGTGACCAGTATCCGGGCGCTTCGTCGCCCTCGGGCGACGTTGGGGGCGGGCGTTTCAAGTGACCACATTGATTCTGTGGGGGCTGTCCCCTGGCCGTCACGGTCTGGGCAGGCGATAGACCTCGACCGCGCGCCCGCAGCTCGGGTCCAGGGTGCGCCGGTCAAATACCAGCCCGAGCTTTTGCATGATGCGCCCGGAGGCGGCGTTTTTGGGTTGGTAGATGCTGACGATCTCCGTCAGGCCGCGCGTCCCGACGCCAAACTCCAGCGCCGCCCTTGCCGCTTCGCTGGCGTAGCCGTGCCCCCAGTGTGCCTTGGCAAACCGCCAGCCGATCTCGACCGCGGGGAGGACCTCCGGCAGGAACCCGGGCCAGGACAACCCGGCAAAGCCGATCAGGTCGCCGGTGGCCTTCGATTGCACCGCGAACAGACCATATCCGCGCTCCGCCCAATGCGCCTCGAAGGATGCGATGCGTCGCGCGGTCTCCTCGGTCGTCAGGGTCGCGCCAGTGCCGATGTAGCGCATGACATCCGGGTCAGCGCAGATCGCGGCAAAGGGGGTCAAATCAACCGGTTTCCAGCCGCGCAGGAGCAGGCGTTGGGTCTCGATCTCCGGCGGTGTCTTGTGCGGGGGCATGTGCGGGGGCTCCACAATTGCGGTGCAGCGTGACACCGCAGGGACAAGAAAAAAGCGCCCCGGAACAGGGCGCTTTGATCTGTGCTATCGCGTCGTGGCTCAGGCCAGCGAGCTGTCGATGCCCTTGCAGGCGTCCACGAGACCCTTGACCGCGTTCACGGAGGTGTCGAACATGGCCTGCTCTTCCGCGTTCAGGTTGATGTCGACGATGCGCTCGATGCCGCCGGCACCGATCACGGTCGGCACACCGACGTACATGCCGTTCAGACCCAGCGCGCCGTCCACATAGGCGGCACAGGGCAGGACGCGTTTTTGGTCTTTGAGGTAGGCTTCGGCCATCTCGATCGCCGAGGTCGCCGGCGCGTAATAGGCAGAGCCGGTTTTCAACAGGCCAACGATTTCGGCGCCGCCATCACGGGTGCGCTGCACGATGGCGTCGAGCTTGTCCTGGGTGGTCCAGCCCATCTTCACCAGATCGGGCAGCGGGATGCCGGCCACGGTGGAGTAGCGCACCGACGGCACCATGGTGTCGCCATGGCCGCCCAGCACAAATGCGGTGACGTCTTTCATCGAGACGTTGAATTCCTCGGCGAGGAAGTGGCGGAAGCGGGCGCTGTCCAGCACGCCCGCCATGCCGCAGACTTTTTCATGCGGCAGGCCGGAGAATTCGCGCAGCGCCCAGACCATCGCGTCGAGCGGGTTGGTGATGCAGATCACAAACGCGTCGGGGGCGTTGTCGCGGATGCCTTCGCCGACGGACTTCATTACCTTGAGGTTGATGCCCAGCAGGTCGTCGCGGGACATGCCCGGCTTGCGCGGCACACCTGCGGTTACGATGCAGACGTCTGCGCCCGCGATGTCGGCATAGTCCTGTGTGCCCTTGAGGCTGGCGTCAAAGCCCTCGGACGGACCGGATTCGGCAATGTCCAGCGCCTTGCCTTCGGGGGTGCCTTCGGCGATGTCGAACAGAACGACGTCGCCAAGTTCCTTGAGGGCTGCAAGATGCGCGAGGGTGCCACCGATCTGACCTGCGCCGATAAGGGCGATTTTGGGTCGTGCCATGGGATAATCTCTCCGGTCCGGTTGATTTCTGACCCGATGCCTACGGCGTTCGGTGCCGCTTCGCAAGTGTTCTGCGATGCGGCATTTCCGGAGAGGGGTGCTGCTTTGTGCCTGTTTGCGACAACATGTGTTGATTTTGCGAAGGAAGTCGGGCGCCGGATGGCGCGGCCGACCCCGCTGCTGCACCCTGACACTGGCGTCGCGGGGCGCCCCGGCACGGCACTGTGCCGAGACGATGCACGCGGATGGTCATCGCTGGTGAAGCGGCGAATCGGGGGACCTGCGCATCCCCGATGCCCGGGTTTTGCAGACCCTTCCCTGCGCCCATGCCCGCAGCCGTGGCCGCACGTGGCCTGACCACATGTGGCCTTGCCCGAACGCGTACCCACGCGCGGGGTGACCTGACCCGAACGCGTCCCCGCGTACGGGGCGTGGCGGCCGGGTCCGGTGCGATCAGGCGTCGGTGTCCATCGCCGGCAGCGCCTCGGCCAGGACCTCGTAGGACTGGCCCGAAGCCACCAGGCAGGTCATGCCGTTGGGAGTGGTGACGGTGATGGTCCAGGAGCCGGTCTCGTTGGAGGCAAATGTCTCCATCACCATGCCCTGCTGGCCCATGCCGATGCTCTGGCGGCTCTCGCCATATTTCTCGGCCAGCCGCTTCACGACCATTTCGCGCGGCGCGCAATTCTGGCTCTGGGCGGTGGCCATCTGGGCGGTCAGGGCCAGGATCAGCCCTGCGGAGAATGTGAACAGCGTCTTCATCATAGGTTTTACCCCTTTCGGAACGGCTCCCCCGGCAGGGCGCCGAAGAGGCACCCCGGCGACCTGGGACGGACCGGTTTTCTGGTGACGTAATCATGACTGCGGACCCAAGGCCCACATGGCGCCAGAGCGGAACACCCGCCGGAGAAGAGCGCCGGTATGGTTCAGACTGACAGAGAGGTCCAAAGAACTGGTTAATGGGGCGTTCATGTTGTAATTCAAGCGTTTATCAGATTTCCGACACGCGCCACCTGGATAATTTCTGCGATGCGGCGCAATTCGCCTTGAAATTATTCCGCGTCAAATGTAGCGATTTGGGTAATATTGTGACTTTGTCAGATCTGGAGAGCCCCATGGATCCGCGCGCCCGCCCTCATCGTTCCGTCCTCTATATTCCGGGATCAAAGCCCCGGGCGCTGGACAAGGCCCGCAGCCTGCCGGTGGATGCGATCATCTTTGATCTGGAGGATGCGGTCTCGGTCGAGGAGAAGGACAACGCCCGCGCCACCCTGGCCGAGGCGCTGGCGGCAGGCGGCTATGGCAACCGCGTGAAGATCGTGCGGATCAACGGGCTCGACACCGCATGGGGGCGTGCGGATGCAGAGGCGGCTGCCAACATGGGATGTGACGCCATCCTCCTGCCGAAGGTGTCTTCGCCCGCCGACCTCGACGCGCTGGCAAAGATCACCGGGGACCTGCCGCTGTGGGCGATGATGGAGACGCCGCAGGGCATGCTGAACGCCGCCCAGATCGCCGCACATCCACGGCTGCAGGGGCTTGTTATGGGCACCAATGATCTGGCCAAGGACATGCAGACCCGGTTCCGCGCCGATCGCCTGCCGTTGATGAGCGGTCTTGGATTGTGCCTGCTGGCGGCCAAGGCGGCGGGCAAGGTGATCGTCGACGGGGTCTACAACGCCTTCAAGGACGACGCGGGGCTGATGGCGGAATGCGAACAGGGTCGCGACATGGGGTTCGACGGCAAGACGCTGATCCACCCGGCGCAGGTGGAGATCGCCAACCGCGCCTTTGCGCCGTCGGAGGCCGAGGTCGATCTGGCGCGCCGCCAGATCGCCGCCTTTGACGCCGCCGCTGCCGCGGGGCAGGGGGTGGCCGTGGTCGATGGCCGCATTGTTGAAAACCTGCATGTTGTGACCGCGCGTGAAATCATCGCGAAAGCAGATGCAATTGCCTCTCTCAGCGGATAGGGCTGTATTCAGGCACCGGTCTGATGTTGGAGAAAGACATGGCACTTCTGATACTTGGCATAATCCTGTGGTGGGCCGCCCACCTGTTCAAACGCCTCGCCCCGGCGCAACGCGCTGCCCTGGGCGACAAGGGCAAGGGGCTGGTGGCGCTGGCGCTGCTGGCGAGCGTGGTGCTGATGGTCATCGGCTATCGCGGCATCGACTACATCCATGTCTGGGCGCCGCCGTCCTTCATGGTGCATATCAACAACTCGCTGATGGTGCTGGCGCTGTTCTTCACTAGCCCGGGCCCGCGCAAGGGGCGGCTGTTTCACAAGATGCGCCACCCGATGCTGCTGGGCTTCTCGCTCTGGGCGGTGGCGCATCTGCTGGTCAACGGTGATCTGGCCTCGGTGATCCTGTTCGGGTCGCTGCTGGTCTGGGCCGGGGTCGAGGTCATGGCGATCAACCGCGCCGAGCCGGAGTGGACCCCAGGCCCCAAGGGCACCACCGCCAAGGGGCTGATGTTCCTGGCGATTTCCTTCCTGCTGGTCGGTGTGATCGGCTATATCCACGGGCTCATCGGGCCCTCTCCATTTCCGGGATAACACATGAAACTCTATCGATTCCTGAGCGAGGACGACACCTCTGCCTTCTGCCACAAGGTCACCGAGGCGCTGAACAAGGGCTGGGAGCTCTACGGCAGCCCGACCCAGACCTTTGACCCCGTGAAGGGCATCATGCGCTGCGGCCAGTCGGTGGTGAAGGAGGTGGACGGCACCTATACCCCCGACACCAAGCTGGGGGCGCACTGACATGACCAAGACCAACCGCGGGCGTTTCTTCGAGGATTACCGGCTGGGCGAGGTGATCCGCCACGCGGTGCCACGCACGGTCTCGGGCGGCGAGCGGGCGCTCTATCATGCGCTCTACCCGGCGCGGCATGCGCTCTATTCCTCGGATGAATTTGCCCGCGCGGTTGGTCTTGGTCAGGACACAGGCGCGCCGCTGGATGATCTGGCGGCGTTCCACATCGTCTTTGGCAAGACGGTGCCGGATATCTCGCTGAACGCAGTGGCCAATCTGGGCTATGCCGAGGGGCGCTGGCATCTGCCGGTCTACGCGGGCGATACGCTGCGAGCCGAGAGCGAGGTGATCGGGCTCAAGCAGAATTCCAACGGCAAGACCGGGGTGGTCTGGGTGCGCACGCGCGGGCTCAACCAGCGCGACGACTGCGTGCTGGACTATGTGCGCTGGGTGATGGTGCGCAAGGGAAACCTCGACGCCGACGCACCGGAGACCCGGGTGCCGGAGCTGCAACCGGCCCTGACTGCGGCAGACCTGTCGCTGCCAGCGGGGCTTGATTTCACCTCCTATGATTTTGAACTGGCCGGAGAGCCGCATCGCTGGGGCGACTACGCCATCGGCGAGCAGATCGACCATGTGGATGGTGTCACCGTGGAGGAGGCCGAGCATATGCTGGCCACCCGCCTGTGGCAGAACACCGCCAAGGTGCATTTCGACACCACCGCGCGCCCCGATGGCACCCGGCTGATCTATGGCGGTCACGTGATCTCCATGGCGCGGGCGCTGTCGTTCAACGGGCTGGCCAATGCGCAGATGATCGTGGGGCTCAATGGCGGCGCGCATGCAAACCCCTGCGTGTCCGGCACCACGATCCGCGCCTGGTCCGAGGTGCTCGACAAGGCAGAGACCGACAGGCCCGGCGTCGGAGCGATCCGCTTGCGGCTGGTTGCAACCTCCGGCGGCGCGCCGTTCCAGCTCAGGGGCGCGGATGGCAAATACCTGCCCGAGGTGCTGCTGGATCTCGACTACTGGGCGTTGATGCCTGTCTGAGCTGCCTGTCTGACCCGCGCGTCTGGTCCAGCGGCTGCCATTCAGGCGATGCGCCGGTGCCGCGGCCCGGCAATGACATATGCGCGAGGTCGCGGCTGTGGTCGCGCTTTGATCTTGCCCCCACGGGCCTGTGGCCGCAGTCTCGATCCCATGCGCGATGTGATCCTCTTGGCTGTGAGTGCGGTCGCTGCCCTGTTGCCGGGGAGCGCGCGCGCCTGCGACCTTGCGCTGGTGCTGGCGGTGGATGTCTCCGGCTCTGTCGATCCGCGCGAGTATGACCTGCAGATGCAGGGGCTGGCCTTTGCTCTGCGCGACCCGCTGGTCAGCGAGGCCCTGGTGCGGGCAGAGGCGCAGGTGGCGCTGGTGCAATGGAGCGGCATGTCCCGTCAGGCCCTGACGGTGCCCTGGACCGCGGTGCCGGATTTTGTCGCGCTGGAGGGGTTCGCCGATGCGGTGGAACAGAGTTCCCGCAAGTGGCGCAACTACTCCACCGCCATCGGCGAGCTGCTGACCTTTGCCTTGCCGATGTTCGACGCGGTTCCGCAGTGCCGCCGCCGGGTGGTGGATGTGTCGGGCGACGGGCCGTCGAACGAGGGCATCGCCCCCGAGGCGCTGCGGGCCCGGCTGACGGCGGCGCGGGTCACCGTCAACGCCATTGCGATCGAGGCCAGCGAGGACGACCTCGCCGCCTATTTCTTCGAACATGTCATCCACGGCCCCGGCGCCTTTGTGGTCTATGCGGACAGTTATGAGGACTACCCGCGCGAAATCCGCAAGAAGCTGCTGCGCGAGGTGGTGAAGCAGACCGCCGGGCTTGCCCGCTGATCCGACCTGACCTGATCCGACCTAACTCGAGCTGACCTGACACGACCGGCGCGGGTCGGCGCGGCGGCGCTCAGGACAGCAGCAGGGCCACCCGCTCCGGCACGTCCTTCAGCATCTGCGCGCGGGTCCATCCGGCCCGGCCGCGGAACATGTAGCCCTGGCGGATGTCGAACAGCAGCGCCGCCCGTTCCCGCGCCGGAAAATCGGGCGGCAGGGTGCCCTTGTCGATCTCGCGCTGAAAGCGGGCCGTCAGCCGCGCCTCGGCCTCGCAGATCGTCTCCTCGACGCGCGCGGCCACGCCCTCCACCTGACCAACCGAGGCCACGACGCTGGAGCTGATAAAGCAGCCCTTGGCGCCGCTGTCATGCTCTGTGGCCGACGTGATGACCGCGACCAGAAAGCCGCGCAGCGCGGTTTCGATGTCCTCTTCGCCCTCCAGCACGACCAGCGGCGTGCAGGCATCC
The DNA here is from genome assembly GCF_022348185.1 of Epibacterium sp. Ofav1-8. Lineage (GTDB taxonomy): Bacteria > Pseudomonadota > Alphaproteobacteria > Rhodobacterales > Rhodobacteraceae > Epibacterium. The sequence continues at coordinate 286,090 of NZ_JAKRFD010000001.1, forward strand.
GAGGCGCGGTAGTGGTCGATGGTCTTGAGGTAGAGATCACGCTTGTCGCCGAACGCCGCATAGAGGCTTGGCCCGGTGATCCCCATGGCCCCGGTGAGATCGCGCATCGAGGCGCCATCATAGCCCTTCTCCCAGAACACGGCCATCGCCTTCAGCAACGCCTGATCGTAGTCGAAAGTCCGGGGGCGGCCTAATTTTTTTGTAACGCTCAATATAGAATCCTTGACGCCCTGTGTGTTCGCTACTTATGTATCAATCAATACATATAAGGAGTCCCCGAAATTGACCAGTCCCAAACTTGCCGCCGGAACGGTGTTTCCGGCGATCACCCTTCCTGTGCTTGATGGCGGCACGCGCGACATTTCAACGCCCGCTGCGGGCTTTGACTGGATGCTTGTCGTTGTCTATCGCGGCAAACATTGCCCGCTGTGCACCCAATACCTGCGCCAGCTGAACGACACCCTCGACGATCTGCATGCGCTGGGCGTCGATGTGGTGGCGGTGTCTGCCGACAGTGCCGTCCGTGCCGCCGCCCAGATGGCGGAGGTGAGCCCTCGTTACGAGGTGGCCTACGGGCTGTCCGTGGACCAGATGCAGGCGCTTGGCCTCTATGTTTCCGATCCCCGGAACGGGCAGGACGTGTCAGAGCCCTTCGCGGAGCCGGGCCTGTTTGTGCTGAACCAGGATCGGGTGCTGCAAATCATCGACATCTCGAACGTGCCCTTTGCCCGCCCGGATCTGGCCTGGATCGCCAAGGGCATCGGGTTTCGTCGCGGCCCCATGAAGGCCGCGCCTGTCAACGGCACCTATGCCGCCTAAAACGGAGACCCCCATGACACAGACCCCCGAGCAAGCCCTGCAGGACAAGGTGCAGGACCTGATGACCTTCGGCACCAGCGCCAATATGGCAGAGCTGGACAGGATCTATCACGACGACATCGTGGTCATGGATCTGAGCATCGACGGCCGTCTCGTCACCCTGGACAAGCAGGGTTTCATGGCGCTGATCGGCGAGTCCTTCAAGGACAAGATCCCCGAAGAGCACATGTGGTCGAAGATCCACAGCCTGACGGTGAGCGGTGATCGCGGCCATGTGCTGATCTCCCGCAAGATCCCGGTGGGCGGGCCCAGGATGCATATTGATCTCAGCATCGACTTTGTGTTCGAGGAAGGACGCTGGCAGGTGACGCGAGAGGTCAACTTCAGCCGCCCGGATGCCGACGCAACCTGACACCAAAGCCGCCTGACCGCGCGCGGATCAGCGCGCGGATCAGATACCGAGGCCGGCAGCATGTGACCCTGCCGGCCTTTGCGCGCGGGCGCCGGGCTTGCGATCGCAAGCCGCTCTGGCAGCGCTGCGTGGCCCGGGTCAGCACCGGATCTGTGGCAGATGGTCCGGTCCCGGGGGGATCGGGAATGCCTCTGCCTTGCATGGGCGGTGCTGATTCTGACTGTTCTACTTGGGATCGGAGTTTGTGATCACAGCAATCTGGCTTGTGATCACAACGTGGAGAAATTGCCACAAACGGCAGCGTTAACAGGCGATTTTTACCACTCGTTTGCGTGACAGTGCGCAAAAATAGGCTAAAACGTCGTCAGCTAACCGGAAAGGAGCCAACATGGCCGATGTCAATCGGGGCAACCGCCCGCTATCGCCCTTTATGATTGGGCCGTACTACCGGCCGCAGCTTACCTCCATCTCCTCCATCATGGTCCGGATCACCGGCATTGCCTCGCTCGGGGCGGCGTTGCTGGTGGTGTGGTGGTTGCTGGCGGCTGCGACCTCCGCGTCGTCCTTTGCAGTGATCGACGGGCTCTTGCGCAGCTTTGTCGGCGACATTGTGCTGCTGCTCGCAAGCTGGGCGATCTTCTACCACATGCTGGGCCGCCTACGGCACGTGATCTGGGACTTCGGCTACTGCCTTGAGGTCTCCACCTCCGAAAAGATGGCGCGCGGCATGTTCGTGGGCGCAACCGTGCTGGCTATCCTCGCCGCCATCGTGCTGTAAGGAGATCTGACATGCGATTTCTGACTGACCGTAAGCGCGCCGAAGGTCTGGGCGCAGGGGGCACCGGCACCCATCACCACTGGCAGATGATGGTCACCTCGATCCTGCTGGTTGTTCTGGTTCCGGCCTTTGTGATCACCTTTGGTCTCGGCCTTGGCGGCACTTACGAAGAGGTTCTGGCCTATTACGCCCGGCCGCTTCCCGCCATCATCACCGGGCTGACCCTTGTGGTCGGCGTCATTCACCTGATGCGCGAAACGCAGGTCGCGGTGGAGGACTATGTGCACGGGCTGGTCGGTAAACTGCTGCTGATCGCCGTGGCGGCGTTTTCCTACACCCTGATTGCCGCGGGCCTGTTCGCCCTCGTCAAGCTCGCCCTCTGATCCGCGCGAAGGACACGATACAAATGACAACAGCATATGAATATGAAACCCACGACTATGACGTGGTGGTTGTCGGTGCCGGTGGTGCGGGTCTGCGCGCCACCCTCGGCATGGCAGAGCAAGGCCTGCGCACCGCCTGTGTGACCAAGGTGTTCCCGACCCGCTCGCACACCGTGGCCGCACAGGGCGGCATTGCGGCCTCGCTGGGCAACATGGGCCCCGACAGCTGGCAGTGGCACATGTACGACACCGTCAAGGGCTCCGACTGGCTGGGTGACACGGATGCGATGGAATACCTCGCCCGCGAAGCACCCAAGGCGGTCTACGAGCTTGAACATTACGGCGTGCCGTTCTCGCGCACCGAGGAAGGCAAGATCTACCAGCGTCCCTTCGGCGGCCACACCACCGAGTTTGGCGAAGGCCCGCCGGTGCAGCGCACCTGTGCCGCCGCCGACCGCACCGGCCACGCGATCCTGCACACGCTCTATGGTCAGAGCCTCAAGCAGAAGGCGGAGTTCTACATCGAGTATTTCGCCATCGACCTGATCATGTCCGACGACGGGCAGTGCCAGGGTGTGGTGTGCTGGAAGCTTGATGACGGCACCATGCATGTCTTCAACGCCAAGATGGTGGTGCTGGCGACCGGCGGTTATGGCCGGGCCTATTTCTCCGCGACCTCGGCCCATACCTGCACCGGCGACGGTGGCGGCATGGTGGCGCGCGCAGGTCTGCCGCTTCAGGATATGGAGTTCGTGCAGTTCCACCCCACCGGCATCTACGGCTCCGGCTGTCTGATCACCGAGGGCGCGCGGGGCGAAGGCGGCTACCTGACCAACTCCGAAGGCGAGCGGTTCATGGAGCGTTATGCGCCCAACTACAAGGACCTCGCGCCACGCGACTATGTCTCGCGCTCCATGACCATGGAGATCCGCGAGGGGCGCGGTGTCGGCGCCGAGGGCGATCATATTCACCTGAACCTCTCCCACTTGCCGGCCGAGGCTCTGGCGGAGCGTCTGCCGGGGATTTCCGAGTCTGCGAAGATCTTCGCAGGTGTCGACGTCACCAAAGAACCGATCCCGGTTCTGCCCACCGTTCACTACAACATGGGCGGTATCCCGACGAACTATTGGGGTGAGGTGCTGAACCCGACCGAGGACAACCCGACCGGCGTCGTGCCGGGTCTGATGGCCGTGGGCGAGGCGGGCTGTGCCTCTGTGCATGGTGCCAACCGTCTCGGCTCCAACTCGCTCATCGACCTCGTGGTCTTTGGTCGTGCGTCGGCCATTCGCGCCGGCAAGGTGGTGGACCCAGAGGCCCCCAATCCGGTGCTCAATCAGGCGTCGATCGACAAGGCGTTTGACCGCTTTGACACGCTGCGCAACGCCAAGGGTGGCACGCCCACCGCAGAGCTGCGTCTGGAAATGCAGCGCACCATGCAGGCGGATGCGGCGGTGTTCCGCACCGACAAGACCCTCAAGGAAGGCGTCGGCAAGATGGAGGCAATCGCCGCCAAGCTCGACGATCTCCACGTCACCGATACCTCGCTGGTGTGGAACTCCGACCTGATGGAAACGCTGGAGCTCACCAACCTGATGCCCAACGCGCTGGCGACCATCGTCGGGGCCGAGGCGCGCAAGGAAAGCCGTGGGGCGCATGCGCATGAGGATTACGCCGAGCGTGACGATGACAACTGGCGCGTGCACACCGTGGCGCGGGTCGAGGGCAACAAGACCTCCCTCAGCTATCGTCCGGTGATTGTCGATCCGCTGACCGACGAGGACGCGGGCGGTATCAGCCTCCAGAAGATCGCGCCAAAGGCACGGACCTTCTAAATGAGCGTTGCGCCTCCTCGACTGCTCTGCGTCGGCACGCATCACAAGACGGGTACCGTCTGGATGCGGCGTGTCTGGCGTTTGATCGGGGAGGCGCTCGATATTCCTTTTGTGCCTGTTCACAACCCGGCCAGATGGACAAAAATCCCGCAGACGGGGCGTGCGATTGTGGTGAACTGGGCCGGGGCCTTTGCGCCGGAGCTGTTCGACCACCCAGAAGCAAGGTTCCTGCACATCATCCGCGATCCGCGCGATGTTTTGCTGTCTGGCGCGCGCTATCATGAGAACAGCCCCGGTCGGCAGGAACGGTTCCTGCATGGCCCGCGCGAGGATCTTGGCGGCAAGAGCTATCAGGAACACCTGCAGGCACTGCCTGATCCGGCGGCCAAGCTGGATTTCGAGATGCAGAATATGCATCTGAAAACACTGAATGAAATGCTCGCCTGGCCCTATGGGCATGACCGCGCGATGGATCTGCGCTATGAGGATCTGATTGCGGATCAGGACTGCGCGATCTTTATCGGCGTGTTGCGTTTCTTTGGCTTCAGCGAGGCCGAGATCGAAACCGCGCGGCAGATCTACTATGACAATTCGCTGTTTGGCGGCCTGAGTTCCGAGAGCGACGTCGGGCGCATGGCGACCCATGTCTCCTCGGGCAAGGCGCGCCAGTGGCCGTCCAAGCTGCCACGCGCCACTGCCGCGCGCTATCTGGAGTGTCACGGCGACGATCTGATCACGCTGGGCTATGAGCGCGACAAGGACTGGCTGTCGCGGCTGGAAACCGACCAACAGGCAGAGGTGGCAAGCCCCCCTTTTGCACAGGCGGCAGGGGGGATGGCATGACCTCTGTCGCAGCCCTCGCCACTGTCGAAAATGTCTGGAGCGCCCTTGGCATTGCGCCGGGATCGGCGTTGCGGATGACCGGCATGCGCCGATCCGGCAACCACGCGATTGCCAATTGGCTGCAACGCAACGCGGATCATGCGTTGTTCTTGAACAATTGCCGCCCCGGTCATGACCCGCTGCGCAGCCACAATGGCATCGAGGTCTCGGGCCAGCGCTATGATGGCAGTGTGCAGGATGCCGCGGCAGAGGCAGGTGACGGGGTGTTGTTGCTGCTCTCTTACGAGGACACGCTGCATCTGCGCTTTGACAGCAGGGACAACCTGTCTGGCCCCTATGGCAGCGACAGTTTTGACGGCGATCTGCTGATCTACCGCAGTTTCCTCAATTGGAGCGCGTCACTGTTGAAAAAGCTGCAACGCAATGAAACCTACCGGTCTGCGGACCGCATGGCGGTGATGGCGCGGGCGCTGGCGACCTATGGCGATCTGCTGGCCGAAGTGCTGGAGGCCGACAGCGCCGCACGCTGCGCGATCTGCTATGACGACTGGGCGACGGATGCGGACTATCGGGCGCGGGTGCTGACCGATCTGGGCCTGCCGGTGCGGGACAACACCCTCGGCGCGGTGCAGGGCTATGGCGGTGGATCCAGCTTTGACGCGGGCAGCCCGGAGGCCGGAGACCTGCGCGTCACGGCACGCTGGCAGGCGATGGCGCCGGATCCGGAGTATCGCGCGCTGCTGCGCGTGGCGGCATTGGACCGCAGTTTCATGGACCGGCTTGCGGCCCTCTGTCCTGCGGATGCGGCGCGGATGACGCGTGTCGCAGCGCAGCCCGATTTTGACCCGGAGGTGCTGACGTGAGCCTCCGCCCCGACACATCGCGCAGATCCTGCGCCCCGCATGACGCCCGGATCGCTCCGGGCCCAGCCCTCTCCCCGTGCGCGCTGCCCCTTGCAGCCGTGGCGGGCAGCTAAGCAAGGAGACACGATCATGGTCGAATTCGCACTTCCGAAAAACTCCAAGATCACCACAGGCAAGACCTGGCCCAAGCCAGAAGGCGCAACCAACGTCCGCAAGTTCCAGATCTATCGCTGGAACCCGGATGACGGCAAGAACCCGTCGGTGGATACCTATTTCCTCGACATGGACAAATGCGGCCCGATGGTTCTGGACGCGCTGATCAAGATCAAGAACGAGATCGACCCGACGCTGACCTTCCGCCGCTCCTGCCGCGAGGGGATCTGTGGCTCCTGTGCGATGAACATCGACGGGATCAACACGCTGGCCTGTATCTATGGTCTCGACGAGGTGAAGGGCGACGTGAAGATCTACCCGCTGCCGCATATGCCGGTGGTGAAGGACCTCATTCCCGACCTGACGCATTTCTATGCCCAGCATGCCTCGATCATGCCCTGGCTGGAAACCAAGACCAACCGCCCCGCCAAAGAGTGGAAACAGTCGATCGAGGACCGCAAGAAGCTCGACGGTCTCTATGAATGCGTGATGTGCGCGTCCTGTTCCACCTCCTGCCCGAGCTACTGGTGGAACGGTGATCGCTACCTCGGCCCCGCCGCGCTGCTGCACGCCTATCGCTGGATCATCGACAGCCGCGATGAGGCCACCGGAGAGCGCCTGAACGAGCTGGAAGACCCCTTCAAGCTCTACCGCTGCCACACCATCATGAACTGCGCCAAAACCTGCCCCAAGGGTCTCAACCCCGCCAAGGCGATCGCGCATATCAAGAAGATGATGGTCGAACGCACCGTTTGATCCGGGACCGGTAGGTTGCATGAATTGCCCCGTAGCCCAGAGCGGCTGCGGGGTTTTTGTTTGCCTGACCTCACGGGATCAGAGAACGGCCCCCGAGCCTGGGTGGGGGTGAAGCCCCCTCCCGGGGGGAGGGTCGGGGGCTGTTCGGCCTATCGGCCAAACGGGTCCTCCCGTGAAGGAAGAATAGGCGGCCGCCCATCAAGGCGGAGGATCGGATGGGGTGGAAAGCCCCATGTCCGAAAGTGAGCTCGGATCGGACCCTGCCTGCACCCAATGAGGGGGTGGTCTCTGGCGGGCCGGTCTCCTGGTCTTTGAGTGTGTCGCGACCCGCCCAGTGTGCCACAGAGATCTGAAGCCCGGGACAATGCCGCGTGCGCTTCCCCCGCAACAGGGCAGGGGCGCCGGCGCGCGGCAGACCATGCGACCCGGCGCCACATCTGCACGGGATGCATGGCGTGCTTGCAAAACAAGGGGATGCGGCACCGCGGCGGGGCGCCTAGATTGACGGTCGAGGGAGACGCAGACACCGACAACCCGAGAGGTTCCCCAATGACATCCCCCCTGTCCGCCCCGCAGATCCTTGCCGATGCCACCGTTGCTGGGGCGACCGACGCCCTGGGCGTGCTGGAAGACAGCTGGGCCTACTACAGCCCGGAGCCGCCGGTGACCCTGCACGAGGTGGAGGCACCGCAGGACGGCGTCGTCGCCTATTACGAGGCCGCCTGACGCGCCAGTCCGCGCGCCCCGACTGCCGTGGTGCGACCAACGGTCTGGCCCGGCTGGTGCGCTGCGGGTCGCAGGGTCCGATGCGCGTCGCGGTTCAAAACACCGGCGCCATGGCTTGCGTCCCCCGGGGCGCTGCCTCTAGATGCGGCATATGCCTGTTCTTCTGATCCTCCTCCTGCTGGGCACGCTGACCTATCTCTACTGGCGGCGTCGCACCACCACGCTGACGCGCAACTGCCGCTGGCGACAGGACCGCCGCGCCGGCGGCTGGCGCTGTGCCTTCTGCGGAGCGGTCGAGGGCGGTGCCGGCGCTCCGCTGCACTGCCGCCGCGGCCAGGACCGGGGCTGACCCCGGGCGCTTGGCTGCGGCGGTTGACACGCCGCCCCGTCAGGGGCGGCGCCGGGCCCAACGCTTTGCCCGGCATCTGTGATGCAGGGTCAAAGGGGCGGGAGCGCCCCCGGCGAATGCGACGACCATATCCGGAGACCCCGTCGTTTGTTCTCGGTGAGGCGAAGTTCCGCGCAGCGCCCAAGGTGTCGAATGCTACGCTTTGTGCGAATGGCGGCTCACTTACTGGTTTGGCCGAGAACTGATCTCTTGCCTTGAGACATCAAGCGCGGTTACGCAAAACCAATGACCAAAGATAACGAGCAAAACGACCTTTCGCTTTCGGGGAGACTTACGCCCAGCAAAATGCGGGCGATGACCCCAAGCAGCGAAATCAAAACGCTTACCGTATCTCGCGACACGTTTTTCCACCAAAAGCTTGCGGATGAACTTGCACAATGGCCTAGTATCAAAGCGGTCATGCTTTGGGGCACGGTCAGCAAAGCGGCATTGCGGCGACTTTTGTCATTGGCGGAAATCCACGAAATCTACGTTATGGAGCTGCACCAGCACGGCAACCTCCACGACATTGATCAGTCAAGTTCTTTGCAGGTTTTCAGAGGTGGTTGGCTTTCCGCGCGCGATGTGAGAGCACTTGCGCAGCTCCAGCATTTGAGAACGTTGAGCGCACAAAACTCCTTCGTAAATCAACAGACTATAGAAATGTTCGTCAACAGCAACTCGTTGACAAATCTAGACCTTGAGGCGTCCAACTTTGACGATGACATGGCAAAAGAGTTGGCCAAATCATCAAAGATTGTGCAACTGGATGTTGGAGCAACTCGATTGGGGCCATCTGGTTTGCAGGAAATTTGTAAGATGACGCAGTTGCGTGAACTGGATATTTGGGCACTGGACTTGGACGAACACGATCTAGACTGTTTGGAAGGGCTTCAGCATCTCGAATACTTGTCGGTTGGAGGTTACGACGGTCAAGAGCGGCTTACGTCAAAGAATGTGTTGCCACAATTGGCAAAACTACCATCGTTGCGACGAGTTTGGCTGGATGGAATACAGGTTACCGAAAACGAGGCTGCGGAACTAAGAGCACGCTACGAATACGCCCAAATCACATTTGTGACGTAGCGCTTCAGCAGCCATTGATGCAAGCGCAGCGAATGTCTCAAAAGTCCCGCATCCTCCCAGTTCATGCGCGCTCCCGCGCAGGCGGCTGTTGTGCCAACGTGAAGGCGCCCCTCGGGGGTGCGATGTGGTAGGCCGCGTGGGTCTTGCGGCTGTCTGAAGGCTGCAAAGTCGCAGATGGCAATGAGGGATGCGTCACCCTGGCCGGCTCCCTGTGGCGTGCGCCCGCAGACGGAGCCATGCAGAAAAGAAATATCTTCCTTGCAGAAATTGGTGCTTGATCGACTCGAGGTTTTGCCTGATACGCGCGCTCAAGACGCCAACGCACGCGCCTCTGTCGAAAGGGTTCACAGCCCTAGGGTTACGTAGCGACGGTAACGTCTCTGATGGAACTGAGCGGTCATATATGGCCGGGTCTTTTGGAGATGACCATGAATGTAAATGTGACCGGGCCTGCTGCCCGCGACGACGCACACCCTGTCCCCCGCCACCTGCACTATATCGCCAACACCCGGTTCGAACGCCCGACGCTGGTGATCGACAGCGAGACCGTGGCGCGTCAGTACGTGGGTCTTGCCCGTGGTCTGGGGCGGGCGCGTATCCACTACGCCGTCAAGGCCAACCCGGCGCCGGAAATCCTGCGCCGTCTCTGCGCGCTGGGGTCGAATTTCGATGCCGCCAGCCGTGCCGAGATCGAGATGTGCCGCGCTGCCGGTGCCTCTGCTGCGCGCATCACCTTTGGCAACACCATCAAGAAACCCGCAGACATCGCATTCGCGCATGCGCTGGGGATCACCCATTATGCGGCGGACGCGGTGGAAGAGCTGGAAAAGCTCGCCGAGCATGCGCCGGGGGCACGTATCTGCATTCGTATCCTGGTCGATGCCACCTCGGCCGATTGGCCGCTGAGCCGCAAATTCGGCTGCGCGCCGGATATGGCGGTGGGGTTGATGGATCGCTGTGTTGCGCTTGGTCTGGTGCCACATGGGCTGTCGTTCCATGTCGGCTCGCAGACCCGCGAACCTCAGATGTGGGAGCCGATCCTCGATCAGGTTGCCGACGTCTGGCAAGCGGCCCGGGCGGCAGGCCATGACCTGAAACTTCTGAACATCGGGGGTGGTTTTCCCGCAGGCTATCGCAATGCGGTGATGGCGCCGCAGGATTATGCCGCTGCGGTCATGAAACGGGTGAATGCCTGCTTCCCCGACGCGGCCGAAGTGATGGCGGAGCCGGGTCGCGGACTGGTGGCCGAAGCCGGTGCCATCGCTGCCGAGGTGATGCTGGTGTCGCGCAAGCACGACAGTGACCTGCACCGCTGGGTTTACCTCGACATCGGCAAGTTCTCCGGTCTTGCGGAAACCATGGATGAGGCGATCCGCTACAAGATCACCACCGACCGCGACCATGAGACCATGGGCGCCTGCGTGCTGGCGGGGCCGTCCTGTGACAGTGCCGATGTGCTTTATGAAAAGCAGCCCGTTCAGCTGCCGCTGGGGCTGAAATCCGGCGACCGCGTGGTGATCCACTCTTGTGGGGCCTATACCACCACCTATGCGTCGATCGGCTTCAACGGCTTCCCGCCGCTGGATGTTGTGGTGCTCTGAGGTCATCAGGACGCTGTGACGCCGCAAGGCCCGCGAACCGTCGTCCGAGTGCTGTCCTTGTTCTGTTAAGCCATGTATCAGGTAGAAAACAGAACAGGGAGACCCGCGCAGAATGTCCGACACCCAATTCCCCATTCCCGCCGACGCAGACACCCGCCGCGCGGTGCCGCCGGTGATCTGCTATCCGAACGAGACCTTGCCAAAGCCCGATCTGGCGCTCTATCGCGCGGCACGGGACGGCGCGGAAAAGGTCGCAGAGGTCACCGTGCCGCCGCGCGAAGCAGCCACCTTCGAGGTCGCCGCCGGGCAGTTTTTCCGTATCTCCTCCATTGAGGGGCCGCAGGTCGGGGACCTGAACCTGTGGAACCGCAATGACATCAGCGAGCGGTTCTTTTCCGGCAAGACCCGCGCCCTGCATGGCACCCATGTCACCACGGGCGAGCGGCTGTGGTCGAACCTGCCTTATATGCGCCCGATGGCGACGATCATTGCCGATACGCTGGAATGGTACGGCATCGACGCCTATGGCGGCTCCGTGCATGATGTGATTGGCACGCGATGTGATCCCTACACCGGCAATCTGCTGCAAGGCAGCCAGTATCACCATTGCTGCCATTCAAACCTGACCCGGGCGCTGGCCGATCACCTTGGCCTGTCGCTGGCGGAGGCGGAACCGCATGTGCATGACGTGCTGAACGTCTTTATGTGCACTGGTTTTACCCGCGACACCGGCCAGTATTTCATGAAAGCGAGCCCGGTGCGTCCGGGCGATTACCTGGAGTTCTTTGCCGAAATCGACCTCCTTGGCGCCATGAGCGCCTGCCCGGGGGGCGATTGCTCGGCCGAGCATTCCAGCGATACGGCGGCCTGCCATCCAATGCTGGTGGAGGTCTTTGCCCCCAAAGAGGGCAGCCTTGCCGGCTGGCAAAGCCCCGCACTCAACGGCTATGACCGCAGCCACGGACGCTGAGCGCGCCCGGCTGCCAATAGACAGGCTGCCAACAATCAGACTGCCAATAAAAAGGGCCGCCAGCGCTGGCGGCCCTTCGTTTGTTTTCTGCGCGGGGCCGGGGCTGGTGAGTGGTACAGCCCCGATCCCGCTGTGGCGTCACCTCAGGTGAAGGCAGCGGCGAGGGCGATTTCGACCATCTCGCCAAAGCTGCGCTCGCGCTCCTCGGACGGGAGGGCCTCGCCGGTTTGCAGGTGGTCCGACACGGTCAATACCGCCAATGCGCGGCGACCGTGGCGGGCGGCCAGCGTATAAAGCTCCGCCGCTTCCATCTCCACGCCCAGCACACCATGGCGGACCATCTGTTCGTTCAGGTCCGGGCGCTCGTCATAGAAGGTGTCAGAGGAATAAATACCCCCGACATGCGGGGTCAGCCCCTGCGCCTCGGCGGCCTGTACTGCGTTGCGCAGCAGCGACCAATCGGCCGTTGGCGCAAAGTTCACGTCCTTGAAAATGCTAGAGGAGGGCGTGTTGACGCTGGTTGCGGTCATCGCAACGATGACATCGCGCACCTTGACGTGGGGTTGCATGCCGCCACAGGATCCGATCCGGATCAGCGTCTTGGCATCGAAGTCCCGGATCAGCTCGTTGGCATAGATCGACAGCGATGGCATGCCCATGCCGCTGCCCTGGATCGAGACCCGATGCCCCTTCCACGTGCCGGTGAACCCGAGCATGCCGCGGACCTCGTTGACGAGGCGCACATCACTCAGAAAGGTCTCCGCTGCCCATTTCGCACGATAGGGATCGCCCGGCATGAGCACGGTTTCGGCGAAATCGCCTTTTTCTGCTCCAATATGAACTGTCACTTATTGCGATCCCGGTTCAGATTTCGAGTTCAGAAATATCAACGCCTTTGCTCAGGGCGGCATGCACCCAATGCGGTTTGCGGCCACGGCCTGTCCACGTTTCGTCCGGATTTTCCGGATTGCGGTATTTCGGCGTCGCCTTTGATTTCCGCGCCGCCCCCTTGTTGGGCGATGTCAGGACTTCATCCAGCGAAAAACCATATTCCGCCGCAGCCTTTTCAACGGCCTTCAGGGCCTCGGTGCGCTCGCGTTGCTCGGCATCTTTCAGTGCTTTTTCAACGTCCTTCTGGAGCTGAAGCAGCTCCTTGCGGGACATCTCGGTCAGGTCAAGAGACATTGTTTTACTCCGTAGATTAGTGGCCACGGATCAAAATCCGGGCTAACGCTCTTATTGCCCGAATTCTGGATGCTATTCAGCATCTAATTTTCATTTTTTTGTTTTTTGGCGAAATTCAGCGGAGCGTGAATTAAACCGAAGAGTTTGCACCTGCCAGTTCCACGATATCCATCATGATCGAATTCAACTCGAAATTCTTCGGGGTGTAGACCCGCGCCACCCCCATGTTCAGCAGTTTCTTTGCATCTTCGTCGGGAATAATCCCGCCAACAACAACCGGAACATGAGTAAGCCCGGCGTCGCGCAATTGCGTCAGGGTGTCTTCAACCAGCGGCAAATGGCTGCCCGACAGTATCGAAAGGCCAACAACGTGGGCGCCGTCCTGACGCGCAGTGGCGACAAGTTCCTGCGGCGTGAGGCGAATACCGTCATATGTGATGTCCATTCCGCAATCACGGGCGCGAAAGGCGATCTGCTCGGCACCGTTGGAATGACCGTCCAGACCGGGCTTGCCGACGACGAATTTCAGCCGCCGTCCCAGCTGGTCGGAGACCGCATTCACCGCGTCCCGCAGGTCGTCCAGCCCTTCGGTCTTGTTGGAGACAGAGGCCGAGACCCCGGTGGGGCCGCGATAGGTGCCATAGGCCTTGCGCATCTCTTCGGCCCATTCTCCGGTGGTGACACCGGCCTTGGCGGCGCGAATCGATGCGGGCATGATGTTGGCGCCGGTGCTGGCCGCCTCGCGGAGCCCGGCAAGCGCGGCGGTGACCTCGGCCGTGTCGCGGTTCCTGCGCCAGTCCTCAAGGCGCGCGATCTGGTCGGCCTCCACCGCCGGATCGACGGTCATGATGCCGCCATCCTCGGTCTGCAGCGGCGAGGGTTCGCCCTCGGTCCATTTGTTGACGCCGACCACCACGGTTTCGCCGGCCTCGATGCGGTTCAGGCGTTCGGCGTTGGCGTCCACGAGGCGGGATTTCATGTACTCGATGGAGGCAACCGCGCCGCCCATACCCTCCAGCGTGGCAAGCTCGGCGCGCGCGCCGTCCTTCAGCGCCTCGACCTTGGCGTCCACCACCGGGTTGCCATCAAAGAGGTCGCCGTATTCCAACAGGTCGGTCTCATAGGCCAGGATCTGCTGCATCCGCATCGACCATTGCTGATCCCAGGGGCGCGGCAGACCCAGCGCCTCGTTCCAGGCCGGAAGCTGCACCGCGCGGGCACGGGCCTTTTTTGAGAGCGTCACGGCGAGCATTTCGATCAGGATGCGGTAGACGTTGTTCTCCGGTTGCTGCTCGGTCAGCCCGAGAGAGTTCACCTGCACGCCATAGCGGAAGCGGCGGAACTTGGGGTCCTCGACCCCGTAGCGGGTCAGGCAGATCTCGTCCCAGAGGTCGACAAAGGCACGCATCTTGCACATCTCCGTCACGAAGCGAATGCCTGCGTTTACAAAGAACGAGATACGCCCGACCAGCGCCGGGAAGTCCTCGGCGGGCACGCGGGGTTTCAGCTCGTCGAGCACCGCCTGCGCGGTGGCCAGCGCAAAGGCCAGTTCCTGTTCCGGCGTCGCACCGGCCTCTTGCAGGTGGTAGGAACAGACGTTCATCGGGTTCCACTTGGGCACGTTCTCGTAGCAGTACTCCGCCACATCCGCGATCATCTTGAGGCTGGGGGCCGGGGGGCAGATGTAGGTGCCGCGGCTGAGGTATTCCTTGATCAGGTCGTTCTGCACCGTGCCCTGAAGTTTGGAGACGTCCGCGCCCTGTTCTTCGGCCACCGCGATATAAAGGCTAAGGAGCCAAGGGGCGGTGGCGTTGATGGTCATCGAGGTGTTCATCTGCTCCAGCGGGATCTGATCGAACAGCGCCCGCATGTCGCCGAGATGCCCCACCGGCACGCCGACCTTGCCCACCTCGCCCCGCGCCAGCACGTGATCGCTGTCATAGCCGGTCTGGGTGGGCAGGTCGAAGGCCACGGACAGGCCGGTCTGCCCTTTGGCGAGGTTGGCGCGGTAAAGCGCGTTAGAGGCGGAGGCGGTGGAATGGCCCGCATAGGTGCGGATCAGCCAGGGCCGGTCCCGGCTGGGGGCTTCGGGGCGGTCTTTCTGCGCGAGCGACATGGCGGGCCTCGTGAATCATCGAGTGAGCAATAAAGTTACGTTGGGGTGATCTAAACTGGAATTATGCTACCTTGTCAATTCGCCGCGTTGCGGCAATTGCTGCACTGCGACTTTTGCGACCGCAGAAGATGCGCGGTTGCAGTTGTGCCGAGAGGCGGGCGCAGTAAGAGTGCGGGTATGACGCAGACTGTTGAACTTCCTCTTTGGGCTTTTGTGCTGATCCTGCTGTTTGCGGCGGTGACATTTGCGTCGCATTTCCTGTTTCCCTCGGTACGCTGGTTCTTTCGCCGTCGGCTGGAGCGGGCGGTGGCGCGGCTCAACCAGCGGCTGGAGCGTCCGATCGAACCGTTCAAGCTGGCGCGGCGCTACGACATGATCCAGCGGCTGATCTATGACCCGCAGGTGGCGCAGGCGGTCTCGGACCATGCGGCGGCAAAGGGCATCCCGGAAAACGTCGCCTTTGAGGAGGCGCGGCGCTATGCGCGCGAGATCGTGCCGTCGTTTTCGGCGTTCACCTATTTCAGCTTTGCGATCCGGGCGGCGCGGCTGCTGTCAAATGCGATCTACCGGGTGCGGTTGGGCAGTTACGACGAGGGGCTTTTGAAGGCCATCGACCGTGACGCCACTGTGGTTTTTGTGATGAACCACCGCTCCAACATGGATTACGTGCTGGTGACCTATCTGGTCGCCAAACGCTCGGCCCTGTCCTACGCGGTGGGTGAATGGGCGCGGGTCTGGCCGCTGAGCCGGCTGATCCGGGCGATGGGGGCCTATTTCATTCGACGCAAATCACAAAACGCGCTCTATCGGGCGGTGCTGGCGGCTTATGTGCGGCTGGCCACGCGGGCAGGGGTGACGCAGGCGATGTTTCCCGAAGGGGGCCTCAGCCTGACGGGGGCGATGGCCCCGCCCAAGCATGGCTTGCTCAAATACATCGTGGACGGCAGCGCCGAGGTGGGCAAGGACGTGGTCTTTGTGCCGGTGGCGCTGAATTATGATCGGGTGCTGGAAGACAAGATCCTGATCCGGGCGGCGCAGACCGGCGACCGGCGGTTCCGGGCGCGGATCGGCGCGGTGATGCTGCGCTTGCTGCGGCAATTCTGGCTCTGGCTGACCGGGCGGTATCAGCATGCAGGGCAGGCGGCGGTGAGCTTTGGCCGCCCGCTCAGCGTTAGCGAGCTGCCGCAGACCTCTCGTGAAGATCGTGCGCGGATGCTGTCGACCGAGCTGATGCGCCGGATCGGGGAGGTGGTGCCGGTGCTGCCGGTGCCGATGGTCAGCTATCTCTTGTTGCAACGTGGCGCGATGAGTGAGGCGGCATTGCTGCAGGCGTTGCGCGACACCGTGGCGCGCATGCCGTTGGCCAGCATCCATTTGCCAGAACACGCCCATGATGTGGCGATCCAGAGCGCGGTGCTGCAGATGCGCAGACGCGGGCTGATCCGCACATCTGGCGGGCTGGTCACCCCGGAGCGGGCCCAGATCGACATGCTGCGCTACTATGCCAATTCCATTGCCCATCTGGTGCCCGCTGCCCTGGAGCCGCCTCCCGAAACGGAGGCTGTTTCTGCAGGTGCAAAAGGAAATTCCGCATCCGCTGGGTCATAAAATTACAAACAAGCAATGACAGGGGTTGCTTTATTACCTGTCCGTTCGTACTCCTTGGGGGAGACGGCGCGATTCTGCGTTGCAGAACCACTGCGCCGAGAGAGATCGAGACCAAGGGAGGCCGGCATGGCTCTGGACACGCAGGACGGCATGATGACCTACGACGCACCGCAAAAAGACCTCTATGAAATGGGGGAAATCCCCCCGATGGGCTATGTGCCCAAGAAGATGTACGCCTGGGCGATCCGCAAGGAACGCCATGGCGAGCCGGATACTGCGATGCAGCAGGAAGTGGTCGATGTGCCCACCCTCGACAGCAACGAAGTGCTGGTTCTGGTGATGGCGGCGGGCGTGAACTACAACGGCGTCTGGGCGGCGCTGGGCCAGCCGATCAGCCCCTTTGACGGTCACAAGGCCCCCTATCATATCGCCGGTTCCGATGCCTCGGGCATTGTCTGGGCCGTGGGGGACAAGGTGAAGCGCTGGAAGGTCGGCGACGAGGTGGTGATCCACTGCAATCAGGACGACGGCGATGACGAGGAGTGCAACGGCGGCGATCCGATGTATTCCACCAGCCAGCGGATCTGGGGCTATGAAACCCCCGATGGCTCCTTTGCCCAGTTCACCAATGTGCAGGCCCAGCAGTTGATGCCGCGGCCCAAGCATCTGACCTGGGAGGAAAGCGCCTGCTACACGCTGACGCTGGCCACCGCCTATCGGATGTTGTTCGGCCATGAGCCGCACGACCTGAAGCCGGGCCAGAACGTGCTGGTCTGGGGCGCCTCGGGCGGGCTGGGGTCCTATGCGATCCAGCTCATCAATACCGCCGGGGCCAATGCGATCGGCGTGATCTCGGACGAGAGCAAGCGCGAGTTCGTCATGAGCCTGGGCGCAAAAGGCGTGCTCAACCGCAAGGATTTCAACTGCTGGGGACAGCTGCCCACCGTCAATACGCCGGAATATGCGGAGTGGTTCGGCGAGGCCCGCAAGTTCGGCAAGGCGATCTGGGAGATCACCGGCAAGGGCAATAATGTCGACATGGTGTTCGAACACCCCGGCCAGGCGACCTTTCCGGTGTCGACCTTCGTGGTGAAGAAGGGCGGTATGGTGGTGATCTGCGCGGGCACCTCCGGCTTCAACTGCACCTTCGACGTGCGCTACATGTGGATGCACCAGAAACGCTTGCAAGGCAGCCATTTTGCGCATCTCAAGCAGGCGTCGGCGGCGAACAAGCTGATGATCGAGCGCCGTCTGGACCCCTGCATGTCCGAGGTCTTTACCTGGGCGGATCTGCCGGCGGCGCATATGAAAATGCTGCGCAACGAGCACAAGCCCGGCAATATGTCGGTGCTGGTGCAGGCGCCGAGGACCGGGCTGCGCACCCTCGAAGAGGTTCTGCACGGCTAAGCACCTCGCCCGTCCCGGAGCACGGGGCCGGAGACTGCAGCAAAACGTGACCCGGTCGCCACGCGCGGCCGGGTTTTATCATTTTGATAGGTTTTCGTCGTCGAACTAGAGAGGATTGTTCTGATACAACTGACGGACGAGGATAGGGATCAGTGAGATTTCTCACGGGCCGGAGTGGGCCGGGCCGGAGGGTGCACTATCATTACGCCAAGTTTGAACTGTGCGCAGATCCCGTGTTCGGCAGGACTGTGTTCTGAAGGACATGGCGCGCACGTGGAGCGGCGCAGACCGGCGTCCAATGCCCGGCGCCGCGGGGCACGCCGTGCCACGCGTCGGGTTCCGGATTGGACGGCTGCGGCGGTGCAATGCGTCGGGAGTAGGTACGAAAGAGAATGGTGAGACGTCAGACCCTGAACACAACTCTCGAATTGATCGAGAGCGCAGCCAACCTCGAAGAGATCGGCGAGGTGATGGATCGGTTCCGCTCTCAGATCGACGTGGATCATGTCTTTTATCGCTGGGTGGACCGCTGTGGCAGCATCTATGGCTGTTCCACCCTGCCGACCGCCTGGCAGGACCGCTATTCCGCGATGGCATACCACCGGATCGATCCGGTGGCGGTGGGCTGCTATACTGCGGTTCATCCCGTCGATTGGCGGGATCTGGATTGGTCGTCGCGACTGGCGGCGGCCTATCGCAAGGATTCCCTTGCCTTTGGGATGGGCAGCCAGGGCTATAGCGTGCCGGTGCGCGGACCGGCGGGGCAATATGCCATTTTCAGTGTCAGCAAGACCTGCGATGGCGATGTCTGGGACAAGTTCACCCGCAAACATGGCCGTGATCTGATCCTGGTGGCGCATTACGTGAACCGGCGGGCGCTGGATTTCGAAATGGCCTATTATCCGCTGCCCGAACAGCCCCTGTCGCTGCGCGAGATCGAGGCGCTGAGCCTGCTGGCCGAGGGGCGCAGCCGGGCGCGTGTGGCGGAGGCGCTGGAGATCTCGGAACATACGCTGCGGGTCTATATCGAAGGGGCGCGCGGTAAGTTGCAGGCCCAGAACACCACGCATGCGGTGGCCCGGGCGATCACCATGGGGCTGATCGCGGTGTGATCCTGCCGGGGGCAGCGGGGTGGAACTTCTGACGTTGCGATGCGCCTTCCCACTGGTGCCCTCTGGCCTGCGGCTGTAGGGTCGCGCCATGACACAGGCCCCGACGCCAGCGCCCGAGCTGCGCTTCTCCGATGACCAGGCGCAAGCCTTTGATGCCCTGACCGAACAGCTGCGCAAGGCGGGTGTCGATCTGGGCGAGGATCTGTTGCATCCACCGCGCGGCGAAACCGGCGTGGCAGCGGTGATCGGCAAGGCCGGATCGGGTAAGACGCTGCTTCTGGCCGAGTTCTACAAGGCCCTTGCCGCAGCCGGGGTCGAGGTGGTCTCGGGCGATTACGAGAGCCGCAAGAAAGCCGACAAACGCACCCTGGCCATTCTGGCGCCCACCAACAAGGCGGCAAGCGTGCTGCGCCTGCGCGGTGTGCCCGCGACCACCATCCACCGCATTCTATATACCCCGGTTTATGATCCCGAATATGAGCGCATTGCCGAGTGGCTGGCGGGCGAGGGGGAGCGACCCGAAATTGAGGGGCTGAGCGAGGAGGCGCTGGCGCGCGCCGAAGCCTTTTATGCCACCAACAAATCCATGCCGGGTGCATTGGCGGCGGCAGGGCTGCGGGGTTCGGATTTCATCACCGGCTGGAAACGGCGCGAAGAGCCGCTGGACATCGGCTTTGTCGACGAGGCCTCGATGCTGGACAATCGCCAGTTCGAGGATCTGAAGGAGATTTTCCCGACGCTGGTGCTGTTTGGCGATCCCGCGCAGCTGGCACCGGTGAACCAGTCGGGGTCAATGGTGTTTGAGGACCTGCCCGAAGAGCGCAAGCTGATCCTCAACCGCATTCACCGCCAAGAGGCCGACAACCCGATCCTCGATCTGGCCCATGCGCTGGCGGACCCGCAACTGGGGTTTGAAGATTTCGAACGTATGGTGGAGGACAAGGCCCGTCAGGACGAACGTGTGGTCTGGGGGCAGCGGGTCGAGGTCGATCTGATGGCACGCTCTCCGGTGCTGGTCTGGCGCAACAACACGCGCATCCGGCTGATCAACGCATTTCGCGCGGTACATGGCGCGCCCGAAGATCAGCTCCTTGAGGGTGAACCGCTGATCTGTGACGGGCTGGAGCTGCCGTTGAAGCACCGCAAGAAAAGATTGGATCTGGAGGCGCGTGGCCTGATCAAGGGCGCGCAGGTGATCTACCTCGGCCCCGGCCGCAAGCCCGGATTTTCGCGCCTGCATGTGATGGGGGCAGAAGACCCGCAGGTCTCTGCCGCCTCCATCGTGAAGATCGAAAAACCCGAGGAAGAAGAACCGTTTATTCCCTTTGCCGCGCGCATGGGGGCCACGTTCTTGCATGGCGCGGCGGTCACGATCCACAAGGCGCAGGGCTCGCAATGGGATACGGCACAGGTCTTTGCCCCCGATATTTACGCAGCCGCCCGGATGGGGCGGGTGGAGGCGGGCCAGCCCCTCTGGAAGCGGCTGGCCTATGTGGCCATCACCCGCGCGCAGGAGCGGCTGATCTGGGTGGTGCGCAATCGGTTGGCGAAGCCCACAGGCCCGCTGCCGGTCGATGACTTGCGGCAGGTGGCGGCCCCGACATTGACGCTTGAGGCACAGGGTGAGGAGGCCCCGGTATGACACACTCCATTCTGGTGACAGGCGCCAGTTCCGGGATCGGCCGCGCGGTGGCGGAGCTGTTCCTCGGGCGCGGCTGGACGGTTGGTCTGCTGGCACGGCGGGCGGAGAAACTGGTGGAGATCGCCGCGGGTCAGCGCCGTGCCGTGGTGCTGCCTGCGGATGTGACCGACCCTGCGGCAGTGGACGCTGCGTTTGATCACTTCTGCACCGAGGCCGGGCGGATCGATGTGCTGTTCAACAACGCTGGCATTTTTACCCCGCCGGGTACCATTGACGAGATCGCGCTGGAGGATTGGTTTGCGGCAGTGAACGTCAACCTCAATGGCATGTTCTTGTGCGCGCGGGCGGGGTTTGCCCGGATGCGCCACCAGAACCCACGGGGCGGGCGGATCATCAACAATGGCTCCATCGCCGCACATGTGCCGCGCCCGAATAGTGTGCCCTATGCGGCGACCAAGGCGGCGATCACCGGGTTGACCAAATCGCTGTCGCTGGATGGGCGTGCCTATGACATCGCCTGTGGGCAGATCGACATTGGCAATGCCCGCACGCCAATGGTGGCGGATCTGGCGCAGCGACAGGCCGAGGCACAGCCGGACGCGCCGCCGATGGACACCTTTGATGTGGCGGATGCGGCGCGCTCGGTTCTGCATATGGCGGAGCTGCCGCTGGAGGCCAATGTTCAGTTCATGACCGTGATGGCAACAAAAATGCCCTACATCGGCCGCGGCTGAGAGGCGCCGGCTGAGAGACACCGAAGGGGGCGAACCCGGGATGGGGGCGCTCCCGCCCATTTGCCCCGCGCCGTGCGGCACGTGGCCTCTGGTTGGGCCGGGCGCCGCGCTGACGCGCGGCGCGGGCGCGCCAGGTTCAGCGGTCGCGCAACATCTGGAACAGGGCGGCGGCGCCCCAGCCGGACAGCATGGCGATGACCAGCGCCAGCACGCCATAGATCGCGGGCTGTTCGCGCGAGAGGTTGAACAGGAAGCGTTCCAGCCCGACCTTGTTCACCTCGATCACTGTTTCGTAGCGAGAGATCACCCGCCCGGCCCGGGTCAGGAAGATGCGCGTCTCATACTCGCCCTCGATGAGATCGGCGGGCATGCGCAGGGCGGTGCGGAACAGGGTCTGCTCATCCAGTGCGACGGCCTCTTCCTGAAGCGTGTAGAAGCCGCGGTCCTCGCGGATGCGCATCAGCGCCTCGGTAAAGGCCTGGGCCCCTTCGACCGTCGCCCCGACCGAGCGGATCGCCCGCTGGATCGACACCTTGTGGCGCAGGTCTTCGGTGTCGCTCAGCGCGTCGGAGAAGGGGGCGGAGGTGGCCACCGCGTAGAAGCTGGGCGCGGAATCCACCGCGACGCTGTCGGTGTTGACCCAGATGCCGAACTCGCGCTCCTTGCGGCGCACCATCACCGGCTCGCTGGGGCCGGAAACGGTGACGACCACTTCGAGCGGTGCGTCGGTCGCGATCGGGGCCTCGCGTTTGACGGCGCCGAAGATCAGGATCTCCGACCCGTCAAAGGTCGCGGTGATGGCGACCCGGTCCTGGCTGAGACCCAGCACGACTTCTTCGGCCTGTGCCGGTGGCGTGATGAGGAGCGCGGGCAGCAGCGGGGCGGTGGCCAGCAGCAGGAGGGTCAGAAGCGCGCGCATCACCGGGCCTCCCGCAGCGGGTTCAGGGAGTAAAGCTCGCTTGGTTCCAGCAGCAGATCGAGCCCCAGCTTGGCACAGACCAGAAGCACCAGAAGCGCCAGCAGGATGCGCAGTTGCTCTGCCTTCAGGAGCGTGCCGATGCGGGTGCCGAACTGGGCGCCGACAACCCCGCCGACCAGCAGCAGCACCGCCAGCACGATGTCCACCGTCTGGTTGGTGATCGCATGCATCATGGTGGTGGCGGCGGTGACCAGAATGATCTGGAACAGCGAGGTGCCGACCACGACCTTGGTGGGCATGCCCAGGAGGTAGATCATTGCGGGCACCATGATAAAGCCGCCGCCAACCCCCATGATCGCGGTCAGCATGCCGACAAAGACCCCGACCGCCACCGGCGGCAGCACCGAGATATAGAGGCCCGAGGTGCGAAACCGCATCTTGAACGGCAGCGCGTGGACCCAGCCGCGCTGTTTGCGCTTGGGGGGGGCGCCGCGTTTGGATTTGCGCAGGGCGTTCAGGCTCTCGATGAACATGAGGCCGCCGACGATGCCGAGGAAGACCACGTAGCACAGGGTGACGAAGAGATCGACCTGACCCAGCGATTTCAGATAGTTGAAGATCGCCACGCCCAGCGTCGCCCCGATCAGCCCGCCGCCCTGCAACACCGCGCCCATCTTCAGGTCCACCGTGCGTCGCCGCAGATGTGCCAGCACACCGGAGACGGAGGAGGCCACGATCTGATTGGCGCCGGTCGCCACCGCCACCGCAGGCGGGATGCCGATAAAGAACAGCAGCGGCGTCAGCAGGAAGCCGCCGCCGACGCCGAACATGCCGGAGAGCACGCCAACCAGACCGCCGAGTCCCAGGACAAGGAACGCGTTGACGGCAACTTCGGCGATGGGGAGGTAGATATTCATATCCCTGACTAGTCTTTTATTGGCTGGTGAATCAATAAAAATGCTGCCGCGCAGCGTGACCCGGCTGAGGTTTTATAAAGCTTAGATCAGCCACTCCGGGAAAGCGACCGTGATGGGCAGAAAAACGCCCCGCGTGCGGCAAGTGAGGCGGAGGCGCTACAGACGCACTGCAGGGGGCGGGCGGCGCGCGGCGCTCGAATCGCCCCGGCGCACAGCGTCGAGGCGCACAGGGCCGGCGCGGTTGAACGCAAAACCCCCGCCCTGCGGGAGGGCGGGGGCTGATCGGCCTGTCGGTCGGAGCACGACGGTCCGGGGACCTAGCGTTCCTTCACATAGGGTTGCCCACCGGCGCGCGGCGGGATCGCCTTGCCGACAAAGCCTGCGAGGATCACCACGGTCAGGATATAGGGCAGGGCGTCCATCACCTGCACCGGGATCGACACACCGCCGAGCTGGATGCTCTGGAACCGCAGCGCCACCGCTTGCAACAGGCCAAACAGCAGACAGGCCCCAAGCGCGTGCCAGGGGCGCCATTTTGCAAAGATCAGGGCTGCCAGCGCGATATAGCCGCGACCGGAGGTCATTTCCTTCACAAAACCCGCCTGCAGGCCGGTGGCGAGATAGGCCCCGGCGATGCCACAGAGCACGCCCGCAATGCCGATCGCGGCAAAGCGCAGCCCGCGCACGGACACACCGGCGGTGTCCACGGCGGCCGGGTTTTCCCCCACGGCGCGCAGGCGCAGGCCAAAGCGGGTGCGAAACAGCACCCACCATGTCAGCGGCACCATCAGGGCGGCGACATAGACCAGAATGGAATGGCCGGAGATCAGCTCGGACCAGATCTGCTGGATCACGTTGGCCTCGCCAATCAGCTCGTTCAGCGGGCGGTCGGCGGCTTCGGCCTCGGTCGGACCAATCGCAAAGGGCAGTTCAATCCCGTTGAAGCGGCCTTCGGTGAACAGCGACGGCGTGCGCCCGCCCTGGCGAAACCAGCTCTCGGCAATCAGGACCGTGAGACCGGAGGCCAGGAAGTTGAGCGCCACGCCGGAGATCAGCTGGTTGCCCCGGAAGGTGATCGACGCCAGACCGTGCAGGCCAGAGAGAAGCATGGATGCGCCGATCCCAGCCAGAAGGCCAAGCCAGACATTGCCGGTGACGGCGGCGACGGCGGCAGAGAAAAACGCGGCCATCAGCATTTTGCCCTCAAGGCCGATGTCGAAAATGCCCGCGCGTTCGGAAAAGAGACCGGCCAGACAGGCCAGCAGAAGCGGCGTCGCCATGCGCACGGTGCTGTCGAGCACCTGAATGAGTGTCAGGAAATCCATCAGGCGTTCTCCTTCCGGAAGGCGAGGAAGATCTTTTCAATCGGCATCCGCACCATATTGTCGAGCGCGCCGGTGAACAGGATCACGAGGGCCTGAATGACCACGATCAGCTCGGACGGGATATTGGTCCAGAGCGCCAGTTCCGCGCCGCCCTGATAGAGGAACCCAAAGAGGATCGCCGCGAGAAAGACCCCAAACGGGTGGTTGCGGCCCATCAGGGCCACCGCGATCCCGATAAAGCCGGCGCCCTCGGTGGCGTTCAGCACCAGACGTTCGGCCTCGCCCATGACGTTGTTGGTGGCCATCAAACCGCAGAGCGCGCCGGAAATCAGCATGGTGATCATCACCGTGCGCACCGGCGAA
The DNA here is from genome assembly GCF_022348185.1 of Epibacterium sp. Ofav1-8. Classification (GTDB taxonomy): domain Bacteria; phylum Pseudomonadota; class Alphaproteobacteria; order Rhodobacterales; family Rhodobacteraceae; genus Epibacterium. The sequence continues at coordinate 311,028 of NZ_JAKRFD010000001.1, forward strand.
ATACCTGCGTAGACCGCGCCGCGCTCGGACTTGCCCAGAGCGCGGATCTCGTGGCCCAGCGGCGTGTGCCAGATGAGGCCCCAGACCACGATACAGGCGGCGATGCCGACAAAGAGCGTGACATTGGCGGGCGCGGATTTGGAGAACTCGATGCCGATTGGCGCCAGGATTTCGTGCAGGGAGGGCAGCTGCGTGCTTTCGGGGAACTTGGCCGTGGCCGGGTCCATCGCGCCCTTGGGCTTCAGCACGCTCACCAGCATGTAGTTCAGCACCGCTGCCGCGATGAAGTTGAACATGATGGTGGTGATGACGATATGGCTGCCGCGTTTGGCTTGCAGATAGGCGGGGATCGCGGCCCAGGCTGCCCCAAAGATCCCGGCGCCGAGGGCGGCAAAGACCAGCGCGATGGTCCAATGCGGGAAGGGGATATAGAGGCAGACCAGTGCCAGCCCCAGCCCGCCGATCATCGCCTGGCCTTCACCGCCGATATTGAACAGCCCGGCATGCGCCGCCACCGCCACCGCCAGCCCGGTAAATAGGAAGTTGGTGGCATAATAGAGCGTGTAGCCCCAGCCATAGGTGGACCCCAGCGCGCCGGTGACCATCAGGTCCAGCGCTTCCATCGGGCTTTCGCCGATCAGCAGGATCACGATTGCGGAGATAAGTGCGGCCAACAGCAGGCTGATCACCGGGATCAGCACCACATCGGCCCATTTTGGCATCTTTTCCATTTACGCGGCCTCCCCCGCGACGCCGGCCATCAGGAGGCCGAGTTCTTTTTCATCGGTTTGATCTGCGGGGCGTTCGCCCATGATCTTGCCGTCAAACATCACCGCAACCCGGTCGCTGAGCGACAGGATCTCCTCAAGCTCCACCGAGACCAGCAGGATCGCCTTGCCTTGGTCGCGCAGCTCCATGATCTGCTGGTGGATGAACTCGATGGCGCCGATATCGACACCGCGGGTGGGCTGGCCGATCAGCAGCAGGTCGGGGTTGCGCTCAATTTCGCGCGCGACGACGATCTTCTGCTGGTTGCCGCCGGAAAAGCTCTTGGCGGCGAGCCAGGGATTGGGCGGGCGGACGTCGAATTTGGCCATCTTGGCCTCGGTGTCGGCGCGCAGGGCGGCATTGTCGAGGAACAGGCCCTTTTTGTAGATCTCTTCGCGGTGATAGCCGAAGGCGACGTTTTCCCAGGCGTGGAAGTCCATGATGAGACCTTCGCGCTGGCGATCCTCGGGCACATGGGCGATGCCCGCGTGACGGCGGGCGCGTGCGTCCGAACCCGCGCCGGACAGCGGCAGCGGTTCGCCGTTGATCCGGATGCTGCCGGTGCCCTCGCGCATACCGCCCAGCACCTCCAGCAGTTCCGACTGACCATTGCCCGCAACACCCGCGATGCCGAGGATCTCGCCCGCGCGCACGGTGAGATCGATGTCTTTCACGCGCTGCACACCGGCACTGTCGACGACCGAGAGCTTCTCGATCTCGAGGATCGGCTTGCCGGGGGTGGCGGGGACTTTATCCACGCGCAACAAGACCTTGCGGCCCACCATCAGCTCGGCAAGATGTTCCGGGCTGCTCTCGGCAGTTTTGACGGTCGCGGTCATTTCTCCGCGCCGCATCACCGACACGGTGTCGGTATATTCCATGATCTCGCGCAGCTTGTGCGTGATCAGGATGATGGTTTTTCCTTCCGAGCGCAGCCGGTCGAGGATGCGGAACAGCTGGTCGGCCTCGGCCGGGGTCAGCACCCCGGTGGGCTCGTCCAGAATGAGGATCTCGGCCTTGCGATAGAGCGCCTTCAGGATCTCCACCCGCTGCTGCATGCCTACGCCGATTTCGTCGATGCGTTTGTCGGGGTCGACATAGAGCTCGTATTCTTCCTCCAGCTCCTTCAGCTCCTTGCGGGCGCGAGAGAGCGAGGGCATCAGCAGGCCGGAATCCTCGGCGCCGAGCACGATGTTTTCCAGAACGGTAAAGTTCTCCACCAGCTTGAAATGCTGAAACACCATGCCGATGCCGGCAGAGATGGCCGCCTGGCTGTCGGGGATCTCGGTCTTGTTGCCCTTGATCCAAATCTCGCCTTTGTCGGCCTTGTAAAACCCGTAGAGAATGCTCATCAGCGTGGATTTACCCGCGCCGTTTTCGCCGATGATCCCGTGGATCGTGCCGGGCTCGACGCGGATGGAAATGTCCTTGTTTGCCTGGACGGGGCCAAAGGCCTTGGAAATGCCTTTGAGTTCGATTGCTGGTGCCGTCATCGGGGCTCCCCTGTCGCCTCATCGCCGGTTCATGCGCGCAGGGTGCGTGCTGCGCATTATGATCATGTTAAGAAGGACCGGGACGGGAAAAACCAAACCCGGAGGGCACGCGGACGCGACCTCCGGGCCATATGCAAACGCCCCGCCCGCCGGGCAGACCTGCCATGGCGGAGCGGGGCGCGGATCATGTCGATCAGAAGTTCAGAACCGGGCAGCTGTCGTCGCTGGTGTAGTTGTGAACCTCGATATCGCCGGAGATGATCTGGGCCTTGGCCTCTTCGACGGTGGCCTGCATTTCATCGCTGACCAGCTCGGCGTTGTTGTCATCCATCGCATAGCCGACACCGTTGTCGGAGAGGTCGAGGGTGACCTTGCCCACTTCGAGGTCTTCGCCGGCTTGCAGGATGTTGTAGACCGCCACGTCCACGCGCTTCAGCATCGAGGTCAGGACCTTGCCCGGGTGCAGGTGGTTCTGGTTGCTGTCGACGCCGATGGAGAGGATGCCCTCATCCGCGGCGGTTTGCAGAACGCCCACGCCGGTGCCGCCCGCTGCGGCATAGATCACGTCCGCGCCCTGGGAGATCTGCGCCTTGGTCAGCTCGGAGCCCTTCACGGGATCGTTCCAGGCCGCCGGGGTGGTGCCGGTCATGTTGGAGATCACGGTGGCATCCGGGTTCACCGCTTTGACGCCCTGGGCGTAGCCGCAGGCGAATTTGCGGATCAGCGGAACATCCATGCCGCCGATAAATCCGACGGTGCCGGAGTTGGACGCCTGCGCCGCCATCATGCCCACGAGGTAGGAGCCTTCGTGCTCGGAAAAGCTGACCACATGGACGTTGGGGGCATCGACCCAGCCGTCGATGGTGACGAATTTGGTGTCCGGGTAGTCACCGGCCACATCCGCCAGCGGTGCGCTCATGGCGAAACCGGTGGTGATGATCGGGTTGGCGCCGGATTCGGCAAAGCGGCGCAGCGCCTGTTCGCGCTGGGCTTCGGACTTCATTTCGATTTCCAGATATTTGCCGCCGGTCTCATCCGCCCAACGTTTGGCGCCATTGTAGGCCGCCTCGTTAAAGGATTTGTCGAACTTGCCGCCGAGATCGAAGATCAGCGCCGGGTTTGCCAGAGCCGCACCTGCGGTCAGCGCAACCGCTGCCGCCGCGCCCATGAGCGATTTCATCAGGGTCATTCAGTTACTCCCAGTTTTTCTTTTTCTGCCCCGCGTGGCGGGCGTGTCCGTTCAAAAAGGTGGAGCGATTTAGCCTGCTGTGCCGGTCCGGGGTCAACAATTTTTTGACCAACCGGTCCAAAAATCGCCAACTTCCCCTAGGGAAGCCGCCGTTTCATGAGCAATGCATCCGCCGCTGCCGTCGTCGGGCGCGGATAGTAGGCCTTTCGAATCCCGACAAGACCGAATCCGCAGGCCGAGTATAGCGCCTGTGCGGCGGTATTGTCTTGTGCGACCTCAAGAAAAGCCTCTGTCGCGCCCCGTTCTGCGGCGGTTTTCATCCAGCTCTGCATGATGTGGCGGCCGAGGCCCTGCCGCTGGTGATCGGGATGGGTGGCGATGGTGAGCAGTTCGGCCTCGCCCGCGATTTCGCGCACCAGCGCAAAGGCGCGGGCATCGCCGGTGAGATGGGTGAATCGGTCCGCCAGAAGCTCTGCAAACTCCTGCGCGGTCCACGGTCGGGACTGGGTAAAGGCCGCTTTATGCGTCGCGGCAAGCGCCGCAGGGTCGGCCTGCGGTGGCATTGGATCAGTCATCGAGCAGGGCAGGCGGCTGCTCGCGCGAGGGGGCGGCATCGGCCTCGCGCAGGTAGAGCGGTGCCGGTGCGGGCAGATCGATCCGGTCAAGTCGAGTGGCAGCGACACGGGCGATGGCCTCGGCAATGGAATAGCGGGGGGCGGTGACCGTCCCCGCGCACAGAGGGGCAATGTCTTCGGCGCGATGTCCGATGCACGACGGCTCGGCGCCTGCGGGAATGTCTGGCAGCGTGTCGAGTGTGCAGTGGCGGGGCTGCGACCCGGTTTGCGTTCCGAACACCTGCACATAGAGGCCCTCGCGGCGCGCATCGAGGCTGGAGACCACGACGCCTGCGGTTCCAAAGGTCTGGGCCTCAAGACTGGAGACGCCGATGGCGGGCACATCCAGCCCCAACGCAAGGCCGCGTGCGGCAGAGACGGAGATGCGGATGCCGGTGAAATTGCCGGGTCCTATGCCAACGGCGATGGCGTCCAGATCCGCCCATGTCACGCCGCCTTGGGTCAGGAGTTCCTCGAGCAGGGGCATCAAACGTTCCGCCTGGCCCTTGGCCATGTCCTCGCGGCGCTGCGCCAGAATTTCGTTGCCGCGCAACAACGCCGCCGCGCAATGGGCCGCTGAGGTGTCAAAACCCAGGATCAGGGGGGCGTCTGTCGGCATCTCGGTTCAGTCTCTGTGGTCTGTGGCTACAGTCAGCCGGTCTCTGGCAGAGCCGCCCGCCCATGGCAAGCCGTCCGCGCGTGGCGCTGCATGATGCAGAACGCATCCGTCACGGGCACATGCGGTTGAAAATGGCGGGGAGAGCGTCGCGGTGGCCGCATCTGTCGCTCCGGTGCGGCGCCAGTCGTCAAGGTCGTGACGGGCGGAACCGGGGGAGGGCGGGGCACGAAACAAGATCCGTCCCCCGCCAAAATCGTGCGGCGCCGCATCGGGCGCCTGGAGTGTCTCAGTCCGGCGCGCCTCAGACGGCAACCGGGCGGACCTCGGTCACCTCGGGGATGTAGTGGCGCAACAGGTTCTCGATCCCCATCTTGAGCGTCAGGGTCGAGGACGGGCAGCCCGCACAAGCCCCCTGCATATGCAGGTAGACAACGCCGCGGTCAAAGCCGTGGAAGGTGATGTCGCCGCCATCCTGTGCCACCGCAGGGCGCACGCGGCTGTCGAGCAGCTCCTTGATCTGGTCGACGATTTCGCCGTCTTCGCCGCTGTGCTCGGCATGGCCGGAGGCCTGCTGGCCGCCCTCGTCGATCACCGGCTGGCCGGATTGGTAGTGCTCCATCACCGCGCCCAGAACGGCGGGTTTGATGTGGTCCCACTCGACCGAGTCGTCCTTGGTGACGGTGACGAAGTCATTGCCAAAGAACACGCCGGTCACGCCGCTGACCGCAAAGATACGCTGCGCCAGCGGTGATTTCGACGCCGCTTCGGCCGAGGGGAAGTCGGCGGTGCCAGCATCCAGAACGGTCTGGCCTGGCAGGAATTTCAGGGTCGCCGGGTTCGGCGTGGATTCGGTCTGGATAAACATCTCGGTTCTCCGTCAGACTGGCCCGGGCGGTCGGCCCGGTGCCTGTCGGGTTTTGGAATGGTTCTAAATTAAAGGCTGCGGCGCGAAATGCAAGGGTTTGCCCGATGCGGCGTGGCGGATTGCGTCAGGTGATGGCCTCGAGCTTTTCTTTGGACATGTCGCCGGGGACGATGGTGATCGGAAAGGGAAGCGTGCCGGCGGTGCGCGTCAGCTGGGTGACGATGGGGCCGGGGCCCTTGCGGTCGCTGGCGGCGCCCAGTACCAGCACGCCCACTTCGGGGTCGGCTTCGATCTGGGCGAGGATTTCCGGCACGATGTCGCCCTCGCGGATGACCAGTTCGGGATCGACGCCCTGGCGGTCGCGCATCCATTTGGCAAAGACTTCGAAGTGGGCGTGGATGCGCTCGCGGGCCTCCTCGCGCATCACCTCGCCGACGCCGATCCAGTGGTTGAATTCATCCGGCGGGATGATCGACAGGATGACCACGCCGCCACCGGTGTTGGACGCGCGCATGGCGGCAAAGCGCATGGCGTTCAGGCATTCACGGCTGTCGTCGAGGACGACCAGGAACTTGCGCATCAAAACCTCTGTTGTCGTGTCCCGGACATATTGGCTGATGCAACCGTCCCGCGCAATAGAGGTCTGCGGTCGCGCCCGTTGTCCGCGCCGCGCGGCGAACCACCGGAGGAAGGGGGACCTCCCGCCCGATTCCATTGCATTGAAAATGCAACGGAAACCGTTGGGCCGGGCGCCGGACTGCCGTCCGGCGCGGTTGCGTTCTGCGGAGAGGGCAGGATCTGGACGCAACCGCATCGCGGCCCGTCAGGGCTGCGATGCGCGGCCCAACGCCGCCAGGGATCTTTGGCGCAGCCAGAAGATCGCGCGGGGGCGGGAGGGCTCCCTTTCCTATTGCGATGACGTGACGGCGCCTCTCAGATGCCGGATTTGGCCCAGTCCCAATAAAGTTCGCGCACCCGGCGGGTGACGGGGCCATGGGGATAGGTGACATCGTCAAATGCGGTGACCGGGGTCACCTTGGACATGTTGCCGGACATGAAGATCTCATCCGCGGCTTCGAAATGCGCATAGCCCAGCACGGTCTCATGCACGGCGATCCCGTCGGCGCGCATGTTTTCGATGTGGCGCGCGCGGGTGATGCCAGCAAGGAACGTCCCGTTGGCAATCGGCGTGAACACCTCACCGTCCTTGACCATGAAAATATTGGCGGTGGCGGCTTCGGCCACGTTGCCCATCACGTCGCAGGTCAATGTGTTGGTGAAGCCCTTGGCACGCGCCTCGCGCAGCATGCGAGCGTTGTTGGGGTAGAGGCAGCCGGCCTTGGCATTGACCACCGCGGACTCCAGAACCGGGCGGCGAAAGCGGGTCCGCGTGAGCGTGGCCGAGGCGGCTTCGGAAGCCATCGGGATCTCCTCGAGGCAGAGCGCGAATTGCGTCGCCTCTGGCGCGGGAGCGATCAGGGTCTGATCGCCGTCGGTGGCCCAATACATCGGCCGGATGTAGACGGCGCTGTCGGCAGAAAACCCTTCGAGCCCCTCGCGCACGATCTCCACCATCTGGTCGGCGGGCACCGTTGCCGCCATCATCAGCGCCTCCGCCGAGGCATTGGTGCGGGCGCAGTGCTTGTCCAGATCCGGGCTGACGCCGTCAAACCAGCGCGCGCCGTCGAAGACGGAAGAGCCAAGCCAGGCGGCATGGTCGGCGGCGGACATGATCGGCACATCGCCGTCATGCCATTGGCCGTTGAAATAGGTGCGGATACTCTTGCCGACAGCCATGGGAACCTCGGGTCTGGGAATGCGGATTGGATACGATCGGGACGTTAGGCGGCACGCCCGGCAAGGTCCAGAGCCAATCCCGTCTCAGGTTGGTCTGGACCAAGCGCCTGTCATTCGTCGTAGCTGACCACCAGGTGATCGGTCACCGGGTAGGACTGGCAGGACAGCACAAAACCCTTTGCGACCTCGTCATCCTCCAGCGCGTGGTTGGCGGCCATCTCGACCTCGCCCTCGATCACGCGACAGCGGCAGGTGGAGCAGACACCGGCGCGGCACGACCACGGAGCATCCATGGCGTTGTCCAGCGCGGCCTCAAGCACGCTGGTATTGCGATCCAGCGTCACCGAGCGGGTGGCCCCATCCAGCGTGATGGCGGCGGTGACCGGCGCACTGGCGGCGGCGTCACTGCTGGCAGCCTTTTTCGCAGCGCGTCCGGGCTGGTTGGAGGCGAAGAGTTCGAACTTGATCTGCGCATCCGTCAAGCCCGCCGTGCGCAATGCCTCGGCAATGCCAAGCATCATCGGCTCAGGTCCGCAGATGAACGCGGTGTCGACGCTCTGGATCGGAATCCAGCGTTCGAACAGCTGGGCGCATTTCTCCTGCGTGACCAGCCCGGTGAACAGATCCACCTCCTGCGCATCCGCCTCCAGCACATGGATTACCGACAGGCGGCCCATGTAGCGGTTTTTCAGGTCTTCGATCTCCTCGCGGAACATGATCGAGTTGATGCCCTTGTTGGCGTAAACCAGCGTGAAACGGGACTGGGGTTCGGCCTGCAGAGTGGTTTTCAGGATCGACAATACCGGCGTGATGCCAGAGCCACCGGCAAAGCCGAGGTAGTGTTTTTCGGCTGCTGCATCGAGATCGGTGAAAAACCGCCCCTGCGGCGGCATCGCCTCGACCGTGTCGCCGACCTTGAGGTCGGTGTTGGCCCAGGTCGAGAAAGCCCCGCCATCGACCCGTTTGATGCCGACCTGCAGGATACCCTCGTCCTTGCCCGCACAGATCGAATAGCTGCGGCGCAACTCGGTGCCGTCGAAATCGCGGCGAAACGTCAGGTATTGGCCTTGGGTGAAGTCGAATTCTGCCGCCGCGCCGTTGACGGGCTTCAGCGTGACCACCACTGCATCGCGGATGGTGTGTTTGATGTCGGTGACTTCGAGCGGGTGAAAGCGGGCCATGAGCCAAGCCTCCTCAGATACACTTGAAATAATCGAAAGGTTCCAGGCAGCTGTTGCAGCGCCAATGGGCCTTGCACGGGGTGGAGCCGAACTGGCTCACGCGGGTCACTTCAGGACTGCCGCAGCGGGGGCAATGGTCGGGGCCGCCAGCGGGGGAGGGCGGCGCGATGCCGTATTCCTCCAGCCGGGCGCGGCCTTTCTCTGAGAGCCAGTCGGTGGTCCAGGGCGGCGCGATCTGGGTCTTGATCTCCACGCGCTCAACCCCGTGGGCGGCCAGCGCGGTTTCCACATCCAGCCGAATGATCGAGGTCGCCGGACAGCCCGAATAGGTCGGCGTCAGGGTGACGATCAACCCGTCGTCGCTCCACTCAATATCGCGCACGATGCCGAGGTCGACGAGGGAGATCACCGGGATTTCCGGATCGGGCACCGCGTCGAGCCATTCCCAGATCTGCGCGAGGGAGGGTTGGTTGGATTGCGTGTCTTGCATTCAGGCACCTCGCCCGGACGATAGGCCGGGCAGCCCCCGACCTCCCCCCCGGGAGGGGGCTTCACCCCCACCCGAGGCCGGGGGATGCCCTATGCGCGTAAAGGCAAACATCACCACGTCGCGCCCGGATAGGCGCGCTGCATCCATTGCATGGTGGTCAGCAGATGGCCGAGGTGTTCGGTGTGCATCTTGCCATCGCGGCCCCCGCCACGGGCGCGGCGGGCTTCGGGGAGCGTCAGCGTCGCCTCGCCCAGAACGCGGGCAAGTGTTTCATCGTAGTCCGCGCGCAAGCTTGCGGGATCGGGGGCAATCCCGGCCTCGACCAGCGCTGCATCCACCGCGTCGCTCAGGAACATCTCGCCCACATAGGGGTAAAGGTAATCGAGCGCTGCCTGCATCCGGGCGTGGCTTTCCGCGGTGCCGTCGCCAAGGCCCACGACGGTCTCGGCAGAGCGCTCCAGATGGTAGGTCGCTTCCTTCACCGCCTTTGCGGCGATAGCCGCGACACGCTCGTCAGAGGACCCGGTCAGCGCGCGCAGTTGCAGCACGTGCCAGGCATCAAACAGGAACTGCCGCATCAGGGTCTGGCCAAAATCGCCGTTTGGCATTTCGACCAGCAGCAGGTTGCGGAAGTCCCAGGCATCGCGCAGGAAAGCCAGATCATCTGCGGACTTTCCCTCGCCCTGAACCTCCGCTGCAAGACCAAGCCACATCTGGGTCTGACCGATGAGATCGAGCGCTGTATTGGCGAGGGCGATATCCTCTTCCAGCACCGGCGCGTGGCCGCACCATTCGCTGACACGATGGCCGAGGATCAGGGTGTTGTCCCCCATCCGCAGCAGGAATTCATAAAAAGCAGCGTCGCGCGACATCACATCGCCCCCACGTCTTCGGGAATGTCGTAAAATGAGGGATGACGGTAGACCTTGCTCTCGGAGGGCTCATACATGGGGCCTTTGTCGGAGGGCGAGGAGGCGGTGATCTGCGCCGCCTCGACCACCCAGATCGACACGCCTTCATTGCGGCGGGTGTAGACGTCGCGGGCGTTCTTGATCGCCATTTCCGCGTCCGGCGCGTGCAGGCTGCCGACGTGGCGGTGGCTGAGGCCATGCTGGCCGCGGATGAAGATTTCCCAGAGGGGCCATTCGGTTTTCATGTTTGGTCCTTTCGGTGCTGAGACAGGGCGCGCCCGGGGCTGCGGGCGCGCGGCGCTGCCGCAGGGAATGTCAAAACGAAGGGGGCGCTTATTCCGCCGCCATCTTGCGGGCGCGTTTCTTCTCGGCGTGGGCCATCATGCCCTCGCGTACCCAAGCCCCGTCATCCCAAGCTTTGTTACGTGCGGCCAGACGGTCGGTGTTACAGGGGCCGTTGCCCTTGATGACCTCAAAGAACTCCTCCCAATCGGGCTCGGAAAAGTCGTAACCGCCCTTTTCCTCGTTCCACGTGAGGTTCTCGTCCGGCACCGTCAGTCCGAGGTATTCGGCCTGTGGTACAGTCTGGTCGACGAACTTCTGACGCAGCTCGTCATTGGTGTTCATCTTGATCTTCCACGCCATCGACTGCGCGGAATGGACAGAGTCCTTGTCCGAGGGGCCGAACATCATCAGCGCCGGATACCAGAAGCGGTTGAGCGCATCCTGGGCCATGGCTTTTTGCTGCGCATTGCCCTGCGCCATCTTCATCATGATGTCAAAGCCCTGACGCTGGTGGAAACTCTCTTCCTTGCAGACGCGGATCATCGCACGCGAATAGGGGCCAAAGGACGTGCGCTGCAGCGGCACCTGATTCATGATTGCCGCGCCATCGACCAGCCAACCGACCGCGCCCATATCGGCCCATGTCAGCGTCGGGTAGTTGAAGATCGACGAATACTTCATCCGCCCATCCAGCAGCATCTCGGTCATCTCATCGCGGCTGACGCCCAGCGTTTCAGCGGCGCAATAGAGATAGAGCCCATGGCCCGCCTCATCCTGCACCTTGGCCAGGAGGATCGCCTTGCGCTCCAATGTTGGCGCGCGGGTGATCCAGTTGCCCTCCGGCAGTTGGCCGACGATTTCGGAATGGGCGTGCTGGCCGATCTGGCGGATCAGCGTTTTGCGATAGCCTTCGGGCATCCAGTCCTTGGGCTCGATCTTTTCGCCCGCGTCGATGCGGGCCTGAAACGCGCGCTCCTTGGCGCTCATCTCGTCCGCGGATTTTAGTCCCGTGCCGGTCGATCTGACCATTTGCGCGTACATGGCTGGCTCCTCCGGTCCTGGCCCAATACTCGGCCCGAATAACTTGGCGTGCATCGCCGCATGTTGCGCGACGCAGGATCAATCTACGCCCGCGCTCGATTCGGCTCAAGAGAAATGTAACACAAAAATACACATTAGCAAAAAGCGGTAACGCATTGGGGTGACCACCCAGGCGGGTTGCCCTGCCGCGTTGCCAATGTTGCCCTTGCTGCCGTAAGCAGGGGGCAGGCAGCAGGAGACAGCGATGGCCGGGCAGACAGATACGCTGATTGCCGCGATCCTTGAGGATATCGACGCCGGGCGGCTGGCGCCGGGGCAGGAGATTGACGAGGCCGCATTGGCTGCGCGCCATTCGGTGTCGCGCACCCCGATCCGCGAGGCCTATATCCAGCTCGAAGCCTCTGGCCTGATCCGGCGTCTGCCCCGCAAGGGCGCAGTGCTGTTCAAACCCACGCTGGAGGAATTCCTCGCCATCCAGGAGGTGCATGCGCAGCTGGAGGGGCAGGCGGCGGGGTTGGCCGCGCGGCGGATCTCGCCTGTGTTGCGAGAGCAGTTGCACGCGGTGGTCGCAGCCTGCGAGGCGCATGCGTCGGAAAAGGGCGACGCCGACCCCGATGGGTATTACCAGTTGAACCTGCGGTTTCATGAAACGGTCGCGCTGGGCGCGGCAAATCCGTTTCTGGTCGAAATGATAAAGACCAATGCCCGCAAGCTGATGGCCTATTATCGTGCGCGCTACCGCTATCCCGGTGCCATTGCGCAATCGGCGCTGGAGCATCGCGAGATCGCGACGCTGATCCTGTCGCATGACCGCGACGGTGCCGAGGCCGCGATGCAGGCGCATGTGCTGTTTGATCAGGTCACGGTGATGGATCTGCTGGCCGCCCTTGGCTAGGCGGCGCGCGCAGCCTCGAAAAACCGTGCGATGGCCTCTGCCAGTGCGGGCTGGTCGACCTTCTGCTGCAGGCTCTCTTGCGCGCGGGCGTAGACCTCGGGGCCCATGTCCTGCCGCAGTTCTTCGGTTAGCGCGCTTATGAACGCATGGGTCATTTCCGGGTGATGCTGGCTGGTGGCGATATGGGTGCCGAGGGTGAAACCGGTGTTGTGGCCGTCGCGGGTCATTAACGGGTCGGCCCCTTTCGGCAAGTCGCGCACATATTCCACATGAGAGCCGTAGATCGAGACCACCTCCGGCAGCTCAGCGGCCCACTCCGGGCGCGCAACCAGGTGATTCTCTGTGCGGCCATGCACCCAGCCGCCGGGCAGAGTGTCGACGCGACCACCCAAGGCGAGTGCAATCGCCTGATGGCCGAAACAGGCGCCAAAAAGCGGCAGGCGCAACGCATGCATCTGCCGGATCAGATCCAAAAGACGCGTCACCCACGGCGCGCCGGACCGTGTTGAGGCCGGGCTGCCGGTGATTATCGCGCCGTCATAAGTACTTATATCTTCGGGAAAAATATCGTCCTTCACCGCAAAAACATCACAGGACCAGTGGGGCCGCGCCATCTGCACCAAAGTGGTGAACTTCTCACCATCCATCGGGTGCCTGTGTGCAAAGGCGCTGTCGTCCGTATTGGTCATCAAAATCGCAATGCGCATGTTCAGGCTTCCCATATGCATATTTACAGTGCTTAATAATATACATGTGAAGCAACCCAAAGGAAGCCCCGCCATGACGATCTGGACCCCGACCGATGATGGATACGCGGACCTGTCGAGCCATGACGCCTTTGCCGGTGGTGCGCCGCACAACACCTTTGCCCGGCTCCGGCGTGATGATCCGCTGCATTGGACAGACTACCCGGACGGGCAGAATTTCTGGTCGGTGACGCGCTACGATGACATCACCAAGATGAACAAGAACACAGAGGTGTTCTCCTCGGCGCGCGGCATCCGCATGGAAGACCAGACCTATGAGGAATACCTCGCACGGCGCACCTTTCAGGAAACCGACCCGCCCGAGCATTCACAGGTGCGGATGAAACTGCTGAAGGCGTTCTCCAAAACCACCATGGCGCAATACGAGGACGACATCCGCGACCTCTGCGCCGAAATTCTGGACGCGGCGCTGGCAAAGGGCAGCTTTGACGCCACCAAGGAGATCGCCCGGCAACTGCCGATGCGGATGCTGGGGCGCGTGGTGGGTCTACCGGACGCAGATCTGCCGTGGCTGGTGGAAAAGGGTGACGCACTGATCGCCAATACCGACCCGGATTTCACCTCGCATGTGCTGGATAAAATGGACACGGATGAATTCCGCATGATGCCCTTCAACTCTCCGGCGGGGGCAGAATTATACATCTATGCCAAGGAGTTGATGGAAGCCAAGGAAAAGGCGGGCGACACATCCGGCGTGCTCAACATGATCTTGCAGCCGGCGCGGGATGGATCAGTCATTACCGAGACCGAGTTTCGCAATTTCTTCTGCCTCTTGGTGGCGGCGGGCAATGACACCACGCGTTATTCCATCGCCGCTGGCATTCAAGCGATGTGTCATCAGCCGGAGCTTTTGGCGCAGATGCAGGCGGGTGGCGATGTCTGGGAGACGGCGGCGGATGAGATCATCCGCTGGGCGACGCCCGCGCTCTATTTCCGCCGCACCGCGACGCAGGATGTAGAGATGCACGGCAAGACCATCCGCGAAGGCGACAAGGTGCTCTATTGGTTTGCCTCGGCCAATCGCGACGACAGCTATTTTGACGACCCGTTCCGGGTGAACCTGATGCGCAATCCAAACCGGCACCTGTCCTTTGGCCAGTTTGGTCCGCATGTCTGCCTTGGCATGTGGCTGGCGCGGCTGGAGGTCACCGTGCTGTTTCAGGAGCTTGCCAAGCGGATCAAGTCCATCGAGCCAGCCGGTGCCCATAAATTCCTGCGCTCGAATTTCGTCGGCGGCATCAAGGAATTGCCGGTTCGGGTGGAAGCCGCGTAGGCTCAAGCTCGTCAGGTTGAAACTGGGTCGCCCGGGCGAAGAGCCCGGGCAGCGCCCGACCCTCCCCCCAGGGAGGGCGCTTTTGCGCCCACCCTAGGATCGGGCGCTGCCCTTACGTGGGCGCGTTCCGCAGATCCCAAGGCCAAGACGCACGCCAAAGATGCGCAGGCCGCCAACAGGAAAGGAAGCCAAATGAAAACCCGCCTGCGCGCGCTTTTCTGCGACCATCTCAGTATCATGCGCGGAAAATACCTGCCGCATTCCAAGATCGGAGACGATGACACCCGGTTCTGCCGCTCCGTCTTTGGCACCCATTATGACCGCGATCTGCTGGACGCGCCGGGGTCGATGGTGAAACAGGGCCTGCCGGATATGGAACTGCGCTGGCGCGGCGAGGAGATCCGCGACAGCTGGCATGCCTCGACCAAGATCGTGCTGGGCGATCTCTATGATGATGCGGGCGCGCCGCTCACGCTCTGTCCGCGGGGGGCGCTGAAACGCGCGGTGGCGGATTGGCAGGCCAAGGGGCTTTCGCCAAAAATTGGCATCGAGCTGGAGGCCTTTGCCCTGCAACCCGATGATTACGGGCGGCTGGTGCCCTATGATGCGCCGGGCGGCGTGGTCTATGGCACCGGACCTTTTGCCGACCCGCTGCGGTTCAACGACCGGATCTGGGCGATGGCGGATGAGATGGGCTTCTCGCTCGATATGATCACCGCCGAGTTTGACAGCCCGCAGTTTGAATACACGCTGACCTTTGACGATGCCGTCAAAGCGGTCGATGACATCGTGCTGTTTCGCCTGATGGCGCGGGAGATTGCGCTGGAATACGGGATCGTCCTGACCTTCATGCCCAAGCCGGTGGCACAGGCCGGTGGCTCGGGCATGCATGTGAACCTGTCGTTTGCGGATGAGGCCGGGGGCAATGCGCTTTCGTCCGGACCCAAAGGTGGGCCGGAGCATATGAATGATCTGGCGCGCGGCTGCCTTGCCGGGTTTCTGCATCACCACAAGGGTCTGGCCGGTCTGATCGCGCCCACCGCCAACAGCTACATGCGCTTGCAGCCGGGGAGCCTGTCGGGCTTCTGGCAGAACTGGGGCGGCGATCATCGCAATGTCACCACGCGGATCAGTTCCGAGGGCGGTGCCAAGGCACGGCTGGAGCATCGGATGGCGGATGCCTCGTCGAACCCTTACACCACGGTGGCGGCGCTGTTGCAGGCGGCACGGCTTGGGGTGGAGAACGGCTATGAACTGGGGCCGATGGAAACCGGCGACGGGTTCGATCGCACGGATACTCGCGAAAGCACCGCAATGACGCTGAAGGGCGCGGTGGCGGATCTGGAGAAGGACGTCGCGCTGACGCAGGCGGTGGGCGCAGATCTGGTCGCCAATCACGTCTACATGAAACAAAAAGAGGTCCGCAAAACCCGTGATCTGGAAGGCGACGCCCTGCGCGATTTCTACGTGCATTTTGTCTGACGGATTGTCTGAACTGGGACACAGATGATGGTCGATGCGCAGGCCCGCTGCGGCCTGCGCTTGCTTTTGCATCGAAGACCGCGCCAGAGTGACGGCATAATCAACTCAGGCGAAACGAGCAGAACATGTCTGATACAGAAGTGGCACCGCATGATGCGGGCCCGGTGGTGACGCAGGAGGTCGCAGCGACCTGCCTTGGCGTGAAGGTGCCGCAGTCGTCCTTTTTGACCGAGACGCGGATCAATCGGATCAATGCGGCGCGCTATGAGGGTCAGGAAATTGCCGGCGCGCTGCATGTGGTGCGCGAAGACGACCGGGTGCTGGAGGTTGGCGCAGGCCTTGGCGTGGTGGGGGCGGTGATCGCAACCAACGCCAAGCCCGAAAAGGTGCTGGCGTTCGAGGCCAACCCGGAGCTGGTGCCCGTCATCCGCGCCTTGCACCAGATGAATGATCTTGGCGATCGGGTGGAGCTGCGCAATCAGGTGCTCTTTGCCGGTACGGACCGACCCGACAGTATGGACTTCCACCTGCGCAACAGCTTTCTCGGCTCTTCGCTGCTGAACGAGGGCGGGCGCCCGTCGCGCGTGGTGCAGGTCCCCACCGTCGATCTGGCCGAGGTCGTTGCCGAGCTGACCCCCACCGTCTTGGTAATGGACATCGAGGGCGGCGAGCTGGCGCTGCTGGAAGCGATGGACCTCAGCCCCTTCCGGGCCATCGTGATCGAATTCCACCCGGAGGCCTATGAGGTCAAGGGCATGCGCCGCTGCAAGACCATCCTGCGCGAGGCGGGGTTTCAGAAGGTCGAAGAGGTCTCCAGCCGCACGGTCTGGACCTGCACCCGCGCGGAGACGCCGAGCTGATCGCCGTCCCCGCCTGGGGTCGGAAAGGCCCGCCTTAGCGCTGGATCACCCCGGTGGCGATCCAGCGGTCAAACTGCGCCAGCACGGCCTCTGTAAAGGGGGCGTCGTTGATGTGGCAGGCCAGCTCCTGCAGGTCGACTGTGTCGGGCACCGTGCGGCGAATCTCGTCACAAAAGGCGGCCAGCCCGTCGGCGTCATGCAGATCTCCGCCGCTGCGATCCCATTCATTGCAGCCTTCGGTGGGAAGAAAGAAGGCAACGGGGGCTTTGGCACCTGACAGTTTCTCGCAGATCGCCCGGGCCACCGTGCGGCGCTCCTCTGTCGAGAGCATGGCAGAGGTCAGCAGGCGGTTGTGGGCGTGGCACTCCCGCCCCTGAAGCGGCGCAGGCACGCCCTGCCAGCCGACAAAATCCACCAGATCGTAGCAGCCCGGCGCGATCATCTGCGGCACGCCCGCCCGGCCCGCATGGGTCATACGCCCCTCACCGGCCGAGAGCCCGCCAAACAGATGATTGCTCACCTCTTGCGGGGCAAAATCCATCACCGCGGCAAAGGCACCATCGCCGGCAAGGCTCTCAAACGCGCGTCCGCCCATGCCGGTGGCATGAAACACCGCCACATCAAACCCGCGCCGTTCAAGCTCCGGTTTCAGAGTCACCATGTAGCGCAGCACCGTCTTGCCAAAAGACGTCATCCCGATCATCGGCCGCGTGAACGTCGGTGCCTCCACCGCGCGGGCGGCGCCCAGCACTGCACCCGCCGCCTGACTGAGCGATGCCTTGCAGATGTCATTCAATCCATAAAGCCCGCCGGCCCAGAGGATCATCTGCACATCCGCCGGAATGCGATCTGGCGGCAGCAGCGGCGAAAACGCCACGGTAGAGACCACATATTTCGGCACCCCAAGCGGCAATGCCCCGCAGAGATCCAGCGCCAGATCGGTGCCCATGGTGCCGCCCAGCACGATCACGCCATGAATGCGCCCCTCCCGCCACAGGTCCAGCGCAAGCCGGGCCGATCCCGCCCCCATGATCTGCATCGCGGTATTTTCATCGCCGCTGTCGATGGCCGCCTGAATGGAGCTGCCTGCCGCCGCGGCCACCTCGTGTTTGGAGACATCCGTGGGAAGCTTTGGATCGCCCAGAACACTCACGTCCATGCTAAGCACCTGACCGCCCTGTCCCCGGATCACCTCCGACAGATAGGACAGCTCATCATCCTTGGTGTCCCAGGTCCCGGCCACAAGGATCGTCTTTTCACCGCTCATCTTATCCTCCCCTCAGGCGCCTCCCGCGCCCGTCTTCATCTTCTTCCAAATATCCCCGCCGGAGGCCGCGCGGTCCGGGCGCAGCCAGGACCGCGCTCCCGTCAAAGCTGAATCCAGGCGGTTTTCAGATCGACGTACTTCTCCAGCGCATGCAGGGATTTGTCGTGACCGTTACCGGACTGGCCAACACCGCCCAAGGGCACCGTATTATCCGCACCGCCATAGGTGTTCACATGCACCACACCGGCGCGTATGCCTGCCACACAGCGATGCGCCCGCGACAGATCCTGCGTCCAGACCCCGGCGGCAAGGCCATAGTCGGTGGCATTCGCGAGCCGTAGCGCCTCTTCTTCCGTCTCGAACGGGGTCACCGCCAACACAGGCCCAAACACCTCGCGTTGAAACAGACTCGCCTGCTGGGTCACACCGGTCACGACAGTGGGGGCCATGTATGTGCCGCCAGTGTCCTGCAAAATTCGCCCGCCGCCACACAGCACCTCGCCGCCTTCGGCGATAGCGCGCTCCACATGCGCGAGGTTGGCCTCCAGTTGCACCTCAGAATTCACCGCACCGATCTGGGTGCCCAGATCCAACGGATCACCGACCGTCAACGCTTTGGCATGGTCCACCACCCGCGCGACAAATTCATCATGGATCGATGCCTCCACAAGCAGGCGGGAGCCTGCGACACAGACCTGCCCGGAGTTGCGAAAGATCCCCATGGCGGACACCTTGGCGGCGTGGTCCAGATCCTTGGCATTGGCAAAGACGATGTTGGGCGACTTGCCGCCCAGCTCCAGATAGCAGCGTTTGAGGTTGGAACGCGCCGAGGCCTCCAGCAACTGCCGTCCCGTCGCGCCAGAACCGGTAAAGACCATCACGTCCACATCCATATGCTCCGACAGGGCGGCACCTGTCACAGCACCCGGCCCGGTCACAACATTCAGTACGCCATCCGGCAGGCCGCAGTCCGAACAAATCTCTGCCAGCCGAAGCAGCGACAGCGACGCGGTCTCAGCCGGTTTCAGCACCACGGAATTGCCCATCGCGAGCGCGGGCGCCAGTTTCCACGCGCCGATCATCAGCGGGAAGTTCCATGGCACGATCGCGCCCACCACACCGACGGGGGCGCGCTGCACAAGCCCCAGCACATCCGGCGCGGTGGGGGCCACTTCGCCCGCCACCTTGTCCAGCGCCTCGGCGTAGTAGCGAAAGGTCCCGGCTGCAGAGCCAGCCTCGGCCTTCAGCGCCATGTTAAACTCGGTGCCGTTGTCACGCACGCCAAGCACCGTGAGCGCCACAGCCTCGGCCTCGATCCTGTCGGCGATCCTGTGCAGTACTTTTTTGCGCACCGCCGGCGCCAGCCTTGACCAGCGGCCATTCTCGAACGCCCGCCGTGCGGAGGCGACGGCCCGGTCGACATCCGCCGCCGTGGCCGTGGCCAATGTGGTCAGAACAGATCCGTCAATCGGCGAAGTAGTTTCGCGTGGCGTGCCCGAACCTTGCGTCCATGCTCCTTCAAGAAAGAGGTTTTGCGGCGCAATAGCAGTGCGCCGAAGCGTGTTGATGAGGTCTTGGTCTGCCATTCGGCCTCCTTCAGCTCGCGCGCTTCCTTGCGAATGCGAAGGATATGCGTCGCCAGCACGATCAAGATGAGAGTGAACAGGATGAACGCCACCGGGCGGTCAATGAAATCAAAGGGGGTCTTTACCCGCGCCATGGCGGCGCGCAGCTTCACTTCCATGATGCCGCCCAGAACCATGCCGAGGATGATCGGTACGGCGGGCAGTTGCAGGCGCTTGAGGATGAAGCCAAAGAGACCAAAACCTGCCGCAATAAAGCAATCAGTGGCGGAGTTTCTCAGGGAGTAAACGCCCACGAAACTGAGGGTCAGGATGCCCACGCCGAGGAACCGGTTCGGGATACGCACCACCTGAATGAGCGATTTGGTTGCACCCAAGAGGAAGATCAGAACCAGCACGTTAAGGATCAGCAGCGCCAGATAAAGTGCGACGACAAAATCCATCTGGTTCTGGAACAGCCCCGGCCCCGGCACCACGTTGTGCACGTAAAAGACCGACAGCATCATCGCCGTCAGCGCCTCACCCGGAATGCCAAGCGCCAGAAGCGGCACCATGGCGGCGGCGGGCACGGCGTTGTTGGCGGTCTCGGCGGCGATCAGCCCCTCGGAGGAGCCATTGCCAAAATCCTGCGGCCGTTTCGAGGATTTCTGCGCGTAGGTGTAGGACATGAACTGTGCCGTGAACTCACCCACACCGGGGATCATGCCCATGACAACGCCAAACCCCGCCGACACCGAGGCCACGCGCGGGTGGCGCGCCAACTCGCGCAGGCCCTGAAACATGCCGCCGCGCAGCTTGGTGAGGCGGATCTTCTCGTCCTCATCGGTCAGCAGTACAAAGGCCTGCGAGATCGCAAATAGCCCCAGCACAACCACGATGAGGTTGATGCCCGACCCAAGCGCATCCGTGCCAAATGTGTAGCGCTGGGTGTATTTCACCGGCTCCATGCCGATGGTGTTGAGGAATATCCCCAGACAGGCCAGCGCCGCCGCGATCAGCGCCTGACCGCGATGGGCCACCACCACCAGCAACAAACCAAGGAGTGCGGCGAGGAAGATCTCGCGCGCGCCAAACAGCGGCGCGATTTTTGCCAGCACGGGCGCAAAGAGTATCAGGCAGATCACCGAGAACACGCCGCCGAAGAAGCTCGCGGAATAGGCGAGGCTGAGGGCGCGGCGCGGCTCGCCCCGGGCGGTCATCGGGTAGCCGTCATAGGTGGTGAGCGCGTTGACGGCGGTGCCGGGGGTGTTGATCAGGATCGCCGGGATCGCACCGCCATACATCGACGAGCCATAGATGCCCAACAGCACCGTCAGCCCCACGATGGGATCAAGCGAGAAGGTCGCGGGCAGCAGGATCGCGATGGCGACCGCCGGGCCGACCCCGGGGATCGCCCCGATCAGCACACCGCCGACGGAGCCCGCCAGCAGCGCCAGCGCCACGTCCCAGCGCATCAGGATATCGAGGGCAGAAAGGATCAGGTCCATGCGCGCGCGTCTTCCTTGGAAAGAGTCTCAGAGATAGAGGATGGCAAAGCTGCGCCAGGCGTCCGGCAGGTATTCATAAAGCGCCGCCCCGGGGATGCGCACCGCCAGAACCCCCTTGAAGAACAGGACGATGAACACCGCAAACCCGGCACTGATCATCATCATCTGCGGGCTGCGATAGCCCATCCGCCAGGCCAGCAGCGGCACGAACACCAGGGTCACGGGCAGGTAGCCAGCCAGCGGCACCAGCACGACATAGCCCATGAACCACAGCATGTATTCCAGCGCACTGGCCCAGCGCAGCGCCTCGCGCAGGTCGGTGCGTTCAATCCGGCGAAACGGCAGCCGCCACAGGTGCAAGGCGGTGAACAGCACCATGCCGCCCACGCCCACTGCGGGCCAGAACCGTGGCTGGGCAAAGAAATCGGTTTTCTTCACCCAGGCGGTCTGGGTGCCGATCTGCGACAGGAGCAGCACCGAGAGGATGAGGAAAGACAGGACAAACAGAAGCTGTCCCCGGCGCGGGCCGACAAATCTGCGTTCGCGTTCGCTTTGCATGGAAGGTCTCTGGCTGGGAAGGCGGATCGTGTGGGTGCGTTCAGCGCTGCAAAAAATCCGCCGGCTCACATAGGTGACACCGGCGGAAGGCTCGGGGAGGTTACTCCAGTGTTTCGCTGATCCGCGCCATGGTCTCGATGTCATTGGCAACGCGCGCCGCGCTTTCATCGGCGGTCTGCCAGTAGACCAGCGCGCCGGTTTCGGCCGCAACGGCCTGCGCCCGGTCGCTCATCACCGTTTCCTTGGCGACGGCGATGATCTTGTCGCGCACGTCCTGCGGCGTGTCCTTGGTCACGAACAGCCCGTTCCACAGCGCGATATCCAGATCCGGGTTCAGTTCACCAATGGCGGGCGCATCCGGCACCAGCGGGATCCGTTGGTCGGTGATGGAGACCAGCACCTTCACATCGTCCAGGCAGGGCAGGATCAGTTGCAGCGTGGTGTTGATCACATCCGCATCGCCCGACGCCAGCGTGTTGCAATCCAGCGCATCAAAGGCGGCATCCGCGCCCCACTCGAACCCGGCAGATTTGGCATAGGCCTTGGTCACCTGGGTCGGCGTCAGCACATCGCCGAAATGGCCCAGCACCACGTCATTGTCCTGCGCATGCGCCGCCAGTTCCTCCATCGAGGAGTAGGGCGCATCGCCCGAGGTCGCGATCACGAAGGGATAGGTCAGGAAAATCCCCAGCGGGTCGAACTTTGCAGGTGTCAGCGGCGGGATGTCGATCTGGTGGCCCATCACCGGCACGCCGATCACGAAGGAGCCCACGGTGTAGCCATCCGCCGGCGCATTGGCGACCTCGATCGCCCCGGGGAAGGGCCCGCCACCGCCGCCGGGCTTGTTCACCACCGCGGCCGCAACGCCGTATTCCTCCTGGAAATCCTCGGCGATCATGCGGGTCAGCACGTCCTCAAGATCACCCGGGGGCCAGGGCACGATGAAGTTCACGGGCTTTTCCGGGTAGTCCGCAAACGCGGCCCCCGCTGTCAGTGCCAGGCCGGCTGCGGCCACACATCCCTTGAGTACAGATGTCACGGTCATTGGCTGTCTCCCTGTTCGCCATTCGAGTTGCCGTTGGTGAGGTGGCGGCGTTGCTCGCCGCTCGGATGGTGGTTTGATATATGAACCACTGGTTTGAATTTAGATTGACAGCCATGGGGCAGATCTGTCAACAAAAATGAAAGGGCGCGGATCTCTCGGGGTCGCAAGCGCTGTGTTTTCCGGCAGACAGGGACCTGTGACACCCATGGGAACAACCACCAAAGCCTTGAGTTTGCTCACCCATTTCAACCATGGGCGGCTGGAGATCGGCTTGAGCGACCTCACCCGGCTGTCGGGGATGAACAAGGCCACCGTCTATCGCCTGATGAGCGAATTGCAGGAGGTGGGATTCGTCGAGCAGGTGGATGGCGCGCGCTCCTATCGTCTGGGGCCGCAGGTTTTGCGGCTGGCGGCGCTGCGCGAAGCCAGCGTGCCGATTCTGTCGGCCTCGCGCCGGGTGCTGCGGGAATTGTCCGAGGAAACCGGCGAAACCACCCACCTGTCGCTGTTGCAGGGCGATCAGCTGGCCTCGCTCAGCCACGCCTATGCGCCGCAACATGCCACCAAGGTGATGATGGAAGACGCCGAGGTGCTGACCTTTCACGGCACCGCCTCGGGGCTTGCGGTGCTGGGCTTTGCCGAGCCGGGCTTTGTCGAACGTGTGCTCAGCGCGCCGCTGGCCGCCCGCACGGCCCAGACCGAGACCGATCCGGGCGCGATCCGGGCGCTGATAGCCGAGGTGCAGGCGACAGGCATGGCGCAATCCGTCGGCGGGTTCGAGGCGGAGGTGCATTCCCACGCGGTGCCGATCTTCGGCCCCGACCGCGCGGTGATGGGGGCCCTGGCCGTGGCCGCGCCAACCTCGCGGATGACTGACAACCAACGGATTGCGATCCCGCGCGCCTTGCGCGCCGCGGGGCTTGCCCTCACCGAACGCATCGGCGGCGCCTGTCCGCCCGAGTTCCCCACCGACATCGCGGCCTGACCCGCCGCGCCGCGACAAGGAGACCGACCATGACCGCACATCAGCCCGACGCCAACTTCCTGAAGGAACACAACGCCCGGAGCCTCTGGCATCCGATGGCGCATCCCGGCGACAGCCTCGCCAACCCGCCGACTATCGTGACAGGCGCCTCCGGCGTGCGCATCAAGGATGTGGACGGGCACGAGGTGGTCGACGCCGTGGGCGGCCTGTGGAACGTGAACCTCGGGTTTTCCTGCCAGCCCGTAAAGGACGCCATCGCCGCGCAGCTGGACGTGCTGCCCTACTACTCGATCTTTCGCGGCACCACCAACGATCAGGTCATCCAGCTGGCTGAAGAGCTGCGAGACTTTTTCGCCCCCGACGGCCTCAGCCGCGCGTTTTTCACCTCGGGCGGATCCGATTCGGTGGAAACCGCCCTGCGGTTGGCGCGGCAGTATCACAAGGTACGTGGCGAGCCGTCCCGGGTGAAATATCTGAGCCTGAAGAAGGGCTACCACGGCACCCATTTTGGCGGTGCCTCGGTCAATGGCAACGCCAACTTCCGCACTGCCTATGAGCCATTGCTGGCCGGCTGCCACCACATCCCGGCCCCCTATACCTATCGCAATCCGTTTAATGAAACGGACCCGGAGCGGCTGGCGCAACTGTGCCTCGCGGCGCTGGAGGACGAGATCGCCTTTCAGGGGGCTGGCACCATCGCGGCCTTCATCATGGAGCCGATCCTGGGCGCAGGGGGCGTGATCCCGCCACATGAGAGCTTCATGCCCGGGGTGGCCGAGATCTGCCGCAAGCATGGTATCTTGCTGATCGCGGATGAGGTCATCACCGCCTTTGGCCGCTGCGGCTCGTGGAGCGGATCACGCCATTGGGGCGTGCAGCCGGATATGATGTGTACCGCCAAGGCGATCACCAATGGCTATTTCCCCTTCGGGGCGCTGATGATTTCTGAGCGGTTGGTCGAGGTGTTCGAAAAGGATGAGAGTGGCAAGGCCGCGATCGGCCATGGCTACACCTATTCCGGCCACCCGGTGGGCGCGGCGGCGGCGCTGGCCTGTCTGGCGGAGACCAAGCGCCTCGATGTGCCCACAAATGCGGCGGCGCGCGGTGCGCAGATCTGCGCGGGGCTCCAGGATCTGCAAGAGCGCTACAGCCTGATCGGCGATGTGCGTGGGGGCCACGGGCTGATGAGCGCGTTGGAACTGGTCAGCGACCGCACGACCAAGGCGGCCATCGACAAGAAGACCATCAACACCGTTCAGGAGGTCGCCTATCAGAACGGCGCCATGGTGCGGGTCAGCGGGCCCAACATCATCCTGTCGCCGCCGCTGGTCCTGACCGAAGCGGATGCCGCGCAGATCCTGTCGGCGCTGGACGCGGGCTTTGCGGCGGTGAGCGGCTAGGACCTGCTGACAGGCTGTCTGGCAGGCAGCCCCGTAACAGGTCTGCGGTGGATCGTTCCCCGTTGCGAAGGGCGCTGATGCGCCGGGCCGTGAGGTCCGGCGCCCGGCCCAACGGGAGCGGATCTGCCCTGCAGATCCGGCGACGGGCGGGAGCCTCCCCGTCTCTATCTCACCGAGAGGGCCTGTCGGATCAGTCGCGGGTCGCTGCGGCGCGGATCTTGCGGATATTGTCACCGTACACCTGCGGCGCCTCGACGGAGCCGCCGCGGAATACGGCAGAACCCGCCACCAGAACATCGGCCCCGGCTTCGGCCACCAGCGGCGCGGTGGTCGGGTCAACACCGCCGTCGATCTCGATATGCACCGGACGGTCCCCGATCATGTCCCGCAGGGCACGGATCTTGCCTGTCATGTCGATGAACTTCTGGCCGCCAAAGCCCGGGTTCACGGTCATCACGCAGATCAGATCGGTGAGGTCCAGCAAATGCGCAACGGCTTCTGCCGGGGTGCCGGGGTTCAGCGCGATACCGGCCCTCATGCCCGCGGCCCGGATGGCTTGCAGGGTGCGGTGAATATGCGGGCCGGCCTCCACATGCGCGGTCAGCACATCCGCCCCGGCATCCGCATAGGCGTCGATATAGGGATCGACCGGCGCGATCATCAGATGCACGTCCATCACCGTCTTGACGTGCGGGCGAAAGGCTTTGACCGCCGCCGGACCAAAGGTGAGGTTGGGCACGAAGTGACCGTCCATCACATCCACATGCACCCAGTCCGCGCCCTGGGCCTCGATGGCCTGAATTTCCTGCCCGAAGTTGGCGAAATCCGCCGATAGGATGGACGGGGCGATCTTGATGGAGCGGTCAAACGACATCGGCGGGGTCCCTTGTGAGAAACGGTGTGAGTGTGATCGCCGACCGTATAGACCGAAACACAGGATGTGCACAGGCCCTGTTTCCCACCCGCGCGATCGACGCGGACAGAGGCGGGCGGCGAAGGGGGCATCCCCGCAAATCCGCGGGGTTTACAAAACTTTTACCCTCCTGACACAAATGATTTGGTGATTATGCGTAGGCAGTCGCGGAACCAAAGGGGGCCGCCACGTGCTGCGCATCGACAAACTGACCAAGAGATTCGGCGACAAGACGGCTGTCGAGGCCGCCACGCTCGAAATCGACAAACCCTGCATGCTGGGCATCATCGGACGCTCTGGCGCAGGCAAATCCACCCTGCTGCGGATGATCAACCGTCTGGGCGACGCCTCCGAGGGCTCGATCAGCTTTGAGGGCCGCGAGATCACCACCCTGAAGGGCACGGACAAACGCGCATGGCAGTCCGAATGCGCGATGATCTTTCAGCAGTTCAACCTGGTGCCACGTATGGATGTGGTCTCCAACGTCCTGCACGGCACGCTGAACCGGCGCTCGACGCTGGCGACCATGTTCAACCTCTATCCGATGGCGGACATCCACAAGGCGATCGAGATTCTGGATCGCCTGGGTATCGCCGAACATGCGCCCAAGCGGGCCGAGGCGCTCTCGGGTGGGCAGCAGCAGCGTGTGGCGATTGCCCGCGCGCTGATGCAGGACCCCAAGATCATCCTCGCCGACGAGCCGATCGCCTCGCTCGACCCGATGAACGCCCAAACCGTGATGGAGGCCCTGCGCCGCATCCACGAGGAAGACGGCCGCACCGTCATCGCCAACCTGCACACGCTGGATACCGCGCGCCGCTACTGCGACCGGGTTGTCGGCATGCGCGACGGGCGCATCGTCTTTGACGGCCTGCCGGAGCAGCTGACCACCGGCGTTGCCCGCGAAATCTATGGCGCTGGCGCGGATTTCTCCGAAGCCGCCACCTCCACCGCGATCGAAACACTGGACCAGACCGAGGCCGTGCGCACGGCAGAGGCCTACGTCTGATCCTCCCCCCTTTCATCATCCCGGGGCCGGTGTGGTCCCGGGCCAACCAACAACCGGAGTGTTCCACGATGAAAAAACTGATCCTTGCCGCACTGGCCACCACCGCCCTGACCTCCCCGGTCCTGGCAGACGAGATTTCTGAATTCCGCATCGGCATCCTCGGCGGCGAAAACGCCCAGGACCGTCTGAACTCCAACGAGTGCCTGCGCGCCAAGACCGAAGAGCTGCTGGGTGTCGAAACCAAGCTGTTCGCCCCTGCCGACTACAACGGCGTGATCCAGGGTCTGCTGGGCGGCACCATCGACATGGCCTGGCTGGGCGCATCCGGCTACGCAAAGACCTATCTCTCCGACCCCGAAGCGGTTGAGCCGGTTCTGGTCAAGGTCAACGTCGACGGCGGCTACGGCTACTACTCGGTTGGTTTTGCCCGCAAAGACAGCGGCATCGAGGCACTGGAAGACGTCAAGGGCAAGGTCTTTGGCTTTGGTGATCCGAACTCCACCTCCGGCTACCTGATCCCCTCCATCGAGATCCCGCAGGCCACCGGCTCCACCATGCAGTCCGGCGACTACTTCGGCGAAGTGAAATTCACCGGCGGCCACGAGCAGACCATCGTTGCGGTTGCAAACGGCGACATCGACGCCGGCGTGACCTGGGCCGACGGTCTGGGCAACTGGGAAGACGGCTACAACTCCGGCGCCCTGCGCAAGGCGGTTGACGCTGGTCTCATCGACATGAACGATCTGGTCCAGATCTGGCAGTCCAAGCCGATCCCCGAAGGCCCGGTTGTGCTGCGCAAAGCCCTGCCCGAGGACGTCAAGGTCAAGATGACCGCGCTGATGGCCTCCATGCCGGCGATGGACTACGACTGCTACTACTCCGTGGCGGCGGGCGACTCCAAAGGCTTCCAGCCGATTTCCCACGACGCTTACGAAGTCATCATCGAAGCCCGCAAGCTGAAGTCCAACTAAGCGCGCGCTTTTATGTCTTCGCGGGGTTCGGGCCGGTGCCCGGGCCCCGCATTCGTGGCCCGGGCCCGCGTGTGCCACCCCGTGCCACCCCCAATGACTCAGGAAGAATTCAATGGCTGATCTGACCGCTCAGGCCCCCGGATCGGTGGCTGAGATCAAGGCGCAATACGCCGATCTCACCCGTCGCAAGCGTATCTATGGCGGCATCCTTCTGGCCCTGTTCATCGCGCTGATGGTGGCGGGGTTCCGCACCGCCGACGACCGCAATGCAGGCTCCTTTGCCGATGGCTACCAGCGCATCTTCGACTACCCGGCCGAGGTGCTGTCGGAAGCGGCGGAGAAGGCGGTTGAGCTGCCCGCCCATGTGGTCCATTTCTTCCCGGCCCTGATCGAGACCGTGAACATCGCCGGCGCGGCGACCCTGATCGGTGCCATCTTCGGCACGCTCCTGTCGCTTTTGTCGACCCGCGGCATGGCCCCGTGGCCCGCATTGATTCCGCTGTTCCGCCGCATCATGGACATCTGCCGCGCGATCCCGGAAATCGTGATCGCCCTGGTGCTGATCTTCCTTTTGGGCGGCGGCCCGGTGCCGGCGATGATCGCCATTGCGATCCATACCGCGGGCGCCCTGGGCAAGCTGTTCTCCGAGGTCAACGAAAACGCTTCGCTCAAACCCGTCGAGGGGCTGAATTCCACCGGCGCCTCCTGGGCGCAACGCATGTGGCTTGGGGTGATCCCGCAGGTGGGGCCGAACTATGTGTCCTATGCGCTGTTGCGCTTTGAGATCAACATTCGCGCCTCTGCGATCCTCGGTTTTGTCGGCGCAGGCGGCATCGGCTACGAGCTCAAGAACTCCATGTCCTGGGGGCAGGGCAAATACGACGAGGCGGCGGCGATCTTCATTCTGCTGTTTGTGACCATTGTTGTGGTGGACCAGATCTCTGGCGCGCTGCGTGACCGTCTGACCCACGGCAACCGGAAAGGGGCCTGAGACATGAGCACCATGGACCTCAACACCGCGCCCCTCAAAGGGCAGATGGACAAGCTGTTTTTCAAGAAACGGCTGATGAACTTCGGCATTCCGGCCGTGATCCTGGCCTATCTCACCTATGTGTTCTTTGCCTTTGACGTGCCGGGCCTGTGGGAACGCGCGTCGATGGACAATGCCCGCACGCTGGTGTCTGACACCTATAGTTATAAAACCCATGTGACCCGCGACAATCGCACGGGCGATGTGACCTATGCCGTCGAGGGCGAGCGCAAGGGCGAATACCCCGAGGGCATGAGCCCCGACTGGGTCACCCCCGGCGAGACCACGATCGTGGATCTGACGGGCGGACATGTGGTGCGCTTTGGGCCCGAGACCATCGAGTATGATATTCCGGGCTATGGTCTGGTCTCTGCCACGCCATCGCGCAGCCAGGGTGTGCAGGCTGTCCTGCCCGAAGGCGACGTGCCCGAATGGATCAACCTGTCGAAGAACCGTCTGGCGATCACCACCGATGCAGGCCGCCTGACCGTGACCCGCAACCGCGCCGAAGTGTTCCGCTACTTTGTCGGCTGGGAGCTGTTCTTCTTTACCCTCGACAGCCCTTATCACGGTCTGAACCCGTTTGAACTGACAGGCCGTGCAGTGTCTGGCGAGGCCGGGGCGATCTGGAATGACTTCTGGAACAACAAGATGTGGCGCCACGGCGATGTGGCCTGGGCCATTGGCGAGACCATTCTGATGGCCTTCCTCGGCACCTTTGGTGCGGGTCTGGTGGCGTTGCCGCTGGCCTTCCTTGGGACGCGTAACTTCATGCCCGTGCGGGTGATCCGCTTTGCGGCGCGGCGGTTCTTTGACTTTGTCCGCGGGGTCGACTCGCTCATCTGGACCGTGGTTCTGGCCCGCGCCTTCGGGCCCGGCCCGCTGACCGGCGCGCTGGCGATCCTGATCACGGACACCGGCACCTTTGGCAAGATCTTCTCCGAGGCGCTGGAAAACGTCGATGAGAAGCAGATCGAAGGGGTGTCCTCCACCGGGGCCAAGCCGATCCAGCGCTACCGCTTTGGGGTGATCCCGCAGATCACGCCGGTTCTGCTGTCGCAGCTGTTGTACTTCCTCGAGTCCAACACGCGGTCGGCCACCATCATCGGGGCCATCACCGGCGGCGGTATCGGCCTGTTGCTGACGCAGGCGATCATCACCCAGAAGGACTGGGAAGAGGTCTCCTATTATATCGTGCTGATCATCGTCATGGTGATGTTCATGGACTGGTTCTCCGGCTGGCTGCGCAAGCGTCTGATCAGCGGGGACGAAGGCGGCCACTAAAGGCGCGCCGCCGATACCGACGCCTCTTTCAAAAGACCCCTTTCGCTGACGTGAGAGGGGTCTTTTTGCATCCGGTTAGTGGTGTTTCGGATGGTCTCATGACGGTCGCGATGGTAGTATAAGTCTAGTTGTATATTGAATCTCGACAGGTGCCCAGATGCCCAGACTTTCCGCCCTTGAACCGCTTGTGCACGCCGGGTGCAGCCTGACCAACAGCACCTTTGGGGCTTGGGTCGAGATCGGGGCCGACACCCGGGTCGCCAACAGTCATTTTGGTGACTACAGCTATTGCGACCGGATGTGCGACATCGCCAATGCCGAGATCGGGAAATTCGCCAATATCGCCAGTTCCGTGCGGATCGGGGCGACCGATCACCCGATGGAGAAGGCCTCATTGCATCACTTTCTCTATCGCTCCGCGAGTTATTGGGAAGATGCCGAGGATGACGCGGATTGGTTTCAGCACCGCAAGAGCCGCCGCGCCGTGATCGGGCATGACACATGGATCGGCCATGGGGCGCTGATCAAACCAGAGGTCACGATTGGCCATGGGGCGGTGGTGGCCTCCGGGGCTGTGGTGACGAAGGATGTGGCGCCTTACACCATCGTGGGGGGCAACACCGCCAAGCTGATCCGTCGCCGGTATCCGGAGCAAGTGGCGGACCGGATGATGGCACTTGCCTGGTGGGATTGGGATCACGCGGTTTTGCGCGAGAGGCTTGCGGATTTTCGCAGCCTAAAGGCGGGAGAGTTCCTGGAGAAATACGAATGAAATAAAAGGGGTGCGCAACAAGGGGGGCGCTCCCGCCTCCGCAGGTGCCTTGGCCTCAAAAGGCCAAAACCCCTTGGCGGAGTTGGGCCCGGCCGCGCGTCCCCTTCGGGGACGCGCGGCGCGCCGCCGGTACACCGGCGGCGCCACCCCCAACGGGAGCGGATCGCACCCGCGATCCAGCGACGGGCGGGAGTGCCCCCTTGTTTGTTCAATCGTCGCCAACGGTAAGAGTCACCCGGTCGCCCGCAAACCAGGTGCGGCCAAATTCGATCGGTGTGCCGTTCGCATCATCCGAGATGCCGGTGGTGCGCAGTATGGGCGCGCCTTCCGATGTGCGCAGGTGCAGCGCCTGCGTCGCGGTGGCGAGCTTGGCGGTGATCCGGGTTTCCCGGCGGGTGTAGTCCTCCACCCCGCAGGCGTTCAGCGCAGCCGTGATCGACTCATGGGCCTCCAGCGCGTCGAGGATTCCGGGCAGCCGTTCTGCCGGAAACACCGTACGCGCCAGCGCCACGGGGTGGTCGTCCGCATAGGACAGCCCCTCATAGACCACCACCGGATCACCGGGCTCCAGATCCAGCGCATCCGCCTCGCGTGCATCTGCTGCAAGTACCTCCAGGCGCAGGACTTTCTTGCTCGGCACGCGTCCTGCGCGACGAATGTTCTGGTGAAAGCGGATGCGCTTGCCCACCGGATAATCGGTGGGCTTTGCCGCGACAAACACGCCCGCACCACGGCGTGCATGCACCAGCCCCTGTTCCGCCATATCCGCCAATGCGCGCCGCACCGTGTGACGGTTGACACCAAAGCGTTCGGCGAGCTGCGCCTCGGCTGGCAGTTTTGTTCCCGTGTCATAACGGCCCTGCGCAATGTCATCGATCAAAGTGATCGCGATCGACTTCCAGACCGGTGTGCGGGTGGCGGATTTGGCCATGTTCAATCCTCTGTCACGAAACCTTCACGAGAGAGCGGCTTGCGTCCCTTGAGCCGACTCATGTATTATTTGTCTAGTTGTATAGGACATGTAGACAAATCTGCCAAGAGGCGACACCAGACATGACACAAGAAATCACGCCGGAGGCACGCAAGGCTTGGATGAGCCTGCTGTCCACCGCGCCCGAGGCCCGGCTTGCCGCGCTCTTCGACAAGCTGGACAACAGCCCCGACCACGATACCCTGCGCGCGCCGGAAACCGGTGGCGTGATGGTGCGGGGCCGGGCAGGGGGCACCGGCGCGCCCTTCAACCTCGGTGAGATGACCGTCACCCGATGCACATTGAAACTGGCGTCCGGTGCGGTGGGGCATGGGTACGTGCAGGGACGCAGCAAACGGCAGGCGGAACTGGCCGCAAAGCTCGACGCGATGATGCAGACAGAGGCCGCCGCAGAGGTCGAGGACAAGATCCTGACACCCCTGCGCACTGAGCGTGATGCGGCCCGCGATGCCCGCGCCGCCAAAGCGGCCGCCACCAAGGTCGATTTCTTCACCATGGTGCGAGGAGAGGACTGATGACGCAGACCAATATCTACACAGGCGGCTTTGTCGACCCGGCGGTGGCCTCGGCCCATGGGTTCCGCGCTGCGATGGACGTCATGGCGCGTCCGGGCGAGATCCGCGAAATCACGGGTGCTGTGGCGCCTGAGGGGCTGAGCATTGCGGCAGCGAGCCTGATCCTGACGCTTTGCGATCCTGAAACCGGGATCTACCTCGCGCCGGATGTCGACAGCACTGCCTTGCGCGGTTGGATCACCTTCCACACCGGCGCGCCGATTGTGCCCGCAGCGGAGGCTGATTTTGCCGTGGGGGGCTGGGATGCGCTGATGCCCATCGACCAATACCGCATCGGCACCTCGGAGTACCCGGACCGCTCCGCCACGCTGGTGGTGGAACTGGCAGAATTCGCCGCCCCCAATGCCACTCTCACCGGCCCGGGCATCAAGGACTCCGTGCGGATGAACCTGCCCGATGTGGCGCTGATGCAGCGCAACGCCATGCTCTACCCGCTTGGGGTGGATCTGTTCTTCACCTGCGGGTCGGAAGTGTCGGCGCTGCCGCGCTCGACCCAGATCCAAGCGGAGGGCTAAGCAGATGTATGTAGCAGTAAAAGGCGGTGAGCGCGCCATCGACAACGCGCATGCGTGGCTTGCCGAAGAACGCCGGGGCGATCAAAGCATCGCAGAGATGACGCTGGCGCAGATCCGCGCGCAGCTGAAACTGGCGGTGAACCGGGTGATGGCCGAAGGCTCGCTCTATGATCCCGATCTGGCCGCACTGGCGATCAAACAGTCGCGGGGCGACCTGATCGAGGCGATCTTTCTGATCCGCGCCTACCGCACCACGCTGCCGCGCTTTGGCAACTCGCGCCCGGTGGAGACCGCGAATATGGCCTGCGACCGCCGGATTTCCGCGACCTTCAAGGATGTGCCGGGCGGGCAGGTGCTGGGGCCGACATTCGACTACACGCACCGTTTGCTGGATTTCAAACTCGCCGCCGAAGGCGAGGTGCCCGAGGCCCCTGCTGCGGAGCCGCGTCGCGAGCCGACCCCGCATGTGACATCCTTTCTGCGCGGTGAGGATATCATCCAGACCGAGGAAGAGTCGGATGCGACGCCCAAGGACATCACCCGCGAGCCGATGTCCTTCCCGGCGGATCGTGCCACCCGGTTGCAGACGCTGACCCGGGGAGATGAGGGTTTTGTGCTGGGCATGGCCTATTCCACCCAGCGCGGCTATGCGCGCAACCACGCCTTTGTGGGCGAGCTGCGCATCGGCACCGTCGCGGTTGAGATGGACATTCCCGAGCTGGGCTTTGCCATCGAAATCGGCGAGGTGGAACTGACGGAATGCGAAACGGTGAACCAGTTCAAAGGCTCCAAGACCGAGCCGCCGCAGTTCACCCGGGGCTATGGTCTGGTGTTTGGCCAGACAGAGCGCAAGGCGATCTCCATGGCGCTGGTGGATCGCGCGCTGCGCTGGAAGGAGCTCGGCGAGGATAACCTGGGGGCCGCCGCGCAGGATGAGGAATTTGTCCTCAGCCATTGCGACAACATTCAGGCGACCGGTTTCCTCGAACATATCAAACTGCCGCATTACGTGGATTTCCAGTCCGAACTGGAACTGGTGCGCAAGCTGCGTCGCGAGGCCGAGGCCGCGCGCACTGAGGCTGAGCAAGCGCGGGAGGCGGCGGAATGAAGCATTCCATCATGAGGGCCGCGACTGCCTGGGCGGGCGCGCATGCGCCTGCCGGGGGGCAGGCAGGCGCAGCCCGGGCCGCAAGCGCCCCGGGCGTGAGAGTCGCACCCGTGTTCACCCATTCCCGATCCCTTCGAGCGACCGAAAGGACTCGATATGTCTGACTACAACTTTGCCTACCTCGACGAGCAGACCAAGCGGATGATCCGTCGCGCGATCCTCAAAGGTCTCGCCATCCCCGGTTATCAGGTGCCCTTTGCCAGCCGTGAAATGCCCATGCCTTATGGCTGGGGCACTGGCGGCGTGCAGGTCTCTGCCGCGGCACTGACACCCGATGACACCTTCAAGGTCATCGACCAGGGTGCCGATGACACCACCAACGCGGTCTCTATCCGCAAGTTCTTTGAGCGCACCGCAGGTGTCGCCACCACCGAGGAAACCGAAAAGGCCTCGATCATCCAAACCCGCCACCGCATCCCGGAGGCCGATCTGCGCGAGGATCAGATCATCGTCTATCAGGTGCCGATCCCGGAACCCCTGCGTTTTCTGGAGCCGCGTGAGACCGAGACCCGCAAGATGCACGCGCTTGAGGAATACGGCCTCATGCATGTGAAACTCTATGAAGACATCAGCCAACATGGCGCCATTGCTACCGCTTACGCCTATCCGGTGAAGGTGGAGGGGCGCTACGTGATGGATCCGTCTCCCATTCCGAAGTTCGACAACCCCAAGATGGAAATGGCCGCGATCCAGCTCTTTGGTGCGGGGCGGGAGCAGCGTATCTACGCAGTTCCGCCCTACACCAAAGTGGTCTCTCTCGATTTCGAGGACTACCCGTTCGAGGCCACCAAGGCCGACCACCCCTGTGATCTCTGCGCCGCAGAGGACAGCTATCTCGACGAGGTGATCCTCGATGATCAGGGCGGGCGGATGTTCGTCTGCTCCGACACCGACTATTGCCGCTCTCGGCGTGAGGCGGGCCATGTGGGCCGTCTGGGCCAGGACGCTCCTCTCACCACCGGACCGGAGGCCGCGTGATGCATCCCCTTCTGAAAGTCAACAATATCAAAAAGATGTACGGCCATCGCATCGGCTGTACGGATGTCTCCTTTGACCTTTATCCGGGCGAAGTCATGGGCATCGTGGGCGAGTCCGGTTCCGGCAAGTCCACCTTGCTGAACTGCCTTGCGGGTCATCTGGACACGGACGGCGGCGAGGTGATCTTTGACACCCGGGATCGTGGTCCCGTCGATACGCTCACCATGTCGGAACCCGAGCGCCGCATGCTTGGACGCACCGACTGGGCCTTTGTGCACCAGCATGCGCGCGAGGGCCTGCGCATGTCGGTCTCTGCCGGTGGTAACATCGGTGAGCGGCTGATGGCCGTCGGCGACCGCCACTATGGCAACATCCGCGACCGTGCCGTCGACTGGCTCGACCGCGTGGAGATCGACGAGAGCCGGGTGGATGATCGCCCGACGGCGTTTTCGGGCGGCATGCAGCAACGCTTGCAGATTGCCCGCAACCTCGTCACTGGCCCGCGTCTGGTGTTCATGGACGAACCCACCGGCGGTCTTGATGTATCGGTACAGGCGCGGCTTTTGGATCTGCTGCGTGGCTTGGTGCGCGAAATGGGCCTTTCGGCGATTATCGTCACCCATGACCTCGCGGTGGTGCGCCTGCTGGCGGATCGCCTGATGGTTATGAAGTCGGGCCACGTCGTGGAAACCGGCCTCACCGATCAGGTGCTGGATGATCCTCAGCATGCCTATACGCAGTTGCTGGTCTCCTCCGTGTTGCAGGTGTGACTTGATGCGTTCTGCCTGCGCGATGGATGCAGACGCGCGGCAGGCTTCTTTTTATCGTTGGAAAGGCTGGCTATGACCGCTTCTCAAACTCCCATGATCGACATTCAAAATGTCTCCAAGACCTTCACACTGCACAATCAGGGCAGCGCCCTGATCCCGGTGATGGAAGGGGCCACCCTTTCGGTGAACCCCGGCGAATGTGTCGGGCTGATCGGTGCCTCGGGCGCCGGAAAATCGACCCTGATGCGGCTGATTTACGGCAATTACCTTGCCGCCTCCGGCCATATCATGATCGGTGGGCTGGATGTCGCCAATGCCGAGCCGCGCGAAATTCTGGAACTGCGCCGCAAGACACTGGGCTATGTGAGCCAGTTCCTGCGGGTGGTGCCACGGGTCTCGACGCTGGATGTGGTGGCAGAGCCGCTCTTGTCCGTTGGCACCCCGGTGGAAAAGGCCCGCGACCGCGCGGCGTCGCTTCTGGCGCAGCTCAACATTCCCGAGCGGCTCTGGACTCTGAGCCCCACAACCTTCTCCGGTGGCGAACAGCAGCGGGTCAATATTGCGCGTGGCTTTGCCTATGACTACCCGGCGATGCTGCTCGACGAGCCGACCGCCAGCCTTGATGCGCAGAACCGTGCAACGGTGCTGAACCTCATTGAGACCGCCAAGGAGCGCGGCGCGGCCATCATCGGCATCTTCCACGACGAATCCGCCCGTGAACAGGTCTGCGACCGTTTCATCGATGTCTCGGCCTTTGCCCCCAAGGCCGCCGCATGAGCGCGCCTGCCGACAATAACCCCGCAAAAGGGCCGGTGATTGCCGTTGTCGGCCCCTCGGGCGTCGGCAAGGACAGTCTGATGAGCGGTCTTGCCGTGGCCGATCCGCGCCTGCGCAGCATGCGGCGCGTCATCACCCGCGCGCCAGAGGCCGGGGGGGAGGATTATCAACCCGTCAGCGAGGCGGAGTTCGCGGCCCTGGTCGAGGCGGATGTCTTTGCGCTCCACTGGGAGGCCCATGGGCTGCGCTACGGCGTGCCGCGCGACATCGAGAAACTGCGCGTGGGCGCGTCCGGTGTGCTGGTGAACCTGTCACGCGCGGTGCTTTTGCAGGCGCAGGAGGTGTTTGACGACTTCCGCGTGATTTCCGTCACCGCCCGGCCAGAGGTTCTGGCAGAGCGGCTGGCAGGCCGAGGGCGCGAGGATGCCGATGAGGTCAAACGCCGCCTTGCACGCGCCAGCCTCGCGCTGCCCGACGGGCTGAAACAGGTCTATGAGGTGGACAACAGCGGCGATCTTTGCGCCGCCATCGTCCAAGCTCAGTCGATCATTCAGGCCAAGAGGGGGTAGCGTTGGATCAGGTGAAAACGCCCATCCTCGGCCTCGCCCATCAGCGCCAGATCGTTGATCTCAAAGGGCTGTGGCAACAGCGGCGCCAGTTCGGTCGCGAGGTAATCCTCGACCGCGGGCAGATCGCCCTTGGGCAGCTTGCCGGTGAGGGTGATGTGAAAGCGGAACTGATCCAGCACATAAGGATACCCCCACTGGATGAGGTTTGTGTCCTGCTCTGCGCTCAGTCCCGCCGCCCGGCGTTTCTCGATTTCCGCATCGGATGCGGGCGCGCGAAAGGCGTCAAGCTCGGTGACGCAAGCCGCTGCCAGCGCATTCAGCGCGTGCACATCCCCAAGCGGGCGCAGCGCCAGAAACCGGCCCAGACGTTCCACCTGCAAACCATCCAGGCGGACGGGGGCGCGGGTGGCGGCCAGTGCCGCGCATGCTGCGCGCAGGGCGTCCTCATCGGTGCCCGTCGCCAGCCGCATCGGCGGCTTCATTGTCGCATGCAGCCCGTATTTGCGCGGCGTTGCCGTGATCGCCGCCACATCCAACGCTCCGGCGTCGGGGAGCGCGGTCGCACAGCCCGCCTCCATATCCCAACCGAGCCAGCCGGTTGCCCATTTGCTCCACGCCGCCTCGGCGGGGGGCGCATAATAGATCGCGTATCGCGTAAATGTCACATTGGCCTCCTAAGACGTGGGCCTTCCCTATCCCGAAAGATGTGAACTTCAGATGACACAAGAGTTGATCCTTGCCAATGCCACGCTGATCCTTGCAGGTGAAACCCGCACAGGCAGCTTGAAAATCAGCCAAGGCGTGATTTCCGACATCTCCGAGGGTACCGCTGTCCCTGCCGGTGCGGTGGATCTTGAGGGCGATTTCCTCAGCCCCGGTCTGGTGGAACTGCACACGGACAATCTGGAACGCCACATCGAACCGCGCCCCGGCGTCGACTGGCCCCACGCGGCAGCGCTGGTGGCCCATGACGCGGAATTGGCCTCCACCGGGATCACCACGGTGTTTGATGCGATGCGGGTGGGCTCGATCCCGCGCGGCAAGGGGCGCTACCTGAAATATGCCCGCCAGCTTGCCACCGAGATGCTGGAGTTGCGCGCCAAGGACATGCTGAAGATCAGCCACTTCCTGCACCTGCGCGCCGAGGTCTGTTCGGAAACGCTGGCCGAGGAGCTGTCGGAATTCACCGCCGAGGACCGCGTCGGGCTGGTCAGCCTGATGGACCACACGCCGGGTCAGCGCCAGTTCCGCGATATCTCCAAGCTCGAACAATATGTGAAATCCAAACGCGGCATGTCGGATGAGGAGTTCATCAACCATGTGGCCGAGCTGAAAGACCTGCGCGCGCGATACGGCGATATGCACGAAGCGGCCACGGTATCTGAGGCCGCGCGGTTTGGGGCGGTGCTGGCAAGCCACGATGACACCACCGCCGAGCAGGTCGCCACCTCCGCAAGCCACGGCATCCGACTGGCCGAGTTTCCCACCACGGTCGAGGCGGCTCGGGCCTGTCACGAGCATGGCATCAAGGTGATGATGGGCGCGCCAAACCTCATTCGCGGCGGGTCGCATTCCGGCAATGTCGCGGCGCGCGAGCTTGCGGATCTGGAACTGCTGGACATCGTCTCGTCGGATTACATCCCGGCGGCACTGTTGCAGGCGGCGGTCAAACTCGGTGACATCTGGGGCGATCTGGCGCGGGGTATGGCGACGGTGACAGCAGCGCCTGCTGCTGCGGTTGGCTTGACGGATCGCGGGGTGCTGGAGGTTGGCAAACGCGCAGACCTGATCCGGTTCCGTGTTGGCGAAGGGGTTCCGATGCCACGGGCCGTCTATGCGCGCGGTGCGCGTGTCGCCTGACGGGAAAGGCGTTGGGTGTTTATGACGTGCGCCTTCCATGGGCGCGCGTTATATTTCAGTAGGTTAAAGATCCGGTGAGTCCGCTGACATCTGGTGCAAGCGAGCGCATCCCCAGATGTCAGCGTACGCTGCATGCGCAACGCCCACATAAAGTATCAGTCTCTGTGACCTGTTGTTTCGCACGCGAAACAATCCGACAAGACAGCTGACCTATTCTCTGTGTTGCGGGGAGGGGGGAGCTCCCGCCCCTTTATGAGTGAGGCAAAGCCTCCCCCAAAAAGCGTTGGGCCGGGCGGTGGCCGCGCCGCAGGCGTGGCCACCGCCCCACCGCGATTTGCAAAGCAAAGCGCAAAACCTGAGAGCCGCAAGGCTCTCCGCTGGGGTAAGAGATCGCGGCCTACCCGGCGCGGTAGAACATGTAACGGCCTTCGGGGATGCCTTCGGGGCCGTCGATTTCCTCAAACCCCACCAGTGGCTGGCCTGAGATGATCAGCCCTCCCGCTGCCATGACCTGCAAAATCGCGGGCGAGAGTTTTGCGGCTTCGGCAACATCCTGTTCCTTGACGCCAAACCCCAGATCGTAATGGGCAAGCGCCAGCCGATGCCCGCCGTCTGCAAGTCGCGCCAGCATCGGTTCTGCCTCGCCTTGCAGGAAGTTTTCTTCCGGGGGCACACAGGAGGGGTGGCATTGCAGGACGCGATCAATGACCCAGACCCGCCGCTCCGGCATGACCTCGCGCAGATGGTCATAGGTGCGTCCGTTGCCCAATCCCAGATCAAGCACATCCCCCGCAATGCCCGAGATCTGCTGCGCGGCCCAGTTGAGCCCATCGCGTTGCGCAGTGAGGCGGCGCAGCATGCTGTCCAGTCGGCTCATCTCAGCCAATCCTTTCATTGAAACGCCAAGGGTGTGCCGGGCCATCCAGCAGTCGGCGCAGCAGTGTTTCGCAGAACTCCCACACCTCGTCACTGTGCACAAGGTGATGCGTCAGCAGGCCAAGTGGCTCTGCGTTATCTTGCTGACCGGTGCGGCGCGCTATGAGCGTGTCGACCAACGGTGTCAGGAGGTGCTCCTCGGGCACCAGACCCCGTCCATGTTTCCAGTCGATGGGATCGATATGGGTGTTGATCTGCACCAGACCCGGCGCGGCCTGAACGCGCTTGCGTGGCCCATAGGTGGAGATCGCAGCAAAGCCCAGACCCGCAAGCCAGGGCAGCATGGCTGGAGAAATCCGGTTCCAGGGGGGCACAAACATCGGCTGCAACGCCGGACCAAACAGATGTTTCAGGCGATCCATCCCCTGTTCCGCCGCGTTGAGCGCCTCATCCACCGGGCGGGTACTGGGAAATTCGCATTTCTTCTTGTCGGCGCTGGCGTGGTTTTTATGCGCCCAGCCATGCACCACCGGGATCAGGTGGCTGGATTGCGCAACCGCCTGTGCCAGTTCCTGCTGCGCAGTTTCGGGGATCACCGCCAGATGCACCGGCAGGTCGAGCCGCGTCGCCAGTGTCTCCAGCCGGACCAGCGCCTCGGTGGGCGCAATCGCATCATCATCCCGCCACCAGAGCGGTAGCCGCAGGCCCTCCGTGGCCCAATGCGCCAACTCCGCGTCCAGCGCGTCCCAGCCTTGTGTCATGTCCGTCCCCCCCGTTGCGCTCAAGCGCGCTGCCGCCTCAGCAGCGTTGCGGCAATCTCCACGCTCCGCTGCGCCCCGTCAAATTCAAAGCCGTCAAGGCCGCGTTGCGTATCGTGCATGGCACGGGAGAGTGCGGCGCACAGACGAGCCGGGGTGAGGGTTGCTGCGCCCTCCACCTCAATGCCTGCGAGGGGCGAAAGGCTCTGGGCGCGCAAGGATTGTTCCACCTCTTTGCCCGCATCAAACGGCACCAGAACGGCGGGTGTGCCGGATTGCAGCAGATCAAGCGCGGTGTTGTAGCCACACATGCTGACCGAGGCCGCCGCATGAGGCAGCATGGCGCGAAACTCCGGGCGGGCAGGTTCCAGGATCGCGGGCGAGCCTGCATCCTCAAGATCTGCGATGCGCGCCCGTGCATCCGCGCCGCCAACCAGAATGCGCCAGCGGTAATCGGGCATCAGTTTGGCGGCCTCGATCGCGCAAGCGTAAAGCGCATCCCCCACGCTGCCACCGCCGGCACTGACGAGGATTTCCCCTTTGCCGAGGCCCTCGGGGTGCGGTGCAGCAGCAGGTGGTGCGACATAGCCGGTATACTGCAGCCGTGACGCCAGCATCTCTGAGACCGGCCAACTGACGTCCAGCGTCGTGGCCTTGGGGTCTGAGTGAACGAGCACGCCATCGTAAAAGGTGGCGATCATTGCATCGGCGTCTTCGGCCTTTTTGGGCTTTGAGGGCGGTGCGAGGATGTCGCGGATCGACGACAGCACCAGCGGACGACGAGGCAGCGCATGCGCGGCCTCCAGCAGGGCGCGAAACTCATCCCGGAGGGAACGACGACCAAACGGATAGAGCTCGGTGATCAGCACATCCGGCTGCTGATCCTGAATCAGTGCCTGCATCTGCTGACGCCTGCGCATCAGATAAGCCTCATCCGCAACCGTGCCATCCGTGCCAAGCAGGCGCGAGAACTCCACGCCATCAGAGCGCAGAGGCGGTAGCTGTTCAAACTGCAGACCCTGCGCAGAGAGTTGCGGTGCCGGAAAGCCACCAGAAACTACCGTAACCTGATGATTTTCCGACGCAAATGCGCGCCCCAGTGTCAGGGCGCGTGACAGGTGCCCGGTGCCCAGAAGGTGGGTGACGGCAATCAGAACCTTCATGATGGCCGTCGCTCAAGTCGAATGGGATCGGGCCAGGGCGTGAGCTTGTCGCGCGAAACCTCCACCACAAAGAGCCGATTGCGTTTGACCTGAAACGGAGCAGGGCCGTCGAAATCCCAGCCATGGGCGCGGGCAAGGATCATACGCATGATCCCGATATGGCAGACCGCGACGGTGTCGCGCGCGAGGCTCTTGATCCACGGATCGATGCGGTTCCAGACCTCAAGCGGGCTTTCACCGCCGGGGGGGCGATAGTCCCAGCCCCAGTGTTCGATGTCGCGAAAGCCGGACGCGGGATCTGCACGCAGGTCCACCCCGTGCTGGCCTTCCCATGCGCCCCAGTTCATTTCGATGAGTGCAGGCGTGGTCTGGGGCGCGCGCCCGGCCACAAGCGTGGCGGTTTCAGCGGCGCGTGTCAGGGGGCTGGACCAGAGATCCGCGTCGTTCCAACCCTCGGGGAGAGACTGCGCGGCGAGGTCTGCGCGTGCGGTCTCGTCAAGCGGGATGTCGCTGCGCCCCTGAATGCGGCCCGCACGGTTCCACGCGGTATGGCCGTGACGCAGCAGGGCAAGGCGGATCATGTGCCCCGTTCCTGTATCAGTGGCCCCAGCGCAGCCCAAAGGGTGTCTGCAGCGGCGGGTCGCAGGTGGTGGGTGGCGATATGTTCGCGCGCCCGCCGCCTGAGGTCGTCGCGCTCAGAGGCACTGTCGAGAAGGCGCAGAACGCGGCCCGCCAGTGCGAAGGCCCCGGCGTCGGGCGCAGGATAGGCATCGGGCATTGCGGGCAGCAGCACATCGCGCAGGCCGGGGCGGTCTTGCGCCACCACGGGCAGCCCGTGGGATTGCGCCTCCAGGTAAACCATGCCGAAGGCTTCATTGACGCCGGGCCACAGGAACAGCTGTGCTGCGCAATAGGCCTCTGCCATGGCTGCGGCATCGAGCTGACCGAGAAAGCGCACGCGCGTTCCAAAGCGTGCAAAAAGCGATTCCACCTCGGTGCGCGCGGGGCCGTCGCCCGCAATCAAGAGCTGCCAGTCGACCGCGCGCTCTGTGCTCTCCAGATGGCGCAGCGTCTCGGCGATGAGCGCATAGGAGGCCAGCTTGTCACCCCGCCGCATCATACCGGCAGCAAGCATTGGGCCATCACCCGTGCTGGGCGCGGGGAGGGCATCTTGCGGCAGGAAGGGGCGCAAGTGCACCAATTTCTGGTTGCCTGCGCGATCGCGCTCCAGCGTCTCGCGGTCCTGTTCGGTGAGGTAGAAAATCACCGCCGCCTGATCCGCTGCCGCATGTGCGGCTTGGGCAAATTCCGACCACGGGCCCGTCAGGCGTTTGCTGGCGCGGGTGCTCTCGATCTGCACATAAGGAATGTCACGGGCGGCCGCCAAGGCGGGGCCGATCAGATCGGGGGCCTTGTAATAGTTATGATAGGTGACCCAGGCGTCGACCTCGGGCAGCTCTTCGATCAGGCGGCCCACCTCATCCGCAGCGCGCTGTTGCAGGATCTGCTGGTGGTCGCGGTCGCCGAGTTTGTCATGCAGGCGCAGCTCAGACGCGAGAATGACCTCCTCACCACCCCTTTCCAACAGGCCCATCAGGCTTTGTGCCATGGCCCGGTCGCCGGAGGGCGTCGGATGGGTCGGGGCCTTCATCGGCGCATAATAGGCGATGCGGGGCGCGGTCATGCAGCGCCCTTGAGCATGGCGTTCAGGCGGGTGTTCAGCTGCCGGATGCCCGGGTCCATGCCAAAATCACGTCGCAGGCGGTTGAGCGCGGCGTCGGCCATGCGGCGGGCCTCGTCTGGGGCATGCGCGAGGCGCAGCATCGCATCGGCAAGCGCTGCGGGCGCGTCATCACTGAGGAGACCATGGGTGCCGCTTTGGATGAATTCCGGGATCGCCGACACGGGCGTCGACAGGATCGGCAGGCCCTGCGATGCGGCCTCCATCAGAACATTGGGCAGCCCGTCGCGGTCACCGTCCTCTGCCACACGCGAGGGCAGCACAAAAAGGTCGGCGGCGCGCATGGCGGCGATCACCTCCGGCTGG
This sequence comes from Epibacterium sp. Ofav1-8, assembly GCF_022348185.1. Taxonomy (GTDB): domain Bacteria; phylum Pseudomonadota; class Alphaproteobacteria; order Rhodobacterales; family Rhodobacteraceae; genus Epibacterium. The sequence goes on from NZ_JAKRFD010000001.1 coordinate 354,909, forward strand.
TCACAGGCACCGCGCCATGTGATGCGCGCTGCAATCCCTGCGTCCTCGGCCATGCCTTGCAGCAGATCGCCCAGCCCGCCACCGCCAATATGGGTCCAGTGCCAGTCCAGATCCACAGGCAGCAGCGCCAGTGCGGCGATCAGCCGGTCAAAGCCCTTTTTCTCGACGAGGCGCCCCACCGACATCATGTGAAAGGAGGCGTCAGGCGCGCGCAGCTCCCGGTCGGGCGGGGCTGGGAACCGCGTCAGGTCAAGGCCGTGATAGATCAGATCCACCGGAGTGCCAGCCGAGAGGTCTTGCAGGTGTTTCGCGCCAAAGCCCGTGCAGGTCGCGCCAAAGGCCGCGCCTTGGGTCTGTGATGAGAGCTTTTCGCGCAACTCCCATTCGGGCGAGGTCCAGATGTCCTTGGCGTGGGCGGAAAAGCTCCATGGCAGGCCGCGCATGATCGCGGCGTAGCGTGCCACCGATGAGGGCGTGTGCAGGAAATGCGCATAGAGGCCGCGCACCTCGGGCGGCAGTTCCGCCGCCAGTACACAGGCCTGACCAAAGCGGCGCACCCGGTTGCGGGTCGGATCACGGCGCAGGTCCGCGCGCCAGACGCGATAGGCGGCGGCATAGCCGGGCAGGGCCTGCGCGATGGCGCGCGATCTGGCGACGCGGGCCGGGTCGTCATACAGATATTCCGGCAGGTAGTGCACCGGGGCCTGCAAACGATCGTGCAGCGGGTGGGTCTTGGTGTCGGTGGGGTGACGCAGCGACCAGATTTCAAACGGCTGGCCTGCGTCCTCGAGGGCGACAAGTTCCTGCGCGATAAAGGTCTCGGACAGGCGCGGCCAGCCCTTGACCAGCACGGCGAGCGCCGGACGGCGGGTCATGTTCATTCGGCAGCCTCACGCGGCAAGAGATGCAGAAGGTGGTCGACACGGCCGGTCACATAGTCGAGCCCGTCGAGCAGCCCGTCGGAAATCGCCTGCGAGGGGCGGGGTTGACGGTCGAGGGCGCGGATCGCGCCGATCATGGCATCCGGTGTCCAGCCGTCGCGGGTCTCGTCCAGCATGGTGACAAGGCCCAGCTCCTCGGCGCGGCTGGCGCGGATCCATTGCTCCAGCCGCGGCGTGGTGCGGGGCACGATCACGGCCGGTTTGTCAAAGGACAGGACCTCGCAGAAGGTGTTGTAACCGCCCATGCAGATCACCCCCTGGGCACCGGCAAACAGGGTCTCGATCTGGCTTTCAAAGCCGACAGCGGTGACACGACCGTCCAGTGCCGCGACGCGGTCCTCGAACGCGGCGCGGGTCTCGCCCGAGAGGAACGGGCCGTAGACCAGCATCGCGCGGGGCGTCAGGCTGGGGTCACGCTCGTAGGCCGAGATCGCCAGATCCACCATCATCGCACCATCGCCACCGCCGCCGGGGGTGATCAGCACATAGGGCTGTTCGGGCGGCTCTCCGACCTCGCCGAGGTCCCGGCGCAGGTAGCCGGTCCAATGCATGCGGGCCTGTGCCGCCGCACTCAGATCCAGCCCGGCGGTGGGGTCGTAGACATCGCGCAGGCCATAAACCCAGATCTCGTCGTAATACTGTTCGGTGGCCGCCAGCGCGCCCTTGCGATCCCATTCGGCGCTCAGCACCTCGGGCTCGTCCAGCACGTCGCGCAGGCCCAGCACCAGCTTGGCCTTGCCGCGGTGCTGCAACAGGTCGAGCGTGGGCAGCAACTCGCCGCGAAAGCCGCAGGGTTCCTTGTCCACCACCAGCACATCCGGGTCGAACTGTTCGGCGGTGGAGCGGATCAGACCGGCGCGCAACTCGGTGGTTTCCTCGATGGTCATGCCCATGGTGCGGCTGGCATAGGAGCCGTCGGCGCGTTTGATGACACCGGGCAGGCGCATGTGGTCGACCCGGTTGGGAAAGGCAAAGCGCCCCGCCACCGGCGAGCCGGTCAGGATCATCGCCGAGGCGGTGGGATCGGCAGAGGTGATCGCCGCCGCCAGCGCCCGCGAGCGGCGCAGGTGGCCAAGCCCAAAGGTGTCGTGGCTGTAGAACAGGATGCGCGGACCGCGCCCCGCCTCTGGGCCCAATCGGGACGTGGTGCTGGCACTCATAGGGGGGCTCGCTTGCAGGGGTGGTCAGGATGTAAAACCGCGGGCGCAGGGCAGGAAGGGGGGACGACGCGGAGGCGCATCGGATCGAACCGGCGCCGCACGGAGGGCGATGCGCGACGCCCGGCCGGGCTGGCGCCTTGCGTTCTGGCCATATTCCGCCCCGCCATATTCCGCCCCAACGTCGTGACAGCCCGCTCCCGTCAGCGGCGGAGCGTGGCCGGTTGTTCCATCTTTCCCGCCCGGTTTTGCTATGGCCCCGCGAACACGCGAGGCGAAAAACAGGGGAATTAAACATCCGTGATATAGCCTGCAGAGGCGGGTCATGCAATCAAACCAAAGAGAACGAGATGTGATTTGAGGCGCAAAATCGACAGTTGCCACCGGAAATGACCCGGATCGCATATCATTTGCCCAAAGGGCCAAGGGAGAAAACGTCATGCAGAGCCTGATAAGCCTGTTTCGGTTGTGGATCGCGGTGGCAGTGCTGTGTGTCCTGTCCGTGGGGGGCGCCCAGGCCCAGACCGCGCTCAACAGCGTTGCCGGACGCGACAATGCGGGCGACGCCAGCGCCCTGGCGGAGGCGATCCGGCAGGCCTCGGAGGCGGGCGTTGGTGTGGTGATCCTGGATGGCAGCGGACGGCCGCTGACCGGGGCGGCGGCGCTGGCCGAAGCCGAGGCGGAAATGGCCAATGAGCCGGGCGTCATGGGCGGGGCCTCGTCGATGATGAAGGCGCAGACCCGGATGCGCGAGTTCCGGGCCCAGCTGAACGAGCGCCTTGAGGCGCTGCCCAACTCCTATATCGAGATGGCCTATATTCTGCGCGCTACCAGCCCCGACGGGCGCATCATGACCTATGTGGAGGTCATGGTGATCACGCTGCTGCTGTTGTTGATCGGTCGCTGGCTGTCGGTCGAGATCTATGGCAAGCGCCTGATAAAACGGTTTGTGGTCAGCCGGATCGAGGACGCGCCCGAGGGCTATGCGGGCAAGATGCCGTTCCTGCTGATCCGCTTCTTTGCCGGGCTCGGGGCAACGCTGTTTGCCATGGTCTTTGCGCTGGTGGTGACGCTGCTTGTCTTTGGTCCCTCCGGCGATGTCTCGGTGGAGTTCACCTCGCTTGCGGTCTACCTGACCTTCTTTGCCGCCCGCACGGCGTCTGATCTGTGGCGCATGGTGCTGTCGCCTTACCTCAGCCAGTACCGCATTCCGGCGCTGGAGGACCGGGCGGCACGGCGGCTGTATCTGTGGCTATCGGGATTGGCGACGTTTGATTTTGCGGCGGTCATGATTGCAACCTGGGTGCAGGACTTCGGCCTCAACTACAATATCTACGTGCTGACCTATGCCATCCTGATGCTGGTCTCGTCGCTGTTGGGGATCTTGCTGGTGCTGGTCAACGCGCGGGCGGTCTCGGCGGCGATCCGCAACGCCGGGGCGGCGCATGTCGTGGCCTGGCCGAACCGCCTGTTGTCCTGGATCTGGGCCCCGATGGTGATCCTCTATATCGCGTTCGGCTGGCTGGCGCTGACCTTTGATCTGGTGCTGGAGAACCCCAGCCCGGTGCCGCCGAACATGGGGCTGTTTGCGGTGCTGAGTTCGATCCTCGTGGTCTATGGCCTGATCAACTACGTCATCGAACAGTTTGCGACCCGGCGCCGCCGCGCCGAAATCGTCGCGGAACCTGCCGCGGGAGATACCGACGCGGAGGGTGATCCGGAGGGCTCGGTTGCAGGCGACGGGCAGGCGCCGGCCGGAGTGCCGCGGCACCCGATCGCCACCTTCCGCGATCTTGCGCGCCGTGCCGCTGGCATTCTTGCGTTCCTCGGCGGGGCGGTGTCGCTGATCTATGTCTGGAACCCGGATTTTTCGCTGGAGGAGAACTCGGTTCTCGACCGGATCATCGACGTGCTGGTGATCCTGTTCATCGGCTATCTGGTCTTTCATATCGCCCGGATCTGGATCGACAGCAAGATCGAGGAGGAAAGCCAGGATCAGGAGGACGGCGAGCTTGGCGATGAAGGCGGCGCCTCCAGCGCCAGTCGTCTGGCAACCCTGCTGCCGCTGTTTCGCGGTGCGATCCTCGCCGTCGTGATCGTCACCATCGTGTTGATTGTCCTGATGGAGATCGGCATCAACGTCAGCCCGCTGTTCGCCGGCGCCGGTGTCGTTGGCCTGGCGGTGGGCTTTGGCTCGCAGACGCTGGTGCGGGATATTTTCTCGGGCGCCTTCTTCCTTTTGGATGATGCGTTCCGGCGGGGCGAGTATATCGACATCGGCAGCGTCAAGGGCACGGTGGAGAAGATTTCCGTGCGGTCGTTCCAGTTGCGCCATCACCTTGGGGCGCTGCACACGATCCCCTTTGGCGAAATCCAGGTGCTGACCAACTACTCCCGTGACTGGGTGATCATGAAGCTGCCCTTGCGGGTGACCTATGACACCGACGTGGAGAAGGTGCGTAAGCTGATCAAAACCCTCGGCAAGGAGCTGCTGAAGGATGAGGTGATCGGCCACAACTTCATCCAGCCGCTGAAGTCGCAGGGGGTGATCGAGATGCAGGATTCGGCGATGATCATCCGGGTGAAGTTCATGACCAAACCGGGCGATCAGTGGCTGGTGCGCAAGAAGGTGTTCCAGGAGATCCGCGACCTGTTTGAGCGCGAAGGAATCAAGTTCGCGCATCGGGAGGTCACGGTTCGGGTCGTGGACGACAGTGAGGAGCGCAACACGCCGGCGCGACGGGATGCAGCACTTGGGGCGGCACAGGCAGCGATCGAGGACGATCTGATGGATGCCAATGACGGCGGCGGCGGGGACGACCGCTGAGGGCGGGCAGGCTCTCCCGCCTCCGCAGCGGACCGCAAGTGCCTTGCGCCCCCTTTGGAGTTGGGCCGCGCGCGCCGCGGACCCGGAAGGGTCCGCGGCGCGGGTCGCTTCGGGCATGGCCCGAAGCGAAAGGCCTCTGGCGCTGGGCGAGGCGGATGGCGGCTGATGTCAGCGCGTGAAACGAATTCCGGGCTTTGAAGGCCGCGCCGTCTGCGGTTGACTGCAGGCCGTCACGGGCAGCCGCAGGCCCCTGATCGACGAAAGTGAGGCCCGGCAAAACTGCTGTGTCTGGTTCAGCCATGGCCCGCCCCGTCCGCGTCCTCCCGGCGGGGGAGCAAGCCGCAACAATCAGGCGGCGTCCCACCGGGGCGCATATGTGCCGCTCGGAGAGGCGGGCCATCTCCAGCACATCGCGCAGCCCTCCAGGCTCAGGGGCGGCGAGAGGCGTCGTGCCGGCCCCCAGCCGCTGTCCTCATGGGGCCCGAGATCCGCCGCATCGGCGGTGTGGATCTGGACGCCTCCCAGATCTTTGGGCAGTGCCACCAGCGTTTCGGCCATCCGCGCCAGCGACAGTCGTGCCACCGCGACCTCCTCGCCCCGGGCCGCCGCCGCCAGGGCGGACAGAACCGCTGCGGCCATCAGATAGCCTGTGCCGTGATCCAGCGCCTGCACGGGCAGCGGCGTCGGCCGGTCGCTCCGAGCCCAGTCCTGCCCGGCGTGGGCGATCCCGGCGCTCATCTGGACCAGGCTGTCAAAGCCGCGCCGCCCGGCCCAGGGACCGGTCCAGCCATAGGCGTTCAGCGTCACCTCGATCCGGTTGGGCGCAATGGCATCGCGCGTCGCCAGATCGAGCCCCAATGCCTCCAACGCCCCGGGCCGATAACCGTGCACCAGCACATCCGCCTGCGCGAGCAGGTCCTTCAGCCGCTCCCGGTCGAGCGCACTGCGCAGATTGAGCTGCGCCATGTATTTCCCCAGGCTGATCTCCTGCAGCACCCCGGGCTCGTCCCAGCCGGGCGGGTCGATCCGCAACACATCGGCGCCGAACCCGGCCAGCGTGCGGGTGCTGACCGGACCGGCCAGCACGCGCGTCAGATCGAGCACCCGCATCCCCTGAAGCGGGCGCGACAGGCTTGCCTCCGGGCGGTCGCGCAGCACCACGCGGCGGGGCTTGATCCAGTCTACCAGCGGCTCCTCTGCCACCGCCTCACCCTGTGGATGCGTCTGCCAGTCCGCGCGGCTGCGCAGGGCGGCCGCGACACCGCCGGCGGCGATCACTGCCTGTTCAAGCGGATCGCCGCCCCAATGTGCAACCTCTGCCGCGACAGCCTCCCGGTCCTCGGCGCAGCCCAGCACGGAGAGCGCCGCAGCGCGGTGGTGCGGCAGGTTGGTGTGCAGGCGGATCCAGCCATCGGCGCAGGGATAGTCCCCAGCGATCGGATCCCAGAGCGCGGGCATCTCCCAGCCATCCGGGTGAAAGGACGCGCCGAACCACAAGGACGCCAGACGCTGATCCACCGTGACCTCCGGCGCGCGCGCGGCGAGGTTCAGCGCCGCGATCAGATCCGCCATGGCCAGCCCCACCGCAGCAACCGACGCATTGGCCAGTTCCGACACCGCGTAGGCACTCGGCCGGTGGCCGGTGCCGGTGACGCGATAGGAGCCGGGGGGCGGGAGGGAGGTCAGGAGTGTCATTGCTGATAGGGATCCAGACTGTCGCGCAAACCGTCGCCGAGGAAATTGAAGGCCAGCACCACCACGATGATCGGCAGCATCGGGATCGCGGTCCAGGGGTAGATCTCGATATTGGCCAGGTTCTGCGCGTCATTGAGCATCACGCCCCAGCTGACTGCGGGCGCGCGCAGTCCAAGCCCGAGGAACGACAGAGCCGTCTCACCGAGGATCATCGCCGGGATCGACAGGGTGGCCGAGGCGATCAGGTGGCTCATGAAGTTGGGCAACAGGTGCTTCTTGATGACGCGGCCGGACGAGGCTCCCATCATCTCGGCGGCGCGGACGTATTCCTCTTCGCGCAAGCTGAGGAATTTGGCCCGTACCGAACGCGCCAGCCCGGGCCAGTCCAATATGCCGAGGATGATCGAAATGATGAAAAACACCGCCACCGGCGACCAGGTGGAGGGCACCGCGGCGGACAGCGCCAGCCAGAGCGGCAGCTCCGGCAGGCTGCGCAGGATCTCGATCACCCGGTTGATGACCCAGTCGATCTTGCCGCCGAAATACCCCGCCACCGAGCCGAAGAAAATGCCCAGCACAAAGGACACGGTGATGCCGATCAGACCCACCGTCAGCGACAGTTGCGCGCCAAAAAGGATGCGGCTGAAGATGTCCCGACCCAGCCGGTCCGAGCCCCAGAGGAACAATGTTGCACCCTCGGGGGCGCAGAACAGATGGGTATCGGCAGGGATCAGCCCGGCGAGACGATATTCCGCCCCCTCGCAGAAGAACTCGATCTGCCGGGGATTGTCATAATCGGGCTTCACCACCCATTGAAAGGTCTCCAGATCCGCTTCGGAGGTCAGCGGATAGATGAACGGGCCAAGGAATTCGCCCTCGTGAAACAGGTTCACCGATTGCGGCGGCGAATAGAGATGTTCGGCATCGCGTTCGTTTGGCCCATAGGGGGCGATAAAGCCGACAAAGGGCAGCATCACGTAGCAGAACAGCAGGAAGATACCGGAAATCAGGCCCAGACGGTGGGTCTTGAACTTGCGCCAGATCAGCACCCAGTTGGGGGCGTCGAGGTCCTTGCGCTCCAGCTCGCGGATCGAGGCCTGCGGATCATAGGGGGCATCATCGACGTAGCGACCATCGGGGCGCCCATCGGGGGAATTCTGGCTCATGTCTCACGCCCCTCATAGCGGATGCGCGGATCAAGCAGGACCAGCAGCACGTCGGAGATCATGGTGCCGATCAATGTCAGCAAGGCCACGAACATCAGCACAAAGCCCGACAGGAACATGTCCTGCGACTTCAGCGCCTGCAGCAGCACCGGGCCGATCGTTTGCAGCCCCAGCACCACCGAGACCAGAACCGAGCCGGAGACCATCGCGGGCAGCAGATTGCCGATATCGGCCACAAAGGGGTTGAAGGCCACCCGCAGCGGGTATTTCGCCAGCATCCGCGAGGGGCGCATGCCCTTGGCCACGGCGGTTTCCACATAGGGTTTGCCCAGTTCGTCCAGCATATTGGCCCGCAGCCGCTGCATCATCGCCGAAGCCCCGGAGGTGCCGATCACGAAGGTGGGCACGATCAGGTGGATCAGGATCGACTTGACCTTGTCCCAGCTCATCGGCTCGCCCTCGAATTCCGGCGCCATCAGCCCGCCGATGGGCAGGTTCAGGTATTGGTGGCCATAGTAGAACAGGATCAGTGCCAGCAGAAAATTCGGCGTGGCAAGACCGAGATAGCCGATGAAGGCGGCGGTATAGTCGATCATGGTACGCGATTTGGCGGCCGCCAGCACGCCCAAGGGCAGCGCCACCATATAGACAAACAGCACCGCTGCGAGGTTCACCAGCACGGTGAGCCAGAGGCTTTCGCCGACGATTTCGGAGACCGGGCGGTCAAATTCGAACGACCAGCCGAAGTTGCCCTGCAACATGCCGGAAAACCCGTGCGGGCCGGGGAGAATGCCCATCCAGATGAAGTACTGCTGCCACAGCGGCTTGTCCAAGGCGTATTCGCGGCGCAGGAATTCCGCCTTGGCCACACCCGCCTCCTGCCCGGTGGCGCGCAGCTCCGCGATCTGGTTCGACAGGAAATCGCCCGGCGGCAGGTTGATGATAAAGAACACCAGGACCGACACCAGCAGCAGGGTCAGCAGCATGGTGCCGAACCGGTAGATCGCGTAGCGGAGAATTTCCATCAGCCTTGGCCGTCCTCAAAGAAAAACTCATCCATCCGGTGTACGCCGAAATGCGCCCCCGGATCCCAGGCCCAGATCGCGGTCTTGGGCACGTTACGCAACCGGTCGGAGACCACCACCGGCTGTGGTGCCCCGGCCACCAGCCCGATGGCAAAGACATTGTCGGCGTGGATCTGCAGCATCTCGCGCCAGGCCTCGGCGCGCATGGTGGCATCCGTGGCAAGGTTCCAGTCGTGCAGCAGCTCCATCAGCCGCTGGGCGGGCGCCAGGTCGGGCGCTTCGCCGACCGCGCCGCCGGTCTGGTAGAACTGACCCCATTTGGGCCAGGACAAGAACACCTGATCGGTGGGGGCGAGATAGGCGGGCGAAGTATAGCTTTGCGGCAGCCCGTTGTCCCAGCCGTACCAGACCGAGGCCATGGTGGTGCCGGAAAACACCCGGTTGCGCAGGATGTCGCGGTCCAGCGGGCGCATCACCAGCTTGACGCCCACATCGCGCCAGTCATCGGTGATGATCTGCAGCGCGTTTTCCACCTCCTGACGCTCGCCGGCGGTCTCGATCACCAGCTCCATCGGGCGGCCATCGGGCAGGCGGCGGATGCCGTAGCCGTCCCGCTCGACCAATCCGGCCTCGTCCAGCAGCCTGTTGGCCAGCTCCGGGTCATATTGCGCCCAGGCATCACGCAGGCTCTGGTCGAAGAACGGGCTTTGCTCCAGCACCGTCATGGCGCCGGGCTTGGCCAGTTTGAAATAGAGCGATTTATTGATCGCGGCGCGGTTGATGGCCACCGACAGTGCCCGGCGCACGCGCACGTCGCGCAGGGTCTGGCGCCAGACCTCATCGACGGTGTTGAGGTTGGGGTAGATCGCAATCTGCGAGGCGGTGCCGGAGGACCAGAGCTCTGTCCGGTAGCCCCCGGCGGCCTCGCCCTTGCGCAGGATCGGGATGTCGCGGAAATCGAGGCCGCGGGCCTGCAGGTCGGCCTCGCCCGCGTTGGATTTGGCCGCCACCAGCCCGCCGGAGACGATCTCCATCTCGACGGTGTCGATATAGGGCAGCTGCACGCCGTTCTCGTCGATGCGGTGGTAATAGGGATTGCGCACGAACTGGTGCCGGATCTTCTTGCCGGCGGTGGCGTTGATCCAGGGCTGCAGCGTGGGCAGGTCGGGATTGTCGAACTTGTCCATATTGTCGCGCTTGTTGTGCAGCGCGGCCCAGCTCTTGACCCGGGCGTAGTCGATTTCCTCCTGCAGCGCTTCGGGCTCGGCAAAATCCTTGTGGAACTGCTTCAGATAGGCGGAGGGGCGATAGATGAAGGGCGGGGCGGCCTGCGCCAGCACCTGCAGGAAGCTGGGGTTGGGGGTGGTCCATTCAAACACCACTGTGGTCGCATCGGGAAATGAGACCTGCGGCAGCTCCCCCTCGACGCGGACAAAATCCGGCGGGCCGGTGGGGTTCAGGTCTTCGTTGTTGGCGATGTGTTTCCACCAGTATTCGAAATCGGCCGACGTAAACGGATCCCCCGAGGACCATTTGTGCCCTTCGCGCAGGTTCAGCGTGAACCTGCGGTCGCCCTCGCTTTCAAAGCTTTCAAGGATGTCGGGCACCAGATCGTAGGCTTCGTTGTAGCCAACAAGGCGGGCATAGCCGTAGACCACCATCTGGCGGATGTCCTTGGAGCGGGTGACCATGGTGTTCAATGTGCCGCCCTGAAGGCCGGGGGTGCGGCCCTTTGCGGCGACATTCACCACTAGAGGTTCGGCAGGAATTCGGTCGGCGATGGGGGGCAGATCGCCTGACTCGACCTCCTGGCTCCAGAAGCCACTCTCCTGCAGCTGCGGCTGTGCGATCGCCACAAGCGGCAATGCCAGCGCCCAGGCAAGGGTGGAGGCGAGGGTGAACAGGGGGCGTGCGTTAGACATGACAGCGTACCTTGTGTCCGGGGTCCAGTGGCACCAGCGGCGGGGCATCCTGTCCGGCAAAGCGGAAGGCCTCCGGCCAGCTTTCGGGCGCGCCTGCGCCCTGGGCCACGAGTTTCAGGTTGATGGGCCGGTCCACATCGGGCACCGGCTGAGCGGCGATCAACGCCTTGGTATAGGGGTGTTTGGGATCATGAAACAGCACCTCGGGCGGGCCTTGTTCCACAATCATCCCGCGCCGCATGACAGCGACCTCATCCGCGATACGGGCCACCACCGCAAGGTCGTGGCTGATAAACAGATAGGACAGCTGACGGGCGTCGCGGATTTCTTCCAGCAGCGTCAGGATCTGCTCCTGCACCGAGACGTCCAGCGCCGAGGTTGGCTCGTCGCAGACCAGAAGCGCCGGATCGAGCATCAGCGCGCGGGCGATCGACAGGCGCTGACGCTGGCCGCCGGAAAACGCATGCGGATAGCGGCTGAGCATGTCTGCGGGCAGGCCGACCAGCCGCAGCATCTCGGCGGCACGGGATTTGTGATCGGCGCGGCTGCCGATGCCATGGATCTCCAGCGGTTCGGCCAGGGTGTCAAAGATGCGCTGGCGCGGACTGAGCGAGGAATAGGGGTCCTGAAACACCATCTGCGCCTGTCGCTGAAAGGCGCGCCGGGCATCGCGGTCCATGTCGTGCACCTGAAGCGGCGCCGCGCCCGTGGTGGGGCGGAACAGCACCTCGCCACCGGGGTCGACGGTTTCGGCCCCGAGGGCGATCCGTGCCGCTGTGGTCTTGCCGGAACCGCTTTCGCCGACGATGGCCAGCGTCTTGCCGCGGGGCAGGCTCAGGTCGACCTGTTCGCAGGCGCGCACCAGAACCGGTTTGCTCCAGCTCTTGCCGGAGCGCATGGTGAAGGTCTTGGTGACGTTGCGCAGCTCAAGGATACGGTCCTCCTGCCCGTCGCGCAGCGGGCAGATCGCCTCCGGGATCTTGGGGGCGGCGTTGAACAGATGCTGGGTGTAGGGGTGTGCGGGGGCGCGCAGGATCGGCTCTGCCGGGCCGGCCTCCATCACTCGCCCCTTGTGCATCACCACCACCTGTTCGGCCATATTGGCCACCACGCCGAGGTCATGGGTGACAAGGATCATCGCCATGCCGGTTTCCTGCTGCAGATCCTTCATCAGCCCAAGCACCTGCGCCTGGGTGGTCACGTCGAGCGCAGTTGTGGGTTCATCGGCGATCAGCAGGTCGGGTTTGGCCACCATGGCCATGGCGATCATCGCGCGCTGGCGCATGCCGCCCGAGAGCTCAAACGGATACGAGCGCCAGGTGCGGTCCGGGTCGGGAAAGCCCACACGTTCGAAGCATTCGAGCACCTCGCGCCGGGCCTCTGCCTCGGACACCGATCTGTGCAGGTGGATGATCTCTGCCACCTGGTTGCCGATCCGGTGCAGCGGCGAGAGCGAGCGCATCGGTTCCTGAAAGATCATGGCGATCCGGTTGCCCCGCACATCGCGGCGCATCTGGCGCTCGCTGATCCGGGCAAGGTCGAGATCGCCATCGCCGTCACCTCCGCTCAGCATCATGCGGCCCGAATGAAGCCTGGCGGTGCGCGGCAGGATGCGCAGCACGGCGCGGCAGCTGATGGTCTTGCCAGAGCCGCTTTCGCCGACAAGGGCCAGCGTTTCGCCGGGGGCGACGGAAAAGTTCACATTCCGGACAACCGGCTTGTCCTTTCCGAACCCGATACTTAGGTCTTCGACCGACAGGAGGGGACGCATTGCTAGTGGTCCCTGCCGCGTGATCGCTGCGCAAGACTGGTGATGTGAGATCTCCCTGTTTTTGCCATACCTTCGCGCGGGCAGGCCCTTGTAGTCAAATGCCATTTGTCGCAGGCAGGGGACTGCTGGAGCAATTGTGACCCACGCGCCCGTTCCCGCGCCGCACCGATGGCGGTACGCAGGGGCTGATAGTGTGAAGTTACGACATCAACGCGACAGTCCGGGTGGCTGTTCCAATCGAAAAGGGATCACAAGTGCCGACGAGACTGGATTTGTTCATCGACCGTATGGTGTCGCAGCGCGCCTGCCTGGACTTTGCCATTGCCGAAACCGACCCGCTGCCGGGGCCGGTGTTCGAACTGGGGCTGGGCAACGGGCGCACCTATCATCACATGCGGGAGCGGATCCGGGGGCGCGACATCTATGTGTTCGAGCGCGCGGTTGGGGCGCATCCCGACAGTATTCCGCCGGAAGACCGCACCATCCTGGGAGACGTGCGCGAGACGCTGCCGGCGGCGCTGGACCGGTTCGGGGCCAGTGCCAGCCTGATCCATGCCGATCTGGGCGGGCACAACCGCGACAAGAACGATGCCTTTGCGCGGTTGATTTCGCCGCTGGTGGAGCCGCTGCTGGCGCCCGGGGGGCTGATGGTCTCCTCCGACCGGATGTATTTTGAGCAGATGCAGGAACTGCCTCTGCCCGAAGGCGCGGTCGAGGGGCGCTGTTTCGTGTATCAGCGGGTCTGAGCCTGCGTGATCCGGACCGGGCGTGCAGGGCCGCGCGGGGAGTGCGGTGCTCCGCCGCGACTTGCACTGGCGGGCCCATCGGGGCACTGTGCACGGGCGCGACATAGGCGCGCGATGACCCCGAGAGCGTGATGACATCCAGACCCCTGCTGCACCGTGATGATCCCGACGCGGCCCCCCTGATCGGCAATATCAAGGTCACCCGCGACGATTGGCTGAATGTCGCGCTTGATGTTCTGATCCGTGACGGGGTGGAGCGGGTGAAAGTGCTGGCGCTGGCCGAGGCGATGGGGGTCTCGCGATCCTCTTTCTATTGGTATTTCAAGTCGCGGCAGGATCTGCTGGACGCCCTCCTGACCCGCTGGGAAGAGACCAATACCGCGGGTCTGATCGCACAGGCGCAGGCGCCGGCGGAGCGGGTCACCGGTGCGGTTCTGAACATCTTTCGCTGTATCGCCAATCCGGATCTGTTCGACACCGCGCTTGATTTTGCGGTGCGCGACTGGGCGCGTCGGTCCGATGCGGTGCTGGCACGGATGCGGGCGGGGGATGCGGCGCGGGTGGCGGCGCTGACCTCCATGTTTCAGCGCTACGGATGTGATGACCTTGAGGCGCTCACCCGGGCCAAGGTGCTGTATTACATGCAGCTTGGCTATGACATGGCGGAGCCGCAGGAGAGCCATGACTATCGTCTCTCGATGACGCCGGAGTATCTGAAGGTCTTTACCGGCCAGGCGCCGACGGATGCGGAGATGCAGGAGTTTGCCGATTACAGTCGCCGGTTCTGGCGCGATCTGTCCCGTTAGAGGCGTCTGCCAAGCGGGCGCGCTGACGCGCGGCAGGTTGAGCCCTGCCCCCAAAAGAGGACAGGGCCGTGGCCTCCGGCGGGAGGTATTTTGGAAAAGGTGAAAGCGGTCAGGTTATGCGCAGGGCGTCGACCTGGGCCTTCACCCTGCGGGCGGCCTCTTCGCGCACCGGGCCATAGCCGCGGATTTCCATCGGGGCTTTGAGGATGGTGTCCAGCGTGTCGGGTGCCAGGGCTGCGGGGTGGGCAATGATGTCGTCGATCAGGTTCTGGAACCACTCCCTGAGATCGCGGTGCATGCGGGCCTCAGCGTGATAGGCGAAGGGGTTGAGCGGTGACTGTCGGAGGGTCTTGCCTTTGGCCAGCAAGGACAGCACCGGTGTCATCCAAGCCCCAAGCGCGCGTTTGGCGGGGCGGCCCCGGGCATCGGTTTTGAAGTTCAAGAGCGGCGGGGCCATGTGGTATTTGACGGTGAAGTTGCCGTCGAATTCGCGGTCGAGTTCGGCCTTGAAACTGTCGGCGCTCATCAGGCGGGCCACTTCGAACTCGTCCTTATAGGCCATGAGTTTAAAGAGGCTGCGGGCGGCTGTGGCCGTGAGCGCGTCGGCCTGATCCGCGGGCAGTGCTGTGTGCAGGCGCTTCAGGCGATCCGTGTAGGACTTGGCGTAGGCTGCGTTCTGGTAGGAGGTCAGGAATGCGGCGCGGCGGTCGATGAGCTGCTCCAGCGTTTCTTCCTCTGGCGTGTCCTCACTGTAGTGGGATTTCAGGCGGTCCGGTGCGGCGGCCATGGCGCGCCCAATGGCGAAGGCGAGCTGGTTTTTCTCGATCGCGACGCCGTTCAGCACAATGGCCTGTTGCAAGGCGGTGAGGCTGACGGGCACCAGACCTTGCTGCCATGAGAACCCCAGCATGATGACATTGGCCAGCACCGCATCGCCCAGAAGTGTTTCGGCAATGGCGTTTGCATTGAGGGCTGTGATGTTCTCGGTACCGACCACCGAGGCGACCGCGCGGGCGCGGGCGGGGATGTCGAGTGTGGCGTCGCGGCGCAGAACGATATCGCCGGTGGGCATTTCGGCAAGGTTCAGCGCCACCCGGCTGCCTTCGCGATAATGCGCAGAGGCCTTGGGCGCGGAGGAGACCACCGCGTCGCAGGCGATCACCGCGTCCGCCGCGCTCAGATCGGTGCGCACCTGATGGACCTCATCCGGGGATTTGGCGAGGCGGATGTAGCTGAGGACGGTGCCGAATTTCTGCGCAAAGCCTGTGAAATCAAGTACCGATGCGCCTTTGCCCTCCAGATGGGCGGCCATGGTGATGAGCGCGCCCACCGTGACCACACCGGTGCCGCCAACGCCGGTGACCAAGAGGTCAAAGGGTTTCCCCAGCGCAGGCAGGTCGGGTGCGGGCAGATCGGCGGTGAGCTGCTGGGCGTCCAGATCGTGCAGTTCCTTCTTGCGCCGGGTTGCGCCCTCAACCGTCACGAAGCTGGGGCAGAAGCCATTGAGGCAGGAGAAATCCTTGTTGCAACTGGAGAGGTTGATCTTGCGCTTGCGGCCAAAGGGGGTCTCCTTGGGTTCGACGCTCAGGCAGTTGCTCTCGACGGAACAATCGCCGCAGCCTTCACAGACCAGATCGTTGATATAGGCAAAGCGCCTGGGGTCTTCCATCTTGCCGCGTTTGCGGCGGCGACGTTTCTCGGTGGCGCAGGTTTGCTCGTAGATCAGGAGGGTGACGCCCTTGATCTCGCGCAGCTGGCGCTGGACCAGATCGAGGTCGGCGCGATCATGAAAAGACGTGCCAGCCGGGAAGTCGCTACGGGTGAATTTACCGATATCATCAGAGATCAGCGCGATGCGCTCCACGCCTTCGGCGCGCCCGGCCTGCGCGATGCCGGCGACCGAGACCGGGCCGTCCACGGGCTGACCGCCGGTCATAGCCACCGCATCGTTATAGAGCACCTTGAAGGTGATATTGGCGCCCGCTGCCACCGCCTGACGGATGGCGAGGGAGCCGGAGTGATACCATGTGCCTTCGCCAAGGTTCTGGAACACATGTTTGCCGCCGTTGTACTTGGACGCGACCAGATGCGGCACGCCTTCGCCGCCCATCTGCGCATAGCCTGCGGTGTCGCGCCCCATCCAGGAGGCCATGACGTGACAGCCGATCCCGGAGTTGGCAGTGGAGCCTTCGGGGATCTTGGTGGAGGTGTTATGCGGGCAGCCCGAGCAGAAATAGGGCGTGCGGGTTGCGCCGGGGATGTTCAAAAGGTTGGGCGGCTGTTCGGTCAGGGCGCGCGCCTTGTCGCGCAGGTTCAGTTCCGGGAAGAACCGGTCAAGACGTTCGGCCACCACGGGCACCAGCATCAAGGGGCTCAACTCGCCCACCCATGGGATCAGCGGTTCGCCTGCGGCGTGGTATTTGCCGACCATTTTCTTGGGCTTGTCGCCGGGCCAGTCGTAGAAATACTCCTTGAACTGGCTCTCGATGATGCCGCGTTTTTCCTCGATGACCAGCACTTCTTCCTTGCCGTTCACAAAACGCAGCGCTTCGGCGCGGGCCAGCGGCCAGACCATGCCAACCTTGTAGATGTCGATGCCCAGGCTGCGGCAGGCGTCCTCGTCCAGATCCAGCAGACGCAGCGCCTCCATCAGGTCGAGATGCCCCTTGCCGGTGGTGACGATGCCAAAGCGCGCCTCGGGCAGATCGTAGATGCGGCGGTCGATCGGGTTGGCCTCGGCAAAGGCGCGCACGGCCTGAAGCTTGGCGCGAATGCGGGTCTCGATCTCGGGGCTGGGCAGGTCGGACGACCGGATGTGCAGCCCGCCGGGATGGTCCGGCAGATCGGGCAGGGTGAAGGTGCGGTCCTTGGGCAGCTCGACCGAGCGGCCACTTTCCACGGTTTCCGAGACGGCCTTGAACCCCACCCAAGTGCCGGAATAGCGCGACAGCGCGATGCCGTATTCGCCAAAGGACAGGTATTCGCCCACATCGGCCGGGTTCAGGACCGGCATGAACCACGACATGAAGGCCACATCCGACTGATGCGGCATGGAGGAGGAGACACAGCCGTGGTCATCGCCCGCCACAACCAGAACGCCGCCTTTCGGCGATGATCCGTAGGCATTGCCGTGTTTCAGCGCATCGCCGGAGCGGTCCACGCCGGGGCCCTTGCCGTACCACATGGAAAACACGCCCTCGACCTCGCAGTCGGGATCAAGAATGGCCTGTTGCGCGCCCAGAACGGCCGTTGCGCCAAGGTCCTCGTTGACGGCGGGCATGAAGGTGATGCCGGCCTCGCTCATCCGGTCGCGGGCGCGCCAGAATTCCAGATCGACACCGCCAAGGGGAGAGCCGCGATAGCCGGAGACAAACCCGGCGGTGTTCAGCCCGGCGGCGCGGTCGCGGCGGGATTGGTCCAACATGATCCGGGCGAGGGCTTGTGTTCCGGTCAGGAATACGCGGCCTTCGGTGCGGGCGTAGCGGTCCTCCAGCTGGTACGTGTCAAACGCGTGGGACAGCTCGGTCATGTCGGCTCCTTCGTGGCTATCGGGCATGGCAATCGGGCGGGGATGGCTCGGCGATGCAATGATACGCCCCGTTCGGCGAAAAAACTTGCCAGATATGGTGCTTCCTTGCAGTTATGTGGATAAACTGTCCGCGTGAGGCCGATTTTCTGAACAGGAGTTCCACGTCGATGAAGCTGGATGACCGCGATCGTCGTATTCTGACGCTGCTACAAGAGGATTGCCGCATGTCGAACGCCGATCTGGCCGATGCGGTTGGTATGTCGCCCTCGGCGCTCTGGCGTCGGGTGCGCGCGCTGGAAGAGGCCGGTGTGATCGACCGCTATGGGGCCGTGGTGGTGCCCAAGGCGGTTGGATTGGGATTCGAGGCGCTGGTACAGGTCAATCTGACGCGGCACGCGCCCGAGCATCTGACCGAGTTCATCCATGCGGTGGAGGCCAATCCACATGTGGTCGACTGCTATGCGACCACCGGACAGGCGGACTATCATTTGCGGGTGCTGGCGCCGGATCTGGAAGCCTACAACCAGTTTCTGGAGCAGTTCCTGTTTCAGCTGGCGGGGGTGGCCAGCGCGCAAACCCATGTCATCCTGAAAACGATCAAGCGGGATACCCCAGTGGTGCCCTGAGCGCGGCTGTGCGACGTCCCACTTTGCGACGCCTCGTGCGGGGGTGCGGGCATGCGCGGGGCTGGGTTTCCGGTTGTGCTACCTGTATGTTCCCGATACGTTCCGAGTCGTGGTGAAGCGAGGAGTGAAGCGATGGCCAGGGTTGCGGTGCTGCTGACGCAGGGGTTTGCGGATTGGGAATATGGTGTCTTGTGCGGCCTCGGACAGGGCTACTTCGGTCTTGAGATCCGCTATGTAGCCCCCGAGCCCGGCGTGGTGACCTCGATGGGCGGTCTGGTGGCGCGGGTGCAGGACGGATGTGAGGCGCTGGCGTCCTGGAACCCGGAGGCGTTGGTGGTGATCGGCGGCACGATCTGGGAGCAACCGAACGCGCCGGAGCTGTCCGCGTGGCTGCAAGACCTGCATGGGCGCGGCACGGTGATCGCGGGGATCTGCGGTGGAACTCTGGCGCTGGCGCGCGCCGGATTGTTGAATGCGCGGCGCCATACATCGAATGATCCGGCGTTTCTCGGCACCCACGCCGACAGCTATGCGGGCGCGGCACACTATGTGGACCAAGCCACGGGCGTTTCCGATGGCGGGGTGATCACTGCGGCGGGCACGGCACCGGTGAGCTTTGCTGCCGAGATCATGACCGCCGTCGATATCCCGCTGGAGACCGTGCATCAGTTGAAGTCGATGCTCGGCGCAGAGCACAAGGCAGGGCCGGTGCCGGTCTCCTGACCGGGGCGCTGCGGGCGGGAGGGTCAGGCACACAGGATCTGCGGCCCGATGATCCGGCCGCGGGGCGAGGTGTCAGAACGAGACCATTGCCCAGGCCGCGGCCATGCCCACGTAGGTCAGGTGATGCAGCAGTTGATCGGTGCCCATGGCGCGCCAGAATGCCCCCTGGGTCGGGTCGAGCTTGTGGCACTCTGTGTGATGCGCCTTCCAGAAGTCGATATTGAAGTGGATCACCCATTCCGCGGCACAGACGGCAACGATGAACCATGGGGGACTGCCGACAATGAACAGGACAACCACGGAGGCCAGAGCATGGACGCCCGCATGCTGCGCCCGGCCTGGATGAAAATACTGGCACCGGCCTGACAGCATCTTTTTGGTCTGCAGGTAGAAGTCGGCAAACATATGCTTGACCTCGAGCAGGCAGATCAGCAGCAGGACGATCCCGACATTCTGAGGCAAAACAGGCGCTCCTCTTGCAGTTGCGTTTCGCGCGGGCATGTTACCCCGGCGGACCTTACGGTGTTTGTCCTGTATCGCAAATACCGCATTCGACTGTCTGTGACATAGCTCACAGACGCGTTCCAGCCAGCTTTCTAGGCTGGGATCGCGCCCGTGCCTGCGCCATTGCCTGCCATGGTCAAACCGCGCTACCCATGGCAAAACACTGCATAATAACCGTCACATCCTACAGGCCGCGTCCTGTCACCTGATCTTTGGAGCTCCTCCCATAGAACGCTCGCTTTTCCAATTCATCTGGAAGTACTCCAAGCGCGACCAGCTGATTCTCCTGGTGGTCACGGCCTGTCTGTTCCCGCTGCTCTATCTGACGCTGGAGCTGCCCAAGCGGATCATCAATGACGCCATCGGGGCGCAGAGCTCCGTGGTCGAGGTCTGGGGCCATCAGGTGGATCAGCTCACCTACCTGTGGCTGCTTTGCGGTGCCTTTCTGCTTGCGGTGCTGGCGCATGGGCTGACCAAGATGCGCATCAACACCATGAAAGGTGTGCTGGCAGAGCGTATGCTGCGCCGGTTTCGCTACAGTCTGATCGCGCGGGTGTTGCGGTTTCCGCAGCCCTATTTCGAGCGCACCAGCCAGGGCGAACTGGTGTCGATGATCACCTCCGAATCCGAGCCCATGGGCGGGCTGATGGGGGATGCGGTCAGTCAGCCGGTGCTCCAGGCCGGCCAGATGCTGACCATCCTCTATTTTCTGTTTGCGCAGAATGTCTGGTTCGGTCTTGCCGCGGTGGCCCTCATACCCTTGCAGGGCTGGCTGATCCCGCTGTTGCAGCGGCGGATCAACAAGCTCAACAAGAAGCGCATCCAGCAGGTGCGGGCGCTGGCCTCGGAAATCGGCGAAAGCGCCGCCGGGGCGGCGACGCTGCGGGTGAACGGTGGCTGGCGCTACCGCATGGCGCGGGTGACGGATCGGCTGGGCCGCCTCTACGAGATCCGTTTCGAGATCTATCAGAAAAAGTTCTTCATGAAGTTCCTCAACAACTTCATCACCCAGCTGACGCCGTTCTTCTTCTACGCGGTCGGCGGCTATCTGGTGCTGGAGGGGAAGGTCTCGCTCGGGGCGCTGGTTGCGGCCCTGGCGGCCTACAAGGACCTTGCCTCGCCGTGGAAGGAACTGCTGACCTATTACAACCAGACCCAGGACATGGCGCTGCGCTGGGAGGTGATCCTGGAGCGGTTCGCGCCGCCGGACATGGTGGATGAGCGCCTGATGCAGGGCGAGCCGGAGACGTTGCCGCATCTGGACGGCGACATCGTGCTGGATGGCGTCAGCGTGCGCGATGCGGATGGCAATCTGGTGCTGGAGGAGCTGACGGCGACCTTCCCCAAGGGCGAGTTGATCGGTATCGCCGCGCCGTCCGAAGAGGATCGCCGCGCCCTGGCGGAGGTTCTGACCCGTGAGGTGCTGCCCGCATCGGGCACGGTGACCCTGGCCGGACACAACATTCGCGAACTGCACCAGATGGTGCTGGCAACGCGGGTCGGCCATGCCACCTCGCGCCCGGCGCTGTTCCAGGGGTCATTCGGGGAAAACGTGCTGATGCCACTGCGGGTGCGCCCGTTGGAGGATCCTTCCGATCCACGCGTCCAGCGCGATGCCATCCGTGCGGGCAACAGCCCCGATCCCTTTGATGTGAACTGGGTCGATCCGCGCATTGCCGGGTTCGAGAAGCCGGAGGAGCTGCGCGACTGGTGGTTGCGCATCGTCGAGGGCATCGGCTCTGACACGGCGCTGCTGCGGCGGGGCATGGACCAGATCTTTGACCGGGCGGAGCATCCGAAACTGGCCGATGCGTTGGTGAAGCTGCGCCCGCATGTGCAGCTGGCGCTGATGGATGCGGGGCTGGATGCCTTTGCCCATTTCAACAATCGCGAACAGTATAACCCCGCGTTGCCGGTGGTGGAGAACCTGCTCTATGCGACGCGCTCGGTGCCGATCACCTACGAGCTGTTGCGACGGCAGAGCGACTTTCTGGAGACGGTGCGCCGTATCGGGCTCGACAAGGACCTGGTGATGCTGGCGCAGGACGTGCTGGAAATGCTGCGGCAGATCTTTGGCATGGACGGCACCGTGCATCCGTTGTTCCGCAAGCTGGGGCTGGAGGCCTCGGACTATGAGGCGGCACTGCAATTGCTGCAAAAGGTGAAATCCAAGGGCACCGAGGCGCTGGAGCCGGAGGAGCTGGCGCAGATGATGATCGTGCCCTTCTCGATTTCCGCCGAGTCGCTGGGGCCGGCATTCAGCACCGAGATCGAGGACCGCATCCTGTCCCTGCGCGACAGCCACGGGCGCGAGCTTCTGGACACGCTCGACGATATTTTTGTCCCGCTCTACGAGGGCGATTTCGCGCCCGGCTTCACCGTGCTGGAGAACGCCATCTTCGGCAAGATTTCCGACAGCGCCGGCGCGCGGGCCGAGGATCTGCGTAAGGCGGTTGCCGAGGTGATCGACGAGGCCGGCGTGCGCGAAATGGTGGTGGAGCTGATCTTCGACCTGCCGGTGTCCGTCGGCGGGCAGGGGCTGGGGCAGAGCTTTGCCGAGCCGCTGGCCTTTTGCCGCGCGTCGATCAAGCGCCCGGATGTGCTCATCCTAGACAGCGCCCTGGCCAGTTTTGATCGCGACACCCGCCGCGCCATGCAGGACAATCTGCGCGAGCTGCTGCCGCACACCACGCTGATCTTCCTTGAACCGGCGTTCCGCGACCCGGATCGGTTCGATCACTATTTCGAGCTGCGGCAAGGACGCCTGAAGGACGAACGCGCCGACGACCGGGAGACTGGCGACGAGGACAGCGCCTCGGCGGCGGATCTGTCGCGCAAGCTGCGCGCGCTGGAAACCACAGAGCTGTTCTCCGGCCTCAACCGCCGCCAGCTGCGGCTGCTGGCCTTTGGCGCGCGCTGGTATGAGGCGGCACCGGGCACTGCCGTGTTCCACAAGGACGATGCGGCCACCGATGGGGCCTATATGATCATCGAGGGCGAGGCGGGGCTCTACCTGCCGTCCGATGACGACGGCACGCAGGCGCAGATGATCGCACGGGTCGGGCCGGGGCGGCTGGTCGGAGAGCTTGGCCTGATCCGCAAGGAGCCCCGCGCCCTGTCGATGGTCGCAGAGAGCGACCTGACCTGCCTGCGGATCGGTGAGGAGGAGTTCCTCGCCGTGGTGGAGAATGATGCCAATACGGCCTTCAAGCTGTTGCAGGTGGTCGCGGGATACGTCTCCAGCTGAGATTGCGATCCGGCGTGATGCGACAGGCGGCCCTCCGGGGTGCCAGGCGGGCCGCTCAGGCGGGCCAAACATACCAATGAAAATCAGGGAGAGAACGCATGAAACTGTTTCGCTACCGGACCGCCGAAGGGGTCCGCCCCGGCTTGATCGACTCGGAGGGGGTGCCCCGGGATCTGGCCCAGCATGTCGCGGATGTCACGCCGGAGACGCTGAACCCATCTGTGCTGGCGGCGATCGCGGCACTGGATGCGCGCGCGCTGCCCGAACTGGAGGGGGCGCTCGACTATGCGCCCTGTGTCGGGGGTATCGGCAAGTTCCTCTGCATCGGACTCAACTATTCCGATCATGCCCAGGAAGTGGGGGCGTCCCCCCCGGCACACCCCATTCTTTTCATGAAAGCAAATTCGGCGATCATAGGCGCCTGCGATGACGTGTGCATTCCCCGAGGGTCGAAGGCGACGGATTGGGAAGTCGAGCTGGGCGTGGTGATCGGTCAGGCGGCAAAATACGTCACAGTGGAAGACGCGTTGGACCATGTGGCGGGTTATTGCGTTGTGAATGATGTCTCGGAACGCGACTTCCAGATGCAATTGACCGGGCAGTGGACCAAGGGCAAGAGCTGCGACACCTTTGGCCCCATCGGTCCGTGGCTGGTCACCGCTGATGAGGTGCCCGACCCTCAGGCGCTCGACCTGTCATGCGATGTGAACGGCCAGCGGATGCAGACCGGGCATACCAGCCGGATGATCTTTTCCGTGGCCGAGATCATCAGCCATCTCAGCCAGCTGATGACGCTGCATCCCGGGGATGTCATCGCCACCGGAACCCCGCCCGGGGTCGGCATGGGGCAGAAGCCCACGCCGATCTTTCTTCAGGAGGGCGATGTTATGGAGCTGGAAATTCAGGGGCTTGGCCGTCAGCGGCAAAACCTGCGCGCCGACCAATAAACCCGGGGCACCGCGCCCGCGCGGCGCGGCCCCGTCAGCTGCAATAGATGTCCTGCAGGGTATTGAGGATGCTTGTGGCCGGTCCGTCGGCAAGGGAATAATAGACCGTCTTGCCTTCGCGCCGGGCCACAACCAGCCGATCTTCGCGCAGGCGGGAGAGCAGCTGGCTGACCGCGGCCTGCCGCTTGCCCAGCCTGTCTTCAAGTGCGCCCACCGAAAGCTCCTGCTCGCCGGCGAGATAGCACAGGATCATCAGGCGTCCCTCATGCGCCAGGGCTTTCAACAGGGTTGCAGCGTCAGACGCGCGATCTGCCATGTCGGGGGCGGGCATGTCCAGTGTTTCAGTCATGGTCAGGGTCTACTCTCGGGGCCGTCGTTGATCCTGCACGGGCGCAGGCTGAGTGTGTCAGGCCATTGGGCTGACGCTAACTAGAGTAAGTTCACGTCTTGTAGGGGGATCGCAAGAGTTTTGGCAAATATTTATTCATTTTAGCAAACCTCCGCTCACTTTTTGCGGGAACGCCTCGCCGGATCTGGCGAGGTTGGAAAAGATGTCCTAGCGGCAATGCGCTGGAAATGTCCAGACACGTCGCCGTGAGGACAGGCTCCGGGCGCAAGGTTGCGACTGGTGCGGGGCCACCCGAGCGGGGCATTGCCTGTCTGGGTACATGCGGGAATCAGGCGCTGTGCGCGGCAGCCGGCGGACTGTTGCTGGTCCGCCGGCTGGTTTGGGAGGGGCAGGGCTGATGCGTCGGTGCGGTTGTACCGGTGCAGTGGTACCGGCGCTGCGTGTGGCGCTGGGGGACCTGCGGTCCAGGGGAACCGCTAGGTGTCGCCGTCCAGAACCGGAGCGCCCCCCTGAAACGCATTGCCGTTTGCATAGTCGCAGGGCGCTTCCTGCATGTTGAGGTGCAGGTCGTCGCCGGTAAACGGATGCGCGCGGGCGAGGTCCTCGTCCACCTCGATGCCGAGGCCCGCCGAGGTTGGCGGCGTGACATAGCCCTGTTCGACCTGGATCGAGGATTTGATCAGCGCATCGTGAAAGGGGGTTTCGATGGTTTCCGCCATCAGAAGGTTGGGGATGGAGGCGGCGAACTGGATATTGGCCGCCCATTCCACCGGCCCGGCGTAGAGATGTGGCGCCATCTGGGCATTGAACACTTCGGCCATGGCGGCGACTTTCTTCATTTCCCAGATCCCGCCGGCGCGTCCGAGTGCGGGTTGCAGGATTTCCGCGGCACCGGCCCGCAGCAGCGCGCCGAATTCGGCCTTGGTGGACAGGCGTTCCCCGGCGGAAACCGGGATGCGGACCTGTCTGGCTACGCGGGCCATGTCCTCGACCATATCCGGCGGGGTGGGTTCTTCGTACCAGAGCGGGCTATAGGGTTCGAGCGCCTGGCCCATGCGGATTGCGCCTGCGGTGTTGAACTGGCCATGGGTGCCGAACAGGAGATCTGCCCTGTCGCCAACCGCGTCGCGGATCGCCTTGCAGAAGGCGACCGAGAGGCTGATGTCCGACATGGCAGGCATGTGGCCGCCGCGGATCGTGTAGGGGCCGGCGGGATCGAATTTCACCGCCGTATATCCGCGCGCGACGGCATCGCGGGCGGAGTCGGCGGCCATTTCGGGGGAGGTCCAGAAGGTGCTGATATCGTGGTGCGGCAAGGGGTAGAGGTAGGTATAGGCGCGGATACGGTCGTTCATCCGCCCCCCGAGCAGTGCATGCACCGGTCGGTCGCGATCCTTGCCGAGGATGTCCCAGCAGGCGATTTCGAGACCGGAGAAAGCTCCCATCACGGTTGGATCCGGGCGTTGGGTGAAGCCGGAGGAATAGGCCCGGCGGAACATCAGCTCGATGTTCTCGGGGTTTTCACCCTGCATATGGCGGGCAAAGACGTCCTCGATCACGGCGGTCATTGCCTTGGGGCCGACAGTGGAGGCATAGCATTCCCCCCAGCCGGTAATGCCGGTGTCGGTGGTGAGTTTGACGAGAATCCAGTAGCGCCCGCCCCAGCCCGGAGCGGGGGGCGCGGTGATGATGATGTCGAGGTCCTGGAGTTTCATATCTCTCGGTCCTTTGATGGTCTGCAGATCGGGTGGAGGCGGGAGCGCGCGCCGGGGCCATCGAGGCCCCGGCGCGCGCGGGTCCGGGCCTGGTGGCCCGGATCCCTGCGTCAGGTTGCAATCCTCAGCGGTCGAAAAGGATCACATTGCGTTTGGCGCTGCCGGTTCTGGTATCGGCGATGGCGTCGTTGATCTGCGCCAGCGACCAGCGCCCCGAGATCAGTTCGTCCAGCTTCAGGCGGCCCTGCTGGTAGAGATCGACGATCCAGGGCACGTCCCGCTGGATCACCACATCTCCCATCTTGGAGCCTAGAAACCCCTGGCCCAGGGCGGCCATCACCACGGGTTCGTAGCGGGCCGTCTGGCCGGAGTGCGGCATTCCGATCATCACCGCGCGTCCCCCCGCTCCGAGATAGCGGGGGGCCTGCTCGTAGGCGGGAATGGCGCCGACGGTAATCAGCACAACTTCCGCGCCCTTCCCGCCGAGCGCCTCGAAGGCAGCGCGCCAGGGTTTCGGCTCGGTTGCGAGGATGCCGTGGGTTGCGCCGAACTCCCGTGCAATCGCGAGCTTTTCGGAACTCATGTCGACCGCCACGATACGGCGGGCGCCGGCGATGCGCGCACCCTGGATCGCGTTGAGCCCGACGCCGCCGGCGCCGATGACCACCACGTCCTCGCCGGCTCTCAGATGGGCGGTGTTGACCGCTCCGCCGATGCCGGTGATCACGCCACAGGAGATCAGCGCCGCCACGTCCTTCGGGATCTGCGCGGGGATCTTCACGATCTGTCGGGCGCTGACCACGACCTTTTCGGCAAATGCACCGCAGTCCATCGCCTGAAGCATGGGGCGTCCCTCCGCGGTGGTGAGCGGCCCGTCGGTCCCGTCCCGGGGCGTGGCACAGTTGACGGGGCGACCCGCGGCACATGTGGGGCAGCTGCCGCAGGCCCGGATCAGGGTCACGATCACATCATCGCCGGGGGCGAACCCTTCGACACCGGCGCCAACCGCGGTGACGCGACCGGCGGCCTCATGTCCGAAGACCGCAGGCAGGGAGCCGCCCCAGGCCCCGTCGGCATAGGAGATGTCGCTATGGCAGATCGCGACGGCATCGAGGGTGACTTCGACTTCGCCCGCTCCGGGTGGTGCGATCCGGATTTCTTCGATCACAAGCGGGGCGCCATGTGTGTGGCACACTGCGGCCTTGATCAACTGCATGGTTCGTCTCCTCGTCGGTTGAGGTCAGGGTGACGGGCGCTCTGGTGCACTGCAATGCGGAAAACGGCGCTGAAGTGTCGGTTTTACGCTACGGCATCGGGTGGGACGTTGGAGAGGCGCGCCGAACGGGGCCGCCGGGCCCGGGGAGCGGTGCGGGGCATGGCGCAGCTTGGGGGAGGCGAACACGCGGTGATCCGGCCCGCGTGCACGCCTTCCCGAACGGCGGGTGTTCCCTTAACGTCGCGGCTCCGACGGGTCCGGGATATTGGCCGTGATCTGGTCGATCAATCTGGCCAGCGGGCCAGGCGCGGCGAAGAACGGGGAGTGAGCGCTGTCCAGAACATGGACCTGCGCGTCCGGCCAGTCCGCAGTCATGCTGGCCTGATACTCCGGCGGGATGGTCCGGTCCTGTGTACAGCGGATGTAGTGCTTGGGCAGGCTGCTCCAGCGGTCGGGAACGGTGAGGGGCGTCGCCTGTGGCCGGATCGGCTGCGGGCAGATATGGTCCAGCGCGAAAGACACCGCGTCGGGCGGGCAGTCGTGATAGAACAGCTCCGGCGCAGCATCCGGGTGGATTGTATAGCTGTGCCCGTCCTCGGATTTGACCGCGGCGCTGCCGATGGTCTGGCGTGGACCGGCCCGGCGCATGTCGATCAGCGACATGCCGGAGATCGGGACATAGGCGCAGAGGTAGATCAGCCCGCGTGGGCAGGCGTGGGCCACGGCACCGGTGATTGGAAAACCGGCCCAGGAGTGTCCGACGACAATTGTGTCGGGCGTGATCTGGGCGGCCACTGCCCGGCAGCTGTCGTCCAGGCTGACATCTGCCGGCGAACGCCCGTCGCCGTGGCCGGGCAGGTCGATGGTGCGCACGGTATGGCCATATGCGGTCAGAGCCGGGATCAGGTCGCGCCAGCACCAGGCGCCGTGGCAGGACCCGTGTACGAGAAGAATATCAGCCAAGGTGAGCGATCTCCTGCATGAAATGTGTGAGCCGTTCGGCATAGGTTTCGGGCTGGTCGATGGGCGGCACATGCCCGGTCCGGCGCAACAGGGTGAACTGCGAGCCGGGGATCAGATCGACGGTCTCGCGCACCAGATCCGGCGGCGTCGAGCTGTCCTCGGAGCCGGCAATCCCGAGGGCTGGGAGCCGCAGGCCGGAGGTCGGCGTGTAGAAATCGGTTCCGGCGATGGCGGCGCAGCAGCCCAGATATCCTTCCGGCGGGCAGCTCTCGATCTGTGCCTGTGTCGGGGCGTGGGCACCGGATTTCACATAGGCCCGGGGGAACCAGCGCTGCATGGTGTCTGTGCTTATGGCGGTCATGCCGCCGCTGCGGATCGCCGCCATCCGGCGCTGCCAGATTTCTGGCGTGCCGATCTTTGCGGCGGTGTTCGACAGCACCAGCGCCCGGATCTGATCCAGCCGTTTGACCGCAAGACCCTGGGCGATCATGCCGCCGATGGAGAGGCCAACAAAGAGGCTGTCGCGGATCTCGCAGAACTCCATCAATCGTTCCGTATCGCGCACCAGCGTGCCCATGGAGTAGGGACCGTCGGGCACCGAGGACCCTCCGTGACCGCGCAGGTCGAAGGTCAGGATGCGCAGGCCGTCGGGCAGAAGTTCGATGACGCGATCCCAGATGTGCTGATCGGTGCCAAGCGCATGGGCAAACACCACCGGTGGGGCCGTCTCCGGACCGCGTAGGGTGTAGTTCAACTGGACGTCGCCGAGGTCTGCGAGGGGCATGGGTGGGGCTCTTTGGTTCTGCGCTGTGCGGACCGGACGCCGGGTCCGATCAGGGTGGGGTGAGGTCCCCGACCCTAGCCGGATCTGTCAGAAGTGGCCAGCGACCCGGACACCTCGAATGACGGTTGCACAAGCACGGCAGGGGCCGTCTCAGCCAAAGCGCGCGAGCGCCTCGGTAAAGGTCTCGGTGTCCACATTGCCGCCGGTGGCAACGGCGATCACGGTATCGCCCTCAAGGTCCGAACCATGGAACAGAGCTGCGGCCAGAGAGGCGGCGCCGCCGGGTTCCAGCACGATCTTGAGGCGCTGAAAGGCCAGAGCCATGGCCTGTTGTGCTTCGGCATCGGTGATGGTGATGCCCGGCGCGCAGAGGCGGGACAGCAGCGGCCAGGTGATTTCGCCCGGGGCCGGGGTCAGGATCGCATCGCAGATGGAGCCGGTGGGCGCGGCATTGGTCTCGATCCGGCCCGCAGCCTGCGAGCGCACCACGTCATCGAACCCTTCTGGCTCTGTCGGGCGCACGCGCATCGCCGGCGCGCGATCTTCCAGTGCCAGTGCGATGCCGGAGGTCAGGCCTCCGCCGCCGCAGCAGACCAGGACGTCGGCTTGCGTGATGCCAAGCTCTGCGGCCTGTTCGGCGATCTCCAGGCCGGTGGTGCCCTGACCTGCGATCACCTCGGGTTCGTCATAGGGTTTGATCAGGGTGAGGCCGCGGCTCTCGACCAGCGGTGCGGCGGCAGCTTCGCGGCTCTCACCGGCGGCGCGGTCATAGAGAACGACCTCGGCGCCGAGGGCGCGGGTGTTGTCGATCTTGAGGCGGGGCGCATCGGCAGGCATCACGATGACCGCAGGCGCGCCATGGGCCTTGGCGGCGGCGGCGACGCCCTGTGCGTGGTTGCCGGAGGAATAGGCGATGACGCCGCGTGTGCGCAGCTCCGGGGAAAGCGCCGAGAGCGCCGCCCAGCCGCCGCGGAACTTGAACGATCCGGTGTGTTGCAGGCACTCGGCCTTCACCAGCAGACGGCGGCCCGCGATCTCGTCAAGAAAGGGCGAGGACAGCAAGGGCGTGCGACGGGCATGGCCCTTGAGCCGCGCGGCGGCGGCCTCGATCATGGCGAGTGTGGTCATTGGGCGTCTTTCAATACGTCGTGGATAAGGGACAGGGCAGCGGGTTCATCGAGAAAGGGCACATGGCCGCGATCCGGCAGTTCCACCGCGCGCAGCGCGGGCAGGCGGCGCTGCATTTCTGCATAGGTCTCGGCCGAGAAGATATCGGACTGTGCGCCGCGGATGACGCCGCAGGGCAGGCCGTCGAGAGCGGCGAACCATGGCCAGAGGCTCGGTTTCTCCTCCATCTCTGCCACGGCCTCGGCCTGGGCGAGCATCGCGTCCCGCAGGCGTGCATCATAGCGCAGCTCCAGCCCGTCCGGGGTTTCCTTGTAGAAGGTCTGGGCCTCTTCCAGCCAGCGCTGTGACGGGACGCCGGAAAAGGCCGGAGACATCGCGGCCTCGAGCGCCTGTGCAGCCTGCGCGTGGGTTTTTGCGGCTGGTCGCCGCCCCAGATAGTCGAAGATGCGCCCGAGCCCCGTGTCGGCGATGTCGGGGCCGACATCATTCAGGATCACCGCCGACAAACGGTCCCGGGTGGTGCCGGCCATGGCCATGGCGACGAGCCCGCCGCGCGAGGTGCCCAGGATGGCGGCACGGGACAGGTCGAGATGATCCATCAGCGCGACCACATCCCCGGCTTCGGTCAGGATGTTGTAGCTGCCGGGGTCCTCGGCATAGTCGGAACGCCCCCGGCCGCGCAGGTCCAGCAGGATCACGTGGTAATCGGCAAGATGCGGCAGAACATAGCGGAAATCCTGCCCGTCGCGGGTCAGCCCGGGCAGGCAGATCAGCGGCAATCCATCGCGGTTGCCGTGGGTTTCATAGTAGAGCGACAGCCCGTCGGGCGTGGTGAAACGGCTCATGTAACAGGGTCTTTCTCAGCAGGAGGCGGCAATGTCGGGCACGGTGCTCAGGTCGGTCAGGATATGTGTGGGACGCCAGGGCAGCCGATCGACCGGCTCTTTGCCCCGGTTGACCCAGACCGTGGTAAAGCCATAGCCGGTTGCACAACCGGCGTCCCAGCCGTTGGAGGACACAAACAGCACGTCGGATGGGGCATCGCCAAAATGCGCGCCCACCAGATCATAGACGGCAGCAGCGGGTTTGAAGACGCCGACGCTTTCGACCGACAGCACCGCATCGAGGCATTCGGAAATCCCGGCCGAGTCCACCGCCCCCGTCAGCATGTCGGGCGAGCCGTTCGACAGGATTGCGGTGTTGTAGCCTGCCGCCTTCAGCGCCTGCAGCATCGCCGGAACCTCCGGATAGGCGGCGAGCTGCCAATAGAGGTCGAGCAACCGTTGCCGCAACGCCGGCTGGTCGGCCAGGCCGGCAGCCTCCAACGCCCAGTCGAGGCCGTCCTGTGTGATCTGCCAGAAATCTGCATGGGCGCCGACGACCGCACGCAACCAGGTGTATTGCAGCTGCTTCAGCCGCCAGTCCTGCGCCAGTGTCGCCCAGCTGTCGGCAAGCTGCGGAAACGCTGGGTCTGCGGCGGCCTGCCGGGCGGCAGCCGTGACATCGAACAACGTGCCATAGGCGTCGAAGATGCAGGTCTTGAGTGTCATCTCTTGGGTCTCCCTGTCGCGGCAAAGGTGCCACAAGCGGGGCCGGTCTCAATGGGCTAAATTGTGTTGGTACGGGTTTACTCTGCCGACATGGCCGTTAGGGTGGCGCTTTATCATTGGGCGTTGGGCCTGAAATACACCAGAGAACCCGAAAGGGGGTCATTATGACCGCGGTAAAAAATGGCGACACGGTTCGCATCCACTACACCGGAAAACTGACGGACGGCACCGTGTTTGACAGTTCCGAAGGGCGCGATCCGCTAGAGTTCACCGTCGGCGCCGGCCACGTGATCAAGGGCATGGACGAAGGCATGCTGGAGATGGCCGAAGGCGACACCAAGACGCTGGAGATTGCCTGCGAAGATGCCTACGGTCCGATCAACCCGTCGGCGCGCCAGGCGGTGCCGCGCGAGGGGATCCCGGACGATATTCCGCTGGAAATCGGCACCATGCTCCAGATGCAGACCCCCGAAGGCCAGGTGCTGCCGGTGACAGTGGTCGAGGTGGACGAGGCGAATGTGACCCTGGACGCCAACCATCGTCTGGCGGGCCAGGACCTGGTCTTTGACGTGGAGCTGGTGGCGATCGCCTGAGGCCAGGCATCACTGCCACTGCTTTGAAAGCCGGGCAGGCGGTGCTCCCGCCCGCTCGGGACGCGGCAAGCGCATCCTTCCCGGTTGGGCCCGGCGCCGCGCCTGCGGCGCGGCGGGGACAGGCCGCAGCCCGCCCACGTGATCGCCGCCAAAACCTGTGTGGCGGTCGCTTCTTCCCCCCTCCGTCTGCGCGCGTCCCTTGTACGCCTCGTTAGCCTCGCGTCACGAGCGCATTCCGCCCCGGGCGATCACCCGCAACTTACTTCAATTGCGCCGCGCATTTCTGAAGCGCGGTGATCGGGATTCACGTCCTGTTCATTTCTCTCGGCGACCTTCCCCACAGACCCGCTGCCGCGCTGGCGTGATGCCGCGTTTTGTTCCCGGCCCGATCGAACGGCCGGTTGGCCTGCGGGTGGGTTTTTATCTAACGGGAGTTCTCTCACATGCGGAATCTGCTTCTTGGCGCAATGTTCACCATTGGCGGCACCATGGCGCATGCCACCGAATATCTGAATGTTTTCACCTGGGACGGCTATGTCCTGCCGGCCGAGGTCGCGGCGGTGAACGACATCCTCAAGTCCGAAGGCTATGATGTCGAGGTGCGCGTCATGGACACGCTGGCCGAGGGGCCGGAGCAGATGTTCGACGTGATCCGTTCCGGTGATGTGGACGTGTCCTTCCTGACGCTGAACTACATCCAGATGGAGGGCTTTCCCTTCTCCAACCTGTTGCAGCCCATCGATCTGTCCTCGCCACGGCTGAGCAACGCTGCGGCGCTGCTGCCGGAGCTGAGCGCAATCCCGATGGGCATGTCGGATGCGGGTCCGCTCTACCTGCCGTTCGGTGGCGGGTCCTACGGGATCTGGGCCAATGACGATGTGGTGTCGGAGCACCCCGCCTCTGTCGCCGATCTTCTGAAGCCGGAATGGAAGGGCCGCCTCTCGCTGACCGAGGGTCAGGTGCAGCCCAACGTGGCGCTGGCGCTGATGGCGATGGGCGAGGCGCCGTTTGCGGTGCAGGATGCCTCCGGAGATCGCAAGAAGATGGCGGAGATGCAGAAGGCCGATGGCGCGCTCCAGCAGACCATGAACACGCTCTACGATCAGGTCGGTTTCTTCTGGAGCGCCGGTCCGGAATTCCGCGACGATCTGGCGTTTGTGGCCTCTTACGGGCCGGGTGCAGCGGCGCATGTGGCCGAAGGTGGCAACTGGAGCATCGTGAACTTCGAGGAAGGCAACACCGTCTGGCTCGACACCATCAACTTCTCCAAGAAGCTTGAGGGTGAGAAGCTGGAAGCGGCAGAGATCTTTGCCAACTATTTCATCGGCAAGGACGTGCAGGAGCGCATCGTGAATGGTCTTGGCATGGTGGCGGCGACGACGCAGGTCGATGCCAACCCAATGCTGGACGAGAATCCGGAGTTCTTTGCCGAAGAGCTGTTCTGGCCGCCCTATACCAAGGTTGCCAACAACGTGATGAACATGCTGTCCAAACGCGCCTCGGGCGGCGACAGCTGATCAGGTCCATTGGATCGTGACGGAGAAGGGGGCGCCAGGGCGTCCCCTTTTTTTGTTTGCCGGGGCAGATTGTGGCCCGGTGTCTGAGGGTGCCAGCTTGGGCGGGGTAGGCGCTGCGCGTTACAGCAGTGACGCGATGCTGCGGGCCGAGCGCTGGAGGAAGACCCGCAATCCTTCGATGTCGCTGCCGGCCCGGACGCGCAGCCCAAGGGAATGCAGAGTTGCGGCGGCGAGGTCTGCGGCGGCTGCGCGGGAGGCCTCCGGCGCAGCCGGTGCCAGGTGGTCAAAAAGACAGCGGAACTGGTGATCTGTTTGGGCAATCCGGGCGCGCAACGCAGTGCGGATCTCGGGGTGCATGGGGGCTTCGGCAATGGCGGTCGAAAACACCAGGCAGCCCCGTGCGCCGGAAGCGCCGTCCTCCTGATAGTTCGCCAGCATCGCGGTAAAAACCGCCAGAAGCGCGTCTTCGGGCGCGGCATCGCGCGGCACCTGACGGCGCAGATCGCCCTGCACGCGGCTGACAAAATCATCCATCGCGCGCAGGAACATCTCTTCCTTGTTGCCAAAGGCGGCATAGAGGCTGGGGCGGACAAGGCCGGTTGCCTTGGAGAGATCATCCAGCGAGGTGGCCGCATAGCCCTTCTGCCAGAAGGTCTCCATGATGGTCTGCCGTACCGCGCGTTCATCGAACTTGCGCGGACGGCCTCGACCGCGTGTCTGCCCCGCCTTGCTCATTCGGGGAAATCCGCCCCATGCAGCACATCGCAGAAATGCGGCTGGTGAAAGCCCGGCACATGGCGATGGGCCACATCAGCGCCAAAATTATGCATCGCGGTCATGGGCTTGGCTTTGTAGATCCGGGTGAGCGCGTGTTCCATGGCCTTTTTGAAACCCAGACGGGGGTAGGCGTCAAGCACCTGTTCCATCACCTCCGGCGTGATGTGGTCATGTGGGATAACGCCCACGTCCAGCCCTGCACCGATCTGCACCAGCGCGGCCTCGGGCGATTTCTTCTGCGGGATCGAAAACGTCGTGTGCAGCGCAATCGCGTCCCAGACCCGGTCAATGCGCGATTGCTCTACGTTTTGCGCCGCAAGGAACGTGGCGGCGGCATCGGCGGCGTCCACCTCAAAACGATCCTCTGCCATATAGGTTTCGGTGAGGCCGAGATCATGCAGCATGGAGGCGATGTAGAACAGCTCCGGGTCATACTGCATGCCCGTCGCGCGCGCCGCCAGCGCGCCAAACACATATGAGCGACTGACATGGTTATAAAGGAAGGGATCGCTTGCCATGCGCGCCATCTCTTCGGCGGCGGCGCACAGGGCCGTGTCGGGCGGGGTGACGAGGTCAGTGAGGAGCATCGAAAGTATCCTGTCTTGAAAGGTTCGCCTTTTATTATGCGATTCGGTATAAAATAAAAGAGCCGATACTCAAAACGACCTGCGACAAAAAGAAAAGGCACCCCGAAGGGTGCCTTAACAGTCTGAATTCTAATTGAAATCAGAGGTGTTCTTGCTGCGGCATGCCAAGGATGTGAAAGCCGCCATCGACGCGGATGATCTCACCCGTGGTGTAGGCCCCTGCATCCGAGGCCAGATAGACCGCTGTGCCGCCCACCGCCTCAAGGGTGGCATTGGACCGCAAGGGGGCGTTCTGTTCGGTGTGCTTGTATGTCTTGCGTGCCCCACCGATCGCAGCCCCGGCGAGCGTTTTCATCGGGCCGGGAGAGATCGCATTGACGCGGATGCCATCGGGGCCGAGGTCATTGGCCAGATAGCGCGTGGCACTTTCCAGCGCGGCCTTGGCCACACCCATCACATTGTAGTTCGGCGTCACCCGGTTGGAGCCACCATAGGTCAGCGTCATCATGGTGCCGCCGCCGTTTTCCTGCATCAACGGATAGGCGCGACGCGCCACCTCGATGAAGGAATAGGCGGAGATATCCATGGAGTTCTTGAAGTTCGCGCGGCTGGTGTTGATGAACCGGCCGGTGAGTTCGGTCTTGTCCGAATAGGCAATCGCGTGAACGAGGAAATCAATCGTCGGCCAGCGCGCGCTCAGCTGTTCGAACGCGGTGTCGAGCGAGGCATCATCGGTGACATCCACATCCACCATGAAATCGCTGCCCACAGAGGCCGCGAGCGGCTCCAGACGTTTGCCAAAGGCTTCACCCTGATAGGTAAAGGCCAGCTCGGCCCCTGCCTCATGCATCGCCTTGGCGATCCCCCAAGCGATGGAGCGGTCATTTGCCACCCCCATGATCAGGCCCCGTTTGCCGGCCAATACTCCTGTCACGGTCGTCAATCCTTGTACTTGCTCAGAACCATGGAGCCGTTGGTGCCGCCAAAGCCGAAGCTGTTGGTCATGACACTGTCGAGTCCTGCGTTTTCAACATATTGCGTGGCCACTTCGCCCTCCTCGATGCCCTCGGCGAGGGTGTCGACGTTGATGGACGGCGTGATGAAATCATTGTCCAGCATAAGGAGGCAGAAGATCGCCTCCAGCGCGCCCGCCGCGCCCTGTGCGTGGCCGGTCATGGATTTGGTCGAGGAAATCGGCGGCACATTGCCTGCGCCGAACAGCCGACGGGCGGCCTCAACCTCGCCCACATCGCCCACTGGCGTCGAGGTGCCATGCGCGTTGATGTAGGAAACCTTGCGGCCTTCGGGCAGGGTTTGCAGCGCCAGACGCATCGCGCGCTCGCCGCCCTCGCCAGAGGGGGCCACCATGTCGTGACCGTCGGAGGTCGCGGCAAAACCGGTTACTTCGGCATAGATCTTGGCCCCACGCGCCAGCGCATGTTCAAGATCCTCAAGCACCACAATGCCGCCACCGCCGGAGATCACAAACCCATCGCGGTCCTGATCGAACGCACGGGAGGCTTTTTCCGGCGTGTCGTTAAACTTCGAGGACATCGCGCCCATGGCGTCAAACAGACAGGACAGGGTCCAGTCCAGCTCCTCGCCGCCACCGGCAAACATCACGTCTTGCTTGCCCATCATGATCTGCTCAGCCGCGTTGCCGATGCAATGCAGCGAGGTAGAGCAGGCGGAGGTAATCGAGTAGTTGATGCCCTTGATCTTGAACGCGGTCGCAAGGTTCGCGGAGATCGTGGAGGACATGCATTTCGGCACCGCAAAGGGGCCGATGCGCTTGGTTGCGCCGGTTTTCAACACGGTCTGATGCGCGGTCAGCATCGACGAGGTCGATGGCCCGCCAGAGCCGGCCACGAGGCCGGTGCGCTCGTTGACGACCTGATCGTCCGAGAGGCCCGCATCCGCAATCGCCTGGCTCATGGCGATATGGGCATAGGCGGCACCCGGACCCATGAACCGCAGGGTGCGCTTGTCCACATGCTCGGCCGGATCAATTTTCAGCGTGCCCGCGATCTGGCTGCGAAAGCCGTGTTCGGCCATCTCTTCGCTGGCGACGATGCCGGATTTCCCGGCCTTCAAGGAGGCGATGACCTCCTCGGCATTGTTCCCGATCGAGGAAACGATCCCCAAGCCGGTGACGACGACGCGACGCATGTTGCGTACTCCTGTAACTGGTGTGAAGGGGGCGCACCCCGCATCATGGGCCCGAAGCCCCAAGCTGATCCGGAGGGCGGATCAGGTCTCGGAGAGGGCCACCTTCATATCCTTAACCTGATAAATCACTTCTCCATCCGCCTCCACGATCCCGTCTGCGACGCCCATGGTCAAGCGGCGGGTCTGTACGGCTTTGGTGAAATTGACGCGATAGGTCAGCATTTTGCGATCCGGGCGCACCATGCCGGTCAGTTTGACCTCACCAACGCCAAGCGCATAGCCGCGACCCTGCCAGCCACGCCAGCCGAGGTTGAAGCCGGTGAGCTGCCACAGGCCGTCGAGGCCAAGGCAGCCGGGCATGATCGGGTTGCCGGGGAAGTGGCAATCAAAGAACCACAGGTCCGGGGTGATGTCGAATTCCGCGAGGATATGGCCCTTGCCATGCTCGCCGCCATCGGCGCTGACTTCGGTGATGCGGTCCATCATCAGCATGGGCGGCGCGGGCAGCTGCGCATTGCCGGGTCCGAACAGCTCGCCTCTTGCACATTTAAGCAGGTCTTCCTTGTCAAAGCTGCTGGGATATTGGGTCATGTGCGGGGCAACTCCTGCCTGTGGGGTCTGATATTTGTTCACTGCCCCCATTAGCACCGCGTTTACATATCCTGCAAGGGCAGCGCGTTGCCGCAGGTGCGAGGGTCCGCGCCGCAAATCCGGGACGGTGCCGCGTTCGTGTCGCATGCCCACTTTGCAAATCCGTTTGAAAAAGGGCAGTATTCTATCCTATAAGGCCCCGGTAGCAGTGAACGGTAGGAAGGTGATCATGACACCGACCCATGAAGAGAACGCCAACAAGTGGCTGATGGAGGCGGGCCTGCGCCCGACCCGCCAGCGCGTGACGCTGGCCTCGCTGCTGGTGGGCGACGGTCAGCACCGGCACGTCACCGCCGAAAGCCTGTTTGATGCGGCCAAGGACGATGGCGCTGCGGTGTCTCTGGCCACGGTCTACAACACGCTGCGGGCGTTCTGCGATGCCGGCGTCTTGCAGGAAATCACCGTGGACGGCTCCAAGAGCTACTTCGACACCAATGTGCACGACCATCCGCATTACTACTGGGAAGGCGAGGGGCGCGTGACCGATGCCCCTTCCGAGGAGCTGGTGATCCAGTCCCTGCCGCAGCCGCCCGAGGGGATGGAGATCGCCTCGGTGGATGTGGTCATCCGCCTGCGCAAGAAGTAAGCCTCTCAACTTAAACCAGAATTTGCAGCCAAACCCTTGGCCAGCGCTGACATGGCGCGTTCGGTTGTCGACCTGGGCACAGGGGTGGCGTGGCAGCTCAGCACGACGGATTCCGTGGCCTGCGGATCACGTAGCGGGCGACTGGCGAGCGGCATGCCATCATAGGTGGTGTCGCTGGCGGGCAGGCTGTAGGCTAGTCCGACCCCTTCGCCGCGTGCCGCCATGCTGCGAAGCAGTTCGAGCGACGCCACGCGGTAGGCAACCTGCGGCACCAGATCCGCGGATTTGAACATTTGCATCATATGGGCGCTGGACAGACCGTCGCGCGACAGGATCAGGGGCACCTCTGCCAGCGCGGCCAGATTGGTGTCGGGCTGTTGGGCGAGCCGGTGATCCGGCGGCATCAGCGCCCGGGGCGTGACCTGATAGAGCGGCGTCCGGGTGATGCTCGAATCAAGTCCGAGGTCATAGGTCAATGCCAAGTCGCAGGTGCCGGCCTTCAACGCGGCAATCAGCGCCTCAAACCCACCCTCGAATACATCGAGCTGCACGTGGGGCAGGGTCGCGCGCAGAAGGCCGAGCGCCCGGGGAATCAGGAAGGGCGCCAGGTCGCTGAAACACCCGATGGTGAGAGACAGCGGCGGGTGCGCCGCCGTGCCGGCCTGTTCGAGCCGCGCGGCCTCTGCCAGCAGGGAATCCGCTCGCGCGACGAAATCCCGCCCTGCCGGTGTCAGTTCCAGCGGCGCGCCCTTGCGGCGCAGGAACAGCACCCGCCCCAGATGCGCCTCGATCCGCGACAGTGCCGTCGACAGCGCGGGCTGGCTGACATGCAGGGCCTGGGCGGCGCCCGACAGGCTGCCGTGACGCGCGATGGCGGTGACATATTCGTAGTGCCGAAGTGTAAGGTATAACATCAGTGAAATAGTGCCTTAGGTAACTATGATTTGAATTTATATTCAGGCGCACAGAAGATCCAGCTGACAGCGATCATCAAGGGAGAGCGATCATGGCACATGCGATGCTGAGCGAGGATCAGGTTGAGGCGTTTCAGCGCGATGGTGCGGTCCTGATCAAGGGGCTGTTCAAGGATCAGGTGGATCTGCTGCGCGCGGGCGTGGCCGCGAATATGGCGCAGCCGGGCCCCTATGCGTCCAACAACGAAAAGGCCGGCGAAAGCGGGCGTTTCTTTGACGACTATTGCAACTGGACCCGCATCCCCGAGTTCGCCGCCGCCATCGAGGCCGCGCCGGTGGCGGAGGTCGCGGCCGATCTGATGCGTTCGGACCGTGTGCAGATGTTTCACGACCATGTGCTGGTCAAGGAGCCGGGCACCTCGATGGCGACCCCCTGGCATCAGGATGGTCCCTACTATTTTGTCGAGGGACAGCAGACCGTGAGCTTCTGGTCCCCGCTTGACCCGGTGCGGGAGGCGTCGCTGCGCTGTGTCGCCGGATCGCATCGCTGGGAAAAGGAGGTGCTGCCGACCCGCTGGGTATCCGAACAGGGGTTCTTTCCCGATGAGGGGCAATACATGCCCGTGCCCGATCCGGACGCCGAGGGCATGCGGGTGCTGGAGTGGCAGATGGAGCCGGGGGATGCGGTTGCCTTCAACTATCGCACCCTGCACGGCGCCCGCGGCAACACCTCCGCGCAGCGGCGGCGGGCGTTCTCCCTGCGGCTGGTGGGGGCGGATGCACGCTATGTGGAGCGTCCGGGCCCGACCTCACCGCCCTTTCCGGGGCATGATATGGTTCCGGGGCAGCGCCTGCGCGAAGACTGGTTCCCGGTGCTGTTGCAACGCTAGGAGCAGGGGGGGAGCGCCCCTTGCGTCGGTGCGCAACGTCGCTCAGGTCCGCAGGGATTGGGTGGAGCGGCAATGGTGTTCAGCGGTTTAGAACCACTGTCCCGGCTCCATCAGCCCTAGGTCGAGCAGCTGCCGGGAGTGCCATTCAAACGGTGCGGAATTGTGCCATTTGAAGCTCTTGATGTCGAAGGTGGAGCCCGGGTTGCGCTTCAGCGCCTTGGCGGCCCGAAAGGAGCAGATCGCCGCGGTCAGATTGTGGTGCCACGGGCAGGCATAGGTATTGTATTCCTGCGCATTGAACGTGTGGTCGGGTTGCAGCACCAGCCCCTTGTCAGTGCGGAACAGGGCGATGCGGTCGATCTTGCGGCTGGCCTCGGGGATATGTTCTTCGTGCCGCCAGCGGATACCGCCAAAGAAATCCAGTTGCCGATCACGCGGCTCTCCGGTGGTCGGATCCTTGCGCCCCTGCGCATAATAGCCGGAGCGGTCGAGGCAGGCATCCTCGATCGAAACCGCAGTCGGATGCGCGGTCAGGTCGCCGGCGTAGAGATCGATCACATAGGTCAGCATCGCGGCGCGCCGCTCTTCCATGTGAAAGCTCAGCATCTCGGTCACGGAACGCGTTTCGCAGAACGGGTAGAACAGATATTCGGCGTTGTAGCAGTAATAGAGCCAGCAGCCCGGGGTCGCCGCTGCGATCACCTTGTTCACCGCGTTGGTCACCGCCTCCGGCGGCGTGCAATCATAGGGAACGCGGTGGACAAGTGCCTCCACATCCGGCGGCAGGGCAAAGGCATCGGGCATCAGGGCGACCACCTGCTTGAAGCCACAGTTGAGGTGATGGCGCAGCGTGGTGGCGATTTCCACCTCGTCCTCGATGAAGATCAACGCCACCGGCCCCTTGCGCAGCAGCGGTTTGCCGGTCTGCAGGAAATCCTCCAGGGAGGCATACATCATCGGCGCGATCCTTGTGTTCTGTCCCGGTTCACACCCGGCGCGTTGTCTGGTCTTTGCCGGTAAAATCGGGTAAACGCCTCGCCATTGCAAGCGGTCGGAATTCGCGCTATGCGCAGCCGCTGTTTCCACGCCCGCCCTCCGTCCCTAGAAGGTAGCCCCGCCATGTCCGCGCCCAAGAAGCTCTATATCAAGACCTACGGCTGTCAGATGAACGTCTATGACAGCGAACGCATGTCGGAAGCGCTGGGCGGGCAGGGCTATGTCGAGACCAAGTCGCCAGATGACGCGGATATGATCCTGCTGAACACCTGCCATATTCGCGAAAAGGCCGCCGAGAAGGTCTATTCCGAACTGGGGCGGTTCAAGGGGCTGAAGGCCGAGAAACCTGACCTGAAGATCGGCGTGGCGGGCTGTGTCGCGCAGGCCGAGGGCGAGGAAATCATGCGTCGTCAGCCGCTGGTGGATCTGGTGGTTGGCCCGCAGAGCTATCACCGTCTGCCCGAGATGGAAGCCAAGGCAGGCGCGGGTGAAAAGGTGCTCGACACCGATTTCCCCGAGGAAGACAAGTTCGAGCAGTTGAAACGCCGCCCCAAGGCCAAGCGCGGCCCCACCGCGTTTTTGACCGTGCAAGAGGGCTGCGACAAGTTCTGCGCCTTCTGTGTGGTGCCCTATACGCGCGGGGCCGAAGTGTCTCGCCCTGCCGATCGTATCCTGCGCGAAGCCGAGGATCTGGTTGAGCGCGGCGTGCGCGAAATCACCCTGCTGGGCCAGAACGTCAACGCCTATCACGGCGCGGGCCCCAACGGGGATATGACGCTGGCGCAGTTGATCTGGGAACTCGACAAGGTGGAGGGGCTGGAGCGCATCCGGTTTACCACCTCGCACCCCAATGACATGATGGATGACCTCATTGAGGCCCATGGCACTTGCGCCAAGCTGATGCCCTATCTGCATCTGCCGGTGCAGGCGGGATCGGACAAGATCCTGAAGCGGATGAACCGCAGCCACACCGCCGAGAGCTACGTCCGCCTGATCGAGCGTATCCGCGCCGCGCGCCCCGACATCCTGATTTCCGGCGATTTCATCGTGGGCTTCCCCGAAGAAACCGAAGAGGATTTTCAGGCGACGCTCGACTTGGTGGAAGAAGTAAAATACGGCACCGCCTATTCCTTCAAATACTCCACACGTCCCGGCACGCCAGCGGCAGAACGCGCGCAGGTGGACCCCAAGGAAGCCGACGACCGGTTGCAGCGGCTCCAGGCGCTGCTGACCCGTCAGCAACGCGAGGTGCAGGACAGCATGGTCGGGCGTGAACTCGGCGTGTTGTTCGAAAAGCAGGGCCGCTTTCCGGGGCAGATGGTCGGCAAGTCCGACTACCTCCACGCGGTGCATGTGGCCGATTGCGACGCCGCGGTCGGCGATCTGCGCCGGGTCCGGATTGTGTCCTCGGGCGCCAACTCGCTGGCCGGCGAGCTGATCGACTAAGCGCGCGGCCGGTCTCGGGGTGCCGTGTATGGGGGCGCGGCCCGGCAGTGGCAGCGCCCCTCTGTGTGTCTGGCAGCTGTGCTTGGGACGCGAGGCGGGCCCGCGCGACTCAGGGTCTGCCGGGGTGTCATTCATATTTTCGAATTTATGATCGATTGGCCGCGCGGCGTGGGTAATCGCTGGCCGGGTTTGGGACTGTTTCTCAGAATCGCCCTTTGGGCGGAATTTTTCCCCTTTAAGTCCCGGATATTCAGGGAAAATTAGCATAAACTGGTGAAGTAATTAGGACCGGAGAGGCCAGAAGGACGCTCTCTGAAGTGGGCCAACTGAAGGAAGCCTGTTGTGTTGAAACGAATTTTAGGCAAAGCCAGCGCGGCCCTCGCTTGCGCTGTGATCGCCGTCT
Source organism: Epibacterium sp. Ofav1-8 (assembly GCF_022348185.1). Classification (GTDB taxonomy): domain Bacteria; phylum Pseudomonadota; class Alphaproteobacteria; order Rhodobacterales; family Rhodobacteraceae; genus Epibacterium. The sequence continues at coordinate 397,775 of NZ_JAKRFD010000001.1, forward strand.
CGCTCGCGGGTGTTTCATCCGCGGTTGCGCAGGATGAAAATCCGATCCGGGTAGAGCGCTATGTCCCCACGATCTGGGTCGATCCCGATGGATGCGAGCACTGGGTCATGGATGATGGCGCCGAAGGGTATATGACCACCCATATGACGCCGGATGGCAAACCCGTCTGTCGACGCGGTCGCCTCTGCGGCATGATGCCCACGGACCAGTTCTTTCCGACCAATCAGCATGGAATCAACGCGGCCGGGCGCAAGCGGCTTCAGGAGTGGTTTCAGAAGACCATGCCAGGCACACGCGCGTTTGTGATTGCGGGGCATACGGACAGCCGGGCGTCGGATGAATACAACATGGCCCTTTCCCAACGCCGGGCCGATGCGGTGGCGCGGGTTGCGCGCTCTGTCGGGGCACGCATCGACGACGTGCGCGCCTATGGCGAGCGCAGCCCGCGCGTACCCAACCGGGGCGCTGCAAACATGGCACAGAATCGCCGTGTCGAAATCTACTGCATCAGCCGCTGAGGGGGCAAAATATGACAATTCTCAAGGGATTTTCCGCCCTGGCGCTTGCTCTTGCTGTCGCGGCCTGTGGTGATGTGTCCGACAAGACCCGCGACCAGAACATCTTTGACGGTGGCAATGGCGATCTGGCCGGCCTGAGCGCCGGCATCTGGGTCGATCCGCAGGGCTGTGAGCACTGGATTATCGACGATGGTGTCGAGGGGTACATGGATCCGCGCCTGACGCCGGATGGCAAGCCGGTGTGCAACAGCGAGCTGCCGCGCAACACCGCGAGCGGGCCGTTCAAGGCGGGATCGCAGTTCTCCGACGCGATTTGACGCAGCGCTGACGGATCGACCCGTCGCCTGCCCGACCATCGATGGTCGTTGACGCCAGCCGAGCGGGGCTGGCGTTCCTGCGTCTGCAGGACTTCGGCGGAGCTTTGCCGGGAAATTGTTTCAGTTGCGTGAAATTGAGGCCACCGATCCGGGCGAGCCCTTGCGCGCGCAGGGCATTCGGGGGCAGACTGGGAGGGCAATACCAAAACAGGAGAGCCGTTTGGCCACCAGTGTTCTGCCCCCGTCCTCCGAGCACGCCCAGCCAGCCGAAGTGCTGCTGGAATTTCCTGACAACCGACTACTGATCGAGCTGTGCGGCGAATTTGACCGCAACCTCGCCGAGATCGAGCAACGCATGGGCGTGCAGATCATCCGGCGCGGCAATCAGCTGATTGTGCACGGTGATGCCGAACTTCGCGTGCAGGCCGGTGAGTTGTTGCAGGCGCTTTATGAGCGCTTGGAAAGCGGTCGCCCGGTGGAGCGCGAAGACATCGACCGGGAAATCCGTCTGGATCGCTCGGACGAAGACAGCGACGCAGGCCCCGACAGCCAGCTGGAGATGTTCTCGGGCGGCAAGGTCGAGATCAAGACCCGCAAGAAGCTGGTGGAGCCGCGCACCGACGCGCAGAAGGTCTATGTAAAGAACCTCTTTGAACACGAGATGGCCTTTGGCATCGGGCCGGCAGGGACGGGCAAGACCTATCTCGCCGTGGCCGTTGGGGTCTCGATGTTCATTCAGGGGCATGTGGACAAGATTATCCTGTGTCGTCCGGCGGTTGAGGCGGGCGAACGTCTCGGATTTTTGCCCGGTACCCAGGAGGAGAAAGTCGACCCCTACATGCAGCCGCTCTATGATGCACTGAATGACTTCCTGCCGGGCAAGCAGCTGGCCAAGCTCAAGGAAGAAAAGACCATTGAGATCGCGCCGCTGGCCTTCATGCGTGGGCGCACGCTCTCCAATGCCTTTGTGGTGCTGGATGAGGCGCAGAACGCCACCACCATGCAGATGAAGATGTTCCTGACCCGTCTGGGCGAAGGATCGCGTATGGTGATCACCGGTGACCGCTCTCAGGTCGATTTGCCGCGCGGGGTGCAATCGGGCTTGCAGGATGCCGAACGCCTGCTGACGCCCATCCCCAAGATCTCGTTCAATTATTTCACCGCCAAGGATGTGGTGCGCCACCCGCTGGTGGCGGCGATCATCGAGGCCTACGACAAGGACGAAATCTCCGGCTGAGGGCGCCTGTGCGCTTCGCCCCTGCCGCGGCCGGTGGTGGTTGCGGGCAAGGCAGATGCCTTCGGCGAGGATATTTAAGAGAAGTTGAAGGGCTCAGTCTGCAAGGTCGTATCGCATAAAAGCGCTCTCGGGGTGGGCTTTGTAGTTGCCGAACGGGGCGCAGTATTGGTAACCGAGGCGCTCGTAGAGGGCGCGGGCCGCGTCGAAGGGCGGCAATTGGTCGGAGCCGGTTTCCAGCAGCAGCACTTGGGCGCCCGAGTGCGCGGCAACCTCATGAAGCCTCTGCATCAGGGCGCGGGCGATGCCGCGTCCGCGGGCGGCGGAGGCAACATGCACGGATTTGACTTCCATTCGCCCCGCCCCGAGATCCTTCAGCGCGCCGCATCCTACGGCGACGTCACCGTCATAGGCGGCATAGAACCGGATGTCCGCCGCTTGCAGGCCCGCAAGATCCAGCGCGTGGCAGGCCTCCGGCGTGCTAGTATGTGATGTATGTGTCAGATGCGCCTCCAGCAGCGGCCGGATCGCGGGGCTGGCGGGATCTGCGGGGCGGATGTCGAAGCGGGCGGTCATCGGCGGGGGCTTTCTTGTGACGGGGTGCAGGGGGAAAGGTTCTTTTTTTCCCAGCCGCGTCAAGCTATGGCGGCAGTATGATATTGGATGTTGTGATCGAAGATGCCCGCTGGGATGCGGCGGCGCTGAATAAACAGGCAGAAGTCGCCGTGGCGGCTACGCTTGCGTATCTGGAGCTGCCGGCTGAGGACTGGGAAGTCACTGTGCTGGGCTGTGATGATGCGCGGATTGCGGATCTCAATGCCGAATTTCGCGACAAGCCAAAGCCGACCAACGTGCTGAGCTGGCCTGCGCAGGAGCTTGCCGCCGCGGAGGAGGGCGGTCAGCCTGCGCCGCCGGAGGTGGATTTCATGGGCGACGCGGCCTTGGGCGACATCGCGATTTCCTATGAAACCTGCATGAAAGAAGCCGATCTGGCGCAAAAACCGCCCGAGGATCATATCCGCCATCTGCTTGTTCACGGAACCTTGCATCTTTTGGGGTATGATCACATTCGTGACGGCGACGCCACGGTTATGGAAAGATTGGAAGTCGGGATACTTGGCAAACTGGGTATCCCTGACCCATATATCATAGAGGACGGGCCGTAGGCGGCCTTTTTGGAATGGATCAATGGGCGATATAGAAGGCAGTTCTAACGCAGCGCATGGCGCGCTGCAGGATATTGAAGCGACGGAGCCGAAGCTGAATGGGGCGGAGACGCCCGGGTTCCTGAGCAAGATTTTGGGGAGTTTCTCCCAGACCGCTGAAGACGAGGCTCCCAAAAACGGGACCGAAGAAGTTTTGGCGGACCCGCCACCCGGCATGATGAACCTGCGCCGTTTGCGGGTCGAGGACGTCGCCATTCCCACGGCGGAGATCGATGCCGTGCCGGTGACCATCTCGCGCGATGAGCTGGTGCAGGTGTTCCGCGACACCGGGTTCACCCGCATCCCCGTCTATGAGGGCACGCTTGATACGCCCCTGGGGTTTGTTCACCTTAAGGATCTGGCACTGACCTACGGGTTTGATTGCGAGAACGACGATTTCCAGCTGGCGCGTATGGTGCGCCCCTTGCTGTTTGTGCCCCCGTCGATGCCGATTGGCGTGTTGCTGACCAAGATGCAGGCAGAGCGCCGGCATATGGCGTTGGTGATCGACGAATACGGCGGTGTTGACGGGCTGCTGACGATCGAGGACCTGATCGAACAGGTTGTTGGCGAGATCGAGGATGAACACGACAGTGGCGAGGATCAGACCTGGGTGCAGGAAAAGCCCGGCTGCTATGTGGCACAGGCCCGAACGCCGCTCGGTGAGTTCGAGGGCGAGATCGGCATTCCGCTGACGCAGCACGAGGATGTGGACGGCGAGGAGATCGATACGCTTGGGGGGCTGGTGTTCATGCTTTCTGGCCGGGTTCCGGCGCGTGGCGAAGTTATCCAGCATCCCGAAGGTCCCGAGTTCGAAGTGATCGACGCCGATCCGCGCCGGATCAAACGTTTGCGGGTGCGCTTGCCGGGCATCGCCGCCGAATGAAGCTGGCGCGTGCGGTGCGGCCTGTGGCAGCGCTGATGCCGGCCTTTGTTGCGGGCGCGATCCTCGCGCAGGGGTTAGCGCCTGTGGCGGCGGTTTGGGCGGCTCCCTTGGCGTTGTTGGGCGTGGCGTTGCTCTATCTTCATGCCGGGTCCGCGCGTCGGTCCGGCTGGATCGGCTGGCTGCTTGGCTGCGGCTACTTTGGCTTTGGCCTGTCCTGGATCATGGAGCCGTTTCAGGTTGATGCGGCCACCTACGGGTGGATGGCCCCGTTTGCGCTGGCGCTGCTGGCATCCGGGTTGTCGCTGTTCTGGGCTGTGGCCTTTTGGGGGGCTGCACGGCTGGGGCGCGGAGACTGGCGGATGTTCACGCTGATCGGCTGCTGGAGCCTGGCGGAGTTGGCGCGCGCCTATGTGTTGACGGGGTTCCCGTGGGCCGGGATGGCGCAGCTTGCCATGCCGGGGGAGTTGGCTTTGCGAGCGGTGCCGTGGGTCGGGTCGCACGGGTTTGCGATCCTGTTGCTGCTGTGCGTGCTGCCCCTGGTGCTGGTCTTGCGCCGGCCAGTGGTCGCGCTTGCGCCGCCGCTGGTCGTGATCTGCGCGGTGGCCTGGATGCCGGATGGCCGACAATTTGGTGGCCGCTTGCCCCTGACCGAGCAAACGATACGGCTTGTGCAGCCCAATGCACCGCAGTCCGAAAAATGGATGCCGGAGAAGCGCTGGACCTTTGTGCAGCGCATGCTGGAGTTCACGGCCGCCCCGGTGTCCACCGGGCTGGCGGCAGGGGGGCGGCCGGATCTGGTGATCTGGCCGGAGACGGCGATCCCCACCTTGCAGAATTACATCGCCGACCTGCGCCCGGCACTGGTCGAGGCCGCGGGAGGGGCGGAGCTGATCTATGGCATTCAGCGGCAGGAAAACGGTCGCTACATGAACTCTGCCGTGGTGATGAGTGCAGAGGGAGAGGCGCTCGACATCTATGACAAGATGCATCTGGTGCCCTTTGGGGAATACATGCCGCTCCCGGCGCTTTGGGAACGGTTCGGCGTCTTCGGCCTCGCCTCCCGCGTCCGCGGTGGCTATGCGCCCGGCACGCAACGCAGGCTTCTTGATACGACCGCCGGCCGGGCGCTGCCGTTGATCTGCTATGAGGCGGTTTTTGCGCAGGACGTGAACGCCGCGCCGGACCGCCCCGACTATCTTGTTCTGATCACCAATGATGCCTGGTTCGGGAGCTATTCCGGCCCCTATCAGCATCTCGTGCAGGCGCAGCTGCGGGCGGCAGAGCAGGGATTGCCGATGGTGCGGGCGGCCAACACCGGGATTTCGGCCATCATCGGACCTTATGGCCAGATCCGCGACAGCCTGGCGCTTGATACTGCGGGATATCTCGACGCCCGGTTGCCTGCTGCCTTGCCGGCAACGGTCTACAGCCGCAGCGGCGATTGGCCGGCATTGGTCCTGGCCCTGCTGCTGACAGGTGTCGCAGCGCTGCCACGTCTGGGCATGAAACGCCGGCAAACACTTGCTTAATCTCTTCAAGCTATAGATTGACCAAGATCATGAACGCGCGTACTGCGTTCCGATTGCCGCCACAACGGCTTCCTGGCGTGGCGGTCTTACATTCAATGGAGCACATCTCTTATGAGCCGCACTACCTATACCTTCACCTCGGAATCCGTTTCCGAGGGTCACCCGGACAAAGTCTGTGACCGGATTTCCGATGCCGTTCTGGATGCGCTGATCGCCGAAGAACCCGAGGCGCGTGTCGCTGCCGAGACGTTCGCCACCACCAATCGCGTGGTGATCGGCGGCGAGGTCGGGCTGGCCGATCAGGCCAAGCTGAAGGACTATATGGGCAAGATCGACGAGATCGCGCGCGCCTGTATCAAGGATATCGGCTACGAGCAGGACAAGTTCCATCACGAGACTGTCGAGATCACGAACCTCCTGCATGAGCAGTCCGCCCATATCGCCCAGGGTGTCGATGCCTCTGGCGACAAGGACGAAGGTGCGGGTGATCAGGGGATCATGTTCGGGTTTGCAACCGATGAGACCGATGCGCTGATGCCGGCGCCGATCCAGTTCTCCCATGCGATCCTGCGCCGCCTCGCCGAGGTGCGCAAGAATGGCAGCGAGCCCGTGCTGGGCCCGGATGCGAAGTCTCAGATCTCGGTGCGCTATGAGAATGGCAAGCCTGTCGAAGTCTCCTCCTTGGTGCTGTCGACCCAGCATCTGGACGAGACCCTGACGTCGAACGACATTCGCGCCATCGTCGAGCCCTATATTCGCGAAACCCTGCCCGACGGGTGGCTGACCGACAACACCGTCTGGCACGTGAACCCGACCGGAAAATTCGTGATCGGCGGTCCGGATGGGGATGCCGGGCTGACCGGGCGCAAGATCATCGTCGACACCTATGGCGGCGCAGCTCCCCATGGCGGCGGTGCCTTCTCCGGCAAGGATCCGACCAAGGTGGACCGGTCCGCCGCCTATGCCGCGCGTTATCTGGCCAAGAACATCGTTGCCGCCGGGCTGGCGCATAAGTGCACCTTGCAGCTGTCCTATGCGATCGGCGTCGCCGCGCCGCTGTCGATCTATGTGAACACGCATGACACCGGCGCCGTCCCCGATGAACGGATCGAGGCAGCTGTGCGTCAGTGCATGGACCTGACGCCGCGCGGCATCCGGACCCATCTGGAGCTGAACCGGCCGATCTACCAGCGTACCGCCGCCTATGGCCACTTTGGTCGCGCGCCCGAAGCGGATGGTGGGTTCTCCTGGGAACGCACCGACTTGACCGAGGCGCTGAAGGCGGCCGTCTGAAACGGTTGGGCAATGCAATCCAAGTGAAGGAGGGCGGGCTATCCCGCCCTTTTTTTGCGCGCGGCGTTTGGTCCCCTGCCTGCGGTTGCTCGGTGCGTGCGGCTGAGGGGAGAAAAGGAACTGGCATGCCCGGGGGCGACGGCGTTATGCAGGGGGCGATAGGTTTCATCAGGGGTATTTCCAAAATGACCACCCGTTTCCGACCGGCATCTGTCCTCAGCTTTCTGTGTCTTGTGGGGATGGCGCTCCCGGCAGTGGCGCTTGATCCTGGCGGGGAGCGCCTGCGTGTGGCAGGTGAGACGCTGATTTTTGACACCGAGGGGGGTGGCGAGGACCAGCCGGGAGAGATCGTGGTCGAGGACATCGACCGGGTCCGCGCCCTGTTGCAGGCGCATCCCGATGTCAGCATCTTGCGCCTGAATTCCAGCGGTGGCAGCATCTACGCCAGTTCCGAGATCGCCTGGATCATCGCCGACTACGGCCTTGATACGCAGGTGGACGGAGAATGCGTGAGCGCCTGCGTCGACATCTTTCTCGCCGGGGCGCGACGTCAGATGACGCTGGGGTCCAAGATCGGGTTTCACCGCCGCTCCTGGTCACCCGGGGCCGTCGAGAGCTATTATAACGACCTGCGTCAGAGCCGGGGCTGGGATACCCCCTTTGTTTTTGGGTCCTGGATCTACGAAGATACCCAGCGTGAGATGTATGAGTATCTCCGCTACATGCTGAGGCGCGGGGTCGAGGCCGAGTTTGCCATCGAGACCTTGCAGGTGGATTCGGGAGATGAGTGGTATCCCTCGCGTCTGCGGTTGATCGCGGCAGGTGTCTTGCGCGAGGAAGCTCCGTGAGGAACTGCGTTGCGCTGACTGCGCGGCAGAGCCAGCGCATGCCTGCGGTGCTGGGGGGCAGGGTTCATGTATGAAACGCGCCGCACCCCGCCGATCTCGCGAGGTCGGTTCCTGCGCCGGATGGGCTGTCATGTCGGGGCGGCGGCGGCCCTGGTCGTGGGGTCGATCACGGCGGGGGCATTGTTCCTGATGCACCTGGAGCAGATCGCGCTCTCGGAGGCGTTGCTGCACGCCGCAACCCTGGTGAGCGGCCTGGGGCTTGTGCAGATGCCGGGTACCATGCAGGCGCAGGTGTTTGTCAGCCTGTTTGCGCTCTATAGCGGATTTGTCGCGCTGGCGGTGTCTGGGCTCATCGTGGCACCGGTCGCACACCGGTTGTTGCATTGGTTCCATTGGGAGGACGCGGCCGAGCAAGACAGGAGCGGCCCCGACGCCACCACTGACGACTGAGGGCGGCACGATGGCGGGCGACTTGACGGCGGGCTTGCTCTGCGGCACAGGGAAGCGCGATTTTTCAGGTGGCTCTATTGCATCCGCGATACCCGCCATCATCAGAGGACACCAGCCCCGATGTCAGACAAGGATGCCCCGGCCGGCGCGGCTGCTGCGCGTAGCGAAGATATGGATGCGGCGGACAAGCATGCCTCCGGTGCGCCCTGGCGTAACTTCTACGGGCGCTTCAAAGGCAAGCAGTTGAAGCCAAACCAGGTGCGGGACCTCGACGAGATGTTGCCCGGGCTCAGCCCGGGAGCTGTCGGCTGGGACGAAAACCCGGATCGGGTGCCGCTGGATCTGGCGCGCCTGTTTGACGGGCGCGAGGTCTGGCTCGAAGTGGGGTTTGGCGGCGGCGAACATCTGGTGCACCAGGCCCAGTCCAACCCGGATGTCGGCATCATTGGCGCAGAGCCATATGTGAATGGGGTTGCGATGCTGCTGGGGAAGCTGCGCAAAGCGGGTTTGGGCAATGTGCGCGTGCACCCCGGCGACGCCCGGGATCTGATGGATGTGCTGCCGGAGCAGAGCCTGTCGCGGGCGTTTCTTCTGTATCCGGACCCTTGGCCCAAGGCGCGCCATCACCGTCGCCGTTTTGTAACGCCCGAGCACCTCGAACCGCTTGCTCGTGCGCTGAAGCCCGGCGCGCTGTTTCGCGTGGCAACGGACATTCCGGATTATGTGCGTCAGACCCTGGAGGAAGTGCCCAAGGCCGGATTTGAGTGGCTTGCGGACGGGCCGTCCGACTGGCGCCAGCCCTGGGTGGACTGGATTTCGACCCGCTACGAACAAAAGGCTCTGCGCGAGGGGCGCACGCCGCATTACCTTACCTTCCGCCGCAAGGGGTAGCGGGTCCAACCGTGGCGACCGAGCCCGATCGCTGTTCCGGAGACGGGGGCGCTCCCGCCCGTCGCCCCTGCATATGAAATGCACGGCCTCCCGTTGGGCCCGGCAGGCCGCGCCGGAGGCGCGGCCTGCCCCACCGCGACTTGCGGAGCAAAGCGCAACACCTTGGACCTTGCGCCATGTGGTCAGGTGCTTGACGATGGACGACCGTTGCGTCTTGCGCTAACAGCCTTGCAAACGACTGCTCAGAGAGGAACCGCCATGTCCGGCCACGGTACGCCCATCCCGATGACCTCCCGCCGCGCCACTGCGCTCAAGGGCGAGGCCCATGTTCCGGGGGACAAGTCGATCTCGCATCGGGCCTTGATCCTGGGCGCGATGGCGGTGGGGGAAACCCGCATTTCCGGTCTTCTGGAGGGCGAGGACGTTCTGGATACGGCCAAGGCGATGCAGGCGTTTGGCGCAGAGGTCATCAATCATGGCGGCGGCGAATGGTCCGTCTTTGGGGTCGGTGTCGGCGGTTTTGCCGAGCCGGAGAACGTGATCGATTGCGGCAACTCCGGAACCGGCGTGCGCTTGATTATGGGCGCGATGGCGACGTCCCCGATCACCGCAACCTTCACCGGGGATGCCTCGTTGAACAAGCGGCCGATGGCACGGGTTACTGATCCGCTGGCCCTGTTTGGGGCGCAATCGGTGGGCCGCGAAGGCGGTCGCCTGCCGATGACCATTGTCGGCGCGGCGGATCCGGTTCCGGTCCGCTACGAGGTGCCGGTGCCGTCGGCGCAGGTGAAATCTGCCGTTTTGCTCGCCGGGCTCAACGCCCCCGGCCAGACCGTTGTGATCGAACGCGAAGCCACCCGGGACCATTCGGAGCGGATGCTGGCGGGCTTTGGCGCAACGATTGCCACCGAAACCACGGATGAGGGGCGCGTCATCACCCTCACCGGTCAGCCGGAACTGAAGCCGCAGGTGATCGCCGTCCCGCGCGATCCATCCTCTGCCGCCTTCCCGGTGTGCGCGGCGCTGATCACGCCCGGATCGGATGTGCTGGTTCCCGGCATCGGTTTGAACCCGACCCGGGCCGGCCTATTCTACACGCTCCAGGACATGGGCGCCGACCTCAGCTTCGAGAACCCGCGCGAAGAAGGCGGCGAGCCAGTCGCCGATCTGCGCGCGCGATACTCTCCCGACATGAAGGGGATCGAGGTGCCACCCGAACGCGCCGCCTCCATGATCGACGAATATCCGGTGCTGTCGGTGGTTGCGGCCTTTGCCACAGGCACCACCATGATGGCCGGCGTCAAGGAGTTGCGCGTCAAGGAGAGCGACCGCATCGACGCCATGGCCCGCGGCTTGCGTGCAAATGGTGTTTCCGTTGATGAAGGCGAAGACTGGTGGAGCGTCGAGGGGTGCGGCCCCGATGGCGTCAAGGGCGGCGCAACCGCCGAAAGCTTCCTGGATCACCGCATCGCCATGTCCTTCATGGTGATGGGGATGGGCGCGCAAAACCCGGTGTCCGTCGATGACGGCAGTCCCATTGCCACGTCCTTTCCGATTTTTGAACGGCTGATGGGGGATCTCGGGGCGAACCTCAGCCGCGACAATCAATGATATACCACCTGTCGAGCAAATTCCCGGGAGAGGTCAGCGCCTCCTGCCGGGGGTGGCATCGCCAGCCCAAGTTGCTGTGAGGAGAAGGGTCTGATGAGTTTTACCGTTGCAATTGATGGCCCCGCAGCTGCGGGCAAGGGCACCATTTCGAAGGCGGTCGCGGCGCACTTCGGCTTTGGGCATCTCGACACCGGATTGCTGTACCGCGCGGTCGGCGCGCGGATGCTGGACGGGGCCGAGCCGGTTGCCGCCGCCGAGGCGCTGGAGGTGACGGACCTGGATCGCACGGATCTGCGCACCGCCGAGGTGGCCCAGGCTGCATCAAAGGTTGCGGTGATTGCCGGAGTGCGGGCGGCCTTGGTGGATTTTCAACGCGCCTTCGCCCGCCGCTCCGGCGGGGCTGTCATGGACGGGCGTGACATCGGCACGGTGATCTGCCCGGAGGCGGAGGTGAAGCTCTTCGTCACCGCCAGCGCCGAAGTGCGCGCCACGCGCCGGTTCCGGGAGTTGACCGGCAACGGCGGGATCATCACGCTTGAAGAGGTGCTGGCGGATGTCCGCGCGCGGGACGAGCGCGACATGCACCGGGCCGAAGCGCCCCTGAAACCGGCTGATGATGCGGTGACACTGGATACCAGCAGCCTCAGCATTGACGAGGCGGTGGGGCAGGCGGTTGCTCTGGTGGAGGCCCGCCGGGGCGCCTGAGCCGGTTACCACGCCTCATTGCTGCGTGTGGCGCCCCCTGCAGGGGCGTCTTTTCATTTCACCTAGAGGCAGGCGGGTTGAAACCGGATCGCATGGCGCATAATTAAATCTCGACGTCGAGATAATAGCGACTTGAACCGAACGGTTCAGTTGTTATGTGACCTGCCATACCGATCAAAAAGGACTGACCGATGTTTCTCGAAAAGCTCAACTGGCGCTATGCAGCCAAGAAGATGGATCCCTCTAAAACGGTCCCGGAAGGCCTGGTTGCGCAGATTGTCGAAGCAATCCGCATGGCGCCGACCTCCAGCGGCGTACAGCCGTTTGAGCTGTTTGTGATCCGCAACAAGGAGATCCGCGAGGCGATCCGCCCCGTGGCCTGGGATCAGGCGCAGATCACCGACGGGTCCCACCTCTTGGTCTTTGCCTCCTGGGACAACTACACCGAAGACCGGATTGATGCGGTGGTGGCGCAGATGGTGGAGGAACGCGGCGACTCGGAGTTGCTTCAGGCCTACTACAGCAACCTCAAGGACATGCTGCTGCCGCGCCCGGCAGAGCAGAACGCGGCGCATGCGGCGCATCAGGCCTATATCGCGCTGGGTTTCGCGCTGGCGGCAGCAGCTGAGCTGGGCGTCGACAGCACCCCGATGGAGGGCTTTGACCCCGATCAGGTGGATGAGATCCTCGACCTGAAATCAAAGGGGCTGCGGTCCAAGGTGCTGTTGCCACTCGGGTATCGCCAGGAAGAGGGCGACTGGTTGTTGCCAATGCCTAAGGTGCGCAAGAGCAAGGCGGCGCTGGTTACTGAGATCAACTGATCTAGGTTTGACGAAATCAGAAGGGGCGGGGACGCTATGCTCCGCCTTCTTGTTTTTGAGGTAGCTAGGTGTCTAGAGCCCGATTGGGAGGGTAGCCCTAGAACCAATGCCGTTTCATTCTTCCCAGGAATTTCAGATCGTGCACGGGACATTTGGAAGCATCGCCAATGACAGAATCGATGCCGCAGCGTGGGCACTGCGCTGTACGTCCGTCGTCACACCAATCGAGAATTTCTTCTGGGGCGAAAACTGAAGAACAGTAAAAGCAGCCACATTGACGGCTCGCTTCGATCTCGGAGCGGTGGTTTGAAGAATGCGTGTGCGCGAATCGAATTTGTTCGTCCATGGCCAAACGGTGCCATGCAAAATGGTACTGTCCAATGGCTGATTGTTCGCCCGTTTTGGCGCGCAGGGCGGAAGGCTGGCCAATTCGTTCTCCGGGATTGGGGCACCTTGTCTGTCCTGGATGACGAGAGACACACTTGCTATTGGCCCCGGTCCCGCCTCAAGGCCGTGCCCACTGCCAATGCCCCTTGCCAGCAAGGCCAAAACCGCCTATACAGCGCCTTGTCAACAGAGATGCGAAAACGCACCAGGACAGTCGGAGCAGGGTCGGGGCATACCTCGGCCCTTTGTGTTTGTTTGTGGCTCCCGATTCGTTTGCGTACCGCTTTTCGGACCGACCAACCCCGTTCAGACCGGTGGAGACAACCACTCGGCCAGCAAAACTTTGAAAAGGAAACCTGAGACCACATGGCTCAAAACACATCGATGGAGGAATTCGAAGCCCTCCTGCAAGAAAGCTTCGAAATGGACACCCCCGAAGAGGGTTCCGTAGTCAAAGGCAAAATCATTGCCATTGAGGCCGGTCAGGCCATCATCGACGTCGGCTACAAGATGGAAGGTCGCGTCGAGCTCAAAGAATTCGCAAATCCCGGCGAAGCGGCAGACGTCACCGTTGGCGACGAAGTCGAAGTCTACCTGCGCGCGGCTGAAAACGCCCGTGGCGAAGCTGTCATCTCCCGCGAGATGGCGCGCCGCGAAGAAGCATGGGACCGCCTGGAAAAAGCATACGCAGACGATCAGCGCGTCGAAGGCGCGATCTTCGGCCGCGTCAAGGGGGGCTTCACCGTCGACCTCGGCGGCGCCGTGGCCTTCCTGCCCGGCTCGCAAGTTGACGTCCGCCCCGTGCGCGACGCTGGCCCGCTGATGGGTCTGAAGCAGCCGTTCCAGATCCTGAAGATGGACCGTCGTCGTGGCAACATCGTTGTGTCCCGTCGCGCAATCCTCGAAGAGTCCCGCGCCGAGCAGCGTGCCGAAGTCATCGGCAACCTGTCCGAAGGCCAGGCGGTCGAGGGTGTGGTCAAGAACATCACCGAATACGGTGCGTTTGTTGACCTCGGCGGTGTTGACGGGCTGCTGCACGTCACCGACATGGCATGGCGCCGTGTGAACCACCCTTCCGAGATCCTGTCCATCGGCGAAACCGTCAAGGTCCAGGTGATCAAGATCAACAAAGAGACCCACCGTATCTCCCTCGGCATGAAGCAGCTGCAGGAAGATCCGTGGGATCTGGTTGGCGCCAAGTACCCGCTGGCCTCCGTTCACAAGGGTCGCGTCACCAACATCACCGATTACGGTGCATTTGTTGAGCTGGAGCCCGGTGTCGAAGGTCTGGTCCACGTCTCCGAGATGTCCTGGACCAAGAAGAACGTGCACCCCGGCAAGATCGTCTCCACCTCGCAGGAAGTGGACGTCATGGTTCTGGAAATCGACGGCGCCAAGCGTCGCGTGTCCCTGGGCCTCAAGCAGACCATGCGCAACCCGTGGGAAGTGTTTGCAGAAACACACCCCGAGGGCACTCAGGTCGAAGGCGAAGTCAAGAACATCACCGAATTCGGTCTGTTCATCGGCCTCGAAGGCGACATCGACGGCATGGTTCACCTCTCCGACCTGTCCTGGGACGAGCGTGGCGAAGATGCGATCCAGAACTACCGCAAAGGCGACGTGGTTCAGGCCGTTGTCTCCGAAGTGGACGTCGAGAAGGAGCGCATCTCGCTCTCCATCAAGGCGCTGGGCGGTGACAAGTTCGCAGACGCCGTTGGCGGCGTGAAGCGTGGCTCCATCGTGACCGTGGAAGTGACCGCGATCGAAGACGGTGGCATCGAAGTGGAATACGAAGGCATGAAGTCCTTCATCCGCCGCTCCGATCTGTCCCGTGACCGTGCAGAGCAGCGCCCTGAGCGTTTCTCGGTCGGTGACAAGGTCGACGTGCGCGTCACCAACATCGACTCCAAGACCCGTCGTCTGGGCCTGTCGATCAAGGCACGCGAGATCGCAGAAGAGAAAGAAGCCGTCGAACAGTATGGTTCTTCCGACTCCGGCGCGTCCCTCGGCGATATCCTTGGCGCAGCGCTGAAGAGCGAATAAGTCGCTCTGACAGAGATCAGAAAGCCCCGCAGGAGCGATCCTGCGGGGCTTTTTTATGTGTGAGAGATGTCTTGGGCGGGGGCCGCCGGTCAGGCGGAACCCCGGGATGTCAGGTTCAGTGCGCGATCATCTCATGCACGATGTCGTCGGCGCTGTAGCTTGCCGGGTAATAGGTCGGCCAGTTGGTCAGCTCTTCCAGAACCTCGGCACGGTCCTCCCCCCAATAGAGGTGGTAGTGCGACACGGCTTTCGGCGCGATGTGGTGATCGCTGAATTGGATGTAGGTCGGTGCCTTGTCGTCGCCGCTGTCTTTTTTGAAGATGTAGCGAACGCCGCGATTGCCCTTCTTGTAGGTCAGCACCTCGTAGCCGTCGGACACATAGGTGCCGCTGTAGCTCTCTCCGCCGGCCGTGAAGGTCACTGTGTCACCATCAAAGCGGATGGCGTCCACATCGGTTGCATAGCCGGTCTCGTAGTAGGCGCGATACTCTGCGGCGGTCTTGTCGCCATGCTCGGCCTTATGCGCCATCACCGGATCCAGCGTCCCGTCGACGAGGTAAGGATAGACGGATTGCCAGTCACCTTGCCAGTCGGACAGGGTGCGCGGCTGGATCTGTTCGTCTTCGAAATACCCTTTGTAGATCTCTTTGTTGTGCGCGTGCTCATGTGCATGGTCGTGGTCGTGGTCGTGTCCGGAGCCTGCGAAGGCCGGGGCGGAGAATGCCAGGGTGGCCGCGCTCAGCAAGGCGATGCTTGTGCGAGAGAGGGTGGGCATGCGGAATAATCCTCTGTGATTCATATGTAATAACGTAACACTTATTGGAGGTGCCCCGGCCCTGCAATAGCAACCGGTTGGCCATTCCCTTGCCGCCGTGGACAGGGGGTCCGCTCAGCCGAAGACGGACCAGCCGGTCTCTTGCGCGAAGCGCTCTACCGCTAGGGTTCCGAGTTGCGAATTGCCATGGCGGTTGAGGCCGGGAGACCAGACGGCGATCGATGCGCGCCCGGGGGCGATGACCAGAATGCCGCCCCCCACGCCGCTCTTGCCCGGGAGCCCGACCCGATAGGCAAAATCGCCCGAGCCGTCGTAATGCCCGCAGGTCAGCATGAGCGCATTGATCCGGCGCACGCGATCTCGTGCGATCATCGTCGGCAAATCCGGTGCCCCCACAAGGAACCGACCCGCCATGGCCAGCTGGCGCGGCGTCATCTCGATCGCGCATTGGTGAAAATAGGTGCCACAGGTGAGCTCGGGGCTGTTTTCGAAATTGCCATGCGCTGCCATGAAGTGGCTGAGCGCCATGTTGCGATTGCCATGCTCCGTCTCGGATCGCGCAACAGCCTCATCGATATGGATGTTCTCATCCTCGGCAGCGGCGCGGATGAACCGCAGGATCTCGCCGAGCACTTCGCGCGGGGCATGGCCGGCCAGAATGGCATCGGTCACCACCAGGGCGCCGGCATTGATGAACGGGTTCCGGGGAATGCCGTGTTCATGTTCGAGCTGAAGGATCGAGTTGAAGGGCAGGCCGGAGGGTTCTCGCCCGACCCGGCGCCACAGGTCTTCGCCCAGACGCCCCAACGCAAGGGCCAGGGTAAAGACCTTTGATACCGACTGGATCGAGAACCGCGTATCGGCGTCGCCCACGGCAAAGCTGCGGCCATCGGCCAAGGCGACGACCATGCCGAACTGGCCGGTGTCGACGTTGGCAAGCTCGGGGATATAGCTTGCGGCCGCGCCGCGGTCGACCTGCTCCTGCATCTCGGCTGCGATCTGTTGCAATATGCCGTCAAAATCCATCATCTGCGTGTCTCGTTCTCCCATGTGCCCAGCCATAGGCGAGCCACCGCGGAGAGGCAAAGCCTGTTTGCGCTGACGGTGGTGCTGTTGCTCAGGCCAGGGGGCCACGGATATGTGGGATGCGCAGCCCGCAGCAGGAGAATGCTCGCCCTCAATCCGGGGCGTGCCACATCGGCAACGTAGATTTTGCACCGAAGATGTCGCATCAATGGCGCAGATGCAGAAAACAGCGCCTGTCCGCCCGTACAACAGGGCAGGGGCGCGCCCGGAGGCCGTGAGGAGTGCGACTGATGAAGACGAAACCGATCCGACTGTTGGTGGTCCTGGCCCTTGGCGGCTGTGCCGCCCCGATGGCGCCGGAGTCCATGAGTATGAATCTGGCACGCGATGGCGCGACATATAAGGTGTCAGGCCGATATGGTCCGGGCTGGTCCGAGGGGGACGTGCGCGGCGAGGTCGAGGCCGCCTGTCGTGCAAAGGCAATGCGGCTGAGCCGGTTCCGGGGGCAGCCCTACACCGAAACCGGTGGCACCGCGTATGAGGCGCGCTGCAGCCCGGCCCATTGATCCGGGCCGCAGCTGCGCACCGCGATCTTCTGCCGGTGAAGGCTTGCGAATCAATAACTTCGCGGATGCAGCATTCCCAGCCGGTTTGCCTGAAACTTGTGCGGCGGGAGACGATGGCGCCTGTGAAATTGCGTGTTTCTCCGCTCAAATCAGCCGACAGTCGATGATTTTGGCCTCAAGCCCCTGCCTAACCTGTTTTCGCTGAACAACTTTCTTCCTATAGTTCACGTACCCTATGTGTCAGACACGGGCTTTGGGAGGGCCACTACATGATCCGTTCGGAACTGATCCAGAAGATTGCAGACGAAAACCCGCACTTGTATCAGCGGGATGTGGAGCGGATCGTCAACACGGTCTTTGAGGAGGTCACCACTGCCATGTCGCGGGGGGACCGGGTCGAGCTCAGGGGGTTTGGCGCTTTTTCTGTAAAGAAGCGTGATGCTCGGGTTGGACGCAACCCTCGCACCGGTGAGACGGTTCATGTTGAGGAGAAGCACGTGCCCTTCTTCAAGACGGGCAAGCTGCTCCGTGATCGATTGAACGGAAAAGAAGAGTAAATGCGTTACATCCGCTATGCTGTCTGGGGCGTTCTGGCTGTTGTTCTGGTCTCTGTCAGCCTCGCCAATCGTGGGTTTGTGAACCTGAAGCTGATGCCGGAGGCCTTGGCGGAGCTGGTCGGGTTCAATCCCGCCATCACCCTGCCGCTGTTTGTCGTGGTCCTGGGTGGTCTGGCCCTTGGGGTGGCGCTGGGCTACGTGCTGGAATACCTGCGCGAGCACAAGCACCGGCGCGAGGCCCGGGTCAAACATGGCGAAGTCAAGAAACTCTCGCGCGAAGTCAAGCGCCTGAAGCGGCAAAAGCACGAAGGCAAGGACGAGGTTCTCGCGCTACTGGACGACGCCTCCTGATATGTCGGGGATCAGGGTCAAGATCTGCGGCATGAAAACCCGCGCCGATATGGAGGCTGCGGCGGCAGCCGGTGCAGCCTATGTTGGCCTGAATTTCTTTTCAAAATCAGCCCGTTCCGTCACGATTGCGCAGGCGGCAGCGCTGGCGGTGGATGCGCCGGTCGGGCTGGCGAAGGTCGGGTTGGTGGTGAACCCCACAGATGCCGATCTCGATGCGATCGCCGGTTCGGTGCCGCTGGATATGATCCAGCTGCACGGTCGGGAAAGCGTGGAACGTGTGGCCGAGATCAAGACCCGCTATGGTTTGCCGGTGATGAAGGTGATCGGCGTGGCCGAAGCCTCCGATCTGGCGCCCATCGATCTTTACGCGCAAGTTGCGGACCAGATCATGATCGATGCCAAGGCGCCAAAGGGGGCAAAGCTGCCCGGGGGCAATGGCATCGCCTTTGATTGGCAATTGCTGGCGGACAAGAAATACTGGCAGGCGCCTTGGATGCTGGCGGGGGGCCTGACGCCCGGGAACGTCGCGGAGGCGATCCGCAAGACCGGCGCGCGTCAGGTCGATGTGGCCTCTGGCGTAGAAAGCGCTCCCGCACAAAAGGACCCTGATCTGATGCGTGCGTTTGTCGACGCCACGCAGGCGGTTTGACGGAGTTTACGGGTTCGATTTCCAACATCGCTTGATCCATCTGAGCGCCCTCAGGCGGCGCAGCCGCCGTTTGCGTTTGCGATAGGAGGCGAGGCGACGGTGGGCCGTGTTGCGCTCGATCTGCCAGACGCTTTGGTGGGGCGGTTGGGGTGTGCGCGGCCGCGTGTAAGAAAGAAACATGCCGGCAGGCTTTCATTTGTGGTAAGATGTGATCAGGATTGCTGATGTTTTTCAGCAGTTGGAGAGCGCATCTGTGCAAGTGGCATTTCAAAAATGAAAGAGACTCCATCGCTTGATGATCTGGAGCTGTTCGCGCGTGTCGGTCACGCGGGCGGGTTGGCCGCCGTCGCGCAGCAGACCGGTGTGAGTGTTCCCACACTCAGCCGACGCATGCGCGCCTTCGAGCGTCAGGTCGGCGCGCAGGTGTTCGAGCGGGGTCCCCATGGTTATCGCCTGACAGCGCAGGGGCGGGCGCTCCTTGGCGAAACCCGTAATCTTCAGGCCGAGGCGCAGCGCTTGCGGCGCCTGGTTGCGACGCCCCTTGCGGCAGAGGTGCGCATCACGGCGGGCAGTTGGACCTCGGCCTATCTCGCCCGGCACCTGCCGCGCTGGTGGCAAGCAGAGGCGCACTGGCGCCCGGTCTTTCTGGAAGCGGATGCGCGGCTGGATATCGCACGGCGGGGCGCTGATATCGGCGTTCGCAACCATCGCCCGGATCAGAGTTGGCTGGCCGGGCGATGCACGGGGCGGGTTTCCTATGCATGCTATGCCGTTGATGAGACCGTGCGCGGCTTTGCAGCAGTACCAGAGCACGCCGCAGTGACACCTTCCGCACGTTGGATCTGGGCACATCATGGGGCTGAGGTCTCCGTCACCGCTGGCACCCCGCGCATGCTGGTCGATCTGGCCTGCGCCGGTGCGGGGCGGGTGGTCTTGCCACAGTTTGCGGCGGCCTGGTTTCCGCCTTTGCGGCAGATCGGACCTGAGATCGCCGAGCTTTCGCATGAGGAATGGCTGGTGAGCCATCATGACGCGCGGCATGATCCACCAGTTCGGGCCGCGCTTGAGGCGGTTGCAGCCGTTCTGACTGATCTGAACCTGCGCCCCAAACAGGACTGACGCAGCCGGGGGTGGCTCCCGCCCGCTCTTGTGCTTCCCTTTGGGAAGCCCATCGTGCCGTTGGGCCTGGCGCCGCGCGCGCCCGAAGGGCGCGCGCGGCGCGGGTCGCTTCGGGCTCTGCCCGAAGCGAAACCGTTCACGAAACCCCGGTTTCTGACACAGGGGTCAGGAAATTACCGAGAAAACTGTTTCTCTTGTCCTAAATGCGCTTTAGAACCAGCGCATACGGAAGACGGAGACACCACCCATGGCCGATGATCTCATCAACAGCTTCATGAACGGGCCGGACGAAAATGGCCGTTTCGGCATCTTCGGCGGTCGCTTTGTCAGCGAAACGCTGATGCCGCTGATCCTGAGCCTCGAAGAGGAATATGAAAAGGCCAAGGTGGACCCGGACTTCTGGGCCGAGATGGACGATCTGTGGAAGAATTATGTAGGCCGACCAAGCCCGCTCTACTTCGCAGAGCGCCTGACCGAGCATCTGGGCGGGGCCAAAGTCTATATGAAGCGTGACGAGCTGAACCACACCGGCGCGCATAAGGTCAACAACGTGCTGGGGCAGATCCTGCTGGCGCGCCGCATGGGCAAGACTAGGATCATCGCCGAGACCGGCGCGGGCCAGCACGGGGTTGCGACCGCTACGGTCTGCGCCAAATTCGGTCTGAAGTGCGTCGTCTATATGGGCGCGCATGACGTGCGTCGTCAGGCCCCCAACGTGTTCCGCATGCGCTTGCTGGGTGCCGAAGTGATCCCGGTGACTTCGGGGCGCGGGACGTTGAAGGACGCGATGAACGATGCGCTGCGCGACTGGGTGACCAATGTGCGCGACACGTTCTATTGCATCGGCACCGTGGCGGGGCCGCACCCCTACCCGGCGATGGTGCGCGATTTCCAGTCGGTGATCGGCAAGGAGGTGCGCTGGCAACTCGCCGAGCAGGAGGGCGAAGGCCGTCTGCCCGACACCGTGATCGCGGCGATCGGTGGCGGTTCCAACGCCATGGGACTGTTCCATCCCTTCCTTGATGACAAGTCGGTCAACATCATCGGCGTCGAGGCGGGTGGCAAAGGCGTGGATGAGAACATGGAGCATTGCGCCTCTCTCACCGGCGGCCGTCCGGGCGTGCTGCACGGCAACCGCACCTATCTGCTGCAAGATGATGATGGGCAGATCCTCGAGGGATTCTCGATCTCGGCCGGTCTGGACTATCCGGGCATCGGGCCGGAGCACGCATGGCTGCATGAAACAGGCCGCGCGCACTATGTGTCGATCACCGACAAAGAAGCGCTGGAGGCGTTCCAGCTGTCTTGTGCGATGGAAGGGATCATCCCGGCCCTGGAGCCGAGCCATGCTCTGGCACATGTGACAAAGATCGCGCCGACCCTGCCCAAGGACCACATCATCGTGATGAATATGTGCGGGCGGGGCGACAAGGACATTTTCACCGTCGCCCGTCACCTCGGTTTTGACATGTCGGACACCGAAGAGGGGCGCGACCTGGAGGACTGATCAGGCAGCTGATGTGCCTGTCCGGATTGAGAGGCGTGGCCGCAGGGCCGCGCCTTTTTTCGTTCTTTTTCTGCTGCGGATTAGCAGACAACGGGCCATCCAGGTCAGGGCCGGATCCGGACTTAACACCTTTTTATGAGAGTTTGAGTAATCCTGAGACCGTTTCGGGTAACGATTTTCGGGTTTGCGATGCAGCAAGACGCCTTACACGCCGTGCAGCAGCTTCAGCTTGCGGCGGACCACATGTGGACACTCATCGCCGCGGCTCTGGTCTTGCTGATGCAGCTGGGCTTTCTTCTGGTCGAAGCGGGCATGGCGCGGTCCAAGAACAGCATCAACGTTGCGCAGAAGAACATCACCGATTTCCTGATGTCGGTCAGTGCCTTCTATGTGCTCGGCTTCGGGTTGATGTTTGGCGCTTCTTATGGCGGCTGGTTCGGAACCGATACATTTGCCTTTGAGCAGGCAGATGACTGGCAATACACGTTTTTTGTGTTCCAGGCGGTCTTTGCGGGCACCGCTGCAACAATCATGTCCGGCGCGGTGGCAGAGCGGATGCGCTACGGTGTCTATGTGGCGGCGGCCCTGTTCATCGGGTTGCTGATCTATCCGGTGAGCGGCCATTGGGCGTGGGGAAACCTGCTCAACGGGGACAACGCGGCTTATCTCGCGGACCGGGGATTCATCGATTTTGCAGGCTCGACCGTGGTGCATTCGGTTGGTGCTTGGGTTGCGCTTGCAGGCATCGTGGTGTTGGGCGCGCGTATCGGCAAATTCAATGCGGACGGAAGTCCGAATGTTCTGCACGGGCACAGCTATGTGCTGGCAACTGCGGGGGCCATCATTCTCTGGGTTGGCTGGATCGGCTTCAACGGCGGCTCAACCACGGCGGCGAGCCCCGATCTGGCGCATATCGTGCTGAATACCCTGCTGGCCGCCTGTTTCGGTGGCGTGATGGGGATCTTGACCGGGCGGGTCATCGATCCCGTGAACATTCCGCATCGCCCCATCAACGGTAGTCTCGCCGGGCTGGTCGCGATCACAGCCGGCTGTGATGCGGTTTCGGTGCAGGGCGCTGCCGTCATCGGTGCCAGCGCCGGTTTGCTGGTGGTTGTGTCCGAATGGGTCATGGAAAACAAGCTGAAGCTGGACGATGTGGTCGGGGCTGTTTCGGTACATGGTGTCTGCGGAGCATTCGGCACTGTTGTCTTCCCACTCTTTGCACTGCCGGGAAAGCTCGCTGCGGGCAGCGTCGGCGCGCAGGTGCTGGTGCAGATGGAGGGGGTCGTGCTGGTCTTTGCCTGGGCGTTTGGGCTGAGCTGGGTGTTCTTCAAGGCAATCGATATGGCGGTGGGCATCCGCGTGCCGCGTGAGGATGAGATGATCGGTCTCAACAGCACCGAACACGGGGCAACGCTGGGGACCGGGGGGCTTCAGAAACAGATCGAGGCGATGACGGAAAACGGGGTCGATCTTACGCGGCGTTTGGATGCGAGCACTGGCGACGAGGCCGCGGAGCTGGCGGCGCTGTTCAATCCGTTCATCGATCAAGTGCACGATCTGGTGTGTGATATTCATGAAAACGCGCGGCGGATGAAACGGTCGTCGTCGGGGCTGGAAACCCTCTCGGGGGCCTTCCGGGAGGGCGCAGAGAGAACCGGTGCGCTGACGGGACTGGTCAGCAACAGCTCGACCGAGGTCGCGGGGCAGGCGCGAAACAACCGCGAAATTGCCGAGCAGATCCTGGCAGAGATGACCCGGATCGCCAGCAGCGCGGAGGGCATGTCAGAAGAGGTGACGGCAGTCTCCGAAGCGATCGCTGAGATGATGAACTCGATCAGCCAGATTTCCGGAAACGCCAGCGCAACCAGCGGTGTCACCAAGGAAGCCAACGTTCTGTCGGGAGAGGCGGTCGAGACAATGCAGGCGCTCTCCAAGGCCTCTGAGGAGATCGAGGCCGTGGTCGGGCTGATCCAGAAGATCACCATGCAGACAAATATGCTGGCCATCAATGCCGCGGTTGAGGCGGCGCGCGCCGGCGATGCGGGCAAGGGGTTTGCGATCGTTGCCGGGCAGGTGCGCAGCCTGGCTGCGGAAACCGACAAGGCGGCGGAGGAGATCCGCCAGCGGATCTCTCATATGCGCAGCCAGTCGGATGATGCGTCGAGCGTGATTGGCGGCATCACGGAGCTGATGCAGTCCATTCATGCCTCCGTCGAAGGGATCACGGCCGAGGTCGAGAGCCAACGTCGCGCGGCAGGCCGCGTGTCCGAGCGCATGACAAGCGCATCAAACAGTGCGCAAACGGTGACGCAATCCATTCAGGATGTGCAGCAACGGGCTGAAACCGTGCGCAGCAACGCGACGCGCAACGAAGAAAGACTGTCGGAGAACGCGAAAACCGCCGGGGACCTGCAGGCGGACGCACGTCAGAGCATGCAGCAATCCACCGACCTTGCCAAAGAAGCCAATGCGATCAACACGCTCTCGGCCGAATTGACGACATCGGTTGAACGTTTTGGCCTGCGCGGGGAGGAAGCGGATCGCGACGCGGACTGGCTGGCACAAGAGGCGCGGCAGGGACGTGTTCCCCCCGGCGATCTGAAGGCAGAGGGCGGCGCCTGAGCCCTGACGGGCAAGCGGCGGGGCCTGTCTCGCCGATGGGGCGAGACAGGGGCTGCATTACGAAGCGTCGTGGAGCACGGTCTCAAATCCTTCGAATTGAGGTGCGCCTAGTATCGGGCTCTCGCCCTCGCGTTTCCCGGCATTGCGGTGAGCGGCGCGAAACTGGTCTGATTTGGTCCAGGCCTCGAAATCCGCGCGGCTGTCCCAGATCACATGGCTGGAGTAGAGCGTGTGATCCTCGTGTTGGGGGCCCTTCAGAAGGCGAAACTCGCGAAAGCCCTGCATCTCCGAGAGGCGGCTTTCACGTTCCTTCCAGATGGTTTCGAAGTCGGTTTCCCGGCCGGGACGAATTTTGAAACGGTTCATGGCAATGAAGCCCATGGGATTTTCCAGTCCTGTCTGTGTACGCTGAGTGAGGCTGGCAAGGAGGCTAAGGATCCGGCTGGCCGACACATTCAGTAATCTGACCCGCCACCGCAATCAAGCGACTGCCCCATCGCAGCTGGCACATTCGTGGGCGGCAGGGGGGGGGCGGGCGCCCGAGACGGCGTTGCCCCGCTGCGCGATCAGGTCGGGGAGGTGACGGCATGGGCGCGCAGGACCGGGAGTGGGATGATCTCCAATGCGCGCCTGTGGGTTGCTTCCAGGTGCACGGCGGGGGCGCAGCCTTCTTCTGCCGCTTGCATGAAACGGGACGCGCACAGGCACCACCGGTCCCCCGGTTTCAATCCCGGGAAGTGAAACGCGGGCAGCGCGGTCGACAGATCATTGCCAACATATTTCGAGTAGGCGAGAAACTCTGACGTCATCACCGCGCAGACCGTATGGCTGCCGTGATCTTCGACGCAGGTGTTGCAGTGCCCATCGCGGAAGAACCCCGTGACCGGATCCTCTGCGCAGGGGAGCAAAGGGCCTCCCAAGACATTTATCGCAGGGTCTTTGTCCATCATGTCCGTTTCTCCGTCGTGCCGTTCGCGTCGGCGCGCGCCCGCGCTCTCTCACACTCTATGTTAGTGCGCTGTTCTGCGTTTTCACGCAATGGCGAGTTCCGCCGCGCGACGTTCCGCCATATGCGGGGGGCGGTTTGACCGTACGCGTGGACGCATCGCAGCCTGATCGGCGCGATCACAGGTCAGCACTGGCGGGGATCGCTGTGCCGAACGGCGAGGTTATTTGAACTTGTCGAGAAGCTTCTGCATCGGGGTCCGGTTATCCGCAGCAGAGGGGGCGGGGGCGTCCTCGGTTGCGGGCTTGGCACGGCCTTGTTCCGCCCCCGCGCGCGACTGTTGGTTTGTCTTGCCCGTGTTGGACCCGCTGGCGCTGCGACCGGGAGCCACTCTGAGGGCCACGGCATTCATGAACCGACCGCTGTCGCCACGGGCCAGATCCGCGGCGCCGTCGGACAGGCCCCGCAGGAGATCGTCGAGCCAGGTCTGATCCGCCTTGGGGAAATCACGCAGCACATACCCTGCAACCGCGTCCTTGTGACCGGGGTGTCCGACGCCGAGGCGGACGCGCCCGTAGTCTGCGCCGATGTGGGCATGGATCGACCTGAGCCCATTGTGCCCCGCATGACCGCCGCCGTGCTTGACGCGGCATTTGCCCGGCGCAAGGTCCAGTTCATCGTGGAACACCACCACATCCGCAGGCGTCAGCTTGAAAAAGCGCAGCGCCTCTCCCACCGACTGTCCGGAATTGTTCATGAAGGTCTGGGGCTTGAGGAGGACCACCTTTTCCGTGCCGAGGGTGCCGTCGCACATGTGCCCCTGAAACTTTGACTTCCAGGGAGAGAACCCATGATCCGTCGCAATCTGATCCAGGGCCATGAAGCCGATATTGTGCCGATTTCCCGCATATTTTGCGCCCGGGTTTCCGAGGCCGACGAGGAGTTTCATAACCTGCTCTCCTGGTGACTGATGTGGGCAGTCATGCCCGGTTTTGGCCCGAAGATCCAGTCCGTGACCTCTGCCGCGGTTTTGTGATGCCAGTGCCATAAATCGGCCCGGTTCCGTTGCGAGTTCAGAGCATTGGATTGGAGTGGTCCGGACGATCAGGTTCGGGGGTTGAGATGAAGGATATTTGGGACATGAACAACAACGTTCAGGCACAGAACACGCCGTCACGTGGTGGATTTCGCAAGGGCGCGTTGGTTCCGCGCATGGTGGGCATTCTGGCGTCTGCCGCGATGCTGTCGGGATGCGCGGTCGAGCCCGGGCCGTCGGTGCCGACCAAATCCGGCAGTACCGTTTTTGAGGCACGCGAATCCCTGGCGTTCTGTGCGCCGCGTGGACCAAGGGCCGGTCAGGCCGCGGTCACGTCCAGCTATATCGCGGGCATCATTTTCCTCGGCGTTCTGCCGGGGACGATAGCAGCCGTCAGCGGCGCGGAGAACTCTCGGCGTCAGGGGGCGATAAACGCAGTGGATGACTGCCTGGCGGAGCAAGGGTTCGAGCGTCGCGAACTGACCGCGCAGGAGGCGATCGCCATCAAGCAGCGGGATCGCTATGCGCGTGAGCAGTTGCTCAATCACTTGATCAATGGCGGCACGCTCGCCTCTTATGAAGGGCCCTGACCGGCGCGCAGGCTCTTGTGCGGCAGGCCGGACGCGCATCGCAGCGGGCCGGGCAATAAAAAAGGCAATAAAAAAACGGGCTCCTGAGGAGCCCGTTTCAAAGGTCGCCTTCCCGCGTTCGGGAGAGGGATTATTCTTCGGCTGCCGCTGCGGCTTCCGCCTCTTCGCCTTCACCTTCGGCTTCGTCATCCGCGGACTTGAGGCCGGAGGGCGCGGAGATGTTCGCAATCACGAAATCCCGGTCGATCGTCGGTTTGGTGCCTGCGGGCAGCTGTACTTCGGAGATGTGGATCACATCGCCAATGGCTTTGCCGGCGAGGTCGACGGTCAGCTTTTCCGGAATGTCACCAGCGGTCACCACCAGTTCGACTTCGGCGCGCACCACGGTCAGAACGCCGCCGCGCTTGAGGCCAACGCATTCTTCCTCGTTGATGAACTCAACCGGAATGAACAGGTTGATCTTCGAGGTGCGACGCAGGCGCATCAGGTCGAAGTGGGTCGGCAGGTCCTTTACAACGTCACGCTGAACGTCGCGGCAGATGACGCGCACGTCATCGTGGCCTTCAACCTTGAGGTTGAACAGGGTCGACTTGAAGCGGCCGGCCTTCAGTTTCTTCAGCAGTTCGTTGAAGGGGATCTGGATGGACAGCGGGTCAACGTCGCCACCAAATACAACACCAGGAACCATGCCTTCGCGGCGGGCTGCGCGAGCGGCGCCCTTGCCCGTCCCCGCACGTTCCTGGCATACGAGATCAGGAATCTCATTCGCCATTTTATATCTCCATAAGCAATCGGGGGTGCCTCCAAGGCTGTCACCCCGCGTGAAGCCGTTTTGGTAGACGGAAACATGCTGTTTGGAAAGACCTAAACTGTGACAATCATCCGCGCGGGGCGAGTTTTCCACCTGCATCGCGCAGTCTGGCGTGCAGATCGAACTCTGCCGCGCGGGCGGCCCGCAGACGATCACGGTTTCGCGGCGACAGCTCGGCGGGAACCGCGGGTGACACGTTGCGCGGCGCGAAGGTGATTCTCTCCTCGAAGCGCTGGCTGAGAAAGGTCTCGAGCAGGTCCAGCTGTTCGTAGGCGAACAGGTGATCGACCAGAATGCGGCCGCCCCGGCCGGACAGCATGCGATACTGGCTGCCGATGCGGGCGCAGGGGGGCGGGTCGTCGGACAGGAGCGCTTCGACAAAGGCGTCAAAGCTCAGATGGCCAGCGTATTCCGGTTTGTCCTTGATGTCGTCACGACTGCGATACTTGTACCAGCTGCGGATCTGGTCTTCCGGGTCGCGCAGCACGGCAAAGCACCGCAGTTTGGCCCCGAAGGTGTCGCGGACGAAGGGGCGGATGCGCCGGTGCAGGCGCCGCGCCGAGGTATGCTTGCGGGATTTGCGGAAAACAATATCGGCATGGGGCCGCAACGCCTGTTCGATGGCGGTTGTCCCGGTCTTTGGCACGGCAACAAAAGCAAGGGCCTGCGGCGTGAAGATCAGCATGGCAACGGGATAGCGCGCCGCGCTGCGCGGCGCCAGCGTGTAACGGTACAATTTGGCGATTGTGACCCAACGCGCACTGTGCATTCTCGCGGCTATGGAATTCATGACGGATATGCGCACCAGTGCGGTGCATGGGCGGGCCTTTGCGGTGATGGGGTTCTGTGTCGGTACCTTCGCGGCCTATGCGCCGCAGCTGAAGGCGCAGGCCGGGTTGGGCGATGCAGACTTTGGCCTGGCGCTGCTGGTTGGTGCTGCAGGGGCGGTGGGGGCCATGTGGGTCGCGCCGCGGATCGACCGCCTGCTGGGGGCCTCGGCGATGACGGTCTGTGCCCTGATGTTGGCGGCAGGTTTCCTGCTGCCCGGCCTTGCCACCAGCTGGGCCGCATTTGCCGCTGCGATCTTTGTCGCCTCCAGCGCGGCAGGCCTGCTGGATGTGGTGATGAATGCGCGGCTGAGCGGCCATGAGGCGCGCACGGGACGGTCGCTGATGAACCTCAACCACGGGCTGTTTTCGCTCGCCTATGCGCTGGCGGCCCTGGTCGCGGGGCTGGTGCGAGAGGCTGGCGTCGCCCCGGTCTGGTGTTTTGCCGGGGTGTTGGCGGTCACGGTCATTCTGGCGTTTGGCATGCGGGACGTTGTGGAGCCGGAGCTGACAGAGGCGACCGATCAGAACCTTGCGCCGGTTGTCCTGCCCTGGGTCATGGTGACCCTGGCGGGGTTGATCGTGTTGATCTCCTTTACCGCCGAGCAGGCCACCGAAAATTGGTCCGCCCTGCATCTGGAGCGGGCCTTTGGGGCCAGCGCCGCAGAAGGTGCCTTGGGACCGGCAGTGCTCGGGCTGACGATGGGGATCGGGCGATTGTCCGGTCAGGAAGTGTTGCGCCGGGTGGCCGAAGGCACGTTGATGCAGATCGCCGCAGCACTGGCCGCCACCGGGCTGATCCTGGCGGCCTTTGCTCCGGTACAGGGGCTGGCCTATGCGGGGTTTGCAATCCTGGGATTGGGTGTTTCGACGATCGGGCCCACGGCGCTGGCCTGGGTCGGCAAGACCATATCCGCGCAACTGCGCGGCGCGGCGATTTCGCGAATGGTGATGATCGGCTACTGCGGCTTTTTTGTGGGTCCACCGGTGATCGGCTTCATGGCAGAAGCCTTTGGGCTGCGTCTGGCGCTGGCGACCATGGGGGGCATGCTCCTGTGCATCACCGTCATTCTGGTGCCGGCGCTGCGGGCCTCGGCCCGGCGGAGTGGTGTCACTGCCTGAACAGCGGCGCACCGCGGCCCAACCCGCCAGGTCCCGCCGTCACGCCCAGCGGCCGGTGAAATCCTCCGGCACCAGCAGGTTGTGACGGCCCAGGTTGGTCACGGCCTTCTCGCCGCAGAGCGCCATAGATGTGTCGAGCTCCTTGTGGATCACCTCAAGCGCCCGTGTCACGCCCTGCTGGCCCATGGCACCGAGACCATAGACAAAAGCACGGCCGATCATGGTGCCGCTGGCGCCGAGGGCCAGCGCCTTGAGCACATCCTGACCGGACCGGATGCCGCTATCCAGATGCACTTCGACCTGATCGCCGACCGCGTCCATGATCCGCGGCAGCATCCGGATGGAGGAGAGCGCCCCGTCCAACTGGCGGCCGCCATGGTTGGAGACGGTAATGGCATCAGCGCCCACTTTGGCCGCCATCCTGGCATCCTCTTCGTCCAGAATGCCCTTCAGGATCACCTTGCCGCCCCACATGTCCTTGAGCTTTTCGATCTTGCCCCAATCCAGCGAGGGATCGAATTGCTCGGCGGTCCAGGCGCCCAGGGAGGACGCATCGGAGATACCCTCGACGTGGCCGACGATATTGCCGAAATGGCGCCGTTTTGCCCCCAGCATCTCAAGGCCCCACGACCATTTGGTCATCAGGTTGGCGATCGTTTTTGGCGTCAGCTTTGGCGGCGCGGAAAGACCGTTTTTCAGGTCCTTGTGGCGCTGGCCGAGGATCTGCAGGTCGAGCGTGATCACCAGCGCCGAACAGCGGGCGGCCTTGGCGCGTTCGATCAGGCGCCGCACGTAGTCCTCGTCCCGCATGGTATAAAGCTGAAACCAGAAGGGTTTGGTGGTTGCTTCGGCGACGTCTTCGATCGAGTTGATCGACATGGTCGACAGCGTAAAGGGCACGCCAAAGGCTTCGGCGGCGCGCGCGGCTTTTATTTCGCCATCGGCGCACTGCATGCCGGTCAGCCCGACCGGAGCCAGGGCCACCGGCATGCTGACATCCTGCCCGATCATCTGGCTGGCCGTGGACCGGCCTGCCATGTCCACCGCAACCCGCTGGCGCAGGCGTATCTTGTCAAAATCCGTGGTGTTCTCGCGGAAGGTCTGCTCGGTCCAGGAGCCGCTCTCGGTGTAGTCGTAGAACATCTTGGGCACGCGGCGGGCATAGATCCGTTTCAGGTCGCCGATATTGGTGATGACGGGCATGAAGATCTCCTCGACCGCGCAGTTGGTAATGTTTTCTTACCAATCGTATCTGGCCATGGCAAGCGAGGTAATCGTAATCTTGCATTTACGGTTTTGTGCAACTTTATCGGTGAACACCTCCCAGAATCGCGATGTGACAGCGCGGGTCCGGGTGGGAAACTTCCGGAGAACAGCCGAAGTTTCATCTGCTGACCATCGCGCAGCCCTGAATTCCTAAATTCCGAACGGGGACCGTTCGGGGTGGTTTATTGATTTTGGACCAGATGCACGCCAGATCGGGATTTTGCCCGGGCGGGCACCGGCCGCGTCAGCTGTCGGTTTTCACTGGAGGGTGGAGCAACATGAGTGTTGTGTTCATATCTGAAGAGATTCCCAGGGGCCTTGGCGCCCCTGCCTCCGGAGTCGCCGACACAGCCCCAGACACCGGACGCGCGCCAGGGGCCTGGGTCCGGATCCGGCGCCAGAGGCTGTCATGACGCTGCATCCCGATGATCCCCTTGTGCCGGAACGGTCTTCTGATGATCCGTCGTATCAGGACCTGCTGGTCGAACTGCAGCGCGAGCGGCTGCTGCGGCAGGATCTGCAGTCGAAACTAGACAAGACCGGTCAATCGCTGCGACATGCCAACAGATCGCTGGTGTCGCTGGCGCGGCAGGTGGACCGCATGGTCAAGGAACGCACGGAGGACCTGGCGCGGGATCGCGCCGCTGCCGAGGCCGAGAATGCGGCAAAAACCCAGTTTCTGGCCACGATGAGCCATGAAATTCGCACGCCCCTGAACGGGGTGCTCGGGATGGCGTCGGCCCTGTCGGATACGCCGCTGAGGGAGGAGCAGGCCCAGATCCTGGGCGTGCTTCACGACAGCGGTCGGCTGCTCTTGAGCATTGTCGACGATATTCTGGATCTGTCGAAGATCGAGGAAGGCAAGCTGGAACTGGAGCGCTTGCCAACCGATGCGGTGGCTTTGGTCAAGGCGGTGTACCGCCAGTTCGAGGCCCGTGTCAGCGCCAAGGGGCTGAACTTCAGCAGGATGTGCAGCGGCCGGTTGGCGCGCGGTGAGGTCTGGGTCAACATTGATCCGACCCGGTTTCAGCAGGTCCTGAGCAATCTGCTCTCCAATGCGATCAAGTTCACGGATCGCGGCTCGATTGCCGTGATCGCGGATCTGGAGCCGGAGTGCGGCGGCACGATGATGCTGTCCGTCACCGTGCGCGACACCGGCATCGGATTGACCCCGCAACAGCTTGACTGCTTGTTCGAACCCTACATGCAGGCGGACGCCAGCGTGCACCGAAATCACGGCGGCACAGGGCTGGGCCTCGCGATTGCCCGGCAGATCTGCCAGCGCATGGGCGGAGACCTGACCTGCCGCAGCGTGGAAGGGGAGGGCAGTGAATTTCGCGCCAGCTTCCGCGTGACGCGCGCCGAGCCTCTGCCTGAGGACCTTGAGGTCGATACCAAGATCGACAATGCGGTGCTGTCAGCCCGCCGCTGGCGCGTCCTGGTGGCGGAGGACAATCGCACCAACCGTATGGTCCTGCACCACATGTTGAAGGACTTCGACCTGGAGCTGGTTTGGGTGCAGAACGGCGAGGAGGCGGTGGAGGCCTGTTTCCAGATCCGGCCCGATCTGGTGCTGATGGATGTGAACATGCCGGTGCTTGACGGGCTGACGGCGACGGCCCGCATTCGGGCGCGCGAACAGCGGGAAAACCTGGACCCGGTTCCCGTGATTGCGGTGTCGGCGAACGCCCTGCTGCACCAGGTGAACAGCTATCTGGATCAGGGCATGACCGATCATGTCGCCAAGCCGCTGCGCAAGCGCCGGCTGTTGCAGGTCATGGCAAAGGCATTGTCCTGACGGTCAGCCGGCGTGGGCGCCATCCGCCAGAGATTTCACAAATGCCAGCACCTCGGCCGGGGATTTGCCCGCGCCGATTTCGGCAACGATCGCGCTGCCGACAACGGCGCCGTCTGACACCGAGGCGATGGTTTGAGCGCGTTCCGGGGTTTTGATGCCGAACCCCACGATGATCGGCAGATCGGTGGCGGCCTTAATGCGGGCAACCTCGGGGCCAACATCGGCGGCTTCTGCCTCGGCGGCACCGGTGATGCCGGTGATCGAGACATAATAGACAAACCCCGATGTGTTCTGCAGCACCCGCGGCAGGCGCGCGTCATCGGTGGTGGGGGTGGCAAGACGAATGAAGTTCAGACCCGCAGCCTGTGCAGGCAGGCAGAGTTCGCTGTCTTCTTCCGGCGGCAAATCCACCACAATCAGCCCGTCGATGCCTGCCTCCTTGGCGTCGCTCAGGAATTTGTCGACGCCGCGCGAATAGATCGGGTTGTAATAGCCCATCAAAACGATGGGGGTGGTGGTGTCTTCCTTGCGGAAATCCCGTGCAAGCTGCAGTGTGCGCTCCAACGTCATGCCGGCTTCCAGGGCGCGCTGGCCGGCGAGCTGAATGGTGGGGCCGTCCGCCATGGGATCGGTGAAGGGCAGGCCGAGTTCGATGACGTCAACGCCTGCTGCTGGCAGGCCTTTGACCACCTCGAGCGAGGTGTCATAATCGGGGTCGCCTGCCATCACATAGGTCACGAAGGCCTTCTTGCCCGCGGCAGAGAGTTCAGCAAACTTGGCATCGATGCGTGTGGTGGGGCGGGTCATGGGCTGGCCTTTATAGATCTCTGTTGCCTGCCTGATGTGCCGAAACTTGTCGGCAAAATCAATCCCGCACGACAGTCATGATCGCAGAGCGGCGCAGCTTTAGCCGGGTGGGGTGCGGCCAAGGGGCATGTGCAGGCGCAAGGCGATGGTATTCAGCCCCGGGTTCACGTCGCCCACCGAGGCGTTGGAGATATGCGTCAGCGCCAGCGACACGCGCCGGCCGCCACGCAGATCGCGCCCGATGCCCAGCAGGGAGCGGATTTCAAAGGTCGACCCCAGATCGTTGCGCGCCGAGCTTTCGAAAAACACGCCGGGCATGATGCTGGCCTCTATGAACCAGCCCTCTCCAATCGGGCGATGCGCCTGGAGCCCCCCGCCCAGAAAGGCGTCGCCGGTCTCATGGATCTGGCCGGCCAGCCCAAGCCCGGCGTCAAAGCCCAGGATCTGCCAATCGCGGGGGCCCAGATACTCGGCGGAGAAATAGGGACCGCTGTCGGCTTGGTCTTCATGAAAGTCGGCATACCCCAATCCAAACGTCAGTTCTTGCGCCCGGAGTGTGGAGGGAAGCAACAGCATGGAAACAAATGTCAAAACGGAGATCGTGTTACGCATACGGACCTCGCTACTTGTGAACCGCCTGCGCCGGGACATCCGGCGCTGTAAGGCATAAAATCAGGATAAATGAATATGTATGGTTTGTGTCAATGCTCTGGTTCTGCCTGTCACACACGCTGTGCGCTTGCGAAAAGGCCCGTGAGAGCCTAAGTGCTGGCTCCCAAATGGCATCAGGAGGCCGGTATGGGCTTTAAAATGGGAATCGTGGGTCTGCCGAATGTGGGCAAGTCGACCCTGTTCAACGCGCTGACCAAAACCGCCTCGGCGCAGGCGGCCAACTTTCCGTTCTGCACGATCGAGCCGAACGTGGGCGAGGTGGGGGTTCCCGACGCACGCCTGGAGAAACTGGCAGCGATTGCGCAGTCCAAGCAGATCATCCCCACGCGCATGACGTTTGTGGATATCGCGGGCCTTGTGAAAGGTGCATCCAAGGGCGAAGGCCTGGGCAATCAGTTCCTCGCCAATATTCGCGAAGTAGACGCGATCGCCCATGTTTTGCGGTGTTTTGAGGACGGTGACGTCACCCATGTGGACGGTCGTGTGGACCCGGTTGCGGACGCGGACACCATCGAAACCGAGCTGATGCTGGCGGATCTCGAGAGCATCGAAAAACGCCGCGCCAACCTCGTGCGTAAACTCAAGGGCAACGACAAGGAAGCCCAGCAGCAGGACCGTCTGCTGGCAGAGGCTCAGGCGATGCTCGAAGACGGCAAACCCGCCCGGCTGGTCGAGGTCGATGCCGAGGATCAGAAAGCCTGGGCCATGCTGCAGCTTCTGACCACCAAACCGGTGCTTTACGTCTGCAACGTCGGCGAAAGCGAGAGCGTTGAAGGCAATGCGCATTCCACCAAAGTGGCCGAGATGGCCGCGGCCCAAGGTAACGCGCATGTGATCATTTCGGCGCAGATCGAGGAAGAAATCAGCCAGTTGGAGGCAGAAGAGGCGCAGATGTTCCTCGATGAGATGGGTCTGGCAGAGGCTGGGCTCGACCGTCTGATCCGCGCTGGCTACGAGTTGTTGCATCTTGAGACCTATTTCACCGTCGGCCCCAAGGAGGCGCGCGCCTGGACGATCCGTTCGGGCACTGCAGCGCCGCAGGCGGCGGGTGTGATCCACGGTGATTTCGAAAAAGGGTTCATCCGCGCCGAGACCATTGCCTACGACGATTTTGTTGCCTGTGGTGGCGAAAGCGGTGCAAAGGACGCCGGCAAGATGCGGGCCGAAGGCAAGAGCTATATCGTCAAGGATGGCGATGTGATGCACTTCCTGTTCAACACCTGATCCCGCTCAGTTGACGTTGAATTCCTGATGCCCGCCTTCCCAAGAAGGCGGGCATTTTTCTGATACAGTTGTCGGATATTCGAAACGCTGACAGGCTTGAGTTGCCGCTAACGGAAATGCTACACCCGCTCGATTAATCAGTCGTAGGTATAAAAAATGACAACGAAACTCATCATCGACACGGATCCCGGCATCGACGATGCAATGGCGATCTTCTACGCTGCCGCCGCCCCGGATGTCGAGCTTCTGGGCCTGACAACCATCTTTGGCAATGTGACCACCAAGATGGCCACCCGCAATGCGCTGCGCCTGCTGGAAGCCGCCGATCTGGACCTGCCTGTCGCGCATGGCGCCGAAAAGCCCATGGTGTTGCCGCCGTTTGAACCGTCAGCCCATGTGCATGGCGACGAGGGGTTTGGTGATATCCCTGCTGCCCAGCCCAAGGGGCAGGCGGTTTCCGAAGAAGCCGCCGATTTCCTGATCCGCATGGCGCGCGAGCACAAAGGCGAGCTGGTGGTGTGCCCGGTGGGTCCGCTTACCAATATCGCCCTTGCCGTTCAGC
The DNA here is from genome assembly GCF_022348185.1 of Epibacterium sp. Ofav1-8. Lineage (GTDB taxonomy): Bacteria > Pseudomonadota > Alphaproteobacteria > Rhodobacterales > Rhodobacteraceae > Epibacterium. Next base: position 433,349 of record NZ_JAKRFD010000001.1, read on the forward strand.
GTGACCCGGAGTTTGTGAAAAACTGCAAACGCATCGTCATCATGGGGGGCTCGCTTGAGGCAGGCGGCAATATCACACCCCACGCCGAGGCCAATATCTACCACGATCCCCATGCCGCCGAAGTGGTTTTTGCCGCCGCTGCGGGCAAGGTGGTGATGGTGGGGCTGGATGTGACGCTCAAGATCCTCTGCACCCCCGAGGATTTCGACGGCATCAAGGAACGTTCGCCGGAACTGGGTGGCATGCTCAAGGATATGAGCGTGTTCTACATCAAGTTTTATCAGGAGGTTGCAAACCTCAACGGCTGTTCCCTGCATGATCCCGCAGCAGTGATTGCCTGCACGCATGCGGATCTGTTCAAAACCCGCGCTGTCAAGCTTGGGGTTTCGGTCGAGGAAGACACCTCTGGCAAGACGCAGCTGGCGGATGACGCCCGGGGCGAAACCCATGTGGCGATGGAGGTCGATGCCGATGCGGTAAAGGCCTTGTTCCTGAAGCGCCTGTCACTGCTGCCCTGATTGCAGCCTGATCGGTGCCTGGAACGTCGCGGGTTGTTGGGGGCAAGATCACGTGATCCGATGCCAGCCCGTGATCGTCTCTGCAAATCGGGGCACAAAAACGCGGATAGGGGCACTCTGCCTCCTTCCGCGGCCCCGGTTTGAGGGGCTGGGCGAGGGTGGCCAACCTGTTGCCACGGGCCTTCGGTTTCGTGCCAGCAGGCAGCCCCGAGCATGCGGCGCGCGGGATGGTCAATAAGCGAGGCCGCACCGTGTAAGCGGTCGCAAAGCCCTCGTAAATCATTCCGTATTTCCGGGGTTGATGTTCGTCACAGAAATTCCAAAAAACGCCTTGTCTCTCCTGACGGTGGCACATATACGGGTCAGCGGAGACGTGGCCGAGTGGTCGAAGGCGCTCCCCTGCTAAGGGAGTAGGCGGGAAACCGTCTCGAGGGTTCGAATCCCTTCGTCTCCGCCATAACCATAAATGAAGCCCATATATATCAGTGAGGTAGGGCTTTGCTGCTGCCGAAAGCGGCTCTTCTCCCCCCGTTTCAGCGTCTGCCTTCTTGGCAGCGAGACGCTTGAAGCGCGCTCACGCTCTTCTTGAGCCACCTGAACGTATATGGCTTTCCGTCATCCGTCCTGTGGTGCACAAAATCATACGACCATACGTGATTGCGATATTCTGGCCTCAGCCGGACATATGCGCCATCGTTAAGCCAGAGACTTCACTTTTTGGGTTGTTTCACCGGCACTTTGAGCCCGCCACAGAGGTTCGACACGCTTGTCGTGCACAAACCATCCTGCATCCCTTAGCAGGGCGGCAATCCGACGATACTCGTATCGACCATACTGCCGGGTCAGCTCGATCATGTCGGTCATTAGACCATCCTCGTCGGCACGCCCAACGGGCAGCCGTCTCTGTGTGGATCGGTGCTGCCCTATCCTCGCCCTCTGCCACCAGGTTTCCGTTGGGATTACAACTGGCATAATCTGAACTGTTGAGGCATGGTCGCGTCAGCCAGGGGACAGGAAGCACAGCCTTTTGACAGACGCGAATGACATTGAGAACGCGATCATGCGTGTGAGCCTTGGCGACCGCGAGGCGTTTTCTTTGCTCTATGACGCGACCTCTGCGAAACTTTTTGGCGTGTGCCTTCGTGTCTTGAATGACAGGGCAGAAGCCGAAGACACGCTCCAGGAGGTTTTTGTGAAGGTTTGGCACAAAGCCGACCAATACAAAGCCAACGGATACAGTCCGATGACCTGGCTGATCACGCTGACGCGGAATACGGCCATTGATCGGTTGCGGTCGAAAAAGGCCGTGAATGTGGACATCGCGGATGTGCATGATCTGTCGGATGCGGCGCCGACACCGGAGGCAGATGCCATTGCTTCATCAGAGCGACAAAGGCTGAACAACTGCCTGAATGAACTGGATGCAGACAGATCGGACGCGGTGCGCCGGGCGTATCTGGACGGCGACAGCTACAAAGACCTGGCGGCGCGTTACGATGTGCCGCTGAACACGATGCGAACCTGGCTGCGTCGCAGCCTGCTGACCCTGAAGGACTGCCTGAGCCGATGAGCCAAGAAGAAGATCATAACGACGACACGGCCCTGGCCGGTGAGTACGTCCTGAATCTTCTGGAGGATGACGAGCGTGCGGCGTTCGAGGCACGGCTGGTTGCAGAGGCGGCGTTGCGGGACCGCGTGCGCGAATGGGACGAGTCTCTCGTGGACCTCACCGATGGGATCTCGCCCGTGCCGCCGCCCCCCATGGTGAAGGACAGGCTCCAGGCAACACTTTTCCCGGAAACGATCAGGCGAAAACGCTCACTCTGGACCTGGCTGGCCGGAAGCATTGCTGCCGCGATAATCGTCGGTTTTGTCGTGCTGATGCCTTCGCTGCTGCAGGAGACGGCCTATGAGCCGACCTTAACCGCCAGCGTCGCGGCGGAAGACGGCACGCTTGTGGTTGCGGCCCAGTTCATCGCTGAAACGAAAGCGCTTGAGCTTGTGCGCGAAACGGGCGATGCGCGCCCCGGCCGCGTGTTGGAGCTTTGGTTGATTGCCGAGGGCTCCGATGCGCCGATGTCTCTTGGGGTGCTCCCTGATGACGCCGAAACGCGATTCACACTCTCACTCGACGTGGCACAACAACTGACCAATGGTGTTCTGGCGATCAGCGATGAGCCCCCGGGGGGCTCACCAACAGGTGCGCCGACCGGCGATGTTCTGGCGATAGGCCCCGTGACAAGCCTTTGATTCAACGTCCTGTTTCAAGTTTCTCCGAAAAACTTGGATTTTGGTGAAACTTCTTTCTCACACGCCCCGTGTCTTCTCCATCGCAAGGCCACCCGGCCTCGCCTGACAGAGGAGAAAGACCATGACATTCAAGACACTCGTTGCCACATCGACCGCCGCCCTCGCGCTTGCCACCGCGGCTTTCGCGATGAACCCATCCGTCGGCGGCGCCCCGATGCTCGAAGAGCGCAATATCATTGAGAACGCCGTCAACTCCCCGATCCACACCACGCTGGTTGCCGCGGTGAAAGCCGCCGATCTGGTGGAAACCCTGCAAGGCGAAGGCCCGTTCACCGTGTTCGCGCCCGTCAATGACGCGTTTGCCGCACTTCCCGAAGGCACGGTGGAAACACTTCTGAAGCCCGAAAACAAGGCGATGTTGCAAAAGGTTCTGACGGCTCACGTTGTGGCCGGAGATTGGTCGTCGGCAGATATCATTGCGGCCGCAAAATCGAGCAGCGATGGTTTCTACCACTTCAATGCTGTGTCCGGTGATGCGCTGTCGGCCAAAGTCATGGGCGAGAATGTCTACATCTTTGACGAAAGCGGCAACGCCAGCATGGTGACCGTGGCTGATGTGGATCAGTCCAACGGTGTGATCCATGTGGTGAATTCGGTTCTGGTGCCGAAGTAAGGCCCCCGTCAGTCACGATCTCCCACCGCCACAGGCGGTGGGAGCCGATGAATCGCCGCCCGCAGAGGCCGCGTTTATCAGGTCGCTCTGTTCAGGATTTTTTCCGCACACGCTGCACAGATGGTGAGGTGTCGACCCACTCCCGGCCTAAGTCATCGATGACGCGCAGTACACGGTACTTGCGCCCCTCCGAGCGACTGCCCGATGCGAAGTCCAGCGACCATCTTTGGTTCGGCAACTGACGTCTCAAGCCCCCTCTTGAAAGCGCTGCCGTTCCGCATCCGTCGCCTCGCGCCACTCCACGCGAAGTAGGTCCATTCGCCGAGGAATACTGTCTTCAAGAACCTCCGCCTCAATGATCCGTTCTGTTCGAAAGTAACGAAAGCCTTCTCGCAATTCGCACCATGCGGCGATGATACGACTGGTGTCCCGATACCCCAGCAGTATAGGCCAGATCACACGACGGGTCCGTTGGCATGCGTTGTCTGAGTATGTCAGGGCTATCTTTTTGCGGTGCCGAATTGCTAGACGAATGGCGCTGGCGCCAAGCACCTCATCCGGCTGAGCGACAGGCGCCACGCTGACCGCCGGGTGAAGAAACGACGTCCGGTACTTGGCCGGGGCGACAGCTTCGAGCTTGGTGATGAGCTTCTCAGCAGCCAGCGCAAGCTCGGGCTCGCCCCGAGACTGAACCCAAAGAACTCCAAGTGTCACGGCCTCGATTTCGTCCGGGGTCAGCATCAGCGGTGGCATGTGAAAGCCGGGCTCCAACACATAGCCGACCCCGGCCTCGCCGTTGATAGGCACGCCCTGTCCGATCAGCGCGGCAACGTCGCGATACACTGTGCGCTTGGTCACGCCCAACGCGTCGCCAATGGACTGGGCAGAGATCGGGCCCTTGGCACGTCTCAGAACCTCGATGACTTCAAATAGCCTGTCGCCACGCCGCATGTGATCTCCTTTCGGTGAAGCAGACCATACTGACATTATGCTGACAACACGCTGTCAGCATAGTCACTGTAAGAGCAGGGCAGACAACATACGGAGATCAAAACATGAGACGCTTCATTGCCACCGCCCTCACCGCAATCCTGCCCACAGCGCTTGTTGCAGAACCGGCGGAGCAAGCGGGAACCGCGCCAATCATGGCCATGGGCGCCTATGTGCCGACCGACGACATGAAGGGCTCGGAAGCCTTCTATCGCGTTCTGTTCGACAGCGATCCTGTAATCGGGCTGCCGGATTTTGTAGCCTTTGGGGTGGCGGGCGGATGGTTCGCAATCGTGTCGCGGAGCAAATACGCACCGGGGGCTGAGGCGGGGTCGGGCGCAGTCCCTTACCTGCAATCGTCCGATTTGGAGGCCCTGCAAGTCCGCGCCATGGCCGCCGGTGGGGCCGTGCCGGAGATCATCAAGGAACCAGGTATCCAGCTGCTCAAGATCACCGACCCCAATGGTCAGCTGATCGAGTTTTTCAGACTGACCGGTCAGTGACGCACACAACACGCACCGCAATCTAAACGGACATCGCACAAAGCCGAAGAAACACTTCGTCGTTGCGACCAAGGATATGGAAGCCGCGGCGCGCTTCTGTGCGCCTCGGTGAAAGTCGTCTCGCGGCGGGTGCACCAAGTGTAACGCACTTCCAACCATCGACCTGAGCAAGACCAAACGGTTAAGTCAGCGGTGTTGGCGGCGCCAATACACCCGGGATCTCGAGCACGGCGAAACTCGTTCGGTTCGGGGCGCTGAGGGCGGAGATACTCGGCCGCCTGCTACGAGGTGTGATTGAAAACGAAGGCGTCCGGGGCGCATATCCTCGCGCCTAACCAAGAGATGAGCCCGCAGATAGCTCCGGCAGCAATCAGAATAAGGCCTGCGATCGGCGTCGCAAAAAGTGCCCAACTGATCGTAAAACTAAGAGCCATACCGCCAAAAACCGCAGTGAGCCAACCTCCCCAACCTGTCCAGAGAGCGACAGCAAAAATCAAGCATGCAGGCAGGGTGGAAACCCCGATCACCAAGGTTGTCATTGCGGATGCGAAGCCCAGAAATTCGATGGCCTCGAGGACTCGTGGATCGAGAGGAGCCTGTCGTGCCAGTTGGGCGAGGAGAATAGTCACGATGCTCAGAGAGATCCAAAGCGCGAGAAGTGCCGTCGGACCCAGCAGCGACGCACGCAAGAGCGCGCGTCGCTTCACCGGGGTTGGGGACCGCAGAGGATTTCGGGTTGGCATTGTCTGTACGCCCTCCGGGCAGAATTCAGGCAGGATCGAAGATGCCCACGCCCGGAGGGGCGCGTGATCCGGTCAGCTGTCGGGTTGCAGAGCGGTCACTTCGATTTCGATCAACATATCAGGAACCGCCAGACTTGCTTCGATCATTGTCGCCGCTGGTGGGTGAGCCCCGAACGTCTTTGACAAAATCGGCCAACACGCCGGGAAGTCCTCTGCATGCTTCAGGTAATAGTTGATCCGCACGACGTCCTGCAGGCTTGCGCCCACCGATGCCAAGGCGGACCCGATGTTTTCCAGGCATTGGCCTGCCTGTTTTTCGACTTCAGGTTCGATTTCCATGGTCGCGTAGTTGTAACCAGTCGTACCGGAGACGAAGATCCATCTGTCAGCCGTAACAAGCCGAGCATAGCCAATTTCCTTCTCAAATTCGCTCCCCTTGGGATGTCGGACGATTTTCATGTTGCTTCCTTTGTTTGTGCGTCCACCCGCATCCTCCCTTGAAGAGGATACGTGAGATATTGGGGCAGACCTTGGGTTATTGTGGGGTCAGGAATTGTGCGGTGATGGTGGCCGTCGAATGCGGGAAATCATGGCCACTCTCCACCCAGGTGAGACGTGCTGACGCGCCGATTTCATTGACCAGGCCCTCGATGTGTTCGGCGTCGTAGAACGTGTCCATCGTGCCGCCGATGAAATGAACCAATCGGTCGTTGAAAGCGCCGGCGTAAAGATGCTGTGCCGTGAAACTTGTGGTGTGCCCCTCCGACACGTCGAGAAAGGGCATCCCGATCAGCAGTGTCTTTTCAACGTTTTCGTTCAGTGCAGCACCGATGTAACCCACCCACGCCCCCAGCGAGAAGCCCACGATGGAAACGCGATCCGCATCTACACCTTCGAACTCCGACAGGGTGTCAAGACCACGCGTCAGATCCATTGCGGATTGCGCGATCATCTTTCTTGCGGCTTCAAGATACCCCTCTTCGAGATACGTATAGGGGTTCTGAAAATCGTGCGATTGCACACGCGCCCCATGATTGCGCAGGTCGAAGGCCATAACCGCAACGTTGCTTTCCAACAGCGCAGCACGATGAGACGCGGGAAACGAGTACGGACCATCATCCGTTCGCCACCATTGGTCCGCAGACTGCGTAATTCCGTGCAGCAGGACCGCGATCGGCACACTTGCGTCACCCGACACGGACGGAATTTCCAGCACAGCGCGGATCGGCTCATTGTCGAACCCGGTAAAGGAGTATTCGATAACGCGGCTGTTTGGGGTGTCGTGCTCTCTTGTAATTTTAACGTCCAATGGTAGATGCGGATCAACAGCATAATACGACCGCAATACGTCCAGTTTTGTCTCCGCAAATGCGGCCGGCGCGACGGCGATGAGGCTCACCGCGGTCAGCGATATGTTTAAAAGTCGTCCTAACAGGCTCATTTTCTCCAGCTCCGTTGTGGTGTCTTCAGTCGAAGACGACAGAGGCCGGCAGTGTGTGACACATGTTTCGGACATTTCCCGACGTCGACAAAAGGACGCGCCCGGTGCGGCACAAACACGGGACACGTTCCCTTCGCTGCAGACGCAAAACACTTACTTAATCGGTCCTGACGCCATCCCGGGATAGCATAAGCGCTTTCCGTGCATTGGCGTTCTAAAGATCTGGCGAAGCATTACGTCAGGGGGGGGGCGAACCGGATACTCGCGGTTTGCCCACAATAATCCGGTTCTCGGTGATTGGGTCAGTTTATGACGTAAAAGCCAATTTCGTCTGACGCTCAACATTTGATGTGGGACGTCGAACACCTTTGACCCAATCCGCGGCCAAAACCCGAGGGAACGGAACGGCCGCGTCATGCAATTCTGACCCAAACGTCAAGCATTTCTGACCCAATACGACAGCTGCCCTTCATGCGGATCGAAACGAAGGCGGGCGCAGAACCCAACTTTACCAAATGCTGCGTCCTGGTCGCATGAAAGGGAAGCGTAGAGAGCTCCCTTTGCAAAGTCGGAGCTACCAGCGGGGCCCAAGGGCTGCGAATACATCCCGGACGCGAAGAGTGCCCGTAGGACGCACAAAAACTCAGAATTGTAACGACAAGGGGTGTGTTGAGGGCCGAAGTGTCCGCGTATGTTGGCGAACAATCAGTATAAATCCGAACGCGGATTGTATAAGGTGTGAAATGCCTGGCCTGACGGAGCGCCTTTTCCCTGCAGGTGGTAGAAAAAGATGCCCTACCTTCAACGGCAATCAGCATTCTGGTTCCAGCGACGCCTTTCGAAATGGCTTGGCGGCAGGCCTAGCCGCTTTTGAAATTGGGCCGTCATATGCGCATGTGATGCAAATCCGCATTTAATAGCGATGGCAGTCAATGGCTCTGTCGAGTCTGCGAGCAAGGCGCGGGCGCGTGCAAGACGGCGATCAATGATATATTGCTGCGGGGACCGTCCGACCGCAGCGGTGAACGATCTGGTGAAGTAGCCGGGGGACAGGCCTATCGCATCGGCCAGCTCTGAAACGGTCAGACCACTACCGATCCTGTCCTCGATGAGATCATTGATACGGCGCATGCGAAATCCGGTCATGCAGCGTGCGTCGCTCGGAAGCGCTCCTGTCTTCTCCAGGTCCTGCGCGGCCCGGGTGGCAATCTCGCTTGCCAGAGCTTCGCACTCCAGAGGGTCCGCCTGGCCTGCACGCAGCATCTGGCGACGCAGGCTGAAGGCTGCCGAGACTGCCCGCCGGTCCACGCGGTCGCTGAAACGCTGGGCGTTGGCAAGTCGTCCTTCCGCGCCGGCGCCGGAGAGCCGCAGGTACTCACCACCAGAATCTGAGCAAGAAAAAACATCGCACCCAGCCGGGATCAGAGCCAGAGTGTTGGCCCCAGTTTCGAAATTTCGGCGTTTGTCGGAGGCAAATGCATGCGTCCCTTTCTGTGGGTCAAAAGCAAAACCCACGACGCATGAGCCGGGCGTAAAGGACACTTCGTATGCGCCCTGCGGCAGCAGTTCGATACTCCATTGCCCGGCATGCAAGCGCCTTGGGCCGTATTTCCGCCTAGGATTTTTTACACCAACCATGGGGCCTTGATAGCGGAAAGCCGGACAACAAGCATCATCCAGAAGCCGCTTGACGATGTTTCCGTCAGATTTGTGAAAGCCAGCCCGGCGGTCGCCGGATACGCAGAGGCAAATTGAGAAGGAAACCGCAAATGGAATTGTTCACACGCTCGGAACTCGATGAGGCTGCACAGATCGTGCAGGAAACCGTCCTGCCGACGCCGGCGTATTCCTGGCCGCTTCTTGCGCGCCGAACTGGGGCGGATGTTGTGGTCAAGCATGAGAACCACACCCCGACCGGTTCGTTCAAAGCGCGTGGCGGGCTTGTGTTCGTCGAAAACCTCCGGCGGCGGGGCGCTTTGCCGCAGGGTATTGTGACCGCGACGCGCGGGAACCACGGTCAATCCATCGCTATGGGGGCCGGCCGGGTTGGTATTCCGGCCGCCATTGTGGTGCCCGAGGGAAATTCGGTTGGCAAGAATGATGCAATGGCCGCATTCGGTGGCGAGGTCATCGTCGCAGGCTGCGACTTTGATGACAGCCGTGCCATCGCATTGGAACTGGCTGCGGAACGCGGCTACCAGTTCGTTCCCTCGTTTCATCGCGACCTTGTTGCGGGTGTCGCCACCTATGCTCTGGAGCTGTTTACAACTCACCCGGATCTGGATGTTGTGCTGGTCCCCATCGGTATGGGGTCGGGGATTTGTGGACTGATTTCTGTCCGGGACATGCTCGGACGAAAAACCGAGATCATTGGCGTGGTCGCCGAAGGGGCTGCGGCCATTTCGAAATCCTTCGAGGCCGGGAGGCCGGTGCCGACACTGACGGCCAGAACATTTGCCGATGGTGTGGCGTGCCGGGAGCCGCAACCTGAGGCGTTTAACATCATCAAATCTGGAGCGAGTGACGTCCTAAAAGTCAGTGATCGCGAAATCGCGGAAGCAATGCGCGCGCTGTACACCGATACGCATAATCTCGTTGAGGGGGCTGGTGCCGCGCCCCTTGCTGCATTGCTGAAGCACCAAAGCCGCTTCGCCGGAAAGAAGGTGGGGCTGATTCAAACCGGCGCAAATATCGACCTCCATGCATTCGCCGAGGTTCTCGATGGCCGCACGCCAGCGTGCTGAGGGGGACGACGATGTCAAACTGCGATACGAGATCCCCGGCCAGCGCCTTTCTCCCCGCATTGGCGGCCATCGGTGCTGTCATAATCTGGGGGGCATCCCCAGCAGCAACGGCGATTGCCGCGCGCGATGTGCCGCCCGATCTCATCGGCGGATTAAGGACCATCCTCGGAGCACTTTTTCTGACCCCCTTAGCTGGCCGCTTTTGGTCCGCCTTGCCACGTGACCTGTCCGCACGAATAGAGCTTCTTGTCGGAGGGGTCGCGGGCTTTGCGGCCTATCCCGTGCTGCTAAGTATAGGCGTGGCGAATACTTCGGTCATGCACGCATCACTGATCCTCGCGTCAGCGCCGGTATTCACGGGTCTTGTCAGCTTTATCATCACCAGAAGCTGGCCTCGATCCATATGGTGGATCGGGGCGGCAATGGCGATCACCGGTGTTGGGATCTTGCTGCTCTATCGAGGGGCGCCAACAGCGTCGGCTGCATCGTCAAGCATCGCTGGTGATTTTACCGTTCTTTTGTCAGTGCTGTTTGCAAGCGTCGGCTACGTCTTTGGAGGCCGATCCTCAGGGCGGATCGGACAGTGGCCCACGACCTTTTGGAGCCTGGTTGCGGGCTCGCTTGTCCTTCTCCCGTTCATCGGCCCACGTGCAATTGCATGGAACTGGACGGAGGTCAGTCACAGCAGTGTTCTGGCGCTCTTGTTCCTGGTCCTTCTGGTCACGGTGGTGGGTTATGTTCTGTGGTTCTGGGCGCTTGGCAAGGTCGGAGCAGGCAAGGTCGCCCCGCTGCAATTCGGACAACCCGTCGTGGGTGTGCTGCTGGCGGCTGTTCTGTTTGCGGAGCCGTTGACTTTTCCAATCGCGCTTTCGGCGGGGCTGACGATCCTTGGAGTTTGGGTCGCGCGTAGGGCGTGAACTCGTACGCGCCTGGCGATTGTTAAATACACCGGAAAACTTGCCGGACATCAACGTGACCGGCTCCCCATCCTTGGTTCCGGGTTTTCCGGTTCCCGCAATGAAAGTCTCGGCACGGGGCAACCCGGGCCAAATAAAGAAAGGCAGATAATGAAACTTGTCATTCTCGGCGCGAACGGACGCACTGGGGTACATGTGCTGCGTCGCGCACTTGATGAAGGCGCTCACATCACTGCTGTAGTCCGGTCCAAAGCAAAACGACCGGAGCTAAGGCATCACAGGTTGAAAGTCGTGGCCGGCGACCCTTGCGACCCGAAGTTTCTGACCGCGGTCTTCCGCGGTCAGGACGCGGTTATTTCAACTCTTGGCGGCAGACGTCCGACCAAGACTGCGACATCCATCTATTATCGATCAGCGAGCGCAATTGTCGAAGCGTCTCGGCAAACCGGTCTCAAAAAGGTCGTCGTCACGTCGAGTGCGCTTCTCTTTCCGCCCCGACGATGGATTGACCGCTTGTTGAAGATCGTGGTGCGCAGTGTTGTCACAAGCGCCAGCCTGATGGAGCAGATCCTGCAGGCCGCCGATCTTGACGTGACCATCGCGCGATGCGGTTTTCTAACCGACGCCGATGAGACGGAGTATCGTACGGTGAATGGGGCATTGCCCGAGGCAGGATCATCGGTTTCCCGTCGTAGTTTGGCTCATTTTCTTGTGGATGCCGTACAAGGGGCATCGTCTGGGCACATTGTGTGGGGCGTGTCAGCGCCCGCGAGGCCGGATGCATAGGCCACGGTTAAGGCTGGTTCGACATTCTGTCATGATAGGTTTGCTCTTTTTACACACTGGACCTGAGTACTGCACGCAGCGAAGACGCTCTTCCCGCCCAGCTTCGAATGCTGGTAGGGCGAAGTGCCATGCGGACCGTGTCCGCTTAGGGCTGGCTGATGTCATCTGGCGTCGGGCACGAGGTGCGGTATCCCTGCAACCCGATGCCGCGCCGCAAGTCCGGTGTGAGGCCATGACTACGGGTTACTGCGATCTGCACGAAAGTCCGAGAAACCCGAACGAGATCCGCCCTTCAAAAGGGGCAGATTCTTCTATCTGATGGTGTCTAGATGGAACTTATAAGTTCTTTCAATCCATTGCAGAGCATTGCGTGGATCGGTTGCGTAGATTTGGGCTCCTCGCGCATTAACTCTGGCCAAAGTGCGAAGCCAAGATTTCATCAATGTCATGGGCCGCGCTTTCATTTCGAGGGGTCATCGGACTATTCTTTCTGGCGAAACAGAAGACAGGCCCCGCCACTGGCCCAGCATGAAAATTAAGAGCAAGATGTCCAAGGACGCCGCAGTCAGGAACAAGCTAAAAAGAAAGATCGCCGAGGGGCAGCCCGGTGATCGGCTGCCGCGGGTGCGCGACTTGATGTCCGAGTTTGGCACCTCGCAGCGGGTCGTGGAACGGGTGCTAGCACCGCTGATCGAGGACGGTCAGATAACTGCTCGACCGGGCGCGGGGTTGCATATCGCCCAGCAGCCGGATGAAGCCGAAGCCGTCTTCAATGCCGATTGTCTGATCCTTTACAGAGCCTCTGAAAGCCGTCTTGCCCGCAGGCTACTGGTGGAGCTTGTTAACCGCCTGCGGCGCAACGGCTACCGCGTGGAAATGAAAGCCTTCGTCGATGAGGCGGAGGGCGAAAGCTTTCTGGAACGTCAGGGGCGCTTTCGTTGCTGTCTTTTGCAGACCAATTTCGAGGTCGTCTCGGTCAGGTTCCTTGCGCGTATCCTTGATTGTGCCGATGCGCTCGTGGTCGATGGTGTGTCGCTGACGGGCATAGATGCCGATGTCATCGGAACCAACTGGCGCGAAGCGCTGTCGGTCGGATACCGGATGCTTCAGGATCGGGGGCATAGCCGGATCGGCTTTTTGACGTCGGCACATGACGCACGCCAGATCGCAATGGCACGGCGCGAATTTCTGCTGCTCAGCGGGTGGGAAGGCCCTGCACCGCATCCCCGTCTGCACACCGTAGCGGCGCTTCCGGGGTCCTATCGTCACTCGGACCTCGTCGGTGCCTTGCCCGAAAGCCCACCGGATGCCGCTGCATCGACCGCTTTGATCATCTGGGGGCTGGTCGAAGGGCGGCTGCTGGATGCTGCATTGCAAGAAAAGAACCTGAAACTGGGTGAGGATGTCAGCCTTTTGCTTCTGGGCAGCGTCGATGTTCCGTCCGAACATGTCAGCCGTTTTGACATCGTCGGCAATTCGGACCGCGAAAAACTCGATCTGTTCGAAACGGTTGTCACTGCGCGGATCAAGGGCAGCAAGGAACCGCCACGCACCCATTATCTGCCGATCTACACGGTCGTGAATGGTTCAATCCAACGGCACGATGCGACATTGGCCTGAAGGGTGAGTATAGCTATCGTTGTTGGGCTAATTATACTCACTTAGGCTCGCCCCAAGAAGACATACTGGGGGCTTTGATGTCAAAATCGGATGACAGCTTTGGAATTGCCATCATCGGGGCCGGTGAGCGCGGCGTCTATTTCATCGGCAGCCGCATCGCCGAGGCCGCGCGCGATACGGGGCTGCGGGTAATCGGCGTGTTCGACCGTCTGGCCGACCGTGCCGAACTTGCCGCCGCGCACCTGAGTACGGTGTATAGGTCCGTCGGGTTGGACCACGAGGTTCGGGTCTTCGCGACGCTCGATGAAGCGACTGCGGATTCGGCGGTGGACCTTGCTATTGTGACAACCCACACTGACAGCCATCGTGAACCCGTCGAACGGGCGGTGGCCCACGGCAAGCGGGTCTACCTGGACAAGCCCATATCGGTGACGCTGAGCGATGCCGAGGAAATCGCAGTGGCCGAGCAGCGGTCGGGCCAGCCGATCATGATGGGGTTCACCCGTCGCTACGAACAGCCCTGGATCGAGTCCGTGCGTCTTGCCCATGGCGGGCGTATCGGCACCCCGCGCATGGTGTTGCTTCGGTCGGTCATTCCTTACACGCGCTATTTGCAGCTGTGGCATCGCAGCGGCGCGCGGTCGGGCGGTGCGCTGAATGACAAGGGATCGCATCATTTCGACGTGCTCAACTGGATCGCTGATGGGGCCCAGCCTGTTCAGGTCTCGGCGACGGGTGGTGTGTCGGGTATCTTTACCCCCGATCCGACCGCGGCCGCGCGCTGTAGCGAATGCGACCGCGATTGCCCCTATCGCCGCCACGAGACGCTGATCGACAAGTTCGAAGGCGTCGGCCGGGTTCCCAATGTCAGCTGGCAAACCGCAGAGGAGGTCCATGATCGCAACGACACCTGCGTCTATCATCCGGGTGCGGACATCGACGACCACGCCGTGGTCACTGTGCAATACGACAGCGGCCTTGTCGCAACATTGTTCTTCGCAATCTTCGGTCCGTGGGCGACGGATCAGGAAACACTCGAAATCATTGGAGACAGTGGCCGTTTGCGGATGGAGCGGCACAGCGGTGACATCGATCTCGTTGAACAGCATGGTCGCGCCCGTTCTATGGTGCACCATCCGAATCCTGATCGCAGCTCGTCTCATTACGGGGCTGATCGGGAATTGGTGCGCAAGCTTGAGCGGTTCCTGAAAGGCGAAACACCACCGGTGGGCGTGGCCGAAGGTGTGGACTCGCTGCGGCTGGTGACGGCAGCGCAGATGAGCCTTGCCGAGGGCGGCCGCCCGGTTGACCCGCGCAAGCTGTCCGTGGCGGAGGTCGCGCAATGATCAATGCCCCCCTGCCAGATCGCTTGTGCCCCCGTGCCACCTCGCTCGGTCTTGCCCCGTTCTACGGTGACATTCACAACCATTCCGACCTTTCCTATGGCCATGGTTCCTTCCCGGATGCGCTGATCAAGGCGGCGCTGCAGCTTGATTTCGTGTCGATCACGGGCCACGCTCATTGGCCGGACATGCCGGTGGGCGACCCTTCGGTCGCACATATCGTCGATTTCCACGTCAAAGGCTTTGCCAAGCTGCGCGCGGCCTGGCCCGGGCACTACGACAAATTGCGCAGGGCGGACCGGCCCGGTGCCTTCACCGTTTTCCCGGGATACGAGATTCATTCCGGCGCACACGGCGACTACACAATCGTGTTGGCGGATCTGGCGGACGGGCCACTGGAGCTGGCTGACGATCCGGCCGGGCTCAAGGCGGCGCTTTCGGCGCGTTACGGCGACAGGGCTCTCGCCTTTCCGCACCATATTGGCTACCGCACAGGCGCGCGGGGGATCAATTGGGCCACCTTCGACCCCGATCTGTCCTCTTTTGTCGAAATGTTCTCGATGCACGGCTGCGCTGAAGCGTCCGAGACCGAGCGCGGCTATCTTCATTCCATGGGGCCGGTAGATGGACATTCAACCATGGCTTACGGGCTGGAGCAGGGGCACCAGTTCGGCATCATCGGTAACACCGACCACCACAGTGGCTTTCCCGGCTCCTACGGACATGGCCGCATGGCGCTTTATGCCCCCGCACATGCCCGTGACACGTTCTGGGATGCGATGCGCGCGCGCCGGACCAATGCGCTAACCGGCGACCGTATCCATCTATTGGCGCAGATCGGCGAAACGGTGCAGGGCGGCACGGTCACGGCTGGGTCTGACGCACAGTTGGCGATTGAGGCCGTGGCAGGCGGAGCCATCGACTGCATCGACGTGATCCGCAATGGGCAGCTTTCGCATCGCATCAGCCCCGCCATCACGCCATCACCCATCGACGCAGAAAGCGACGAGACCTTGATCCATCTGGAAATGGGCTGGGGCGCGCGGGGAATGCGGCACGACTGGGATGGTACACTCAGGCTCGAGGGCGGTGAGATCCGCGCGGTTGAGCCGCGCTTTCGCGGCCGCGAGATCGTCTCGCCACTCGAAGGCGAGGACAGTGGCCACGCGATTCCCACGATCCAATCGGACGGGCAACGCGTGACCTTCTCCGTCACCGCTGAAGCCAACCCCAACAATACCACTCCTGCGACGCAAGGCCTGATGCTGCGCGCCGCATTGTCCGGGGATGCGGTGATCCATGCGCGGCTGTGCGGGCAGGATATCGCGATCCCTGCCGCGCGTCTGTTCGAGGGGGCCAAGTCGGGCAATTTGGGGGCAATCGATACCCCTGCCTGGCGGTTTCACCAGCTTGCTCGGGCGGAGCTTTGGCAATGGCAGGGCACTGTCCCGCTGGGGCGGCTGGATGCGGGCGACACGATCTATCTGCGGTTGCGACAGCAAAGCGGCCAGATGGCCTGGACCTCACCGATTTTCGTCAGGTGAAGGCAAAAAAAGACCAAGACCAAAATCATGACAGGAGGAAAACATGAAACACTTTAGAAATCTCATGACCGGGATCGCGACAACGACGCTCTTGGCGACCGGTGCGATCGCAGAGGATCTGACGATTGTCCACGGCTCCGTTGGCCGAGACCAAGAGGTCCTGCGCGGACAACTTGATCGTTTCGAAGCGGAGACGGGTCATACTGTGACGATCGTCTCGATGCCGGAAAGCACAACCGATCAGTTCGGTCAGTATCGGCTCTGGCTTTCGGCACAATCGAGCGATATCGACGTCTACCGGCTTGATGTGATCTGGGCACCGCAGCTGGCGTCGCATTTCGTAGATTTAAAGCCTCATGTGGCTGATATCGTGGACGACTTTGTGCCCGCTGCGATCGAAAGCCAGACAGTGGATGGCAAGCTGGTCGCACTGCCGATGTTCCTTGGCGCGCCTGCGCTCTACTATCGGGCAGACCTTCTGGAGAAATACGACCAAGAGGTCCCGACCACTTGGCAGGAGCTGACCGAGGCGGCGCAGGTCGTCATGGATGGCGAACGGGCAGAGGGTAACACCGACATGTGGGGCTTCGTCTTTCAGGGCGCGGCTTACGAAGGCCTGACCTGCAATGCGCAGGAATGGATCAACAGCTCCGGCGGAGGCCGGATTGTCGAATTGGACGGGTCCATCAACATCAACAACCCGCAGGCCGCCGCGGCAATTGACCTTGCGGCCAGCTGGGTCGGCGGCATCGCCCCTGAGGGTGTTCTGAACTACAAGGAAGAAGACGCACGCGGTGTCTTTCAGTCTGGCAATGCGGTCTTCATGCGCAACTGGAACTACGCCTACGCACTCGCCGCAGGCGAAGATAGCCCGGTGCGCGACAGCTTCGCAGTGACGACGCTTCCATCCGGCGGTGAGGGCATGTCCTCGTCCGCGACGCTGGGGGGCTGGAATTTGGGGGTCTCGCGCTATTCCGAGAACCAGGAAGCCGCGATCGAATTGGCGCGTTTCCTCACCAACTATGAAAACCAGAAGGAACGCGCGATCGTCACATCGCGTCCACCAACGCTGAATGCGGTCTACGAAGACGCTGAAGTGGCCGAGCAGCAGGAGTTCATCCCCCTCTGGAAGCCTGTGGTCGACAATGCCCTGCCGCGCCCATCGGCCGCGACACTGCGCAAATACAACGAAGTCTCGGCGGCGTTCTGGACAGCTGTTCACAACACCATGTCCGGCGATGGCGATGCGGCGACGAACCTGTCCCGCCTCGAGAACGAGCTGAAACGCCTGCGCGGGCCGCGCTGGTAAAGCCTGATTTTAAGAACCTGTTCCGGGCGGTATGGCCGCCCGGAAACCACAACGGAGGCAGCCATGGCTAAAACAGAACAAAGATCGCGCCTATCTCGAAGCCGCACCCGCTCGGCCTGGTTGTTTCTGGCGCCGATGCTCGTGATGCTCCTGATCGTCGCCGCTTGGCCGCTTGGCCGCACGATCTGGTTCAGTTTCACCGATGCGTCGCTCGACCTGATGAGCGAAGCCCGCTGGGTGGGGTTCCGCAATTACCTGGAATATGTCGATTTCGGCGACGGCGAGGGACAGTATTACGGCTTGCTGGCCGATCCCCGCTGGTGGCGTTCTGTCTGGAACACGATCCTTTTTGCCGCCGTTTCGGTTTCCTTCGAAACTGTCTTTGGCCTCATCATCGCGCTGGTGCTGAACCAGCAATTTCGGGGCCGTGCATTTGTCCGCGCGGCTGTTCTGATCCCGTGGGCGATCCCGACCATCGTTTCAGCCAAGATGTGGGCCTGGATGCTGCATGACCAGTTCGGGATCATCAATGATATGTTCATGGCGCTCGGTATGATTTCCGAACCTATCGCTTGGACCGCCTCACCGGAGACCGCAATGGTCGCCGTGATGATGGTCGATATCTGGAAGACGACGCCCTTTATGGCGCTGCTTATTCTGGCCGGGCTTCAGATGGTGCCGGGTGACATCTACGAGGCTGCGAAGCTTGACGGTGTGCCGGCCTGGCGCGTGTTCCGCCGCTTGACGCTGCCATTGATCATGCCGGCCGTCCTTGTGGCGGTTGTCTTCCGTGCTCTCGATGCGCTGCGTGTCTTCGACATCGTCTATGTCTTGACACCCAATACCGATGCGACGCGGACCATGTCTGTTTATGCGCGTGAGAATCTCTTTGATTTTGACCAATTCGCCTATGGCTCGGCCGCATCCACGTTGCTGTTCGTTGTGATCGCCTTGATCACCATCACGTTCATCATGGCCACTCGCATGGATCTGGAAGGTAAACGCTCATGAAACCTGCTCTTTGGCAAACTGCGGGCTTCTACGCCCTTGTCGCAATCATTGTTCTGCAGGCGATCTTCCCTTTCTACTACGCTATCCTCACCTCGCTCGAGGATGGGCAGGCGCTGTTTGAAGTGAACTACCTGCCCAAGGCGCTGAACTTTGCAAACTATCAGGCCATGCTGTCCGGGGGCGTGTTCGGCAAGCAGATCCTGAATTCTGTTTTCGTGGCGAGTGTGGTGGTCATCCTGTCGCTCTTCCTCGCGATCACCGCCGCCTTTGCCCTGTCGCGCATCCATTTCCGGGGGCGGGGGCTGCTGTTGCTCACGGTCCTGTCCGTGTCGATGTTCCCACAGATCGCGGTGCTGTCCGGGCTTTTTGAGGTCATACGTTACTTCGGTCTGTTCAACTCCCTCTGGTCCCTCGTGTTCTCCTACATGATCTTTACCTTGCCCTTTACGGTTTGGGTGCTGACGACGTTCATGCGCAACCTCCCGGTCGAGATCGAAGAGGCAGCGATCATGGACGGAGCCTCGTCGTTCACCATCATTCGCCGCGTGTTCCTCCCCCTGATGTGGCCTGCGATGGTAACGACGGGGCTTCTGGCCTTCATCCACGCGTGGAACGAGTTTCTGTTTGCGCTCACCTTTTTGTCGACGGACAGCCAGCGCACGGTCCCGGTCGCAATTGCTCTCATTTCGGGGCGCAGCGAATTCGAGATCCCATGGGGCAACATCATGGCGGCTTCGGTCATCGTGACCCTGCCTTTGGTGGCGCTCGTCCTCGTATTTCAACGCAAGATCGTGTCCGGCCTGACCGCCGGTGCTGTGAAAGGATAAACCATGGCGACTGTCGAACTTATCAACGTGTCCAAATCTTACGGGAACGTCGAGGTGCTGCGCGACATCAATCTGTCGCTTCAGAAAGGGGAGTTTGTTGTTTTTGTCGGCCCCTCGGGGTGTGGCAAGTCCACACTTCTGCGCATGATTGCCGGGCTTGAGGACATCTCTGGGGGGGATCTGCTGATTGATGGCAAACCTATGAATGATGAGATGCCCGCCAAGCGGGGGATCGCGATGGTTTTCCAATCCTATGCGCTTTATCCGCATATGACCGTGTTCGAGAACATGTCTTTCGGTCTGGAACAGGCCAAGCTCGACAAAGACGAGATCAAGGCGCGGGTCGAGAAAGCTGCGGAGATGCTACAAATCGAAGGGCTGCTTGACCGCAAGCCAAAACAGCTTTCGGGGGGGCAACGGCAGCGTGTGGCCATTGGCCGTGCGATCACCCGCGATCCCCGTGTGTTTCTGTTTGATGAGCCGCTGTCGAACCTCGACGCAGCCCTGCGGGTGGATACAAGGCTCGAAATCGCCGGATTGAGCCAGCGTTTGCCAGACACAACGATGATCTACGTTACCCATGATCAGGTCGAGGCGATGACGCTCGCGGACCGGATCGTGGTGCTGAACGGCGGGGTTGTCGAACAGGTGGGCACGCCGATGGAACTCTACGAACGGCCCGCCAGCCAGTTTGTGGCAGGGTTCATCGGAAGCCCGCGGATGAATTTCTTGAATGGTGCTGTTGCGCAAGCCCACGGCGCAGAATGCTATGGCATTCGACCCGAGCATATCGCGCTGGACCATGAAAACGGCGATTGGCGCGGCCGCGTGATACTGACCGAACGGCTGGGCTCTGATACCTTCGTCCATGTCAATGTCGAGGGCATCGGGACCGTCAATGTCCGGATCGAGGGCCGGGCGGAGGTTCAGGCCGGAGAGGCTGTGCATCTGACGCCTGATCCGGCTTCCATTCATCTGTTTGATGCGAGAGGGCAGCCTGTTTCGGGCTGAGAATAACCATGAGCAAAGGTATCGACCAACTGCGCACAGAAATGGCGCGGCAACACAGTGATGCGCTGGCCTCTTTGCGGGCAGCGCGGGACAGTGCAAGGCCCATCGCCGAGGCGCTGCGCGCGCGGGGGCGATTGGTGCTTCTGGGCATGGGCGGCTCGCACTGGATCAACCGTGCGGTGGGGGATTTTTACCGCGCCGCCGGGCTTGATACGACGGAGCATGTGGTTTCGGAATACATGCGCGCACCGTTGCCCGGTGATCCCGCAATGTTGGTCACCTCGCAATCGGGCCGCTCGGGCGAGGTGCTGCACCTGATCGAGCGCGGGATGGTGAGCCCCGTGGCCTATGGCCTGACACTTGAGGCGGACAGCCCGCTTGCGACGGAACTGCCCTCCCTTGTGGGCGTGGGCGGGCGCGAGCTTGCCTATGCCGCGACACGCTCGCAGCTTATCACACTGGGGCTGCATGCGGCCATTCTTGAGGCCTTGGGGCAGGATATCTCGGCCGCCGAGGTCGCTCTTGCGGCGGGGGCACCGTCGCGTCCGGCCGAGGCCGATGCCGCTATTGACCGGTTGGTCCCTGCACCCGTTGCGATCATGGTCGCAAGGGGTGGCGGGGCGCAGGGGGTGATGGACGCCGCCGCGCTGTGCCTGATGGAAATCGCCCGCCTGCCGGTTTTGGGGCTAGAGGCCGGGCAATTCCGCCACGGCCCGTTCGAGATGATCGACCAAGAGAGCGCGGTGATCCTGCTGCGCGGTCAATGCCAGGACCGCGACGACCTCTCGCTTCTGGCCGAGGAATGTGTGGCGCACGGGATCGCGCCGATCATTATCGATGCTTCGGGGCGGGCTCCCGTGCGCGGTGCGCTTACCGTGCCGCTCACCCCGCAAAAGGGCCTTGCTCTGGCGGTTGCAGCGCTGCCGGTGATTCAGGAGATCCTTGTCAGCGCCGCCGCGCGCCGCCTGCCTGATGCGGGCCTGCCGCGCCGGTCTTCCAAGGTTGCCAGCGCCGAGGTCGCCTGATGAAAGCCGCACCATTCCCCATCGCTGTCATAGGCAATGCCAATCTGGATCTTGTGGGTGGGCTTTTGGCTGACTGGCCCGAACAGGGGACCGAAATCTTCCTGGACCGCGCAGACAGCCGCATTGGCGGCTCCGCGGCCAACACGGCGCTCGTATTGCAACGGCTTGGTGCTGTGTCGGGGTTGATCGCTTCGGCCGGTTCGGATGCGGTCGGAACCATGATAGCAGAAGCCTTCGCAGCCCCTTTGGACCGGATCGCGCGGGTTGAGGCCCCCACGTCTGTCACATTCGGCCTGCTGCATCCGGGCGCAGAGCGCACCTTCTTTTCGACACCCGGCCATCTGGATCGTTTCGACATGGCGCAGGTGCGCGCGGGGCTGGCCGACTGGCCCCTCGACGGGGCTCTGGCGATGATGTCGGGAGCCTTTGCACTGCCAGCCTTGACGCGGGACAGTCTGTCACTGATGCGCGACTTGCGCGCGCGGGGGGCACAGATCGCCATCGACCCGGGCTGGCCGGGCGGCGGCTGGACAGACACGACCCGTGCGCTGGTGCAGGGCTGGATCGCCGAAAGCGCCTTGGTGCTCATCAATGACAAAGAGTTGGTGGGCCTGACCGGGGCAAACAGTGTCGAAGGCGGGCTCAACGCCATGGTAGGCCAGCTGCCGGAGGATTGCGTGCTGGTGGTCAAATGCGGGCCGGACGGCGCGATTGCGCTGCGCGATGGGGAGACTTTCTCCGCGACAAGCCCGCGTGCCGATATCTTCGACACGATCGGCGCGGGGGATGCGTTCAACGCAGGCTTTTTGGCAGCCCTTCAGGTCGGGCTGGATCTGCAAACCTGTCTGCGCGCAGGCAGCGCTGTGGCCAGCGCTGTGATCCGGATTTTTCCACGCAGTACGGGCACGTTCCAGCTGTCCGAGCTTCTGGCCTAAGGAGAGCGGCTTGAACATACTTCTCCTCATCGCAGATGATCTGGGCCGCATGACGGGCTGTTATGGTGAACCTGCAATCCGCACGCCCCATATTGATGCGCTGGCCGCACGCGGCACACGCTTCGACATGGCCTTCACCTCAACCGCGTCCTGCTCGGCCAGCCGCTCGGTTATCTATACCGGCCTTCACACCCATCAAACGGGCCAATATGGCCTGCACCACGATTACCACCACTTCATGACCTTCGCGGATGTGCCCACCGCGCCCGCGCTTATGAACGAAGCCGGCTATCACACGGGCATCATCGGCAAGGTCCATGTGGGCCCGTCCGAGGTGTATCCCTGGACATACCGCGCAGAAAGCGACACCCGTGATGTGGGGTGGGTCGCCCAGAAGGCAGGCGCCTATTTCAGCGATCGCCGGGCCGACGGGCAACCGTTCTTTCTGACCATCGGCTATGTTGACCCGCACCGCGACGAGACCCGCGGCGGGTTCGGCAACGACGCATTCGGGGCCGAAGACCCAGTTTTCGCCCCCGAAGACGTACATGTTCCGCCTTTCCTGTCCGATTTGCCCGAGGTGCGCAACGAACTGGCGTCCTATTACCGTTCGGTCCATCGGCTTGACCGAGGGGTGGGGCAGGTGCTCGACGCGCTCGACGCGGCCGGCTTGGCCGAGGAGACGCTGGTGGTGTTCCTGTCGGACAATGGCGCACCGTTTCTGAACTCAAAGACCACACTCTTTGATGCGGGCGTGCACCTGCCGCTGATCATTCACAGGCCTGGTCAGAGGGCAGGTGTGGCCAACCCCAATCTTGTGTCCTTCACCGATCTCCTGCCGACCTTTCTGGATGTTGCAGGGGCCGAGACATCACAGGGCAAGCGGCAAGGCCGGTCGCTGCTGCCCATCCTCGAGGCAGCGGACATGCGGCCCGGTTGGGACATCGTCTTTGGTTCTCACACGTTCCATGAAATCACCAACTATTGGCCAACGCGGTTCCTGCGCACCCCCCGCTACAAGTATCATCGCAATGTGGCATGGCAGCTGGACTTCCCGTTTTCTGGCGACCTTTATGGCTCACTTTCCTGGCAAGGCATCCGGCGCGTCGATCCGGTGATGATCGGGCAAAGACCCCTGCGCGATTATGTTCGCCGGCCGCCAGAAGAGCTTTACGATCTGGAGGTCGACCCACAGGAGGTCCACAACCTCGCCGAAGCGCCCGAACATGCCGAGCGGCTGTCGGAGTTCCGCCGACAAATGGAGGATTGGCAGCGCGACACACGCGACCCCTGGCTTTATCGCGACGGTGTGTCGGTTATGGCGGTAGAACATCACCTGAATAACGGCTTGCGGCTGCCCGACCGGTTCGATTTCGATCCCGACAGCCCCTACGACCACAAGCCGAAATCGAACTGAAACCGGCCTCACGACGTTCGCTGTATTCGCTTCACAAATCTGGCTGGGTTCCCTATTTGCGAGCAGGCATCTTTAGGCATCGCACAGAACAACCTCAGTAAGCAGCCTGCAAACACGCAAGATTGCCTCATGCACACATCGAGGAAAGGCCAGATTGTCCGGCTCGATTATGGCTGCGACCTTTGGAGTTGTCAGTGGTTGGTGCCCAGAACAAAGCAAATGACCGCAAAGCGCACAAAGCAACTGCGTGCGCGAACGCAGCGGATTTCGACCCGCTCAGTGGACGATGGACGGTATTGGGCTGCCACAGGCGCAGCGAACGGCGGCTTATTTCGGTGCTCGTGCAGCGTGGGACCGCCTCCCAGTTCATCGAAACCAAGACTTTGCAATGGTCGATATCTGCGCTTCCCTGTCATTCGACCAGGGCGCAGCATTGTTCACGGCAGTTGTCCCAAGATGAATATCCGGTTCAGGGAGTTTGGCCACAAGCGTTCGCGCCCGCAGCAGGTTCCTCGCTGAGCCTGGTGCGAACGTCGTGATTGGGGCAGGCTGCGGCCATTGGTGCGGGTATCAGCACTAGCGGTTCGGTCCCGCAACCTGTGAACTCAGTTTTCAATATTGAAGGATCGCAACACGGAGGCGGGGCTGATGGCCCTGCCGCTTCTGTTTTGTGGGCCAGTGGGATTTGGACAAGCCAAACGCCCCTGGCCGTCCGGGAGAGGGCGCTGCCCTCCCCCTCGGGCAATCCGATCAGACCGAGCCGTGTCCTCGGCTACGCCTGCGGGCCGCACCAACCCGGTCGAATAGCATTGCCTCGCCCCCTCCCGCGTTCGCCCGCCGCTGGAAACTTGCGGCAGATCAGCAGGAACAGGCGACATCAAAGTCTGTTCCTGCAAATCAGCCCTGATTTTCCAAAAGGAAGGTCAGATCAACGCAACAAGCCACACGGCAAAAACAGTGGATTGGGTCAGTGTATGATGCCTAGGTCAATCTCGTCTGACGTCTTGCATTCGAGAAGTGGCGGACCGAGGAGGATTCGAACCCCCGACCCCTTGATTCGTAGTCAAGTACTCTATCCAGCTGAGCTATCGGTCCACTGAGGGCGGGGTTTATCTCTGCGCTTCGGTGGGTGCAACCCCAAATCATAACTTTTTTCGCGGGGAGCTACGCGGCGCCTTCAGGGCATCCGTGACCCGGCAGGGGCTTGCCAACGCCTGGGGGGCGCATCCCTGACCTTGCCGCGCCGGTCTGTGGCCCGTGGTGGGCGGGTGGGCTGTTGATCCCGACCTGATGCGAACGGGGGGCAGGTGGAGCCGACGGCAGAGCGCATGTGCGTTAAAAACCAGCGTGGTCATGGGCGGCGTCAAGGGGCGCGGGCGATGGGGGCTGAGCTTAGACTGCGCCGTCGCCCTTGGGCAGGCAGATCTCGAAGACGGTGCCGTCAGGGCCGGTTGCGCCGAGGCTGAGCTGACCACCGTGCCCCTTGACCAGTTCGGCGGCAATCGCCAGACCGAGACCGGAGCCGCCCTTGCGCGCCCCGCCCTGGAACGGGGTGAAGAGATTGTCCTGGGCTTTCTTGGGCAGGCCGGGGCCGTTGTCGGTGACCAGTATCCACCAGGCATCGTCCTGCTCGCGCAGGGATACGGTGATGCGCCCGTCACGACCTGTCGCAATGATTGCCTGACGGGCATTGCGCACGAGGTTCATGATCACGCGAAAGATCTGCTCCTTGTCACAGCGGATCATGGTCGGCAAAGGAACCGCGTTCACGATCTCGACCATCACGTCGGAGGCAACGAGGTTCTCGCTTTCGGCGATATCATCGACAATCTCACTGAGGCACACCCGGCTGAATGTGGGCGCAGGTTCCTCCGCACGGCCAAACGCCAATGTGCCCTCGCAGAGGGACACCGCGCGGGTGATGGAGTTTACCAGTTTGGGGGCCAGCCGCCGCACAAGGGGGTCTTCGCTCATCTCGATGCGGTCGGTGAACAGCTGGGCCGAGGTGAGGATATTGCGCAGGTCATGGCTGATCTTGGCGACTGCACCGCCCAGTTGCGCCAGCCGTTCGCGTTGCTTCAGCGCATGGGTCAGCTCGGTTTGCAGTTTTTGCAATGCCTCCTCGGCCTCGCGCAGTTCGATCACGCCTGCCTTTGGCGTGATGATGCCGCGGGCATCTTCGGGCGCGGCGGCGTATCGCTGCATGTAGCCGATGACGCCCTTGATCGGCTTCACCAGCACCATCCGGACCGCGATGAACAGCAGCACGGCTGTCAGAACCGAAATGACCGCCGACAAGACCAGAATTCGCAACCCGTAGTCGATCATGGTCATGCGCAGCGGGCCGGTTTCCATCGTGATCTCGATCAGAAGGCCGGCATCACGCACCGGCGCGCCAATCACCCGGATGATGTCGTTTTGCGGCGTGGCGAGGCGCATCATCGCATCACCGATCAGCGTGAAGGCTCCGGCGTCGCGCAGGTCGAAGGTGCCGCCGATGGGGCGCGGAATGGGGGAGGACAACACCAGCTGGCGCATCTCGTCGCGGCGGAGCACCACGTTGTAAACGCCCGCGTTTTCCAGCAGTTCGCGCTCCAGATCGCTTTCGATCATATCATCTGCAAGCAAGGCCAGCGATGCGATCTGCGCGCGTTCCAGGCGATCTTCGAGATAATCCTGACGGAAACGGGCGATGGAGGGGACAAAGATCAGGACTTCGGCCAACATGACGAAGACCGTTGTCAGGATCAGGAATCGGCCCGAAAGCGTGTTTAACATGCGTCCCCGTTTTCGTCCCGGTGGTGTCTCAGGGTAGCCAGCGCTGTACCAGACGGACAACCCGCTTTATGCCAGCATTCTCAAATAGTCTCGGGGAGAAATACGCGCCTGCGACCCGTTTGTTAAGCTCCGCGATCGTCGGATAAGGCGCAACCATTGCGGCCATTTGGCTCATCTTCATGCGATTTGCGATGGCCAGTGACCAGGTTGCGATCAATTCACCTGCCTGGTGGCCGGCAATGGTGGCCCCGACGGGGCGTCCCCTGACCACCATCACCTTGATGAAACCGGCGGTCTGGCGCGTGGCGATGGCGCGGTCGTTGTGGGTGTAGTCGAACCGGGCGACCTCCAGACGGTCCCCGTATCGGTCGCGGGCTTCGGTCTCGGTCAGCCCGACCTGTGCAAGTTCCGGATCGGTGTAGGTCGCACGCGGGATATGATCGGTTTTGATCTTGGCGGGCAGGCCAAACAGCAGCGTGCGAATGACGACACTGGCGTGATAGCCCGCCAGATGGGTGAACTGCCCCTGGCCGGCCACATCACCGATGGCATAGACCTTTGGGTTGGTGGTGCGCAGGCCCGCGTCGACATGAATGCCGGCAGGGGTGACCTCGACATCTGACACTTCCAGATCGAGCCCTTCCGTATTTGCCGTACGCCCGACCGCCACCAGGAGGTGAGAGCCGGTGACAGGGCCTGCGCCGGTGTCGACAACGATCTCTGTCCCCTGTTGTCGCACGGCCTCTGCCGCGGTCTGTTCACGGATGTCGATGCCGTCGCCGCGCAGACGGTCAAGCACCAAGGCTGCCGCTTCGGGGTCGTCCCGACCCAGTGCCCTCTGCGCCTCTAGGACGGTGACTTTGCTGCCCAGGCGACAATGGGCCTGCGCCATCTCCAGGCCGATGGGGCCGCCGCCGATGATAATCAGATGTGTCGGGCGTTCCTTCAGGTCCCATAGTGTTTCATTGGTGAGGTAGGGGACATCCTCCAGCCCCGGAATCGGCGGCACCAAGGGGCGGGACCCGGTTGCAATCACAATCCGGCGGGCTTGGATCCGGGTGCCTCCGGCTTCGACCTCTGCGGGGCTGACGAAGCGGCCTTGGGCGCGGATCACGCGGACACCGAGGCTTTCGAACCGCTCCTGGCTGTCCACGGGGGCGATGGTGTCGATCACCTGCTGCACGTGGTGCTTGGTGGCGGGATAGTCCACCTCGGGGGCGTGGTTGGCGACCCCAAAGGCCGCAGCATCCGCCTGCGCATGGGCGACATGGCTTGTGGCCAGCAGCGCCTTGGAAGGCACGCAGCCGTAATTCAGGCAGTCGCCGCCCATCTTATGCGCTTCGAGCAGGATCACATCCGCTCCCATCTGGCTTGCGCCCGCAGCCAGCGACAGGCCGCCGGATCCCGCGCCGATCACCAGAAGATCACAGGTCGTGGTGTTCATGGATCAAATCTCCGTCTTGCCGCGGATGGCCTTAACCAGAATGGGCAGGGCCGCCAGTGCGCAAAGCCCGAGGATGGGGCCAATCACATGCGGCTCCCAGAACAGGGTGAGGTCGGGTGTTTCGCCCCGATCAAACACATCCCCGAGCCCGACACCGATCCAGGTGAAGACAATGGCGCCGGGGATGATGCCGACAGCGGTGGTCCAGAAGAAGTTCCAGAGCTTCACCCCCACCAGCGCGGGCAGCAGGTTGGCCACAAAGAAGGGCACAGCCGGAACCAGGCGCAGAAGCAGCAGAACCTCGATCTCGGTGTCGTGAAGGGCGGTTTTCAACCGTTGAATGCGGCCTCCGTTGGCCTCGATCCGGGCAGCGAGGGTCGCGCCCAGTCCCCAGCGCGCCGCCAGAAAGATCCCGATCGCCCCGATGGTGGCGGCCGCCACATTGAAGATCGTGCCCGCAAACAGGCCGAACAGGAAACCACCGGTGACCGAGGCAACCGCTGCGCCCGGCAGCGAGAAGGCGACGATCACGATATAGGCGGCGAGGAACGCCAGCACCAGTGCGGCATAATTCTGGTCCCGGAACGCCAGCAGGTCCGAACGGTTCTCTTTCAGGGTCTCGAAGGACAGCACATCTCCGAGCGTCATCGCCCCCACAAGCGCAGCCAGCGCCAGGAGGGCAAAGGGCACCTGCCGAAGCCATCGCTTCTGCGGAGGGGGAGAAGAGGGGTTGCTCATCATGCTCAGATCCTTTTGGGCGCACGGCGCCGGGGCACCGATGTCTCTGTCTTGCTCTACGTCGAAGATGCGGATCTGGCGAGGGCGGTTCAGCCACTCTCACGCCCGCTTGAAGCCATGGCGCGGTTTCGTGATGATCCGGGCCTTCGGGGACGGGAATTGAAACATTTGTGTTCTGGTGATTCCCTGTGGGACAAGAGCAGGCTGTCAGGCACGGCTGGCGGAGGTCATTTGATCACGCCACGCGCCCTCGTTGCTGTTTTTTGACAGTTTTGTGGCGCCGGGGACGGAAAATGCGCCCATTGGGTTTGACAGGAGGGCATCCGGGGTCTAGAGACCGGGCTTCGAGATAGACCCCGGGGGGCGATTCCGCGCCGTACCCGATGACAGACAATTGGAGACCGGAGCGATGAAACGCACCTATCAGCCTTCGAACCTGGTTCGCAAACGCCGCCACGGCTTCCGTGCGCGTATGGCCACCAAAGCAGGCCGCAAAATCCTGAACGCACGCCGCGCACGCGGTCGTAAGTCCCTGAGCGCATAAGTTTCGCGCTCAGACGACCGGTTCTGACGGATATGACACCGCCGGAGGCTCCCATGGACGGCAAAGCTGACCAGGGAACACAGCCTCCGGCGGTGTCCGTTTGTGCATCTGCCACCGTCAAGACAAGCCGTGCCCCGCGCCCATCCAAACCTGCCAAGATTCGGGCGGGCATGGAACTCTTGACCAAACGCGGTGATTTCCTCGCGGCTGCGCGTGCGCGCAAACAAGGCACGCGGTCGATGATGGTTCAGGGCCGCAGGCGCGGCGATGATGGGCCGTTCAGGGTTGGATTTACCTGTTCCAAGAAGGTCGGCAACGCGGTCACCCGCAACCGCGCCAAGCGCCGCCTGCGCGAAATCGCGCGACTGCTGTTGAAAGAACACGGCAAACCCGGCTGGGATTACGTGCTGATCGGACGCGCCGGAGAAACCACGACCTGCCCCTTCGATCAGATGCAACGCGACTTTGTCTACGCGCTGCGCAAGATCCACGGGGCCTGAAGGACCGGGGGGCTCCCGCCGGGGGGGCTCCCGCCCGTCGGACCAGCATTGAAAATGCAAGTCCTCCCGTTGGGCCCGGCGCCGCTGGCGCGGCGCGGCCTCTGGTGGATCGCCCTGCGCTTGCCGCACTGTTGCACCTCTGGTCACTGCAACCTATCTGTTGCGTATGCAATTGTTCGCCCGCCTCATTGCCTTGCCCGTGCGTGGCTACCGGCTGCTCTTCAGCCCCTGGGTCGGTTTCAACTGCCGTTACCAGCCCACCTGTTCGGCCTATGCACTAGAGGCGCTGGAGCGGCACGGTCCCATCAAAGGCACATGGCTGATGCTGCGCCGGATCGGCCGCTGTCATCCTTTCGGTGGCGCCGGCTATGATCCGGTGCCCGGCGCTGATCCGGACCATGACCACCGCTGCGGGTCCTGAGGTTTGGGGCCGCGCCGGATTTCAGGCTGTCAGGGACCCATTGGCGGCGACCCTTTGGCGACCCACCGTGTATGGGGGACCACCACGCCTGTGCATCGCAGGCCATGCGACGTCGTCGGCACGGGCAGATCAGTTCTGCCGCACCAGGCGGAAACCGAGATGATCGGGCGGCAAACCCACCGCACAGCCGCCCACGCTGGCATCGCGGATGAAGTCCACCACCGCAGCCCTGTGCAGCCCACCGGCGATGCGGACACCGCAATAGGTCTCCGGGTCCAAAACCAAGCCATCCGCCCGCAGGCGCCCGCTCCAGACGCAGCCGTTTGTCCATTCCCAGACATTGCCGGCAACATCCGCGAGGCCAAAGCTGTTCTCGCCAAAGCCACCGGCGGGGCGCAATCGGGAGGTTGCCGTGCCGCGCAGCAGCAATCCTCGTTCATAGCGCGCGAGCATCCGGTCCCCGGGATCGAGTTCTGAGCGGTCCGCTTCGGCATCGCCCCAGCGTTCGGCGGCAGCAAGTTGCCATTCGGTTTCTGTGGGCAAGCGCCAGTTTTCGCCGGTGCGCTCAGAATACCATGTGGCAAAGGTGGTGGCGTCCTGCCAGTTGACCTGCGTTTGCGGCAGCGCGCTGTCGGTGCTGTTGCCGGTGCCGGTGCCGGGGGCGGCAGCGCAGACCTGATCCGCCACGCAGGCGCGATATTGCCTCCGGCTGACCTGATATTTCATGATCTCGAACGAGGGCACTGCCACCGTGACGGGTCGTGGGGTGCCAGCCTTGCCCGCGTGCGAGAAATTCCCCAGCGGTGCCCAGGCGACTGTGCCGTGCGGGATCTGGATCAATGGGGGCGGCGCAAATGGCGGCTCCTGCCGCGCCGGCCAAAGGGTCAGAGCAACCGCGACGCCAACTGCCGCACAGGTCAGAATGCGGGCCTTCATCCGGGGCACCTCCGTTCAGCGAGCGCGACGGTCGGGTTTCCGACCGCCGGCTCCTGTGTGATCGCGTTGACTGTGCGACAGCGCCGCACGGGTCACGGCAGCGCGGTCTTGCCTTCGTAGGCGGCGTTGTATTCGACCGGCGCCTGTACCTGTTCCATCAAGTCATTGTCCCAGTCTCCATCCACCACCACATGGGCTGTCGCCCCGAGATTGACCGCTTCGATCAGATTGTGGTTCACGTAGGCGTAGACGCCCGGCTGCAGGAATTCGTAGAGCGCGGCCCCCGCCGATCCGCCCCGGATGAACCAGGTTTCAAGGTCACGTTCCGGTGGGTTGTTGAATTTCCCGGTCTCCCACACGAGGTCGCCATGCCCGCCGATCAGGTGCGGACGGCTGTCTCTGTTGGCCTGGCTGTGCACAAACAGGATCTTTTCTCCCTGCGAGGCGTGCAGCGCATTGTCCCCGGTGAGCGCGCCGACCTTGCCATTGAACACGACATGGCTGGGGATCAGACCGTTCATGACGTTCAGCGTATCGGGGTAACTGTCTCCGATGTCCTCGAAACGTTTGTAGTCGCCGTCGGCGTCCTTCGGGATGTAAAAGTCGTTTTCGCCGATGTAGAACACACGATCATAGCGCACAGCGGCGCCGTTTTCGTCGGTCAAGCCGCCTCTGGGCAGCACCATGATTGCGCCCGACATGCCGCTGACGACGTGCCATGGGATCATTGGTCCACCGGGGGCGCAGTGATAAACGAAGGTCCCGGGGCGGGTTGCCTTGAAGCGCAGCGTTGTTTTTTCGCCCGGGTTCACAAGCGTAAGAGACCCGCCACCCAGCGCACCGGTGGCCGCGTGGAAGTCGATGTTGTGCTGCATCATGTTCTCTGGTGAGTTGTAGAGCGTCAGCTCCACGTAGTCGCCTTCGTGCACCACCATGAGCGGCCCGGGGATGGACCCGTTAAACGTCATGGCCTGAAGATAGGCCCCGTTGTCGACCTGGACTTCCTTTTCGACGATCTGCATGTCGAATTCGACGATGCGCGGTTCGGGTGGCGCGACCTGCTCGTGGGCGTGCACCATGGGCGGGCGCACCAGCTTGTGTTTAATGCGCTTCAGGCTCGACAGATCGACTGGCGCTGCCATCGAGGTGTCCATGATTTCTTCGGCTTTGGCTGCCTTTGCGAGGACGGGGATTGAGGCCAGACCGGCGGCTCCCATCAGCGCGGCTCTTCTCGTCAGCATCGTCAAGTTCCTCTTTGCTAGGATTGCTGCTGGAGACGAGTCTAGAGCCTGTGCCCCGTCGGAACGTTGCGCCAGAGCAAGCTTTGGCGCTCGTTTCACGCTGGCAGACGTGGGGCAAATGTAGGCGATTTCGCGGGCCTCGGCGCGTCGGCTGTCGGCCAAGCCGGCCCGCAGGATGCCCCGCGACCCGCCACCCCGGTGCCGTGGTGATCCGACCCGCGCCCCTGTGCGACCGCTTGGGGGCTTTGGGCGCAGGGCGGGCCGTTGTGTGCCCCAGACGTCTGTCAGCAGAGGTTCCCGCCCGTCACGAGGCCTGACTGTAGCGCGCACCGTCCGGATTATAGCTGTCGAACGCGCCTGCAACGATCCGGGTCAAGGCACGCGCCTCGGGCGTGATGATCAGCCGGTCGTCCTCGATGTACAGAAGATCACCGAACCGCTGCGCGATTGCGTGCATCTCGGCGCGTAGCTGATCGGCGCGCGTGCCGAAACGATGTCGGAGCAGGGGCAGGTCAAGGCAGAAATCACACATGATCATCTCGATGGCCCGCGCGCGCAGCAGATCGTCATCGCGCAGTATATGGCCGCGCACACCCGCAAGCTGCCCGGCCTCGATGCGTTGCGTATAGGCAGGGGTGGCCGGTGCGTTCTGGACGTACCCCGACGGCAGCCGCGAGATCGACGACGCCCCGAGCCCGATAAGCGTTGCACAGGTGTCATCGACATAGCCCTGAAAATTGCGCCGCAGATGGCCTGTGTCGGCCGCGCGGGACAAGCTGTCCGCGGGGTGGGCGAAATGGTCGATACCGATGCTCTGGAACCCCGCGTTGCGGAACCGCTCAGCGGCCAGCTCCGCAAGCTGATATCGCGCCATCTCCTGAGGCAAGGCGGCCTCGTCGATCAGCTTTTGCCGTTTGGACATCCAGGGGACATGGGCATAGCCGAACAGTGCAATGCGGTCGGGAGAGAGCGCCAGCACCTTGCTCACCGTGTCCTGCAGGCGGGCAGTATCCTGATGGGGCAACCCATAAACCAGATCGGCATTGAGCGAGGTGATACCTGCGGCACGCAAATCCGTGACGCAGGTCTGCGTCTCTTCGAAGGACTGCTGCCGTCCGATCGCGTGCTGCACCAGCGGGTCAAAATCCTGAATGCCGATGCTTGCGCGGGTCATGCCTTCGGTTGCAAGCGCGTCGATCTTGTGGCGGTCCACCATGGTCGGGTCGATTTCGACCGAGAATTCGCAATCCTCCGTTGGAGGAAACACTGCTTTTACCGCCCGGGCCAGCCGACGGATCAGATCTGGCGGCAAAATCGTGGGGGTACCGCCGCCCCAATGCATGCGTCCCATGCGCAGCCCTGCCGGCAAGCTGGCCTTCACCAAGGCCAGTTCCTGCTCCAATGTCCCGATGTAGCTTTCGACGGGTGACAGGCTCTTTGTGCCCTGCGTGCGGCACGCGCAGAACCAGCACAATCGCTCGCAAAAGGGAATGTGGACATAAACCGACACTGGTTCCGTCGCCGGAAGCGCGGCAAGCGCCTGCGCCTGAAACGGCGCACCGACCTGCGGTGCAAAGACGGGTGCGGTCGGATAGGAGGTGTAGCGGGGCACCCGGGTGTCAAAGAGCCCGAGGCGTCTGAGGCGATCAAGATGTTTCATGCACCCGGTTTGCAGGTTTTTCAGCCGGCAGACTTTGCGCGGGATCAAGTTCAGGTCGAGAAAGCGGGGACACCCGTGAAAACGGCATGCAGATGCAGGGCGGCCAGCCACAGCGCCAACCCGGCCAGCGCCCGCCAGCCGAGGCGCCGGGCATTGCCACGCAGCCATTCAACCGAGGTCAGCGGCCGCAACGAGAACAGCGCCGTTCGGGCAAAGAAAGGCTCGGCATCATGTGCCAAGACGCGCCGCGCGCGGGCGTCAAAGGCCCAGATCGCCAGCAGCGCCATCGCGGCAAAGCTGCCAAAGAGGATCACCATTGCGAGCTCGCCGTTCGGCACCAGATGGGCCCCGGCCCAGAGTGTCAGCGCCAGCAGCAGCGGGTGGCGCGAGACCGCTGCAAAGCCGGGATCGGCGGGGTCGAAGCGGACACCGCGCCGTGCGCCAAGGGTGAACGGTTGGCGCAGTCGAACCCCGCAGCATCCCAGCACCAGCGCCAGCGGCATTGCCAGGTTCGGGACCCAGCGGGACCAGGGCTGTTGCGGCCATACCTCAAGGTAGGGGGCCCGGATGGCTGCGCCAACGACCCCGATTCCGAGCACCAGCGACAGAGCGCCGTAGAGGGCGAAATAGGTGCTGCGCCCGATGCTGGCAATCATCCGGCCGCGCAGATCCGCGATCCGCGGGACAAAATGGCTGCCGGTGAACAGAGCCAGCGCCAGCGTGTATTCGCTCCAGCCCGTCATGACTCGTCGGCCTGTTCCATCAGCCGGGTGATATGGCAGGCGAAACTGTAGGTGGCGGGCAGGCCGATCGCCAGGCCACCGAGGGCGGAGTGCCATGGTGTCAGCACCGGCCAGCCCAGCCAGGAACCGATCAGCGAGGCAAAGAACAGGTTCACCCCCATAGCCCCCGCCGCAAAGGGGTAGAGGCCAAGCAGCAGCGTCCAGGATGGTTTCATTTGCGTTGCACCAGAAACTGTACGGCGGCCAGCGCGATGACGAGTGCGATCGAGCCCACCAGGAACCAGAATTCGGCCGTTTCCGTTTGGGGCTGCGGGATCGGGCGTTCGAAGCCGGTGGCCAGGGCCGGGAGCGGCAGCACGAGCAGCAGGCAGATGAGGCGTATCACATCAGATCTCCATGGTCAGGGTTTGGTAGATATCGGGCAGGACCCGGGGCAGGCGTTCGGGATGGGACAGAAGGGTAAAGCCCGCGCGCCCGAAAATGCGGGCAAACCAGTCCCGCCCGTCTTGATCGACGATCACGCCGTGCACGGCCTGCCCCAGCGCGCGGGCTTCGCGCACAGCCATATGACTGTCTTCGATGCCGTGCTGGCCCTCGTAATGATCCAGGTCATTGGGTTTTCCATCCGTCAGCACCAGGAGCAGGCGGCGCGTGGCGCCTTCTTCGGCCAGGCGGGCGGAGACATGCCGGATCGCGGCGCCGAGGCGCGTGTAGTGCCCGGGGGTCAGCCCGCCGATCCGGGCAGTGACCTCGGTGGTCATCGGGTCCGCAAAGGCTTTGGCGCGATGCAGGAACACCCGGTCCCGGCGCAGCGAGGAAAACCCCCAGATCCCCAACCGGTCGCCTGCCGTATCGATGCCGCTGGCCAGAGCCGAGAGCGACTCGCGTGCGATCTCGATGACGGAGGAGGGTCCCAGGGCGGCCTCCGTGGATCGGGAACAATCCATCAGGATCGCCACCGAAAGGTCACGCGCCATCGGGCGACTGGACTGCCAGATCCGGTCGCTGCCCTCGCGCCCACAGGCGATGTCGACATGCGAGGTGACGGCGGCATCAAGATCCAGATCGCTACCGTCCAACTGGCGCGGCAGCATGACCCGACGTGGCTGCAAGGGCGCGAACTGGCGTTTTACCCGCGCAACCAGTCGCGGGTCCGGCGCATAGGCGGTAGAGGCCGTCGCATCGGCTTCGAGCACGCGCACGTGGTCGGGCATGTAGGCTCCGGTCCGGCGGTTCCATTCCGGATAGGTGAACCGCCCCGCCAGCTGTTCGTGTTCCGCGTCTTGCGGCGACAGGTCCAACGACAGGCGAAGCCGCGTGGCTGCACGGCGGACGGTCTGTGACAGTGTCAGGTGATCCTGGTCTTCGGCGGCCTTGGCGGCATTGTCCGGGTCATCATCGTCCACCATCCGGTTGATGTTCAGGCTTTCGGCCCAGGACATGATGGTCTCGAAGCGATGGATGATGAAGCTGTCATTGCGATTGGCCTGTTCGCGGTCCTCGCGACAGGCGTCCTTGCGGGTCGCAACCGCCATGGCGGGCGCGGCGGTCTCCGCCGGCGCGCTGTCTGGCTTGCCGGCGGGGGTACCATGCCGCAGCCGGAGCCAGATCGGCACCGGGGCATAGCTGCGATATCCGCGCGGCGCGGGACAATCGAGGCAGGGATCGATCTTTGAAATCCCGGACAGTTGGTCCAGAATCAGCCGTTCCAGCCCCGCCTCGCAGCGCGGGAGGGGCGGACGTGTGCGCTGAGCCACGACATGCCGGCACATGGCGGCATAAGGCTGGCGCAGACCGGGGCAGGCGGCGAAGGCGGCGTCGGAGGCGCGGGCGAGTTCTGTCAGCTCGGCGCGGTCCGTCGCAAGCGGATCGGTCAGCGGAGGCGGGATCTCGACATGGGCCGCAAGCGCCGCCAGCCAGAGATAGCAGGCCCGGTTCAGGTCCCGGGTGGGGAAGCTGTCGATGACGGGGGGCAGACGCAGACGGTCGCCGTCATAGTCGGCGACATGTGCCCGCTCCTGCGGGGTGGCGATACGACGGATCAGATCCGGCCGGTGATCGCAGGTGATCAACGGCGCGGCGCAGACTTCGGTGCCTGCCGCGCCGCCGAGTGCACGAAACAGCGTGGCTGCCGAGCGCTGCACGTCCTCAAGCCGCACGGCGTGGGTGCCGTCGTACCCGGACCGCCCCCAGCCGGTCGCCATGTCATGCCAGAGGTTGCCAACGGTCTCTTCGGGTTCCATGAGGTCGAGAACATGCAGCATCGTCGTCACCCGTAGAGCACCGCGACGAGGTCGCGCAGCGCCTGTTGCGTGTCCGGGTCGTCGCTGAGCGGCGCGATGATCGCGGTCTCCAGCGCACGGTTCACCGCCATGCCGTCGGCAATCATCGTGGCCGCGTAGATCAACAGACGGGTGGACACGCCTTCTTCGAGATCCATACCCGAGAGGCTGCGAATTTTTCCCGCCAGGCGCACCAATGTGGCTGCGCGCGCTTCGTCCAGCCCGCTTTCACGCATGACCACCGGCTGTTCCACCTCGGGGGCGGGAAACTCAAAACCGATGGACACAAAGCGCTGGCGGGTCGACGGTTTCAGCTTCTTGAGGATGTTCTGGTAGCCCGGGTTGTAGCTCGCCACGAGCATGAAGGGCTTTGGCGCCTCAAGCTCTTCGCCGGTCCGGTCGATGACCAGTCTGCGCCGGTCATCCGTCAGCGGGTGCAAGACCACGGTCACGTCCTTGCGGGCTTCCACCACCTCGTCGAGGTAGCAGATGCCGCCGTCGCGAACCGCGCGGGTCAACGGGCCGTCGGTCCAGACGGTTTCCCCGCCCTTGAGCAGGTAGCGCCCGATCAGATCGGCCGCGCTCAGGTCGTCATGGCAGGCGACGGTGTGCAGGGGCAGGCCCAATCGTGCTGCCATATGTTCCACGAACCGGGTCTTGCCGCAGCCGGTGGGCCCCTTCAGAAGCAGGGGCAGACCCTTGGCATGGGCGGTTTCGAACACCGCGCATTCATCGGATTGCGCGTGATAGAAGGGCAGGTCGGGGTGAAACAGGTCTTTCATGGATCACTCTCCAGCAACGGCTACAGGGCCGGGTTTCACGATCTCGCGGCGCACCACGAGCATGGAGTAGATGAACAGGATGGCACCGAGGACCACGGCCACGCCCGAGCCGAAGCGCATCATGTAGAACAGCCCAAGCTGATCCTGCACATCCATGTAGTAGTCGCCGACGATGCGCTGCATATGCGTCTGGATGGTGCCGGCGAAGGTCAGCGTGAAGGTCATGAAGGACATGCCGCCGGTCATCAGCCAGAACGATGCCATGTTGAGCACCTGGTTGTAGGGATCGCTCCCCTTGAGGTGGGGCATGGCGTAGCTGAACATGGCGAGGTTCAGGGCCACATAGGCACCGTAAAAGGCCAGGTGGCCATGTGCGGCGGTGATCTGGGTGCCGTGGGTGTAGAAGTTCACCCCGTGAAGCGTGTGCAGGAACCCCCAGACGCCCGCGCCAAAGAAGGCGACGGTAGAAGAGCCCAGAGACCACAGGAGCGCAGCCTTGTTGGGGTGGTTCTTGCGGCCTTTCCAGACCATGACGAAGGCGAAGGACATCATGGCGAAGAAGGGGACCACCTCGAAGGTCGAGAAGATCGAACCGATCCACTGCCAATAGCCGGGGGTGCCGATCCAGTAGAAATGGTGCCCGGTGCCGAGGATGCCGGAAAACAGCGCGGTGGCGACGATGACATAGAGCCATTTCTCGATCACCTCACGGTCCACGCCGGTGAGCTTCAGCATCAGGAAGCCGAGGATCGCGGCCATGACCAGTTCCCAGGTTGCTTCGACCCAGAGGTGCACAACCATCCACCAGTACATCTTGTCGAGGCTGAGGTTGTCGGGGTTGATGAAGGCAAAGACCCACAACAGGCACAAGAGCCACAGCCCCATCATCAGGATATTTGTGATCGCCGTCTTGCGGCCGGCGAGAAAGGTCAGCGAGACGTTCACGAGGAAGATCACGGCGGCCACGAGGATGCCGACCTTAACCCAGAGCGGCTGCTCCAGGAACTCACGTCCGCCATGGATCCCGACGAGGTAGGAGCCGACCGCGCCGAGGGTCCCGACCACGAGGATCGCCAGCTGGATATAGGCCAGCTTTACCGAAAAGATCTCGCGCTCGGATTCCTCCGGCACCAGATAATAAGCCGCCCCGAAGAACCCGAGCAGCAGCCAGACGATCAAGGCATTGGTGTGGATCATCCGGATGATGTTGAAGGGCAGCAGCTCTGACAGGGTGTTGGGTGCGACATAGATCCAGCCGGCCAGCAACCCGCCCAGCACCTGAATGGCAAACAGGCCCATGGCAACGAGAAAATAGGCGTAAGCCACTTTTTGCGATTGATATTTCATGATTGATCTCCCTCAGCCGGCGTCGTTTGGCGGCCAGTTCTGGGTGTCGGTCTGATCGGCCCAGCGGAGGAATTCCGCCAGGGCGCGCATTTCCTCTTCGGTGATGTCGAAATGGGGCATCTGACGGCGCCCCTCGATGCCCGATGGTTGCGCCTCCATCCAGCCATCCAGGATTTCATAGGCCAGTTCGGGGTCCTCCAGAGCGCCCCAGCGGGTCATCACGTTGCCCAGCTCCGGCGCGAAATAGGCGCCTTCGCCGTGCAGCGTGTGACAGTTGATGCAGGAATGACGTTCCCAGATGTGTTTGCCATGGCGCACCTCATCGGTCAGAGGCATGCCGGCTGTGGCGGTTTGGGTAATATGACGGTGGCTTTGCGCCGTCAGGGCTACGAACACGACCACGAAGAAAATGGATCCCCCGTAGAACACGTTCCTGGCCCGCGATTTGGTGAGCAATTCTGACATGTCGCGGTCCCGACGATTGGTTTCGGATAGGCCATGCCTATCGCGATGCGGCGGGCCGCTTTTTGTGCAAACGCAAAGAAGACGGCGAAAGATGCGGGCAACATGTGGCTATGAAAAGACCACCAACGGCCCTGCCAGACCTGGATGACCCCGACGTGACGCTGTCAGATCTGTTTCGGATCTGTCCGGCGACCGCGGCGGCGTTCCTGCGCCGGGGCATGCTCTGTCCGGGGTGCCCGATCACACCCTTTCACACCATCACGGAGGCCTGTCAGGCGTATGATCTCGATGAGGCCGCCTTCAGGGCGGAGGTGAGCGGTCTCGCCCGGGCTGCAAGTCAGCTCTGAATGCCGCTCAGCAGGACCAGCGCATACGGGTCCGTGACCACGATATGCTTGCGCCGCGAGGAGACCACGCCGTCTCGTTCCCAGGCCGACAGCAGCCGGCTGACGGTGTGCAGGGTGGTCCCCGTCATGTCCGAAATGTTCTGCCGAGTAACCGGAAAGGCGATCTCGATGCCGGCGTCGGACTTGCGCCCGCTCTGATTGACCATGCGCAGCAGGGCGCTGGCCACACGTTTCTCGACCGCCTGCGTCGCCATCTCGGTCAGGGTTTCCTGGATCTGACCAAGCCGCCGGCCGAGGGTCTTGTAGCTTTCCGTTGCGAAGCCCTCGTAGGTGGCGCTGAACTCCGGCCACAGGTTGACGGGCCAGGACAGGGCAATGGATTCGGCGGCTGTGACGGCACTGGCGGGGTAGGTGTCCCGCTGGAGCGCCGGCGCAATGCCGAACAACTGCCCCGGAGAAATATGCAGGACGATGACCTGATCGCCATCCGGTGTCGAACGCACCACCCGCAGAAACCCGTCGAGCAACAGGAAGAACCGGTCCGCCTCCTGACCTTCGCTGAAAATGGTCGCGCCTTCGTCGTATCGGCGCGACGTTGCATGATCCAGGATCTCGCGGATTTGCGCCCGGCTCAGACGCGAGAAGGGCGGCATTCCGATCAGAAGGCTTTCGTCGAGTTTGGACATGGTTTCAGCTCGGAAGTTTGATGCAAAGCAACGTTTCGTATCCAGCGTTAACGCATACCCGTCGCAGAATATGCAACCGGAAACGAGAAGGACATTCCGATGCTCACAAAACTTACCATGACAGCAGCGCTTGTTCTGGCCGCCGGATCGGTCACTGCAGAGACGATCGAGGTCAAGATGCTCAACAAGGGTGAGGCCGGGGCGATGGTCTTTGAACCGGCCTTTGTCAGGGCACAGCCCGGGGACGTGGTGAAATTCCTGCCCACCGACAAGGGACACAATGTCGAGGATATCAAGGGCATGCTGCCCGAGGGGGTGTCTCCCTTCAAGTCGAAGTTCAATGTCGAATACGAGCTCCCCGTCGAACAGGAAGGTCTCTATGGCATCAAATGCACGCCGCACTATGGCATGGGCATGGTCGCGCTGATCCAGGTCGGCGAGGCGGTGAACCTGGAGACGGCCACGGGGGTCAAGCAACGCGGCAAGGCCAAGACACGGATGGCCGATCTCATTGCACAGGTTGAATGACGCGCTGCCCCTGCGTTGTTCGACCCTACCGGGCGGTGCCACTGGCGCCGCCCGCCTGACGTGAAAGAGAGGTTCCCATGTCCACGCGTGACCCATTTACCGGACCGGCCCTGTTTTCCTACGGCTTTCGGCCCTTCTTCCTGTCCGCATCGCTGTTTGGAATTGTCGTGATCCCTTTGTGGTGGTTGATCTGGCGCGGCGCGGTTGTATTGAGCAGCCCGCTCGGGGCGGTGGATTGGCATGTCCACGAAATGGTCTTCGGCTACGGCGCGGCGGTGGTGGCCGGGTTTCTCTTTACCGCGGTGCCAAACTGGACCGGTCGGCTGCCGACACGCGGCTGGCCGCTGGTGCTGCTGGTGGCGATCTGGATCGCGGGGCGCTGCGCGATGGCGGGGCTGACGGCCCTTGGCCCCTTGGCCGTGATGCTGGTCGATCAGCTCTTTCTCCTGGCGGTGGTGCTGATGATTACGCGCGAAATCGTGGCAGGGCGAAACTGGCGCAACCTGAAGGTGCTGGTTCCGGTGACGCTGCTGTGGGTCGCCAATGTGGGCTTTCACCTCGAAGCTTGGGCGCAGGGCAGTGCGGACCACGGGCGTCGACTGGGGATTGCGCTGCTGGTCTTTCTGATCCTCCTGATCGGCGGGCGCATCATCCCGAGCTTTACCCGCAACTGGTTGGTTCAGCGTGGTGAGACACGCCTGCCGGCGCCGTTTGGGGCATTTGATGGCCTGTGTCTTGTCGTTGCGGCTGTTGCGTTGGCCTGTTGGGTTGCCGCCCCCGCAGATCCGCTGTTCGCGGGTCTGAGCCTGCTCGCCGCAGCGCTGCATATGTGGCGTTTGTTGCGTTGGTGTGGCGCCCGATCCTGGCGTTCGCCGCTGCTGGTGATGCTGCATCTGTCCTACCTCATGGCCCCGCTGGGGTTTGCGTTGTTCGCCGGTTCCGCGCTGGGCGTCACCGGGGCGGACAGTGGCGCGCATGTGCTTGGAATTGGTGCAATCGGGGGGATGACAGTCGCCGTCATGATGCGGGCCACCATGGGCCATACGGGACGTCCCTTGGTGGCTGGCCCGGTTCTGACCCTCGCGTTTCTCGGAATCCTTGTGGCCACGCTGATGCGGGGGCTGGGGTATGGCTTCGAAGTGTTCTCGCTGACCGGCATCGACCTGTCGGCAATTCTGTGGACCGGATCCCTCGCAGTGCTGACATGGCGGATCGGACCTTGGCTTGCAGCGCCCCGGGTCGCGCAAAAACGCCCAACCGGAGCACCGGCGCGGTAGCAGGGTGCACCGCTTCAGGGAGTGGGGGATACCCAGCCGTCGCGGTTGGGTATCTCCTTGCCGTGTGGTCAGCCGATCTGCGCCGCGGCGGGGCCAAAGAACTCGTAGTGGATACG
The DNA here is from genome assembly GCF_022348185.1 of Epibacterium sp. Ofav1-8. Taxonomy (GTDB): domain Bacteria; phylum Pseudomonadota; class Alphaproteobacteria; order Rhodobacterales; family Rhodobacteraceae; genus Epibacterium. The sequence continues at coordinate 475,791 of NZ_JAKRFD010000001.1, forward strand.
GGAACTTGGAACATTTGCCGCCTTGAGCCCGTCGACCATCGCCTGCATGAAGCCCGCCGGACCGCAGATGAAATAGTCGGCGGCTGCGGGATCGCTGATCTCGATCAGCCATTTCGGGTCGATCCGACCGCGCCGAATACCACTGTGCAGGTCCTGCTCCGACGCGACATCGTAGAACACGTAGCTTTCGGTTGCCCGGTTCCGGAGCGTCTCGCGCATCGCATGGTGCCGGTCATCCCGTGTGGCATGTACGGAAATCATCCGGAGATCTTCCCGGCCATAGCTTTCGAGCATCGCGACCATCGGTGTAAGGCCGACCCCGCCGGAGAGCAGCACAACCTCACGCTTGTGCGCCGGGTCCAGAAAGAACTCTCCGGACGGTGCGGCTACGTCGACCTCGGTTCCGATCTCGGCACTCTGGTGCAACCAGTTGGAAATGCGCCCGTTTGGCTCGCGTTTTACGGTGATCCGATAGCTCTTGCCGTCGGGAGCCGAAGAAATCGAATAGTTCCGCCGGCACTCTTCGCCGGGGGCAGGCACAAAGCGAAAGCTGAGATACTGACCCGGGCGATGCCGAATGACGGGGCCATTGTCCACGGGGCGCAGAACAAAGGACATGATGTCTTCTGCCTCACGGGTCCTGGAGGCAACCTGAAAGCGCCGCCAGCCGCGCCAGCCCCCGGTCTGGGTCTCGGCGTCGGTATAAAGCTGTTCCTCGCGCGCAATCAGCGTATCGGCAAGCACCCAGTAGGCCTCTCCCCAGGCGGCGAGGACCTCTGGCGTTGCGGCGTCCTTGAGCACTTCGGAGACGGCACCGAGCAACGCGTCTGCAACATGAGGGTAATGCTCGGGCAGAATTTGCAGACCGGCGTGTTTCTGGGCGATCCGCTCGATGGCGTCGCACAGAACGTCGGGGGTGCGGATATGTGTGGCGTAGGCGACCAGCGCCCCGGCCAGTGCCTTGTGCTGCGGCGAGTCCCCTTGCTGGTGGGACATATTGAACAACGCCCGAATACTGGGTTCCGCCAGCAGCCTGCGATACATGCAGGGCACGATTTCGTCGATATGCGCCGCGACGACCGGGGCGGTCGCATCGATGATCCTGAGCGTGTTTTCGGTGAGAGGCGTGGCCATTTCTATTCTCCTGCCTTAAAGATGCCAATGATCGGAACCTATAAAGCGGATAGAAAAGATGCCATACGTAGGTATGTTTTTAGTTTGCGACATTCTGTCCCGGATACCAGCCCATTGCCCGAGGCGCTTGCGGGGCGCGGAAAGGAACACATATGCGATTGAATGACACCACTGACGTGGCGATGCGCATCATGATCTATGCAACCTCCATCGGCCCCCGCCTGTTCACGATCGATCAGGTGGTCGAGGTCTACGGCCTGCCGCGCAGCACGGTGATGAAGGTGGTCAACGCGCTCACCAAGGGGCAGTTTCTGATCGCTCAGCGCGGGCGGGCAGGGGGGCTGCGGCTTGCACGTGACGCCGACGCGATCCGGTTGGGCGATCTGGTGCGTCACATGGAAACGGATTTTGATCTTGTTGAATGCATGCGTCCGACCAACCGCTGTACCATTTCGGGTTGCTGCAAGCTGATCTCCCCATTGGCGGAGGCCCGATCCGCATTCCTCGCGACGCTGGACCAGTACACGGTGCGTGATATTGCGCTGGCACCTGCGGAGTTTGGTATCGCCGGATCCTGATCCTCGCGCGATGAAAGCCGGCGCGCAACGGGCGCAGGTCTGCGTAAGGGCGCCATGTGCAGTGGCCTTGAGGCGACGGGCGACAGTGCTCTGTAGGAGGAACTTGCAAAGACTTGCACTCTCAAGGAGAGCAGACAGCCCCGTTCCCATTCATTACCTTGAGGCGGACGTGCCAGGCGCGCGGGCGCTATATGCAATTGACAAGATCTCTTGCGGTTTCCATAAGAATGGCGTGAACGGTTCCACGGCGGGCGACATCTCGCGGTGGGAGTAAAAGGGAACACGGTGCGGCGTACCCAAAAGGGACCAAATCCGTGGCTGCCCCCGCAACTGTAAGCGGGACGTGCGACCGATAATGCCACTGGGATCTGTCCTGGGAAGGCCGGTTTGCATCATGCCCCGCGAGCCAGGAGACCTGCCGCGCACATGGGTCGGGAGACCGATCCGTCTTGAAGCGGACGCCGGGGTGCGCGTCAGGCTCGGCTGGTCGTGCCCGATCAATCCCGTGTCTCACATCCCGTCTGTCCTTTCACCCGTGGGTTTCCCACCTGTTTGAGAGGCATGACATGACCAAGAAACTGTTTTCCGCCGCGGCGCTGGCCGCGCTCCTGCCGCTTGCCGCACAGGCCCATTTTGTGCTGCCCTACGCAGATCGGACCCAGATCGAACGCCCCGGCGATGTGCCGCTCGCGGTGGTCTTCTGGCATCCGTTCGAGAACGGCCACGTGATGGACATGGACACGCCCGAGGCGTTCTACATGATCCACAATGGCGAAAAAACCGACCTGGCGGATCGCCTTGAGGCAGCCCCTTTCAAAGGCGCAGAGAACGAAGGCGCGGCCTTCAGGGCCTCGCTGCCGGTGAAACGCTCCGGCGACTATGTGCTGGTGACCGAACCCGTGCCCTACTACGAAGAGAGCGAGGATATCTATATCCAGCAGCTGACCAAGGTGGTGTTCAACCGCAATGAGCTGCCCACCGACTGGATGACCCCCGTTGGCCTCGCGACCGAGATCGTGCCGCTGGTCAAACCCTACAACGTCGTTGCGGGATCGAGTTTCACCGGCCAGGTGCTGCGCGAGGGGGAACCTGCCGCCGGTGTCGAGATCGAGATTGAATATGTCGCCGCCGTGCCGGACATCGAGGGCTTTTCCACGACAGAACCAACCGTCGGCACCATGCCGGGGGGGGCCATCGTCGCGATCTCCGACGAGAACGGCTATTTCACCTTTGGTGTTCCCAAAGCAGGCTGGTGGGGCTTTGCCGCTCTGGGATCGGGCCCGGTGACGGAACATGAGGGCAAGGAACTGAGCCAGGACGCCGTGTTCTGGATCCGCGCCTACGATATGGAGTGATCGATGCACATCGTTGACGGAGCCCTGTCAAATCCGGTTGTCATCGGCGGCGCGGTTCTCGCGGCAGGCGGCATTGCGCTGGGGTTGAAGCAAATGACGCTGGAGCGCATTCCCGCCACCGGCATGCTGTCTGCCTGCTTCTTTGTCGCCTCGCTGATCCATGTGCCGATCGGCCCGTCATCGGTGCATTTGATCCTCAATGGTCTGGCCGGGATGATCCTCGGCTGGGCCGCGTTCCCGGCCTTGTTTGTGGGCCTGCTGCTTCAGGCCGTGTTCTTTGGATTTGGCGGTCTCACGGTGCTGGGAATAAACACGCTCAATATCGCGGGTCCAGCGGTCCTGGCCTGGCTGTTGTTCGGGCGTATGGTTGAACGCGGCACCCCCAAGAGCGGAGCGGTTTGGGCGGGGATCGGCGGCGCCTTTGCCGTTGCCGCCACCACGATTTTTGTCGCGCTGTCCCTGGCATTGACCGGCGACGCCTTCTTGCCGGCGGCAAAGCTGGTCTTCTTTGCGCATCTGCCGATCATGGTCATCGAGGGGCTGCTCACCGGGGCCGCCGTTTACCTGGTCAGCAAGATACGCCCTGACCTGTTCACCACAGTCACCGGGCAAGCATGATGCGTTACAGACTTCTACTCATTTTCATCCTTGCGCTGACGCCGGTTCCGGTGCTCGCGCACAAGGTGATCTTTTCGGTCTTCAAATCCGGCGATGTCATTGAGGGAGAGCTCGGTTTTTCGAACGGTGACATGGCTGTGGGGCAGGTGATCGAGGTCTTTGACACGACCGGGGCCAAGCTGGGCGACGCGGTCACCGACGAAGACGGGTTCTTTGTCTATGCGCCCACTGAGCCGGTCACCCATGTGTTCAAGGCCGACATGGGCGCCGGGCATGTCGGCGAGGTTCAGATGGCGGCCTCGGATGTGGCCGCGCTTCTCGGTGTTGCCCCGCAGGACAGCGGCGCGTCTTCGGGGGCGGCGGCACCTACGGTCGCAAGCGCGCCACAGGCAGAGGAACCGGCAGCGGTGACCATCGCGGCCCTGACAGAGGACGAGCGCGCCGCCATTGCCAAGGCCGTGCGCGATGAAATGCGCCCGCTGCGCCGGGAGATTGCCGCCTACCGCGAGAAAAATGACTTTCAAACGATCCTTGGTGGTATCGGGTATATCTTTGGCCTGTTCGGGTTGGGGTTCTACCTTGCCGCACGGCGCCGGTTGGCGACCTGAGCGATGGGTCACCGGCTGACCTCTGGCGAAAAGACCCTGCGGACGACGGGGGGGAGCTTTGCCGCGTCTGGCCTCATGGACCTGGACCCACGGGTGCGGATCGTGGTGGCTGTGGTGTTTGCCGTGGTGGTGGTGGCGCTCTCCGAACTTGCCGCGCTGGTCTGCGCGGTGGCGATGTCGGCGCTGTTGTTGCCGCTGTCGGGACTGCCGGTGCGGCGCACTCTCAAGCGGATGGCAGGGATGGACGGGTTCATCCTGTTCATGCTGGTGTTGCTGCCCTTCACGGTGCCGGGGACGCCGATGTTCACCCTGTTTGGCATGGTGGCATCGTGGCAAGGGCTTTGGCAGGCGGTGGAGATCGCGCTGACCGCCAATGCAGTCATATTGGCGCTGATGTGTCTGGCCGGCTCGATGGAGCCGGTGACACTGGGGCATGGGCTGTTGGCGCTGCGGGTGCCCGAGCGCCTGGTGCAATTGCTGATGTTCACCATCCGCTACATCGAAACCCTGCGCGAAGAATACAATCGCCTGCGCGCCGCGATGAAAATGCGCGGATTTCGCCCGGGCACGAACTGGCACACCTACCGCAGCTTCGGATACCTGGTGGGGATGATGCTGGTACGGGCGCTGGAGCGCTCTGAACGTGTGCTGGGCGCGATGAAATGCCGTGGCTTCACCGGGCGGTTCGTCCTGCTGCAAGACTTTCGCACAACCCGTCAGGACTGGCTCTTTGTAGCAGCAATGGTCGCGGGTGTGCTGGTGCTGATCGGAATCGAGGTTCGACATGCCTTTGCTTGAACTCAACGACGTGTCTTTCACCTACCCCGGGCAGCCCCCGGTTCTGAAGGACGTGTCCCTGTCGCTTGATCCCGGCGAACGGCTGTCGATCATCGGGCCGAATGGTGCGGGGAAATCGACCTTGCTCAAACTCATTGTGGGCTTGCTGTCGCCGGGGAAGGGCGAGGTCATCGCCTTTGGGCAGGCCCGCAGGCAGGAAAGCGAATTTCAGGATGTGCGCCGCCGCGTCGGCTATGTGTTTCAGGATCCCGACGATCAGCTGTTCTGCCCGACCGTGGCCGAAGACATCGCCTTTGGTCCCTTGAACCTGGGCAAGAGCCGTGACGAAGCGCTGGAGATCGTCGATCAGGTGCTGGCGCAGATCGGGCTGAGCCACCTGCGGGACCGGATCACCCACCGGCTGTCGGGTGGGGAGAAGCGTCTGATCACGCTGGCGACGGTGCTGGCGATGGAGCCGGAGGTGTTGTTGCTGGATGAGCCGACCAACGCGCTGGATGTCGAAAACGAGGCGCGGTTGGTGGAGATCCTCAAAAGCCTGCCGCAAGCCTGCCTGCTGGTCAGCCATGATGCCGAATTTCGGGCCGAGATCGCGCCAACGGGGCTCGAACTGACCGGTGGCCGCTTGCATCGCGTTGGCTGACCGGCTGGCACCACAACGCAGGGGAGGCCGCCGGAGGCAAAACGGCTAGAGCGAGGCCGCGGCCCGGCTGGCCTGATCGTACTGGCCCGACAGGGCGCGCAGGCTTCGGGCAAGGTCGCGCAATTCGCTGCCCGAGAGTTCTGCCCCCGCCAGCCCGTCCAGCAGGCATTGCCGCCGGACGTCGCGGTAGGTGTCGCACAGGGCCGCGCCTTCGGTGGAGGTGCGATAGAACACTTCCTTGCCGCGCTTCTCGGACGTCAGAAACCCCGCCTTCAGCAATTTGCGCAGGCCGTAATTCACCGTGTGGCTGTCCTCGATATTGAGGAGGAAACAGATGTCGGACAGGCGCTTGTCCTTGCCGCGGTGGTTCACATTGTGAAGGATCAGGATGTCCAGCGGGCTGAGGTCCGCCTGACCGGCGGCGGCCATGCAGCGGGTCATCCAGCGCGAAAAGGCGTTGTAGGCAACGATCATGCCGAATTCCAGCTCGGACAGTTCCCATCCTTCTCCTTCGGCGAGGTGGCGTGAGGACACGATTCGGCGCCCGTCCTGAGTGTTGCTGGTCACGGTGGCCCCTTCCAAATGCACAAAACGTCAGCGTTTCGCTGGCGTCTTTGTATAAAACTACATCATTCCAATGAGATCAAGCAGCCCGAGAGGCAAAAACAGAGCCCAGGTTGACGCCTCAATGCGATTACACTTGCGAAACGTTGACAAAATGCAAACGTAATGCCATCAATAATTCAATAATCGCATTGGGAGGACAACATGCAGATCACTCGTATTCTTGGCGGCGCTCTTGCGGCTTTTGCTGGCGCTGCAATTTCGGCTCAGGCCGCCACATGGGACATGCCGACACCCTATCCGGATGCCACGTTCCACACCGTCAACATCACGGAATTCGCCAGCGATGTCGCAGAGGCGACGGACGGCGAACTGGAAATCAAGGTCCATTCGGCGGGCTCGCTCTTCAAGCATCCCGAAATCAGCAAGGCCGTGCGCAGCGGCCAGGTCCCGATCGGGGAATTCTTCCTGTCCCTGCTGGCCAATGACAACCCTGCCTTTGGGGCGGACTCGCTGCCGTTCCTGGCCACCAGCTATGAAGAGGCAGAGCGCCTCTGGGCGGCGCAGAAGGATGTCATCGATGAGCTGCTGGATGAGCAGGGGCTGATGGCGCTTTACGCGGTGCCGTGGCCGCCGCAAGGGCTGTACACCACCAAGGAAATCACCAGTGTCGAGGATCTCGCGGGGCTGAAGTTCCGCACCTACAATGCGACGCTTGAACAATTTGCCAACCTCGCGGGCGCCGCCCCGACACAGGTGGAAGTGCCCGATATTCCGCAGGCCTTCAGCACCGGACGTGTCGAGGCGATGATCACGTCGCCTTCGACCGGCGTGAACTCCAAGGCCTGGGACTTCCTGACCCATTACACCGACATTCAGGCGTGGATTCCGAAGAATATCGTGGTGGTCAACAAACGGGCCTTCCGCCGTCTCGATGAAGATACCCGCACAGCCGTCCTGGACGCGGCAGCGGCGGCCGAGGCCCGCGGCTGGGAGATGAGCCAGGCCGAAACGGCAGAGAAAGTGGCCGTCCTGAAGGAAAACGGCATCACCGTCTCCGCCCCGTCCGACGCTCTGATCGAGGGGCTGCGCGGCATTGGTGAGGAAATGCTGGAAAGCTGGAAAGCCGACGCTGGTGAGGCGGGCGCCTCGCTTCTGAACGCCTACCGGCAATAAACCAACGATCTGCGGGCGTGCACAAGGCGCGCCCGCAGGCAGGACAGGGGGAGGGCACCATGCGGCCTGTGCTTGATTTGATTTATCGTGCGGCGGGGGGGCTGGCAGCTTTCTTCATCGTTGCCATCGTGGCGCTGGTTTTTGCGCAGGTGATCCTGAACCTCGCGGACAAGGTGTCTGCGGCGATCTGGGGTGTCGGAGTGGGGCTCACCATTCCCTCCTATTCGGATTTCACCGGTTTTTTCCTCGCAGCATCGAGTTTTCTGGCGCTGGCCTATGCTTTGCGCGCAGGAGGCCACATCCGGGTGACCTTGCTGACCAACACCTTGTCGCCGCGCCTGCGTCGGCTGTTTGAAATCGTGGTGATTGGCCTTGCCCTTGTAATGAGCGGCTATGCCACCTGGTACATGGGGTTGCTGCTGCTGGAATCGCTGGAATTCGGTGATCGCAGCGCTGGCATGGTCTCGGTCCCGTTGTGGTTGCCGCAGAGCCCGGTCGCACTGGGTCTTGCCATCCTCACGCTGGCGCTGGCCGACGAATTGGTCTGCGTCCTGCGCGGTGCTTTTCCCTCCTGGGAGGGAAAAGGCGAAAATCTCTTGGGCGAATAGGGGGTTCCGATGTCGATCACCGCGCTTTCCATCATTCTGCTATTGCTGCTGTTCCTGTTTCTCGGCTCCGGTCTCTGGGTGGCCTTTTCGCTCCTGGGCGTCGGTATCGCCGCCATGGCCCTGTTCACCGAAGCCCCGCTGGGGCTGGTGATGGCCACGACAATGTGGGGGCACAGCAATTCCTGGGCCCTGGCCGCGTTGCCGCTGTTTATCTGGATGGGGGAAATCCTGTTCCGATCCCGTCTGTCCGAGGACATGTTCACCGGCCTGTCACCGTGGATGAACCGCTTGCCCGGGCAGCTGTTGCATGTGAACGTCTTTGCCTGCGGGATCTTCGCGGCGGTGTCCGGATCCTCGGCAGCAACCGCGGCCACCATCGGCAAACTGTCGATCCCGGAGCTGTCTCGTCGGGGCTATCCGGAGAAACTGGTCATTGGCACGCTTGCAGGCTCCGCCACGCTGGGTCTGCTGATCCCGCCGTCGATCATCCTGATCGTCTATGGCGTTGCCACTGAACAGTCGATCGCCCGGCTGTTTGTGGCAGGTGTCCTGCCGGGGGTTCTGCTGGTGGGCCTGTTTGTCGGCTATGTGGTGATCTGGGCATTGCTGAACCGCGACCAGCTGCCGATCGAAGACATGCGGACCAGCCTGACCGAGCGGCTGATGCGCGCCCGCCGCCTGCTGCCTGTGCTCTTGCTGATCGGTGGCGTGATCGGGTCGATCTATGCGGGGATCGCATCCCCCACCGATGCCGCGGCTGTAGGCGTGGTGCTGGCGCTGGGCCTGTCCTGGGTGTCGGGCTCGCTGAACCGGGAAAGCTTCGTTTCCGGGTTGATGGGGGCGACGGTGACCTCCTGCATGATCGCCTTCATCCTGGCGGGCGCCTCGTTCCTGACCGTGGCCATGGGGTTCACCGGCATTCCGCGCAGCCTCGCTGAATGGATCGGCGCACAGGGGCTGTCGACCTTCACGCTGCTGGCGGCCCTCACCGTATTCTTCATCATCATGGGCTGCTTCCTGGATGGGATTTCGGTGGTGGTGCTCACCGCCTCCGTGATCATGCCGATGGTTCTGGAAGCCGGTATTGATCCGCTATGGTTCGGGATCTTCCTGGTGATCGTGGTGGAGATGTCGCAGATCACGCCGCCGGTGGGCTTCAACCTGTTTGTCCTGCAATCGCTGACCGGGCGCGACATCCTGACCGTGGCGCGGGCGGCGCTGCCGTTCTTCTTCCTGATGATCCTCGCACTGGTGTTGATCGTGGTGTTCCCATCCATCGTCACCTACCTGCCGGAGCAGATGTGACCCGGATGGCAGAGACAGGCAGCGATATGCAGGAGCGCTTTCCCAAGATCAGGACCGTTGGCGTCGATGGCATGCTGGTCAGTTTTGGCGCGCGTCTGAACGAGGCAGCCAATCGCGCGGCGCTGGCATTCCGCGCGGGCCTGGCCACCGAAAGCTGGGAGGGGATCGAGGAGGTCTCGACCTCGCTGGTGTCGACCTATCTGCGTTTCGACACGGTCCACCTCGATCACGCCGCATTGCGCCGCCGGCTGGAGCAGCTGTTGCGGACGCGGGACTGGTATGCCGCAGATCTGCCGGGCAAGCGGCGCTTGTGGCGTATTCCCGCGGTTTTTGGCACCGAGCTTGCGCCGCAATTGCCACAGGCTGCGGCGGCGGCGGGTCTCAGCGAGGAGGAGGCGGTTGCCTCCCTCACCGGGGCGCGGGTCCGAGTGCAGACCATCGGTTTTGCGCCGGGACAGCCCTATCTTGGCGAGCTGCCCGAAGCCTGGGACATCCCGCGCCAAAGCCAGCTGACCTCGCGCATTCCCGAAGGGGCGCTGGCGGTTGCCATCCGGCAGCTGGTTCTGTTCTCGGTGTCGACACCAACCGGCTGGATGCATGTGGGACAGACGGCGGTCCGGTTGTTTCGACCAGAGGCGGACGAGCCGTTCCTGTTGCGCCCCGGCGATGAGGTCCAGTTCGCGGCGATCGAGGCCGAGCAGCTAGAGGCCCTGCGCCGCGACCCCTTGGGCGGCGCCAGTGCGGAGGCTTTGGAATGAGCCGGACACTCACCATCCTGCAAGCCGGGCCCGGGATGACGGTACAGGATGCGGGCCGCTCGGGTTGGCTCGAATACGGTTTGTCCCGTGGCGGCGCCATGGACCGTCTGGCGTTGGCAGAGGGCGCGGCGCTGCTTGGACAATCGGCGGAGTGTGCGGCGCTGGAAATGGCTGCAATGGGGGGCGAGTTCGAGGCGCAGGAGGATCTGCGGATCGCCCTGACCGGAGCCCCGATGCGGGCATCCATCGATGGCACTGCGGTGGCGTGGAACGCCAGTCACCTGTTGCCCGCCGGGGCGCGCCTTAGCATCGGGGCGGCCACCTCGGGCAGCTACGGATATCTGCATGTCGGCGGCGGGATTGCGTCGACGCCCCGTCTCGGGGCGGGATCGGCCCATCTGAGTGCCGGTATCGGTGCCCTGCTGGCCGCGGGCGATGTCCTGAACATCGGGCCGGACGAGGGGACGCACACCGGGTTTGGATTGCCGCGCCCGGATCGCTTTGACGGCGGTTCTGTCCGTGTGGTGCCTAGCCTGCAAACCGAACTTTTCCCGGCGGCGGAGTTGGCGCGCTTCGAGGCGACTGCGTTTCGCCGCAGTGCCCGGGGCAATCGGATGGGCGTGCCGCTGGAGTGCGAGGGCCGGGGCATTGAGCTGGAGGGAGGGCGCACCGTGCTCTCCGAGGTGATCGTGCCCGGAGACATCCAGATCACCGGCGACGGCACGCCGTTTGTGCTGATGGCCGAGTGTCAGACGACCGGCGGCTATCCGCGGATCGGAACGGTTCTGCCCTGTGACTTGCCGGTGCTGGCCCAGGCCGCCGCCGGAGCGCCGCTGCGGTTTCAGTTCGTGTCTCTGGAGGAGGCGCTGACCGCCGAGCGCGAGGACGCGGAACGTCGCGCGGGGCTTGCGCGCCAGCGGTTTCCTCTGATCCGTGACCCGAGGACTATGCCGGATCTGCTATCATACCAACTGATCAGCGGCGCGATCGCCGGTGACGAAGACGTGCTGTAAGGAGCTGACATGACACGAACCGTCGATTTGAACGCGGATATGGGCGAAAGCTTCGGAGCCTGGACACTGGGGGACGATGCGGCACTGCTGGACATTGTCACATCGGCCAATATCGCTTGTGGTTTCCATGCCGGTGACTGGGACGTGATGGCGGCGACGATGCAACGCGCGACCGCCAAGGGCACCGGGATCGGCGCGCATCCCGGCTTTGCGGATCTGCACGGTTTTGGGCGTCAACGCATGCAGGTGCCATTTCCGTCGCTGGCCAATATGGTGCGCTACCAGCTCGGGGCGGCCCAGGGCATGGCGCGCGCCGCCGGTGGCGAGGTGCGCCACCTGAAGCTGCACGGTGCGCTGGCCAATATGGCCTCTGAGAACATCGAGATGGCGCGCTGTTGCTACGAGGCCGCATTGTCGGTTGCGCCCGACATCATCATCATGGTGCTGGCAGGCACCGCCCAGCAGAAAGCGGTCGAGGATCTTGGCTGTGCGGCGGCCTGCGAGATCTTTGCCGATCGGGCCTACAATGATGATGCAACCCTGGTCGACCGCAGCCAGCCCGGCGCCGTGATCCATGATCCCGCCCGCGCCGGTCAGCGCATGGTCGATATGGTCCGCGAGGGGGCCATCATCACCGAGAGCGGCAAGCGCATCGAGACTCGGATTGACACGATCTGCCTGCATGGTGACACGCCCACCGCTGTCTCGATTGCGGCTGCGGTGCGTCAGGCGTTGCAGGAAGATGGTGTTGAGTTGCGCCAATTTGACGGTGCCGTGCTCTAGGCGCTGCGGCGGCATTCGCCGACCATCGAACTGAGGGCACTGCGGAAAACGCGCATTCCTGCTAATAGGCGGGGCGCAATGCCCTCAAGAGGGGGGCAGTTGCCCCCTCAGTACACTGCGCTCCCTGCCGTGCGACTCTGAGCGACCGGGTGGCGTGAAATCACCCGTAGTGGCCACCCGCCCTGTCTTTGGTCGGGCAAGCGTCAGCTGGCCTCGGGATGCGCCACCCATCTGCCCCCAGCGCGGGAGCTTTCAAGGCAGGCGGCGATAAACCACATCCCATCCAATCCATCCTGCAGACCGGGCAAGAGGGCACCGGTATCGCGGCCGGAGATCAGCTCGGCGGCGTCGCCGTAGAGGGTGGCAAACCCTTCGAGATAGCCCTCCGGATGACCCGGTGGGACGCGCGTGGCTTCGGTGGCCTCGCCCGCACCCCGTGTGAGCAGCTGCGGCGCGTCGCCAAAGCGGGTGAACCACATCCGGTTGGGATCCTCTTGCGCCCATTCCAGCCCGCCCTTGTCGCCGTACAGGCGCAAGCGCAAGCCGTTCTCGTTGCCGATCGCCACCTGGCTGGCCCAGATAGTGCCGCGAGCGCCCCCTTGCAGGCGCAACAGGATGTGGGCGTTGTCATCCACGGCCCGGTCAGCGACGAAACTGTGCAACTCTGCCAGAAGCGCCTGTGATTTCAACCCGGTCACAAAGGACATGAGGTTATAGGCATGGGTGCCGATGTCGCCGATCGAACCTGCGCCTGCACGGGTGGGGTCGGTGCGCCAGTCGGCCTGCTTGGTCTGCGTGTCTTCGGCCAGCCAGTCCTGGGCATATTCGACCTGAACCACCCTGAGCGTCCCGAGGTCGCCCCGGGCAACCATGCGACGCGCGAGGCGGATCAACGGGTAGCCGGTATAATTATGGGTCAGGATGAAATGCGCATCCGATGCCCGTGCGGCCTGGCTCAGGGCCTCTGCCTGCGCCTGTGTTGCGGCGAGGGGCTTGTCGCAAATCACGTGAATACCCGCGTCAAGAAAGGCGATCGCAGGCGCTGTATGCAGGTGGTTGGGCGTGACGATCGCGACTGCGTCGATCCCATCCGCGCGGGCGGCTTCGGCGCGGGCCATCTCCTCGAAAGAGGTATAGCTGCGTTCGCCCGCGATCCCGAGCTCTGCCGCGGACGCGGCCGCGCGGCTGGCGTCGGAAGACAAGGCCCCCGCCACCAGATCCCATTTGCCATCAATCCGGGCCGCGATACGGTGCACACCGCCGATAAAGGCGCCTTGACCGCCGCCCACCATGCCAAGTTTCAGTCGTTTTTCAGGTTTGGTCATCGGCCAAGCGTCCTCCTCAGTGTTGTCGCGTTCCGGCAAAGCCCTCGACTTGCGTATATCCGAGTGCGCCCAGATGTGTGAAAATGTCGACCCGCCCGTTGCGCCGCAGCCAAAGGAAAGGCCCTTGGGGGCAGGCCCGCACCAACTTGCCCAATCTTGGATGGGGGGGCGATGGAAATGTTTAAGTCGGCACCTAAGCAGAGAATAACGCCTGTGTAAACGTTTGCATCTCGCGTCAGGGACGCGACGCCGCGCGCTCCGCGTATCGGCAGTACGCGACATCCGGGGCGCTACATTGGGGGCTTCATCGACAACAGGGCGCGCCCTCTTGCAGAGAGCGCCGTGCTCGCGCACTACTTGAACAGAGCCCATCCTGGGCCGCGTGCGGGACATGCCCGTGCCGGTCTGCACAAGCGGTCCCGCAGTCGTGCCCCACGCGGCACGTTGGTTTTGCAAAGGTCAGATGAATATGCCGCAGTCTTCCTCGTCGCATGATACCTACGACTATATCATTGTCGGGGGCGGCACCGCGGGCTGCGTCTTGGCAAACCGGCTGAGTGCTGACCCGAAGAGGCGGGTGCTGCTTCTTGAGGCGGGCAAGAACGACGCCTATCACTGGGTGCATATTCCGGTGGGGTATCTCTACTGTATCGGCAACCCCCGCACGGACTGGATGATGAAGACAGCCCGGGAACCGGGGCTCAATGGACGCAGCCTTACCTATCCGCGGGGCAAATTGCTGGGGGGATGCAGTTCGGTCAACGGCATGATCTACATGCGCGGGCAGGCGGCTGACTATGACCTGTGGCGACAGCTTGGCAATCCCGGCTGGGGCTGGGAGGACGTGTTGCCCTATTTTCTGAAATCCGAGGATCATCACGCGGGCGACAGCGATATGCATCGCGCTGGCGGCGAGTGGAAGGTCGCGCGCCAGCGTCTGAAATGGGACATCCTCGACGCGGTGCAGCGCGGCGCCGCTGAATTTGGCATCCTGCCGCGCGCGGATTTCAACGATGGAAACAACGAAGGGTCGGGGTTCTTCGAAGTGAACCAGCACAACGGGGTGCGCTGGAACACGGCCAAGGCGTTCCTGCGCCCTGCGATGAAACGTCCGAACCTGCATGTCGTGACCGAAGCACATGCCGCACGGCTGGTTCTGGAGGGCCGTCGTGTCACGGGCGTGATCTACCAGCGGCGGGGGCAGACCCATCACGCCGCTGCGCGGGCCGAGGTGCTGCTGGCCGCAGGCGCAATCAATTCGCCCAAACTGCTGGAGTTGTCGGGGATCGGCTGTCCGGACGTGCTGGCGAACCAGGGCCTCTCTGTCGCGCATGCCTTGCCCGGGGTGGGCAAGAATTTACAGGATCACTTGCAGATCCGCACGGTCTACAAGGTGGAGAATGCCCAAACCCTGAATACGATGGCGAACAGTTTCTTTGGTAAGGCCCGGATCGCCTTGCAATACGGCCTGACCCGCAGTGGACCAATGTCCATGGCGCCGAGCCAGTTCGGCATGTTCACCAAATCCCGCCCGGATATTGAGACCCCGGATCTGGAGTATCATGTGCAGCCTCTGTCAACCGACAAGCTGGGGGATCCTTTGCACCCGTTCCCTGCGATCACGGTTTCGGTGTGCAATCTGCGGCCGGAAAGCGTTGGATCAACCCACATCCAGAGCACCGATCTGTCACAACAGCCGGAAATCCGCCTGAACTACCTGTCGGCCGAAAGCGATCGGGCGGTTGCGCTGGCTTCGATCAAACAGGTGCGAAACATCATGACGGCGCAGGCGCTCTCCGGCTACGCGCCGCAGGAAATCCTGCCCGGGTCGCATTGCCATAGCACCGCGGATATCCTGAGTGCCGTCGGCGACATCGCGACAACCATCTTTCACCCGGTTGGCACCTGCAAGATGGGCACCGATCCGGGGGCGGTGGTGGATCCGGAACTCCGGGTCCATGGGCTGCACGGCCTTCGTGTGGTGGATGCATCGATCATGCCGCGTATTGTCTCTGGCAATACCGCGTCGCCGGTTGTCATGATTGCCGAGAAGGCCGCAGATCTGATTGCGGCGGACGCCAAGCTGCGGGTTTGACAGTCTCTGATTGGCTGACTACTGTCCCGCCGTGCGGTTCAAGCTGCATCCGGACCCGCGGGAAGGGCAGAGCCCACTTGACGCGAAACGCCCATGTTTCATGAACCTTTGTGCTGCCGGATTGCGGGTCGTCGGCGCCAGTTGCACGGAGGTCAATATGAACCTGCTTCCCGAAAAACCCGATCTGTTTCAGCTTCGCCGACAGGCCAAGGAGCTGCACGCCCGTTATCGCGCGCAAGACATCGCAGCCT
This sequence comes from Epibacterium sp. Ofav1-8, assembly GCF_022348185.1. Lineage (GTDB taxonomy): Bacteria > Pseudomonadota > Alphaproteobacteria > Rhodobacterales > Rhodobacteraceae > Epibacterium. The sequence continues at coordinate 491,400 of NZ_JAKRFD010000001.1, forward strand.
TGCAGCGCCTGCGCCAATCCCTGCCCGCGGCCAGGGGCCTGTCGCAGGCAGAGGTTGCGGCAGCCGGCTACCGGTTGCATGACGCGCAATCCTGCCTGGCGCGTGAATATGGCTTTGCGTCCTGGGGAGACCTGAAAGCCTTTGTCGAGGCGGCCCGGCTCAGATCCGGTGATGTGTCAGCGCTGCGGCGTGCTTTCCTGGGCTTTGTCTACGCCGGCGAGGTTGTTGGTGGCATGAACAGGTCCCGACCGGCTCTCGCCGAACGATTGTTGACGCAATACCCGGAGATCGAGGCGGGCTGCCCGACAACCGCCTGCGCAGTTGGCGACGTCGAGGCCGTGCGCGCGGCGATCCTCCGCGACCGGGGCTGGATCCATGCGGCGGGCGGGCCATTGTCCCTGCCGCCCCTGGTTGCAGCCTGTCACTCCGGTCTGTTGGCGGATGCAGACAGGCGCGCCGGGATCCTCGACGTGATCCGGCTGCTGCTTGCCGAAGGCGCAAATCCGAACCAGTCCATCGCAAGCCGCTGGCCACCGGCGTCTGTCGAATTTCCGGATGCGACCGCGCCTCTGACGGCGCTTTACGGGGCGGCTGGGGTGAGTTTTGACGCGGATGCCACGCGACTGCTGCTGGCTGCCGGAGCCGATCCGAATGACAATGAATCGCTCTATCATTCGCTGGATCGGCCCAACTGCACCGCACTGCTGCTGGCGGCGGGCGCGCAGGTGTCGGGGACAAACGCGTTGTTTCGCTGTCTGGATTTTGATGACCTCGGTACCTTTGAAATGTTGCTGTCTCATGCCGCCGGAGCGCCCGAGTTGTCGCATTCTGGTCTGTATTTTCACGCCATTCGCCGCCGCCGTTCGCTGTCGCATTTTCAGGCTTTGCTTGATGCAGGTGTCGACCCCGACACCACGAATGAGGAGGGGATGACACTTGCGGCGTTTGCCCTGCGTCACGGGCTCGCCGAAGTGGCGACCTTGCTTGGCGGCACTGCGGAGCTGTCAGAGACGGATCAGTTCCTTGCTGCCTGTGCGGCAGCTGATCTGGATGCGGCGCGCGCGATGCTGGACGACGCCCCGGATCTGTTTGCCCGGTTGCAGGAGCGTGATCTGCGCCTCTTGCCGGAACTGGCCGCCGCCGGGGCAACCGCTGCGGTGCGGGTGATGGTTGACCTCGGCTGGCCGATCGAAGCGACCGGCGGGGACTGGTCGGCAAGTGCGCTCAACCAAGCTGTGTTCCGGGGCGACAGGGAGCTCACCAGATTTCTGCTGGATCGGGGGGCGTCCTGGCGTGCCGAGCATGGTTTCGGGGATGACGTGTCAGGTACGCTCTGCTGGGCTTCCCTCAATCGTCCGGTTGAGGGCGGGGACTGGTGCGGCTGCGCAGAGGTCCTGCTGGCATACGGCATGCCTGCGGTGCGGCGGGATCGGACCGACCCTCACACCGTGATCATGGAAGGCCGACCGCGGCAGTTTTCCGAAGACGTGACACTGGTTCTGCTGCAGGAGGGAGCGTAGCAGCGGGGCAGTGAGCACCCGCGCCGCCCCCGCCACTGTCGCAATTGCAAGGCGCAGCGGCCGTCGTGCCACATTTACCTGTGCTGTTGCGGCCCCGGCTTCGCGGATGAGGGCGATACCGCTGACGGATCAGCGCCGCACCGGATCAACGCCCCGACCGCCACATGCGGCTGAAACAAAGCCGCCCGCGACGGTTCGCGGGCGGCCTCAGTCTATCAGAAATCCCAGTCTTCGTCCTCGGTCGCAACCGCCTTGCCGATCACATAGCTCGACCCGGACCCGGAGAAGAAGTCGTGGTTTTCATCCGATCCGGGCGACAGCGCCGCCATGATCGCCGGGTTTACACGACAGGTTTCTTCCGGGAACAGCGCCTCAAACCCAAGGTTCTGCAGAGCCTTGTTGGCGTTGTAGTGCAGGAAGTTCTTCACATCCTCGGTGAGCCCCAACCCATCATAGAGCTGCTCTGTATAGCGCGCCTCAATGTCATAAAGGTCAAACAGCAAACCAAAGGCAAAATCCTTCAGCTCCTTGCGCTCCGCCTCGCTCAACCGCTCCATGCCGCGCTGGAACTTATAGCCGATGTAATAGCCGTGGATGGCTTCATCGCGGATGATCAGGCGGATCAGGTCGGCCGTGTTGGTCAGGCGTGCGCGGCTTGACCAGTGCATTGGCAGGTAAAAGCCCGAATAGAACAGGAAACTCTCGAGGAACACGCTGGCGATCTTTTTGCGCAGCGGCGAGGCGGTGGCATCGTACTCGTCAAGGATCAGCCGGGATTTGGCCTGCAGATGCTCATTCTCCGCCGACCAGCGGAAGGCCTCATCCACCTCAGTGGTTTGACACAGGGTCGAGAACACCGAGGAATAGGACCGCGCATGCACTGCCTCCATAAAGGCGATATTGCTAAGCACCGCCTCCTCATGCGGGGTGATCGCATCCTGCATCAGCGTCGGCGCACCCACGGCATTCTGGATCGTGTCCAGCAGCGTCAGACCGGTGAACACCCGAATGGTCAGGGTCTGCTCATCCGGGGTCAGCTGCGACCAGGACTGAATGTCGTTGGACAGCGGCACCTTCTCCGGCAACCAGAAGTTCACCGTCAGACGGTTCCAGATCTCCAGATCCTTGTCGTCCTGCAGCCGGTTCCAGTTGATCGCTTTCGGGACGGCGCGGGCTTGGGTCATGTCTTTCATACACTCAATCTCAGCAGCTTGGGGGCGGGCCCCTTCATCTTTTCCAAAATACCTCGGGGGAGGCCACGGATGTGGCCGGGGGCAGCGCCCCCTCCCGATTTACAGCGAACAGGACACGCAGCCCTCGACCTCGGTGCCTTCCAGCGCCTGTTGGCGCAGGCGGATGTAGTAAATCGTCTTGATCCCTTTCTTCCACGCGTAGATCTGCGCGCGGTTGATGTCTCGGGTCGAGGCCTCCGCCGGGAAGAACAGGGTCAGCGACAGCCCCTGATCGACGTGCTGCGTTGCCGCCGCATACGTGTCGATGATCGCCTCGGGACCGATGTCATAGGCATCGCGGTAATACTCGAGGTTGTCGTTGGTCATATAGGGCGCGGGATAGTAGACGCGACCGATCTTGCCTTCCTTGCGGATCTCGATCTTGGCGGTGATCGGGTGGATCGAAGAGGTGGCATAGTTGATATAGCTGATCGAGCCAGTGGGCGGGACCGCCTGCAGATTGCGGTTATAAAGCCCGTGCTTCATCACCTTGTCGCGCAGCGCTTCCCAGTCCTTGCGGGTCGGGATCTCGATGCCTGCGGCCTCAAACAGCTCTTTGACCCGGTCGGTTTCCGGCAGCCAGTCCTGACCGACATATTTCTCAAAGAAGCTGCCATCGGCATAGGCGGAGTCTTCAAAGCCTTTGAACTTTGCCTTCTTCTCTTTTGCCAATGCGTTAGAGGCGCTGAGCGCATGATACAGCACGGTGCAGAAGTAGATATTGGTGAAATCCACACCCTCTGCGCTGCCGTAATGGATGCGCTCGCGGGCGAGGTATCCATGCAGGTTCATCTGACCGAGACCAATAGCGTGGCCTTCCTCGTTGCCCTTGCGGATGGAAGGCACAGAATCGATGCTCGACATTTCCGACACCGCATTGAGCGCGCGGATTGCGGTGCCCACGGTGCTGGCCAGATCGCCACCATCCATCGCACGCGCGATGTTCATGGAGCCGAGGTTACAGGAAATATCCGTGCCCATCTGCGCATAAGACAAATCGTCGTTGAACGCGGAGGCCTCGTTCACCTGCAGGATTTCGGAGCAGAGGTTTGACATGGCAATGCGGCCCGCGATCGGGTTTGCGGCATTCACCGTGTCTTCAAACATGATGTAGGGATAGCCGGATTCAAACTGGATCTCGGCAATGGTCTGGAAGAACGCCCGCGCGTTGATCTTCTTCTTGCGGATCTGCGGATTGTCCACCATCTCGTGATATTTCTCGGTGACCGAGATTTCCGAGAAGGCCTGACCGTAGACCTTTTCCACGTCATGCGGCGAGAACAGATACATGTCCTCGTTTTTCTTGGCGAGTTGGAAGGTGATATCGGGGATTACCACGCCCAGCGACAGCGTCTTGATGCGGATCTTCTCATCTGCGTTTTCGCGCTTGGTATCCAGGAAACGCAGAATATCCGGGTGATGCGCGTTCAGATAAACCGCGCCAGCACCCTGACGCGCGCCCAGCTGGTTGGCATAAGAAAAACTGTCCTCAAGAAGCTTCATCACCGGGATGACGCCCGAAGACTGGTTCTCGATGCCCTTGATCGGGGCGCCATGCTCGCGAATGTTGGTCAGCATCAAGGCCACGCCACCGCCGCGTTTCGACAGTTGCAGGGCGGAGTTGATGCCGCGCCCGATCGACTCCATGTTGTCCTCAAGACGCAACAGGAAGCAGGACACAAACTCGCCGCGCGCCTTTTTTCCCGCATTGAGGAAGGTCGGTGTTGCGGGCTGGAAGCGGCCTTCGATGATCTCCGACATCAGCTTCATCGCGAGTTTTTCATCCCCGCGTGCCAGGGTCAGCGCATTCATGACCACGCGGTCCTCGTAACGCTCCAGGTAGCGCTGACCGTCACGGGTTTTCAGCGTGTAAGACGTGTAATATTTGAACGCGCCGAGGAAAGACGGGAAGCGGAATTTCTTGCCATAGGCCGCATCCCAGATCTTGCGCTGGAAATTGAGCGAGTATTGATCCAGCACTTCGGGTTCGTAATAACCTTCCTCAACCAGGTAGCGCAGCTTCTCGTCCAGCGAGTGGAAGAAGACGGTGTTCTGGTTCACATGCTGAAGAAAATATTGCCGGGCCGCCATGCGGTCAGCCTCGAACTGGATGTTGCCCTCGTCATCGTAGAGATTCAACATCGCATTCAGCGCGTGATAGTCGAGGTCGGCGGTTACGCTTGCGTCAAGCATGTCTGCTGCTCCTGTGCCGCCCAGAACCGGGCGAGGCCCGCGCGGATGCGGGCGATGTCTGTTTCGGTTCCCGCCAACTCAAAGCGGTAGAGGACGGGGACATTGCATTTTTTGGCGATCACATCCCCGGCGAGGGCGAAGGTGGTGCCAAAGTTGCGGTTGCCCCCGGCAATCACGCCCCGCAGAAGGGCACGATTGCGCGCGTTGTTCAGAAATTTGATGACCGGTTTCGGCACCGCGCCACGCCCTTCGCCATCGGCAAAGGTGGGCGTGACCAAAACATAGGGCGCATCTACGTCCGGGAAAGGCTCTGTCTGCGGCAGCCGCAGAGCCTCCAGCCCCAGTTGCTCCATCAAACGGGCCGTATTGCCCGAACGGGAGGAGTAGTAGACAAGCCCGGCCACTCTGGTGCCTTAGGCCAGCTGGCCGATCAGGTCGGGACGGAATCCTGCCCAGTGATCGTCGCCTGCGACAACGACAGGAGCCTGACGATACCCCAACCCCTGGACCATCTCCATGGCGGCGGCATCCTCGGTCAGGTCGACGAGATCAAAAGAGATCCCCTTGGCCTCCAGCGCGCGGGTGGTGGCGGTGCATTGCACGCAGGCCGGTTTAGAATAGACAGTGATGCTCATCTGCAAGGTCCCCTCAGGTGGTATCTGCTCGTATGTCTGGTCAGGCGAAAACGGACACGAGAACCCGGCGCTGACCAAAGCACCGAACCACGCGTCCGGGCCCTCCGCCTCGGTCGTCGTTCAGTTGCTTTGGCAGGTCTCCTGACTTTGCGGCTCAGACGCCCGGTCCCCCTTCCCAATGCCGGTCATGCATCAGTGGTCCAGGATAGGCTTGCCGCTTACAGTTGCGGGGGCAGCGCCGGATTTCCACCGACTTCCCTCTTCACCCGCGAGTCACCCCGCAGGCACCAAAGCACCCGCATATTGCGTCTTTTGTTAGGGAACTGTCAATATATGGTTATTCACACAGGGGGGCATTTCCTGTGGATGAATCACGTGTCGCGCGCAGTCTCCGAGGGGGTCACGGCAGCAGGCTGGTCGGATCGTCAACGGCAACCAAACGTTTTGCGGTTCCGAACCCCAGTTCGACCAATTGCTCGGACGGGCAGGTGCTGGCAGCGCCACCGGCCTGGCGAAACCCCTTGAGGCGTCCGATGTCGATCGATTTCATGGCCTCCACCGCGAGACCGTAGTGATGACCGTCCTTTTCCAGGATCATTATGCCGGACTCCGATCCGAACTGGCCATCGCCGTGCCCGCGGCGGCGCGCGCAGTCATAAACCGGCATCAGGCGGCTTTGATAGGAGAGGTTGGCGAGGTGGCCGTCGTAGTCTGCCCCTGAGATGCTGTTCGGCAGCCGCATGATCTCGCTGACGGCTTCGATCGGGACGGCAAAGTCCCCACCTGCGGACACCGTAAGATAGCGCCCCGACGCAGAACGCAGCGCGGCGAGACGGTTTTCATCATACGCCGGTTCCGTGCCGACAGGGTGGTCCGAGGGTTTGCCCTGGGCATCTTTGACCGCGATCTGAGGCGTGGTCTTGAGGCGATGTGATGTTTCGGCCAGTTGCAACAGGTCCGGGTCCTGACGGCAAGCGGCCACGTCGATCACCAGACACTGCTCATCCTGTTCGTCAATATGCACACCGCTGAACAGCTCCCGGCGTGAGGTGACACTGGGCGGAAAATCATAGACCGCGCCTGCCTCAATGTTCATGACACTGACAACCTGGTCGACATGAAAGGCCAGCGCATGATCGTCGGGAAATTCAATAATGATGCCTGCCGCCGCCTCCGGTCTCTCTCCCGTACTGGCGAACCCGAGGTTTTCCAGCGTGTCCAGCATCGGCATTTCCATGCCGTGGCGCTGAATCAGACCCAGGCAGGAACTGCCGCTTATCGGCCAGGGGCTGAGCGGACTGGTGGGAACCGTGGAGGCGATATCCGACATGGCGATCAGGAAATTCCGCCCGCCCACGCGGAAGCGGATATAGGGCAGGCGCTTGATGCGGGCCCGCTGGCGCGCCGTTTCGGAGATCTCGTCCGACGGTGCTTGTGGCACATTCAGCAACTCGGGAACCGACAGCATCGAGAAATGCCCGTTGGTTTCGCAGATGTAACCGCCGCTGATCAGAACGTCTTCATTGTCGGGGAGGTTCTGATGCCAGGTGTCCCCCAGTTGCAGCAGGCAGCGCACCGAATCCACAAGCAGTCCGGCGACTCGTCCTTCGGCGCGGATGACGACGATGACACCGTCGGCCGGAGTGGCCCCCTGTGCCGTGTCTTCCGGCGTGATGCCTGCGTGCTGGCTGGCTTCGGCGCCCAGCCTTTGGTGCAGGCTTTGCACCGGGATCGCCTTGCCACGCAACAGGACCGCCCCGAGGAGATCCGGGTGTTGGCCGGGGAGGCGCTGAAACCGCTCCGGCGCAGGAATGACCTCGCGCACTTGGTGGATCGGGATTGCGAACAGCATGCCTCCGATCTCGACCACGCCGACCAGCTGGTCCGCGGGGTCGGCGCAGGTGTCCGGTTCAGCTGCGCGGTCTGACATCGGTTCAGGCCGCCCGGTTGTCGCCGGACAATTGGCTGATCAGATCGACGACCTGTTTCGACGCCGCAAGCTGGTTTTCCGCCGCCGAGGAAATCTGATCGACCGACTGGCCCGTCAGGGCGACACTTTCAACGATCCGAGAAAAGGCATCCCGCGCCGCGACCGAGCGGGTGGTCCCCTGATCGACACGGACTTCGGACTCGGTGATCAGGCGCGAGATCTTATGGGCGGCTTCGGAACTCCGCTCGGCCAGTTTTCGGACTTCCTCGGCGACGACGGAGAAGCCGACGCCGTGCTCCCCGGCCCGGGCCGCCTCGATGGCCGCGTTGAACGCCAGGAGATTGGTCTGGTTCGCGATTTCGCCGATCACCTTGACGATCTCCGAGATCTCGCCCGAAGAGCGCTGCATCAACTCGATCGTTTCGATCGTGTGGTTCAGCGCCTCGAACCCCTGGTTCGCGTTCTGCTCGGTCTCGCCGGCTTTGGTGCGGGCCTCGCTGGTGGCAAAGGAAATGTCCGAGATTGCTTCGCTCAGCGAGTCTACAACGCGGGTCATTTCCTCCGCCTTTTCGCGGATACGGTGTTCGCGCGCCACCTGTTCGGTCACATCGGTGGCGTATTCGATCACACCGACCGGCTGCCCGTGCAGGTCCATGAGCGGTGCGTAGGTGGCCTGGATATGAACGTCGCGGCTGAACTTGCCGACCCTGTGATACCGTCCGGACTGATATTCCCCGCGGTTGAGTGCCAGCCAGAAATCCCGGTACTGCTGGGATTTCAGATAATCCGGGGTGCAGAACATCGAATGGTGCTGACCGAGAATTTCGCGCAGAGAATAGCCCATGACGCTGAGGAAGTTTTCGTTCGCCGAGATCACGTTGCCATCTAGGTCGAACTGGACCACCGCCTGGCTGCGATCCATGGCCTGGATCTTGTTGTTGGCATCCACGGCCTGTTTTTTGGTCTCGGTGACGTCGCTGGCGTATTTGACCACTTTCACCGGTTCGCCGCGCAGGTCGAAGATCGGATTATAGGTGGCTTGAATCCAGACCTCTTTGCCATCGCGGCCGATGCGGCGGTATTCGCCCGCGGCAAAGTTGCCGCGCCGCAGTTGCGCCCAGAAGTCGCGATAGGCTTCGCTTTCCGCATAGTCCGGCTCGCAGAACATGGCATGGCGTTGACCGACCACCTCGTCGGTATCATACCCCATCAGGGACAAAAAGTTCTCGTTGGCACTCAGGATCGTGCCCTGGAGATCAAATTCGATCACCGCCTGACTGCGGCTGACGGCGTTCAGCTTCGCCTCGAATTCGACGGATTGTTTTTTGGACTCTGTCAGATCGTTGGCGAATTTGACCACTTTGATAGGGTTGCCATCGAGGTCAAACACCGGGTTGTAGGTGGCCTGGATCCACAGGTCGCTACCGTCCTTGCGCCGGCGCTGATAGACGCCACTTGCAAATTCCCCGGCGCTCAGTTTGCGCCAGAAACTTGCATAGTCCCGGCTGGCCACATGTTCTTCGGTGCAGAAGACGCGATGGTGCAGGCCGACAATCTCGTCGCTTGCATAGCCGGTCAGGTCGAGGAAGATGTCATTGGCCCACAGCACAGTCCCGTCGAGGTCGAATTCAATCACCGCCTGACTGCGGTTGGCGGCATTCAGGCGGGCTTCCATCTCGGCGCGTTGCTGATGTTCGGCGCTTACGTCAGTGGCGAATTTGACGATCTTCAGCAATTCCCCATCAGGTCCGTAGACCGGGTTGTAGGTGGCCTGAATCCAGACCGGAGAGCCATCTTTGCACAGGCGGCGGTATTCGCCGCGGGCGTGCTCACCACTGGCCAGTTTGCTCCAGAAATTGCTGTAGCCCGCGCTTTTTACGGTGGCAGGGTCGCAGAACAGGCGATGATGGCGGCCGATGATCTCGTCGCGGGTATAGCCGGTCAGGTCGAGAAAATTCGCGTTGGCCTCCAGTATTGTGCCATCAAGATCGAATTCGATCACCGCGCTGCTGCGGCTCAGGGCCTCGATCTTGCCGGCGCTTTCCGCAGACTGACGTTTGCTGGCGGTCACGTCCATGGCGTATTCGATAATCCGGACCACGTTGCCTTCGCGGTCAAAAATCGGATTGAAGGCCGCGCGCACCCAGATCTGGTTGCCCTTGCGACCAACGCGCTGGTACTCGCCTTCGACGCCATGGCCCTTGCACAGATCGCCCCAGAAGGTCAGGTACGGCTCCGGCTTGTCCTGTAGTTTCGGCCACAGAATGCTGTGGTGGGCCCCGATCAGGTCGCCCTTCTTGAAACCGGTCAGGGCGCAGAAATTCTCGTTTGCCCGCATGATGGTGCCGTCGATGTCATATTCCACGATGGCCTGGGCGCGGTCGATCGCCGCGACATAGCCCTGTATCGCCTCGTCCGGCTCAACCACGCCCCCGGTCAGGAAGACATGGTCATCATGTGATTTCTGCATGATGCCGAAGAATTGCGGAGAGGTTGGTGTGTCCTCCAGGCGTACCCTGAATGAGGCGCTGCCTGCGCCGGAGGCGGTCGCCGCAATATCTCGGCGCAGACATCCCTGATCGACCACCAGATCCGTCAATGTGCTGGGTTCCGAAGTGCGCAGGCGGGCAAATTCGTCGTGCGCGGTGTCGCTCGCGGCGACAACCTCAAGCGTTTCCGGTTGAACCTTGAGGATGATCGAGTGGTTCATCAGGGCTTCGCCAGCGCCTTTCAGGTCGATTTCGACGAATTTTTTGACCATATGTCAGCATCCCTGTTTCTGAGCGCCCGTTTCAGCGCCGAGGCATCAAGTTGTCGTGCCGGGATTACTGCATGTTCGCGTTTAAGAAGCCGTAAAGCCATGCGTGGTCACATCGTGAAATTCCGCAGATTGACCAATGTATGGGAGCAGCAGCTGCGCGCGCCGCTGCTCCCGTGGGCGACAGCCTCAGGTTGTTGCGGCAACAACGGCCATGGAGGGCAAGCGAAGGACCTCATGCGCCTGTGCGACACGCTCGGGCGTGTAAAAACCCTCTTCGTGCAGGATGTTGACCGTGGCCACCATCTTGCCGCCAAGGATCACCGGCAGGTTGATGACCGATCCGCAGCCCAGTTTGCCGATCAGTTCCGCGTCTGGGAACACGGTGTCGATGTCGGCCAGAGTGTTGGAGACAAAGGTCTCGTGACGGCCATGAACCTGCTCGAACCAGCGGTTCATCTCGATTTCCTTGGTGCCTGTTGTGGGGTAATTTTCCGCATCATCCGTGTAAACGCGACGGGCGAGCATGGCGTCCATGTCAGCGGTCATCACAGTGAACAGCTTTGCCCCCACCGTGGCCTTGGTCAGCGCGCAAAGCGCGTCATAAGCCTGCTCTTCGGTAGTGGCCTCTGACAGCGCTTTTTCAAAATCTTGGCGCGCCGTGTTTGTGTCCGTCATGTCTTAGTCCTTGCGGTCTGGATTGCCGCCCGATGCGGCGTAAAGGGATTGCGTGTATGGGTCGGTGAAACTGCCATCGTGGAGCGCTGTTGCGGGCGCGATCTCGACGATACGGCCCTTGTTCATCACAGCCATGCGATCGCACATGAAGCTGACGACAGGCAGATTGTGGGTGACCATCAGATAGGTCAGCCCCTGCTCACGGCGCAGTTTCTTCAAAAGGTTCAGGATCTCCGCCTGTACCGAGACATCCAGCGCCGATGTGGGCTCATCCAACAGCATCACCTTGGGTTCGAGCATGAGCGCGCGCGCGATGGCGACCCGTTGGCGCTGCCCGCCCGAAAGCTGGTGGGGGTAGCGAAAGCGAAACCGCTGATCGAGGCCCACGGCAGCGAGCATCTCAATCACGCGGGCATCGCGATTGCCCAGCCCATGGATCTTGAGCGGCTCGCTCAGCACCGTGTCCACGGATTTGCGCGGATGCAGCGATCCATAAGGGTCCTGAAACACCATCTGGCAGCGGGTGGCAAAGCCCTGATCCACCGTGCGCCCGCGGGGCTGTCCCAGCACCGAGATCTCGCCGTTCCAGTCGGGCGCAAGGCCAGCGATGGCCTTGAGGATCGTGGATTTGCCAGAGCCGCTTTCACCGACCAGAGCAAAGCTCTCGCCCTCGGCGACCTCGATGTTGACGCCCTCAACCACCTTGGTGTGGCCATAGGAAATGTCGAGATTTTTCAAAATGATCGCGCTCATGTGCCGCTCCATGCGCTGCGGTCGAGGACGGGGAGTTCCTCGCGTGTTTCTTCCATCCGCGGCACCGCCGCCAGCAGGCCTTGGGTATAGGGGTGCGTCGCTTTGTGCAGGTCCTCTGCAGCGCAGCTTTCGACAACTTCGCCCGCGTGCATCACGAGGATGCGGTCGCAGTAGCGCGCCACCAGATTGAGGTCATGCGAGATCAGGATCAGCCCCATGCCCTTGTCGCGCACCAGCTCGTCGATGAGGTCCAGAACCTGCGCCTGCACAGAGACATCCAGCGCTGAGGTCGGCTCATCCGCGATCAGCAGATCCGGGCGCGGGATCAGCATCATGGCGATCATGATGCGCTGGCCCATACCGCCCGAAACCTCATGCGGATAGAGGTTCACCACCCGTTCGGGATCGTTGATGCGCACGGAATGCAGCATCTCCAGCACCCGGGATTTGACCTCGCTGCGGGCAAGGTTCTCGTGGGTCTTGAGCGCCTCGGCGATCTGCGCGCCGACGGTCATCACCGGATTGAGCGAGAATTTCGGGTCTTGCATGATCATCGAGATCCGCGCGCCGCGCAGGTCGCGCATCTTGCGTTCCGACAACCCTTGCAGGTCGATGCCATCGAAGATCATGCGATCAGCCTGCTGGCGTCCCGGTTTACGCACCAAGCGCAGGATCGCGCGGCCCGTCATGGATTTGCCCGACCCGCTTTCGCCGACGATGCCCAGGCGTTCGCGACCCAAGGTGAAGGACAGGCCCTTGACCACTTCGACGCGCCCCTGTGGCGTGGGGAAGCTCACGCGCAGGTTTTCCAGTTCCAAAAGTGGCGTATCGCTCATGATTTGCCTCCCTGTTTGGGGTCCAGCACATCGCGCAGGCCGTCACCGAGGAAACAGAAGCCGAGCGAGACGATGATGATGGCAAAGCCCGGCATGGTAGCGACCCACCACTGATCGAGGATGAAGGCCCGACCGCGCGAGATCATCGCGCCCCATTCGGGCAGTGGCGGCTGTGCGCCAAGGCCGAGAAAGCCCAGACCGGCTGCGGTCAGGATGATACCGGCCATATCCAGCGTCACCCGCACGATCATCGACGAGGTACACAGTGGCAGCACATGGCCAGTGATGATCCGCGTGTGCGATGCGCCAAGCAGGCGCATGGCCGAGATGAATTCCGAGTTGCGGAAGGTCAGTGTTTCGGCCCGTGCGATCCGCGCATAGGCAGGCCAGGATGTGATGGCAATGGCGATGATCGCGTTTTCAATCCCCGGCCCAAGCGCTGCCACAAAGGCCAGCGCGAGGATCAGCTTTGGCATCGACAGGAACACATCCGTCACACCCATGATGATCTTGTCCGTCCAGCCACCGAAATAGCCGGATACCGCACCGATGAGCAGTCCAAGCGGTGCGGAGATCACTGCCACCAGCGCCACGATCAACAGAGTGATGCGCGCGCCGTAAATGACGCGGCTAAAGATGTCGCGGCCCAGCTCATCGGTGCCCATCCAATGCGCGGCAGAGGGGGGCAGCAGGCGTTGACCGAGGTTTTGCCCCAGCGGGCTGTGAGGTGCGATCCACGGCGCAAAGATCGCCGCCAAGATCAACACCAAGAGGATCAGCGCCCCGACCACAGCGAGCGGATTGCGCATCAGCATCCGTGTCACGCGGTAGCTGTGACCCAAGGAGGCCTGCAGGCGGGAGCTGGGAGAATCGTCGAGCAACCAGTTTGTCATCGTTGTCATGGCACCCTCCTATCGGCTGCGCGGGTCGAGAATGCGGTAGAGCACATCCGACAGCTTGTTGATGAGAATGAAGACCGAGCCGATCACCAAAGTTGCGCCAAGGACGGCGTTCATATCGGCATTGAGCAGCGCCACGGTCAGATAGTTGCCGATGCCCGGCCAGCTAAAGACCGTCTCGATCATCACCGAACCTTCGAGCAAGGCGGCATAGGAAAGGCCGATCACCGTGATCAGAGGCACGCGAATGGGGCGGAAGCCGTGGGTCCAGATCACCCGCCATTCCGACACGCCTTTGACGCGGGCGGTGGTGATGTACTCTTGGCCGAGCTGATCCAGCATGAAGCTGCGGGTCATGCGCGCGATATAGGCAAGCGAGAAGAACCCAAGGATGGTTGCGGGCAGGATCAGGTGATCCAATGCGCTCCAGAACACATCCATGTCGCCTGCAATGAGGGCATCGACCAGCAGCAGGCCGGTGTGCGGCTCGACCAGACCCTCGTAGAAGATATCGACACGTCCCGGACCACCGACCCAGCCAAGGCCCGCGTAAAATACGACCAGCCCCACAAGACCAAGCCAGAAGGCAGGAACAGAGTAACCCAGCAGTGCAAAGACGCGGATCAACTGATCTACCCATGTGCCTTGCCTTGCAGCGGCCCAGACACCCAGCGGAACGCCCAAGCCGACGCCGATGATGATCCCAAGCGTTGCCATCTCCAGCGTTGCCGGGAAGACACGCGCCAGATCCTCTGCGACGGGGCGGTTGGTGGACACCGAATGGCCGAGATCACCCTGAAACACATCGCCCACATAGGTGATGAACTGCACCACCAATGGCTGATCCAGCCCCATGGCGATGCGGGCGGCGTCGTATTGTTCTTGCGTGGCGCGATCTCCGACCACGGCCAGAACCGGGTCAATCGGGATCACGCGGCCGATGAAGAAAGTGATCGCCATCAATCCGACAAACGTCAGGAACGTGACGATGACAAAGCCACCAAATGCGCTGGCGGTTTTCCTCAGCCCGGCGTGTGAAGGCGCGGCTGTACTCAAGGGTCTGGTCCCCTTTTTTCCTCCCAAAGCCCCCGGCAGCCGGGAGATCTGGCATCGTGAAAACTCTGCGCCAGAGAGGCCCCTGACGCGGTGGTTGGTGCAGCAGGCATAAAACAATTTTCGAAATGTGCAAAAAAATTTTTGCCTGACAAAAATTTTTTTTGTAGCGTGAGCGAGACAACATCCAGGAATGTGACCCTGTCTGATGCTACAGACGCAGGGTCCAACCCAAAGTGTGAAGAACAAAAATGCCGCGTGAAAAACCACCACAAGAGCCCAATGTCGGCCCAGCGATTCGCAAGCGCCGCAAGCAATTGAAACTGACCTTGCAGGCGCTCTGCGACAAATCCGGTGTGTCTGTGGGGTACCTCAGTCAGGTTGAGCGCGACAACGCAACACCTTCGCTTGGGACGTTGGCGCAGATTTCAGCGGCGCTGGATGTTGGGCTGGATTATTTCATTTCGGCATCGAAGCCTTCGGATGGTTTGACCCGTGCGGGAACACGTCCGCTGTTTGCACTGGATGATTCCTCTCTGCGCTACGAGGCGCTGGGCGCGGACTTTCCCGGCTCTGAGATGTCGTCCTATATCCTGCACATCCCGTCTGGCTATGTATCGGAAACCGTGAGCCATGAGGGCGAAGAGATCATCTTTGTCCTTGAGGGGGAAATCCAGCAAACGCTGGACGGCCAGTCCTTCGCCATGACCGCGGGTGACAGCCTGCACTACAGCGGCAATACCCCGCACGCATGGAGCAACCCAACCGATCACACCGCCCGGCTGCTCTGGACCGGGACGCTGACAGTTCTCAACCGCAAAGGCGCCATCGAGCTTCCGGAACTGTCCCACAAACAGAACGCGTAAACCGCGACAGACTGACTAGAAGTTTCATCCAACAAGGAGACCTCCCGTGAAACATCTGAAGACAACATTGCTGGCCAGCGCGCTGCTGTTGCCGCTTGCGGCACCTGCCGTCTTGGCCGACACGCCCGAGGGTGTGCTGGTGGTGGCACAGAACATCGACGATATCGTCGCAATCGACCCCGCGCAGGCCTATGAGTTCACCTCTGGCGAGTTGGTCACCAACCTTTATGACCGTCTGGTTCAGTACGATGCCGAAGACACCACCGTTCTGGCGGCGGGTCTGGCCTCGGAATGGGTCACCGATCCCGACGCCAAGACCATCACCTTCACCCTGCGCGATGGCGCGACGTTTGCCTCTGGCAACCCGGTGACCGCAGAAGACGTGGTCTATTCCTTCTCCCGCGTGGTGAAGTTGAACCTGACCCCGGCGTTTATCCTGACCCAGCTGGGCTGGACGGCAGACAACATCGGCGAGATGGTCACGGGCGAGGGCAACACCGTCACCGTGAAATACGCGGGCGATTTCTCTCCGGCGTTTGTGCTGAACGTTTTGGCTGCGCGCCCCGCATCCATTGTCGACAGCAAGTTGGTGCAGGAAAACGAAGTTGACGGCGACATGGGCAATGCGTGGCTCAATGCCAATGCAGCCGGTTCCGGTCCCTTCACGCTGCAACGCTATTCTGCGGGTCAGATGGTTCGTATGCAGGCGAACCCGACCTATTTCAACGGCGCACCCAAGATCGACAGCGTGATCATCCGTCACGTTGCCGAAAGCGCCACTCAGCAGCTGCTGTTGGAGCAAGGCGACGTGGATCTGGCGCGCAACATGACGCCGGATCAGGTGGCTTCGCTCGACAGTGGCGAGATCAAGGTCGAGACCTTCCCGCAGGCGGCTGTCCACTTCCTGTCGTTCAACCAGAAAACCGAGAGCCTGACGCCCCCGGCAGTCTGGGAAGCGGCACGCTATCTGGTCGACTACAAAGGCATGACCGATACGATCATCAAAGGTCAGATGGACGTGCATCAGGCCTTCTGGCCCAAGGGCTTCCCCGGTTCGTATGATGAGACCCCGTTCTCTTATGACCCGGAAAAGGCCAAGAGCATCCTGTCCGAGGCTGGCATCGAGACCCCGATCACCGTGTCGCTGGATGTGATCAATGCGGCCCCCTTCACCGATATGGCGCAGTCGCTGCAAGCGAGCTTTGCCGATGCGGGCATCAACTTTGAGATCCTGCCGGGCACCGGGAGCCAGGTGATCACCAAATACCGCGAGCGTAGCCATGAGGCGATGCTGCTGTATTGGGGCCCGGACTTCATGGATCCGCACTCCAACGCCAAGGCCTTCGCCTATAATTCCGACAACTCTGACGACAATTATGCAGCGACCACCACCTGGCGCAACGCATGGGCCGTGCCGGAAGAGATGAACAAGAAAACCATGGCAGCGCTGTCCGAGAGCGACGCGGATGCCCGTCTCGACATGTACCGCGAGCTGCAAAAAGAGGTGCAAGCCGAGTCGCCCATCGTGATCATGTTCCAGGCCGCCTATCAGGTCGCCATGAACGAGGCAGTATCGGGTTACGTCAACGGCGCGACATCTGACTTTGTGTTCTACCGTCTGGTGGAAAAAGAGTAATTGTGAACTGATCGGGCCGCCCGCGCTGGTGGCCCGTTTCCCCTATCTCTCCCTATAATCCCGGAGCCTTCGATGACCGAATTCCCGCTGACCGCCGCCCGCCTCGCTGCTCTGCGTGCCCGCATGGAGCTGACAGGCACCGACCTTGTCGCCCTCGGCCCTTCCAGCCATATGGCGTGGCTGTCTGGTGTGCATCCTCATGGCGATGAGCGCCCGGTGATGCTCTTGGTGAGCCAGTCTTATGCGGGCTTTTTGATGCCGGCGCTGAATGCCGCCGCCGCGCGCAAGGACACGGACCTGCCGTTCCACCCATGGCGGGATGACGAAGGCCCGGAGGCCGCTCTGGCCGCACTTCTTGAGGCCTGCGGTGCGACACGCCCGAATCTGTCGGTGGTTCTGGATGAGACCATGCGCACCGATTTCTCTCTGCGCCTGTTGGACGCGCTGGAGACACCGCGCCGCCGTTTTGCCGATGATACCGTGAGCCTGTTGCGGGCCTCCAAGGACGACAGCGAGTACCACGCGATCAAAGCCGCGCATCTGACCAACGACAAGGCCGTCAAGGCCGCGTTTGCTGCCCTCAAAGAAGGCGTCACCGAACGTGAGATCGTCGAACTGATCAAATCCGAATATGCCGCTGCCGGAGCGACGCTGGAGTTCTGCTCCGTGTGCTTTGGCGCCTCTGGGGCCTTCCCGCATCACACACCCGGTGACACCCAGTTGACCCGCAACTCTGCTGTGCTGATTGATACGGGCTGCCGTCTGGATGGCTACCCGTCCGACATGACCCGCTGCGGCTACTTTGGTGCGCCCGAAGAGGGTTATGAGGAGGTCTTTGCCGTGGTCGAGAAGGCCGTTCAGGCCGCACTCGCGGTGGCCAAGCCCGGTGTTGTGGCCAGCGATATCGACAAGGCCGCGCGCGATGTGATCACCGCCGCAGGCTATGGGGATCGCTTCCTGCATCGCACCGGCCATGGTCTCGGCATCGACATTCACGAGCCGCCCTATATCGCCGCCAATTCCGACGTGGTGCTGGCCGAGGGCAATGTGTTCTCGATCGAGCCGGGCATCTACCTTGAGGGTAAGTTCGGCATCCGTCTGGAGGAGATCGTCATCCTGCGCGAAGACGGTGCGGAGATCTTTTCCGAGATGCAGCGCGACATGGTGCGCGTCTAAGCACGCAGCCCCTCAGGGCCAAGGACAAACAGGCGGCGTGGCTCAGAGCTGCGCCGCCTTTTTTCCAAGCTGCCCCGGCAGCGCCAGATCCCGCAGCGCAAGGCCCGCGAGACTTGCCATGTGCCAGCCGAGGACTTGATTGGAACTCAGCACCGGCAGGCCCAGTTCCTCTTCGAGCGTCGGAATGACCTCGAGTGTGCGCAGGTTGGTGCAGGACAGGAATATCGCATCCAGTTCAGCCCGTGATGCAAGCGCATGGGCCGCGGCACGGATGGAGGCAGGTGCGATCCGCGCAACACGGGCCTCAATCTCCTCGCCAAAGCCAATCATGTCGGGCACCACAAGATCCGCCGCTTCAAATCCTGCGCGGATCGGAGCGGCCACGGAGGCGATATAGGGCGAGACGATCCCGACACGTGTCACATTCAGTGCCCGGAGCGCGGCAATCGCGGCGCTGAGCGGGTCGCTGACGGCGTGTGTTGTGGCATTGGCATGGATCAGTCCTTTCACCCTGCCTGCGCCGATCAGGCTGGTGCCGGAGGTGCAGCCATAGGCGATGACCTCAAACCGGGCGGCAGGCGGCAGCAGACGCGCGGCCTGTGGCAAATCCTCTTCCATGGCGGCGATGGTGTCGGGCGTCAGCTCCGCACCGGAAGGAACGCGACTGATGTGCAGCCGTGCCGCAGGCTGAGGAAACATCTGGCGGAAGTCCTCTTCGATGGTTTCATCCACCTGCAAGGCAATCAGCCCGAGACGCGGGCGCGGGTCTTCGGTGATCTCATATGGAAAGGATGTCATCACCCAATCTCCGGCAGGTCAGAGGGCGCACGGGGCGACAGAAGCTCCGCACCACTTTCGCGCAAAACGATGTTTTCCTCATGCACCATGATGCGATCCGGTCCCACTATTGCGCCGGGTTCTAGTGTCAGGACCATGCCCGCCCGCAGGGGCGTGGTGTCCTTCGGGGTGAACGACGGCCATTCCGTTAGCGTCACGCCCAGCCCATGGCCCAGCCGTCCAGCGCCGGGCGTGACCCCTTGCGCGATCAGCGCATCGCTCAGGATCTGATGTACATCCCGCGCCAGCATCCCCGGACGCAGCGCCTCAAGACAGGTGTTCGTCGCTGACCAGAGCGCGGAATGCGTGCGTTTGGCCAGATCCGAGGCCGGACCGATGGCAAAGTTACGGTCGAAGTCGCAGAAATACCCCTCGCGAACTGCGCCAGTGTCGAGCATCAAAATATCGCCGCGCTCCAACGGCTGCGCGGTGGCCGGAGAGATCACATCGCCGTAACCATCTGCGCCTGCGCCGCCAGCGAGATAGCTCACCCAATCGGCCCGCTCATCCAGCAACAGAGCCTGAAATGCGCGAAACACCTGATCAAGGGGGCGGCCCACGCCCGCGATCTCTGACACCCGATCAAAAGCGCGCCCGGCGATGGCGCAGGTGGTGCGGATCTTGGCGATTTCGGCCTCGGATTTGATTTCACGTACCCGCTGGACGATATCGGTGCCATCCATCATCTGCCGCGGGGCCAGCTGCGCGCAAAGGGCGTGATAACCTGCAAGCGGCATCCGCAGATGTGTCTCTAATCCCATGGGTAGAGCGATTTTTCCCTGCTCTGGGACCAATGACGCCAGCGTGTCGACCAAGAGGCTCAGCCCGTCATCCGCAGGGTCAGGCGCATCCCACGTCCGGACCTGCCTGATCCATGTGCGCTGCATCAAGGCGGCACCGATAGAGGGGATGACCGCCACCGGATCGCCAGAGGCGGGCACCACGACGAACCAGGGCCGGGCGGGGCTCTCCCAGAACCGGGTCAGGAAACCGGTGACGTAAAACACATCCGCCGCCGTGGTCAGCAGCAGCGCATCGGCCCCGGCTGTTGCCATACGGGCCTGCAACCGGGTGATGCGGTTTCGATATTCCCGCGCGGGAAAGATCAGCGACGTCTCAGGCATCCTCTGGCCCCTCGCTCAAGATCGCGAGCACGCGGGCCTCAGCGGGCAGATCAAGCCCGGCAAGCAAGGCCCCGATCCCGGCCCCGCCAGAGGGGGTTGTGGCCAGTCCTTCGGTTTGGAGTGTGACCACGGCGGCAGCGGCCTCCTCTTCGCTGAGGGTGACAAACAGATCCGCATCGCGCGCCAATCCCTGAAGCGCGATCATCGACGGCGTTTTGCAATCCAGCCGCCCCATCGCAGAAACCGGCCCTTGGGTATCGACCACGTTGCCAGCCCGGATGCTTTCCATGAGGGCAGGGGCTGCCTCGGGCTCAACGACAATGATCTGTGGGGCGTCGCTCCAGACCTTGCGGGCATGGGCGGCGACCGCGGCCGCCAACCCACCCACCCCGGCTTGCAGCAGGATATGTGTCGGGGGCGCGGGGATCTGCTGAGCGGCCTCCGCAGCGAGTTGCAGGTATCCCTCCATCACCAGATAAGGGAGTTCGGTATATCCGGGCCAAGAGCTGTCAGAGAGCAACGTCCAGTCGTTGCGCGCCGCCGCCGTCTCTGCCGCATCCATGCTGGCCTCGTAATCGTTTCCCTCGCGCACCACCTCGGCGCCTTTGGCACGCAAGCGCGCGGCAAAACTCTCGGGCACGGTTTCGGCAAGGTAGATCACCGCCTGCGCCCCAAACAGGGCCGCCCCGGCGGCAACGGACAGTCCGTGGTTGCCTGCACTTGCGGTGACGAATGTGCGCCCTGCCAGCGCTTTTGACCAATCGCCACCCTCAACCACATCCCACGCGGCGCGGGCAATGGCATGTGCGGCCCCGAGTGCCTTGAAACTGCCAAGCCCCATGCGGTTGCGCTCGTCCTTGAGGTGGATTTGAGCAACGCCACATTGCGCGGCCAGCGTGGGCACGGACAGGAGCGGTGTTTCCTGATGCGCAGGGCATTGCCCCAGCAAATCGGCGACCTCTGTTGCATCATCGCGAGGAAACGGCGCGTCGAGGGCGAGACCCCGACCACGGTGGGGGTTGGCAAATGTCACGGGCATAAAGCGGGCTCCTGTTCTTTGATGCCCAGCCTAGCGCTCTTGCTGTGACGTATCCCGGATTTCTCGGATCGGATCTGGCCGAAAACCGTACCAACCGAGCTACAATGGTCCGAATACCGTCCCGCAGAACCGTTGCGTCTTACCCAGAGGCCGAATTTCCGCCATTCTGCCGGTATGGATAGATTCGACGCCTTGATACTGGAGGCCATCCAATCCGACGCCCGCATGACCGCCGAGGCGCTCTCCAAGCAGGTGGGCCTGTCGCCGGATGCCTGCCGCAAACGCCTGGCACGGTTGCGGGCGTCTGATGTGGTGGAAGCCGAGATCACCGTGCTCGCCCCGGATCAGGTGGGACGCGGGTTGCTGCTGATTGTCGAGGTGACGTTGCAAAACGAGCGGATGGAAGATCTGGACCGCTTCAAGGCGCAGATGCGCGCCGCGCCGGAGGTGATGCAGTGCTACTATGTGACGGGGAACGCGGATTTTGTGCTGATCATCTCGGCACGCGATATGGCCGATTATGATGACTTCACCCGCCGTCAGTTCTTTGCCGATGAAAACGTGCTGCGATTTCGCACCAGCGCGGTGATGGATCGGGTGAAAACAGGATTTTCAATGCCGGTTACCGTACCCGATTGATAAGCCTCCTGCGCCGACCGGGGGGGCGATGGCCCCGCGGCGCAGCCGGTGTTCAGGAAACCGGGCGCGGCGTGGCCCCGTGCCGCTGCTGGCTCCGGATGGGTCACACATGCTGTGGGGCGTGACGAGGCCGCAGGGTCTGATCAGGCGCCGTTGAAGGTGACATGTGACAGAATGGTATCAACATCGAGTTCCACGGCCTCGCGCGGCATGTCGCGCGGGAAGTTCAGACGGACCGCCGCACGCCGCCCATGCAGTGTGAAATGCTCCGCTGCTCCGTCGAAATCGATTACCGATTGGCCGGTGCGGATCTGGACCTGATCGTAGGTCCCTCTGATGTCCGCGGCGAGGTTGGTGAGGCCGATCTCCAAGCTTAGCCCGGCCGGAAGCGACAGCGTCACATCGGGGTCGCACCAGAACCCCACGCGCATGCGGCCTTTTTCAACTGAGATCTTCAATTGATCGCCAACCGTTTCTACGGTCGATGTAATAGCACAGCCGATATTGTCCTCGGTGGTGATCCTTGCTTCGCGCACGTCGTCAGCATGAGTGGTCAGCTTCAGCGCGGTGCCGTCCCCATGCAGTATGACCGTGCGAATGGCGGCGGACAACGGAATGGACTGATCGTCCTCGGCCTGGACCAGACGCGGGGCGGCGCTCAGGACCACCAGGGCGGCGCTGATCGAGGCGAGCGTGATCTTTGTCTTGCGTTTCATGCCAATGCTCCTGTGCAAGGGGGCAGCAGGCCCCGTCTTCTGTGCAATGGAGTGTGGCCCCTCCGCCCCCTGTGTGCGACCTGATGCGCGATAAAGGACGTCCGCGATCGGGTTTCCGGACCTGGGGGCTCAGGTCTCCGATGCGGTTTCCTGCACCCGGACCGTGTCAGAGCCGGAGCGGGGTTCGGAGGTGGTACAGGCACGGCTGCGCCAGGCGCTGGGGTTGAGGCCGGTCACCCGCTGGAATTCGCGATTGAAATTGGATTTGGTGGTGAACCCCACGGCAAAGATCACCTCGGTCACCGGCATGTCGGTTTCTTCAAGGATGCGGCAGGCATCGCGAATGCGGAACGTATTGACGTATTTCGGAACATTCATTGCCCGCAGCGTGTTCACGGCGCTGGACACCTGTCGGGCGGGCACGCGGATCTTGCGTGCGATTTCGTTCAGCGACAGGTTTTCATTTCGGTACAGATGGTTGGTTTCCATCTCCTGATCCAGCTTTGCAAGGATGCTTTCGGCGCTGGTCTCATCCTCCGGCGACAGGGACTGGGCCTGCGGCGTGGTGGGCTGCGGCCGCGGGGCCGGGGCAGGGCCGTCATGGCGGGTAAAGAACACCACGATCAGCGCAAGCAGGAAGGTGAGGTTGGAATACCCGACCAGTGCAGGCGAAATCTGACTGTCGTTGAGCCGGATATCCAGCGCGACCATCACGTCCACTCCGGCCGACAGCAGCAGAATAGTCCCCGCGACCATATAGGCGCGCTGGGTGGGAATGAGGCTCTGCAAGGGACGGCTTGCCATCCAGTCCAGATCAAGGTTCATGCCGGACCAGATCAGATGCCCGCCAAACAGCAGGTAGACCAGGATCGACATCGTATCGACGATATCCTCGATGCCGAGGAGGAACGCGCCATTGGTGATCGCCAGCAACACCGCGATCGCGCCGAATATGACGGGGCGGCTGAAACGTCCGGTACGGCCTGCCAGTTCATTGAGCGACAACCAAGTCAGTGGCGGCAAGGCGATCGCCAGCGAAATCAGCGGCATTTTGGGCATGTCCTGAATGCCCCAGGACACGCCAAGCAGCACCGACTGCAACGCAAAGCCCACGACGGTCAGCATGACCACCCAATCAAGCCCCCGCCCGATGAAACGGGCAAGCTGCATGATCACGAAGATCAGGAAGAACGCGGTCAGGAACGGCAGGGGGAAAAACAGCAAGGCCTCAGTCTCCGGTCATTGAAGGCGGTCGTCTGGATCATGCGGCATCAGCAGGACGGCGGCACAGAACGCAGGGGGCTGCCCCGATCCTGACCCGGTACATATCGCCATATTCGGGCCTCTGTATGACACGTCCATCTCAGGCCGCCCTTCCCATATCAACGCGCATATCCAGAACCCGGTGTTTGATTTCAACGGGGTATGCGGTCCATACCACTAAAGCGCTATCAATATTATTACACAACTCCTTATAGGAGAGTTGAGGGCGGATTGGGACCTCCATGTCACTGCAAAGAAGACGGGGCGCAAAAGGGTCGATGGCAAAACTGTCGAGGGGACAGGCGAGACCCCGGCCATCCGCCTTGATATAGGCTTCCTTGAGGACCCAAAGCCGGGCAAAGGCGGCGTCAAACTCCGCAGATCGGAGCGGCAGGAGGCGCGCGCGTTCAGGCTCTGCAAAGAGCCGTGCTACCAACTGTCGCGCCCGGGGGCGCGCTCGGCGCTGTTCCAGGTCAACCCCAAGCGGGGCGTGTCGGCACAGGGCAATCGCCGCATCTGCGCCAGAGTGGCTCAGGCTGAAATGCGGGGCGTTGCGACCTTGCAGCACCGGGCGTCCATGAGCCTCGCGGAGAAACCGCAAGGCGTCGGGTGCGCATCCGCTGGCCGCGCCCAGAATTCGGCGCAGCGCGGCATGGGCGGCGACATATTGCACCCGGTGCGCCGGCATCGAAATGGCTGTGGCCCGCGCGTGTTCCTCACGATCCAGCAGGGCCAGATCCTCAGGGCGCAGCTGATCGGGCAACCGGACATGCCAGACCTCGACCGGCAGTGGCGGCAACGCGCAACTCATAGCCCACTGGCCATGCTGCGGCCGATCAGGTCCTGAAGGATCTCGCTGGTGCCGCCCCAGATGGACTGCACCGATGCATCGAGAAGATCCTGGCTCGCAGCGGCGCCGCTGTCCCCGCTGATGCCGCCAGCCCCCCGCAGTTGTACCCCCAGCGCGGCGAGCTTCTTCAGGGTGGCGGTGGTCCGCAATTTTGCAATGCAGGCGCTCTTGGGGTCAAACCGCCCGTCCTGCACCTGTGGAATGCACTGATCGATGAAACTGCGGTTCACGGCACATTCGCTGTACAGATCCGCCAGGGCAAACCGGGGGTTTTGGTGATCGAGAAGACTGCCCTGCGGTGTGCGGCGTGCGTCGCAATCCCGGATCAGATCCTGCAAGATCCGCTCACAGCACCCCTGCGCATAGATGGCGAGAACCAGCCGCTCCACCCCGAGGAAACTCATCAGGTAGACAAAGCCCATGCCCTCGGCACCGAGGAGGTTGCCGCGCGGAACGACACAGTCCTCCAGCGAGATCCGACCGGTATCCAGTGCCGGCATGCCGCATTTCTGGATCGCTTGCTGACTGATACCCGGACGTTCGGTCTCCACCAGCACCAGGCTCAGTCCGGGTTGGTCGCCGATCGCACCACGCGCGCTCTGCGCGGCAACAATCACCACATCTGCGACTGACCCATTGGAAATATGTGTCTTGCATCCGTTCAGAACCAGGCTTTCACCGCTGTTGCGGGCCGTGGTGGCCATATCGGACATGGCGCTGCCGCCCTGCGGTTCGGTCAGGGCCAGCGCGCCGAGGGTTTCGCCCTGGCACAGGGCCGGGAGCAGGCGGTCTTTTTGCGCGTCCGTACCAAGCCGCAGAATGAATGGGGCGACGATATCGCTCTGCAGGCAGGTGAACAGCCCGTGGACACGGTGCCGCGCCAGTTCCTCGATCACGATGGCGCTGTCGCGAAAGTCCCGCCCCGCGCCGCCATATTGCCGGGGTATCCCGCGTCCCAGCAACCCGGCCGCGCCAGCCCGTTGCCAAATGTCACGCGGTGTCTTCTTGTCTGCAACCCAGCGATCATGCTGCGGGACGACCTCGGAGGTCAGGAAACGGGACACCTCGGCGCGCCAGGCGTCGTGCTCGGGGTCGAAGAGGGTACGATTGAACATGGTGTCTCGCGATCAGCTGAAGGAGGCGGGTTCGGGACGCAGGACCTGCGCACCACCGAGCTGCACCGCGCGAAGGCTGTGCTGAAGCTCCGCCTCGCTTTCCGGCACGTCCAGGATCAGCGTGGTATAGCCAAGGGCCCGATACCGGCCGACATAGGCCGCCACCTCGCCGTAGCTGCCGACCAGATAGGGGCAGAATGTCTTGTAGTTGCGCAGGGGAAACAGCCAGTAGGCACCATCGCGCGCCTCGTGCAGGTCATCCGCTTTTTGCGAGATTTCCTGGTGCCAGATGCTGTCGGTGGTGCCCCGAGCCATCTTGTGGGCGAATTGGCCACGCCGATCCGCCGGGAACCGCAGGCGTGCCTCCTGCCAGGCCTCGTCGGAGGTTTCACGGGCAATGACGCCAAAGCGCAGGCCGATCTGGCCTTCTCCGGGAAGCGGGGCAAGCGGTTCGAGATCGTGAGGCGGCTTGGTGTAGCTGAGGCGGGTGGCCCCCAGGGTCGCCGCTGCCGCCGCGCAGGCCTCAGATGCGCCGGAGAGGTAAATCTCGGGCATGAGTTCCGGCGGCAGCTCTGGCGAGAGCGTCAGATTGGTCACCTGATAATATGTGCCGCTGAAAGTCACGGATTCTCCGCGCAGCAGCGCCTGTAGAATTTGCGTGTACTCCACCAGCCGGTCATAGCGGGCATCATGCTCGGTTGCGTCACCCAGCTGCTCCAGATCGCGGACAAAGCCCCCGGCCACCATGTTAAGCGCCATCTTGCGCCCATAGAGAAAGGCGAGGGAGGACACCTTTCGCGCGGCAGCCAGGGGAGACATGTAAAGCGGTTGAACAGCGACCAGCGGTACGAAGCGATGGGTCCGCTCCATCACCGCCTGGGCGACGGTCCACGGGTCCATCAGGCTGTTGTCGGTATAGATCAGCATCCCCTCAACGCCGGCGGTTTCATTCCATTGCGCCAGCGTTCCCACGGCATCGAGATAGGCACCGGGCGCGTAGCGGACAGAAGGCGGAGCGGTGGTCAGAAGTTTCATCTTGGTATTCCTTGCCAAAGAGATGGGAGATCGCAAAGCGGCGCGACGCGTCACTCGGCCAGTTCGCTGCAGAGCACGTCGAGCCTGTCCGGCGGATCAAGCAGATGCAGGACGCGGTCGATCTGGCCACGCATCGCCGGGCGCATGACGGAGGCGGAAAAGGCGAGCCGCAACCGCTCGGCGAGGTGATCGCACTCGGCGTCCGGCTGTTGCCGCATCTGCGGGTAGGCGCGATCAACAGCGCCGCCGATGTTCCAGGCCCAGCCAGCCGTCCGGCAGGCTTCTTGCAGATAGGCGCTTTGTGCCATTGCCAGATCTGGCTGGCGGGTCAGTGTGTTATGCAGCGACAGTGCCTGAAGCGCGGCAACGCTCATGCCCTGTCCAAACAGCGGGTTGAAGGTCGCGATGGTGTCTCCGATCGGAAAGTACCCGACCGGCAGGTCCTCTGCGATGTGATCAAAGCGCCGGAAGCGCACCGTCTTGATCGCAAAGCCACGCAGGCGCGAGACCATCGGCGCATCTGCCAGTCGGGCGGAGAGCTCTGCGCCGGCGATGGCCTCGAACAGCTGGCGAAAGCTCTGCTCGTCTCGCGGCATCTGGGCGCCGAAACGTCCGGTCAGGGTGATGATCCAGCGGTTGTGTTCCACCGGCGCCATGACCAGGCTGCGGGTTCCGGGCGCCTGTGCCGGGCGGAGCCAGGCGCTGAGGGCGGTGGAACCATCCTGCGCGGTCCTGTCAAAGAAGGCACTGCAGTAGCGGATGTCAGGTGTCCGGGTGTCTTCCGGCGGGAGGCGGCCCGACGCCGCCGCCAGCCATTTGAGACTGTCGCCGGCCCGCCCCGAGGCATCTATGACGATGTCTGCGGGGACCGGGCGATCCGGTGTGGAGGGAGGCTGCGCTGTGTCCTGTACATGGACCCCGGTGATACGCGCCGAATGCGGGTCTTCACCCGTCTGAGTCACCAGCCCCCGGACACGGCCGGACATGAGGGTCAGATGTGGTATCCTTCGCACCCGTTGCCGCAGCGCCTGTTCGAGGAGCGGCCGACTCTGGCTCAGCACCATCGGACCGGTGTCTTCGGGCGTGCACCATTCGTGCCCATCGTGAGTGCGCCATTGCGACCGGACCTTGAGAGGCAGGCTTCCGGCCCGTTGCAGCGCCGCCCCGATCCCCGGCATCAATTGTTCCAGCGCCTGCCGGCCGCTGTCCAGCAACGCATGGACATGCGGGGCCTGCGGGATACGGCGCCTGTAGGTGGCACCGTCGGGGAGGCCGTCGGGCTCGATCAGAATGATCGACGCGGCATGGGGGGCAAGCGCGCTACAGGCGGCAAGACCGGCAATGCCGCCACCGATGACCACCGCGCGAGGACGCTCTGGGTGCATCCCACGCGGTGGGGGGGAGGTCGAGGGCTGCGGCAGTGCCATCGGCTCAGGCCCGTCCGGTCATTGCCGCGCGCAGGGGGACGCGTGTGGCGCGCAATGCGGGCAAGCCGCCGCCGACCGCACCGATCGCAAGAGCCAGCACCACCGCGCTCACCGCCTGTGGCCAGGACAGGGCGAGCTGAAACGCCAACTGTGCATTCGCGCCGCCCTTTGTCGAGGCACTCCAGCCATCGAGCCCGATCCAGGCCAGCGCCACACCGATGGCGCAGCCGATCAGTGTCAGAACCAGCGCTTCGACAAGCGTTGCTACAAACGCCGCGCTGCGGCTGAACCCCAATGCGCGCACGGTGGCGATCTCGATCATCCGGTCGGAGACCGAACTGTACATGGTGGTCATGGCACCCACCGCGGCGCCGAAGGCCATGACGATCGCCAGGGGCCATCCCAGGAACAGGATGATGCGGCTGATGTCGCTGGCCTGGGCGGCGTAAAAGGCCTTTTCGGTCTGTGCCGCCAGTCCCATGTCGAGCTCGTCTTCCACATAGGCGCGAAACTGTTCAAACCGCGCTGCATCGGAGAGTTGCACACGCAGGGACTGGATCTGGTTGGGGCGGTTGAATTGCGCCTGTACCAGCCCCGCATCGGCCAGCAGCTCGCTCTCGAAGACACTGCCCCCGGCCGTGAAGTGCCCGACGACGGTCCATTGCGAGCGCCCGAAGGTGATCGTATCGCCCACTGCCAGATTGCGGTAGCGCGATGCCAGACGCGCACCAACAACGATCTCGGCAGTGCCGGGGGTCATCATGCGGCCATCGCTGATCTGCACCCGGGGGCGGAGCGTCAGGCCGGTTTGGTCGATACCACGCAGCGACAGGGTTTCATTCTTGTTGCTGTCCAGTGCGACCGCGTCCACCGGCACCACCAGTTCCCGAGAGATCAGAGGCGTGCCATCGTCGGTGCGAACAAGGCCGGGGGCCTCTTCAACCAGATGGGCCTGCTGGGTCTCGATCCGGCTCAGGGCCTCGCTGAAGGCACCGCGACTGAGCACCAGCGCCACGTTGTCGGCGCCGGTCGACGACAGCGTCTTGCGAAAGCCGTTGGCCATGGCGAGAAAGCCCAGGAGCACCAGCACAACGAGGGTCACGGACAGCACCATCGACAGGGAAATCCAGGCCCGGCGCGGCAGGCTGCGCAGGTTGGCGGTCGAGAGCGCGAGGGATTGACGGAGAAAACCGAACATTGGATCACCTGTGTTTGAGAGCTGCCGCGATCGGCAGGCGAAGAGCATTGATCGAGGGCAGCGCGCCGCAGGCGAGGGCAAATCCCACCGCCAGCGCCACCGCCGTGCCAATCACGCGCGGGGTGAGGTAGAGGCCGGGCACGACGCTTTGCAGCGCATCGGCCAGCATGGGGATCACCGCGGCCGTGAGACTGAGCCCGAGGCACAGCCCCAGCGCAAACAGCACCAGTGTTTCCGCCAGAACGATGCGCATGATCCGCCCGCCGGAAAAGCCGAGGACTTTCAACACGCCGATCTCCAGCGTGCGCTCCCGGATGGCAAAGATCATCGTATTGGCGACGATCATCAGGATGGTGGCAAAGGCGACCCCGACGATCAGCCGGACCAAAAGCGCGATATTGGCAAATTGCTCCAGGAAGGCCGACATGAAGGCGGTTTCGGATTGGGTCCGGGTCTGGGCGCCGGAATTGGCATAGGCGGCGTCAATCTGGCGGGACAGGGCGTCGGTGTCCGCGCCCGGTTGCGGTTTGATGCCGTAGAGATCGACCCGGTTGCGATTGCGCAGGACCGCGGCGTGGAAATAATCGGACCGCGCCAGCAGAAAGCTGGTGTCGGTGGTGATCTCGGCCCCGTCGAAAATCCCGGCAATGGTGAAGCGCCAGTTGCGATCCCCGCCGTCGCGGGCGTGCACAAAGCTGGTCAGCGTCACACTGTCTCCGGTATGCCAGCCCATCCGATCAGCAAGGGTGCGCCCGACCAGAATGGCGGTGCGATCCGCCTCGGCGGCGCGCAGCATGTCGGGCGTGAAATTATAGGTGTCGGCATAGACCCGGGCGTAGCTTTCAAGATCGACCGCGTTGGCACCGACGATGTTGCGCTCGTTGCCGACAAAGGCGCGCAGGCGGGTGATGTGGGTGACCTCGGCCACGTCATCAAGTGCTTCGATCTCCGGCAGATAGGACAAGGGCAGCGTCTCGTTGCCGCCGACCTTGGAGGCGACCACCAGCCGCGCGGTCTGTGACCCGGCCCCTTCAAACCCCTGGCGAAAGCTTGACAGGACGCCAAAGATGAAGAAGGCGACGCCGATGCACAGGATCAGCAATACGCTGCGCAAGAGCTTGCGCGTCAGGTTCTGACGGATCAGCAGGGACGGGCTCAGGCGCATTGCGCGATCTCCTCCGACACGAAACGCCCCTTGTCGAGGAACACGGTACGTTTGGCCACGCGGGTCGAGCTTTCGTCGTGGGTGACCATGATGATGGTCTTGCCCAGTTTGGTGTTCAGAAGTTGCAGCAGGTCCAGGATCTCGTCGGCGGACTTGCGGTCCAGATCGCCGGTGGGTTCGTCGCAGAGCAGGATGCGCGGGTCGCTGGCGATGGCGCGTGCGATGCCGACCCGTTGCTGCTGCCCGCCGGACAGCAGTGACGGCAGGTGATCGTGCCGATCCGACAGACCGACGATATCCAGGATCGTATGCACCCGCTCGCGCCGTTCCGACGCGCTGAGGTCGGTCAGCAGGAGCGGCAGCTCGACATTCTGCGCGGCACTCAGCATCGGCATCAGGTTGTAGAACTGGAACACGAAGCCGATCACCTCGGACCGCCAGCGCGTCAGGGCGCGGGTGCTCATCTTGTCGAGCATGGTGCCGCCAATGCTGACATGGCCCTTGTCGACCGTATCGATGCCGCCGATCAGGTTGAGGATGGTGGATTTTCCCGACCCCGACGGCCCCATGATGGCGAGAAAATCGCCATCGGGAATGGACATGGTCAGATCATCGAAGATCGGAATGCGGGACTTGCCCAGCGGGTAGCTCTTGCAGACGTTGGTGAGTTCGATGTCGTATGAGACAGGGGTCATGGGTCAGTTGCTCCCGTTGATCCGGAGTTGGGCCAGCGCCCGGTCCGTGAGGTTGGTGAAAGTAGCTTTGGCAGACATATTGGGCCGCACGCCGTCCAGATCGGTGGTGTCCAGCTTGAGGCGCACGCGGATCGTGGCTTTTTCCCGCGAGGCGCGCGGATCAATCGCCGACACCTGCGCCGCAAGAATCCGGTCGGGAAAGGCATCGAGACGCACTTCGGCGATCTGATCGCGGCGGATCGTGGCGATATTGCGTTCCGAGACATCGACATCGACATAGAGCTGGCTGACGTCCATCAGCTCCATCAGCCCGGCCTCGTCGGCACCGCCGTTGATGCCGGAGGAAACCGTCATGCCGGGGGCCGCTGGCAGATCCACGACCACCGCATCGAAAGGGGCACGCAGCACGTGTTTTTCCAGATCGCTCTGTGCCCGCTGCAGGGTCAGCCGTGCGGTTTCAAGTTGGCTGCGGGCGATCGAGATGTCGTGGCCGAGGCTGGCCAGTTGAAGCTGTGCGTCTTCCAGCTCGGCGCGTTTGCCGATGCCGCGGGCTTCCAGCGTTTCCAGACGGCGCAGCGGGGCCGCGGCGGCGGCATGGTCGGCGCGGGCACTGTCGAGCCGAGCCTGGGCCAGCCGCATGTCTTCGCGCGCCAGATCGAGGGCCAATCGGGCATTGCCGTCTTCCAGCCTCAACACCGGAGTGCCCGCATCCAGACGGCTGCCAATTGTCACGTCGACACTGTCGACCCGCCCCCCGATCTCCGACATCAGAATGACGGAAGTGGGCGCAACCACAAAGCCTGAACCGACAATCCGCGGCCCCGGTGCCGGTTTGGGCGGCGCGGCAGAGGCAGAGGCGGTGTCATCATCTGCGGACGCCCGGGCGTGTCGCTCGGCGGCCGGTGGCTCTGCGCCTGTCGCAGGGGTGGCCGGATCGGCCTGATCCGGATCGGCTTGGTCCAGCAGCTTCTTGGCCGGCTCCAAAAGGGGGGCGGCCAGCGTGATTGCGCGATCCTGTAGCGCCGGAGACAGATAGAGCGCACTCCCCCCGGCCAACAGGACCAGACCCAGACCATAAACCCAGAATGGCGCTGAACGCCGGCCGCGGCGCTCGGATCCTGAACCGGAGGCTGTGCGCGGGGCAGCGTCTGCCCTGTCGATGGAGAGAGAGCGCAGCCTGGTTTCGAGATCATCGGGATTGGACATTTCGGATCGCTTTCCTCGCGGGGGGCAGGCCGGTGACGGATTGGTCGCACTCGGGCGACGGGATGGATCGAGCTTGGAACATCAGGGCGGGACGCGAGACCTAAATCACAAAGAAGGACGTCCTAATCGGCGTTTTGCTCCGCTTATTAAGGGGTTGAGCGTGATGTTGGTCGTCCCGGAGACGCATCGGATCACACTTTGGCGGATATCTTGGACGTGGCCTCTG
The DNA here is from genome assembly GCF_022348185.1 of Epibacterium sp. Ofav1-8. GTDB lineage: Bacteria > Pseudomonadota > Alphaproteobacteria > Rhodobacterales > Rhodobacteraceae > Epibacterium. The sequence goes on from NZ_JAKRFD010000001.1 coordinate 524,100, forward strand.
CAAGCAGGGCCCGAGAATCGACTTTGCCATTCACGGTCACCGGCAGGCTGTCGCGGACCCGGATGTCGCGCGGGATCATGGTCTGCGGCAGCAACGCGCTCAGTGCCTGTGCGCAGTCCGTCGCAGCGAGACTGTGCCCGCATTCCGGTTGCACAAAGAGAATGATATCCCGAAGCTGCCCGGCTTCGCGGACCGGCAAACAGGCCGCCTTCTGAACCTGCGCGAGGCTATGCGCAGCCCGCTCGATCTCGTCGAGTTCGATGCGGTTGCCATTCCATTTCACCTGCCGGTCCGCCCGCCCCAGCAGGATCAGGTTGCCAGCGGCATCGACATAGCCCAGGTCACCGGTCCGATAGGAGCGTTGCCCCTTGTGACGGGAGAAGGCCGCATTTCCGGGGTGGTCGGCTGGCAGGTAGCCGGTCACGATCTGCGGTCCGGTCAGTTCCACCTCTCCCGGCGTGCCCTCTGGAACGTCGGTGCCATCGGCGTCGACGATCCGCATCACATTCTCGGCCAGCGCCGGCCCGAGGGGCAAAATCCCTCCGCGGTCGATCTCGGCATCGGAGAGGCGATGCACATGGCTCATGCAGGTGCCCTCGGAGGGACCGTAAGCGTGGCGGATGTCGGCCTGTGGAAAGCGCCGTTTCAGATCCTTCACCAGACGGTGCTGCACAGCCTCGCCGCCGACAAAGAAACACTGCAACCCGGGCAGGGTGCCAGCGTCGAACCGGGGATCGGTGCACATCAGCTGCAACAGCGACGGGGTCGAGAACCAGGAGCGCACAGCCACCTGATCGGGATGCGCGATCAGGGCCTCGATATTCTTGTGCGGCATGATGTTGTGCCGGTGGTCGAGCAGGACGACCGGACGCCCCAGTGCCAGCACGGGCCAAAGATCCAGCATGCCCATGTCGAAGGCGAGACTGGCATGGTTCACATGTGCGCTCTGCCAGGGGGCAAGCGTGCGCCCGGGGATGTCCTGCAACATCGGGCCGTACCAGTCGTGGAATGCAGCAAAGTTGGCATGGCTGATCGGCACGCCCTTGGGTTCGCCCGTGCTGCCGGACGTGAAGATCACATACAGAAGATCGGCTGGGTCCCGATCTTGCGCGGCGGTTTCGCCGAGCGCCTGATCCGCTGCGGGCGGGATGCGATGCAAGGTCACGTCAGCGTGCACCTCGGGCGCTTCGTTAGCGTGGAACAGGGTCCGCGCGTCTGCCACCCGTTGAATCCGGGCGAGCCGGTCAGGCGGGTTCGAGCGGTCCACGAACACAAATCCCCGCCCGGCACACATGCAGGCCAGCATGGCTGCCACCACGCCTGGTTCCTTGTGCCCCTGGATCATCACCAGCCCGGTGGTTGCATCCGTTTCCAGCATGTCGAGGACGGCCCGCGCGTGGCGCCCCAGAGCGCCAAACGACACCACGGTGCCGTCACTGACCAGCGCCGGTGCCTCCGGGTGCGAACGTATGTGGGCGAGGATCTTGGATAGGAAACTCTCTGTCATGGGGCCTCCGGTGAAGTGAGAAGGTGAATCCGGGGGCGGCGACAACTGTGTGATGCGCGCGTCCCCCCGTGTCATCGTGCAGTCAGGGCGCAGCCTGCCTGCGACCCGTTGGTCCGGGCCTAGAGCGCCAGGGTTGCGGCCTCTGTCGCGGCAGTGCGATACCTGAAGGCAACCGGAACCGCGCCACGGGGGGCGAGGGTGGACCGCAGGATGGGGCGCAGATTGCCGCGCTTGCAGTCCGGGGCCAGTTGCAGGTCGAACTCCGCCACCACCGCGCGCACGGCGACGGACAGCTGATGCTGCAAAAACCGGCTGCGGCTGCGCACACGCGGGCCGATCCCGAACGGCAGATAGGAGTTGCGATCCTCGGGCGGGGTCAGGAACCGGTGACCGTCAAAGCGATTAGGGGTGTCCCAGTAGCGCCCGTCGCGATGGACCAGCCAAGGGGCGAACAGAATGGTGGTTCGCGGCGGCACATTGTAGCCCTGAACCTCCATTTCCTTGCTCGTAATCCGGTAGATGAAGGGCAATTCGGGGTAGAGGCGCTGCGCTTCCTGGATCACCGAGTAGCACAGCGGGGTCTCGGTGTCCGGAGCGTCGTAGAGATCCGTGCATCCGTCGACCTCCCGTGCCATTTCAGGAACGAGATCCGGGCTTTGCGCCAGATGGCACAGGGTCCACAGCAGCCCGAGCCCGTCAATGTTGAGCTTTTCCAGCAGCAGGCGCCCCAATGTCGGGCGCAGAAAGTCGATCCGCTGTTCCTCACTGAGGGTCTCCGGCAGGCACTTGTTCATCGTGGCCAGAACCGTAGAGGTCTCGTCGTTCAGTTGGGTCAGGCCCGCACGCACCGCGCGGTCCAGGAACCCGCGCGCCTGCTGGAATTCGGCGAGCCTCTCGGGATGTGCAATCTCTTCGGCGTCTTTGGTGCTCATGGCAAAATAGAACTGTTCGATCTGCATCAACCCGTCGACCATGTCCTGGTCGGGCAGGGCGTCACCAAACAGGGTCGGACAAAGGGCCCGCACGGCCCAGAGGGAGCAGATCGGGCGCAGATCAACAGGCGCCTCGGCAGTGAGGGCAAGATCGCGCACCAGCGCGCGGGTCGCCGTGGTCAGGCTCCGATGCGCCCAGTCATCCCACCGGGCGTTGACCTCTGCCAGACCACTCCGGCTTGCGTCCCAGATCGCCGCGTTCTCCGGGCGCTCCAATGCGTCGCCGATGAGAATACGCGTGGTCCCGGCATTGCTGGCGATGTCCCCCAGTTCGGTTTGGAACTGTCCCTGGTGGTTTTTCCAGTACCGGATGCTCTCTGTTCCCGTCAGCAGCAGCATCTGGCGGCTTTCGCTGGCCCGTATCATCACCACGTCGCCGAGTTTGCGCATGGCGGTTTCGGCGACCTTCAGCAGGCCAAGGTTCTGGTGAAACTCGGAGCTGGCGTCGAATACGGGGATCTGCGGTTCTGTCATCTCTAAGTCCTCTCAGCTGAGCGTTTCTGCATCGGGTTGGCTGTGCACGTGGCGATGGTCTGCGGTTCTGGCCGCTTCGGAGAGCCAGGCGCGGTCAATCTTGGAATTGCGATTGAGGCTGGCTTCGAAGCCGGCGTACCAAAAGCGCGGCACCAGATAGGGGGGCAGTTCGCGGGACATCTGACCGGCGAGCTGCTTGAGCACATCTGCGGTGTGGTCGCCAAAGATGTAGGCATTGAGCGCACGGGCTTCGCCGCGCAGCATGTAGGGCTCCACCACGGCGTCCTCGATCCCGGGCTGGCGGCGGATATGGGCCTCGATGTCGTCCAGATCGACGCGCATGCCCTGCACCTTGATCTCGCGGTCGATGCGCCCGCCAAAATACCAAAGCCCATCCGCCCGGCGCAGCCCCCGGTCCCCGGTACGGTAGCAGCCGGGGGCGGGAAAGGCGCGCCCCTGCTTGTCCGGCAGCTTCAGGTAGCCGCGCCCGACCGACGCGCCGCGGATCTCGATCTCGCCCTGGTCCGGGCCGGGATCTGCGACCAACGCGGTTCCCGGGCGGGCATATCCGATCGGCAAGTCCTCCGGGGCTGCCAGATGATCTGCGGTGATGTCGACCGCGGTGACGGCAACGGTGCATTCGGTGGGGCCATAGGTGTTCAGCACGCGGCACCCCGGAAACCGGTCGAACAGGCTCTGCACGACCGGCTTGGTCAGGGCCTCGCCGCAGAACAGAAAGGTCGAAAGCGCGGGCAGTGTGGTGCCATTGAAACGGCGATTGCGCAGCATCAGGCGGGTGATCGAAGGCGTGGAGACCCACAGCCCGACCTGATCGGCCGCAAGGCGCCGGATATAGCCGGTGGAGTTGGCAAAATCAGCGTGATTGAGCGCTGTGATCGGTCGCAGCCGCAGCCAGGAATTCCAGAGTTCGAACAGGGACACATCAAAGCAATGGCGAATGTTGCCGGTCACACCGTTGAAGCTGGCCCCTGCCAGAAGCTGGTCCTGCCAGCGAATGAAGTCCGCCAGATTGGCATAGGTGACCTGAATGCCCTTGGGCTGGCCCAGCGTGCCGGAGGAGAACATGATATAGGCCACGTCATCCGGCGCGGCGTCGTGCGGTGGCAGATCCTGCGCAGGCGCGGCATCGAGGTCCACGCTCCAGACCGGAACGTCGCTCCCTGTCAGCGTCTTGTGCAATTGCGTGGGCGCATTCGGATCGGCGTCGGCGACCAGGACCACCGACGCATCACATGTCTGCACGATCTGGCGCAGCCGTTCCGCTGGGGTGTCCTGTTCGGCGGGCACCAGGGGCCGGCCCGCCAGCAGGCAGGCCCAATACGCGACGAGGTAGCGCGGGTCCTTGTGCCCCCAGATCAATACGGGCCGGCTGCACCTCGGGTCTGGCACGCGCGCGAGCGTCTCCGCCAGTGCCAGGGAGGCGTGGTAAAGGCGATCAAAGCTGAGCGTCTCGGACGTGGTGCGATAGGCCTCCGCACCGCTCCCCGCAAACCGGCGATGAATGTCGCGGAGCAGCTGGTGTGGATCATCCGCCTGCGGCTTCATGCCGGGGCATCCTCTTTCATGAACGACGCGATCAGCGTCGACAGGCTTTGAATGGTCGAGAACTGTTCCGGGCGCAGCTCGGAGGGGTCGATCTCCAGCGCCGGGAGACGCTCTTCCAGCGCCATGAACAGCTCCAGCAGCAAGCCGCTGTCGAGGCCGAGATCATCCTCGATCCGGGTGTCCGGCGTGATCGAACTGCCGTCATCCATGTCCAGAAGCTCTACGATGGCGTCAATGATCTGGGTGTCGATATGCGTGGTCATGATGGGTCCTTTCAGCTGTCGAGTGGGCGGGGCGGCGGCGTCAGTGCGCGGGGCTCAGAGGCCGGGCGCGGGATCTGGGGGCGGCGGTCGGGGCAAGCGCGTGCAACGCGGCCCTGTCGAGCTTGCCATTCTGGGTGCGGGGCATTTCTGCGTGGATCGCGATCCGGGCGGGCACGGCGTGGCTGTCGAGGCGGGATTTGCACCATTGAACCAGATCCTGGCTGGTACACTCCGTCCCGGGGGCCAGCGCGACATGCGCCAGACAGATCTGCCCCTGCACCGGATGGTCGGCGCCAAGCACGCAGACTTCGGCGACGGCGGAATGGGCGATCAGCGCCGCCTCCACCTCCGAGGGGGCGACTTTCTCACCAGCGATCTTCAGGATGTCGTCATTGCGCCCGACGAAATAGAGGTATCCCTCCGCATCGAGCCGGCAGGTGTCGCCGGTGTACAAGACCTGCTCGCCGGGCAGGGGGCCGGGGCGCAGGCGCTTGGCAGTGGCCTCGGGATTGTTCCAATAGCCCTTCATCACCGTTGATCCGCGAATGACCAGTTCCCCGGTGGCGTTTCTGCGCCGGGCCTGTCCTTCGGCATCCACCACCCAGAGTTCGGTGTTGGGGATGGCGATGCCGACGCTGTCACGGCGGTGGGTCAGCTGCGAGGGCGGCAAGTAGGTGCAGCGGTGGCACTCCGTCAGACCGTACATCGAAAACACCGTCGCGCCGGGGAAGGCGGTTTCCAGTGTGTCGATGAGTTCCGGATGCAGCGCCGCTGCCGTCGAGGAGACCAGCCGGACCGCACCGAGGTCGAACCGGTCGGCCAAAGGCGCAATCAATGGCACCATCGTGGGGACTACGGGAAAGACGGTGGCCCGGTTTTGGGCCAGATGCTGAAGCGCAAAGAGCGGTTGCCCGAACCCCGGTTCGGCAAAGATCTCTGCTCCGGTCAATGCGGCCATGGTGATCTGGTGCAGCCCGTAGTCAAAGGTCATCGGCACGGCGCAGAAAATTCGATCCTCTGCGTGGTAGCCGAGGTAACTTGCCACCGACCGCGCTGCGCTGGTCATGTTGAGATGCGACAGCATCACCCCTTTGGGCGTGCCGGTGGAGCCGGAGGTGTAGATGATCGTGGCCAGATCCTGATCCAGAACCGAAGGTGTGGGCAGGTCCTCGCAGGCGGTCTGCGTTGTGCGGGCGGCGGTGACAGAGGCGTCAATTTCCGCGCAGAGCACCGGTATGGGATCCCCGGTCCGTTCCAGTGCAGTCTCCACGACGTCGCTGGTGGACGGGTCGGCGAGAATGGCCGCCGGGGTACAATCCTGCAACACAAACGCGAATTTGCTCGCCGGCGTGCCGGGGTTCAGCGGGACCGCAACTGCACCGCTGGCCAGGATGCCCCAGTAGCCGGCGACGAACGCGACCGAATTCGGGCAGGACAGAACCACCCGGTCTCCGGCGGTCACGCCCCTGGCATGCAGGGCCCGGGCGATGCGGGTCGCGGCGTCTTGCAGCTCCGGATAGCTGAGGGTGTGTCGCGCGTCGCTGACGGCAGGCGCATGTGGCCAAGTTCGGGCTGCCTGTGACAGGAAATGAGTCAGGAGGGAATGAGTTGCGAACATGTGGCGCGCTCCTTCGTATGCGCAGAGACGGGGGACTGGGTGATCATGCAGGCGCCTGCAAAGCCGCCCATGCCGATCGACAGGATGGCGCAGGACCTGCCCGGGCGCAGATCGGCGTGCTCTTGCTCCAGCAACAAGAAGGGGTCGCTGGTGTAGCAATGGCCGATATCGGGCAGCAGCCCCAGCCGCAGCCGGGTCTCGGGCAGACCGGTCTCACGGCAGAACATCTGCCAGGCCAGTCGGTTGACGTTATGTGGCAGAAGCGGGCAATCGCCTGCCCAATCGAACCCGATCCGCGACAGCGATTGCTGGACGATTCCGGCGTGGGCGGCGAAGAACGCACCCATTTCGGTCGCGGTGCCGGCGCGGCCGCGTGCAAACTGGGGGTGCGTGCACATGGCAATCTCGCCCAGTTGCAATCCGCCGTCTGCCCGATCCACGATCATGCCGCAGAAGGCATCGCCCATCAGGGTACAGCCGGGCACGTAGCGATCTCCCGGCGGCAGGTCGATATGGCTGTCGCCACCCAGCACAACAACGGCGCGGGCCAGTCCGGTCACCAACAAGGTGCGCGCCATGTCCAGCGCCCAGAACAAGCCGCCGCAATTGTACTGATCGACCTCATAGCGTCGCTCGATCTCTGCCAGGAGGGGGTGGCCGGCGCAGAGATGATGCACCGGAGAGCGTCCGACCGCATATTGCAGCGGCTGCCCATGCGCATAGATCAGCGCGTCGGGAAGCGGCCCGCGATGACGGGCGGCGAGCTTGCGCACCACCAGATCGAACTGGGCTTCCAGCGTTTCCCCGGGGGGCACGGCGGCCACGCGATCCAGACCGAACATACGCTCGAACACACGGGCTTCGGCGGGGCTGCCGCCGGCTTCGCGTATGATCTCTTCGGCGCCCAGACGCGCGGAGGGCACATGGCTGACGAGGCTCGCAAGGCGCATCAGGTGCCTCCGTCCTCTGCGGCGAAGCCCACGACGCAAAGTTCCTGGTCCTGCCAAGTCATCAACAGGTTGTTGCGCGTCGCAGGCATCCCCATCAGCGCCCGCAGGGGCGCAGCGCACATCTGGCTGGAGGGAGCCGGGCGCCAGTCGGCGAACCCCTCGTCGAGGCCCCTGAGACGGTCATCGGAAATCAGCACCGTTGCCGACGGATCAAGCCCGAGATCGCGGCAGCTGGTGTCCAGCACCGCGGGCAGGTCTGCCTCTTCGATCTGGATGTGACGGCGATAGCCCCGATAGCAAAGCCCGGATTTCGCCTCCGACTCCAGCAGCAACAGGCTGGCGGAATTCTCCGGTTGCAGCTGTTCGGCGGTTGGTGAGCGATAGAGCAGATGCTTCTGATCCATGGTCATCACCAAGGCGCGGCGGCCCTGGCGGGTCAGGTAACGCGCGGCGCAGTCAATGGCAAACAGCGGAGCAGACAGCCCCCGGTCCGAGATGGCAAATCCGAACCCGTCGGGCCGATCCATCCAATGCAGGGCAAAATTGGTGACCGAGGTTCCTAGGTGCAGGTCGGGCATCCAGTGGGCCAGCAGGACCAGATCGACGTCTTCCAGCGGGTCGTGCTGCCGCAGCTCGTTCAGCAGTTCCTCCGCCATGGCGGCAAAGGAGGCCCGATCCGGCGCGGATAACCAGTTCTCGACATTGCTCTGTGCGACGGGATCGTATTCCTGTCCATTGGATCGAAAGAAACGGGCGTTGAAGTCTTCCCAATAGGCATGCTGGTCCGCCGCATCCGCGACCGGCGGTTCCAGTCCGCCGAAGCTGGCGCCAACGATCTTGGCCGGGTCCAGGCGCAGGGTCATGATGCCACCCCCGCAACATAGGTGCGATAGGCATTGAGCACATGGATATTGGAAGTTCCCTCCATGTATTCAAAGCCCTTTGCATCCCGGATCTTGCGACGCAGCAGCGGGTCCGTCAGCATGGCCGCGGGCGCATCGCGGGCGATCCGGGCGGCCAGCGCATCGGAAAAGGCCACGGCCTGAAACTTGACCTCGCTGATCCGGTGCCCACGCGACCGTCCGCGAAGACCGTCGGCGCAGACTTCCGCCAGGGCCGCGATCAGGGCGCTGTGGGTGCGGTATTCGCCCGCAAAGGCGCTGGCCTGCCCGTGCTGGCTGAGCCGGTCCAGCATGCCGCGTGCATTGCCAAGCGCCAGCGCAGCCACCACCGGGCGGTAACGTTCGAACACGCCATTGATGGCCATGAACCCGTCCCGCAAAGAGGGCTTTTCGGATTGCGCGGCGACAAGATCTTCGTGGCCGACCGGCACATCGTGAATGTCGAGCCGACAGAGGTCGGCGCCGGACATTCCGGTCGTGGGCAGGCGTGTGATGGTGAGGTGATCCGCCACCTTTTCCGGTTCGATGAGCACCAGCGCACTGCGCCCGGAGGCCGCGAACCTGGCATAGACAATACCGATCCGGGCACGGGCAACGTTGCCGATCAGCATCTTGCTGCCCCTCAGCACGTAACCTGCGCCGGAGGTCTCCAGCACGGTGGCGCCCGCCGATGCATCGGAGCCGACATCCGGCTCCGTGACCGCAAAGAAGGTGCCTTGCGGGCCGCTGCGATAGGCGGAAAAGAACCTCTCCTGCTGCGCGGGTGTCCCCACCGCTTCGAGCGCGCCCCCCGCCAGCGACGGACCTTGCAGCGCGAGAATGCAACCGGCGTCCAACCGCGCCAGCCGTTCGACCAGTGCCACATGCAGATCATGCGGACAGCGCTCCAGACCGAGTGAGGTCTCGGCCAGGGGAAAGCCGTTATAGGCCTCCGGCACGCCGATCATCGTCAGGGCCTTGACCAGCGGATCGGCCCAGAGATCCCGCCAGGCGTCCGGATCTTCTGCCAGCGTGCCTCCGGTGGTTTCAAACAGCGTGCGGAGATCCTCAAGCCGCTCCAGCGCCGGATGGTCAAAGGGCGCGGGCAAGGTGATATGCGGCGCCGCGGGCAGTATGGAGATCGGTCGGGGGATCTGCTCGTCCAGAAATCCCTGCACCCGGGGGCGTTCGCGCACGACGGTGGCGGTGCCCTCATCGACCATGACCTCGACAGGCGCGCCAAATCCGAGGAAATTCACCGGCGACGCGGTTGCACCATAGGCGCCGGACTGGTGGATGCAGATCAGATCACCCGGTGCGGGCGGGGCGAGCACGACGTCCTTGGCGATCACATCCATTGGGGTGCAAAGGGGGCCGGTAATGCTCCAGGGGGCATCAGGGCCATCTGCAGCGTTGCTCCGGGCCGGGTGCGGCACCAGCGAAACCGGGAAGTTGCGGCGCATGAAGCCCTGTCCCGCGGCGGCGCTGTGGACATTGGACCCACCGTCGCAGACCGCGAAGTTCTCTCCCTTGTTGGCCTTTACCTGCCGCACCGAGGTGACAAAACGCCCGGCTTCGGCCACCATGTAGCGGCCAAGCTCTATGGCGATCCGCGTGTCCGGATGCGTCTCTGCAAAGGCTGACAGCAGCGGCTGCATCGCCGATCCGAGGGCATTGAGGTCGAGTGCGATCTCGTCCTCGTAATAGGGCACGCCATACCCGCCACCGATGTCGACAAACTCCAGCGGCGCGGCAAGGTCGCGGGCCACACGCGCCGCAAGTTCGAGAATGCCGCAGGTATTGGCCAGGATCGTGTCATGGCTCAGGATGCGGGTCCCCATATAGACATGCAAACCGGCAAGACGCAGGTTGTGGAGATCCTCAACCCGCCGCAACGCGGTGTCCAAGGCGCATTCGTCGATCCCGAACTGTGTCGGACGTCCACTCATGTTCAGTCGGGCGCCGCTGACCTTGAAATCGGGGTTCACCCGCATGGCAATGGGCTGAGTGCGTTCTGCCCGAGCAGCGATCCGGTTGATCTGTTCGAGCTCGGGCAGGGATTCCGCGACGATCGCCTTGAGGCCAAGCGATACCGCCCGCTCCAGATCGTCTTCGGCCTTGCCGGGGCCGACCATCAGGATCTGATCGGCAGGGCATCCCGCTGCCAGTGCGGTTTCCAGCTCCAGCCGCGAACTGACCTCGGTTCCGGAGCCCTGGGCCACCAGCAGGCCCACAAGGCTCAGATTTGGATTGGCCTTGAGCGAATAGAAGAACTGCGCCTGCGGCAAGGCCCGCGTCAATGCGCGATAGCGGCCACGAATGGCTGCGGCGTCATAGACATAGAAGGGCGTGCCGACCGCGTCTGCCAGGCTGTGAAGCTGCGCCGCGTCCTGCGGCAGGATCTCGAACCCCGTCATCGTCATACCGCCACATCGTGGGATTTGCGCGCCGCGATGAATGCAGACAGAGCCGAGATGGTTTCGAATACGCCTGTGCCGCCTTCGAAGCTCTCCATGAACTCAAAGCTTTCCATGCCCGTGCGGTCCGACAGGGCAACGATGAACTGGACCAGCTCGATCGAATTCAGCAAACCGCCGGTCCCGAACAGAGCCTCGCCTGATCTGGCCCGTTCGATGCGTTGAGGTCCAAGGCCGATGTCGCTCAGGCTGGCGAGGATGGCATCTGTCATGTCGGTCATTGGGAAACTCCAGTTTGCGGGAATGAGAGAGGCAGAGGTGTGTCCGTCACCCGCAACAGCGCGCAGGATGCGGTCGCGCCGAGGCCGATGCTGAACAGGAGCACCTCGTCGTCGGGCTGCAGCACATCGTCCTGTGCGCCGCGCCAGAGGTTGAGAAAGGGATCGACACCAAAACAGTGGCCATAGCAGCCGATGGTCGACAGGCGCAGTTTCTGCGTGTCGATCCCGGCGTCTTCGGCCACCTGATACCAGGAGGGCGCATTGACATTATGCGGCATCACCCATCGCAGATCCTGCGGGGTGCGGCCAAAGTGTCGAAGCGCGTCCTGCAGCGTCTTGCTGGCCAGCTGGACATAGGCGCTGTCAAACCCATCGAGGTAGTTCTCGCCACGCAGACCGGTGTTCTTCCAGAATTGCGAGGCATGACGGGTAAAGGTGTCGACCACCTCAAAGGGCCCCGGGGTGCGACCGACCAGCAAGGCGGCTGCGGCCTCGCCCATGATCGTGGTGTTCTCGATCACGCGGATCGCCGGGTGAAAGGCCTTCTCTCCGATCAGGATCAGGCCAGTATCATCAGGGCCGAGCAGGTGATCCAGCATGCCCAGCATGCTCAGCCCGGTTGCACAGTGGTTCATCGTGGCGTCAAAGACCTCGACCCCCGCGGCGGCGAGTGCCGCAAGATGGCTGGACGCCGGCGTGTCAAAAACCTGCGTCGAGAGCAGCGTGTGACAATGCACAGCATGGCTGAGGGCGCTTTGGCGGTTCTGGTTGCGATCCATCAGGGCGCCCACCGCCTGGTCGAGCAGGTGGTGCAGTGGTTCCGCGTGGTCGCAATGGAAGGTTTCGAACCCGAAAAAGCGATCATACATCCGGATCTGGTTGCGTGACAGCGACAGGTCGTCGGCCAGGTCAGCAAGCTTTTCCTGCCGCGCCGGGAACACCACCGAGAGATCGAGGAGGGTCAGCATGGTGGCCCTCCGCGAGGGGGGGCTGATCGGGCAGGTGGCGTCGGAGGGGTTCCCACGTGCGCCGAGGCGGGGTGGCGCGTGGTTTCGGGCAGTGCAAAGCACACAATGCCTTCGAACAGGCGCGGGTCATCGAGGATGCTGTGGTGGTTGCAGGCGTCCAGCACCAGCGCGCGCGCGGCGGGCGCGATGGAACAGATGTCTTCGGCCTCGCTGAGGCGAACCTGCCAGTCACGCCGGGCATGAATGACCATGAGCCGCGACCCCATGCGGGCAAAAAGCTCCGGCCCGATTTCATGCGGGGGGCGCCCCTCACGGCGCGCCGCCCGCGAAAGCAGCGCATCGGTCACTGCGATTGGGGCTGAGATGCGACACAGATACGCTCGCAGCAGCGTTTCCATCGAATATGGCGCGCAGATCGTGACCAGACGGGCCGCAGTCAGCCCGGCCTCGATCACCTGCGCGGCGATCAACCCGCCGGCGGAATGCCCGATGACCGTGTCGATGTCCTCATCGCGATACTGGGCGGCCAGAATCCGGGCCTTGGCGCTGAAACTCATCGGGCGCGCCGGGTTGCAGCCCTCCCCCGGCAGGTCCGGCAGAATGACGCGCGCGCCGCTCGCCGCGAGGGCCAGCGCCAGGGGCGTCATCATGGCGCTGCGGGCATTCCAACCGTGCAGAAGCAGCACGCGCGGCCCGTTTTCCGGTCCGAACCGGCGTTCGGCAAGGCAGCCTGCGGTACGGGCATCCGGGGCCTCCTGGGCGGTGTCTGGGGTCATGCGTTCAAACCGGTGCAACGCCAGCATCGCGCCCCATTCGGGGTTGAGCGCGGTCAGTACATTCAGCTCCTGCCGACGCATCCGACCCCGCACAGCGCGAAAGGCGAACATGGGCCCCGCAGGTGTCGGGCGGCGCATGGCGCGGCGCCACAGCGCCAGCGCACAGAGACCGGGATAGGCGAGTTCAAACAGCATGGGCCCGCCCCAGGCTGCGCAGAAGCAGCAGGAACTGCACCGCGAAGAGACCAAAGCTGCCAGCTGCTGCCGCGATCAGGACGTCAAGGATGAGCCCCATGCCCGCGCCCTGCATCATCGCCCAGAGCACAGCGGCGCAGGTCCCGGCCTCGATCAGGAAGGTGATGACCAGCACCTGAACACCGCGCCCCAGCTGCTCCAGGATCACCTGCAGCATGGCGGAGCCGGAAATCAGGAAGAAGGTGATCAGCAGCTCGGTGAACATCTGGTTGGTGGCCGCGCGCAGCGCTTCGGCCTGTTCAGGAACCAGCAGATCGAGCGCCCCTGTCCACTGTGGCAACAGCGCGGTCACGATCGCATACAGGCAGAGCATGAAGGGCACACCGATGATCAGATAGCGCAGGCGCTGGGCGGTTTGACCCTGCTCGGCGAGCTGGTTGACCAGGATCGCGATGGCGGATCCGATCGCGATTGCGGGGATCATGAAGGCAATGCGATAGCGCAGCACCACAAAGAAGGCAGAGGCGCTGTCCTCGCCTATCTTGGACAGGATCGGAAACACCACCGAGGCGCTGACAAACCCCACCACGATCGAGCTGAACACGGGGATGCCGACGCCGATCTGGAGCTGCCGGATGCGGATGCGGAAGGGTTCTTCCGGGCTGTCTTCCCCATCGCGCAGCTCGCGCCGCAACAACAGGGCGATGACCGGCAGCATCAGGATCGGACCAACGAGATTGCCGATCAGAACCGCTTCGAACCCCCAGCCGTATTGTGACACCAGCACGTAGGTTGTGGTCAGGTCGATCGCGACAAGACCGACAAAGGGCACGAGCCCCAGCAGGACCTTCCCTTGTCCGCGCATGGCGCCATAAAAGATGTCGAACACGACGAAGGGCACCAGCGACAGCATGAACAGCGGAAAATGCGCGAGGATCAGGCGGATCTCCGGGTCCTGGACAGGCAGAGTTTCGGCCGCGGCATAGCCAACTGCGGCGACGATCACGAACAGGATCACGCCATTGCGGCACAGGCGCAGCACCGCGCGCTGGGTGCCACGGCGGGGCCAGTTGTGACGCGAGCGGGCGCTGAACACCTGCGCGGTGATGGCCAAGCCCTCCATGATGGCCAAGGCCAGGATGAAGCTTGGTTGCAACAGCGACAGCGTGTTCAATGCGCCGGTGTCCGGCACACGGGCCAGCAGCGCAACTTTGCCCAGATTCAGCGTCGAGGTGGCGGCGGCACCAACGGCAAAGGGAATGGCAAGCAGCAGAATGCGGGAAAGCGTTTGCCAGACCGTGGGTCTGGCCGCGTCGAGCAGGGCGTCGGCGGTGGGAGTTGCGGGTTGCATCATTGGCTCCTGATGGGCGTTGCGGCGAGGGGGACGGCGGCCTGTGCCCGGCGCTGGCTGAGATCAACGGCGCGATCCCGGGTGCCAAGCAGCGCATAGCGCAAGGGGCGCGTGGGGCGCGGTCGCGGGGTGAGCCGCTCGGTGGGATCGCGCAACACCAGCGACAGGCTGCTGTTCGCGGTCATCGCGCGGGCGAGGGCCATCGCATCTTGCAGCGATTTGCGACACTCCACCCGCAGCGCATGCACCGGCCCGTGGTGATCCAGGGTCTGCAACAGGTATTGCAGGATCGGGCTTCGGGTGTCGGGTTGATGGCCGCAGTGCAGATAGACCAGTAGCGGAGTATCCGTTTCGGCGCAGAGGCGCCGCCAATCATCCCGCAGCCGTTGGGAATGCAGGTCGGGCACCGCGTCCGCGTTCGAGAACAGATGCATCGCCGGCGGGGTAGAATCCGTGGACGACTGGAGGCGCTTCCAGGCGTCCAGTCGCTGCTGAAGGCAAGGGTCGAACGGATGCTCTCGGGCGGCGCTGTCCTCTCCGGTGTCGCAGGAATACAGGATTGGACGCGCCGAAGCGCGATCAGGCAAGGTTCCGGATGCCAAGAGCCGAACTTCGGCGAGACTGGGTTGAAGCGCCATCCGTTCACACCCCGCTGTGCGACGACGGGACCAGGGTCGCACGGATCAGGGTGGAGAGGTACTCCAGCCCATGCACGGCCCCCTCACGCAGGCCGTGGCCGCCCATGAGTTTGGCGACCTGCACCATATGTGTGTCGATCTCGGTGTGCAGCCGATCACAGCCTTCGATGTCGCCCCGGGGGTCTGACAGGATGAGTTCGCGGCGCAGCTGGTTCACAAACATGCTGCTTGCGGAAAACCGTGCCTTGACCAGTTGGTGATGCAGCGTTTTCTGCCCCAGGCTCTCTCTGGTTTCGAGATGGGCAAAGGCCATGTCCATGGCGTGCGCGAGGATCCCGGCGCGCAGGGCCAGGGTCGCCAGGGCGACAGAGGCCGGACGCGGGTGCAACGGCCGGGGGGCGACCTCCGACAGCACCAGCCCGAAACAGGCGATGCCATGTTCCGTCCGCGTGGATCGGGTGCCGACGTCGGCTGCCGGCTCTGCCGGATCAACCAGTGGCGTATCCGGCAGATGGATCGCATGGCTGCGACCGGCGAGGAAACCGTCCCGTCCGGTGACCAGAAGGCACGCGGATTGCAGGGCCTGCGCCGGGGGCGCGCGCCGGGCGGTCTCGAAGATCTGCTCCGTGAGGGGGCCGGTTGCTGAATCAAGCATGTGCCTGCTCTCCCTGGGCAAGGCTTGCTTCGATGTGCTCCACCAGCTTTTCCATGGTGTTGAACCCGGCCTGACCAATGGTTTCGGGGTCGAACCGCAGCCCCGGCAACTTGTCCTCAAGGCCCAGGAGGAACTGCACGAACATGTAGCTGTCGAGGTCGAAGTCCCGGTCGAACCGCATGTCAGGGCGAATGCCGGTAACAGGGCGTTCCAGAACCTCGGAGAGAACCTCGGAAACGGCAGTGGAAATGGTCTTGTTCATGGAAGGCTTCCTTATGCTTCGGGCAGTGAGTGGGATCAGGGGGCGGGGCAGGCGGGGGGATCTCGGTCCAGCAAACAGGCGGAGAAGGTCACGCCGGTCCCTGCCGCCAGCAGCAGGACCTGCTGGACCGGACCAGTGTCTGAGACAACCGCCTCCAGATTGACGAACGGATCTGAGCAATAGGCATGACCGGTTCCTGCGATGTCGCCCTGGAAGGTCCGGTCCTGCCAATCGAATGCCCGGATCAGGGCATCGGTCAGCGGACGGTTGAGATTATGCGGCACAAAGATCATGTCGCGGCTCAGCACCGCTGCATGGCGATCCAGAAAGGAGGCCACAAATTGCGTGAGCCCCGGCGCATACGCCTGTTGCAGGGCAAGTCGGTCCTCCGGGCCCATCGCTTCGGGGTTGATGTGAAATCGCGGCAGGTGCCGGACCGCTGTGCCGTGCACGTGCCAGGACCCGGGACCGGCATTCAGAACCGCTGCGGTGGGAACCTCCGCCAGCAGGCCGACCGTCAGGCGGGACACCGAAGGATGGAAGGCCTTTTCCCCGGTCAGCACGATGACTGGGGCCTCAGTGCCGCACTGCGTGACGAAATGAAGACAGGCCAGCGCGGAGGCGCAGCTGGTCATCGACAAGGCATGCACGTCCCAATGGGCCAGCCCGTGCTGATCGACCATCTGCCGCAGCCAGTTCTGGTCGGTGCGCGTGTTGTGTGTCTGGGTCTTGCAATACACGACCAGCCCCGCGGACCGGCCGCGGTCTGGCAAACTGTCGATGGCGCCTTGCAGGACCGGGGACAGCATCCCAGTCTGTGCGTCCCGGTGACGCGTGACGGATTGCAATCCGAAAAAACGGTCATACATCTTGGCCGAGGTCGGGGTCAGCCCATGACTGGGACCGAGCTCTTGCAGAGGTATCTTTGTGCCACCGTCCGGGGACAGCGCGATGTGACACAGGGTTGTCATTGGGCCGATCCTCTTTCCTGTCGCCGCAATGCGGGGCGACCTGAAAAAGCGTTACAAACTGACCGAAAATGGGGCGTCCAATTTCATGAACTAGGACGGGCTAGATTGTGAATCAGGTCTTTGGACAGCCAGGTCCCGTCAGGCCTAGATCACGATAATATATTGCGATTTATGGATATTTTTATGGCGTGACCGGCCCGGACGCCGCATGCGATTTTTTTCGCCGTCCGCCCGGTTTGTCTGCTGCGCGGGTGATGGGCTGCCGGTGTGAGGCAGGCGAACAAAATCCTGTGTTCCTATTTTTGTGATGCACACAACCTGAAATACGCCCGCCGCGAATCTGTCAGATGGAAATCAGGTCGTGTCCCCGCGCGGCAAAATGCAGCGCTGATGCCATGTGCTGGCGGGAGCCGCGTCTTCCGGGGGGCGGCAAGCTGCCGATGCCCGTGGTGAGGAGGCCCGGGACAGATCTACTGGCCCGGCTCCCCCTTCTCAGGGATCTGCGAGTGGTCCGCCGCCGCAAGCAAATATTCCAGAGGCTGCGCCCGCTTGCCCCGCCGCCGATTTTATGTCGCGGCGCTGTGGGCCAGCGTGTGCAGGATACCGCGCAGTTCGGCCAGACCCCGGAGACGCCCGATATAGGGGTAGCCGGGTGTGCTGGTCGTGCGTTGGTCATGGGCCAGCATATGCCCATGGTCGGGCCGGAACGGAAGCGCGCGCCCTTGTGCGGTTTCCGCTTCCAGAGCCGCCTTGCAGATCGCCACCATGTCCACGTCCCCCGCCAGATGCGGCGCTTCATGGAAACTGATGCCATCGGCTTCGCGCAGGGTTGCCCGCAGGTGGAGGAAAGCCACCCGCGGGCCGAACCGTGTCAGCATTGCCGGCAGATCATTGTCCGCGCGCACCCCGAGCGAGCCGGTGCAGAAGGTCAGACCGTTGGCCGGGCTGTCCGCCATGTCGAGGATCGCCTGAAGGTCCTCTGCCGTGGAGACCACCCGTGGCAAACCGAAGATCGGGAACGGCGGATCATCGGGATGAATCCCAAGCGTGACGCCCACCTCTTCGGCGACGGGGACGACACGGCGCAGGAAAGCCGCCAGATTTGACCGCAGCCGGGCTGTATCGATCCCGTCATACATCGCCAGATGAGCGCGAAAGCTGTCGAGGTCGAAGCTCTCTTCGGCACCGGGAAGGCCCGCGATAATGGTCCGCGTCAGCTGCTGGCAGTCCGCTTCGCTCATTGCGGCGTGGCGCGTCGCCGCGCGGGCTGCAATCTCCGGATTGTGGTCGGCCGCGGCGGCCTCTCGGCCAAGGATGTGAATGTCGAACACCGCTGCATCTACTGCATCATAGCGCAGGCAGAGCGCGCCATCCGGCAACGCATGGGTCAGGTCGGTGCGGGTCCAGTCCAATAGCGGCATGAAGTTGTAGCACACGGTCCGGATGTCGCAGGCGGCGAGATTGCGGATCGACTGCGCCCAGGCGTCGGCCTTGTCCTCCCAACCCGGAGCGCCGCGCTTGATGTCCTCATGTACCGGAACGCTCTCGACCACCTCCCATTTGAGACCTGCTGCTGCAATCATGTCGCGGCGCTCGGCGATGGCTTCCACGGACCAGACGGTGCCGTTCGGCTGGTCATGCAGGGCAGTGACAATACCGGTCGCACCGGCCTGGCGGACATCCTCCAGCGTCACGGGGTCATCGGGGCCGAACCAGCGCCAGGTTTCGATCATGCGATCCTCTTGTTCTTTGTCTTCGTGGGCAGGAAAGGCCCGGACTGCGCCGTCAGCCCGGCGCGGAGATGGGTTGGAACAGGTAGCCGTCAAAGGCGGGGTCATCCACATCCGACAGCTCCATCAGGGTTTCACGAACATGTGCGAGGTGCTGCCACATCGCAGCACGCGCCCCGTCTCTGTCCTTCGTGCGCAGCGCGGCGAGGATTTTCTGGTGATCCTCCAGCCAGTTGCGTCGATAGTCCGCGTCAAAGATCCGGTCGTGCAGCTTGGCCCACATCGGGCTTTGTTCGCGCTTGCGCCAGAGCTCGTCGACCATGTCCACCAGCACCGAATTCTGTGTCGCTTCGGCGATCAAACGGTGAAAGAGCTCGTCTCCGGAGTGGTCGGCACTGCCGGATTCGATCTGCTGGCGCTCCATCTCCAGGGCTTCGCGCATGCGGGTGATGTCGTTCTTGGTGACCATTTCTGCGGCAAAGGCTGCGATCGAGCTTTCCAGAAGCTGCCGCGCCTGCAACAGCTCGAACGGACCGATGTCGTCGCGCACCGGCGGTGCGGTGGTCGCAGACGGAGCGGCGAGATAGATGCCGGAGCCCTTGCGGACCTCCACCAGACCATCAATCTCCAGCATGATCAGCGCCTCGCGCACCAGGGAGCGCGACACCGACAGCCGTTCCGACAGTTGCCGTTCGGGCGGCAGCCGGTCCCCCACGGCAAAACCTTCGTCCCGGATCACGACCCGCAGGGCCTGTGCCACATCCTGATAGCGCCTGTATTGGCTCATGCTGTCTCCCCGCTGGTTTGCGTCGCGCGGCTTTCTTCTGCCGCGCGTTCGGCATAATAGGCGGCGAGCCGGTGAAAGGCGGGTTTTTTCGTCGCTTTATCGGCGGCGATCAATCCTTTGCGGTTCCAGCCCCGTTGAAAAATGCCCTGACGCCGCTCGACCCGGAAATCATAGAGGATCCAGGGCGACATGCCCTTCACATAGTCCAGCGCGCGCAGGGTGGCGATCTGCCTTGCGTAGACTTCGTCCTGATAGGCGAGGCTGAACAGCCCGCGTTCGGGTCCGTGTTCGGTGCTGTCGCCATCGGCGCCGGTTTCGGAGATCACAACCGGGCGATCCGGCGCGGAGTTGCGGCCGATCTCGCCCAACTCGTCAAAGTTCTCTTCGTACCAGCCGTAGTATTCATTGAGGCCGATCACGTCGATATGCGCGGCCAGACGGTCTTCGATCTTCAGCTTGGCGTGGTTCACCAGGCAGGCGGCCGAGGTCAGGCGGGTCGGGTCTTCGGCCTTGGCCAGATCCGCAAGACCGCGCATGAAGTCGAGACGGGCGTCGGTGTCGGGGTTCTCGTTTCCGACCGACCAGATAATGACGCTGGCGCGGTTGCGATCCCGGCGGATCAGTTCGCGCAGCTGGTTTTCGGCATCGCGCCGGGTG
Source organism: Epibacterium sp. Ofav1-8 (assembly GCF_022348185.1). Taxonomy (GTDB): domain Bacteria; phylum Pseudomonadota; class Alphaproteobacteria; order Rhodobacterales; family Rhodobacteraceae; genus Epibacterium. Next base: position 544,039 of record NZ_JAKRFD010000001.1, read on the forward strand.
GCCGGATTGGCAAAATCAATCGCCCAATACACCGGGACCTCTTCCCAGAGCATCAGGCCCATCTCGTCGGCAATCTCTGCCGCGCGTTCATGATGCGGGTAATGCGCCAGCCGCAGGAAATTGCAGCCCAGTTCCTTGGCGTGGGCAAAGCGGCGGCGGATGTCGGTCTCACCCGTGACCTTGCCCTGAGTTGCGTCATCCTCATGGACAGAGATGCCACGCAGGAAGATCGGCGCGCCGTTGAGCAGAATTTCAGTGCCCGCGCGCGCGATGGTGCGGAACCCGACGCGGTCCTGCACCCGGTCCCCGCCGGCACTGAGGATCACGTCGTAGAGTTTCGGAGTGTCCGGTGACCACAGCTCTGGTGCGGCATCCAAGGTGATCTCGCCCTTGCCCTCGGACAGGGGCAGTTCGGTGTCGATACCCAGTTCTGGGATCGCCAACCGGGCAGAGGCACAGTCTCCATCCACATCGACAGAGGCACGGATCGCGCCGTTCTCGAGCCGGACAAACAGGTCGCGGATCACCACCGGCGGGAGATCATAGAGCGTCACCTCGCGGTAGACACCGCCGTAGTTGAACCAGTCGGTGTTGCGCATGGGCACGCGGTCCAGCGTGCGGGTGTTGTTGACGCAGAGCATCAGCCAATTCTGGCCCGGCTTCAGGGCCTGGGTCAATTCCACACAGAACGGGGTGGAGCCGCCGTAGTGGTTGCCCAGGAATTCGCCGTTCAGGAACACCTTGCAATCATACTGTGCCGCACCGATCCGCAGCACCTGCCGCCGGTCTGGGGCAGGGTCGTGCAGGAGGGGGCGGGTGTACCAGGCAGAGCCCTCGAAGAAGTACCACTTCTCCTTTTGCATCTGCCAGCAGGAGGGCACAGGCACCGTCTCGCCCATATAGGGATCATAATCCCAGGGCTCGATCCGGTCCTCGGGAGCCTCGGGCAGCATGGCGTACCATTTCTGCCGAAGCCCGGTGTCCAGAAGATCGACGCAGAAATTCCAGTCTCCGTCCAGCGACTGCCCCTGGCGGCCACGGGTGAAGATCAGCGTTTCGGCGTTGAGGTTCTGCGTGTTGAAGGGACGGTCATAGTCCTCGTCGTGCAGGGCCTGCAACGCGTTGTCTGCGAGTTCGGATCGTTCCAGCATGGTGCCTGTGCCTATCGCTTATTGTGCCGCTTTGATGCGATCAATCAGATCGGCGAGGTGCTCCGACTTCGCCGCGACTTCTTCGTGCATCGGCAGAACAGCCTCGGAGAAGGGGGCCTTGTCCACCTCGTGCACGTTCACGTTCAGCGTTGCCTTGGCTTCGTCGATGGCGGCGGCAGAGGCCGCATTCCACGCTTCGCGATGCGCAGCCATGGAGTCTTGCGCCGACGTGCGCAGCGCCTCCTGCTGCGCTTCGGTCATTGCGTCCCAGGCACAGTTGGAGATCACCACCACGGAGGGGATCATGGTGTGCTCATCAAGGGAGAAATCGGTGACGACCTCGCCATGACGGGCGGTGGTCAGCGCGGTCGGATTGTTTTCTGCCGCATCGACAACACCCTGCTGCAAGGCGCTGTAGAGTTCCCCCCAGGAAATCGGGGTCGGGTTGCCCCCCAGCAGCTCAACCATGCGGATGGCAGAGGGGCTCGGCTGTACGCGCACCTTCACGCCTTCCAGGTCGGCGGGCGACATGATCGGCTTCTGGGCATAGAAAGAGCGGGCACCTTCGGTGTAGAAGGCGACGCCACGGAACCCCTGATCGACAGAGGCGTTCAGGATGTCCTGCCCGATGTCGCCGGTGATAACGGTGTTGAAATGCTCTTCGGAGGAAAAGATGTAGGGCAGGTTCAGCGCCGAGTAGCTCTCCTCGAAGGCTTCGAGCTCGGAGGCGTTGGAGCGGGCCATCTCCAGCGCGCAGTTCTGCACCAGCTCCATGGATTCGCGTTGGGTGCCAAGCTGGGCATTCGGGAAAATCTGGATCTTGATCTCGCCATCGGTCAGTTCCGCCACGCGGTCGGCCATGACCTGCATGGAGATGTGAACCGGGTGATCCGGCGGGTTATTGTGGTTCAGTTTCAATGTCGCGGCAGCGCCAACGCCAGCAGACGCCGCCAGCGCCAATGCGGACAGGGCCGTGGTCAATGTCTTGGTCATGGTCTCTCCTCCCAAGGTGCTTTGGTCTGACCTGTCAGAATTGGTCGACCAATATTTGAGGAAACTTCCCCATCTTTTCGATTCAGTCAACCAAAACTTCGAAATTGCAACGTGGGTGTGGAAGTTTTTAGAAATTGGTTGACCAATTTGGATTCCTGCGCGAGTGTCTGGCGCAGATCTCACATGGTTGTCGCGGGGAGGGGACCTATGACGTGGAGCGTATCAGCCCGTTGGGGCAGGGCAGGCCGCAGATGAGGTGGGCGGTCGATCTATTGCTCAAGACGGTCCTCACGGCGATTTTCGTCGTTCTGGTGGCCTGCGTCAGTTGGCAGGTCATAAGCCGCTACATCCTGGGTGTGCCAAGCACGGTGACGGATGAGCTGGCGCGGTTCCTGTTCATGTGGCTTGCGCTGATCGGTGGAGCCTACACGATGGGATTGCGGCGTCACCTGGCCATTGATCTGTTGACACAAAAGCTCAGTGGCTGGGCGCGGAGCGTTGCCGAGGGGTTCAGTCTCTGCGCCATTGCGGGGTTTGCGGCCCTGGTCATGATCAAGGGCGGCGGTCAGCTGGTGCTCAAGACCTTTGCCTCGGGGCAGGTCACTCCGGCCCTGCAAATCCCGATGGGCTATGTCTACGGCGCGATTCCTTTCGCCGGGGCGATTATCTTTTTCTACTGCGTGATTTTTCTGGTTGAGCTTTGGCGAAATGGGCCGGGCACGACGGACCCCGGGGCTGACGCCCCTGTGGGCGGACCACTGGACTGAGGGCGGAACTGACATGACACTGGCCATTATCCTGCTGTTCGGCAGTTTTGCCCTCTTGATGGCGCTGGGGGTTCCGATCGCCTTTTCCATCGGGATTGCCACCACCGCGACGTTCCTGCTGTTCATGGGCTTCGATCAGTCGTTGTTCATCGTGGCGCAGCAGATGGCGTCCGGGCTGGACAGCTTTACCCTGCTCGCCATTCCGTTCTTCATTCTGGCGGGCAACATCATGAACCGTGGCGGTATCGCCATGCGCTTGATCAACTTCGCCAAGGTGCTTGGCGGGCGGTTGCCCGGGGCACTGGCCCACTGCAACGTCATTGCAAACATGATGTTTGGCTCGATCTCGGGCTCGGCCGTGGCCTCCGCGGCGGCGGTCGGTGGTGTCATGTCCCCGTTGCAGAAGAAAGAGGGCTATGACCCGGCATTCTCGGCGGCGGTGAACATTGCCTCCTGCCCGACGGGGCTGTTGATCCCGCCCTCCGCAACGCTGATCGTCTACTCGCTGATCACCGGCGGAACCTCGATCGCGGCGCTCTTTGTGGCCGGATATCTGCCGGGTATCCTGATGGGGCTGGGGCTGATGATCGTCGCAGGCATCATCGCCAAACGTCGCGGCTACCCGGTGGCACCGCGCCCGGCGCTGCGTGAGGTGCTGGTGTCCGCCCGCGATGCGGCGCTGCCCCTGGGGCTGATCGTCATTGTCATGGGCGGCATCATCACCGGCGTTTTCACCGCCACCGAAGCCTCTGCCGCCGCGGTGATCTACACGCTGCTGTTGGCACTTGTGTGGTATCGCGAAATCACGGTCAAGGACCTGCCCGCGATCCTGATCGAAAGTGCCGTGACCACTTCGGTCGTGCTGCTGATGATCGGCGCTTCCATCGCGATGAGCCGGGTGATGGCCTTTGGCGGTATTCCGTTTGCGATTTCGGACTTCCTGCTGGGGCTGTCAGAGAATCCGCTGGCGATCCTGCTGGCGATCAATATCGCGCTGCTGGTGGTGGGCACTTTCATGGACATGACGCCGGCACTGCTGATCTTCACACCGATCTTCATGCCGGTGGTGCAAGGGCTGGGCATGGATCCGGTCCATTTCGGAGTTGTCATGACCTTGAACCTTTGCATCGGCATCTGCACGCCCCCGGTCGGGTCGGCGCTCTTTGTCGGCTGCTCGGTGGGGGGCACGTCGATCGCCAAGGTGATCCGCCCCTTGTTGCCCTTTTACGCGGTGTTGTTTGGTCTGTTGATGCTGGTGACCTACGTGCCTGAGATCAGCCTGTTCCTGCCGCGACTTCTGTTGGGATACCAATAATGAAATGCCTGAAATCATGGGTGCTGGAGGCCGAGACGGCCTCCGGTGCCACTCTGCGTGTCGAAGAACGGCACCTCCTGCACATCTCCGTTTTGGAGGACGCGCTGTTTCGCGTGTCGCTGCAAAAGGATGCAGCCTGGCGGCTTGGGCGCACATGGACGATTGCGCCGGGAGGGAACGCCCCCTGGGAAGGGCGGCGGCGGGAAGATCTTTCGGGTTTCACATGCCCGCCACCGGTCGTTTCGGCGGCAGAGGGCGCGCTGACCATCGCGACAGAGACGCTGCGGCTTCGTGTGCTGCAGCCGCTGCAGATGGTCTGGGAGGCAAAGATCAACGGTGCCTGGCAGACTTTCGCCACGGATCGGGCGACGGGGGCGTTCCACCTGGGCCTGCGCGACCACGCTCATGCGCATTTCCTGTCCCGTACCGCGGGTGAGCCGGTCTATGGCCTGGGTGAGAAAACCGGGCCGCTGAACCGCGCGGGCAAGCGCTACGAGATGCGAAACCTGGATGCGATGGGCTATGACGCCGAAAGCACCGATCCGCTCTACAAGCATGTGCCCTTCACGATGACCCGCACGCAGGGTGCGGGATGCTGGTCGATCTTCTATGACAATCTTGCCGGCTGCTGGTTCGATCTCGGCAATGAACTCGACAACTACCATGCCCCCTATCGCGCCTATCGGGCCGAGGATGGCGATCTCGATTTCTACATGTCCTGGGCGCCGCAGCTGCTGGATCTGGTCAAGCGGCAGGAGCAACTGACAGGCGGCACCGCGTTTCCACCACGCTGGAGCCTGGGCTACTCCGGCTCGACCATGTCCTATACCGACGCGCCCGACGCGCAGGCGCAGCTCGAAGGGTTCCTCGCCAGGATCGAGGAGCATCAGATCCCCTGCGACAGCTTCCAGATGTCGTCGGGCTACACCTCCATCGGGGCCAAACGGTATGTGTTCAACTGGAACGATGACAAGATGCCGGACCCTGAGAGCATGGCGGCGAAGTTTGCCGATCAAGGCATCCATCTGATCGCCAACATCAAGCCCTGCCTGTTGCAAGATCACCCCCGCTATGACGAGGTGGTGGAGGCGGGTCTGTTCATCCGCGCGAGTGCCGAGGCCGATGCCGCCTGCGGGCCGGAGCGGTCGGTGTTCTGGGATGATGAAGGATCTCATCTCGATTTCACCAATCCGGATACGGTTGCGTGGTGGAAGGCCAACGTGGCCTCGGCGCTTCTGGCGCGCGGCATCGGGTCGACCTGGAACGACAATAATGAGTACGAGATCTGGGATCGCCACGCCCGTTGTGCCGGCTTTGGCGAAGAGGTGGATATTGCACTGATGCGCCCGGTGATGCCGATCCTCATGACCCGTGCCTCGATGGAGGCGCAATTGGAACAAGCGCCGGACAAACGTCCCTATCTGATCAGCCGGTCCGGGGCGCCCGGGTTGCAGCGCTATGCCCAGACCTGGAGTGGCGACAACCGCACGGACTGGAAAACCCTGCGGTGGAACCAGCGCACGGGCCTCGGGATGAGCCTGTCGGGATTTTATAACATCGGCCACGATGTCGGCGGTTTCTCCGGTCCGCGCCCCGAGCCGGAGCTGTTCGTGCGCTGGGTCCAGAACGGGGTGTTCCACCCGCGCTTTACCATCCATTCGTGGAACGATGACGCGACGGTGAACGAGCCCTGGATGTATCCGGAGGTCACCGATCTGATCCGGAACGCAATCCGCTTGCGCTACAGGCTCTTGCCCTATCTCTATACCTGCCTCTGGCAGGCGGCGGCGCAGAGCGAACCGATGCTGCGGCCGCTGTTTCTTGACTTTGACCATGATCCGCAGGCCTGGCAGGAGACTGACAGCTTCCTGCTCGGGCGGGATCTTCTGGTGGCGACGGTGCTGGACAAGGGCATCGACAGCCGCCCCGTTTATCTGCCCGAGCATGCCGGGGGCTGGTGGGATTTCCACACCGGGATCTGGCACCAGGGCGGCCAATGGCTTGAGGTGCCCGTGACGCTTGAGACGATCCCGCTCTTTGTGCGTGGTGGCAGTGTCATCCCCTTGTCGGAAGGTGCTGATCGCGCCGCGCCATCCGCTGACCTTCGCCGCAGCCTTGCCCTGTTTCCTGCGGCGGGCGACGCGGTGGGGACGAGCCTTATGTACGAAGACGATGGTGTCTCGGTTGATCCCGTCTGGTGTGTCACCCATCTGGAGATGTCCAGCGACTTCGATGAGGTCACACTTCTAACGCAGCGCGAGGGGCCGGGCGCCCCGAATGTCCCACTCGCCGAGGTGGTGCTGCCCGCGGGGGAGCGCCGCAGTCTTATCTTGTCCAACCCCACTGAACCTGACGGGAGGATCCACCTGTGAGCGTGATCAGACATCCCAGCACCCTTGACCGGGCCAGCCTCAAACCCCGCATCCTGCATATCGGGTTTGGCGCCTTTGCGCGGGCGCATCCGATGGTCTACCTGCAAGAAGGAATCGAGACTGCAGGAGGCACCTGGGGGGTGGTCGCGGCGCGCCTGAACTCCGGTGTCGAAGACCTGGATCGCCTGGCGGAGGCGGATCATCTGTATCACGTGGCCGAGGCGGATGGCGATCAGACGCAGTTGCGCGAGATTGGTGTGCTCTGCGGCACCTGTCACCCCGCGCGCGATGGGGCCGACGCGCTGCCGGCCCTGATTGCCTCGGGCGATTTGTCGGTGATCCTGCTGACCATCACCGAAAAAGGCTATTGCACGTCGGGTGGTGCGCTCGATCTGACCCATCCTGGAATTCGGGCCGACCTTGAGGGGGCTGAGGCGCCGCGCACGGCGATCGGCGTCCTTGTGGCCGGGCTGGCGCGGCGGCGCGCTGCGGGGCAGGGCGGGCTGACGATCCTGTCCTGCGACAATCAGCCGGCCAACGGCAGGCTCACCCGCCGTGCCGTCGTTGGATTTGCCCGGGCGCAGGACCCGGAGCTGGCGGCCTGGATCGAAGGCACAGTGCGCTTTCCCTCCTCGATGGTGGACCGGATCGTGCCCGCCATGACCGACAGCAGCCGTGCCGAAGTTGCAGAGGCACTCGGGCGTGATGACGCCAATGCGATCCTGTGCGAGCCCTTCCGCCAATGGGTGGTCGAGGATGACTTCGCCGGCGAAGCGCCGCCCTTTGCTGCCGGTGGAGCACTCCTCGTCCCAGATGTGGAGCCGTTCGAGGACATGAAGCTACGGCTCTTGAACGGCGCTCATACCACGCTTGCCTGGGCGGGGCAGCTTCTTGGCTATGAAACCGTGGCCGAGGCGATGACGGACGTGCCCCTGTGTGCGGCGGTCCGGCGTCTGATGCTGGCAGAACAAGCGCCGACCCTGGATTTGCCGGCGGGCGTGGATGTTGCGGACTATGCCGAGGATCTGCTTGCGCGGTTCACCAATACCCGGCTGCATCACCGTCTGGACCAGATTGCGACCGACACGAGCAACAAGATGCCCCAACGGCTGTTTGCGCCCGTCGAGCAGTCGATCACAGCGGGGCGACCCTGGCCGGTGGCGGCAGTGGCCATCGCCTGCTGGGTCACGGGATTGCAAAGGCTTGCCCCGATCGCCGATCCACGGCAGGAGGCGCTGCGCGCGGCTGCCGCCTCGGACCGGCCGGTTGCCGGGGTGCTGGCGGTGCCCGGTGTGATCCCGCCGACGCTGGCGCATTCTTCTGAATTCGAAAGCGAGGTGACGGCGGCCTATGACCGGATCGAGGCGCAGGGGCTGTCTTCCGTCCTGTCCGCTCTGATGGAGGCGACATAACCCATGGCCAGATTTTTAGACCAGTCCTTCCTGCTGGATACGGAGACCGCAAGGCGGCTCTATTTTGAGGTCGCGCAGGATTTGCCGATTATCGATTATCACAACCACCTCCCGCCGGCGGAAATCGCGGCTGACCGGCGGTGGGACACGCTTGGCGAAATGTGGTTGGCGCATGATCACTACAAATGGCGGGTGATGCGCTGGGCCGGCATCGACGAGGCGCGCGTCACGGGGGCAGCCAGTTGGCGCGAGAAATTCGATGCCTTTGCCTCTGCCATGCCGCGCGCGGTTCTGAACCCGGTGCACCATTGGTCCCACCTCGAACTCTGGCGCTATTTCGATCTGGACGGCACGGTGCTGACACCGGACACCGCGGATCGCGTCTGGGCGCAGGCCAATGCAAAGTTGGGCGAGGACGGGTTTTCCGCCCAGGGGCTGTTGCGCCGGATGAAGGTGGAACTGGTGGGCACTACCGATGATCCATTGGATACGCTGGAGCATCACGCGGCGCTCTCTGGCGCCGATATCCGGGTGGTCCCGACCTTCCGGCCCGACAAGTCTGTGCAGATCGAAGCGGACGGGTTCGCCGCGTATCTCGACCGCCTCGAAGCACTGACCCATCCGATCCGCAGCTTTGAGGATCTGGTCGCGGCGTTGCTCCTGCGTCTGGACCATTTTGTCGCCCATGGCTGCAAGGCGGCCGATCATGGCATCAATCACCTCGATGCTGCCGAGATCCCCGGCGCGGCGGCGCTTGACGGGGCGCTTGCGACTGCGCGGGCCGGGCGCGCAGTCTCGCCGGAGCAGGCCGCGGGCCACCGGGCGGCATTGTTTGATGCCTTGGGGCGGGCCTATGCGGCGCGCGGGCTGGTGATGCAATGCCACATGAACGTGGTACGCAACGGGTCCAGCAGATTGCTGCACCGCATCGGCCCCGATGCAGGCGGCGACTCGCTGCGCGACACCGACATGGCCGGGCCGCTCAACCGGTTGCTGGACCGGCTGGATCGCGACGGGCAATTGCCACGGATGGTGCTCTATGGGCTTGATCCAGGCCGCAACCCAGTGCTGGCGGCCACGGCGGGGACCTTCCAGGACGGATCCGTCCCCGGCAAGGTGCAGGCCGGCGCGGCCTGGTGGTTCAACGATACGCTGGATGGCATGGAAAGCCAGATGCGCAGCCTGGCGCAGGTCGGGCTGTTGTCCACCTTTCTCGGCATGCTGACCGACAGCCGCTCTTTCCTGTCGTTTCCGCGGCATGAGTATTTCCGGCGGCTGCTCTGCGGTATGATCGGACGCTGGTCGGAAACCGGCCATCTGCCGGATGACGAGGCGCTGTTGCATCAGCTGGTGCGGGGCATCTGCTACGAGAACGCACGCGACTGGTTTGTGGAGGCGACATGATGCGCATTGCCGTGATCGGGGAGTGTATGGTGGAAATGGCGCCTGTCGACGGCGGGCTCTACCGCATGGGGTTTGCCGGGGACACGTTCAACACCGCCTGGCACCTTCGCCGCCTGTTGGATGACCAGCATCAGATCGACTATGTGACAGCCATCGGGGATGATGCGACATCGACGCGGATGCGCGACTTCATCGCTGCTTCTGGCATCGGTGTCGATCACGTGCAGCGCCTGCCCGGGGCATCACCGGGCCTGTACCTGATTGGGCAGGAGCAGGGGGACCGGGTGTTCAGCTACTGGCGCAGCCACTCCGCCGCGCGTCGCCTGGCTGACGATGAGGCAGCACTGGCGCGGGCTCTGGAAGGGGCGGCGCTGGTGTATCTGTCCGGCATCACCCTGGCGATTCTGAGCCCGGAGGCCCGGGTGCGGCTATGGGCCGTGATCGCGGCATCCGGGGCGCGTGTCTGTTTTGATCCAAACATCCGCCCGCGCTTGTGGGACAGCGCCGAGCAGTGCCGTGACGTCTTGTCTGATGCTGCGGCACGGTCTTGGTGTGTTCTTCCGAGTTTTGGCGACGAGCAGGCACTGTTCGGGGATGACATCCCAGAGGCAACCCTGGCGCGCTATCGCCAAGCTGGGGCCGAGGTCGTGGTGGTCAAGGATGCGGAAAACCCCGTGTTGATGGATGTGGCGGGTCACAGATGCCAGGTCGCACCGCCCATGCTGGCGGGTGGTGTCGTTGATGCGACTGGTGCGGGAGACGCTTTCAACGCAGGCTGGATCGCGGCATATCTGTCTGGACAGGATCCGCAGGCGGCCGCGCATCAGGCCAACGCCCACGCCGCCAAAGTCCTCAGGGTCGCCGGAGCATTGCTGACAGCGTGAAGGGTGTTTCACGCGGCGCGCAGCACAGCGTTTCAGGACGCGGTGAGTGTCGCCTCCCAGGTGACATAAAAGCTGGTCGGTTGCAGGGCGCCAACCGTCACTTCGATCTGGATCTGATATTCTTCGGTCCCGGCAGCCATTGCCTGCCCGATCCAGTAGCTTCCCGGTGCCAGCCCCTTTGGTGGAGGTTCGGCCCGGGGGTGCCCGGCCCCGGTGAACACATCATCACCGCCTTGCAGTGCAAAGGACGTCAGCGCGGCGCTGTCGCCGCTTGTGCCTGCGGCGTTGATCGGAAGCACCTGAAACCCGATCAATGCGCCCACGTTGCAGACCGTATGGAGGTCGATGCGGCCCTCATGGGCAGAGCCGTTGCGGACCTGATTGTCCATCATATACACGCCGCTCGTGATTTTGCCGTCCTGCACGGCTGCAATCGCGGCCGTGTCGACCGCGATTGCAATGCTCACAGAAGGGGTGAGGGCAGCCGAGACGGGACGCGCCGGGGATACAAATGCCGACATGGGCGTTTCTCATCCTCCGCTTTCGGCCCCGCTTCAGGACCCTAGCGGGCCGTGATGAACGGATCCCAATTGATGAAGTAGGAGACCGGTTGCAGCTTGCCGACGGTCACTTCGATCTGGATCTGGTAGGTTTGTTCGCCCTGATGCATGGCCTGACCAACCCAATAGGCGCCCTGGGGTTCACCCTTGGGGGATTCCTGCTGGCGGGGTTGGCCCGCAGCGGTGAACACGGACCCTTGGGAGACGGTGAAGCCGGTGATGACGACCTCATCGCCGGAGGTGCCAAGGGCATTGATGGGCACCACGTTGAACCCGATCAGGTCGCCGTTGTTGCAGACGGTGCTCAACTCGAGGGTTCCCTCGCCCGTCGAGCCATTCCGCAGGCGGTTGTCCATCATGTAGATGCCCTTGGACACATTCTGCCCCTGTTGCGCGGCAACATAGGCGGTATCCACGGCGATGGTGATACTGGTTTGGGGTTGCAGGCCGCTCTTCCGGCCGGTGGAGACTTGTGCGACGGCTTCAGACATTTTGACTTCCTTTTTCCAGAGGTGAGGCTTGCATCAATGCACGCTGAGCGTCGGGTCGACCGACGTGGTGATGCCGGACTTGCCGGGGATCTGGGCGGAGAAATTGATCGCATAGCGATCTTCGCCCTGTGCCTGCACGGTTCCGGTCCAGGTGGTCGCATTGACCTGCTGCGGCGTGCCGCTGGCACCGAAGACACCCGCGTTGCCAAAGTTCTGAATGCTCAGAATCGTGTCAGAGGTCGGGTCGACGTTCAGCAGGGACCAGCAGATGTTGGTGCCGACCGGCACCGCGGTCATCAGGTTCACGCTGCCTTCGTTGGCACTGCCGTGATTGAGGTTGTTGTCGACGAGATAGACCCCGGTGGTCTGACCGTTGACCAGCGCATCTGTGTCGACCCAAATCTGGACAAAGATAGTGCAGTCACTGGGTTGAATGGCGGACATCGTCATTTCCTTTCTGTGACGCCGGTTCCGAAGCGGCCAGCAGGTGGCCGGCTCCGTTGGGACCGGAGGGTTCTGATTGAGGTATGGACGCCGCGGGGCTGGCCCGCTGACAGCACCCAGTCTGGGACCACCGCCGCCGATAATCCTGAAACGCAGGCGAAATCTGCAAAGGGCGGCGCGAGCGATCTGATAACGCACGACATTCCCTGCCCTTTGTCCCACCCACGGCCGAGGGGTGCCGTGGCGGTCACAGGGAGATTTCAGAGCGATTTCAGTTTGATTTCAGGAAATCTGCGCCGGAGAGCCGCATGCTGCAAGACAGCTGAACGCAGCGCCCTTGCAAATGAACCAAAGGACCCGCCCGGATGGAAAGCCGTACTGTCACATCCGTGCAGGTGTTTCCCTATATTCCCGGTGTCGTTTGCGATGCAGAGCCGGTGGTGCTCAATGCCTCCGGCACCTATTCGAGCGCGCGCATCATGCACTCCCACATGCATCTTCTGCATCTGGAGCCGGGCTGTGCCGTGTCGCGCTTGCAGGTCGGCGCGAGTTACAGCTGGAACGGCGTCTCTCAGTCGGGTCAATCGCTCAGCTCACATTGGTTGTATTGCACGTCCCTGGGCAATGGGCTGACCTTTGGCACGGTCCTGAACCTGGAGCGACGCATGCAGGCGGCGCCGCTTCCGACGCAGGCCTCTGTCGAACCGATAAAGTTGGAAGCCCTGGCGGATCTGACTTCGATCGAACGATCCCCCAATCCGGTATTCGATCACGTCCAGGTGCAGCTCGGCAGTGAAGGCTGGCTCGTTATGACACATATGACCGTCCCGGCCTGCATCGGCATATTGCTTCCGTCCACGGCGTTGCCTGCTGGATTTACGGTCGGGGCGGCGCGCCTCACGATTGCGGCGAAATCGAAACGCACATTGCAGTCGATCGTCATGGACGAACTCTACTGCGCCCATATCGGCGAGGACGTCCTGTTTCTGAAGTCGGTGGACCAATGCTGAATCTCCCGCATAAAGAGTTGGATGGCAGTGAAGTTTTCCCTAGGGTTGTATCGATAGGTATGCCCGCCCGCGAAAGCGAGCGTCAGGGGAGAGTAGGGGCTGTCATGCGCAGGCCAACAGCAGAACCAGCGCAAGAGATCTCGAAGGGCAAGGGCGGATCTGAGCAGCGCACGATGGCTGCGTCGGATCCCGGCTCGGGGTCGGTTGCAATCGGCACTGCGTCTTATGTCACGGCAACACGCCGGTTGTTCGATGCCAGAGGTGAAGAGATTTTCCTTCGCGCTCAATCCGCTGAAATTCTTCATTTTCTCGTCCTGAAGCTGGGAGAACTGGTATCGCGTGACGCCCTGATTGAGCGGGTCTGGCATGATGTTGCGGTCACGGATGACAGTCTGACCCAGTGCATTCGCGACGTGCGAAAGGCGATCAGGGATCGGGGCCGTGAGACCCTGGTGACCATCCCCAAGCGTGGCTACCTGTTGAAGGGGCGCAGGATCGATGGACCGGACGCGACGCGGGACATCGTCTTTGGGGCGGAGGCGCGCCCCCAGCCCACAGCCGAAACAGCCGCAGCCGACAATCGCGTTGATCATGAAAATGCATCGCATATTTCTGCCGAGCTTGACCCGCGGGACGTTCTGCCCACTCTGGCGATCCTGCCGTTCAAGGCCGGAGAGAACACCTCCGCCGCCACCTATGGGATCTTTCTCGCGGATGAAATCGCCAAACTGCTGAGCATGAACGCCGACGTCAACGTGATTTCACGGATGTCGACCGGGACTTTCGGAGGCGAAGGCATCACGCCGCAGGTGGCCCGTGACAGGCTGCGGACGGATTTCCTGCTGTCCGGCTTCGTGGTGCAGCGGGCGGACAAGGTTGCGTTGTCGATCGAGTTCTCGGAGGCCGAGACAGGTTTTGTTCTCTGGGCGGAGCGCATGCAGATCCCCTTTGATCCGATGGCACCGGAAACCGAAGGGCTTGATCTGGTTGTGGCTAATATCCGGCGTGCCATCACGCTCAACGAGGTGCGGCGCGTCGCCTCCCGCCCGTTGGGGGAGTTGCGGCGTTTCAGCATCCTTCATGGTGCGGTCGGGTTGATGCATCGCCTGTCGGTCCGTGACTTTCGCAAGGCGCATGGGTTGCTGGAGCACCTCCAGTCTGTCGCGCCGAAGCATCCCGCCCCGCTTGCCTGGCTGGCCCGGTGGCATGTGTTGAACTCCGCCCAGGGGTGGGCGCCCGATCCCAAGGTCGAAGCGCAAACGGCGCAGGATCTGACGGCCCGTGCACTCGACATCGACCCGTTCCACACGCTCGCCCTTGTGTGCGAGGGGCAGGTGCAGATGCATCTGGTCAAGGACCTGCAAGCCGCAGAGCGAAGCTATGACTCGGCGCTGTCGGTCAATCCGAACGATGCCAATGGGCGCAGTCTGCGTGGCATGCTGCTGGCGTTCAGCGACCGGGGATCTGCGGGCCGGCGCGACACGGAACGGGCGCTGCATCTGACACCGCTGGATCCGCATCGCTTCATGTATCTTGCGCTTGCCGCAGGGGCCTGCATCGCCAACGAGGACTACGAGCGCGCGCTGGTTCTGACCAAGGAATCCCTGCGCCTGAATCCGGCGCATGCCTCCAGCCTCCGCATGCTGCCCGTGGCGCATCTGGGCTGCGATCAGGAAGCCAAGGCGCGTGCGGCGGCGCAGGATCTGATCGCCCGGCAGCCGGATTTGACCGTCAGTGCCTGGCAAAAAGGCGCGCCGAGCGGTGCGTTCAGAAATGGCCAACGGTTCGCCGAGATGCTCCGTCATCTCGGCATCCCGGAATAGCCACAGTGAATTTTGTCTGGAAGGAACGAGAATGGCCGGTCGAGAAAACGCCTATAATGCCTACAATGCGTATAACGCTTACAACGCCTACAATGCCTATAACGCCTACAATGCCTACGGCAGTGACGCGCCCGCGGATGCCTTGGCGCTGCTCACCAACCGCGATGGTATCGTCAGCAGCCAGATCGAGCACATTACGCCACCGCGACCGGCCAGCGCGGGCAATCCGGAAGCGCTCAAACGGCTGACGCCGGAACAACAGGCCGCGATCTACATGTCGGTTCTGGCACCCACGATTGATGTCACGTCAGAGGCCGGTGCCTCGGAGTGCGTTTCGGCGACGGTCTGGCGCCGATCTGGTGCGACGGGTAACGGGGGCGGTTTGAAATACACCGAGATGCTGCGGATGAAAGCGCCCGCAATCGATCAGCTTGTCCAACAGCTCAACTATGTCGCCGGCTATGCGCAGATACGCGGCGACAGGACGGCCGAAATCCTCACGCAGCTGAGCCTGCCGTTCCCGTTCTTCCAGAGCATCGGATACATCGATCCCGCACGCACGCCTCGGACGTTGGAGCTCCTGGGCCTGGCGGCGGCATTTGCCTTCTCCACGATCCAGCGGTTGAAGTTTGCATTGGCAGTCAAACGGCCCATCGAATTCTCACCACAGGTGCAACCGATCATTCCAACGCCGACCCATGCGTCCTTGCCCAGCGGGCATGCGACAGAAGCCTTCCTGATCGCGCGGCTTATCTGGAAACTGATGCGGCAGAGCGAGGCGCCCCAATATGGCGATCACGCCTACTGGGGGGACATGCTGATGCGTCAGGCCGCGCGTATCGCAATCAACCGGACGGTGGCAGGCGTGCACTTCCCCGTCGACAGCGCCGCCGGCGCAATGCTCGGCCTTGTACTTGCAGAGCACATGCAGAATGTCACGCGAGGGGGCGGCTGGGAGTCCGCCGACTTTGATGGGCCGGGTTTTGAGGGCAGGCTCGATTTCGACTGGCACGCGCTTTATGAGCCGGCAACGGATCGCCTGCACCGAAAGGTCGTGACTGACGGCTGTCGCTGGGGGACATCAAAGGCGCACAAGGGCGCTCGGGATACTCCGTCCGACATTTTGAACTGGCTCTGGGAGGCCGCCGTCGCCGAATGGCGCGATCTGCCGCCCGCCTTTGCAGTGGCAGGATAAGCCGATGGCGGTTTCATCAGCATCTGAGAGCGCTCGCGCGGCGAACATCCTCAGCCAGGAGGCGGATTTCCGGCTCACACGGCATCCGCATGCAAATCCCGAGAGCCAGATCGCCAAATGGTGGTCCGTGCTGTTGCAGATCGAAGGCAGCATCGAGGCGTTTATTGCCAAGGCAGAGGCTTATGGGGGCGCGGGGGCAGGGCCGTATTTCCTGGTTCCGGTTGCCTATGATCCGGATGACCGGCAGGCGGCTGCCGACGTGCAGCCCGTTGTGATCTATGCCCGGCAGGATTTTGTGCACGCGCTGAACCGGCGACCGGAGGACCCGGACGCCGCCAACCGCTTTGGCGTGCGGGCGCTGACGCTGGGCGCGCTGACAGCCCGAAATGTGCTCGATTTCGCGGCGGATTGGCCGGAGACAAGCGTGATCGAGGTCGCCGACGACAGCGTGGTCATGGCGGTCATCGACGATGGCATCGGCATAGCCAACAACCTGTTTCGCATGGGACCCGTGGCGACGCGGGTGGAGTTTGCCGCGCTGCTCGAAGCGCGCAAGGGGCCGCGCCCCAGCCGGGCAAGCGCGGGTCGGACATTCGGGCGCGACGAGATCGACGCGTTGTTGGCCGCCTGCACCTTCAATGGTCTGCTGGACGAGGATCTGTTCTATGCGCGCACGGGGCAGGCGGATTATGACGGAGAGGTGTTTTCCACCGTCTCTCTGCGCGCGTCGCATGGCACCCATGTGATGGGGCTGGCCGCCGGGTACCCAATGCAGGAGCAGATCGAAAATCGACCGATCATCTGCGCGGCGCTTCCAGCGCGGCTGGTCGAGGATACGACAGGTGTCGAAATGCTGCCCGCACTGTATTTGTCGTTTCACATGCTGATGAAGCAGGCGCGACGGTTTCGCACCAAAGATGGTGCACTTGCGCCGGTGGTCTTCAACCTGTCTTTTGGCAACGCGGGCGGGCCGCATGATGGGACCGGCCCCTTTGCCACCCTGTTCGATCATTTCTTTGCGGAGAACGGCGCCGCCGCACTGCAACCGGCGTGGCTTACTCTGGCGGCAGGCAATCTGAACCTCAGCCGCATGCACGGGGAGATCCCCGAGGGGCGCGGCAATACCCAGTTGGATCTGATGGTGCAGCCGGATGATCGCACGGCGACGCAGGTCCAGATCTGGCTGCCGTATTCCGCTGATGGCACAGAGGAAAAGGCGGAAATCAGCGTCTCAACCCCGTTTGGCGACGGTGTTGCGATCATCACGGCGGGCCGAACCTGTGCATCCCTGTTAAATGCAGCGGGGCAGGAAATCGCCCGTCTGTCCTATGAGCATGTGCCTGCTCCGGTAGAGCGCGGGCGCGCGATTTTATCCCTCAACCCGACCGCCAGCCTGATCGCGGAGGAGCCATTGGCGCCCTGCGGGAGGTGGGTGGCGCAGATCAGGCGCCGGAAACGGTCCAAGGGGGCCATGCAGGCCTGGGTTCGGCGGGATGAAACGCTGCCCGGTTTCAAACCCGGCGGGCGCCAGGCGTATTTCGACAACGCGGATTATGTCCGCTTTGGTCCCTTTGGGCGTCCGCTTGCCGTCGATCCCGAGGATACGACCTCCCCTGTGCGCCGGGCGATGACGCTAAGCGGCTATGCCTGCGGCCAGTCGGCGGTGGCGGTGGCTGCGTTTGTCGGCAAGGAACGTGAGCTGTCCGCCTATTCGGCGGCGGGTCCGCTGAATGAACCTGCTTCCGGATATGCGGCAGACCGCATGGGGCCGGATCTGACGGGACGCGGCGATGACAGCGCGGTTCTGCGCGGGGTGCTGGGGGCCGGGTCCCGGAGCGGTTCCTTCGTGCGTCAGGGCGGGACAAGCAGTGCCGCCCCCCAGATCGCCCGGGCGGCAGCGGTGGGCGTGCAGACGCCCGGGCTGGCGGCGCGAGACTGGGCGCAAGCGCCGCTTGAGTATGGCAGAGGGTTGAGGGAGGTGGAGCTGCGCGGAGAGGCCGAGCCCGCGCGGGCGGGCTCCGGGGCGTTTGACCTGTGCGGATCTGGCGGCGTCTTTCGGGTGAAAGACGCATCCGAATGACCATTCTCCGAACCGGATCGGCAGGACGCCCGGAGCAAGGGAGGCCTGCGAGGCAGGCCTGACCTTATTCAAGAGGGCGCCTGCCTGCCGGATTTACAGTGCGAGTGCACATCCGGCAGGGCCCGTCAGGCGGCGGTGGACATCAGCTCCGAGATCTCGACCGCGCGGTGCTGTTGCATCGACATTTGCGCCGCCATCCCCATCAATACGGCCATGCGCCCGTCGTCGAGGCTCACGTCTGGTTGACTGCGGACACCGCGCACCAGTTCGAGAAACCCCTGATGCTGGTAGAAGGTGGAGCCGTTGTGATCGCCTGCTTCAAGCAGGGCCGGATCGACGGGAATATCGCGCACCTCTGGTCCTTTGAGCGCGCGCGGCGACACCACGACCTGCGGCACGGGCGGGGCGCCCAGATGTTCTGGCCAGAACCGGCCCGGTCCGGGCACCAGTGCCTCGATCTTGCCTTTTGCGCCCACGGCAGAGATTTCCTCCTGATACCGGGATCCTTCGGCGAACATGCACAGCTCCAGCAGGGCGCGGGATCCGTTGGCAAAATCAACGATCACATAGCCGTTGTCGAGAATATCCGGAGCCTCGCCCGCATAGCTCTCGTCCAGGTGGTTCACATCCCTGCCGCCGGATGCCAGCACGCGGACCGGTTCGGATTTCAGCGCCAGGCGCATGAGGTCAAAGAAATGGCAGCATTTCTCGACGAAGGTGCCTCCGGTGTAGCGGTTGAAGCGGTTCCAGTCGCCGACTTTCTCCAGAAACGGGAAGCGGTGTTCGCGGATCGTCAGCATCCGAATGCCGCCGGTGGCCGCTTCGACTTCGTTCAACAGGGTCGCGACGGGCGGCATGTAGCGGTATTCCATCGCCACCCAGACCGGAGCCGGGTAATTGCTGCGAAACGCGTCCAGCCGGGCCACATCGGCCGGGTCGGTGAACAGGGGTTTTTCGACCAGCACGGGCAGCGGGCGCGCCGTGGCCAGAGCCTCGAGTTGCTCGACATGGCGATAATTCGGGCTGGCAATCAGGATGCAATCCAGATCCTCAACCGCGAGCAGCGCATCGACGCTGTCGACGAATTGCGCATCGGGTGCGAATTTACGGCTCTCCTCGGCCATATGCGCATCCGGCTCGAAAATGGCGGCGACGCGCGTGTCGTCCAGCAGCGCGATATTGCGCAGGTGTTCCTGGCCCATCATGCCGCAGCCGATGACGCCGTAGTTGATCGTTTTTGACAAGACTGTCTCCCTCAAATCAGGCGCTGCACGTAGAGCGCCTTGCTTGTGTCGAACCAGGTTCGGGAAAACTCCACCGGGGACGCGGTGTCGGCCCAGCTGAAGCGTTCGATGTATCCGGTGAGCGTGCCGGGCGTGAGCGCGAAGCCCTGTGGCGACCAATCGGGCACCTGGCCGATGGACACGCGATCCTCTGCCCGTGCGATAATCAGGCCCAGTTGCATCTGGTAGGTCCGATAAAGCGAATCCGACATGCTCTCGGGTTTGATGATGCCGGCATCGCCATCGAGCCAGATTTCCTCGACAGCGATGGGCGTGCGGTTCAGGAATCGCAACCGGCGCACGCGCGTGCCATGATCGGCGGTGCCGAAGGCGGGCAGGTCAGCCGGCTTGGGAACCGCTGCGACCTCCAAGATGTCGGCCGTCGGCAGGCCGCCGCCGGTGGTCAGTTCGAGCCGGAACATCGAATAGACGCTCTGCACCTTGTGGTTGGCGCGTATGTAATTACCCGACCCCTGGATACGCTCCAGCATCCCCTTTTTCTCCAGCTCCGACAGGGCTTTGCGCAGGGTCCGCACCGTCGTTCCATGGCTCTTGGCCATATCCCGTTCCGGCGCCAGCCGCTGACCATCCACCAGGCGGCCGGCGGCGATCTCGCGGATCAGGAATTCGCTGATCTGCATATAGATGGGAAGCGCCGTTGGGGCAGTGCGGTCAAGGTCGTTCGGCGGTGTCATGCGAGATCCCATGCGCAAGAGTGTAGACGGGCAGAAATAATTGATGCACCATTGATGTACTTTAAATCTGCTGCTACGCAAGAGGAAATTCGATTGCCCGCCAGGAGACAGAAATGACCGTCGTTCCCATCACATCGCCCGATCTGGACGCTGCCGAAGTGTCATGGTTTTCCGCGCTCTGCTCGGACGATTATCAGTTTCTGGGCGTTCCGGACGGCGACCTGCGGTCGTCATGGGCACATTGTTCGGAGATCGTGAAAACCGCCGAGGCGCAGGGGTTTCGCAACATTCTGTGCCCGTCCTCGTACCAGGTCGGGCAGGACACGCTGTCCTTTGTCGCGGGCTGCGCGCCGATCACGTCAAAGATCAACCTGCTGGCCGCCGTGCGCTGCGGTGAAATGCAGCCGATCATGCTGGCCCGCACCATCGCGACCCTCGATCACATGCTTGAAGGGCGGCTGACGGTGAACATCATCTCCTCCGATTTTCCGGGAGAGAAGGCGGAGAGCGCCTATCGCTATCAGCGCTCGCGCGAGGTGGTGGAGATCCTGAAACAGGCCTGGACACGGGATGAGATCAACTACGAGGGCGAGGTCTACAACTTCAAGGGCCTGACCACCGATCCGGTGCGTCCGTATCAGACCGGCGGTCCGCTGCTTTACTTCGGGGGCTACAGCCCTTCGGCGTTGGAGCTGTGCGGGCAGCATTGTGACGTCTACCTGATGTGGCCGGAAAAGATGGAAGAGCTGCAAGGCCGCATGCAGGCCGTGCACTCCGTCGCCGAGAAATACGATCGCACATTGGACTATGGCCTGCGCGTGCATGTGATCGTGCGCGATACCGAGGCAGAAGCCCGGGAGTATGCGGACCACATCGTGTCCAAGCTGGATGACGAACAGGGTACCGCGATCCGCGAACGCGCTCTTGATGCAAAATCGCTTGGGGTCAGCCATCAGGCAAAGAACCGTGAGGTCGCGGATGACGCGGGCTTTATCGAGCCGCATCTGTGGACCGGTGTAGGGCGCGCGCGTTCGGGTTGCGGCGCGGCGCTGGTTGGCTCTACGGATCAGGTGATGAGCAAGCTGGAAGCCTATCAGAAGATGGGAATCCGCGCCTTCATCCTGTCCGGCTATCCGCATATCGACGAGGCCAAGCACTTCGGTGCCCGCATTCTGCCCAACATGAAAACCTGCTCGTTGCCCGAGGCCTATGGCCGTGTACCGGCGAGCCCCCCAGAAACACCCCTTGGTGTAGGAGTACGTCGCTGATGGACCGCGTAAAACTCTCTGATGACTTGGAATTTTCCCGTCTGATCTACGGCATGTGGCGGATCGGTGATGATGCCGACACCTCCGTGAAACATGTGGAGGCCAAGATCCACGCCTGTCTCGAACAGGGGATCACCACCTTCGATCAGGCCGATATCTATGGCGATTATGGCGCCGAGGGCATCCTTGGCACCGCGCTCAAGGCCAATCCGGCCCTGCGTGACCGGATGGAGATCGTGACCAAATGCGATATCGTTGCGCCCATCGGCCTGCACAGCGACAAGCCGGTCAAATACTATGACACCTCGCGCGCCTATGTCGAAGGCGCGGTGGACCGATCACTGACAGAGATGGGGATCGAGCAGATCGACCTTCTGCTGATCCACCGCCCGGATCCGCTGATGGACCACCACGAGACCGGCGCCACGCTGGATGATCTGGTGAAGTCCGGCAAGGTCAAGGCTGTGGGCGTGTCGAACTTTCGCCCCTGGGACTGGAAACTGCTGCAATCGGCAATGTCGAACCCGCTGGTGACCAACCAGATCGAGATCTCGCTGTCGGAAGTGTCTCCCTTCACCAATGGCGATCTGGCGTTCCACCAGATGCAGGGGGACGCGGTGATGGCCTGGTCGCCGCTCGGTGGCGGCAGCCTGATGACCGGCTCGGGTGAGTTGGCGTCGCGCCTTGATGAGGTGGCGACAGCGCAAGGGGTGGATCGTGCGGCCGTTGCCGTTGCGTTCCTCCTGCGGCATCCGGCCAAGATCCTGCCGGTGATGGGCACCAACAACCTGGCCCGCATCGCAACGATTTCCGATGCCCAGAAGGTCGAGCTGGATCGCCAGACCTGGTTCCGCCTCTATGAGGCCGCTTTGGGTCGGGAGGTGGCATAACATGGGCCTGCAAATGAACGACAAGATGCAGAAGGCCTTTGTGCCGGATGAAAGCAACACCCGCCTGCTGCGCGATGCCTTTGGCCGTTTTGCCACCGGTGTGACCATCGTGACGGCCACCACGCCCGAGGGCGTGGTGGCAATCACCGCCAGCAGTTTCTCGTCGGTCTCGCTGACGCCGCCGATGGTGCTCTGGTCGCCGGACCGCAATTCGCGCCGCTTTCCCCATTTCGAAAAGGCCGAGCACTACGCGATCCACGTGCTCGCCGCCGACCAGCAGGACCTTTGCTACAGCGTCGCCAAGGATGCCGCGGGGCTGCGCGATCTTGATCTGGCCCTGAACGCGGAGGGCGTTCCGGTGCTGGAGGGCTGTCTGGCGCGTTTCGAATGCACCCGCCACGCGGTCTACGACGGAGGAGACCATGCCATCGTGCTGGGCGTCGTGAACCGGGCGGAGATGCGCGAGGAGGGCGAGGCGCTTGCCTTCTTCAAGGGACAGATGGGCCGCATTACCGCGCATTAGGCCGCGCGATTTGACTGCGCCGGCGGAGGAGCCCGGCCTGTCGTTTGGGGAGGAACAAGATGAACGCATTGATGGCGGTGGTGACACCGCTGTACTGGATCAACGCAACCTTGTTGCGCCTCGGGCGCTGGGTTGGCTGTGTTGCTGTGGCCGCCATGGTCGTCGCGATCCTGATCCAGGTCTTCTTTCGCTATGTGATGAACAACGCGCTGCCTTGGCCGGACGAGGCGGCGCGTTTCTGCATGCTCTGGATGACCGGCTTGATGGCGCCGACGGCGTTCCGACAGGGGGGCTTTGTCGCCATCGACACGCTGTCGGCGATGCTCCCGCTTCGGATCGGGTCGCTGCTGTCGCTGGTGCTTCTTTGCCTGAGCCTGCTGGTCCTGGTGGTTGCGGTGAAAATCGGCATCGGAGAGGTGACGGGGATCGGCGGTCGTTTTGCCACCGCGTCGCTCTACCTGCCCAATTCGCTTGGGTTTGACAGTTGGTTCCGGATACCGCGTTCGTGGATGATGCTGTCGCTGCTCGTTGGCATTGTGCTGCTGATCCTCGTCAATGTTGAACTGATCCTGCACCGCATCGTTGCCCTGTTGGGCGGCGCGGACCGGCTGCCGGAAATCGAATTCGCCACGGCGGGAGGTGCCGAATAATGCTGATCTGGTTCCTTCCGCTGTTTCTTGTCTTTCTCATGGTGGGGTTGCCGGTCTTCTTCGGCCTGCTGGCCGCGCCTGGCATCATGCTGTGGCTGGGCGGGCAGGAGCGCGACATCACGCTCCTGTACCGCAATCTCTACAACGGCATGGACAGCTTCCCGCTGATGGCGATCCCCTTCTTCATGCTGGCGGGCGAACTGATGAACAAGGGCGGGATCACCCTGCGGCTTGTGGAGTTTTCGCAGGCCCTGATGGGGCACCTGCGCGGCGGGCTGGCGCATGTGAACGTGCTGTCCTCGATGCTCTTTGCCGGGCTCTCGGGCTCCGCCGTGGCGGATACCTCGGCGCTGGGCTCCATGTTGATCCCGGCCATGGAAAAACAGGGCTATACCCGCAAATTCGCCGCGGCGATCACTGCGGCAAGCTCGGTGATCGGCCCGATCATCCCTCCTTCGGGGATCATGATTATCTATGCCTATGTGATGGGAGAGAGCGTCGCAGCCCTGTTTCTGGCGGGCCTGGTGCCGGGGGCGCTCGTCGGTTTTGGCCTGATGGGAATGATCAAGATCATGGCGGACAAATACGACTTTCCCGTCGCCTCTCGTCGCTACAGCTGGGGCGAACGTGGACAGGCCAGTCTCAAGGCCTTCTTTCCGCTGCTGACCCCGGTCATCATCCTTGGGGGCATCCTCGCCGGGGTCTTTACCCCGACGGAGGCCGCGGCGGTCGCGGTTGCCTATGCGCTGTTCATCGGCCTCTTTGTGCTGCGCACGCTGAAACTGCGAGAACTGCCGGATGTGATGACGCGGGCCGGGATCACCTCTGCCGTGGTGTTGTTGCTGGTCGGCGCGGCGATGTCGTTCAAGACGGTGGTGTCGCTCAGCCATGCGCCGGAGCAGCTGGCAGAATTCATCCTGGCGCTGACCGAGAATCCGTTGTTGCTGCTGTTCCTGATCAACCTCTTGTTGTTCGTGGTCGGCATGTTTCTGGACGCGGGACCGGCGATCATCATTCTCGGTCCGATCCTTGGCCCCGTCTTTGCGGGTCTGGGGGTCGACAGCGTGCACTTCGCCATCATCATGTGTGTGAACCTGACCGTCGGTCTGGCGACGCCGCCGATGGGGCTGGTCCTGTTCGTGGCCTCTGCCGTCTCCGGCGAGCGGGTCACCACGATCGCCCGTGCCATTCTGCCGTTCCTGGCCGTGGAAATCGCGGTGATCTTCCTGATCACCTTTGTCCCGGCCATCTCGATGACGATCCCCCGCCTGACGGGGTTCGTGAACTGACCTTAAAATCAAGAGCATCAGGGAGGATACTAAATGCTCAAGAAAGCGTTGAAGACCGTCGCAGTCGCGGCACTTATGGCTGGGACTGCGCTCTCGGCCTCGGCCGCGGATTATACCATCCGCGCGACGGCCAATTCCAACGAAAACGACGAGGACTATGACGGCCTCGTGGTGTTCAAGAACTACGTCGAAGCAGCCTCCAATGGCGCGATCGAGGTGGAGCTGTTCATCGGAACCCA
Organism: Epibacterium sp. Ofav1-8; assembly: GCF_022348185.1. GTDB lineage: Bacteria > Pseudomonadota > Alphaproteobacteria > Rhodobacterales > Rhodobacteraceae > Epibacterium. Next base: position 568,777 of record NZ_JAKRFD010000001.1, read on the forward strand.
GCTCTGCTCGAACGGGGCGGAGTGTCTGCAAGGCGTCGCCGATGGGTCCATCGACGTCTATATCTCCACCTCTGGCGGCGCGTCCGGTCTGTTCCCTTATGTGCAGGTGCTGGACCTGCCCTATCTGATGGCCGACGACCGGGTGGCGGAGCATGTGCTGTCCGGGGATTTCACCCGCACTATCCGCGACATGGCGCTTGAGGATTCCGGCGATACCATCCGCCTGATGACCATCGGCAACACCGGCGGCTGGCGCAACTTTGCCAATACCAAGCGACGGGTGGCCGAGCCTGCGGATATGGAAGGTCTGAAGATCCGCACCGTGGTTGCCGACCTGCCGCAAGAGCTGGTCAAGGCCCTTGGTGCGTCGCCGACGCCGATCCCGTGGCCGGAGCTGTTCACCTCGTTCCAGACCGGCGTTGTCGAAGGGTCGAAGAACGGCATCACCGACATCATGAGCATGAAGTTCCCGGATGCGGGTTTGCAGTATGTGACGCTGGACGGTCATGCCTACATGGGCGCGCTGTGGTGGATGTCGAACGAAACCTTCATGGCGATGCCGGAAGACATGCGTCAGGTGGTCGTCGATGGCTTCTATGCGCTGCAACAGGCCACCTTTGCCTCGCCCAAGCGCAAATCCATCGCAGCCTATGAGGACTTCGTTGCCGGCGGCGGGGATCTCTACGTGCCAACGCCAGAGCAGAAAGCTGCCTTCAAAGAGGCCGCGTCCCCGGTCTATGACTGGTTCAAGGCCAATGTCGACAAGGGCGAAGAAGCCTTTACGGCCCTGACCGAAGCCGTTGCTCGGGCCGAAGCCGACATTGACGCTGCCCGGGCCAAAGATCTGAACTGATCTCTGATGACCACAGGCCAGGGGCTGGTGCAGGATCACTGCCGCCAGACCCTGATGCCTCTGCGGTCTGATGGACATTGCATCTCCCCTCGGATCCTGTCCGCGGGGGGATGCCACTGCACTGCGGCGGTCCCACCGTCGGCCTGCAACGCCAGGCTGTGCGCCTCTCCGGCCGGTGATCACGATCTGGCCGGGGGCAGTTGCGGCTCTTACTCGGGATGAGTGTTTAGAACGCCTGAGGCAAGGCACTCAAAGGCGGCAAGCGCTTTGGGAAGCGTGGCTTCCGGATCGTCGCTGGTGCCCACCCACAAGGCTGCATTCAGGGCGACGCCATTCAACAGCCGCGCGACCGCTTCGATGTCAACCGGCTTGATGATATGCGCCTGTGCCAACTCCTGCAGGGTCATGATCGTGGCTTGCAGGCATTTGTTCTGGCTGGGCCATTGCGCCGGATCGCCCAGAACCGCAGGTCCGTCCAGCAGGACAATCCGCTGCACTTCCGGTTCGAGTGCCATGCGGATGTAGGCCGCACCCTCTGCCAGCAATCCGGGCCAACCGCCTCCGGCTTTTGTACCCGCCGCCTTGGCATCCGCCGCCATGGCGCTGTCGATCTGGTCGACAACTGCTGCGAGCAACCCGCGTTTGTCGCCGAAATTGTGATAGAGCGCCCCGCGGGTCAGGCCAGCCTCCGCGGTCAACTCATCCATGGAGGCTTGGGCAAAGCCTTTTTCGGCAAACGCCCGGCGCCCGGCGTCTATCAGTTTCAGTCGGGTTTCTTCCATCTTCTCGGCGCGAGATCGTGGTGCCATTCAATCCATTCCCTTCATATACGATGCGTATGCCAATTGACATACGGCGCGTATCTGATTATTTGACATACGTAGCGTATATGAACGCGCGTGATCCTACCATTCTTATCTCTGCGAGGTTGTCATGGCACTGAACAATGAACCGATTTTTCCAGCAAATCGCCACGCGCTCTATGCGCAACATGGGTATTCCGCCGCGATCAGGTCAGGAGACCTGGTGTTTGTTTCGGGGCAGGTCGGCAGTCGCGAGGATGGCACCCCGGAACCGGAGTTCAAGGCGCAGGTCGAGCGCGCGTTTGAGAACCTGCGCGCTGTTCTTGACGCGGCCGGGTGCGCATTTGCCGACATTGTGGATGTGACCACGTTTCATACGGATCCGGAACAGCAGTTTGCTGACATCATGGAGGTCAAGGCGGTCATGTTCCCGGATGCCCCCTACCCGAACTGGACCGCCGTCGGGGTAAACTGGCTCGCTGGATTTGATTTCGAAATCAAGGTGGTGGCGCGTATGCCCGCGCAATAACAACCGGGGCTTGGCGCGCGCGGATCGACGTCTGCGAGGGCACGTTCGCCTCCCCCAAACGCAGACGCCGCGATTAAGGCCCTGTTAACGACGCGGGCATAGGGTTGGAGGTGTTACGATGTAGTGTTAGGCGGTTCGAGGTGTCCCATGCTCGAGATTATTGCGTCCTCGGCGGAGGATGCGCGCGATGGTTATGATCTGCAAAAGGCGATGAAATGGTTCGACCTGTCGCCGGAAGACCGGGATCGAACCATGCAGCTCGGCGAAATCTCCGAGAGCGTGGCCGAGGCGATCATTGAAGCCTTCTATGAACATCTGCTCAGTGACCCGGTGGCGGCGCAGCATTTCCACGGCCCCGACCACGTCGAAAAGGTCAAAGCCGGGCAGCTGCGCTACTTCAGGGAATTGATCTCCGCGGAGCTGGATGACGATTACATCGCGGATCGTCGCCGGATCGGCGGCATTCATGAACGCACGGGGGTCACGCCGACGCTGTATATCGGCGCGTATGCCTTCTATCTGAACCGCCTCGCGACGATCGTGCTCGACCGGATGAAGGAAGAGCCCGACTCGGCCTTCCCACTGCTGCTGTCCTTGTTCAAATTCGCGCATTTTGACATGGCGCTGGCGCTTGAGACCTATGTGGACACCCGCGAAGAGACCATCCGGGATCGCGAGCGGGAGCTGAGCGAACTGCCGACACCTGTGTTGCAACTGCGCCCCGGCCTATTGCTGATCCCCGTGGTCGGGACATTGGACAGCTTTCGTGCACGGGCGCTGACGGTGCAATTGCTCGAGGGTATTCGGGCGCACCGGGCCCGGGCGGTGGTGCTTGACATCACCGGCGTCGCCGCGGTGGACAGTGCGGTGGCCAATCATCTGATCCAGACGATGTCGGCAGCACGCCTCATGGGGGTGCGCTCCGTCTTGACCGGGCTGTCGGCAGAGGTGGCGCAATCGCTTGTAAAGGTCGGTGTCACCGCAGAGAAATTGCAGACCGCCGGAGATCTGGAAAGTGGCATCGAGCTGGCCGACCGCTTGATGGCAGGGTAGGGGGATGAGCAGCCGTGTGCCCATTCTGCGCCAGGGAGACGTGCTGATCGCGTCGATTCAGGAAGAGTTGAGCGACGGGGACATTCTGGATCTTCAGTTGCGCATTCTCGAAGAGGTGATCCGCTGTCGGGCCAGTGGCGTGATCGTCGACGTGAGCGCATTGGATGTGCTCGACAGTTTCGGATCGCGCAGCCTGTCGGATATGGCACAGGCGGTGCGGCTGCGCGGCTCTCGGCTGGTGATCGTCGGGATCCAGCCGGATGTGGCCTATTCCATGGTCTTGCTGGGCGTCACCTTGCCGGATGTCGCCACAGCGCTGGATCTGGACCGTGGCCTGGCCTTGCTGGAGGCCGGCTAGCATGCAGGTAGAGGGGGCGCTTGGTGGCGATATTCAGGCCATTCGTCGTGATGCCGATGTCATCTCCGCCCGCCAATCCGGTCGGCAGATTGCCGAACGAATGGGGTACAGCCGGCCGGATCAGGCTCTGATCGCAACGGCGATTTCCGAACTCGCGCGCAATATCGTCAATTACGCCGGCAAGGGCGAAATCGAAATCACACCGGTACGACGGCGGGGCCGGATGGGGCTGCGTATCATCGCCCGCGACCACGGTCCCGGCATCGAGGACCTGGAGCGCGCAATGGCGGACGGGTTTTCCACCGGAAACAGTTTTGGTCTCGGACTGCCGGGGGCGAAGCGCATCATGGACGACTTTGATGTCGTTACCGCCGTGGGCGAGGGCGTCGTTGTCACGGCAATCAAGTGGATGGGGAGATAGTGGCAGGGCGGATCGATATCGTCGGCAGTTCCAATGTCCTGAGCTGGGCCGTTGCAGGGCGCGCCAAGGTTTCGGGGTACAGTGGCGATGGCTACATGCTGTTGCGCGATGGCGAGGACATATGTGCGGTTGTGATCGACGGTCTGGGGAGCGGCGCGGAGGCACATCAGGCGGCGACCATTGGGCTACGGGCGGTGCAGCAGCGGGACTGTACCTCGCTCGAGCAGATGTTTGCATCGGCTCATGAATCCTTGCGGCGTGTAAGGGGGGCGGCAATGGCGGTCGTGTCGGTATCCTTGCGGACGATGTCGGCATCCTGGGCGGCCGTTGGCGATGTCGACGGGCTGCATCTGCGGTGCGGAATGCCAAATGGCGGCCTGATCCAGAGAAGCGGCACGCTTGGGGTCGCCTATGACGGGATCCGCGTCATAGATATCGCACTCGAAGCGGGTGATGTGCTGGTTCTGACAACAGACGGGGTTCGGCGATCCTATCGCGGAGCCCCCATGCATGGGCATAATGTGCAAGCGCAGGCCGACACGATACTGGAGACCTATGGTCGGCCATCAGATGACTGCCTTGCGCTGGTTCTTAAGCTCGAGGCAACGAGATGAAAGCACTGTCTCTGATTGACCCTGAGCCGTTGAACGGAGATGCGGCACGCCGATACCGGCAGGCCCTGATTGCCTATGCGCGAAACGGCGGTGAGGCCGACCTTCTGGAGGCTTATGAATGCGCGCGCGCCGCATTGCAGGCGCAGGTTGCGATCAGCGACATCGGCGAAATCCACTTTCATGCCGCGCGCGAACTGCGGGCGGACAGTACAGATCGGGAGCTTACGGAAACCCGGCTCGAGGCCTTCTATCTCGAAGCGGTCTCGGTCTACGACATGGCGCTGCGCGGCTATGGCGCCAGCGTTGCAACGCTGACAAACGAGATCGCCGAACGCCGCCGCGTCGAGGAAGAGCTGCGCAAACTCTCCGGCATGTTGACCTTGCAGCGTGACCAGTTGGATCAGCAGGTGAGGGCGCGTACCGCCGAATTGCAGAACAAGGTCGAGGAATTGCGGGCGCTGAACGGTCAGTTGCGGCAGACCAATCAGGAACAGTCGCAGTTCACCTATGCGCTGTCGCATGATCTGAAGTCGCCCGTGAATACCATGACCAATATGCTGGATTTTCTTGCTTCCGACTATCAGGACTACATCGACGAAGACGGGCAGGAGCTGATCTCTGCGGCGCGCACGACAGCCGCACGCATGTCCCGGATCATAGCTGATACCCTGTGTTATTCGCAATTGGTTGGGGTGGAGCCTCGGTTCGAGACAGTTGATCTCGCGCAGCTCTGCAAAGAGGTGCTGGCGGATCTGCGTGCCGACATCGACGCAGCGCAGGCGAAGGTACATGTCGGAGCGCTTCCGGTGATACGAGGCCTTCCGACGCAGGTGCGCAGCCTGTTGCAAAACCTGATCTCCAACGGGCTGAAGTTTCGGGCGCCAGACCGCCCCTGCGTTTTGCGTATCGAGGCCACCAGCGACGTCGATGATTGCGAGGTGGAAGTGTCGGTCCGCGACAATGGTATCGGAATCGCGGCTGCACAGCAGGAACGGATTTTTGGATTGTTCCAGCGGTTGCACACGCATGACGACTATCCCGGAACCGGCATCGGACTGGCGCTGTGTCAGCGGGTTGCGCATGTTCACGGTGGATCCGTACAGGTGCAGTCCGAACCCGGAAAGGGCAGTTGTTTCAGTGTTCGGTTCTGGGGGGCGGGGGCATGAACGCGGCGGCGGAGTTGACGCGCGTCCTTGTGGTGGATGACGACAAGTTCGATCACCTTGCGTATCGGCGTCTCTTCAAAAAAGCGAATGCCGCTGTGGAGCTGATCCCCTGCTATTATGCGCGTGATGCGCTGGCGTATCTGCGCAGGCCGGACCACGCCCCCTTTGATGCGATCTTTCTGGACATCAACATGCCAGCGATGAATGGTCTGGAGTTTCTCGCGGCGGCGTCGGCGGAATTCGGTGAAGCCTTTTCCCATCAGGTGGTTGCGGTGATCTCGACCTCGATGGATCCGCGCGACCAGGAAGCGGCGGAAGGCTACGACGCGGTCAAGGCGTTCTACAGCAAGCCGATGACTATCGAGAAAATCGCTCATATCGGAGCCCTGGTGGCCGAGGCGCGCCGCGCCCACAGCTGATGATGTCGCGCAGGCACGACAGCGATATGCGAACAGTTATCAGGACGTGTTCCCCTCAGCCTCCCGCGACCTGAAACGCCGAGGGTCAAAACGGCCTCATCGGCGTTGATGGGGCGGGTTTGCTGATCCGGTTGGGGTATCCAGCCCAATAGCCCGTGCCACCTGTCGGCACGTCAGGCGTCTTCATTCTGCCAGATGCAGGGTAGCCGCGATAACACGCGAGCCGCGCCGCCGTTTTCAGGCGCACGCCACATCCGACGCAGGAGAGCCAGCATGTCCATTCGTTTCTTTTCCTCCCGGAACCGGCCGGTTCATTTGGGGCCGTTCCCGCTGGAGCGATTGAAGCGCTGCGATCATGCAGATCTGAGCGAGGTGCCGCCTTCGGCGCCGCTTGATTTCCGCCGGCCGCAAAAGCCCGACAGCATCATCAATGCGATGTGCGAATATCAGGCGATGATGGATGCGATCCGCGACGGGCTGGTGAATGGCTCTCGCGGCGAGGTTCCGACCGATCTGCAAGAGCGATCAGATCACATCAAAGCTTTTGGGTACTTTGCGGATGCCTCCATGGTGGGCATCGGTCCGATGAGGGATGAGGCGCGTTTGGCACATCCTTGGCACAACCCGGATATCGACCGTCTGGCCGAGGATCTGAAGACGCGTCAGACCAAGACGCTGGCCTCGGGGATCGATATGATCATGGCGGACCTCAAAGAAGCCATGCAAGCGCCACCCACCACGATTGGTGCGCATCGTCATGCGATTGTGTTCCTCTATGAAATGCCGCGTGATCCTCGCCCAAAAGAGGCGGGGTGTGACTGGATCGAGGGCGCGGAGGCGCATCGGGCCTGTTTGCGCAGCGCCGAAACGGCAGTGGTGATTGCCAACTACATCCGATTGCTGGGCTGGGATGCCAAGGCGCATACCGGGACGTCGTCTGATGTGGATCTGAACCGGCTCGCGGTTGCGGCGGGGTTGGTGCGTATGGAAGACGGCCAGCTTGTTGCGCCCTATTTGGGCACCCGATTTGGTCTGGCGGCCGTGACCACCGACTTTGACTTGGCTGAAGATCGTCCCTTGGCGCCGCTGCCCGAGCAGCCCGGACAAAACGGGCGCGATTTGCGCTGGTGGATCGGGGCAGGGGCAGAGCGGTCTGCCCTGAACGGTGATCCGTATAAAGACCGCGATTTTCGCGACGGCCCGCACCCTTTTGAGACACTGAAGCGGGTAGAGACGCCCACGACATATATAGATGAGGCGCGCGTGGCCCGTGTGCCCAAACGCGCCGATATGTTTGCCCGTGCCCAGTTCGGCGATATGGGCAAGGGGAACCAAAAGGCCGCGACCGGCGGGTTCTATGTCCGCAAGGCGGCGCCTTCGATGGCGCAGCGGCGGATGCTTGGGGCCTTTGTGCTGTTGCAGGACGGCACGCCTGCCGACGGGCCTCGTCCGACGGATGCCACGCTCAATGCGGATATGGTGAAGGCGGCGTCCTATTGGTTGGGGATTGATGCGGTCGGGATCAGCCGTTGCCCGGATTGGACATGGTATAGCCATGACGCCACCGGCACACCCATTGTGCCGGATCAACCGCATGCGATTTCGATGATCGTCGATCAGGGGTTCGACACGACCGAGGGGACCTCTGGCGACGACTGGATTGCGGTTGCGCAATCCATGCGCGCGTATTTGCGGTTCTCACTGTTGGGGGGCGTGATTGCACGCCAGATCCGCAATCTTGGTTATAAGGCCAAGGCGCATACGGTGATGGATGGCGAGGTTCTGCAACCGCCCTTGCTGTTGCTGTCCGGTCTGGGTGAGGTCTCACGCATTGGCGAGGTGATCCTCAACCCCTTCCTCGGTCCGCGCCTGAAATCCGGTGTGGTGACCACCGACATGCCGATGGCGCATGACAAGCCGATTGACTTCGGCCTGCAATCCTTTTGCGAGTCCTGTAATAAATGTGCGCGCGAATGCCCGTCGGGCGCGATCACCGCTGGCCCGAAGCTGATGTTTAACGGCTACGAGATCTGGAAATCCGACAGCCAGAAATGCACCACCTACCGGATCACCACGCCCGGCGGCGCGATGTGCGGGCGGTGCATGAAGACCTGTCCTTGGAACCTCGAAGGGATCTTTGCGGAAAAGCCCTTCCGCTGGGCGGCAATGAACATTCCCAAGGCCGCCCCTGCTTTGGCCCGGCTCGACGATATGCTGGGCCATGGCGAGATGAACCCGACCAAGAAATGGTGGTGGGATCTGGAGCTGGAAGAAGACGGTGCCTATCGCCCGACCCGGCATCCGGTGAATGCGCGGGATCTGCAAAAGGACCTCAACCTGCGCTACGAGGACCAGACGCTGGCAGTTTACCCGGCGCACCTCGCACCGCACCCCTATCCCTATCCGTTTCCGATGGATCGCGAAGCCGGGATCGAAGCCTATCAGGCCATGATCACCGCTGAGGAATACAAACAGCGCCGGGAGCGGGGCGAAACAGGTGACTGGGATCACCTTTATACCAATGATGACGAGAGCCCGGTTCTGCAGGTGATCGTCTCAAAGGTCGAAGAGATGGCCGCAGGAGTCACAAAATACGAATTCCGTGCTGCCGATGGCTCCGATCTGCCGGAGTGGAGTGCCGGAGCGCATCTTGATATCGTCGTCGCCCCAGAGTTTCTGCGTCAGTATTCCATGTCGGGCAATCCGGCGGATCGCTCGCATTACCAGATTGGCGTGTTGCGAGAAGAGGCCGGGCGCGGTGGCTCAAAGCTTTTGCACAGGATCTTCTCGGAAGGGCGCCGGATTTTCATCTCTCGCCCGATCAATCACTTTCCGCTCGATGAAAGCGCCAGCAAGACTTTTTTGATGGGGGGCGGGATTGGGGTCACGCCGATGATTGCCATGGCGCACCGCTTGCATGCGTTGGGCGCGGAGTTTGAGTTCCACTATTCGATCAAGTCGCGGGAGCAGGGCGGCTACCTCGATGATCTCGCCCAGATGCCTTGGGCGTCCAAGGTCCACCTCCATGTATCACAAGAGGGGACGCGGGCAGCCTTTGACCAGATCCTGTCGGGGTATCAGCCGGGCTGCCACGTCTACACCTGCGGGGCCGCGCCCTATATGGAAGCTGTCATGACTGCGGCTGAGGCTGCCGGTTTCCCGGAGGACGCAAGGCATCTGGAGTATTTCTCTGTGCCTGAGCAGCCAGAGTATGAAAATCATCCCTTTGTCTTGAGGCTGGCGCGTTCTGGTCGCGAGATCCAGGTGAGTGCGGAGCAAACCGCCACGGATGCATTGGCCGAGCAGGGCATCCATGTAGATGTAAAATGTGCTGACGGTATCTGTGGCGTCTGTAAATGCGGATTGCTGGCCGGAGAGGCTGAGCACCGTGACTTCGTTCTGTCCAAAGCGCAACGGCGCGATGCGATAGTCTTGTGCCAATCTCGCGCAGCAGACCCCGACGGGGTGCTGGAAATCGACCTATAGGACGAATGTCTGGAGGGCAGGCGGGCGACTCGAGTCGTCGATTCCGCATCGCCCTGGTGTGTGCCAGAGTTTCGAACGCAATATATAGACATGGCTTCATGATTCATCTCACGGCAAACCATTAAGCTTGGGGAGGGTGAGCAAAATCCTCAATGTCGGCATTACTTTAAGATTCTTGTAAGTGCTTGAAAACATGTTGTTTTGTTGGATGTGGGTGAAAAAATGACAGTTTTGCAAAAAAGGGGTTGCGGGCATCTGAGGTTATGCTTAGAACCCCCTTCACCGGCGGCGCTGAGGCGCTACGGGGCGCGGCGGAGACGCTGCTGACGGATCGGAAAGACGGTTTAGACGCTCAGGAGAGACTGGGGCATTCTTGGTTGGATGTAGGCGGTGGCGCTGCAAGATTTGCGCGACGGTCTGCTTTTGGGTCTTGGGTGTTTGCTCTTTGACA
>NZ_JAKRFD010000020.1 GCF_022348185.1 Epibacterium sp. Ofav1-8
AACCTGAAGGTCGTAGGTTCAAATCCTACTCCCGCAACCAAATTACATATAAATATAAAGACGTTACAGCCGCCAAATGGGCGGCTTCTTTAGTTCGCAACAGCCTCAACCTCCAAAACACAGTGACAGAATAAGCCCGGCCGAATGCCGCCGGAAACCCGCGGCACAGGTCGATTGCCGAATTGTATAAAATCACGCCGGAAGCGGTGGTCAATTCGAGTTGAATCACCTTCAAGCTGCGGACATTTCAGCGGAGTACGTTAAAAGGACATGGGCATCCAGCCGAAGGTGAGATCGTCCAATTGAACGGTTCAAGTCTTTTTAACCAACTCTGCGTTACGTTTGCTATGGCCAAGGAGAAACTTGGCGAACTCTGGGCCAGTCGCCCAGCGAGAGCGAGACATAGCCGATGACGCGAAAGATAATCCGCACAGAGACCGATCTGGCCGTAAATGGAGCGCCCCCTGCGCTAGAGCACCCAACCCATGTCGGGCGCCCAAATATCGCCGACCGGGACAAGTTCATGTGGTATGTCGATGATATTCTGGAGCGGAACTGGCTGACGAACAATGGCCCGCTGGTGTGTGAACTGGAGAGCAGGATCGCCGAATATCTAGGCGTCCGGCACTGTGTAGCCATGTGTAACGGAACCATCGCGCTGGAGGTGGCAATTCGCGCGGTTGGAATGTCTGGCGAGGTGATCGTTCCCTCCTACACCTTTGTTGCCACCGCGCACGCCGTATCCTGGCAAGGGTTGCACCCAGTTTTCGCTGACGTTCGTCGGCAGGATCATTGCATCGACCCCGAGGCCGTTCGCAGGGCGATCACGCCGCGCACAACCGGAATCGTTGCCACGCACCTCTGGGGCGGAACCTGTGACATTGCCGTATTGCAAAAGATTGCACAGGAGCATGGCCTGAAGCTTGTCTTTGATGCGGCGCATGCCTTTGGCTGTTCATATGATGGTCAGCGTATCGGCGGCTTTGGAGACGCCGAGGTATTCAGTTTCCATGCCACCAAGTTCTTTAACACGATAGAGGGCGGGGCGGTCACCACCAATGATGACGCGCTAGCAGATCAGCTCCGCCTGATGCGCAACTTTGGATTTGCCGGTCAGGATAAGGTCATCCACCCAGGAACCAACGGCAAAATGACGGAAGTGAACGCCGCAATGGGATTGGTCAATCTGGATGCCGTGGACGCCGTCATGGCCACCAATAAGGCACGTCACGCTGCATATTCGAATGCGCTGGAGAATATTGCCGGGCTTCGGTTGACCCCGGTTACGCCAGATGAGGAGCGCAATCACCAGTATGTGGTGCTGGAGATCGACGCCAGCTTTCCTCGCACCCGGGATGAGGTCCTCGATGCGCTCACTGCAGAAAACATCCTTGCACGTAAGTACTTCTGGCCGGGCTGCCATCGCATGGAGCCATATCGCTCACTACAGCCCAACGCCGGGCGCTCTTTGCCGGTTACGGAGGATCTCGCCGAACGGGTGATTGTCTTGCCCACCGGTCCGAATATGCCACGCGAGGCGATCAGCGTGGTGCGTGAGGTATGCCAGGTGTTGTCAGGGCAGGTCATCGGGCGGACATCGCCCTATGTGAGTGCACAGATGCGGAGCGTGTCATGAACTGGGATTTTCATGGGCGCGGCAGTTCCCGGTTTAGATTGGCAGGATGAAGAGCTGTGACAAAGGCCAACCCATTTAATCCAGGATTCTACTCTTCCAGTGAGCTCCAAGGTATGGGGTTCAAACATGTTGGTCAGGATGTACAGATCGCCAAAAACTGCACGATCCTTGGTTTGGAAAACATCTCTATCGGAGACAATGTACGCATAGATGGTGGGGCCACCCTGGCTTGTGCAACTGGCGACCTCACCATCGGCAGTTACATCCACATCGGAGGGTACTGCCACCTCACGTGCTCCGGCGGTATCAGGTTGGGCGACTTCAGCGGGTTGTCTCAGGGCGTGCGCATCTATTCTGTGAGTGACGACTACTCCGGAGACTGCCTCACCAACCCGACAGTCCCACGTGCATTCCTGAATGTCACAACTGCAGCTGTCGACATCGGAAAACATGTTATCATCGGCTCAGGAAGCGTCGTGCTGCCCGGTGCATCAATCGGCGACGGCGCATCCATTGGTGCGCTGTCTTTGGTGAACAAGCCCTTGGAACCTTGGGGGGTTTATTGCGGTGCACCTGCACGCAGGCTAAAAGAACGCAGCAAGGCCTTGCTGCAGCAGGAAGAAGAGCTTTTGCAAGCAAGAGGGCGCGTACTGCCGGTTCTGTAGAGGCAATCAGGCGCTTCGGCATTCAAGAAAGACCGAAAGAGCAAACAGGCCCATTTAGGCCTAAGGGGGGACGCAACAACTGACGCCGTCTGCCCGGTGCGCTGAACGCATCACAATTTCAAAATGTCACATATATCCACTCCGGGGCAAGAGATCCACCTCTGCATTTTCGAAACTGATCCTCAGAACGATCTTGTCAACGGCCATCACTGTATCAGCGAAGCTGACGTTCTTGACCTGGATTGTGATGAGAAATTCTACCACATTGCCATAGGATCAACGGTGGCGCGCAGAGACATTCACCAGCGTCTTCAGGGCGAGAATTGTGAGCGATTTTCCAGTTTTGCGCTGACGTCTATCATATGTGACGCCAATACCATCTGGGCTGGGACCGTGGTTGGTATGTGGGCAGTCGTCACCAAGAGCGTGCCCCCGAATACGACAGTTGTCGGAAATCCGGCAGCAGAGTTGAAACGTCGGACCTGAAATGTTGACTGCCAGACCACGGCGAGCCTGGTCTGGCGTGCTTCGGGGTGCGTCTCGGGGTCTGGAGTATCGCTGACTTGACGCGCGGGCGAGGGCTATGCGCGCGCCGGCAGGTCTCGTATCCAGAATTGCAGATCCTTTTTTGTCTCGTCGGCCTGATCTATGTCTTTCCAGGAGAATGCCGCCCTGACGCCGGGCAGGGGCACATATCCGCGTTTCTGCCAGAATGGATCAAGCGGCGCATAGTCGCGTGGGCGCAGCGGATGGGTGTCGGGGCGCAGGACGCTACAGAAGGCCGATTTGGAAAACCCGAGCGCGAGAGCATGCGCCTCGCGCAGGTCAAAGAAACCATGCCCTGCGCCCTGACCACGATAGGCCGGAAGCAGAACCGACTCTGCGCAATAGAAGATCTCCCTCAGATCCAGCCCGCTGCCTGCAAAAGCGGCGGCAAAGTCATCCGCGTGATCGGTCAAGGGGGTTCCGGTTGCCGCTCCGACCAGGCGATCCCCATCAAATGCGCCGACAACCACCGCGCCTGCGCTGTCGCGATAGCTCTGCAAGTACTCACGCTCGTAAGCGAGATCGCCATCATAGAGATAGGGCCAGGCGCGAAACACCTCGATCCGCAGGCGTGCCACATCGTCCAGCGCGGCCTCCAATGCCGCGCCGGTCAGGGGTTCAATCCGCAGGACCATCAGGCAGAGACCTGTTTGATCCAGTCAGAGAGGTTGTAGTAGGTGGTGACGCGGGTGATCAGGCCATCGCGCAGATTGAAAAACGACCCGGCGGGCAGTTTGTAAGTCTGCTGGCGCGCGTCGGGCAGGCCCTCATCGGTCTGCAAGTAGGTGCCATTTACGGTGTATTCCGCCGCCGCTCGTGTCGCGTCCGGGGTGGCGAAGATGACCATGTCGGTCAGCTCTTCACGGTAGCAGTGGCTCATATGCGCACAGAACTCGGCGAATTTTTCTTTGCCGACACGGATATTCCCCTCGTTGACGTGATGGGCCACATCATCGGCGAGGCAGGCAAGCATGCCATCGGTGTCACCGGCGTTGAAGGCGTTGAAATAGCGCGCGATCGTGTCGTTCATTTATGTCTCCGTCGGGTTGCCCCAGCGTGCAATCAGCCGCTCGAGGATCTGGTCTCGGGTTTGCCTGTAGCTCTCTAACTTGGCATTCCGTGACTCGCCGAGCCCAGTTGGGTCCATAATTGGCCAATATTCGACATCGAGGTGAAAAAAACGGGTGAGTTCCAATGCGCGGCGCTGGCTCGCCGGCGAAAGCGCAATCACCAGATCATACGAAGAGATGTCATCGCCCCATTGCTCCATCTCGTCAAAGGAGCGCGAGCGATGCCGGGACAGCTCCACGTCGATCTCCTGACAGACTGCAATGCAAAACCCGTCAATCTCCAGGTCGTTCTTGACCCCGGCGGATTGCACATAGGTTCCGGTGCCATAGAGTTTTTTCATGATCCCCTCGGCCATCGGGGATCGGACCGCGTTGTGGTCACAGCAGAACAAAATGGACTGCGGCAGCTCCGTCACGCATCAGCCTCCGAAGTGCAGAACGCAGATCAGGGTGAACAGGCGACGGGCGGTATCCGTATCCACCTCCGCTTTGCCTTCAAGGCGCTCTTGCAGGACGCGGCTGCCTTCGTTGTGGATGCCCCGGCGGGCCATATCGATGGTTTCGATCTGGCTGGGGGGGAGGGTTTTGACAGCGGTGAAGTAGCTTTCGCAGATCTGGTAGTAATCCTTGACCACCTGACGAAACGGCGACAGCGACAGGTGGAACTCCGCCGCCTTGTCGCCGCCTTCGGTCTGGACGTCGAACACCAGACGTTTTTCGCGGATCGACAATGCGAGGTGATACGGCCCCTCCGGCGTGTCGCGCTCTTCGCGGTTGGGCAGCACAAAGCTATTGTCCTCGATCAGATCGAATATCGCGACTTTGCGTTCCTGCTCGATCTCCGGCGTTGGCGGCGGCAGGTTGCGATCGTCTAGTTCAATTTGGCTGATCCGGCTCATGGCTCTGGTCCCAGTACTGTCTCCCTTCATGACCTAGCGGATCGCTCCGTCTCGCACAATCGCGCGGACGGGCTGACCCTGCGCAATCATTGCGCAAGTGTGACGTCATCGCTGCGTTAATTCAGGCGGGGAGGAGCAAAAGGCACGCTGTCGCGCCTTGGCGTCAACATTCTGTTAACCCTGAGTGGGTTTCATCGTGACATGCCCGAAACTCAAGGGTTTCGGCCAGCAACAGGCTCAGCGCGGCGGAGGGCAGCCCTCCGCGCTGAGCCTTAGCTGTTTTATTGGTTGAGTGCCTCAAGCCGCGCTAGCACCGACAAACCATGCGCTTCGAGGCTTTCGCTCTCTGCCAGCGTCGCAGCCGCGGGTCCGATCGCGCGCAGCGCATCCGGGGTCATCTGGCTGAGCGTGGTGCGCTTGATGAAATCCATCACCGACAGGCCGGAGGAAAACCGGGCTGAACGGGCGGTGGGCAGGACGTGGTTGGGGCCGCCGACATAGTCGCCGATTGCCTCCGGAGTATATTGCCCCATAAAGATCGCACCGGCATGGATGGTTTTCTCGCTCAGCGATTGGGGATCGGCGACGCACAGCTCCAGATGCTCCGGGGCAATCCGGTTGGACAGCGCGGCCGCCTCATCCAGATCCCGCACCACGATGACGGCACCAAAATCGCGCCAGCTGATGCCCGCGATGGCGCGGCGGTCCAGCGTTTCCAGCCGTTTGTCCACCGCAGCCGCGACGGCCTTGCCGAAGTCTGCATCATCCGTGATCAGAATGGATTGTGCGCTCTCGTCATGTTCGGCCTGGCTCAGAAGGTCGAGCGCGATCCAGTCGGGGTTGTTGTCCTTGTCGGCAATCACAAGGATTTCCGAAGGCCCCGCAATCATATCGATGCCGACCTTGCCAAACACACGACGCTTGGCCGCCGCGACAAAGGCATTGCCGGGGCCGGTGATCTTGTCGACAGGGGAGATGGTGTCGGTGCCATAGGCCAACGCGGCCACGGCCTGCGCGCCCCCCACGCGGTAGATTTCGTCCACGCCGGAAATGCGGCAGGCCAACAGAACCAGCGGATTGATCTGCCCGTCCGGGGTCGGCACGGTCACCGCGAGGCGCTCGACACCTGCAACCTTGGCCGGAATGGCGTTCATCAACACGGACGACGGGTAGCTTGCCAGACCACCGGGCACATAGAGCCCCGCCGCAGACACCGCCGACCAGCGCCAACCCAGCGTTGCACCGCTCGCATCGGTCCAGGTCTTGTTCTCGGGCATCTGCTCGGCATGATAGGCGCGAATACGGTCGGCCGCGAGTTCGAGTGCGCTGCGCTCTGCGTCCGATACAGTTGCGATGGCCGCATCGACCTCCGCTGCCGAAATCCGCAGCGCATCTGCATCCTTGAGGGCGAGCCGGTCGAACTTTTCCGTCAACTCCAGCAGCGCGGCATCCCCCCGGTGGCGCACGTCAGCAATGATATCTGCAACAATTGCGTCCACATCCGGGCTGTCCTCACGCTTTGCGCCGAGCAGCGCGGTGAAGGACTGTTCGAAGTCGGCATCGGAAGAGGTCAGAAATACGGGCATTACGGCACTCCTTTGTGCGGAGCCTTACCCTGCCTGTGCGTCTGCCTCAAGTTTGATTGGCAGCAGGTTGAATTCAGTCAACAGCGGCGCGCGCCATTTGCGCAATTCGTTCGGGATCAATGGCCGCATCCAACATGCGGATCATGAGAAGGTCGTGGCGTGCTTCGCCGTCGAGGATCACTGATCGTGGGCGCATCCCAAAAGGCACAAAACCGCAAGCGCGATAGAGCCTGATCGCTGCTGCATTCTGTTGATCTACGCACAGCTCCATCTGTTTCAGATTCAGTGATTGCGCGTGTTGAATGACTGCGGACATGAGTGCGCGCGCAATGCCCTTGCCTTGATATTCCGGAGCGACATAGAGCGGGCCGAGATCACACGTGTGGCGCAATCGCTCGGACCCACCCGGGCGTATCTTTGCAAATCCCGCAAGTTCCGTTCCGATAAAGGCTCCCCAGTACTGCCCCGCCTCGCATCCGGTTGCCAATGTGGCATCAGAGGTTGCGCGCGCTTCTGCGGGCGTGAGCAGGAACGCCCTTGGGAAGCGCTCAAGCCCATCCAGCCACAGGCGGCGAAGGGCGACGACATCCCCCTTCGAGAGTGCGCGTGGTGTCATGTATCGTGCTGTGGCATGTGTTTGGACGGTGCGCGGTAGGGGCGTGTCACGTCCTTGAGCGTGACCTCAAGTGCTTCCACGGACAGGCGGATTGCCCCGTCCCCGGCGAGCGTCAGCAACAGATGCCCGGCGCCATCTTCGCCCGGCTCAAAGGTGATCGACAGCACCGACAGGATCATATCCTTGTCGGTGCGATCAATCCCCTGAGAGGCCACGTTCAGGACGTTTTCGGCAACCAGCACAGATTGTACCCGCTCATAGGCACGCCCACGACGCTCGGCTGCGACGCGGCCTTCCCAGCGAAACCGGTTCAATAGAATGGCGAAGCGGCGCGCAGAGGCGCGCCAGCTCATTTCCGTGACAGGAAACACCGCGTCCTGAACAAGCGAGGAGATGACCTCCAGATCCTCAGCCTCATAGGCACCGAGGTTCAGGGGGCGTTCGCGGCCGTCTTCAAAGCTGGCATCGGACATCAGTCTTCCTTGATGCGTTCGATCTTGGCACCAACCGCAGAGAGCTTGCGCACCACATGTTCATAACCGCGATCCAGGTGATAGACCCGGCTGACGCGCGTTTCACCTTCTGCCGCCAGCCCTGCAAGGATCAGCGATACGGAGGCGCGCAGATCCGTCGCCATCACGGGCGCCCCCTTCAGGCGCTCAACGCCGGTGACCTTGGCGGTGCCGCCATGGACATCAATCTGTGCCCCCATCCGCATCAGCTCCGGGGCGTGCATGAAACGGTTCTCGAAGATCTTTTCTTCCAGCACCGATTCACCCTCGGCGGTGCACATCAATGCCATCATCTGCGCTTGCAGGTCGGTCGGAAAGCCGGGGAAGGGCTCCGTGACCACATCGACGGCTTTAACGCGGCCAGATTTATGGCTCACTTTCAGGCCCGCATCGGTTTCCGAGATCTCCACGCCGGCCTCTTCGAGCTTGGCGCAGAAGGCCTCCAGCAGATTGCGCCGACCACCCAGCAGTTCCACCTCGCCGCCGCAGATCGCGGGCGCCAGCATATAGGTGCCCAGTTCAATCCGGTCGGTGACCACCGGGTGCGTTGCCCCGTTCAGCCGATCAACGCCCTGAATGGTTATGGTGCTGGTGCCGTGGCCCTCGATCTGGGCACCCATCTTGATGAGGCATTCGGCCAGATCGATGATTTCGGGTTCCCGTGCGGCATTCTTCAGAACCGTGGTCCCTTTCGCCAGGGTCGCGGCCAGCAGCGCGTTTTCGGTCGCCCCGACCGATACGATGGGGAAGTCGACAGTGCCGCCCTTGAGCCGCCCACCGGGGGCCTTGGCGTGCACGTAACCATCACGCAGATCCATTTCCGCGCCAAGCGCTTCGAGTGCCTTGAGGTGCAGATCAACGGGGCGCGCGCCAATGGCACAGCCGCCCGGCAGTGAGACGACCGCGTGACCTTCACGCGCCAGCATCGGCCCCAGCACGAGGATCGAGGCGCGCATCTTGCGGACGATATCGTAATGCGCCGTGTGGTTGTCGAGACCATGGCTCGACATGGCCAACACCTGGCCCTCCTGCAACGCGGACACCTCTGCGCCCAGCGATTGCAGCAGCGCGGTCATGGTACGGATGTCGCTGAGGCGTGGCGCGTTGGTCAGCGTCAGCGGGTCTTCGCTCAACAATGTGGCGGGCATCAGCGTCAGGCACGCGTTCTTGGCCCCGGCAATCGGAATCACTCCGTTCAGCGGGCCGTTGCCAGTTACCAGAATCGAATCCATCTGCTCTATCCTTTTGCGTCGCCCGGGGCGTCGTCTTTTTGTGCGGACCGTGCCTTGGCTTGCGCCTTGCGCCGGGCCATATTCGCCTTCAGGGCCGCTTTCAGGCGGTCCTCGCGAGCGGCCTCGGATCGGTTGCCGGAGGGTTTCTTTTTGTCTGCCATAGAGAGTGTCTAACTTAGTCCAAAAAAACCGTCCAGATCCTCTTGCGCTCTTCAGCGAATATGCATAGAAGCCCCTTCACGGCGCTGCTGTAGCTCAGAGGTAGAGCACTCCCTTGGTAAGGGAGAGGTCGAGAGTTCAATTCTCTCCAGCAGCACCATTTCACGACAATTAGCGCATTGAAAAGAAATGGCTTTTCGATAGATTTCTTTCTCCTTGGGGTGTACACGTTAACGTGCAACGCACGGTTTGCACCTGTTTTCCCCGACGTTCAACAGCGATTGTGTGCAAATCGCGTGCAACTAGTTCGTGCGATTCCGGCCCTTGATCGCCCATGAGAAAATATCGATTCGCAAGGTTTTGGGCGTTGATGTTGAAATCGTGCAGCGCACCACTTGCTAGTGGTGCTTGTCTACTCAGCGAGCCGAACGGTAGGCTGAGGTAAGCATGCCGAATATCTCTCGCGCCGCATCAAGGTTTGCGGCTTTCCCCAATATCTCAAATTGGTTACGTCGCTCTCTTGCGATGAAATAGCCCTGCGGTCCGCCGAGGTTATCCGCATCTACAAACTCATCATACATCTGGTCATGCATGGGAGACACGTATAGCGTCGTGTCACTGTCTAGTTGTGCAACCAGAGTAATGTCATCCATGATTTCAGATCCCAACTATAGGTTTAATCGTCGTCCACAGTTTTCGGTGAATCATATTTCTCAATACTTGGCTACCTCTAACGCGACACAGAGAGGACGCGTGATTAGGTCCGCGAAGTTCCCGAAGAAGGTTGAAATCGCGGCGTACTCTCAGGTTCGGGACGCGCTCAAGAAGTCGCTGTTCAAGTCAGATTTCGGTCATAGTGACCTTGGCGTTCTGGCTGATCGTATGGATGCCAAAGCGAGAAGGGAAAGCGGCTGGCATAAGAGTGAAGCTCTCAGATCAGCTCAAGCTGTTCGAGCCTTTCAGGAAACATTCAAGCAAAAATCGTTCAGGAAATACGTCATTGCTCCCGCGCCGAAGAACCTTTCGGTAAGAATTAGCGGGGTAAAGCTTAACGTCTCAATGGACGCCGCGCTTACACAGGATCACAAGGGAACCACATTCGCTGGTGGGTTGATACTGAAGTATGCATTTGGCGCTGATCGTTCGTCGGTCAGTAAAGAACTGGCGAATGCTGCGGGTCTTCTTCTATGGGCGTTGGAGGGCGGTCAGATGGAGCCTTTGCCAAGGTTGTGCATGGCGGTCGATCTAGCAGAGCACAATGCTGTAAAAGCGAGTGCTTCTCACACGCGATTTCGTCAGGATGTTACTGACTCCTGTGCCGAAATCGCAGCGCTGTGGGATGGTATTGAACCACCGGATGACTATGATGGTCCTGATTGGTGCTAACATCCATTAGTGCATCGTCAAATTCACATGCCCTACGCTACGCCTGGTTACCTGTCGTGCTGACCGCTCAACATTCAGCCCGTCGCTCAGACGACCGCCCTCATAGTCTCGCGGCGTTCGTCGGGCTTTGGCATTTGGTCGCCCAGCCGTGAAAAATCCCAACCGTAAACCTTGAGCCGGTCGCCAAGATCTGAGGGCGCAAGTTTGCGGTAGCGCTCTGCGGTGCTGCTGGTGCGCCAGCCTCCAAGGTCCAGCAGCCGCCCATAGTCGCGGGTGGACGCATAGAACCACGTGGCCCATGTGTGGCGCAGGACGTGCGGGGTAACGTCTGCCCCAAGCCGGGCATTCTCGCGGGCGTTGCAAAAGGCTTTCTTGATATGCCCGCCGCTGTTCTCGCGTGCCACATAGGGGTGGCCCTTGTGGTTGCGCAGTAGGGCACCGGATCGCGGCACCCCGTGCGACACGATAAGATCCCGCGCACGCTGCGGCATTTGTACCATGCGGGCGTGGCCGTTCTTTGTCTCGGGCAGCCAGATTTCCCCGGTCGAGGCGTGCCAATAGCGCACATCTGCGGCGAGGGCTTCGGAGGTTCGGCAGCCGGTCCCGATCATAAAGGTCAGGATCACTTTAAGGTGCGGCGGAGCCTGATCGCACAGCGCCTCAAATTCTTCTGGGGTCAGCCATCGCGTTCTCGCACCTTTGGCCTTGAGCCTGCGAAAGCGGCGGTGATCAGCTTTGCCATTGTCGGCCGCCATGTTGATGATCGCGCTGACCGGCGTGATCACCTGCCGGTTTTTGGTCGCGGCCGATCCGTCTGGATAGAGCGTTTCCGCCAGCTGCAGCAAGAAGTGGTTGTCGATGCTCGACACCAGCTGATCCGGGCCGAGGTGCAGCAGGATCTTTTCGAGAAACCGCGTGTCCCCGCCTGTCATCATGTAGTCATGCGCCGCCTCGGCAAAGGTCAGCGTTGCCTTGCTGCCAAGGGCGTGACGTTCGAGGATTTGATGCTCTTTGCGGATCGCCCATGCTTCGGCTTGCCTTTTGTTGCTAAGTCCAGTGCTTTCAAAAATCTTGTGTCCGGCGACGGTGCCCCGTGCGTAGTACGGGCCGTTTTTCGTGCGCTTTGAGAGTTTGAGGGGCATGTGATTTTGTCCTCTAAGAAGGCGGCGCGCAGATCCTCTTTCCGGTACAGGATCCGCACCCGGCCGTGGGCGGCAACATATGGTAATTTCCCTTGCGCTCTGAGGTCATCCAGCTTGCGGCGCGATGTTCTCACGCCAAGGCTTGCCAGGTGAGCCACGGCCTCGGGGGTGGATAGAAGTTCTGCGGTCGGTGTCGGCTGATCTGTCATAGTAGCCCCGTGTGCTTCCCGATGATCACGGCTATGGCTGCGGCAATGCATAGTCCGCCCAGCCATTCAGTTGTTACCAAACCGACGCGAGCAATCTTGAGGCGCAGGTTTTCCGGCTCATTGTCTGTCATAGCGTGCCCTGATCTTTTTTGTGTGCAACTTGCGTAGCACACAAAAAAGTGCATCGACAAGTTAAAAAAACATTGCAAACGCGGATTGCGGCGGTCTAACGATTGGGACGGTGGTTAGGGGCGGGCTGAGTGGTCCGGCAACTAGATTAAGGAAATGAATAATGAACAGCGCCGATATTGATAAGTTATGGAAGGAGCTGGAGGGCCAGGACGAACAGGCATTGCACCGTATTGCTGATCGCTTGGAGGCTTTGGAGGCGGCGGCTAATGCGCCCCGCCGGTCTCTTCGCGGGCAATCTCAAGAGCGCGCTGAGTTAGATGATCTGGCAAACGCTCAAGTGTACGGTGAAGCCTAATTTTTGCCTCTGTGATCGCGTCAGCCCTATGAACTAGGCTGATCGGTACGCCCAGCACGTCGCAGACGCGGAGCATGTTGGCATATGAAAGGGTTGTTCGACCTGAAATAAACTGGCTAAGGCCGTTGCGTGACATCCCAGCCTGGCGGGAAACTTCCGAGAGGTTCATATCTTTCAGGGCCGCAGCCATCCGAAGATTTTTCCGGGCAATGTCAACACGCGGATCGGCCTTCGCGTCTTTGCTTTCCATTATTTTATCCGTTTTATGTGTTCGGTTTTCCAATGCTGCCAGCGCGAATCGCAACGCTGGTGGCCCTCTGCTATGCACTATTTTGTGTGCATAGCAGTTAAGGCATTAGATTGTGCCGCACTTCAAGGATTTTCTTTTTATTGCGGGCATGTTGCACAAAATCGTGCAGCCCTCCTAGGTTTAGTTCTTGCTGCGCACATTAATGTGTGCAATGCAATTTATAGACTACATGTTGGGGCTAAATCGCCCGGTTCTGAAAGGAGCATACAATGCAGGTAAGGAATTCCAGCCCTCAATCGCCGCAGGTCGCACCCGCGATTATTCCCAAATCCACCGAATTTCGTGCTTGGGTGCAGGATTGTCTCGGGGTGCTTGATGTGTCGGCACGGTCGCTGGCCGTATCGGTCGAAATGGGGCCGAACACGCTGCGGACATTCCTGAGCGATCCGACGCGCGGGATCAATATGGACACAGCGAACGTTTTAACGTGCAAACTACATGAAGCCGCGCATGATCAGGGTAAAGTCCTGCCCCGTTTGGGTGCCATCCGTTTGGCGCGGTCAAAAGGAGTGCAGGACAATGTGTAATCCAGACACCTCGGACTTGGTGGATCA
The DNA here is from genome assembly GCF_022348185.1 of Epibacterium sp. Ofav1-8. Taxonomy (GTDB): domain Bacteria; phylum Pseudomonadota; class Alphaproteobacteria; order Rhodobacterales; family Rhodobacteraceae; genus Epibacterium. The sequence goes on from NZ_JAKRFD010000020.1 coordinate 13,010, forward strand.
GTTGCCGCGCAGTGATCGCCGATTGCTGGACATGATGGCGGTGGAGGCTGAAACCTCGCCTGATGCAATGATGTTGCAGATAACCCGCGCCTATCTTGGCCTGATGCGCGCCGCGCCTGAAACGTTGCCGGATGATCCCTTACGCCGCCGTGCCCAATCTGCGGCCAATCGGAGGGAGAAAACATGATGGGATCCCTTGACGCTCGCGGTTTTGCAACCTTTGCAGCCTATCGCCAGTCCAATGCAAACCCCCGTCACCCGCAATGTGCCCTGGCGCTGCGGCGTATCTGTGGGACGTGTGCCCATTATCGTGGGCAGCTGCGTCCGTCTGACGGTGAACCGGATCGCGCTCGCTGTGAGTATTTTGGCACCGAAAAGACCCCGCGTGCCGATGCTATGCAGTGCCACCAGTGGACAAGGCGAGGCTGACATGCGGGATCCGTTGGCCCCTCTGCGCGCCGAGGTCATGGCGCAACCGCCCGAGGAGCGCGTGGAATATGCGCTTGATCTGTTGCGTCACTACTTGGACCCGGTGCCCGAGTTCTTCACTGGTGTGCATCGCCTTGGATTTGGTCTGCAGCCCGCTGATGTGCGGGTGCTGCGAGCGCTTGATGCGCGGCGCGGGTATATCGTTTCGATGCAAAGCCTGATCGCCGCCCGGTCGTTGGATCGGGCAGTGGATGATTGGGCCCCGCCGCAAAAGGTGATTTCTTGTATCGGGAAGCTGCGCAGTGTCATGAAACAGCGCCGCCTGCCGGTTACGATCATCACATTCAAAACCCTTGGCTATTGCTTAGAAGCGCCCGAGCATTTCCGATTTGAGGACGGGGTGGCCCCGCCGGTGTCATCATGACGCGGGATGATGGTCGCCGCGATCTGGCGAAATCCATTCCGATCATGGACGTGGCACACCGCCTCGGGATCTGCGGCCTGAGCCGCGCCGGTGTCGAGCATGTGGGGGCCTGCCCGGTGTGCGGCGATGGTGGTAAGCGCCACCCTGACAGGTTTGCGATCAATCCGGCACGCGGTGTCTATATCTGCCGCCAGTGTTCCAGCGGCGGTGATGGTCTGGCCCTTGTGCAGTTTGTTCTTAGTTGTGATTTCAAGTCGGCGCTGTCCTATCTGGCCGGTGAGGAAGATATGCAGCCGGATCCAGTGGAGTTGGCCCGACGTCGCGCAGCGGCCGAGGAGCAGGCACGCAAACAGGCGGAGTATGCCGCACGATCGCGCGCCAAGGCGATCCGTGATGCCCGCGAAATTTGGCACGCCGCGCAGCCCGGTGTAGGTACCGCGGCCGAGGCATATCTGTCCGGTCGCGGGATCCATCTGCCCGAGTGGCCGCCAACGCTGCGTTTCTTGCCGGATCATGCTTACCGCAAGCATTTTGCAGATCGGGGGGTGGTCGATTGGTTCCGTGGCCCTTGCATGATCGCGGCCATCCAAGATCAAAACGGCCGGCTGACGGCGGTGCATCAAACCTTTCTGGATCCTGACCGGGTTGGGCACAAGAGCCGGGTGATCGCGCCGGATGGCAGTGCGTGCGACGAAAAGGGCAAGCCGTGGCCTGCCAAGCTGGTGCGCGGATCCAAGAAGGGCGGCGCCATTCGCCTGACGCGGTTCAATGATACGGGCCTGATGATCATGGGCGAGGGGATTGAGACCACACTCTCGCCACTGACGGCCGGGATCCGCCGTGACGCTGTGTATTGGGCCGGTGTGGACCTTGGGAATATGGGCGGCCGGATGGCAAAAGAACAGGGCATCCGCTGGAGCGGCCAGCCCGATCTTGAGGACAGCGAGGCATGGCTGCCGCCCGAGGGGATCACCCGGTTGGTGTTTCTACAGGACGGTGACAGCGACCCCACATCTACCCGCGCAAAACTGCTGTCCGGTCTGCGCCGGGCCGCACATCACCGGCCCGGCCTGAAAGGCTGGATTGTGAAGGCCGAGGATGGCCGAGATTTGAACGACATGCTGCGAAAGGCCCCAGAGAATGACGAATGAAAACGGGATCCGCGAGGCATTTGCGCAGGCTGAACAGGTGGACATGGGCGGCCATGGGCCTGCCGATATGCCCCCGCCATACAGTGAAGTCTCGCAGGATGATCAGGGCAGCCCTCTGCCCCCTTGTGACGAAAACCCGCCAGATGATGCCTATCTGGAGGACAAGCCCGAAGCGAAAGGCGCAGGCTTTCCGTTGACTGACTACGGCAACGGGCAACGCCTTATCCATTATTTTGGGCAGGATTTCGTCTGGGTGCCGCGCCTCGGCTGGTATCGCTGGGATGGTCGCCGTTGGCAGGCGGATGAGGATGAAATCTTGGTGCGCCGGGACGCGCAGCAAATTTCTGACCGCATACTGCACGAAATTCCGTTCGTTGCGCTGGATGATTGGCAACGCGAAGCGCTGGACCTTTGGCGCGAGGTCAAAGCCGAATATCGCAAATTGATCAGCGTGAAGGTCAAAGATCGGGCCGAGGGCGATGCGGAGCGGCTGGAGGAGTTGGAGGGGATCCGCGAAAAAGGTGTGACGGCCGAAAAGGCGCTGGCGGGCCTGAAAAAGAGCCACCGAGATCACGCCAGATCCTCGGGCAACAGCAGCAAGATTTCCAACATGCTGCAGGAGGCGCAACCAGCCAAGGCTGTGCGTGTTGATGATCTGAACGCGGATAAAATGGCGCTGTGCGTTGAAAACGGCGTGTTGCGCTTTGGTATGGCCGAGGATGAACACGCGGCCGAGTGGGGCGAAAGGGCGCAGCTGGTCCCGCGCGTCACGTTGGAGGATCACGCGCGCGCCGACATGATCACCAAAATGGCTCGCGCCAAGTATGACCCGGGTGCGAGTTGTCAAAATTTCCATGCCTTTTTCAAGAGGATCCTGCCAGACCGTGAAATCCGTGACTTTCTGCAGCGCTGGTTTGGCTACAATCTGACCGGCGTGACCACCGAGCAAAAACTGGCGTTTTTTTATGGTGGGGGCCGGAATGGGAAATCCACCCTGATGGATCTGATCGGCCGCATTATGGACGATTACGGAACCACGATCCCGATTGAGACGCTGACCGGATCCGAGCAGCGCAAGGGGTCCGACGCTACTCCTGATTTGGTGCGCTTGCCCGGTGCCCGCTACGTGCGTGCCTCTGAGCCGGAACAGGGTCAGAAGATGAAAGAGGCGCTAATCAAGTCTCTGACCGGCGGTGAGGCCATCATGATCCGCCGTATGATGCAGGAGTTTGTAGAGGTTGTTCCCGAGTTCAAGCTGACCATTGGTGGCAACTATCGACCCGAGGTGCGCGGGGCGGATGACGGGATTTGGCGTCGCATCATGTTGGTGCCCTTCCTCCAGCAGATCCCGCAGGATGAGGTGGATCCCCTCCTGCCGCAAAAACTGTGGGATGAACGGGATGGGATCCTGTCGTGGATGGTGCAGGGCGCATTGGACTGGATGCAGGGGGGATTGCGCCCGCCCGAGGTCATTTTGGAAGCAACCGCCGAATACCGCCTGACAAGTGACCCTGTGCGCCAGTTCCTAGAGGATGAGTGCGAAATCACTGGATCCCCCGAGAATGATGTGATGGCTCGCGTGATGAATGATGCATTCAACGCGTGGCAGCTGGATAACGGCAACGCAGCTTGGACGTCGCGCCACCTATCCAATCAGATGCTTTTGCGGGTCGGCGCGGTCAAAGGGCCGAATGGCGAGACATTCGAGCGCGTCAAATCCAGCAACTATGTCTATCGCGGGATCCGTCTAAAGGATGCCGCTTTGGATCGTCTGAACGTGTACCGGGAACGGCTGGAGGCGTGGAAATGAGCGCGCCAGTCAAACGCCTCAAGATCCTTGTGGGATGCGAAACGTCAGGGATCGCCCGCCGGGCCTTCGACCGTCTGGGGCATGACGTTTGGTCCTGCGATCTGGAGGCGGCCGAGGATGGGTCAAATCGCCATATCCGCTGCGATATTCGCGACGGGATCCTGCATGATGGTTGGGATCTGCTGGCTGTGATGCATCCGCCTTGCACCCGTCTGTGCAGATCCGGCCGCCGCTGGATGTCTGGCCCCGGCAAATGGACGCCACCAAAGAAGCTGCCCAAGGGTCGCACGCTGGACAGTATGCTGGAGGAGTTCGAATTGGGGGTCAGTGTGTTTACCGCCTGTTGGACCGCGCCAATCGAGCGGATCGCCATCGAAAACCCCGAAATGAATGATTTGGCGCGGGATCGGATGCCGCATGATTTGCCGGGGCCGCAACTGGTGCAGCCGTTTTGGTTCGGCGAACCTGCCTACAAATCAACGGGCTGGTATCTGAGAAACCTGCGGCCTCTTGCGCCCACAAATATGCTGGCGGAACCCGAGCGCGATTCCGACGAATGGAAGCGCTGGAACAAGATACACCGAATGTCACCTAGCGCCGAAAGGGCGCGCCTGCGCAGCCGGTCCTTTCCGGGCATGATGGAAGCTGCCGCGCTCCAGTGGACGGGCCAGGCGCTAAAGCAGGTGGCCGCATGATGCACCCCTGTGATTTCTGTCACGCCCCCGTGGCACCCTTTGGCTTTGCCCCCGCGCCCCGTCTCGGGATCCCGGTTCAGCGCCCGATCAAAACCTGTGCGGCCGAGGGGTGCAAAGCCCAGGCGCGCGCCCACTGCAGGGCGCTGGTGGATGCCAAGGATCCACTGGCGCCGCAGCGGGCCACCCGCCGCAAGGCGCCGGATCCCACGCCGGAGGATCGTCAGCCTTCGCTTTTGTGATCTTGGTTGCGCTTGACTTAAAGTCTTCGTTTTACACCTCTGTCCGGCGCAACGCGTACCTTGTTTGGAGAATGACGCCTTCCAGCCCAATCACGACATTCATGCAGGGTGCAGCGAAGGCGCTGCTGCGAGCGCGAGAGCTTTCCCGAAAGCCGTCGTTCAGCAGGCGGTGGCAGCCCTGGCTGATGCTGCGGTCAGCTCCAGGGGCAGCGAAGCGCAGAAAGTGGGCTTTGCAAAGTGCTTCCAGCATGCGCTATGTTCCGATTGCCTCGCATAAGAAGGTGGGTTCTTGTGAAAAAATATTATCAATCAATAGGTTGGAGCTGTCCGGTTCATGGCGGATTCGGAAATCTTAATTTATGCGCGTGGCCGAATTGCGACCATGGTATACAAGAAGACTTCGTTGAAGCTGGGACCCCACCTAGCATGGAGGCCAAGGTTTTTCACAGGGTCTCATGGCATGATCTGAATGGAAATGAATATCACGACTGGCAAACCAATAAGCTACCTACTTGGTTCCAAATGGGTCGCCCTTTCGGCTATTTTGCGGATAAGATCAAAGAGAGCGTGAAACTTGATCAAATGTTCCATTATACATCTGCGGATGGCGCTCTGGCGATCCTTCAATCCGGGCGTATGCGCTTTACGGACTACGCCTATCTGAACGATATGCGAGAGATCACCCACGGTCTTGATGTTATTCGCTCTGTACTCGAAGATGAGACACATACCGCTGGCTCGCCCACTTTGACCAAGCTGAAGGCGCATTTAGAAGATGTAGATCCCTCCTCTCGCTACAACATATATACGACTTCTTTTTCGTCGGATTCTGATAGTCTGAGCCAATTTCGGCTCTATGGTCCCGTAGCGTTGGGATTTGAAGCGAACCCAAACGGCTTCGGTTTCTTCAAGGGCGACATTCGTTTCGATCATGTTGTCTATGACCCAGAAAAACAAGTCCGGCTGATCCAGACATTTTTTGATATCCTGAAACAAAGTGAACAAAAAGACGTAGCATGGATCAAGAGCGACGAATCAAAACTAGCCCCGGCAGACTATCTGACTAGTCACTTGTTGCAAATTGCATCCTTCTTTAAACACCGCGCATTCTCTGATGAGAGAGAAGTCCGACTTGTGTACTCAGAACTATTAGAAAATATGGAAAACTTTAGACAAGAAACTGCAAAGAGGCAGTTTCGGGCTTCCGGTGGTCTGATCGTTCCTTTCACCGACACGTTTAACATGTACGACCCAGCCCCCTTTTCCGATGAAGAGCAACTTCCCCCAAAGCTTCCTCTTAAATCAGTTGTTATCGGTCCAGTGGCACAGGCGGAGGCGCTGGCCAACGGGATGCGCAACTTGCTCAGCGCTGAGGGATATCATGATGTGGAGGTTGCTCTATCTGAGGCGCCGTTCAGAACTTAGTATCTGTTGGAACTTATAGCTCGACTTACCCAATAGCTATGTCCGCTCCGGGCTGGCTGGCGTCACTTGGCGGCTTGGGTCCAGTGCGGATTCGCCGCTACCCGGCTGCCGCGCCGCCGCAAGGCGGCTGTGAGCCCAAATTGACGGATGCTGCGACCTGCCCCCAACGGCAGCTACGCGCAGGACGCTTGTTTTGCTAGGTTCCCCGCGCTCGGTCTTGGTATTCATCTTCCATCATTTGTTCATAGTAGTATTGCTGCTCTAACTCATATATGCGCTGTTTTATTTCAGCAGCGCATTCTGGGCAGGCTTTGTGAAAGTCATAGCCATAGCTGTTGAACACGTCGTAACGGCCTTCTGAGTAGTCGGCTTGGAATGCATCAGAGAAATCTTCCAATTCTTCTTCCAAGAATCTTTCCCCACAGTTTTGACATTGTACTGATGGTTCGAGATGATAGCACAGGTAGCAACGAAAGCCGTCGAACTCTTGGACGAATGTATCTTCCGTGCAATAGCTGCAATTTCGCAAATTATGCGCTTCAATGCCTTCATCCTCAAGGCGAGTTCGAGCGCGCAACAACATCTCTTGATGGTGTTTTCGGTTGCTCAGAAACGCTGCGAGGTCAGCTGGGGCGATGATTTCGTCGATGTTCGTTTCTAGATGGCGCCGATTAAATTCAGCTAGAAATGCGAAAACCTCATGGAAGTTTGCTTCGACTTGGGACAAGTTGAGGGAGAAATCAGAGTGCGTGATTTCGTTCCTGATCGCTATGGCGCGGTTAAGGCGCTTATCATCTTTGGAGGTAAACTCGAATTTACCGATATTCTTATTTTTTAGTCGGCTTATAGCGATTGCGATGGTCACAGAACGTTTCGGATTATCTATGTTCTCATAGATTAGGACGGGATGAATGTCGGCTAAGGCAGCTTTAAGTGCAAGTTCGACGGACTGAACAAGCGCCGAAGCAGCGAACATCCATTGATCTGATTGTTGTTCGGCCAAGCGTGCTTTTTTTGCGGCTTCGCGCAGAAAGCGATGGCTGTTTTCTAACAGTCCAAGCTGGAGAGTCTTCTCCATTCAAATTGCCCTTTGCGCCTGTCTGTTCACTTGTGGGTGATCACATAGGTTCCATGTATGATCGATTTTCTATCTTTCGACAATGTCCACTTCAGATTGGGAGCCGTCATGGCCAGCATGCAATGCCACGATTGGCGGGAAAGTCCGCGTCTCTACCGTTCGACCCTGAGTGTAGGCTGCACCTGCGGCGAAGGGCGGCTTTTGCGTTTGCGTGTGCGGCGTTCCGCCTAAGCCGTGCCGCCAGATCCCGCGACTTTGCAAATGGTGCTTTCTGCGCGTTCCGGACGTCTTCTTGCTTGGTTTGCATGTTACGTCGTCAGGGCGCCGTGCGGCTATTGCGCTGTCACCAAATTTTCAACCCTCCAGCGATCTGAGCTTGCGTCATACCGAAGGTCTGCGCTCCATTGCGTTCGCAGAGTGGCGCCGAAAGCGTTCTGTGCGTCCACCCATGCGGAGACACCGATCAGGCAGTCGTCCCCCTTTTCTTTGGTCGCCAGGATAACCTCGCCACTGCTATACAGAGGACCATCGGGCAGCGCTGGAAACTTTGCGCTGCTGGGGGATTGAAGGCGCTGACGCATGGCGTCCTTTGCCTGCAGGTATGCATCGGGCTTGCTGCATCTAGATTCTGTTTCGCTGTCGTCTTGGCAGGCGGTGACGGTGATGGCTGCGACCGTCAGTGCGGCAAGTGGCATGCGGATCATTGCGCGCTCTCAATCTGTTCAACGTCGCGCGACTATGCGCGAGCACGCTCGATCCCGCAACAGTTGTGCCCCTCGTGCCCCTGTCTCTCGCTGGGATCTGCGCCGGTGGGCGCGGCGAAAGCGGGGCGGATGGCGCGGTTGCGGGAGGGTTTGGCCGGGCAAATTGTCACCAAATCCCCGGACCCCTGCACTCTAATGAGGTCACGCGCCCGCCACTGATCCCGCTAATCCCAAGGTTGGGCGCGATATTCGCGCTGTGATCCCATGGATTTTCTGTTTTTTTCCAACGGAATAAATGATCGCTGGGGTTGTTTGGGATCATTGGGACCAATTTTCAGGGCTGCGCCTATTACGTGAAAAGGGGTGCGGGGTGGCGTGGAAAGGTCGCGCATGTAGGGCGCGAGTATTGGTCCCATTGATCCCAAGTTTGCACGTTTATCAATTAAATCAGTGCCTTAATTTGATCCACTAATCCCACACTGATCCCATTTTAATCCCAAAGGAATGGGATCAGTCCCAATGTTTAATAGATGTTGTGGGTGTATTTGAGGGATTACGCTATATTTGGAGGATTTGCCGTGTTGTCAGGGGCTGAGTTGGGGCGCGCTGCCCTCTATCTGTCGAAATTGAATTTGCAGTTGGTGAAGGCGGCCGGGGCGCGCCGAATGCGCGTGGGCAAAGGTGCCGGTGCGCGGCTGCCGGGGGCGGTGCAGGGGGCGCCGGTTCATTTGGTGGAATTGTCCCGACCGATCCCCGGGGAAAAGGCCGAGCGGGTCACGCCGGTGGGATACAAAACAGCGCGCCGCACTCTGCCGCGTCTGCTGTCTTCTTTGGATCCTGACGATCCGCGCCTGATGGTGGCGCAGCAGATCGCTGATGCGGCCGAGCGCGTGGATGCTGTGCCCGGGTCCAATTTTGCGGGATCGGACAGTAAGGGCGAAATCTCAGACGGTGGCGCAACCACGCGGGTGAAGCATGCGGCGCGCTTGCGTGATTATGAGGCGTTGGCGAATGGCTGGCCTTTGGATCGCCGCAAAGCCCGTGCCAAACGGGTGCCGCTTGTGGCCCTCGCTGTGCGTCGCCGCGTGGCAGGTCGTCATAGTGTGAAGGCGTTTGACGCAGTTCGTCTGGCCTGCGTGGAGTGTCTGAGCCTCGACGAAATCCTGCGCCGCCACGGTTGGCCCGCCCGCATGGAGTACCGCAACAGGGTGCGGGATGCAGTGTTGAAAACGCTTGATCGGATCGCGGTTGAAATGGGTAACACGCCCGCCGCCGAGAAAACGAATTGACAGAAACTGACCGTTTCGCCCATACATTTGAACAACGGCGCAGAGGTGCGCCAGCGACCCGGCAGCCCCTCGGCGCCGGGTTTCTTATTCCAGACATAGGAAACGACATGGGGCGTCTGAAAGGGCCGCCCAAGCGCTTGGGGTTTGCCCCTCGCGCTGTGGGCTATGTGGATCGTTCTGAGGCTGAACGTGCCCGCGACCGGGCAAGGGCCGCAGGTAACAACTTGCGCCACCTCTATCGGCGCAAGCGTTGGCGGGATCTGCGGTTGGAGATCCTGACCCGCGCTGGCTGGATGTGCCAGGGCTGCGAGGTGCCGCACCTTCTGGCAGGCAAAGCGCCTGCCCCCAACAGTCCGGTGGTTGACCACATCGAACCGCACCGGGGAAATCTTGCGCTGTTCTGGGATCCGAACAATCTACAAGCCGTGTGCAAACAGTACCACGACACAGAGAAGCAGCGCGCTGAACATGCGGCCGCCCGGGCATCTGCGCCGGGGGGTGGGTCAAAAGTCTAAAACTGGCGAGCGCGCGAACCCGCACTCCACCGCATTTGGAGATTTTTTTTCCCTATGAGTGACGATTTTCAACAGGAAGACGGCCCCCGTGACCTGTTGGGGGATCCGTATAATCAAAACAGGGAAAGCTGGGGGCGTCCGAAGTTTGAAAAAACTAAGGAAAAACAAGAGGCTGTCATTGCGTTGTCGGCGGCTGGCTGGACCCAGCAGAGGATTGCGCGTTATCTGGGGTGCGATGTTAAGACGTTGCGAAATCATTTTTCCCTAGAGCTAACCGAGGCATCGGATCGGGTCGAGGGTGAGGCGATTTTGGCTATCCACCGGCGGATGCGCGACGGCAACGTGACGGCCGCAAATCGTGTGATCGCGATGGCAGAAAAGGGTCGCGCCGCACCACCTCTGCGCCCTACACAGCCCGAGGCAGACACGCCCGAGCAGGAGAAATCCCTGCCGAAAGGCAAGAAAGAGCAGCTGGCAGAGGCTGCGCAAAAACCCACCGGGCGGTGGGGCAGCATCCTGCAATAAATGCCGTTTGATTTTGCCTGCCCCGATTGGGAGGACCGGCTAAAGGCCGGGTTGCCGCCGATCCCGGATCTACCGCTGGATGAGGCGGCGGCCGGGAAGGCGGTGGATGTTTTTAATGAACTGCGGCTGCCTGATGTGCCAGGGCAGCCGCGCATGGAAACCGCCTGCGGCGATTGGTTCCGTGCGCTGGTGCGGGCGGCCTTTGGCAGCCGGGATCCTGAGACCGGCGATAACCGGGTGGGCGAGATCTTTTGCCTCGTCCCAAAGAAGAACAGCAAAACCACCAATTCAGCGGCGCTGGGGATCACGGCGCTGCTGATGAACCAAACGCCTAACGCCACGATGTTGATCGTTGGTCCGACAAAGGATGTGGCGGATACCTGTTTCAGCCAGATGGCGGGCATGATCGAGGCTGATCCCGAGGATCCCGAGACGGGCCGCAGTTACCTGCAGGACCGTTTCAACGTGCGCGAGGGCACGCAGGAAATCGTTGATCGCTGGACCGGCGCCACGCTGGCGGTCAAGTCGTTTGATCGCAAGGTGGTGACGGGCAAGATCCCGAAATTGGTGATCATTGACGAATTGCACGTGCTGGGCGGCAACGCCTACGCGGCCAAGGTGTTGGCGCAGCTGCGCGGCGGGATGATTACCCAGCCGGACACGCTGCTGCTGGTCATCACCACGCAAAGCGATGAGCCGCCAAAGGGCGTGTTTCGTCAGGAACTGAAGTACGCCCGAGAGGTGCGCGACGGAAAGCACAAGGGCGGCCGCCTTTTGGCGATGCTCTATGAGTTTCCCGAGGCGCTCCAAAAGAGCAAGGATAAGGCGTGGCGCGATCCGCGCCTTTGGCCGATGGTGCTGCCGAACCTCGGCCGATCCATCACCATTGATCGCCTGATGAACCTCTACCGCATGGCCGAGGCCAAGGGGATTGATGAGGAGTTGGTTTGGGCCACCCAGCATCTGAATATTCAGATCGGGATGGGCACCCACGCGGAAACGTGGATTGGCGCGAGCGTCTGGCCGCAGGATGTGCCGCTGGTTACGCTGGATCAGCTGCTGGAGCAGTCGGACTGCATCACGGCCGGGATCGACGGCGGCGGTCTGGATGACCTTTTGGGGCTGGGACTGGTGGGGCGCCACAAGGAAACACGGCGTTGGTACGGATGGGCGCGCGCCTGGGCGCAGCCCGAGGTTCTAAAGCGGCGCCAGGACATTGCCAGCCAGCTGGAGGACTTCGCGAAACAGGGCGATGTGATCCTGTGCGATGACGCCTCGCAGGATTTGCGCGAGGTGGCCGAGATTTGCAGCCGGGTCCACAAGGCGGGGTTGTTCCCTGAGAAATACGGGATCGGTCTGGATCCCGCCGGGATCACGGCGCTGGTTGATGAACTGGTGGCGCGGGAAATGCAGGATGATCTGCTGTCCTCGATCAGCCAGGGGTGGCGTCTGTCGCCAGCCATTCAGGGGCTGGAGCGCAAGCTGCGTGATGGGTCATTCGTGCCCTGCGGTCAGGAAATGCTGACATGGTGCGTCGGCAACGCAAAAACCGTGGATCGCGGCAATGCGGTGGCGGTTGAAAAGGCGGTTTCGGGCCGCGCCAAGATCGATCCCCTGATCGGGATTTTCAACGCGGTTTTTCTGATGAGCCGCAATCCGGTCGCCAGGGGTGGCGGCCTGGATGATTTTCTAAGCAATCCGGTGTTGGTGATATGATCGCAGCGAGACTAATCAAAGCGGCCGCTCGCGCCGTGCGAAACGAACTGGCGGCCGGGCAATCTGGTTGGGTCAACGCGGATGATGCAGCCGCATCGGTGACTGTATCGGGCGTTGCGGTCAGCCAGTCCACTGCAATGACCGTCTCGGCTGCGTTTGATTGTGTGCGCAAGAACGCGCAGGCAGTCGCCACGTTGCCGCTGGCTGTCTATGAGCGACAGCCCGATGGGTCAAAACACCGGATCGACACCGAACTGTCAGAGATCCTGACGGTTTCGCCCTGCCCGGGTATGACGGCGGTGGACTATTGGGAGGGCATGGCCGCCCAAACGGTTTTGAATGGCAATGGCTATTCGGAGCGTCTGGAAATCGGCAACCGGCTGGTGGGCCTGCGCCCGTTGCAGGGTGTAACGCCCCGGCGCCTGCCGAATGGTGAGTTTGAATATTCGTTCATAGATCGCGGCAAGCGTGAGGTGCTTCCCGCGCAGAAAGTGTTTCATGTTCGTGGATTTGGGGCCGGGACGGGCCTTGGCTTGTCGGCGATCAAATATGGGGCAAATGCCTTTGGGGCTGCGGTGGCGGCGGACAATTCCGCCAGTGAGGTGTTCAAATCCGGGCTGATGGCAAGCGGGGTGGTGACGTCTGATCAGACCCTGACGGAACCCCAGCGTAAGACCTTGGAGCGCATTTTGGAGACCTACCGAGGGTCCAAGAACGGCGGCAAGATCATGGCGCTGGAAGCGGGATTGAAGTTTCAACCGCTGCAGATGAACCCCGAGGACGTGCAGCTGCTGGACACGCGCCGGTTCAATGTCGAGGACGTGTGCCGCTGGTTCGGGACGCCGCCGGTGATCGTGGGGCACGCGGCGCAGGGGCAGACCATGTGGGGCAGCGGTGTTGAGGCGATCATGCTGTCATGGCTGACGCTGGGCCTGAACCCGAGCCTGCGCAAGATCGAGGCGCAGGCGCGTCTGGACCTGATCCCGCGCGAACGCCGCCGCCGGTGGTTTGTCGAGTTTAACCGCGAGGCGTTGCTGCAAATGGACAGCAAGGCCAAGGGCGAGTTTCTGAGCAAAATGGCAAGCTCTGCGACCATGACTGCGAATGAGCGGCGGGCAAAGCTGAACCTGCCACCCCATTCGGACCCCTCGGCCAATGACCTGCTGGCGCAGGGCGCCATGCTTCCAATTCAGGATTTGGGAAAGGACTAATCCATGGGAAATCGCAATCTGCCACGTGCTACAATTCCGGGCCGCCCCGGTGTTTCCAGCAACCTGACGCCAAGCGCGGCGCAGCGATGGAACCCGGAATTGCGGGCCGCTGCATCTGAGGATCCCGAGGTGGCCACGGTGTCGGTACTTGATCCGATTGGCGCGGACATGTGGGGCGATGGTGTCACGTCCAAGCGGATCGCGGCGGCGCTGCGGTCCATTGGGGATCGTGACGTGGTGGTGAATATCAATAGCCCGGGCGGTGACTATTTCGAGGGGCTGGCCATCTACAATCTGTTGCGTGAACACAAGGGCAAGGTGACGGTGCGGATCCTTGGCATGGCGGCCTCGGCCGCGTCGGTGATTGCGATGGCCGGTGATCAGGTTCTGATCGGCCGGGCGGCCTTCCTGATGATCCATAACACATGGGTTGCCGCCGCTGGCGACCGCCATGCGTTCCGCGATGTGGCGGATTGGCTGGAGCCGTTCGACCAGGCGGCGGCCGAGGTGTACGCGGCCCGCACCGGCCAGACCGTCGCGCAGATCGCGCAGCAGCTGGACCGGGAAACGTGGATCGGCGGTGGTGCTGCGGTGGAGCAGGGGTTTGCCGATGGGTTGCTGGACAGTGATGTGGTGGAAACCGCGCAAGCCTCCGCCGACCTGTCGCCCATGGCCGCGCAGAAAAAGCTTGATCTGTTTCTTGCCTGCGGGATCCGCATTCCGAAATCTGACCGCCGCGATCTTGTGGCGGCGATCAAAGGCGGGGGCACGTCTGGCGCTGCCCCCGCAAACGGCACGTCTGGCGCTGCCGTGGCTGAGTGGGCGCAAGGTGCGCTTGCCAAAATCAACTCACTGTAACTGAGGAAATCAGACATGAAAAAATCCATGATGCCCGCCATCGCAGTGGCGGCAATGATCCCGGCTGCGCCGTCCTCGGCTGTTCTGCTGTCCGGTTTGCGCAATGAGGCGGTGGACCCTGAGCGCCTGCTGCGTGAGGTCAATCAGAAACTGGACAGCCTGAATGGCGAGGTCAAACAGACCGCAGAGGATGCGCTGAAACAGGCCAAACAGGCCGGTGATGTTTCGCAGGAAACCAAGCGCCAGGCCGATCAGCTGCTGACCGCGCAAAATGCGCTGAAACAGACCGCTGACAAGATCACCGAACAGCTGGAGGGGCAATCGGCGCAGATCCTTGAACTGTCGCAGTCGGTGGCCGCAGGTGCCGGGCGCGGTGGGGCCGGCGCAGTCATGACCATGGGGCAGGCAGCAGTCGCCGAGGGGAGCGAGCAGATCAAGGCATTCCTGGACAACGGTGCAAAAGGCAGCCTGCAGATCCCGGTCAACAATGCCATCACCTCGGCCTCTGGGTCTGGCGGTGGTCTGATCACCGGCGAGGAGGAACGCGCGCCGGTGAACATGGCCCGCCGCCGCCTGCGGATCGTCAACCTCTTGAGCCGTGGGCGTACCGGGTCCAATCTTGTGACGTTTCGCAAACAGGTGCTGCGCACCGATGGCACGGCAGCCATCGCAGAGGGCGGCACCTATCCGGCCTCGGCCTTTGGTTGGGAAAAATCGGACGCCAAGGTGAAGAAAATCGGTGCTGTGACCAACATCACCGAGGAAACCATGGCAGACGCGGATCAACTCCAGACCGAGATCGACGTGGAATTGCGCTATGGTCTGGATCTGGAGGAGGAAAAGCAGGTCCTCGCAGGGGATGGTATCGGCGAAAACCTGCATGGCCTGATCCCAAACGCCACCGCCTTTGCTGCGGCCGCAGGTCTGCCGAACCAGACCCGGATCGACCGTCTGCGTCTTGCGGTGCTGCAGGTGGTTCTGGCGGATTACATCCCCACCGCCTTTGTGCTGAACCCGCTGGATTGGGCGGCCATCGACCTGCTGAAGGACGCAGAGGGCCGCTATATCTTCGGCAATCCGCACGCACAGTCCACGCCGATGCTTTGGGGCAAGGATGTGGTGGAAAGCGCCACCATGACCCAGAATGAATGGCTGACCGGCGATCTGGAAATGGCCGCGACCTACTATGATCGCGGCGAGGCCGAGGTGCTGATTTCCTCGGAGCACGATCAGAATTTTGTCGAGGACATGCTGACCATGAAAGCGCGCAAGCGGGCCGCGTTGGCGCACAAGCGCCCGGCCGCCATGGTTGCTGGCGATTTCACCTTCGCCTGATCTGTCCGCTTTTCGATCTAATATGACCCGCCCGGGGGATCCGGGCGGGTTTTCCATTCAACGCAAAGGGGGAAAGCCCGTGTTCGTGAGAGTAAGCCAAACCCGCCATACCAAAATCGGCACCCTGCGGCCCGGGGTCTATGAAAAGGCCAAGCTGGGCGCGGAGGGTGCCAAGGTGATCAAGGCGCTGATCGAGGCCCAGGATCCGGCCTTGAAGGAGATCAGCAAAAAGGAAGCCACCGCCGAATTGGCCAAGGTCAAATCGCTTATGCCGACGAAAGTCGAGGATCTGAAAGTCGGACCTGCTGCGACATCCGACCCTGATGCGGCCGCTGATGCGCAGACAGCTGCGTCCGGTGAGGGCGCAACAGGCCAGGCGACTGAGTAATGACCCAGATCGCGCTGGAGAATATGAAATTGCACCTTGGGGTGCCTGCCGATGATCCGGGCCATGATCTGCTGATCGCTGGTTATGTGGACGCGGCCGAGGATCACGTGCTTCGCCACCTCCGGCGCGATTTGGATGAGGAATTCCCCGAGGGGTGGCCGCCGAGCGTTTTGCAGGCCATTCGCCTGCTGGTTGCGCATTGGTACTCGAACCGCGAGGCGGTCGCGCCCGGTGTCATGGCAGAGGTGCCTTATGGGGTGAAAGCCATGCTGGCACCCTATCGTGAGTTCGGGGCGTAGGCATGGGGGCGGGCAAGTATCGCGATGCCGCGCTGGTCGAGCGCATGGCCGCAGGTGGCGGTCGTGACCGTTACGGAAATTTGCAGCCCGGTGGCTGGGTGACGCTGTTCTCGGCCCGGGGGTGGCTGCGCCAGACGTCTGGCAAAGAGAAAATCGCAGCCGGTCGGCTGGAGGACACAGCAACGGCAACGCTGCGGATCCGCGCAAGTCTGACAAGCCCGGCGTGGGGGATCACTGGCGCGGATCGCGTTAGGGTGCGCGGTCAGATCTGGGCCATTAAAGGCGCGCCGATTGACCCCGAGGGACGTGGCGAATGCGTGGAATTGCTGTTGGAGCGCGGGGGTGCGGTTGAATGAAAGTTGAGGGCCATAAAAAGCTGATCCGCAAGCTGTCGGCGCTGCCCGATGCGCAGCGGGGCCACGTCCGAAAGGCCATCGCCACCAGCACCGAGGAAGGCGCCCGGGTGGCGCGCGTGTTGGCGCCAAATACCACCGGCGAAACCCGCGATGAGATCACCACGGAATACCATGACAACGGCATGATGGGCGAGGTGGTGGTGATCGCCTCGGATGCGCCGCAGGCGGATAAAGACCGCGCATATTCCATCGAACATGGCCGCAAGAAGGGCGACCGGGGCACCACCGAGGGGAGCCATCACGTGCAGCGCACCCGGCAGTACCTCGGCAAGAAGTTTCGCAACCGCATTAGCCGCGCCGTGCGAAAGGCTGCAAAAGAGGTGGCGAGCCGTGGCTGACGGATATGTGACAGCGACCATGGCGGGGCTGATCGCCGCGCTTCTGGCCGATCCCGGTGTGACCGGGATTGTCGGGGATCGGGTGGTGGATGAGCCGGGCGAGGGGATTGGATTTCCCTATATCCGCCTGGGGAGATTGGAGCCGGTGGCCGATGATACAGACGGCACGCAGGGCGCTCTTGTGCAGGCCGGGCTGGAAGTACACTCGCGCCCCGGCCAATCCGGTGGGCGGGTGGAAGCTGCGCAGATCTGTGAGGCGATCCAAGCCGCATTGCATCGTTCTGAAACGCTGATTTGCGACGGTTTCACTGTCGTGGATGTGGAGGTGCAGACCTGGGCCGTTGATCGTGCCCGGGACGGCAAATCCTACGAGGGCCGCGTGGCCCTGACTGTGCGCCTTAGCGCCTGACGCTGCCCGGCGGGGTGGTTTTCCTTTCAATCTGAAAAAAACGAGGAGGATCCGGCATGGCTGGACCGAATGTGGGCCGCGCGTGGCTCTTGAAAATCTCTGATGGGGCGGGCGGGTTCGTCGCCTTGACCGGGATCAATGGCAAGTCGTTGGACATTAACGGCGAACGCATTGACGCCACCGTGCCGGATGCCCTGAACCCCGAGGGGCCGCTGTGGGCAAAATCGCTGGATGGTGTCCGCAGTATCGGGTTCTCCGGCGATGGGCGTGTGGTCAATGATGCCGCAGAGGAGCTGCTGAAGGCGTCGGTTCATGGCACCAGCATGGAGGACACCTTCCAGCTGGTTGTCCCCGGTTGGGGCACCTATGAGGGCGTTTTTTCCATCACCCTGCAGCTGGGCGATGATGGGACGGTGACGTTCTCGATCACCGGGGCCAGCAACGGCGCGGTGCAGTTCACCACCATGGCGCCCGCCTAATCTATGGGTATCGCGGCACAAGCGCCCCGGGGCGGTCTGGTCGAGGAATTGGCCGGATCGTCGCGCCCGTTGGTCCTGCGGAACGCAGAGATTGAACGGTTTGAAGATCATCACCGGGGGATCTTCGATGTGTGGGATGGTTTTTTTGGTCGGTCTGCGAAGCCCACCGCGCGCGAGGTGCGCGACATGGTGGCGCTGGGGCTTGTCGGCGGCGGCATGCTGGACGCGGCGGCGGATGGACTTGTGGCGGGTCTTGGCCCGGATCAAAACCTGTTCCTCTATCAGATCGCGCAGGGGCTGATCGGCGTGGCGTTCATGCCGGATAGCGTCGAGGGCGGCGGCGATGAGCCGGACGGCCCGCCCGAGGATGATCCCGAAAAAAAGACCGATCCCGCGCTTGGAGTGTGAGGCGGATCATTCGCAGCGCGGCGCCGCTGGGGATCCTGCCGGACCAAGTGCGGGCGATGTGTCCAAGTGACTGGCTGCTGATCAAGCGCGGCTATGAGGACCAGGCGCAAGCGTTGAAGCCCGGCGGGAATGCGCCGAGCAAGGCCGAGGTGGACGAATTGGTAAGGCTGTACGGATGAGCGGAACAGATTTTGAGCGCCTGAACATCGTGCTGGCGGCGCGGGACCGTGAATTTGCCCGCGCGATGGATCGCAATATCCGCCGGGTGGAGCGGTTTGCGGCCCGCTCACAGCGCGACCTTTCCAAGACTTCCAAACGCTTTGACATGCTTGGGTTTGCAGCCAAGCGGATGGGACCGTTGATCGCGGCCCTTGGCGCGGGTGCGGTGATCGGCAAGCTGCAGCGGACGGTTTCGACGCTGGATGACATTGGCAAAACCGCCGACAAAATTGGCCTGACCACCGACGCGCTGCAGGAATGGCGCACGATTGCCGAGAGTGCAGGTGTGGCACAGGGCGCGCTGGATAGTTCTCTGGAGCGGTTTAACAAACGGTTGGGTGAGGCGCAGCAAGGCGGCGGCGCGGCCTCCAAGATGCTGAAACAGTTGGGGTTGGACGCGGGCGAGTTGGCCACCGCTGGCCTGGATGAGGCCATGAAGCGGGTGGCCGATCAGATCGCCGGTCTGGCCGATCCTACTGAGCGCGCGGCCGCAGCTGCGGCCCTGTTTGGGCGCGAGGGCGTGGCCATGGTCAACCTTTTGCGCGAGGGCAGCGCAGGCATGGATCGCATGCGTCAAGAGGCGCGGGATCTTGGGATCATCATTGATGAAAGCCTGATCCGCGGTGCAGAGGATGCGCAGACCAAACTGGATCTGATGAGCCGGGTGATTAGTGCGCAGTTGAATAGCGCCTTGATCGAACTGGCGCCGCTTCTGGTGGGGGGCGCCACCGCACTGGCCGATTTCGCGCGGTTCGTAAATTCAAGCGTCGATGCGGTGCAGAATTTTCTTGAGCCGCAGACCCAGCTGCAGCAGGCCACCGACAATCTGGTGATGGCGATGGCCGATGAGATCCGCCAGTCGCAACTGCTGGATCAGGCGCTAGGGCGTGGTGTGACCATGAGCCAGGCGGTCGCCAAGGCCAAGTTGGAGGAGGCCCGCACCCGGCATGAAAACGCCAAGGCCGCGATTTCTGAGCATAAGGCGATGGTCCTCGGGTCCGAAGATTGGGCCAGCCTGACCTCGCAGATCAATGACGCACAGTCGGCACTGATGGCCTCTGGCTTTCATGGCGATATTGCCACCAGCACGCGCGCAGATGCTTACGAGCAAGAGCAGCAGAGGCTTGCCGCGCTGATCGTGCAGCGGCAGGAACTGATCAAAGTGGACGGCGAGTTGCAGGCGCATCTGGAGCGTACCGCCAGCAATATGACCGCTCTGGAGGGGGCCATCGGCCAATCCGGGGGAGGGCTGGTTTCGGTCGAGGGAACGGCGATCAATCCGATTGAACCCGGTTTGAGAGATCCCGTCGAGACCAGCGGCCGGGCGGCCTCGGCCGCCGTGCCGGAACTGACGGATTATGCTGCCGTGGTTGAGCGGATCCGGGGCGTGTTTGGTGATGCCGCAGTGGCCGGAGGTGGCTACCGGGATCAACTCGCGCAGCTGGATGCGCTCTATCGCGCAGGTAAGCTGTCTGCCGCCGAATATGAGGAGGCGGTGGGCGCGGTCGAGGGCAAGTTCGAGGCGGCGAAATCTGCAGCTGAAAGCCTGCGGACCTCGGCCACCCGGGCACTCACTGACATTGTGACTAACGCCAGCAGCGCCAGCGATGCTGTCGCCGGTCTATTGGGCAATTTGGCTGGGATGTTTGCAAACGCGGCCATCGGCGGGCTTTTGAAGGATGTGGGGATTTTTGACAGTGTGGGGTCTCTCCTGAATTTCGAGGGGGGTGGATACACCGGAAACGCTCCGCGCAGCGGCGGCCTTGATGGCAAAGGCGGCATGCTGGCCATGATCCACCCGCAGGAAAGCGTCATTGATCACACCAAGGGCCAGCGTGCGCCGGTTTCCTCGGCCGCATCCTCTGGTCGCCCTCAGTTGACCGTCAATGTTTACGGCGCAAACACGGATGCGCAGATCCGTGACATGGCCCGCCAGGGCGCGCAGGAGGTGGTGCAGCACTATGACCGGCAGGTGCTGCCGCGTTCTGTCGCTGCGATCCAGAATGATCCTCGGAGGATTGGATAATGTCGATGACGTTTCCGCTGTCTCGGGCGGTCTTTCTCGATCAGCTGCCCGTTCGTGAGGTTCGGTTTTGGCTGTCGCGTCAGGATCAGCACACGGGTTTGACTGGTGGTGAAATCCTGTCTGCCGAGGTGGCACCCCCGCTCTGGCAGGGGGCCATTTCGCTTGCTCCGATGGGCAAGCGCGAGGCTGACAGGGTGGCCGCCTTGCTGTCCATGCTTGAGGTGCCGGGTCGCAAGTTCGAAGCCTGCAAATCGCAGCAAATCGGGCCAGCTGCAGATCCTGTTGGGGTGGCACTGCAGGGGGCTGATCCGCAGATCCTTGCTGTGGATCCTCTCGATCCGCAACGCCTCAGATTGCAGTCATTGCCCGATGGCTACGTGTTGCAGCCCGGTGATCTTTTGTCATTTGACTATGACCCGGGCAATGGCGGGCGGCGCGCATTACATCGCGTTGTGTCGGGTGGCACATCTGACAGCAGCGGCGAAACGCCTTTCATGACGGTGACGCCGCCTATTCGCAGCGGGGCGCAGCCCGGCGCCTCTGTGGATCTTATCAAGCCGTTTTGTCTTGCCGGGATTGTTCCGGGATCGGTCAGTTACGGCACAACCGAGGGCAACACCACAAGCGGAATGGGATTTGAGTTCCGGCAGAGCCTGCGGAGGTAGCAGAAATGCGGATTTATGATGCAGAGACCCTTGCATATCTTTCGGGGCGCGAGGGGCTGGTTTCCGTGCGCCTGGTTTGGATCGCTGCCCGTAATCTTTCCGGCGGTGTTGAAACCCTCGGCCTCTGCAGCGCCGAGGATGATCTGGCGGTGCAGGTTGGTGGGCAGGATCGCACGTATCTTGGCGCCGGGCCTCTTTTGCAGTCTGAGCCGATTTCCGCAGGTTCAGGATTGCAGGTGCGGGTGCATCGCCTGCACCTCTCTGCCGTCGCTCCCGAGGTTGAGGATCTGGTCAAGGGGTATCAGACGCGATTTGCGCCTGTGGAGATCCACCGAATGTTTCTGGATCCTGCGACCCGGCTGCAGGTCGGTCAGCCGCACCGTGTCTTTCGCGGTGTGATCGACGGGATCGACTTTCCCCGGGCTGAACCGAATGGGACGCCGAGTGTTTCCCTGCAGCTGGTGAGCGAAACCCGCGTGCTGACCCGCCCGCTGCCACTCAAGAAATCGGACGAAAGCCACCGTCGCCGGGATCAGCAAGATGCGTTCCGAAAATACGGCGATATTTCGGGATCTGTCCCGGTCTATTGGGGGGAAATCCGTTCATGATCACGCCTGATCGACCTCGGCGCCTGGCAGACTGGCGGCCGCGCCTGAGTGCTTACCTGAACGATGTGGCGCGCGCGAGTTTTCGCCCCGGCAAACATGATTGCGCATTGTTTGCGGCCGGTGCGGTTCAGGCGATGACGGATGTGGATCTGGCGTCGGCGTATCGCGGCACTTATCGCAGCCTTGCTGCCGGGCAAGAGGCGCTGCAGTCGCGCGGTTTTGCGGACCATATCGCCTTTGTCGAGGCTGTTTTTCCTGCGGTCGCACCTGCCTTGGCGCAGGTGGGCGATCTGGCGGTGATGCCGAGCGCGGTGCCTGGAGAGCGTGGCGCTCTGGGGATCTTTCAGGGTGCAGGCGTCTACGTGCTGCGCCCGTCCGGTTTGGTCGTGGCAGATCGCCTGTCTGTTGAAAGGGCGTTTTCGGTATGATCAATGCGCTTTTCTTCGCGGCCCTTGTCTGCGTCTTTGTCCTGTCGCCCGGTGCGGCAGCTGCAGGACCGCTGGCAGCCGCGATTACCGCCATACAAACATTCGCGGCATCCTCTGCCGTGGCCGCTTTTGTGGTGCGTATTGGTGTTTCGCTGGCCTTGTCTGCGCTGTCCACCGCCCTGCAGGGAAGCAAAAAACAGCGTGCGCCGGGGATCAGAACGGAAACCACAACAACCGGCGGCGTAAATGCGCAAACCTTTATCCTCGGGCGCTATGCCACTGCGGGGAATATGGTTTGCCCGCCTTATTCGTATCCCAACAGCGGGGACGAGCCGAACCGATACCTGACCTATGTGGTGGATATTTCTGACAGTCCAGGCTGTCAGCTTTCGCGTGTGATGGTCGCTGGCGAATATGTGGGGGATCTGGAGGCTGCGGCCGGTAGCCAGCTAGATCTGCGGGGGTTAGAGAAAGATGGCATCCATCACTTTTACCTGACGTGGCACGATGGAAGCCAGAACGCAGCGGATCCCTTTCTGGTATCACAGTTTTCTGATTACCCCGAGCGGCCGTGGACCGGCGATATGGTTGGGCGGGATGTTTGTTATGCCGTTCTGGTCTTTCTTTACAATCGTTCGCTGTTCAACCAGTTGCCCGCTGTCCGCTTCGAGGTCTTGGGTATCCCCTTGTATGATCCGCGTCTGGATAGTTCTGTTGGGGGCGAGGGTGCGCAGCGTTGGCATGATCGTTCCACGTGGGCGTTTTCCGAAAACCCCATAGTGATGATCTACAACATTCTGCGCGGTATCACCTTGCCGGATGGTTCTGTGTGGGGCGGTCAGGTCCATGCTGATGATCTGCCGCTGTCGAATTGGTTCGCTGCAATGAACGAATGCGACGTGCAGATCGAAACTGCAGACGGCAGTTATGTACCGCAGTATCGGGCGGGCCTTGAGGTTTCAACGGATGACCAGCCCGCCGATGTGATCGACCAGTTGAAGAATGCCGCCAGTGCCGAACTTGTCGAGTTCGGGGGCGTCTATAAGGTTCGCGTCGGGCCGCCGACGCTGCCCGTCTATTTCTTCACGGATGATGATGTGGTCGCGGATCGCAGCCAGACGCTGACGCCCTATCCCGGATTGGATGGGGTCCATAATGCGATCCATGCCAGCTATCCCGACCCGGATGCGTTGTGGGAAATCCGTGATGCGCCGCCCCGGTATAATGCCGAGTGGGAAGCGGAGGATGGCGGCCGCCAATTGGTCGCACAGGTGGGTTTGCCTGCCGTGAATTCCAGCAATCAGGCGCAGCGCTTGATGCGGGCATGGATCGAGGATGAACGCCGGTTTCAGCGCCACGGTTTGGCCCTGCCACCGGATGCGATGGTGCTGGAGCCGTTGGATAGTTGTAGCTGGACAAGTGTCCGGGAGGGCTACACGGCCAAGATCTTTGAAATTGGTGATTTGACCGATGATCTGGTGTCCTGTTTGCAGACCGTGGCTTTGCGTGAGCGCGAGGCAGGGGATTTTGTCTGGGATCCATCGAGTGAGGTTGTGCCACTGACGCCCAGCCCTGTTGTTGTTGTCCCTGCCCCGCGCACGGTGCCCGGTTTTGATCTGCGGGATCATATCCTGATCGACGGTGTGGGCGAGGCGCGCCGTGTTGCCTTGCGCCTGGTCTGGGATCCGTCCGCGATTTCTGCGGATGAGTTGCTGGAGTGGCGGCTGCAGCTGACGGATGGCACGCCGGTTGCGTCGGGCGTCGAGGCTGATCTGGGATCTGGCGAGTTAATCCTGTCCGGTGGGATCTTGCCAGACACAAACTACAGGGCGCGGGCGCGCCTGCGGGCCTTGCAGGGCGGTGTTTGGTCGTCGTGGGTCGAGGCCACAACCGGGAGTACACGTTTCGCGGCTTCCGATCTGTCCGATGCGGTGTTTGATGCCATCAGCGCCGACGCCACGGCCACCGCCTCGGCCCTTCTGACGGACTATGACGCCAGCGTCATCGCGCCCATGGCGCAGGATCTGGATCTGCGCGCCGTTGAACAGCGCACGGTGGCCGAGGCCGTGGCCATGATCGGCGATCAGGTGCTTTGGGCGGTCACGCGGCTGTCCGATGTGGACGGGCGGCTTGCGGATGCGGGGATCGTCACCGATCCCGAAACCGGCAATCTGCGCATCTACGCGCTGGAACAGGAGGCGGAGCGGATCAGCGAGGCGGAAATCCGTCTGAACGCCGCCGAGGCGTCTCTGGCCCTTTCTGCCACCCAAGCTTGGGTCAATGAGCAGATCTCACTCGCCATCCTTGACCCTTCACAGATCCCGCTGGTCGAGGATCTGCAATTGCAGGTCAACCAGGTGCAGGCGGATCTGGATGCGGTCGAGGCCACGCTGGCGCTGACGGCCTCACAGACCGAAGTTGACGGGCTGGATGTGCGCCTCTCCACCGCCGAGGCGAATCTGGATGCGGCCGAGGCGGCGATTGCCCTGAAGGCCGAGCAGTCGCAATTCGATGACCTGCAAGGCCGGGTGCAGACCGCAGAAGTGCAAATCTCGGCGCTGGACGGCCCCGCGATCACGCAGACGGTCGCCGATACGCGACACCTGATCGACAGCGATGAGGCGGCGGCCACCCAGACGCTGGCCAATCTGTTGCAGGCCCATGAGGCGGGCGAGCGCATCCGCCAGGACATTGCCTATGCCACACAGGATCTGCGCGCCCGTGTGGATGAGGACCGGGTGGCCGAGGCGGCTCGCGCGGTTGCCCTGGGGGCCTCCATCGACAACGCCATGGCGCTGCTGGAGGCGGAGAGCCTCGCGCGGGCCAGCGCGGATGATGCGCTGGCGTCGGATGTGGTGACGCTGGACACCCGGCTGGAGAATGCCGAGGGGGCAATCACCGGGCAGGCACAGGCGCAATCCCAACTGTCCTCGCGCGTGACCACGCTCGAAGGCACCACCACCAGCCAGGCGCAATCCATCGCCTCGCTCACGGCCCGGATCGGGGCTGCGGAGGATGACCAGGCAGATCAGGCCTCGGCCCTGCAATCGCTGACGGTGCGCATGTCCGATGCAGAGGGCACCCTGACGGCGCAGGCGCAATCTCTGGCCTCACTGACCACCACAGTGGGGGAAAACACCAGCACCGTGCAGACCGTCTCGGAAAGCGTGGACGGGATGCTGGGGCGGCATATGCTGCGCGTCAATGTGAACGGCGTGGCCACCGGCATGGTGATCGCAGCGGAGGCGGATGACGACGGCGCGGTGCAGTCCAATATCGCGCTTTCAGCGGATGCTTTCACGGTGTCCGGCCCGGCTGGTCAGCAGGCAACATCGCCCTTTGCGGTCTACACCAGCGGGCGCACGATTGGCGGTATCTACTACCCGCCCGGCGTCTATCTGGAACGCGGTTATATCGGCCATGCGATGATCGGTCGGGGCCAGATCACCGACACGATGCAAAGCGACAACTACGCCGAAAGCGGCGGGCGTCCCACGGCGGGTTTGAAGCTGGATTTCCGGAACGGCGAGATGAAGGCGGTCGGGATGGTCCTGTCCCGCGATCAGGTGCTGGCCAGTGGCTCCTTTACCTATATCGGGCAGGTCTCCGACGGGGCGCGGTTCCGCTTTGTGAATACCGGCATTCGCGTGTCCTCGCAGGATGTGCGCTCCGTCACCGACGCCTCGCTGGTGGTCGAGGCAGGCATCGTCTCCTTCGGCCAGGCGGCGGGTGGCTTTGATGGCAACAATGCCTGGTGGAGCGCCAAATGCAGCCTTTTGAACGGGCCGCGCTGGTTCGGCTTCAATGCTTCCCGGCCGCAGCCCGCCGTCAGCTATCGCCAGGACCCGGCCGATCTGGTGGATCCCTATTGGGCCACCGGCACCGATCAACGGGTCTGGCTGGACATCGAGGTGGTGCTGGAGGGCATCCCCTGGATCGAAAATCCCAAGATCGACTGGACCGTCAAACAGGTCACATAAGGAGGCTATAAATGGCATGGGTATCAACGGGCACGGTGAGCGTGACCAATGGCAGCAGCACCGTGACTGGCACCGGCACCAGCTGGTTCGGGGGGCTGCAAAACGGCTGGGGCTTTGTTGGGCCTGACGGGCGGGTCTACGAGATCTTGACGGTGGATGATGCCACGGCCCTGACGCTCAAGACGACGTACCAGGGCGCAACGGCAGCGGGGCAGATCTATGCCGCCTTCCCGACCGGGTCGCTGTCGGTGGATCTTGCCGCCTCGGTGCAGGCGCTGATCGCCAACCACCAGGGTATGTTTGACACCGTCGGACAGGGGCGGTTCCCCGGCGATGTGGTGTTTGACGCAGACCGTGACACCGGCATGGGCAACCCCAGCTCCAATGAGGTCGCGCTGAAAGCAGGTGGTGACTGGCAGCTGCGCCTGACGGATGGGCAAGCCTCCGGCGCGGCGGTTCAGGCGAATGCGACAGATGCGAGCGACGGCAAACTGCTGAAGGTCGGGGCAGGGGGCATTCTGGACACCAACCCGCCGAACCTCGCAAACCCCGCGCAACTGGATGTGCCCGCCGGTCTCTACAGCATTGCCGCGTCGGACGGTTGGCCCTTTGACGGCGCGCTCCTGCAACTGCGGCGGAACGCGGGGCGCGGGGTTCAGATCGCGGCGCGGGGATCGTCCTCGGCTCCCAATGCCTCCAGCGAGATCCTTGTGCGCACCTCCGGCAACAGCTTTGGCGGGTGGGCGCGGTTGATCCATACCGAAAACCTGCTCGGCACCGTATCCGAAAGCGGTGGCACCCCCACGGGCGCGGTGGTCGAGCGCGGTAGCAACGCCAATGGTGAATATGTTCGCTTCGCCGATGGCACCCAGATTTGCATCTCGCCCGACTTTGCATCTGTTGATGTCACAACGGCCACCGGAGCCATCTATCGTAACGCCTCGCCTCTCGCCTGGACGTTTCCGGCCACCTTCTCCGGCGGTGCCGGTTCGGTGACCGGAGCCGTTACGTCCATGGGGAACAGCCAGACACACTGGGGCAGCTTTCGCGTGCTTGGCTTTGCGGACGCCGACATAACCGTGTTTGCACCCAGCGCCGCTACCAATCGCACCGTTCGCGCCATGGCCGTCGGCCGCTGGTTCTAAAGGAGACACCGCATGCAAATCTCACTCACCCCCATGCGCCTAGACCAGGCGCTGAGCGTCACCCGCCAGGGTGACAGCCTGACAATCAATGGCGAGACCTTCGACTTCGCGCCGCTCCAGGAGGGCGACGTGCTGCCCCGCGCGGCTGTGGCCTGCGACTGGCTGGCCTCCGATGTGACCCGTACAGGCGGCGAGATCCGCCTGACCCTGATCCTGCCCCATGGGCCGGAGGCACCGGAGGCCACCCGCTTTCCGCAGCCGCTGAGCCTCACCAGCGACGGGCCGGTGCCGCTCCCCGCCTATCAGGCCACCACAACAGAGGACCCCGCGCCATGAGCAATATCGACTTCTCCCAGGTCATCACCGCCCAGGACCGCACCGAGGCGGCACGGGCGCAGGCGCTGGCCGATCTGGCAGATCTGCGCTGGCAGCGCTCGGTGGCCGGTGCGACCTTGCCCGGGGGCCTGCACATGCCCGGCGATGAAACCACCCGCCTCGCGCTCTCTGGCGCGGTCAGCGCGCTGCAACAGGGCATGATCGCAGAGCCGGTCGCCTGGAAGACACCGGCGGGCTTTGTCGAGCTTACACAGTCCGAGATCGAGGCCGCAGCAGCGGCGGTGGTGCAGCACGTCCAGACCTGCTTTGCCGCCGAGGCCACCGTGGCCGCGCAGATCGAGGCGGCGGACGATCCGGCTGGATTTGACGTTGAAGCGGCATTTGATGCGGAGGTGGCGCCATGAGCCGCGAGCGCAGTATTTTGTCGGCCTTGGCCAAATCGTTCACTTATCGCGCGGATCCGGGCATGGATTGGTGGCGTGTATGCACCCGATCCGGTCCGGTTGTCGGGGATTGCGAGGACTTCGCGCTGACATTGGCCTTTCGCCTCGCTGGTGGATCGTGGCCCCGGTTTCTCTGGCAGCTACTGATCAGGAAATCGGTGATCTGGTACTGCACTACGTCCACCGGCGGCGGTCATGCGGTTCTTTGGCACCGTGGCGCCGGTTGGGCCGACAACATTTTTCCAATCTGGTCGGCGAGGCCGCGTCATCGTCGGCATTGGCCGTTCCCTGTTATTGCTGTCGTGTTGAAGCTGATTATTGGCCGGTTTTTGCGCGCCCTGAGTGAACACAAAAACGTGCATAACGCACAGAAAGGCGGTCAAAATGATCGGTAAAGATGGGATCCTGTCGGGTCTCTGGGTTTGGCTGCACTCTGATGCGGGACAGATGGCCCTTGCGGGCGCGGCTGGGGGGTTGGTCCGCTGGCTGACCCTGCGCGAAAGCCTTGCGGATGGCGTGGTGTCGCTGGTGGTGGGTTGCATTTGCGCCCTGTACCTCGGCCCGCTGGTCGAGCCACTGCTGGCGCCGGTTATCGGCAAGATCAGCCCGGCGGATCCGGTTGGGTTTTCGTCTTTCGTGGTCGGCCTTGGTGGGATCGGTTTTGCTGGTTTCGGGATCGACCTGTTGCGGCGGTTTCGGGCCGCCAAAGGGGCGGGCGATGCGCAAGGCTAAGGAGGCGGCAAAGCAGGCCGCGCGCCGCGAAGGCCGATTTTGGATCGGGGCGGCGATCTGTGTCGCCCTGTGGATCATCTATCTGACATTGGAGGGGTCAAATGTACTCTGACCGCGTGAAGCGCGTGCAGCGGTTGCTGCGCGTGGAGGCCGGATATACCGGCGCAATCGACGGGATCACGGGCGCCCGCACCCTGTCGGCGGTGGCCCGTGTGCCCGAGGTGCGTAACCGACCGGATCTGATCGGCGTGGATCGCCAGCTGGTCGCGGCCGGTCAGGCGATCTTGGCCAGCCTCGGCCATGATCCCGGCCCGATGGATGGTCGCTGGGGTCCGCAAACGGATGCGGCCTATCTGGCGTGGTCGGGTGCGGATTTGCCTTGGCGCCAGGCGGATATGGCGGGCCTCTTTGGTCCGGCGGGATCTGCCCGCTGCACCGCCGGGCGTGTCAACGTGCCGTGGCGCATGGTGCTGGCATGGGATCCGGCACAGGTTATTACCTCTTTCAGCTGTCACGAACTGGTGGCCCCGAGCGCACAGCGTGCCTTTGACCGGATCGCGGCGATCTACTCCCGGGCGCAGATCGAAGACCTCGGCCTGCATCTGTATGGCGGTTGTTACAACCACCGGCCAAAGCGGGGCGGCACCAGCCTGTCCACCCATGCTTATGGGATCGCGATTGACTTTGACCCTGCGCGAAACCGTCTGAATTGGGACAAGGATCGTGCGCGTCTGGCGCAGCGGGATGCTGTGCCCTTCTGGGACGTGTGGGCGGCCGAGGGCTGGACAAGCCTTGGCCGTGCCCGTGATTTCGATTGGATGCACGTGCAGGCGGTGGGTCTGTGACGCGCGGGGCGAAACTTTGGGCGGCGGCCATGGTCATGGCCGCGCTTACCAGTTGCGGATCCCTGTCTAAGCAGCTGGTAAGCGGTGTCCTGCCTGGTGGTGGTGCGAACGTGGCCGCCAATGTGCAGGCGGGCCGCAGCAATGCGCAGGTGGTCGGGGGCACCTCCACCCAAAATGATCTGCGGCTGGTGCGGCCGCAGGCGCGCAGCATCGAGCAAAGCACCGGCGAAACCGGCGTGCGGGCCGAGGCGGTTCAGTCCATCACCGTGCGCAATGAGGCGCCGCCGTGGGTTTGGCTGTTGGTGTTGTTCTTTACCGCTGCGGCCGTCTGGGCCGTATCTGATGAAATCCGCGACCGTCTGGCGCGCAAACGAAAAGGGCCGGCCAATGCTGACTGATTTACAGCGGAGAGTGATTGACCTGCGCGACCGTCAGGAACAGTCGTGGGGCCAGATTGCTGGCCATCTGGGAAAGGATCGCGCGCAGATGCAGCGCACCTATAAGGCGGCGAAAAAGAAGCTGGCCGAGAAACAGGCATCGCTTGATCCCGGTGTGCACAAGGTGCTTGGCAATCTCGGCCTGCAGGATCTGGCCGGTCAGCATTCTGGGTGGGTCCATAAAGAGGATCCCGAAACCGGCGAATGGGCCTCTGTCTATTACTACCTTGGAAAAGACGGGCAACCGGCCGAGGCAGATCTGGAGGCCGTGATGGCCTCGGCCGTGGAAAAGGTGTTTCGCGGCGATCTGGCCACGCCCGCCCGCCCGCAGGCGGCCGGTGATCATCTGCTGGTGATCGACATTGCGGATCTTCACATAGGCAAGCTGTGCGTGGCCTCAGAAACCGGCTTTTCCTATGACCGGGCCGAGGCGCTGCGACGCGGGATCGAAGGGTGCCGGGCGCTGCTGCAGCGGGCGCAGGCGCATGGGGTGGCGCATATCCTGTTTGTGGTCGGCAATGATGTAATTCACATCGACAAGCCGAACCGAACCACCACCAGTGGCACCCCGCAGGATACAGACGGCACCCTGCATGTGATGTGGGATGACGCGCTGGCGTTTTACGTGGCCTGCGTTGATATGTGCCGGGCTGTGGCGCCTGTCTCACTGCTGTATTGCCCGAGCAATCACGACTGGTTTGCGGGCTTTGCTTTGGCCCGATCGCTGGCTGCATGGTATCGGGATTGTCCCGAGGTCAGCGCAACCGATTACAACACCAGCCCCCGGCACCGGAAGTATTACCGCTTCGGTGGAAACCTGTTGGGCTTTACCCATGCGGATGGTGCGAAAGAGGCGGATCTGCCCGCGCTAATGCTGGATGAGGTCGCCGATCATCTCGGCGCGGCGCAGTGGCGATATTGGTATTTGCACCACGTCCACCACAAGGATCGAAAGCGCGGCGGCGGATCCCTGCGTCGTTTGACTGAGAAAGACTTGATCGGAATGACCGCGCTGCATGTGGCGCCAGATCCGGCCGGATCCCGTGCGCCGGAAATCGAATACGTGCGCAGTCCAAGCCCGCCTGACGGTTGGCATGACCGCAATGGATACGTGAACCGTCAAGCGGTCGAGTGCTACCTCCACCACCCGCATGATGGGCAGGTGGGCCGGTTCACGGAGTGGTTTTAAAACTGCCGACAAGGGGCATTTCATCCGCTGGGGTGGCATCGCCCTGCGGATCGCAAGATCCGCTCATTCTGTCTAGGTGAGTTTTTCCGGGGTATGTTGCCCGAGTAGTGCTGGGGCAGTTCAAACAAAATGAGGCCCCAAAACATGAACAAGGTTTTCTTGACCGGGCACCTCGGCCGGGATCCCGAGGTGCGAACTTTCCCTGACAGCAGCATGGTCGCCAATTTTAACGTGGCGACCACAGAAACGTGGAAAGATCAGGCGACCGGAGAGCGGCGCGAAAAGACAGAATGGCACCGTGTCGCGATCTTTGGCCCGCTGGCGCGGGTCTGTCAGCAGTATCTGCGCAAGGGCGCCAAGGTGCTGATCGAGGGTAAGCTGGAAACCCGCAAGTGGCAGGACCAGAACGGGCAGGATCGCTATGCCACCGAGGTTGTGCTGCGTGGGCGCAACGGCACATTGGAAATGCTGGACCGAAAGGATCCAAATGGGGCCGGTGGCCAGTCTGGTGGAGGGCAGACTGGCGGCTACGGCGGCCAATCTGGCGGAGGCCAGACCGCTGGCCCAAACCCACCCATTGACGATGAAATCCCGTTCTGAGGTGCGCGCCATGATGAATGTGACATACCGCGTTGAATTGCGCCCATGGGCACGGGCTGCCCACGCTGGGGGCTTCCTTGGCCTTTTGCTGCTGTTCTGTGTCGTCACCTTTGGCGGGGCGATGTTCGTTTGTCGATTGGTGGAGGTCCACGGCAATGGGTGAAAAGTTCCAGCCATCGGAGGCACAAATCGCTAAGGTCCTCGCTCGCGGTTATTCCAAGCGCCAAATGGCGATAGCCTATCTCCGCGCATCGCGTGACCGGCACCAGTTGCAAACAGAGATTACGCAGCTGCAGGTTTCCATCCAGCTGCTGAATAGTTTGGAGCAGGTGACGGAGGACGTGGAGGCCGGAAAGTTCGGCCAGGCGTCGCGGCGGCTGGAGAGTGCGGTGGAGGATCTTAAGAATGCAAGGTAAGCGAATGGTTTGCCCCGCCTGCGGCGGTACAAGGGGCGAGACAAGCCGAGGTGGCGTGATGCACGAATGTGGCGCTTGTCGTGGCTGGGGTGTGGTGCCGCCGCCCGGGCAGCGTGCCTCTGCCATTCGGTCGGGTATGAAAATCCTTGTGATCGGGCACGCGGAACACGGGAAAGACACTGCAGCGCAGTGTCTGGGGCGTGAGTTGGGTGTCGAGTTTATCTCTAGCTCAGAGTTTTGTGCGGCTAGGGCCGTCTATCCTCTGGTGTCAGATCTGTATCCTGATTGGCGCGCTTGCTTTGAGGATAGGCGCAATCATCGGGCTATGTGGCGCCACGCAATCGAGGCTTATAATCTTCGCCCGGGTCCATCTTTGGCGGAACAGGTATTGGCGCTGGCCCCCATTTACGTGGGGATGCGCAGCCGTGCCGAGTTCGACCGCAGCAAGAGTTTGTTTGATGTGGTGATTTGGGTGGATGCATCCAAGCGCCTGCCATTGGAGCCATTTTCAAGCATGGATCTCACTAAGCACGATGCAGATTTGATAGTGGATAACAATCGAGGTCTGTCAGAGTTAACCGAAACGATTTGGGGGCTGGTAAACACATAGCACGCATGCACGTTTTTGATGCCTTTGCACGGTGTTTTGAGGGTCCGCCGTGCTAACTTGGGGCCGCGCCAGCTGGTGCGGCCCTCTTTTTTGTGCACCCACTAAAGGGCAGAGCGCTGCATTTGAAAACCAAAGTGGTGCAATGCGCGTGCAGGTGCCTTTTGGGATGCGCGTAAAAAATTGTTTTTATGAACTTTTTTGTATTGGATCGGTTCCCTTGGTAAGGGAGAGGTCGAGAGTTCAATTCTCTCCAGCAGCACCATTTTCCAGCATTTTGCGTCAAGCGACCAACCACACCGTCAGTGTTAAGCGTTGCTCAAGCAATTTTCGGCAAGCTTTCCTGCGTTCGGCGATCTGCGCCGTGATTCCAATTGTTGGAAAAGGAATGCGCCTGATGCCCGTGTTTAGCCGCCTCTGGAAAACCACCGCGATGAGTCTCAAGTTGCCGGTGATCATCGCGATCCCGGCTATTGTCCTGTTGCTCGCGGCGGGCAGCGTTGTCACGTTCCGGGCGGTCACGGAATTCGGCAATGAGCGCAAGGCGGCCTATGAAACCTTGCTGCGCGAACGTTCGAACGCGTTGGAAACCTGGCTGGACGATGTAGCGGCCGAGGTCAGTGCGCTGGCTTTGAACGGATCAGTCGCGCTCGGGGTCAAGGACTTCGGTCGCGGGTGGATGCCGGTCAAGGACGAAGAGCCTGGGGACTATCTGCGCCGTCTCTACCTGGATGAGAACCCGCATCCGGTTGGCGAGAAAGACGAATTGCTGAGCGCGGGCGACAAATCTGTCTGGACCCTGCGCCACAAGAAATACCACGAAGGCTTCCGCGCCTATCAGAGGGCCCGCGGCTTTTATGACATGTTCCTGTTCGATCCGAGCGGGAACATGATCTACTCGGTATTCAAGGAAGACGACTTTGCCACCAACTTTGTCGACGGGCCGTACAAGGACAGCGGCTTGGGTGAGGCCTTTCGGGCCGCGGTCGATCTGGAAGCCGGGCAGGTCTATATGACCCGGCTGTCACCCTATGCGCCAAGTCAGGACGCCCCCGCGATTTTTGTGGCCGCACCGGTCTACAATGGCATGTCGGTCTTTGGTGTTGTGGCGGTGCAGGTTCCGATCAACCGCCTCAACGAGATTCTGGCGCAGTCGGATCTTCTGGGTGAAACCGGGCTTGTCTATACCGTGGCGTCCGATGGGTCCGCGACATCCTCTTCGCCGCATGAGGAAGGGCATCGCGTTTTTGACCAGTTGGCCTCGACCGCAGCGATATCGGCCGCCCTTGGTGGTGAACGCCAGTATTTTGAACATACAACAGGCCTGGAAGGCGGGGATGTCATTGCGGTGACGGACAGCATCCAGGTGCCCAACGGAGAAACCTGGGGCATCGTGCTGGAAATCGACCACGCCGAAGCCTCTGCCAACAGTGCGGAACTGGTGCGCAACTCCCTGATTACCGCCGTGGTCGTGTCGATCGGCGTACTGCTGTTCTCCTGGCTTGCGGCGCGCACAGTGACGGGACGTGTGCAGGTTCTGAGCGAAGACATGGGGGCGGTGGCGGATCGTCAATATGATACCGACGTGCGGGGCACGGACTACCGTGACGAGATCGGCGTGATTGCCCGCGCGCTGGAAGTCTTCCGTGGCGATCTCAAATCTGCCGAACTGGCCGAGCAGGATCGCATGCGCAAGCAGGAAGAGCAGAACCTCGTTGTGAGCGCGTTGAGCCGCGGCCTGGTGCAGCTTGCTAAGGGGGATCTGACACATGAGATCTCCGAGCCTTTCCCGGAGCCGCACGAGCACTTGCGGCAGGATTTCAACACTGCGATCTCCCAGCTGAGAACACTGGTCACAGATGTGGTCGAGGCCGCGCAGAGCATTCGCAACGGTGCCTCGGAAATCAGTACCTCCTCGGGGGACCTGTCACAGCGGACCGAGGCACAGGCGGCCACCTTGGAGCAAACGGTCGCCGCGCTTGATGAATTGACGGCCAGCGTCAAATCCTCGGCCGATGGGGCGCAGAGTGTCGAAACCATCGTCAAGGAAGCGCGCGCGGAGGCCGAGTCGAGTGGCACGGTTGTACAGAATGCGGTGTCGGCGATGTCGGAGATCGAACAGTCCTCGCAGCAAATCGGCCAGATCATTTCCGTCATTGATGACATTGCCTTCCAGACCAATCTGCTGGCGTTGAATGCGGGGGTGGAAGCCGCGCGCGCCGGTGAGGCCGGCCGCGGGTTTGCTGTTGTGGCCAGCGAAGTTCAGTCTCTGGCGCAACGATCAGCGGGAGCGGCGAGTGAGATCAAGACGTTGATCGGAAACTCTGGCGAGCATGTCGAGCGTGGCGTTGATCTGGTCGGCAAGGCGGGGGCGGCACTGTCCAGCATCGTCGAGCGGGTGACCCATATTTCCACCTTGGTGTCGGAGATTGCCGAGGGTGCTGCGGAGCAGTCCACCGGAATCTCTGAAATCAACACCGGGATGACGCAACTGGATCAGGTGACCCAGCAGAATGCTGCCATGGTCGAACAAGCCACCGCAGCCAGCCAGCTGCTGAATGGCGATGCCGACAACCTCGCCGCTCTGGTGACCCGGTTCGAGACCGGCTCCGCCCACGCCGCCGTGGCACCGGCGGCCCCGAGCGAGGCGGAGAGGCAAGATGCCGGACCGGCGGCAACGGCGCATGGCGAAGACTGGCACGACATCACGCCGGTCGCGGCGCAGGCCGCCACGGATGGAAATGCCGCCAAGGCGCTTTGGGACGACTTCTGATCCGCACAAGCGCGCGGTGCAGATGGATCAGCCCGGTTGAGACTGGTCCAGAAACACCGCAAGGGCATGGGAGACCGTGCCAAAGGCCGCATCACTGCGCGCTCCGTCCGTCAGCGCAGCCCGCAAATAGACCCCGTCAATCAGCGCCGCCAGTGTGTCGGCCACCCGCTCGGCGTCGGGGCTCAGTTTGCGGAGGTCAAACAGCAGATTGCTTCTCAGGCGGCGCTGGTAGACTTGCATCAGATGAGAGGCGTCCGATTTCGACTGCGCAAGGGCGTAGAAGCTGAGCCAGGCAGAGGTCTTGCGCGGATCGAATACATGTGGCGCAAAGTTTGCACGCAGGATCGCCTCCAGGCGGGCACGTGGCCCTTCGGCGTCTTGCAGGCCGGCCCGAACCTTGGCGGAAAATTCCGACAGGATGTGCCGCATGGCGGCGATCAGCATCTGTTCCTTGCTGCCGAAATAATGATGTGCAAGGCCGCTGCTCATGCCGGCCCGACGCGCGATCTGCGCAACCGTCACGTCGAGAGAGCGGGTCTCGCCAATCTCGTCGATCACGGCTGATACCAGCGCCGCCCGGCGCTTGGGCTCCATCCCCAGTTTGGGCATTGCTCTCTCCTGTCTTGCGCCCCTTGGCTCATGGCAAGCAGGGGGAGGCGGGTCAACTGAATTCGCCGGCCCGCTGATCGCAGGACGGCCTGAGGGAAGTGTACTACTCGCCCCGGGGGAACCGCGCCTGTTCCTCGACGATGTTGAGATCCATGTGGTTTCGCATGTACCGCTCCGAGGCCTTTTGCAGCGGCTGGTAATCCCAGGGGAAATAGCCGCCCTGGCGCAGGGCCTCGTAGACCACCCAGCGGCGGGCCTGGCTGGCGCGCACCTCGGCGTCGAAACGGTCCAGATCCCAGCGGTCGGCGGCGATCGCCTTCAGCGCCGCATAGCCCTCGGCATGGGCGGGATCCCCGGCCAGGTTGGTCAGCTCGTGCGGGTCAGCCTCCAGGTCGAACAGCTGATCGGGGTCCAGCGCGCAGAGGTTGAGCTTGTAGCGCCCCTGCCGCAGCGACACCATCGGCGCATAAGAGGCCTCGGCGGCGTATTCCATCGCCACCGGGCTCTGCCGCTCTGCGCCCTGGCCCAGCGGCACCACGCTCTCGCCCGCGGTCCAGGGCATCACCTCCTCCATGCTGACCCCGGCCAGATCACAGAGCGTCGGGCAGACATCGATGTTGGAGACCGGATCGGTGACCAGCCCCGGCGCCATCTGCGGCGCCGACACCATCATCGGCACCCGCGACGAACCCTCGTAAAAGCTCATCTTGAACCACAGCCCGCGCTCGCCCAGCATGTCGCCGTGATCGGCGACAAACAGGATGATGGTGTCCTGGTCCTGACGGGTGCCGCGCAGCGCCTCCATCACCTCGCCGATCTTGTCGTCGAGATAGGAGATATTGCCGAAATAGGCCCGGCGGGAGCGGCGCACGTCCTCTTCGGAAATGTCGAAGTTGCGCCAGT
>NZ_JAKRFD010000021.1 GCF_022348185.1 Epibacterium sp. Ofav1-8
CCGCATGAGATGGTCACCCACGGGAGCCCACCGCGTGGCTGTTGTCCGCGCCGCCGTTCTCGACGGTCGGCTAACCGGAGCCTACCAAAGAGCAGCCGCATGACCCCCAAGTTTTGCCCACTCCCAATCGATCTTCTCCGAAGGGGAAGAGGCGGCATGCCGTCGGTTCTGCCAACTGCGCTGGCCGGAGACCGATGGCGAGCCGATCTGCCCTGCATGCGGATGTGTTGATGTTTTCGACCTGACGACCACGCGCGGTTTCAAGTGCGCGGCCTGCCATCGGCAATTCAGCGTAACGTCAGGCACGATCTTCGCCTCCCGGAAGCTCGCCTTCCTCGATCTCCTGGGCGCGATCTGTCTGTTCGTGAACGCGGCGAAGGGACTGTCCGCGGTTCAGATTTCACGTGATCTGGATGTGCAGCACAAGACGGCATTCGTGCTCATGCACAAGCTCAGGGAGGCAATGAAGGCGGAGACCCGGGATGCCCGCCTGGACGGCGAGGTCGAGGTTTATGGCGCGGCGTTCGGTGGCCATGTCCGGCCTGCCAATTTAAAGGAGGAGCGTGTCAACAGGCGGCGGCGCGTCAACCGGAGTGGGAAGCGCCGGGTGGTTGTCGTGCTCCGCCAGCGTGGCGACCGAACGGTGACGAGAACCTTTCTTCGGGAGGCGCAGGGCGTCGAGTTTGCAAGGGAAAGGATCGCCCCAGACACCGTTGTCTCGGCCGATGAAGTCGCGTAGAAACAAAGATGAACTGCGTCAAACTCCTTGGCCATGGCCTCATGGCTCGTGACTTTGACTCACAGGTCGCTGTGCTCCAGGTCCGGATCGCGGTGCTCGACCGCTACACCGCTCTTGGCATACCCGTCACAAAGCCCGCAAAATAAGTCCGTCCGGGAAAGGTGAAGTCCGTTCACACACCGATGTGCACAACAAGGCTGGGTCGCACGCTCCAAGGCGCACACGCTCGACTGGTCGACTTTTGCTCCGCCGTTGACAATCTGACCCTCCTTTATGTTGCCAGTCTCAGACTGGGGTCGATGTCCAGGGTTTGGTTTTTTGCAGGATGATGTCGCTCCGGATGTCGGCCACTCCTTGCAGCGATGCGATTTTTTTGACCAGCAGCGTGTGAGTGGACAGATTCGGCGCGGCCGTATGCGCGATAAAATCCATGACACCGGCCACCAAAAAGCAGGACAACACCTCGGGGATGCGCGCGATGGCCTGTTCAAACGGAGCAGTGATGTCGTTGCCGTGCTTTTCAAGCCTAATGCTGACCATCGCTTCGATGTGTAGGCCCACGCGAGACGGGTCGACCAGCAGCAGCTCTCCGGAGACTACGCCTGTATCATGCAAGCGCTTGACGCGTCTCAGGCAGGGCGTAGGTGACAGGCCAACCCGTTCTGACAGCGCGGCATTCGACAGCCGGGGGTCTTTTTGCAACTCTGTCAAAATTCGGCGGTCCGCATCGTCTATTGTGTACATGTTAGCATATCCTGTCTGAAGTTTTGGAAGATTATGACTGAATATGCTAAAGAATCGTATTATTGAAGTAAATTATGAATGAAATTGGATTTCATCCAAGGCTATCGTGAATCCCAGGGCGTCACAGCGTTCGACAGGAGGGGTCGCGATGATGACAGACGATCAGAAGGCAACATATCGGCGCGACGGATTCGTGTACTGCCCCGACCTTTTGGGCGCGGAAAACGCCCGCGCCATGCAGGACGAGGTTCAGACGATCCTCGGCAACCCCGAAGACAGCCAGCGTACCATTCTCGAGAAGGATGGGCAGACGCCACGTACCATTCTTAATCCGCAGCTTTGGAACCCTCTTTTTGCCCGGCTGACGCGGCATCCCGATTTGCTGGACAGGGCCACGGCGCTGCTGGGCGAGGATGTTTATGCCTGGCAAATGGGCATCAACTGCAAGCAAGCGTTCAACGGCGACATCTGGTTCTGGCATCAGGACTATCCGGCCTATTTCATAGATGATCACATCCCCACACCGCGCATGGTCAATGTGCTGATCTTTTTGGATGATGTGAACCCTCACAACGGTCCTCTGATGATGGTGCCCGGGTCCCATCGCTATGAGGACAAGAACCCGCAGGCCGCGGATGAGGGCACCTCCTATACGTTCCGATATACCGACCGTGCCGTTATCGAGGCCGAGGTCCGCCGCGGGGGTATAGAGGCGCCGACAGGCCCCGCAGGCTCAGTCATCTTTATGGATGTGAACACTTTGCATGGGTCCGCCGCCAATCTGTCGCCCTGGCCGCGCCGCCTCATCACTCTGACGATGAACGCCATTTCAAACACATCCACCACCCCCAGCGTGCGACCCCGCCACATTGTCCCCGACGACCGGGACGCCACACCGCTGCAACCTTTAAAAAGCACATCGCTATTGGAGACCTGTGAATGAACAAGCCCGCATTCGACCCAAAAGATCAACGCGCCCGTTTGGATGCCCGGCCGGTCTGGGCCGAGATCGATTTAGATGCGATCACCCGGAACGTGGCCCGCGTCAGGGAAATGGCCCCTGAAGGCACACGCCTGATCGTGCCGATCAAGGCCAATGCGTATGGCCTTGGTGCAGTAGAGATCACGCGCCATCTGGCGGGGCTAGACGTTGACGGGATCGCCACGGCGGACGTGGATACAGCGCTGGCTATCCGCGCGGCGGGGATCGACCTGCGCATTCTAGTCTATGGCGCGCAATTGCCCGAAGGTAATGACCGGCTGGTGGCGAATGATCTGACGCCCACGGTCTATGATGCGGGTGGCGTGGCGGCTCTAGCGGCCCTGGCCAAGTGTCTGGATCGCGTCATCCCTGTGCACATGAAGGTCGATGCAGGGCTCGGCCGGTTGGGTGTCCGATTGGACGATGCCTGTGCTTTGGCGGTGGAGATTGAAGACACGACCGGGCTTTACCTTGAGGGCGTCTATACGCATATCCCCTATGCCGATCCGGCCAAGGCCGACTGGTCGCAGCGGCGGCTCAACGCTTTTGCCGATGTGGTGACAAAGATCGAGGCGCAAATCGGCCGGTCCATCGACTTTGCTCAAGCCGCGGCCAGCTCGGTCATGCTGGGCGGTTTTCCTGATCCTCTTAATACAGTTTCGCCGGGGCATCTGGTCTTTGGTCTGCCCCCCATTGCAGGCATCGATATTCTCGATCACGGGTTCACGCCCGCGCTCAGGGCGCTGAAAACACGCATTATCCACATCAATCATCGCTGGCCAGGGGATGATCTGCCTACACCTGTGGCCGAAGGCGCGGGCATTGATACCGCGGTGGTGCTGTACGGGATGGCCAATGGCTATGCCTCTGCCGCGGAGGGACGGACGTCGGTCATGTTGTGCCGGGGGCAGGAATGCCCTGTATTGGGCGTGTCTGCTGAATACACGATCCTCGATATCTCTGCCTGCGCCGATGCGAGCGTCGGGGACGAGGTCACGATCATTGGCGCTGACGGCGCGCAGCAGGTGCGCACCGAACAGGTGGCGGCCGATCTGGGCGCGCCAAGTGCCGCATACTGGATGGTTGGCCTGCGCGATCTGCCGCGCTTCTACCTCAGCGAAGAGTAGACCACCCTTGACCAGAATGGCAGAGACTGGATTAACACGATCAAAAACAGGGAGTTAATGACAATGAGAAGCACAATTCTATCCGGGGTGATGGCCCTTTGTGCCGCTGGCACTGCCTGGGCCGATGATGCGCCGCTGGTCGCCTTTACCGCCATCGTGGAACATCCCGCGCTGGACGCGACGCGCGATTGCGCGATCGAGGAACTTGCCCGTCAGGGCTTTGTGAAAGGTGAGACGCTGCGCACCGAATACGAAAGCGCCCAGGGTCTGGTGGTCAATGCCGCGCAAATCGCCAACCGGTTTGTAGGGATGAAGCCGGCCGTGATCGTGGCGGCCTCGACCCCATCGTCGCAGTCGGTTCTGGCCGCGACAGAGGAGATCCCCATCGTCTTTAGCGCCGTGACAGATCCAGTTGCCGCCGGTCTGGTGGCCGATCCGGCCAATCCGGGCGCCAACATCACCGGTGTCACCGATCTGTCGCCGGTTGACCGCCATTTTGAACTGGCGATGCAGGTGGTGCCCGACCTCAAGAAACTGGGCGTGGTCTATAACCCGGGCGAGGCAAGTTCCGTGGCGTTGATCGACGTGATCCGTGCCGAAGCGGAAAAGACCGGGCTGGAACTAGTCGAAGCCGCGGCTGTCCGCACAGCCGATCTGGGGGCAGCCGTGGAACGCATGGTGGGTCAGGTCGACGCGATCTACGTGATGACCGATAACACCGTTGCTAGCGGGCTTGAGGCCCTGACAGCGGTGGCCAATGAAAACGGCATCCCCACCATCGGCGGTGAGGCCTCCTATGCCGAACGCGGTGTGATGGTGGCGCAGGGCTTCAGCTATTGCGACATCGGCACCCTGACCGGCGAGATGGTGGCGCGCATCCTGAACGGCGAAAACCCCGGCGACATCCCCGTGGGCCGCAGCCCGCTGGTGGAATACGGTGTCAACCTCGGCTCCGCCAGTGACGTGGGCATCACCCTGCCTGAAGATATCGTCGCTCAGGCGCGTTTCCGCGGAGAATAACAGCGTGATGACAACCTTCGCTCTCTTGGGTGCCCTTCAGATCGGGCTGATCTACGGCCTTGTGGCGACGGGCACCCTGCTGTCGTTCCGGATGCTCAACTTCCCCGACCTCACCCCCGACGGTAGCTTCCCCCTGGGCGCGGCTGTCGGCGCGGTGATGATCATCGGCGGTGGTGATCCTGTGCTAGCGCTCTGCGCGGGGACCGCCGCGGGAGCGCTGGCTGGCCTCTTGACCGCGCTCCTCAGCGAAAGGCTGGGCGTTCTGAACATCCTTGCGGGCATCCTCACGATGACCGCCCTTTATTCCATCAACATCCGCATCATGGGCCAGCCCAATGTCGCATTGCTGGGCCAGGAAACGACCATTCACTGGTTGCGCGAAACCTTTTCGCTGAGCGGGCAAATGGCCAAGACGGTCTTTTCTCTCGTGGTCGTTGCCTTGATGGTTGGGCTTATGGCGCGGATCATCGTGTCGCGCTATGGGCTGAGCCTGCGGGCCACGGGGATCAATCCGCGGATGAGTGCCGCCAATGGCATTGGCCCTTCCAGCCGCATCTATGTCGGGCTGGCCATCGCAAATGGTTTGTGCGGACTGGCAGGCGCCATGTTCGCCCAAGTCTACAGCTTTGCAGATGTCACCATGGGCGTGGGCACGATCATCGTGGGTCTGGCCGCCGTCTTCATTGGTGAGGCGCTGATCCGCACCGCCAATCCTGTTTTCGCCATTCTGGCTTGTGTGCTGGGCGCGGTGGTGTACCGGCTGGCCCTTGCGCTGGCGCTGGAAAGCGATGCGATCGGGCTGACTACATCGGATCTCAACCTGTTGACCGCCACTATCGTGACTCTGGCCTTTGTCATTCCCCGCATTAGCAAGTCCGCCTGGCCGTTCCGCCGCGCGGGGCTAGCGCAAAAGTCACGTACGCAAAAGGAAGCCGCACGATGATATCCATCAAAAACATTGAGGTCGTCTTTGGCGCGGGTGGACCAAATGAAAACCGCGCATTACAGTCGGTATCGCTGGATGTGCCGACCTCGCAATTCCTGACGGTCATCGGGTCGAACGGGGCAGGCAAATCCACGCTGCTGAACGCAGTTGCAGGAACCGTAGCCGCCACGTCGGGCGATGTGGTGATAGATGGCAAGTCCGTTGTGCGCCTGCGTGAACATCAGCGCGCCACTGACATCGCCCGCGTCTTTCAGGACCCGCTGGCTGGGACCTGCGGCGCGCTGACCATCGAGGAAAACCTGGCGCTTGCCGACCGCAGGGGGCAGGCGCGCGGCTTTCGGCTGGCGTTGACTGGCAACCAGAAGGACCGCTATCGCGACAGGCTTTCCGTGCTGGGGCTTGGATTGGAGAACCGGTTGTCGGACCGCATGGACCTGTTGTCCGGCGGCCAGCGACAAGCCGTTTGCCTAATCATGGCGACGCTTGCGCCGAGCAAGGTCATTTTGCTGGATGAACACACCGCCGCGCTTGATCCGGTCATGGCCGAGCTGATTGCCGATCTGACCGAAAAGGTGGTTGAGGACTATAACCTTACCGCCCTGATGATCACCCATTCCATGGCCCAGGCGCTAAGATACGGTGATCGTACCATAATGATGCATCGCGGACAGATTGCGCTTGACCTTGATCATAACGCGCGGGCCAACATGGACGTGCCCGACCTCGTTGCCGCTTTCTCAACAAAGATCGGTGAAACCCTGGATCAGGACGATCTGGTGCTTTGAGTGCGTCTAACTACCGCT
This sequence comes from Epibacterium sp. Ofav1-8, assembly GCF_022348185.1. Lineage (GTDB taxonomy): Bacteria > Pseudomonadota > Alphaproteobacteria > Rhodobacterales > Rhodobacteraceae > Epibacterium. Next base: position 6,362 of record NZ_JAKRFD010000021.1, read on the forward strand.
GAACTTTTATCCAGCTGCGACCGGATTCCAGTTTGTGTTTACCCCGGATGGCGCGGGTTTAACAATCGTCCGACGCGCGCAGCGAGGCATGCGATTGCGGTTTGAACTTATGGGATTGGGGGCGATCACATTATCAGAGCCGATCCAAGTATACAAAAATCTTCTCTGAGCGATGGAATAAACTGTCCCGCAAGCGCGTTTTCCGTCCAAACTGACATAGAACGAGAGAACGCCACATGAACGATTTCGAGCATATCGTAATCCAGCCCGATCAGACCAAAATCAGACCTGCGATCTTGCAGGATGCCCGTGTGATCGCGAGTTTTTTCTTGATCGCATCAGATGGGATGGCTGCATACATCTGGGACAAAAGCAGGTCAGATCAGACTCCTTTGTTAGATATTGGAACAGCGCGCTACAGCCGTAGAAACACGCCATTTTCATTTGAGAATTGTGATTTACTGGAGCAGGACGGTGAGGCTATTGGAATGCTTCATTGCTTCGAGATGGAAGCAGACGGTGGCGTTGATGATGATCCAGTTCTGCAACCATATTCGCAGCTTGAAGATGCAGGCTCGCTTTATGTAGCGGGTCTGGCCATTTCGGAGTCGTTTCGCCGACGTGGCTTGGGGTACAAGCTGATGCTGCAAGCCGAAGAGAAAGCCCGGCAAATGGGCCTGTCACGGGTATCTCTTCTTTGTTTTGATCAGAATAGCGCAGCCATGTCGCTGTATCACAAGCTTGGCTATGTTGAACAAGGACGTGCCGCGGTTGTACCCACACCACAACTGAAATATCAGGACGGTGATGCCGTTCTGCTGGTCAAGGGCGTGGGGGATTGAACGCTGCATAGTTCAGAAACCCGAAAAAATATGCGCGGTTCGAAATGATGAACTGCGCGCAAATCCGTCGACCGGTATATGAAACCATAGTTGGCGGTCGCTCGACCTTCCAGCCAGTTTGGGTATGATTTTCGCGATTTCTCGGGCAAAAGGTTGTCATGCACGACTGTGGTAATGCATCTTTGTCGAGCGATGGAGGAGAACAAGCCCAAGCAAAAATTCGGAGAAGTCTAGATGGCCCTGACGGAACTGGAAAAAATGCAGGCCGGGGAATGGTATACCTGTCTGGATGCAGAGCTGGAGCAGCATCGGATGGTGGCCCGGCGGGCGGTTCATGAACATGGGCTTCTGAATCCTGACAGGCGCGGGTCGGTTGGCCCAGGTCTGGCTGCGCTTTTTTCCTGTCTTGGGGAAGATACATACATCGAAGCGCCCTTCCATTGCGCCTATGGGTTCAACATAGAAATAGGCGCTTGCGTATACATCAACGCCGGTTGCACCATCCTTGACAGCGGCAGCGTCAGAATTGGCACCGGCACTCTTTTGGGACCCAACGTGCAGATTTACTGTGCCGAGCATCATCACGACGCGAAAAAAAGGGCCGCTGGATTGGAAATCGCGCGCCCGGTTGACATTGGAAAAGACGTTTGGATCGGCGGCAACGCTGTCATTCTGCCGGGGGTTTCGATAGGTGACGGAACGATTGTCGGTGCGGGCAGCGTTGTTACCCGCGATGTCGCGCCCAGTGCGACTGTGGTTGGCAATCCGGCAACTGCACCGAGCGGTTCGAAAACGGGTCAGTGAATGGGGTCTCGCCACTTACACCGCGACAATTCAGGGCGGTCATCATGGAAACTGGTTTTGACAGTGTGACGTAGCACCCCCGGCACGAAATCAATTGCATCGGAAATGCGCGCGTATGCGCCATGGTGGTCGGGTGGAGGCCCGGCGCAGTGACGAAACTCTGCCTGAACGCTTTTGTTTTGGTCACTTCAAGGTGCGGGTTGGCGACCCCAAAAGCCCAGGTGAAAAAATCGCTTAACCGAAGGAATATCGCCGCGGGCTGGCGCGTACTCATATCACCAACGACAGACGTGAATTCGAAAGGAAACAAAATGAAAAACATCGCCGCCGCAATCGCCATTGCCCTGTCCGCAAGCTCGGCTGCCGCACTGCCCACCACCAACGGTTTGCAACTGAATGGCCTGCATTCCAATGGATTCACTTTGAACGGACTGCGGTTCAACGGTTTTACGCTGAACGGTATTTCGGGGAACGTCATCACCTTCAACGGCATGTCCTCCAACGTCATCACAATCAACGGCATCGCACCAGGTCAAAGTGAAACGCTGACAGGCCTGGCTCTGCTGGCCTCCAAAAAGCTGTAACGACGCCGGCGCACAGCCCACCCTTGGACCGGTGCCACAAGGTAGGGCACCGGCCAGCAACCGATCTGCTGCAAGGACATCTCATAGTGCAATTCTCTTTCCGCAAATGGCCCGCGCTCGCGATAGTGACCGTTTGGGCGCTGCCTGCGTGTGCGGACGTGGATGAAGTCGACCTGTCCGCCTCACCGCTTATGCGATCCGAAATGCAGCGCAAGGTTCTGCAATATACGGTCGAATGTGCCCTTCCGAACGGGGACACGGCTTTTGGCGTGCATGACGGAACGCGGTACGAATTTGCCGGCGCCATTGGGATTGCCCCGGAATGGCGCGAAGGCCCGCTGCCGAAACCAAAGCAGCTGGATCTTACCGCCTGCCTTCTGGCCCGGACCAATGCGTTTGGCGTGTCGGTCGCCATATCACTGCGGAGCGAAAGCGGCGGCTTGGCCGCACTGCCGATGTTTGCCGCCAGTCAAGAGGAACATGAGGATTTCCCGCTTTGGGAAGGCGCTTTTTTCGGCAATATCTTTGACCCCAACCCGGTGGCCTATGCCTGTACCGGGGCTGGCGGTAAAGATGCCGCGCTGCGCGCACTGAAACGTATCTGCACCTTGCCAACTGCCCAGACCACTACAGATGGCGCGCAAGTGTCGGCCTGTGGCTTTGTGGTTCTGGGAACTTGCGAGGATGTTGCAACCACACCCATCGGACGCGTCTTTGCCGATCATATGGTGCATGTCTACTTGCCGGATCGAGCGGTTTCACCCTGAGGCGGTGCAGCACTTGATCTTGGCCAACCTTTTGAGATAAAAATGAAAAATCTGTTTTTTCTGATTTATGCCTTGCTGTCCTATGCCCTGTTCGGGGTGGCCTTTTTGCTCATGGTCGCCTTCCTTCTAAGCTTGCCCGGGCTGCCGTCACGCGCGCCTTCATCGGTCACTGCGGCCGTGCTGTTCAACACGGGCATGATCTTTGCATTCGGCGCTACCCACAGCGTCATGGCGCGCGATTGGTTCAAACGCCGATGGACCCGGATCGTAGCGCCCGATATCGAACGCGCGACATATGTACTGCAATCATCGCTGTTTCTGATTGCGATTGTCTGGTTCTGGCAGCCGATGCCTGCGGTGCTTTGGTCCTTCGAAGGCCCGGCTATGATCTTGCCGCTGCTGGTCTTTGCCCTTGGCGCGGCCATGGTGGTGGTGTCCACTTTCCTTCTGGGTCATCTGGAGTTTGTCGGGATTGCCCAGCCTTGGAATCGGCTGCAGGGCGGCCGCACGACCGAAGATGCCTTCCGCACACCGTTTCTTTACCGGGTGGTGCGTCATCCGCTGCAACTGGGCCTGTTGCTGATATTTTACTTCATCCCCGAGATGACCGTCGGACATCTGCTGTTTGCGGGGCTGATGACCGTCTACATGCTGGTCGGTCTACATTTCGAGGAGAAATCCCTGGTCAAGCGCTTTGGGGATACCTACCGCACCTATCAAGGCCGGGTGCCGATGTTGCTGCCGCGCCTGTTGCGGCCCCGCTTGAAGTAAACCCGCCCCTGATCGGGGCGGATCAGGCGTCAGCCCCGTCCGAGGTTGCGAAAGCCCGTTTAGAACCTTCGGCGGTAGACTGACGCCGTCATCCCGTCATGCTTTCGGAAAATGTGACAAAGACTTGAGACTTCCTCGTATCCGACCTCGGCGGCGATTTCTTCGATGCTTTCGTCGCTCGTCTCCAGCAGATGCTTGCCCTCTTCTACTCGCAAGCGCTGTAGGTAGTCCGTTCATGTCGGTGCTAAAGATCGGGCATCTTTGGTCGCTAACCTCCGGGAACGAGAGCGAAAGGCTACTGGCGCTTGCTGCGGTCGGCATCGGCACGACCCGTCCCTTGTTGGGTGCCGCCATCATACTGCGAGGAAACGACCAGGCGGCCCAGGAGTTGCGCCGCGTCTTTCCTCAGCATCGCCGGGTGATCGAGCGGATCCGTGGATTGTCGCAGAACCTCGGCAAACGGCTTCCGGGGTGGTGGGAAACAGAGCATCCGGCAAGGCAGGAAACACCTGGTTCGAGCCACACAAATACGTCCGAGACCGCTTTGCAAGCAGCACGTCAAGCCATCTCAGAGCTTGGGGCAGACGCAAATCGTGAAGCACTGCTGGCGCGCGCAGATGCAATCTGGAAGCGTTCATCTGGCGCGAAGTCCTGAAGTGTGGAGCCTGTGGGTATATTGTAATTAAGGGTACAAAACGCCCCAAAGCGCTCTGAAACCGCAGAATCTGATTAATTAGGGTACAGTGACAGAAGTTGTAGAGGACTAATTCTAAAGGGAAAATTGGGGTTGGTCAAAAATCTCATAATGAATTTTTTGTTAATAGATTGGCTAACTATGCCAAAGGTTCAAGTCTCTATCTCGAATACCCCACGTCAGAAAACTAGGCTGGACCGGGGTTGTTGCGATTTTGGTTACCACATGCGCTCGCGAGCGTGATCAGGATATTCGGCATCATACTTTTCGGAGTCAAAATCAGAAATCTGCTCACGGATGAAATCACCCGCCGTCGGCAGCTCTTCTGGCAAATCACCGTGACCCCAAAGAGCTGATCTCATCAGAGCTTTAGCGCACTGAAAATACGCTTCCTGAACATCAACTACGACAACTGTCATTGGTACATGCCGTCCCTTGGTGAAAATCTTTCGGACTTCCTCGTCGGCCGTAACAAATCCGGTACCGTTGATACGCACAACATTGTTCACCCCCGGGATCATGAACATCAGGCTCAGTCTTCCGTCGGACACAAGGTTCCTGAGTGAATCTATACGGTTGTTTCCGCGCCAATCGGGAAGCGAGAGTTTTCTGGTCTCGAATTCTCACGACTGGCCCGTCTTCCCCGCGCGGGCTTCTGTCCGTCTCTCCTGGGCCGACCGTAGCCAATACCACGAAGCGGGCCGCATCAATCCATGTTCGATAGAGTGGCGTAATATGGTCGACGACCTTCTTTTTTGCGCCAGTTGGCACGTCGCCGTACAGTGCCTCCAATTCCGATGTTTCCCTGATTGGTTGCATTATGAATCCGTATTTGTTCGATGGTTTTGGAGTGATGGTTTGACGCTAGATCAACGTCACGTTTTGCTCTTGTAGCTGCAGAAGAGTCTGTTCCGCTTTCTTATGGTTGGCGGAGAGAACACCGTTGAGAGCGATCTCCACGTCATATTCCCTTTGGCGCGCGGCCGTTGCAGTCTTTGCAACGCAGAAATTGGTGTCCAATCCCAGGATCCGAACGACCCCAACGTCTAGCTTGGCGAGAAGTTCGTCGAGTTCATCGGTTTCAAACGCATCCTGAACACGTTTGACCAAGACATGGTCCGCAAGTTCATCAAGTGGCTCAAGAAGCTCAGTTCCAGGCTTTCCAGCAATCGCCAGGCCTTTTCCGAACACACGTGCGATGGCTTTCGTCGATGGAATTGACCATTCGTGTCGGACGGCGATTACAGGAATGCCCTCTTCCTTGGCAGATTGGACTTCATGCAAGATGTGTTTCTTAGCAGCCGCTTTGTCCGTCTCGGAGAAAGTGCCAGCTTCCCAGAACGCCGATTGCAGATCGATGAGCACGAGCGCCTTTTTTGATCGCTTTCCAATGGGCTTGCCCGAGCTTACACGACCGATGAGCCGTATGCCGTTGAAGAACCAGATCACCGCAAAAAGTGCAACAGCACTAGGCAAAATCCAGATTAGGTCGCCAAAGTCCATTTCTATTTCCTCTCTTATTCAGCTCTTGTTCGGTCTTGTTGGCTATCGCCTTGCGCAAGCGGCGACCAACGACGCCAATTCATTGCCATCCACCGTTCCCGACTGACTTAGTCCGTGCTGGACTCCCGCCGCATCGCGAGATTGCTTGTTTTGGCTCACTTTCCAAGTTTCCTGCAGATCTTTGATTTCTATCGTAAAACCGGCGAGTGCCCGGAACTGTCGTTGTATGAAATCATCAGGCGTATCAGAAACCGACCAAGGCTCCTCGCGATTGCCTTCATGCTGACTTTTGAGTTCTTCCAAGTGTTTCAGTAGCCACATGGAATCCCGGGTGAAGTTCAAGACGCCCCGTGCATGAACGACAACGTAATTCCAGGTCGCCACCACTTTTCCATCCTCCTTCTTTGACGCGTACCAGGAGGGAGTGACATACGACTGTGGGCCCTGAAAGATGGCGAGTACAGGCGATGTCATCGCCGCGATGCCGAAACAGCGGACTAGCAGCAGCAATGTGCCCTTCCAGCTGACAGCCACCTTGTTCGTTTTGCTTGAGAACAAGGGGCACGTGGTCTGCAGAGAGTTCGCCCTGTACTGAGGACACTCGGGTCGCGAACGGTCGTGACCGCATCAATTCATGCATTACGTCAACGCATTCTTCCCTAAAAAATGATGGTTGGAACATGTTCTAGGACCTTATTCTTTGTGGTGACGATTGAGCGACTTCCCTGCTCTCGAAAACTCGATAGAAACATTGGGAGCAACTGAGCATTTCTGACAGGATAGTTTTGACCAATGTCAAAAGGCTGAGCAGTCAACAATTCTACAGCATCGCAAATTCGGGTGAAAACCCCTTCCCGGAGTAGAAACATCTAGTCACGATATGCACTTTGGCTTGGCTACCTCCAGTAGGCTCGAGTGATAACCAACGCGAGAAGCGTGTTTTTCATATTGGTAGTTAAGCCGAGGGTAATCATTCTTTGCTTTCAGGTGTCGATGGCAAGAAGCTGTTGTTTCGTAGTTGCCAACACTTCCGAGAGTGGCACAGTGCTTTCTGGACCGACGAAGACGAAACGCGCTCCCGAAGCTGACCATGATACCGTATCATAACTGCCCACCTTCCGAATGTTTGCCGCAGCATCGGTCGGGCTTGTGTCTACCGGAGCAATGCAAAGTGCGACAACGGAACCCGCGCGATCAGTATTCAACAGTTGCGCCACCGGGAGCCCATTGGCCGCCAGAAGCCTTGCGCCACGGAACTCAAGACCATGCGCCGTTAGGTCGGGGGTGGCAAAGGTCACGCCAGTGGTCTTTCCTAGCCAGCTTTCAATATGATCCTTTTCGCTTGCGGCCACCTCCACAAGGTGGCGGCTCTGGGTTTCGTAAACATCGTGGGAACCGACCACCTGCATCACCCAGGCTGAGGCGGCCAAGCGCGCGGTGTGCGCTCCATAGTGAAAGCTACCCGCCAGCCCAAAACACAAGACCGCACAGGCTGCGGCAATTACCGACAAACGCCAACCATGCGGCGGCCGGTCGCTGTTGGCGGCGGGTAGCTCCATGGTGCGGCCCATACAATCGCTCTGATGGGAGGGCGCGTAGATTGTCGTCGAAGGCGCTTCGAGCCTTCATATTCGCGCTTTTTAGCATTTCGAACGTTCTCTGAAAATTGTTGTCCTCGGCTAGGCGCGCCTCGGCCTCCTGCCGACCGCATGGGGACAATTCGCCGTCTAGATAGGCGTTTAGCAAATCCTCTATGTTCCGGTCGGCCCCACCTTCGGCATCCGTCATTGGTCTTCCTCGTGTGGCCTGTGCAGTTTTGTCCTATTTATAAACGCCCGTTGCCGTCAGATTATTCCCGGCATTGGAAGATTTTTTTGGTCCGGCTAATTGCACGCGCGGCGAGCAGTCTGGAACCACACAAATCGGGGAGCCGTCGTCATGGCGTTGTTGCGCAAATCCATGGGGATTCATCTTGTGAATCCACTATGCTAGCTGTGCAACATGAGCAGACCTCCGAAGACGACATACAAGACGACCAACTGGAAGAGCTACAATCATGCGCTGATGCAGCGCGGATCGCTGACCGTCTGGTTCAATCCCTCGATGCAATGGGAGGCGGTACCGTCCGGGCGTCGTGGTCGCCAGCAGTCCTATAGCGGCGCCGCGATCCAGGCCTGCCTGACCCTCAAGGTCCTCCTCGGGCTGACACTCCGCCAGACGACAGGGTTCGTTGAGAGCCTGCTGGAACTGTCCGGCCTTGGCTGGTCCGTGCCTGACTTCAGCACCCTGTCGCGTCGCCAAAAGGCCTTGGACGTCACCATCCCGTATCGGGGCTCCAACGGCGCGCTTCACCTGCTCGTCGACCGCACCGGCATCAAGGTGGAAGGTGAAGGAGAGTGGCACACGCGCAAGCACGGTGGCTCGCGACGCAGGGTTTGGCGCAAGATCCACCTCGGGATCGACGAGGAAACATTGGAGATCCGGGCGGTCGAGGTCACCTCCAGAAATGTCGGCGACGCGCCGATGCTGCCGGACCTGCTTGCCCAAATTCCGGCGGGGGAGGAGATCGCCACCGTCACCGCCGACGGTGCCTATGACACCCGCGCTTGCCATGATGCCATCGCGGCCCGGGGCGCGGCGGCAGTCATTCCGCCGAGGCGGACTGCGAGGCCTTGGAAGCCGGACACGGCCGGAGCTCGCGCGCGAAATGAGGTCCTGCGAGCATCGAAGCACTTGGGTCGGGCGCTGTGGCGAAACTGGAGCGGGTATCACCGCCGTAGCAGCGTGGAGACGAAAATAAACTGCGTGAAGCTGCTCGGCCAAAGGTTAATGTCACGAGACTTCGAGCGCCAGGTCGCCGAAGTTCAGATCCGTGCAGCGGTCATGAACCGCTTCACCGCACTCGGCATCCCTGTCACCTTGGCCCTAGGATAAGTGTGTCCGGGGAAAGGGGAACTCTGGCTGTTAGCTGATTTGTGCAACAGCGCCGTTCCTTTCAAATGAAGTCCTGCTTGGGACCGTTCTGGGGCGTAGGGACCCGTAGAACAGGCGGCGCATTTGGTGGTCCGGGAGTGCAAGGATCGGAAAGGTGTGGGCATCAGAACCTCGCGGACCTAGCTTACGATGTCTGCCTTGAACCGCCAGAATGTGATTGGGCTGCCTACAAAAACCGTGAAAAACCCAGATAACCCACCTTTTCGGCCGATCATGCCGGTTCACGTCCGGGCGGGGTTGGGCAAGCGCCCCCTACTGGCTCCTCGCTTTTGGTATCGGACCGGGTCTAGGATGTCCGCTGGCCGATGAGGTCGAAGGCTCCGAAAAGGTTGCAATCACGACGTCTCACACCCGGAGGGAATAATTCTGCAGGATCGAGCGTTATGCATTCGGAGGCCTTGGAAAAATCGGCCAAAAGAGAAGGAAAAAGCATGCCTAATGAGCAACACCTGCAAGAGCAACCCGAAAAAGACGCGGCAGCCAGCGCCACTGCCCAGATTACTCCGGAGTTCCTGGTCCGACTTGGAGAAATTGCATTTCTACACATGTGTTCCCAGGCGCATCGCGGGCTTTCAGTGGCTGGGATGGACCTGACCTTCCTGCCCGCCTTACAGCACGACCAGTGCCGCTTTTATCGTAAGGAGGCTGGTCCCATCGCCGTTGTTGCATGGGCCTGGGTTAGCGATGAGTTGGATGCGAGGTTGCAAAAGGAAGATGTCGTTCTGGCACGGGAAGATTGGCAAAGCGGCGACAACCTTTGGATCATGGAAATCATCGCGCCTTTCGGAAACGCCGATGCCGTGCTGAGCGATCTTGCCGAACGGGTAGTCAAAGATACCCCCTGCAAAATCCGTCGCCGCCAGTCCGACGGTTCATTGCTGATCACACCGGTTAACATCGGTGACGATGCTGAAGACACAGTGCTGGACGACATGTCAGATCCCGTCACCGCAGAGGTCTGACGACACCCACAGGAGAGAATCTCATGACGCTTCATACTGGCGTGCGTTGTCTTTGCTTGGTTGGTCGTCAGAAGGGGGTCGATCTGGGGGCCGAGCGCTTGATTCATGACTTCGCGCTGAACGACACCGAACCATCGCCTGCTCTTCTGATGCGTATGGCACGCGAAAATGGGTTGAAAGCGGGGATGACAACGCTCAAGCCACGTCGGTTGGAGCGGCTAACTGACGTCTGGCCGGTCGTCGCGGTTCTGGCCGAAGGACGATATGTTCTTCTTACAGGTCTGCGCGATACTGAAGAGGGTTCACGTCTGACGGTACTAGATCCGGCGCAAAAGCCCATTGAATTGCAGCTGGTCGATCCTGAAGTAATTTACGAGATGTGGGATGGCAAAGCGATCCTGCTGAAAGCCGCCAGCGTCGAGGCCAGGGCGGGAACCCGAAAGTTCGGCCTTGGCTACTTCGTTTCCGAAGTGAGCCGGTACAAGGGTTTGTTCACAGCAATCGCTATGATTGCTATCGTCATGCATGGATTGAACTTGGCTGTGCCGATCTTTTTCCAGATAGTGATGGACAAGGTGCTTCAGAATGGGTCGGTAGATACACTGAATGTCCTGACGGCGGGTATGGTCATCCTATTGGTCTTGTCAGCCTTGATGGGCTACTTTCGCACTCGTCTGTTGTTGCAGGCCACCAATCGTATCGATATTCGGCTGGCCACGCGGGTATTTGGTAAACTTTTGAGCCTGCCGCTGGATTTCTTTGAGCAAAGATCAGCAGGCGTCACCGCAAAACACGCGAGCCAACACACGCAAATCCGAAATTTCCTTACGGGGCGGCTGTTCAATACAATACTGGAGCTTTCTGCCCTTATTGTTTTTATACCTGTTCTAGCACTTTATAGCGGTACGATGACGCTGATTGTTCTGGGTTTTGCGATGCTGATCGGCCTAGTCATGCTGTCGGTTATGAAGCCCTATCACAACCGGCTGCAAGAACTCTACGCCGCCGAAGGTGACAGACAGTCGCTGCTAATCGAAACACTTAATGGCATACGCACTACCAAGGCGCTTGCGCTCGAACCGCCGCGTAGGCGTCAGTGGGATTCGATTTCGGCAAATGTGGTTCGTCGCGGACTCGATGTCGGCAAGATAGGTGCCCTGTCCGGTGAAATTACAAAGTTCTTGGAAAAGGCAATGAGCGTTTGCCTCATTTTCGTGGGCGTGCGGTTGGTATTGAATGGTGAATTGACGGTTGGGGCGCTCGTTGCTTTTAACATGCTGTCTCAGCGCGTGTCGGGGCCATTGGTTCAGATGGTTTCGCTCATCAAAGATTGGCAGGAGGTCCGCGTGTCGTTGTCCATGATGGGCGGCATCATGGATCGTCCTTCTGAACAGCGACGCAGCCGAGCTTTGACGCCGGATCTCAAAGGTATGATCACTGCTGAAAACGTCGGCTTCACCTATCCTAACGGCACCAGCGGCCTGTCCGGCGCTAGTTTCGAGATTCGAGCCGGTGAATTCGTTGGTGTTGTTGGACGTTCAGGGTCGGGAAAATCAACGCTGACGCGCATGTTGCAAGGGTTTCATATCCCCGATCAGGGGGTTATTCGGTTTGACCGTCTGGATATGCGTCAGATCGAATTACCCTATCTGCGCAGTTCCATGGGTGTTGTCCCGCAAGACAGTTTTCTGTTTCGCGGGACCATCGCCGAAAACCTACGTGCAACTCTACCGAACGCTAGTTTGGAAGACATCATCGAAGCCGCGGTGGTCGCTGGTGCCCATGACTTTATCGAGGCTCTGCCGGAGGGCTATGACACGATGGTTGAAGAGAACTCGAGCAACCTATCCGGGGGCCAGCGTCAGAGGATCGCAATTGCGCGGGCCATTCTGCGGGATCCCAAGATCATCATCATGGACGAAGCCACCAGCGCACTCGACCCCGAAAGCGAGGCGGTGCTGATGGAAAATCTGCCGCAAATCTGTGAGGGGCGCACGACGATCATGGTTACCCACCGTCTGGGACAATTAATGGACGCCGACAAGATCATCGTGATGGATGGCGGCAAGGTCGTCGATTGCGCGTCGCATACAGTATTGTTGTCGCGGTGTGCGCTTTATCAGGCCCTGTGGTCACGGCAATACGGTCGCATTGAAACGGAGGTGAACCATGTCGGTCGTCCCGCTATCAACCATTGAACCGCGGCGTATTGCTCGCCGTTCGGCTGAGCCCGAAGATCTGCGTTTCCGCCCGGGTGAGGTGGTGTTTGCTCAGGGCGCGCCAGCTGACAGTGTCTACATTGTCTTGGAGGGCGAGGTCGCCCTGGCTCGCAACAAGCGCGCCCGCAGCAATGTCCTGGATACACGCCATCCGGATGATGTTCTGGGTGAAGACGCCTTTTCGCCTGACGGTCTAAGGTTGGTCACAGCGCGTGCCCGCACAGCCTGCGTTCTGCGCAGGATTCCTACAAAAGACGCTAGTGGCATCATCGCAGAAGATCCTGCTTTGCACTGTGCCTTTCTTTCCGCACAAGGCCGTCTCGCTGGCGCGCTAGTTGAAGACACTGGTATGGGCAGGTTTGAATGGCGCAGGCTTTGGTCTGTTGGACAAAGCGATGACGCCACTAAGTTTCGACCCGACGCGATTGAAATCGAGACGAGCAAGACACCCTTTTGGATGTATGGGCTCCCTATGGTTATCCTGTTCACGATCATGGCAATGTTGGCCTGGGCATCGACCAACCGCATTGCGACGGTAGTAGTCGCCGATGGCACCCTGCAACCCAGCACCGCCAATTTCGCGGTACGTGCACCGGATACCTCGCTGATCGACAGCATCCATGTCAAACCCGGCGACCGAGTTCGCAAGGGTAACCTGTTGGCCGTTCTCGACGATACCGAAGCCAAAGCGAATTTGGCAACCACCGAAGCTGAACGTGCCACGGCCGCGGGGCTGGCGGCGCGTCTGGAATTGGAGTTGACGGCGATAACCAAGCGAACCGCCGAGCATGAACTAGTGACCCAAGCCGCTGCGCTTCCCGCAGATCAGGCAGAGATTTTCCGAGAACGCATGGCCGAATTCACGGCCCAGCTCGATGCCTATGAAATCCAGCGCAGGCGCATGGCGCAGGACGAAGCCCACGCGACTAACGAATTGCAAATTCTGCAAGAACAGATAAGCGCTCTTAGCTCAGTCGAGGCGGCTCGGCAAAAGCTGAATGATCGAGGTGTGATTTCCGATATCGAGTTTTTGGGCACCCGCAATCAGGTTCTTTCGCTTCAGCGGCAAGCGGTGCAACTGACCCAAAGGATGCAGTCCGTTCAGGCGCAAATGACCGAAGCGGAAGCATCTTTGCGAGCGTTTGTCGCTTCTCGACGTGGCGAACTGGCGGCCTCGCTGTCCGAGACACGGGCACAGCTAGACGCGCTGGATCAGCAGATTTTGGTCTTGCGGGCCCGGTCTGAACGCATTCAGATCACGTCGACCATAGATGGGATCGTGCTTGAACTCACCGATGGTCGGGCGGATGGCGCGGTTGTCGGGCAAGGCGAACCGATCTTAACTATCGTACCGACAGATGCGCAGATGATGGCCCGGCTTAGGGTTAACCCAAAGGATATTTCGCTGACCTCCCACGGGGCCAGGGTGGTGCTGAGGCTCGAAGCCCTGCCTTTCGTGCGACATGGCGAGATGCACGGCGAAATCGTCACTATCAGCAGTGATGTCATTCAGCCGCAAGGTAATGAACAGCCCTACTATGATGCCATTGTACGCCTGGACGATGTGACCTTGCGGGACGTGCCACAGAACTTTGCGCTTCTGCCGGGGATGCGGGTTTCGGGCAACATTGTGGCCGGAGACCGGCGGGTGATTTCCTATTTCTTTGACCCGATCATTAAGGGATTGCGGTCCGCGTTGCGGGAAACCTGAACCGGGCCCAGCCAGGCAGGCGATATCCCTCGAAGCATCACACCTTGCTTCAATGCGCTTGCGCAGGCTTTTGCGGTACATTGCCGGCCCTTTGGGCGGGAATCGGCGTTTGAGATCCGATTCGTCGATTACCTGAAGTCTGACACGAAAACGTGACCGTCCGGTCTGCGCGCACTGACGGTGGTCGTTAGTGATGGATAATGTCCATTAGCGAACAAATGGACATTATCGGAGTGGAACATGTCGAAGCGGCGCAGGCGGCGGACTTGGTCTGAAGACGAGAAGCGTATGATATGTGCGCAGACGCGGGTACCCGGTGTATCGGTTGCCCAAGTTGCGCGGCGCTACGATGTAAATGCCAATCAGGTCTTCAATTGGCTTAAAGAACCGCGATTTGCGGCGGAGGTCGATGAGGAGCAGGACTTACCCCGTTTTCTGCCGGTTGAAGTTCTGGACGCTGAACCTGCTTCAACCCCGCCGGATACCGGTGCGCAGATCGAGGTGGAACTTGCCAACGGCCACCGCCTGAAGGTTAAGGGCGGCTTTGATCCCGATGTGCTTGCCGCATTGATCCGTAAGCTTTCGACGTGATCCCGGTTCCGGCAAATACAAAGGTCTGGCTGGCCGCCGGGGTCACAGACATGCGCAAGGGGATTGGCGGTTTGTCGGCCTTGGCCGAGAAGGTCCTGGCCGAAGATCCGTTCTGCGGGCATTTGTTTGTTTTCCGCGGACGGTGCGGGGATCTGCTGAAGGTAATTTGGTGGGATGGCCAGGGGCGTGCCTGTTTTCCAAGCGGCTGGAACGGGGCCGGTTCGTCTGGCCCGCCGCCAAAGACGGTAAGATCAACCTGACGCCAGCTCAGTTGTCGATGCTGCTGGAAGGGATTGACTGGCGGTTGCCGCAGAAGACCTGGAAGCCACTGACCGCAGGGAATTATCCCGCAATTGCAGAACCACAGGATTCCCATTCCGCCGTAGCCGGGGTATATTCTGGCCCATGCTGGATGCACCCAAAGCATTGCCTTCGGATCCCGAAGATCTCCGCGAGACGGCGGAGGGGTTGCTTGATCTGGTAAAGGCGCAGGCGCTGAGAATTGCCAAGCTGGAACACCAGCTTGCGGGGCATAACCGGCACCGGTTCGGATCAAAGTCGGAAAGCCTGGATCAGCTTCAGCTCAGGCTTGAGGAAGAAGAAACAGCGGCAGCGCAGGTTGTCGGCGAAGACGTTCCTGACGGTGATGCCGAAGGGCAGAAGGCCAAACCCAAGCGCAAGCCGCTGCCGCCCGAACTGCCCCGGATTGATCAGGTTCTGACGCCTGGCGAAGCCTGCACATGCGGCGGCCAGCTGCGGACTATTGCCGAAGATGTGACGGAAGAGCTGTAATATCTGCCCGGCCGGTTCGTGGTGAACCGTATTGTCCGCCCGCGCATGACCTGCCGGGATTGCGACCGGATCGTTCAATCTGCGCTGCCATCACGCCCGATTGAGCGCGGCCGTCCTGGGCCCGGCCTTTTAGCCCATGTGTTGGTCAGCAAATATGCCGATCACTGCCCCCTGTACCGCCAATCGCAGATCTACGCCCGCGAAGGGATTGATCTGGACCGTTCCACCCTGGCGGATTGGGTTGGCCGCTCTGCCGCGCTGCTGGAACCCTTGGCTGATGCCATCGGCCGTCATGTGCGCGCTGGCCAGGCCATCTTTGTGGATGACACTCCGATCTGGATGCAGGCCAAAGGCAAATGTGCCACGGCCCGCGTATGGACCTATGTCCGTGATGAACGCCCCTGGGGGCGGAGCTGATCCGCCTGCCGCCTGGTACCGGTTCACATCCAACAGGAAGGGTGAACATCCTTCGGGGCATTTGGCCAACTACAGGGGCTGGATGCATGCGGACGGCTATACCGGCTTCAATAACCTGTACCGTTCTGGCGCTGTCAGCGAAGTTGCCTGCATGGCTCATATCCGGCGCAAGTTCGTTGACGTGTTCCAATCGCAAGGGCTGGCCGTTTCTGAAGAGGCGATCCGTCGTGTCGCGGAGCTCTATGCCGTGGAAAAGGACGCCCGCGGATTGCCACCGCAGGATCGTGTCCGGTTGCGCCAATCCCGGTCAAAGCCACTGCTCGATGATTTGGAGGCCTGGCTCGCCGCACAGCTGGCCCGCATTCCGGGAAAATCCGAACTGGCCAAGGCCATACGCTATGCCCTGACGCGGATGGCGAAACTCCGCCCTTACCTGGATCATGGCATTCTGGAACTCGACAACAATTCTGCGGAGCGGGCGATGAAGCCCATTGCCATAGGCCGCAAAAACTACCTTTTTGTCGGCTCAGAAGGCGGCGGCAAAGCTGCCGCCATCGCCTATACCCTGATCGAAACCGCCAAGATGAACGCGGTAGATCCCCAAGCGTGGCTCACTTGGGTTTTGGCGCGGATCGCGGATCATAAGATCACGCGCCTGAACGAGCTTATGCCATGGCGCTACGCTGCTATCGCAGCGTAGCAGGGACCAAAGGATCTGTGCCAGTGCGCCTTCGCCGGACGGCCACGCGAAAACTTCGCAACACAATGGAATAACGCCGCACTTTGGAACGTTCCCTTTCTGACACGGTCGCCGGCTTTCACAGCACAGCACCGCCGGAGATTTTTGAACAAAGGAACGGACCATGGGTTTTTTGGGCAACATATGGGATGACGTGAAAAGCGCGGCATCGGCGGTTTCGGATTTCATTGAATCATTTGATCCTTACCAGCACGGTGGGTCGGGCAACGACCGCATGAAGGCTTATAACCTTTATGTCTATATGAACGGTCACGGCGGCGATGATGTAATGCACTCCATCGCTGGATGGGCTGACGTCTATGGTGGGTCGGGAAATGACTACATCAGAGCGATCGGTGGTGACAACGACCTTTTCGGGGGGTCTGGCAACGACGTCATCTATGGCTACGGTGGTTCAAACTATGTAGAGGGCGGTACAGGTAGTGATTATGTTAAGGTCGTTGGGGGCACCAACAAGGTCTACGGTGGAGACGGGCATGACGACATTCATGCCTATGGCTTGACCAACTACATTGTCGGCGGTGATGGTGATGACCGGATCACTGCCTATGCGGCGGACAATGCCTTGCATGGCGGGTCCGGACACGACCGGATCAAAGCCATTGCGTTCGGCAACTACATTGATGCAGGCACCGGCAATGACACCGTTGATGCGCTAGCGGCGAGCAACACGGTCTACCTGCGCAGCGGCCATGACTATGCCCAGCTCGAAGGGGGGCGAAACAAGGCTTATGGTGAGTCGGGTAACGACACGATCAATGCCTACGGTCTGACAAATTATATCGATGGCGGATCGGGTGACGATTTTATCACGGCATGGGCGGCGGATAACGCACTTCATGGGGGGAGTGGTGACGACACCATTCGCGCGTTTGCCGCTGGCAACTACATTGATGCCGGGGATGATGATGACGAGGTCGAAGTCAAGGGCATCAGCAACAAAGTCTATCTTGGCAAGGGCAACGATGAGGTCGACGCCAAGGGTGGGCTGAACAATGTCTATGGCGGGAGCGGCCATGACACGATCACGGCCGACGGCGGTAGCAATAAGATTTACGGTGAAAGCGGGCATGACGAGATCGATGCCGATGGCGGGCTCAATTACATTCATGCAGGCAGCGGAACCAATAAAATCCGCGCGCGCGGGATCAAGAATACCGTGCGCGCCGATGGTGGCAGCGACTGGCTGAAAGCCTACGCTGCCGAGAACGACATCAATCTGGGGAACGGCAACAACCGAGCCTATCTACTGGCGGGTAAGAACAAATTTGTCTCAGGCACCGGGAACGATCACATTGAAGCGGATGGTCTTTACAACGACATCCACACCGGAAGCGGCGATGACTATATCAAGACTTTGGGGGCTTATAACAAAATCCGCGCCATGGGCGGTGACAATGATGTCTATGCCGGCGGCGCATACAACGAGATTGACACGGGAGTCGGCGCGGACAAGGTGCGCGCCGTGGCGTTCGGCAATGATATCAGCACCAGTTATGGCGATGACACTGTCGAAGCAATTGCCGGCGGCAATGTCATTGATACTAGCGCGTCCAACAATTCTTACTACAACACGCAAAGTGACCGCGACCATGTGACGGCCCTCGGAGGCGGTAACACTGTACGAACCGGATTTGATGATGACCACATCGAAGTTGCTGGCATCGGCAACGAGGTCGAAGCGGGCACGGGCAACGACACGATCAGGGCGATTGGCGGCGTAAACCTGATTGACGCGGGCAACGGGCATAACGACGTCCTCAGCATCGCGGGCTATGCCGATATCTTAGCCGGGAGCGGCAACGACACGATCACCGCGATGGCGCTGGTGAACGACGTGGATGCAGGCGACGGGCACAACCGGATCATCACCGGGGGCGCGGTTAATAATGTTGATGTGGGCACAGGCAATGACACCGTTATCGCGGCTGGGATCTACAATGATGTGGATGCCGGTACGGGGAACAACCGGGCGGTGCTGGCGGGCGCGGTGAACCGCTATTCTGGCGGCGGTCATCGGGACGAAGTTGTCACGGCTGGCCTTGTAAACTTCGTCTCTTCTTCTGGTGGTAATGACACGGTGATCGCGGCGGGAGCCTATAACGATATTGATCTGCGCGGCAACGCGGGTGACATCGTGATCGCCGGGGGTCTATACAACAACATCAATGCTCATGACGGAAACAACACGATCATCTCGGCAGGTGGCGTGAACGTCGCCACAGCCGGGTCGGGCAACGACGTGATGCTGGGTGTGGGCGGAGTCAATAAATTCGAAGCGGGCGAAGGTAACAATACGTTGGTCGGCCTGGGGCGCGTCAACTACTTGCGGGCCCGCAATGGTGACGATGTGATGGTCGGAGCCGGTCTGGTCAACATCATCTTGGCAGGCAGCGGAGACAACGCGCTCGCAGCTGTTGGCGGCGTCAATGTCATCAAGGCCGGAACCGGCGACGATGTGGCGGTGGCCGCGGGACTGGTGAACACGCTTCAACTCAACGGCGGCGACAACATCGCGGTAGCGGTCGGCGGCGTGAACGTGGTGACCACCAAGGAAGGCGACGACATCGCCGTATCTGTCGGCGGTGTGAACTATGCGGACCTGGGGGAAGGCGACAACCTGTCGGTTCAGCTGGGTGGCGTGAACTATGTCAACACTGGCGCAGGCGATGACATTGCAGTATCGGCTGGCGGCTTGAGCATTCAGCGGCTGGGCGACGGCGACAACGTGGCCGTCGCGGTCGGCGGTGTGAACACCACATTCACCGGTTCGGGCGAAGATATCATCGTCCAGGGCGGCGGTATTAACGTTGCCTTCTCCGGTGCGGGCGACGACATCGTCGTGGCTGCGGGCGCGGGCAACCTGCTCGATGCCGGCGCGGGCGATGACATTATCGTCTCGGCCGGTCTGGCAAACGTTCAGTTTGGTGGCGCGGGTGATGACGTGATGGTCGGTCTGGGACAGGCCAATGTCATGATGGGTGACGCATCGCTGGACATGGACGATATCAAGGCTGGCTTTGTCTTGAAATCCCAAGCCAGCGATGGCGAGGACATCATGGTGGGCGGCGGCCAGCTGAACGTGATGATCGGTGGCGGCAACAATGACGTCATGGTTGGCGGTGGCCAATTGAATGTGATGGTCGGCGATGCGCTGCTGGGCGGCGATTACGACGGCAACGACATCATGGTGGGCGGCGGCCAGCTGAACATCATGGCCGGCGGCGGGCGCGAAGATCTGGTCATCGGCGGTGGTCAGATGAATATCATCCTAGGCGACGGGCTGGCTTCAGCCGTGCAAGACATGATCGGAAGCCTCGACAACTTTCTCGGCACTGCCGGGTTCGAGGCTCTGTTCGGGTCACAATTGTCGGGCATGCTGGGCGAAATGCAGGCAGTGGTCGAAGAAAAGAAAAACGACATCGATGCAGCGATCGCAGGGGTCAAGGCGCAATCGGATGCTTTGCAGGTTTACGTCAACAACGCCATCGACAGCGTGACCGGCGACATTCAGGCCGAGATTGATAAGGCCCAGGCGGCTGTCAATTACCAGCTTGACGCACTGAACCCGGCACCAGAGGGGACTACAAACCCTGCTGAAGATGCGGAAGGCCTGATCGAAGACGCAAATGGCGCGGTTGACGGTGTCCAGGAAGACATCGACCGGGTGGCCGAAGACGTCAAGAACCGCGTTAACGAGACGATCGAGCGCACAGAAGAAAAGATCACCGAAGCCATGCTCGCCGCGCTGGATTCCGGTGGCCAGTTCCTGGCCGACCTGCTGGGCGGAACGCAATTTGACGGCGACGATTATCTTGTGGGCGGCGGCCAGCACAACATCATGATCGGCGGCGGCGGCGACGATGTGATGATCGGCGGCGGCCAGAACAATTTCATGCTGGGTGGTGCCGGCCATGATGCGATGATCGGCGGCGGTGAAAATAATATGATGTCCGGGGACGCCGGGAACGACTACATGCTGGGCGGTGGCCGCAACAACCGGATGTTCGGCGGTGCGGGTCTGGACTTCATGATCGGCGGCGGTCAGCAGAACTTCATGGACGCAGGCTCGGGTTCCGACGTCGTGATCGGCGGCGGCGTGGACAACACGATTAACGCCGGATCGGGCAACGATATAGTGATCGGCGGCGGTCAGAATGTCATCCTGGACGCGGGCGAAGGCGACGACGTGTTGCTGGGCGGTGGGCAGAACACCACCGTTACCGGCGGCGCGGGCGATGATCTGCTGCTGGTCGGCGGGCAGAACAACATGCTCGATGCCGGGGAGGGTGATGACATTGCCGTTGTGGGCGGTGCCGACAATGCGCTGGTAGGCGGTGCCGGTGCGGACCTGCTGATCGCGGGGGGGCAGTCGGTCGTGGTTGATGGCGGCGCGGATGACGACGTGGTGATCGCGGCAGGGCAGAATGCCTTTGCTTCCGGCGGCACGGGCGACGATCTGGTGATCGGCGCGGGCCAGAATGTCGTGCTGGACGGAGGAGCAGGTGCTGACCTGCTGTTTGCAGCAGGCGCATCCACCACCGTCCTAGGTCGTGCCGGCGACGATATCGCAATCGCGGCCGGTGCAGGTGGTGTGTTGGACGGCGGTGCGGGCAACGACGCCTTCATCGTCGCGGGAACCGAATACCAGGTCTCAGGTGGCACAGGCGACGACCTTGTCGTGGCGACCGGCACAAAAAACCAGCTTCTGGGCGGTGCAGGCAATGACTTCATGGTGGGCATCGGCAGCGATAACAGCTTCCTTGGTGGTGCGAACGACGACACGATCCTGACCATGGACGATGCCGCCATCGCTTCCGGCGGGGATGGCGCGGACACCGTGCGCGGCTTTGGCTGGGGCATCATCGGCACTGTGCTGAGCGGTGAGCTGACGGCGAAGTTCGAGCCGGTCATCGACGTGGTGCAGGACAAGATTAGCGTTGTCTTTGACAGCATTGACGACACGATCAGCATGGTGACCAGCAAGCTGACAGATGCGCTCGACACCCTGATGGCGCGCATCAGCGCCTTCGATTTCTCACGGCTTAATCCGCTCAACTATGACCCTGAAACCGGTTTGACCCCGGTGTCAGAGAAAGTGGCAAACGCGGTGGATGCCGCCGAGGACGCCGAACATGCGGCAGGCGATGCAGCGGCAGGTGCGGATAGCGCTCAGGATTCGGCCGATCAAGCTCATGCAGATGCCAACGACAGTAAGGCGTCGGCAGATAACCAGAAGACGAGTGCCGACGGTCAGATTGCCGATGCCGAAGACGAAGGCGACGCCGCGCAGGATGGCGAAACCAACGGTTCGTTCTCTGGCGATGCGGCGGATAAGCAGGCTGATCTGGAAGCGGGCAAAGCAGAACAGGCAGCTGCCGAAGCCGAGGCCCAAGCGGGTCATGGCGGCACGTCCGATGTCGAGGATGAGGCTGCCGCGTATGAAAGCGATGCTGCGCAAAAACAGCAGGAGGCTCAGACAGAACTGGACAAAAAAGCCCAGGCCGGTCCTGAAGCCAACGACTTCCTTGGCGATGTCGCAGCCAAGGCCGGTGGTTTGCTGGATCAACTTTCGTCGATCACCAGCCAGCTCGCCGCGCTCGACGTTGTGGGCAAACTGGAAGAAGGCATTGGCACTGATCTTCCGATTGATAACCCGTTCGACATTCCCACCGATCACCTGTCCACGGCGATGGATCTAATCACGCAGGCACGCAGCGCGCTGGATCAGCTTTCGAATATCGAGACCATCCTTGGTGACTTGGGGCTCGACGCAATCCGCGACACGCTTCAGGATCTGGCCGGGGATGCCGTCGATCCACTTTACGGGGCCATCATGTCCGAACTTGGCGATGTCTTTGGCGAAATCCACGACACGCTGACCGGCGACGCAGGCAACGATACGCTGGAAGGTGGGTTCGGCAACGACACCCTGATCGGCGGCGCGGGCGACGACCATTACATCTATCAGGTCGGCGACGGCGATGATGTGATCCGCGAAAACGGCTCTGGCAACGACATGATCGAGATCACCACCCAAAACCTGTTTGGTCTGGATCTGGGCAAGGTGGACCTGGACGACCTGACCTTTGAAAAGACCGACGGCAATTTGATCATTCGCCTTGCTTCCGGCCTTGGCGGTTCCATTACCATTGAGGACATGGAAGGTGCCGGAAAGGTCGAAACCCTCCGCCTCCGCGATGGCGATGACTTCACCGATTACACGCTCGACGAGCTTTATGCGCAGGCAACCGACCTCGATTTCGAAGCCTGGCAGGACCAGTATGTCGCCTTCCTTGAGGTGATTGCAGAACAGGACGCGGGCGACGTTGCGCTCATGTCTTCGGAACAGCATGTCACGTTCCTAAGCCAGGTCGAGGCGCTGGTGAACGGCACTCAGGAGGTCTATTTTGCGCAGCTCGATCTGGTGGACGAGCATGGGCCGCTACTGGCTTCGGCCGATACCGGGGGTGACGGGCAAACCGCATCCGACGCAACCGATCCGGACTTTCACGACAATGCCCCGTCGTCTTCGACCACGGCCGAACGGGACACCTTCGCGTCGCTCAAGGAGGAATTGCTCGCCGTTCTTGCGGACGAATCCATTCTTGCGCAGGCGCAAAGCAAGGATGGCAGTGACATCGTTGCAGTGGACAAGAAGAAGATGGACGCGCTTCTGAAGGAGCTGCATGCTATCACCGGGCAGCCGGTCGATGAAATCGGCGAAATCCTGTTCAACGGCCCCATCGGCGCGGATGCAATCAAGAAGGCCCTTTCGGAAGGCGCAAGCGATCTGAGCGGAGAGGTCAGCGCGGAATTCGGTGAGGACAGCGGCTTGGCCGTGGACCTGATGTCACAGGCGTTGGTTTCCGCGCTGGGTGGCATGATTTCCAAGCATCACGAAGCGGTTGTCGATGCCGCGACGAAACCCGGTTCGGACGCTGTGAAACTGTTTGAAGAGGCGGCTCTTGCAGAGGCACAGGCGCTCTTTGATTTGTCGCACGATGAGTTCGTTGCACTGTTGAAAACATCCGGAGCGATCATCAACGGTGATCTGTCTTCGGTGGAAGGTGTTGCAAAAACCGGTGCGGCACTTTCCGAAGGTTTTGCCGCCTTCGATCCCGGCGGCGCGTTCGGCAAGCTGCAGTTGCAGGATTGGTTCAAGCGCGGTGAAATTGTCAACAAAGCGTTCACCGACATTGCGGCGCTTGACGACAAATATAGCGATCTGGGAATCGCCGGTATGTCGTCCCTGCAAAGCATAGAAACTTACAACCAGTTGGCCGACCTAGCCAATGGTCTGAAATCAGTTGGCGCAGGTGGCAAGGGCGCGAAGAAAGCGCCGATCCCGGAACATATCCTGTCCAACAGTGACACGGTAGCCAAGATCGCCGATCTGAAAGACGGTATCGATGTTGTGGTGCTTTACGGGGACCACGCCGCTGACGCGGGTAACGCGTTCCTGGGGTATCTGACGAACCCCAGTGACCTCGTGGCCAAGGATTTCGATCCTTCTGATCTGCCCGAACTGGCCGGTTCGGTCGCCGCAGCCGTCAAGGGCGGCAAGGGCAACGCGGCCCTCATTGCGCTTGAGGTCGTGGATCAGTACGTCGATGCTGCAAAGTATTCGGTGATGACGCGCGCCGAAGCGGAGGCAAAGGGCTTGATGAAATTCGCGGTATCCGAACAGGAAGTCGCGCGGGTCATGAGCTTCCACACGCCGCTGTCCTTGTCGCCTGCGCATATGCTCAAGGCGCTTGGTGAAATGTTCGAAGGAACGCTGTCGCTGGAGAGTCTGCCACCCGAACTGGCGTCGAAGATATTTGCGATGGATGCCAATGCCAACGCGTTGTCCGAAGCCTTGGCGCAGGCGGACGAAAGCCTGATCATGCTGGAACGGTCGGTCGAGAACGGCCCGATCAACGGCGGCATCGAGGCTCTTCAGGGCTTGCCGGCCGATGCCATTATCGGCGGCGATCTGGGCGGCAACATCGTCATTGACGGCGTATCCAAGGTCGCCACCCGGCAATTCTTCTTTGTGAAGGCCAAGTACTTGCGCGAAGTCGAAGAGATCATCGAAAACAACTATCTGGGATGGGATATCATCGATCACGATGACGTCGGTGAGCTGGCTCAGAACGAATTCAAGGACATCATCGGCGACCAGGCTTCGGAATTCGCGGAAAAATTCACGGATAACGCTGTCGGTGTGAACGCTGAGATCGAGATTATCTCAGAAAACAACACTTTCTTCTTCATACTCGACGGCGGGCCTGCCGGTCCGCTGGCCGAGGAAGCCTTGGATCAGTTGTTTGACAATCATACCGGCGATCCGAACCAGATCTATTTTACCGAAGCTGGGGATTTCATTTCGGGGGGACGTCAGTACCGCATGGTGCGGGCGCATGTCCTTGACCCCGCCCTGGCCGGTCTTGACCTCGACGGCAGTCAGACAATTGCTGATATTCAGCTTTCGATAACACAAGCGCTGACGCAATCCCCGGACGACACCACCGATCAGGTTGCCCCACAACTCGCCGATTCTGTCACACAGGCCATCGGAAAGTTGCACGAACTGCTGTCTACGCATCTGGCTCATATCGCCCCCGGCGCCCTGCATGAGGCTGAAGGTCAAGGGCTTGTCGGTGTCGCGTCCAAGGATGTGATCAGCGACATCCTGAACGGTCTGCTTGCCTCTGGTCAGATTGATCAGCAGATGGCGGATGAGATCGGGCTCAAGCTGCTGGATCACCAATCAGACGCCTTTGCCAACGCCAATCAGGCGCTGTTGGAGGCCCACGGCACAGGCACAAAAGTGATGGTGATGACCGCCGATGCCCACGAGAAACTGGGCCTGACCGACGCGGACACGATCACGCCGCTGCTGGACCCGGAAACCGGTGAACTGGTGTACGTGGTGAAGGCTGCCAGCATTCATGAACTGGGGCTTTCTGCCGAAGGTATCTTGCCGGACGAAAAGGCCGCAGATGTGCTGGAGGATGCCACGGGGCAGGCGCTTAACGGTCTTGCCGGTGATCTGCTGGCGACGCTGGCCGAAGACCTCGATACGCTCAAGCGGATCGTGCTGAACCCCGGCGACAGACCCCTGGCTTTCGTCGAAGTTGAAAACGACAACTTCACGGACGCGGCACTGGGCGATTTTGTCGAAATCGACCTTGGCGGCTTCCGCTTTGACGGGCGCAGCTTCCGAGTGATGCAACTGAAAGCCGACAGCGAACTGGATGCCGATCTATTGTCACCGCTGTTCCTGGATGCCCTGGCGGCGAGCGGCGGCAGCCTGGTGGACGGCCAGGATATGCAAGACCTTCTGGTCGGGTTGGCACAGACCGCCTACCTGAACGAGGCGCAGGCCCGTCTGATCGCGGCCAAACTGCTGCCCGAGCAGAACCCGTTCATGACCACTCTGGCGCAGGATCTGAACGACGCAGACGGCGTAGGCAGCCTGGTTGCCATTAAGGCCGCGCATCTGGGCGATCTGTCGCAACTGCCGGATGGGATTGTGCACGCCATCATCGGTAACCGCGAAGGCATCGCGGAAACCGAAACGATGAAGCGGACCTATCGAGCCGACGTGCCGAAGGGCTTCTTTGACGCCTTTGATACGGATCATCCGAATGCGTTGTTCAACCAGCGGTTCGACTACGAATTCGAAGGTACGACCTACCAGGTCTGGATCGACGGAGGTGGCGTGCCGCGTGCTCAGCATGTATTCGAATGGACCAAACTTGTCGATTTGGATCTCAAAGCCAACGGCTTTGTCCTGATGGACCGCGATACGGCCCTCTCCCTTGGACTGCGGGACAAGATCGAATCCGGTCATCTGCTGGATACCCTGCTGAAGGAAAGCCTGTCTTACAGCGCCTATGACGCGGTCGCGGAGAAGGTTTCCTATGCCGCTGACAACATTGCGCAACTGGCATCGCTCGCCGATTTCGGGGCCGATGGTGTGACGATGCACCTGATCGAACTCGATGGAACGGCAGGTATCCTATCGGACTTTGCCGATGGCGGGTTTACCGACAACAACATCGCCGATCAGGACCTGCTGACCACCGGCAAGACGCTGGGCGAGTTTATCCTGGGCGATAAACGCTACGGCGTCTGGATCGACTTTGACGATGGTGCGCCGCTGCATCCGGCCCTGACCAGCCTCAAGGTCAGCCCCGGTGAACTGAGCGGGCTGCTGGCCGAAGTCCTCGTGCAGGCAGGCGACACTTCGCCCTTGTCCGATGCAGGGCTTGAACATCTGTTCGGGGTCAGCGAATGGGCCGGTGCGGATGACTATGTCGACGACATGACCGCCATGCTGGCGCTGGACGATATCGTCGTGGTGCAGGCCGATGTTCTGGGTCTTGAAGGATCGATGGGCGCGAACGCCAGCGCCCTTCAGACGGGCGACGAGGCCAACATCCACTTTGCCAGCTACGTGACCCTCGAAGGCGCGCGCGTCTACGTGATCAACAAGGCATCGCTGGATGCCGGCAAGGTCGAGTTCTTTGAAGGCACGCAGGCTTACCCCGCCGCGCGTTTCCTTCAGGACATGAAGGCGCTGCTGGCGGGCGGTGTGGACCTTGATACCCTTGCGTCGAAGGTGCAAGGGCCAGATCAGGCCGCGCTTGATGCTTATGATGCAATCAATGCAGCGGGTGAGGACGGTGTGATGATCGTCGCCTCCGCCATGGCCAAGACATTGGATGCTGGCGATGTTCTGACCACCTTCAGCCTGGACGGTCAGACCTATGCAGTCGTTGACAGTGTCGCCGGAGCGGTCAATCAGACCGTATCCAACGCGGTTCTTGATCAGGCCGAAGTGGACGCCCTGCTGTCCCAGCTGAACCTACCTGCGCGTTTGAATGATGAAATCGTGACGGCAGAGGAAAAGGCCCCGCTATCCGATCCTTCGGAAATGCTGTCCTTCTTCAAGGCCATGCTGGACATGGACGTGGCAGAGGGCGCTGCGTTCAACCTCTCGATGATCTCCGACAAGGTCCTGTTCGAAGCAAACGCGGGCAGCGACGTGGAGTTCCGTTTCCTCGACACGACTAAACCGTTCTTCAAATACAGTGATCTGCTGGAGTTCGACGGATCACAGGACGCCGGGTTCTTTGATGATCCGACCTTCCTCAAGCTAGGGTTTGAGGGCATGGCGGAGATGAACGACTACATCACCCGGCAAGGTCACTTTGCGGTGGATGGCAACGGCACCCAGTTGCACAAACTGTCCATCGGAAACGCAGAATTCGTGGCGATGAGCTTGTTTGCCGACGAAATGGGCGCCGGTGCGACGCTGTTGGACAAGCTTCAGGACGGCGAAGTGCTGTCGGCCAAACTGATCGAGATCGCGGTCAAAGACCTGCACGCAGCCGGATCGCTGACCGAGGAGGAAATGTTCACCCTCTTCGCGCGCCTCAACTTCAAGCAAAGCGCAAGCGCGCAGTCCGCGATTGAAGCGGTGCTGCAAGACGGCAGCGATATCATCCTGATCGACTATGACACACATGCGCAATTCGACCTGGGCAATCTGGCTGGGGCGGTCATGCATGGCGTGCTTCAGAACGCCGAAGGTGCGCCTGTGATCGCCATGTCCGCATCCAGCCTGATGAAGGCCGGTGCAACCGATGTGCTGGTTTCGGTCGCTGACAGTCACGCCACACGCGAAACACTTGAATTCCTGGCGGACAGCTACCTCAGAAACATGATCGGTGCGAACCCGGTGCAATCGAACAAGCTTCTGGGTGACATCACCGCACCGGATGTGGGCAAGTTCGCGGAAATGTTCGTGGGTCTTGCCAGCATCCTTTCCGGCGGTCCGCTGGATCATGCCTTTGTTGCGGTCAAGGCCGGCGCGGAAGGCGCGCTTGCCTCGCTTGTCGATGGGGGGCTTGCAGAGAAGGTGGGTGTTGATTCTTTCGGAACCACGGCTTTCTATTCCGTGTCCTCGGGTTCGATCGACAGCATTCCTTCCTCAGCGTTTGCTTCTGGAGATGTTCTGGGCGCGCTGCTTGGCGACCTTGTGATGGGCGGCTTTTTGACAGAGCTTCAGGCGCAAAAAATCGGCGCGCGTTTCCAAGTGTCTCAAAACCCCTTTGGGGCCGATATCGCCAACGCGCTGGCCAATGCGGCAGACGGGTCCGTTGTGATCCTGCACGGTGTGACAGACGACATCCCCGATGAGGCGCTGCTTGGCGTTATCAGCGGGGATATGGAGACAATTGGCATTCTCCCGGACGCGGTGTTCCAGATCGTTTCGCGCGACTACGTCGAGGCCAACTGGAATGATCTGCGCGACTACATCGTGTCGCATCCCACTGCCGTTCAGGTCCTGGAGGACGCTGGATATCCAGCCAATCAAAACGTGCTGCACGACGTATCCAGCGATGCGGCAGCGATCTTTGCCGATATGTCGCACATGGATGTCTTGGGGACCTTCGGTACCTCCCCCATGCCCTATGCCATCGTGAAAACAGAGGCGATGGAAGGCACGCAGGCGGCGCTCAGCAACCTGTCACGCGTGGATGTCGTGGTGGGCGGTCAGGCGATCACCATATTGCAAGGCAACCTGGTCGGCGGGATTGATGGTTTTGGCGACATAATCGCACAGAACTTCGCGGCGTCGGATTTCCTGAACGAACAGCAAATCCGGACGATGCTGAACGGCCTCAATGACAGCCGGATCGACGTCAACATGATCGTGGCACAGGCCTATCAGCCGGGCGGAGTCTACGATCTGGACCAAAACATTGACCGGATGGTTACCGCTGACAGCCCGCTGATCGCGATTGATCTGGCGGCGTTGCTGGAAAGCCCGTTAGCCGAAAGCGAAAGCGTTATCAGTGATCTGACGAACGTCAGCACCTCAAGCTGGTCGCGCGGGATTGTATCGCCGCAAAGCCTGCTGGTGGATCGTGACGCGTTCATCGCGATGTTGGCAGAGGCGAACCAGTCGCTGGGTGCGGATCAACAGATCGGGCTCTATGATCTGCTGGCAAGTACCGAGTTCCTGCAAGTACCGCCGCAGGTCCACGACATGGTGGCTGACGCCCAGAACGGCGATCTCGTCGAGCTTTTGGAAGGAACGTCGGCGCGTTTCATCGGGGTCTTGCTGGAAGATCTGCAAATCCCACTGGCCAGCTTGGTTCAGGCCGGCATGGTGCTTGGTGCGATGGACAGGGCCGACGGAGGCCGCATGGTCATCTTGCGCAACGAAGCGGTGCGGCGCGGCATGGTCGAGAATCCTGCGGGATGGACGGCTGACGGGTACGGCCTCCTGCAAGAGCTCGTCGCTGTGGGTGCCGATCCTGCGCTCATCCAGCGAGTGGAAGCGGACCTTGTCCATGCCAAGCAGTTGTTCAACAACCGCGGGGCAAAGGTGATCGACTTCTTCGGCGATCTAGACGCGTTCATTGGTGAGGCCGGCGAAAGCGACAGCATCGTTTTGATCCGCAAATCCAAGCTCGACGCCTACGGCATCGAGCCCGGTACCGGGGATCAGGTCAGCGACCAATTTCTTGTCGATCCGGATGACAGCAGCGTGAAGTTCGTGGCCCTGAAAAAGAGCTATGCCGCATCGCTGGGTCTGATCCCGCTAGTGGCGGGTGCCGAAGAGGCGCAGGAGGTCTTCAACGATCACGGCTTTAACCTGCCGCCGGAGGTGGAGGTCATCCTTCCGCAACCTGTTGGCGACTTGCTCAATCAGTTGACCGCCGAATTGGCCGCCAACCCGGAAAACGACCAGTTGATCTTTGCCAAGATCGGCGCGGTGCTTGACGGCGAGGTGACCCCGGGGAGCGGTGTCACGATCTTCGGTCCTGCTGATGCGGTGGGCTGGCTTGCGCCGGCGGGCAGTGTTCCGGCGGATGCCATGGCCGATGTTCGGGAAGTGGCAAAGCTGGTCGCGCAACTGGACGGAACACTGGCCGAACTTCAGGAACTTGCGCAACTGGTTCCCACCAGCCAGAACTTCCTGACCGAAGGGTACGGCGCTTTTGCCGCGCGGTATGCCCACGAAACCGATCAGGAGGTGTATTTCCTCGAAGGCTTCGTGTTCCCTGGCACCGAAGGGATGAGTGACGCAGCCGTGCTGGGCTACCTGCCGGCAACCGACACCTCCGGATCGGTGACCATTGTGCTATCGAAGTTCTTCGAAGACGGCTGGAACCCACAGATGGGCTACAGCGGCGTGGTTTCGGCAGAACAGCTGGTGGAACGTTACGGCAGCCTGCTGCCCGACGGCCTGCTGGATCGGATCAGCACAGAGCATGATGATCTGATCGAAGATAACCAGCCAGCGTTTTCTGGACTGTCGAGCGACATCGACGATGCCGCAGCACTTCTGGACGCCGAAACCAACCAGGCGCTGGACGCCAGCGGCGCGAGTGGTTTGGCATCCGACGATGCAACAGCAGTCCTGATCGACGACGGTGTGCCCTCAGATCCAGCCGAAGATCAGTTCGCGGCATAACGTCGCCATTAGGTTGTCACCTGCGGTATTAACACGGGATGAGCCCCGTTTCTCAGGGCTCATCCCAATGCAAGTTCGGGGCGCACGTCATCTCCGCTCCCAATACGCTTGGTAGCTCGCATGAAAGGATGCAATCTAAACGCGATTTATTTTGGTATTCCGGGAATAGAGCTGCAAGCTCGAGCGTATTAACTATAGCAAGGCCATGTATTGGCACCACTATCAGCCATTATGGCCGGACTTTGCAAAGGTCAAAGCATGTCAGACAATACAGAAAGACTGTCCGCCTTTATAGACGGTGAGCTCCCCGCAAAGGAGTGTGAGGAACTCAAGGCGGAACTCGTCGTCGATTCAGTCCTCCGCGCAGAGCTTCAAGAGCTTCAACGCGCGAATGATGCGGCCAGCCGAGCATTCGACGAAATGCTGAAAGTTTCGGTTCCGCCTTCGCTAGTTGCTGCTATTCAGTCCTATCAACCACAAACGGCCTCAAACCAGAACTACGCGCCAAGAGCAGCGTGGTATTTAGGTATTGCCGCGTCGGTGCTGATCGCACTCTTCTTAGGTTACGGAGTGGGCGTATCAACTTCCCCGACCCTCATGGCATCCAATGGTGGTTGGTTGGAGGATATCGCTGACTACCACGCCGTTTACGAGGGTCAAAAGCGCCACCTGGTTGAGGTGTCCGCCACTGAATCCGATCACATCGAAACTTGGCTGGGCAAGACGGTCGGCGTTGAGTTCACGACGCCAGACTTGAGTGATTTTGGTTTGACTTATCAGGGTGCGCGTTTGCTTGTAGCGACTGGTAAACCTGTTGCACAATTGATCTATACTGATGTTGATGGCGTAGTCGTCGCTTTGTGCATGATCGCCGCGAAAGAAGCCGATCAACTGGATTTCGCGAGTCAAATGATAAACGGCTACCAGATGACGAGTTGGAACAGAGGCAATGCAGGCTATGTCGTCGTCACCTCCGCCAGCAAAGAAGGTGTCCAAGAGATCGCAAAAAACGTTCAACAACAAGTCTGATCGCTTCCAGAGCGCGGCGGGCTAACGCGTTCAAGCGGAGCGCTAGTCGGAGAATACATAGTGTTTTTGAACGCCGTAAGGAATTTTCCGCTAGTTTAATGCGAGGATCTGTCAAGCGACACGCAAATCGCCTGAAAGGTACCACGATGAACCTCTTTACTTCTGCTGCAACTGTCCTTTGTGTTTGTACTGAGCTCCCCCCTGAATTTCGGACACTGACGTAAGCTTCGAATTGCTGTCTGTTGATCTTCGACACAGAGGAGATCAGAGATGTCGAAACGGAAGAACCATTCGCCTGAGTTCAAGGCCAAGGTCGCGCTTGAGGCTTTGAAGGGCGAGCGGACTGTTGCAGAGCTGGCAAGCCAATTTGGCGTTCATCCGACGATGATCCACAGCTGGAAGCTTGCGCTCCTGGAGGGCGCGTCCGGCGTGTTCGAGCGTGGCGGCAATAAAACCCCGGAGATTGACGAAGAACAGGTCAAAGAATTGCACGCCAAGATCGGGGAGCTGGCCGTGGCCAATGATTTTTTGTCACGAAAGCTCAAGCCGTGGACCGGCAAGTGAGGCGGAAAATGATCGAGCCTGCCAATGCCAATCTGCCCATTGGCAAGCAGTGCAAGCTGCTGTCGATCCCGCGGTCGTCGTTCTATTATCAACCCAAAGGCGAGACGGC
Organism: Epibacterium sp. Ofav1-8; assembly: GCF_022348185.1. Classification (GTDB taxonomy): domain Bacteria; phylum Pseudomonadota; class Alphaproteobacteria; order Rhodobacterales; family Rhodobacteraceae; genus Epibacterium. The sequence continues at coordinate 38,957 of NZ_JAKRFD010000021.1, forward strand.
TCTGAACCTGATGCTGATGCGTCGGATCGACGAACAGTTCCTGGAAACGCCGTTCTTCGGTGTGCGGCAGATGACCTGGCATCTGCGCAATGAGGGTCATTTGGTGAACGAAAAGCGGATCAGGCGGCTGATGAGGGTGATGGGGCTCATGCCGATCTACCAGAAGCCCAACACCAGCAAGGCAGCGAAGGGACACAAGACCTACCCCTATCTGCTGCGTGGTCTGCGGGTGGGGCGCCCGAACCTGAACCGCCCCGGTTTTTCCGGAGACTGTTGAGTTCGTATTTCAAGCTGCGATTTTGTCTGACTTCAAGGCTTCCTCGTATTTCTCCTCAGCTTCGATTGGCGTGATGTATCCGAGCGGCGCAAGCA
>NZ_JAKRFD010000022.1 GCF_022348185.1 Epibacterium sp. Ofav1-8
CCGGTGCGCCGTCGATCTGGTCGTAGGCGCGGAAGTCGCCGAAGTATTTGGTGATTGCTGCGGTCAGCGTGGTTTTACCGTGGTCAACGTGGCCAACGGTGCCGATGTTGACGTGCGGTTTATTACGTTCAAACTTTTCCTTAGCCATGATGGCCTCCTTTTAGCTTTGGGAGGGAGCGCCGCCCCCGGCACTCCCCCAAATCGTCACGCTTACGCGTATTTCGCCTGGATCTCGTCAGAGATGTTCTGCGGGACCGGATCGTAGTGAGAGAACTGCATCGTGAACTGCGCGCGGCCCGAGGACATGGAGCGCAGGGTGTTGATGTAGCCAAACATGTTCGCCAGCGGCACGTTTGCGTCGATCGCAATCGCGTTGCCGCGCGGCTCCTGGCCGGACACCTGGCCGCGACGGGAGGTCAGATCGCCGATGATACCGCCGGTGTATTCTTCCGGGGTGATCACTTCGACTTTCATGATCGGCTCGAGCAGTTTCGCGCCAGCCTTGCGCATGCCTTCACGCATACACATACGGGCTGCGATCTCGAACGCCAGAACGCTGGAGTCCACGTCGTGGAACTTACCGTCGATCAGGGCCACCTTGAAGTCGATCACGGGGAAGCCAGCGAGCGGGCCGCTGTCCATGACCGAGGTGATACCCTTTTCCACACCGGGGATGTATTCTTTCGGAACGGCACCACCAACGATGCGGGACTCGAAGGAATAGCCTTCACCAGCTTCTGTCGGCGAGATGATCATCTTCACCTCAGCGAACTGACCCGAACCACCCGACTGTTTCTTGTGGGTGTAGGTGTGCTCGACCTCGTGACCAATGGTCTCGCGGTAGGCAACCTGCGGGGCACCGATGTTGGCTTCGACTTTGAACTCGCGCTTCAGACGGTCCACCAGGATGTCCAGGTGAAGTTCGCCCATGCCCTTCATGATGGTCTGACCGGACTCGAGGTCGGTCTCCACGCGGAAGGACGGGTCTTCGGCGGCCAGACGGGCCAGACCCTGGGACATTTTCTCCTGGTCGCCCTTGGTTTTGGGCTCCACTGCGATCTCGATCACCGGATCCGGGAAGGTCATGGTTTCCAGAACCACCGGCTCCTTGGCGTCGCAGAGGGTGTCACCGGTGGTGGTGTCCTTCAGACCCGCCAGCGCGATGATGTCGCCTGCAAACGCTTCTTCGATCTCCTCGCGGTTGTTGGAGTGCATCATCATCATACGACCGATGCGCTCTTTCTTACCTTTGGTGGAGTTCAGGATCGAGTCGCCCTTGTTCATCACGCCGGAGTAGATCCGGGTGAAGGTCAGGGAGCCGACGAAGGGGTCGTTCATGATTTTGAACGCCAGACCGGCAAACGGCATCGAGTCGTCTGCACGACGCGGGATGTCGCGGGTCTCGGTTTCGTCGCCCGGCTTAAAGCCCATGTAATCAACAACGTCGAGCGGGCTCGGCAGATAGTCGATCACGGCGTTCAGCAGCGGCTGCACACCTTTGTTCTTGAACGCGGAACCGCCCAGAACCGGAACGAAGGCCATGTCCAGGGTCCCTTTGCGCAGCAGTTTGCGCAGGGTCGGAACGTCGGGCTCTTCGCCTTCGAGGTAGGCCATCATCGCGTCGTCGTCCATTTCGACGGCCGCTTCGATCATCTTGCCGCGCCATTCGTCCGCCATCTCCTTGAGGGAGTCGCGGATATCTTCCTGGTACCAGGACGCGCCGAGGTCTTCGCCGCGCCACACCCATTCTTTCATGGTGACGAGGTCGACGAGGCCTTCCAGCTCGTTCTCGGCGCCGATCGGAATACCGACGGGAACGGCGCGGGCGCCGGTGCGGTCTTCGATCATGTTGACGCAGTTGAAGAAGTCAGCGCCGATCTTGTCCATCTTGTTGACGAACACGATGCGCGGAACCTTGTAGCGGTCAGCCTGACGCCACACGGTTTCGGTCTGGGGTTCAACGCCGGCGTTGGCGTCAAGCACGCAGACAGCACCATCGAGAACCGCCAGCGAGCGCTCAACTTCAATGGTGAAGTCAACGTGGCCGGGGGTGTCGATGATGTTCAGACGGTGCTTTTCGGTGTCGGCAGTCTTACCGTCCTCGGTGCGTTCCCAGAAGGTGGTGGTCGCAGCCGAGGTGATGGTGATGCCGCGTTCCTGCTCCTGCTCCATCCAGTCCATGGTGGCTGCACCATCGTGCACCTCACCGATGTTGTGGGATTTGCCGGTGTAAAACAGGATGCGCTCAGAGCAGGTGGTTTTACCTGCATCGATGTGCGCCATGATACCGAAGTTACGGTAGCGGTCTAGCGGATAGTCGCGTGCCATTTGGATGAGCCTCTAAAGAGTTACCAGCGATAGTGCGAGAAGGCTTTGTTTGCCTCAGCCATCTTGTGCGTGTCTTCGCGCTTCTTAACGGCAGTACCCCGGCTTTGTACAGCGTCGAGGAGTTCACCGGCGAGGCGTTCTTCCATTGTGTTCTCGTTGCGACCACGCGCAGCGGTGATCAGCCAGCGGATCGCCAGCGCTTCACGACGCTCGGGGCGGACTTCAACGGGAACCTGGTAGGTTGCACCACCCACACGACGCGAACGGACCTCGACGGAGGGTTTCACGTTGTCGAGGGCCTCGTGGAACACTTCCACGGGCGCGCGCTTGATTTTCGCTTCAACGCGGTCGAAGGCGTTGTAAACGATGCTCTCTGCGACCGATTTCTTACCATCGATCATCAGGTTGTTCATGAATTTGGTGAGAACGCGGTCACCGAACTTGGCGTCGGGCAGAACTTCGCGTTTTTCAGCAGCGTGACGACGGGACATCTATGCTTATCCTTCTTCTTACTTAGGACGCTTCGCGCCGTACTTGGAGCGACGCTGCTTACGGTCTTTGACACCCTGGGTATCCAGAACACCACGCAGGATGTGGTAACGGACACCCGGAAGGTCTTTTACACGACCGCCACGGATCAGAACCACGGAGTGTTCCTGAAGGTTGTGGCTTTCACCCGGAATGTAGGAGATCACTTCGAAACCGTTGGTCAGGCGGACCTTCGCAACTTTCCGCATCGCGGAGTTCGGTTTCTTCGGCGTGGTGGTGTAGACGCGGGTGCAGACGCCGCGCTTCTGCGGGCACTGCTCCAGGTGCATGGATTTGGAGCGTTTTACTTTCGGCTGACGCGGCTTGCGGATCAGCTGTTGGATCGTTGGCATTCCGGTTGGTTCCCCGTTTTGCAACACTATGTCATGCACGCGGACCGGAATGCCCGGAGACGTGCGGCGAATTCATCTGCATCTGCCACATACGCAAACGCAAAAACCGCAAACGTTCCCATTCCGAGGTGAACGTCGCGGTGGGTTTACAGAGGGTCGGGGTGGTAAAAGTGCCCTGACCTTGAGCCACTACAGATATGATATCGGCGTAGGAGGGACTTCTCCCCTGAGCCGGATAGCGCGCGTATATTGAGAGTCGCGAGGGATGTCAACACGTGGCCCGGCGGGCGGGCCTTGCTCGGCACCGGTTGCCCCGGCATAGTCGCAGGCGGACGAGCAGCGTTTTATTCACAGGAATTGTCAGGAATGCAAGTCATTGGTCTGTGCCGGTTTTCCTACCCCGCCATCGGCGGTTTTCAGGTGGAGCACGACAGCATTGCGGACCGCATTGCCTTTCTTTATGCCGAGGCCCGGCTGGAAGAGCGCTTTCGCCTGTTCGAGACGGTCGCCCTGCCCTGCCTGCGGGCGCAGACCGATCCCGATTTCGATCTCATCGTCGTCATCGGCGACAGCCTGCCCGCCCACCACCAGGCGCGCCTGCGGGATCTCGTGGCGGGAATGCCGCAGGTCCGCATCGAGACACATCCGCCCCGGCGCCAGCGCGCCGTCATGAAGGACATCCTGAACGCGGCCCGCCGCGACCCCGACGCGCCCTGCCTGCAATTTCGCCATGATGATGATGACGCGGTCTCGGTCGATTTCATCGAACGCCTGCGCGGCACCATTTCGGATTGCCCCGGGCTGGTGGCCCGTCACCGCAGCGTGGCGGTGGATTTCAACATGGGCTACGCTGCGGAGTTCGGCGCCGACGGGATCGCCGCGTCAGAGATCCATCGCCCCTATTATGTCGCCGGGCTTGGCATGTATGTGCGCGGCGGCGACAAGGTGACCATCATGAACTTTGCCCATGAAAAGATCCTGCGGTTCATGCCCACCATTACCCTGTCGGACGCGCCGATGTTTGTGCGCGGGCTGCATTCCTCGAACGACTCCCGGCAGAAACCCGTGAAACCCATCCCCGTGACGCCGCTCACCCCCGAACAGGCCGCAGGGTTCGAGGCCCGGTTTGCCATATCTGAGGCCGAGGTGCGTCAGGTGTTCTCGGCCACCTGACGTTCGCGCAGCAGCGTGAACAGGCCCGCCGCCACCACGATGCCGGCGCCAAGGAGCGTGAGACCCGAGGGGAACTCGCCAAAGACCACCCACCCCAGCAGCAGCGCCCAGACCAGCCCCGTATAGCGCAGCGGCGCCACCGCCGAGACCTCGCCCACGCGGATGGTCATCACCGCCGATAGATAGGCCAGCAGGATCAGGACCGCCGTGGCGCAGAGCAGGCCCCACTCTCTCAACCCCACCGGTTGCCAGCTTTCTCCCACCCCCAGCCCGATACCAAACAGCATCACGGAAAAGGCCGCCAGAAAGGTCACGGTCAGCGATGGCACCGCGGGCGACATCTTGCGCGTGACCAGGTCGCGCAGGGTCAGCACCGCCACCGCCAGCAGCGCATAGATCGTCGCGGGGCCGAAATCCGCCCCTCCGGGCCGTACGATCAGCAACATCCCGACAAAGCCGACGCCGATCGCCAGGCTGCGGCGCCAGCCGACGCTTTCCCCCAGAAACAGCGCCGCACAGAGCGTGACCGTGAGGGGCAGGATCTGAAGCACCGCCGTCACATTCGCCAGCGGCAGTTGCAGCAGCGCCGACAGAAAGAAGTAGGTCGCCGCCATTTCGGTTGCGCAGCGGGCCAGGACCAGCGCCCAGTCGCGGCGGGAAAAATCGAACCGCAGCGCCCCCATCGCGCGCGCCAGCCCGGCGAGCAGCAGGCTCGCCAGCACGCCGCGGATGGTTACGATCTGCCACAAGGGAACGGTTTCACCGACCAGTTTCACCAGCGTATCGTTAAAGGTGAAAAAGGCCATGCTGCCCAGCATCAGGAGCGCGCCTTTCTGGTTCGGGCTCAGGGATCCTGTCATGTCAGATCGCTTTCAACGCGCTGAGGCTGAGGCCGAAATGGGCGTGCAGGTCGGCATCGATTTCCGCCTCGCTCTGCCGCGCCGTCAGCCCCATCATCGCCGGGGTGGAATGGTTGTCCCCGTGCACCGTGCGGATAAAGGACGGCACGGATATATCCGAAAACAGCGGATAGTGCTGCGCGAATTTGCGGTGATTGTAGCGATAGGGATTGCCCTTGCCCGACACAGGCCGCACCAGCGCAGTCCCCGCCGAGAGCGGCGCCCGTTCGCAACTGTCCATCACGACGGGCGGCTGCCCCTCTTCGCGAACCAGGTAGAGGCCGCGATTGAACGCCATGGCAAAGGGCGTCTCGGCGCTTGTCTGAAGCGGAAGCAGACCCGCAGCCAGCCGCTTGCAGCGGGCCACATAGTCGCGATCCAATGCGTCATCATCATCCAGACGGAACAGGATACGGTGGCTTTCGCCCTGTTTCGGTATTGCGGCATAGGCCTCTTTCAGGATCTGAAAGTGGTTCTCAGGTGCAAACTGCAACAGCCGCATATGGTCGTACGGCGCAAGCAACGCCTGTAGGCGCGTCAATACTGGTTGCGGCAGGCGATCAGAGGTCGCCACCACCAGGTGAAACTCAGCATCCCCCTGCCGCACGAGGGATGGCAGGCACAGCTTTTCGAACAGATGCAGCCGCAGTGCCATGCGCTCGGGCGCAAAGATGGCCTCGGCCGCGGTCTCCAGATCCGGGTAGCGATCAGCGTTGAAGGTCGGCGTCAGGAGCGAAAAGCGGATCACGCCCACCATATTGAATGTTGCCGCCATCGCGTTGCCTCTCTCCCCGGCCTTGACCTCCAACAGAAACCACGCCCCCGGCCGCTTGCCAAGGGTCTTGATGCACCGTCTGCCCGGCCCCGCGCGCGCAACGAAAAAGCCCCGCGTCACGGTGGACGCGGGGCTTTCTCAAGTCAGTGACACGAGGTCAGGCTCAGTCGCGGCTTTCCGGGGTTTCCACCAGGAAATCCGCATCTGCCGCATCCTCGTCCATCATCGGTGCCGCAAGCGCTGCTGCCGCTTCGGCCTCTTCGCGACGGGCCTCCAGGACCACATTGTCGCGCGAGGATGCGATGTGGCGCACCTGCTGGGTGGCACCGCCGGTACCCGCCGGGATCAGGCGGCCCACGATGACGTTCTCCTTGAGGCCGACCAGCTTGTCCTTCTTGCCCTGCACGGAGGCCTCGGTGAGGACCCGTGTGGTCTCCTGGAAGGAGGCCGCGGAGATGAAGGAGCGGGTCTGCAGCGACGCTTTGGTGATGCCAAGAAGGATCGGCTCGCCCTGCGCCGGACGCTTGCCACGGCTGAGCGCCTTCTCGTTGGCGGCGTCGAACTCCTGCTTGTCCACATGTTCGCCCTTGAGGAGCGTGGTCTCGCCGGAGTCGGAGATCTCCCACTTTTGCAGCATCTGGCGAACGATCACCTCGATGTGCTTGTCGTTGATCTTCACACCTTGCAGACGATAGACGTCCTGGACCTCGTCGATCATGTAGTTCGCCAGCGCTTCGACACCCATGATGGACAGGATGTCATGCGGCGCCGGGTTGCCGTCCATGATGTAGTCGCCCTTCTGAACGAAGTCGCCTTCGACCACCGGGATGTGCTTGCCCTTGGGCACCATGTATTCCACGGCCTCCATGGACTCATCTGCCGGCTCGATGGAGATGCGGCGCTTGTTCTTGTAGTCGCGACCAAAGCGCACGTAACCATCGATTTCGGCGATGATCGCGTGATCTTTCGGACGACGGGCTTCGAACAGTTCGGCCACACGTGGCAGACCACCGGTAATGTCCTTGGTCTTGGCACCTTCACGCGGGATACGCGCGACAACGTCACCGGTTTCGATCTTCTGGCCATCTTCGCAGGACAGGATCGCATCCACCGACATCGGGTAGGTCACCGGGTTGCCCAGGTCGTTGCGGACCGGTTCACCGTCGGCATCCACGAGGATGATTTCCGGCTTCAGGTCAGAACCCTTCGGTGCCGCACGCCAGTCGATCACGATCTTCTGGGTCATGCCGGTGGCATCGTCGGTTTCTTCGCGCACGGCCAGACCGGACACGAGGTCCACGTATTTCGCGGTACCCGGCTTCTCGGCGATGATCGGCAGGGTGTAGGGGTCCCACTCGAACAGCTTGTCGCCGCGTTTGACGTCCTGACCTTCCTTGACGAACAGCTTGGTGCCGTAGCCCAGTTTGTGGCTGGAGCGTTCTTCACCGTGCTCGTCCTGGATGATCAGTTTCATGTTCCGACCGACGGTCAGCACTTCGCCGTTGACGTTGGTGAGCGTGTTCGTGTTCTCGAACACGATCTTGCCCTCCTGGGACGCCTCGAGGAAGGACTGCTGACCACCCTGAGCCACGCCGCCGATGTGGAAGGTCCGCATCGTCAGCTGGGTACCGGGTTCACCGATCGACTGCGCCGCGATGATGCCGACGGCCTCACCGGAGTTGACCATGGTACCGCGCGCAAGGTCACGGCCATAGCACATGGCGCAGACGCCCTCTTCGCTTTCACAGGTCAGCGGGCTGCGGATGCGCATGGACTGAACGCCAGCGTCCTCGATGGCGTCGGCCATACGCTCGTCGATGAGCTGACCTGCGGCAACGAGGATTTCTTCGGTGCCCGGACGCTTGACATCATCTGCCGCCACACGACCCAGCACACGCTCACCAAGGGAGGCCACAACTTCACCGTCGTTGACCGCGGTTTCCGCCGTGATCGCACGCTCGGTGCCACAGTCGTGCTCGCGCACGATGCAGTCCTGCGCCACGTCCACCAGACGACGGGTCAGGTAACCGGAGTTCGCCGTCTTCAGAGCGGTATCCGACAGACCCTTACGGGCACCGTGGGTGGAGTTGAAGTACTCCAGAACGGTCAGACCTTCTTTAAAGTTCGAGATAACCGGAGTCTCGATGATGTCGCCGTTCGGCTTTGCCATCAGGCCGCGCATCCCGCCCAGCTGACGCATCTGCGTCACAGAGCCACGCGCACCGGAGTGGGCCATCATGTAGACCGAGTTCGGTTCCATGTCGGAGCCATCTTCCGCCTTCTTGACCGCCGAAATGGTGGACATCATGGCTTCGGTCAGCTTGTCGTTACACTTCGACCAGGCATCGACAACCTTGTTGTACTTTTCGCCCTGAGTGATCAGGCCGTCCATGTACTGCTGTTCAAAGTCTTTCACCTGATCGCGGGTGTCGTCGACGATGGTCCACTTGGTATCGGGGATCACCATGTCGTCCTTGCCGAACGAGATACCCGCCTTGAACGCCTCGCGGAAGCCCATGGTCATGATCTGGTCACAGAAGATCACGGACTCTTTCTGACCGCAGTAACGGTAGACGGTGTCGATGACCTGCTGGACTTCGCGCTTGCGCAGCAGACGGTTGACCAGTTCAAACGGTGCCTTGGCGTTTTTCGGCAGCAGCGCACCAAGACGGGCGCGGCCCGGTGTGGTCTCGAACCGTTGGAAGACCTCGTTGCCCTCTTCGTCGATCTGCGGAACCCGCACGGTGACCTTGGAGTGCAGATGCACCTCGCCAGCGTCCAGCGCGTGCTGAACTTCGTTGAGGTTGCCAAAGATCTTGCCCTCGCCCTTCATGCCTTCACGCTCCAGCGTGAGGTAGTAAAGGCCCAAGATCATATCCTGCGAGGGAACGATGATCGGCGCGCCGTTTGCAGGCGACAGAACGTTGTTCGTGGACATCATCAGGACGCGCGCTTCCAACTGGGCCTCAAGGCTCAGCGGGACGTGCACAGCCATCTGGTCACCATCGAAGTCCGCGTTGAACGCCGAGCAGACCAGCGGGTGCAGCTGGATCGCTTTACCTTCGATCAGCGTGGGTTCGAACGCCTGAATACCAAGACGGTGCAGCGTCGGAGCGCGGTTCAGCATCACCGGATGCTCGCGGATCACCTCGTCGAGGATATCCCAAACTTCGGGACGCTCTTTTTCAACGAGCTTCTTCGCCTGCTTCACAGTGGAGGACAGACCTTTGGCCTCCAGACGCGAGTAGATGAAGGGCTTGAAGAGTTCGAGCGCCATCTTCTTGGGCAAGCCACACTGGTGCAGCTTCAGCTCGGGGCCGGTCACAATGACCGAACGACCGGAGAAGTCGACGCGTTTACCCAGAAGGTTCTGACGGAAGCGACCCTGCTTACCCTTCAGCATGTCGGAGAGCGACTTCAGCGGGCGCTTGTTGGCACCGGTGATGACGCGACCGCGACGGCCGTTGTCGAACAGAGCATCAACGGATTCCTGCAGCATCCGCTTTTCGTTGCGGACGATGATGTCAGGTGCGCGCAGCTCGATCAGACGCTTCAGACGGTTGTTCCGGTTGATCACACGACGATAGAGGTCGTTGAGGTCGGAGGTCGCAAAACGGCCGCCATCCAGCGGAACCAGCGGACGCAGTTCCGGCGGGATGACCGGGATCACGGTCATGATCATCCACTCAGGGCGGTTGCCCGACTCGAGGAAGGATTCCACGACTTTCAGACGCTTGATGATCTTCTTGGGCTTCAGTTCGCCGGTGGCCTCGGCCAGTTCGGCGCGCAGGTGCTCGGCTTCTGCCTCGAGATCGATCGCCGCCAGCATTTCGCGGATCGCTTCAGCACCGATATTGGCGGTGAAAGCGTCCATGCCATAGGCGTCTTGCGCGTCCATGTACTCTTCTTCGGTCATCATCTGGCCGTATTGCAGGTCGGTGAGACCCGGCTCGATGACAACGTAGTTTTCGAAGTAGAGAACGCGTTCCAGATCACGCAGGGTCATGTCCAGCATGAGGCCGATCCGGGACGGAAGCGACTTCAGGAACCAGATATGCGCAACGGGTGCCGCCAGTTCGATGTGGCCCATACGCTCGCGGCGCACTTTCTGAAGGGTAACTTCAACACCACATTTCTCGCAGACAACGCCGCGATACTTCATGCGCTTATATTTGCCGCAGAGACATTCGTAGTCTTTGATTGGGCCAAAGATACGCGCACAGAACAGGCCGTCACGCTCGGGCTTGAACGTACGGTAGTTGATGGTTTCCGGCTTTTTGATCTCGCCGTAGGACCACGAGAGAATCCGTTCCGGGCTGGCCAGCGACACCTTGATCTCGTCAAAGACCTTCGGCGGGGTCAGCGGGTTGAACGGGTTATTGGTGATTTCCTGGTTCATTTTGATACCTCAAATCTTGCGGAAGGGGGGACGTGGGGTGAGGGGAAGCCCCCTCACTCCTCAACCTCCGCATCCAGGAGTTCCATGTTCAGGCCGAGGCCACGGACTTCTTTCACCAGAACGTTGAACGATTCCGGGACGCCCGCTTCAAAGTTGTCCTCGCCCTTGACGATCGACTCATAGACCTTGGTCCGGCCAGCGACGTCATCCGACTTCACGGTGAGCATCTCTTGCAGGGTGTAGGCGGCGCCGTAAGCTTCCAGAGCCCAGACCTCCATCTCACCAAAGCGCTGACCACCGAACTGCGCCTTACCACCGAGCGGCTGCTGGGTAACCAGCGAGTACGGACCGGTGGAACGGGCGTGGATTTTGTCGTCCACCAGGTGGTGCAGCTTCAAGAGATACTTGATGCCCACGGTCACCGGACGTGCGAACTGCTCACCCGTGCGGCCGTCGAACAGGATCGACTGACCGGACTGGTCAAAGCCCGCGCGCACCAGCGCATCGTTGACGTCATCTTCTTTCGCACCGTCAAAGACCGGCGTTGCGATCGGAACACCACGGGTGACGTTGCCTGCGGCCTCGATGAGCTGGGTTTCGTCCATGGAAGAGATGCCCTCCTCATAGACGTTCTCACCATAGGCGTCGCGCATCGCATCACGCACAGGGGTCAGATCGCCAGTGCGGCGATAGTCCTGCAGTGCATCGTCGATTTTCAGACCCAGACCGCGTGCGGCCCAACCCATGTGGGTTTCAAGGATCTGACCAACGTTCATACGCGACGGCACGCCGAGCGGGTTAAGGCAGAAGTCCACCGGGGTACCATCTGCGAGGAACGGCATGTCCTCCATCGGCACCACGCGGGAGATAACACCTTTGTTCCCGTGACGACCGGCCATCTTGTCGCCCGGCTGCAGCTTACGCTTCACGGCGATGAAGACTTTGACCATCTTCATCACACCCGGGGGCAGATCGTCGCCGCGACGGACTTTCTCGACCTTGTCCTCGAAACGGGCGTCCAGAGCACGTTTTTGTGCTTCGTACTGCTCGTTCAGAGCCTCAAGGATCTGGGCGTCCTGCTCTTCTTCCAGAGCAAGCATCCACCACTGACCACGGGTCAGCTGGTTGTCCAGCAGATCCTCGTCGATGACGGTGTTGCCGCGCACGCCTTTGGGGCCTTTGACGGCAGTCTTACCGAGCAGAAGGTCACGCAGACGGGCGTAGATGTTGCGGTCCAGAATGCCGAGCTCGTCGTCCCGGTCACGGGCCAGACGTTCGACTTCTTCACGCTCAATCTGCAGCGCACGTTCGTCTTTTTCAACGCCGTGGCGGTTGAAGACACGCACCTCAACAACGGTACCGTAGTCGCCCGGCTTCACGCGCAGCGAGGTGTCGCGCACGTCGGAGGCTTTCTCACCAAAGATGGCGCGCAGCAGTTTTTCTTCCGGCGTCATCGGGCTTTCGCCCTTCGGTGTAATCTTACCCACGAGGATATCGCCCGGCTCCACATCGGCACCGATGTAGACGATGCCCGCCTCGTCGAGGTTGCGCAGGGCTTCCTCACCGACGTTCGGGATATCGCGGGTGATCTCTTCCGGCCCAAGCTTGGTGTCACGGGCGGCGACTTCGAATTCCTCGATATGGATCGAGGTGAAGACGTCGTCACGCGCGATACGCTCGGAGATCAGGATGGAGTCCTCATAGTTGTAACCGTTCCACGGCATAAACGCGACAACCACGTTTTTACCGAGGGCCAGTTCACCCATATCGGTGGAGGGACCATCTGCGATCACTTCGCCCTTCTCGACCGTCTGACCCACTTTCACCAGCGGACGCTGGTTGATGCAGGTGTTCTGGTTCGAGCGCTGGAATTTGCGCATGCGGTAGATGTCCACGCCTGCGTCGCCCAGCTCCAGATCGGAGGTGGCACGGATCACGATACGCTGAGCGTCGATCTGGTCGATCACGCCTGCGCGTTTCGCCATGATCGCCGCGCCAGAGTCGCGCGCCACGATTTCCTCGATACCGGTGCCGACCAGCGGCGCCTCGGCGCGCAGCAGCGGAACCGCCTGACGTTGCATGTTCGAACCCATCAGAGCGCGGTTGGCGTCGTCGTTTTCCAGGAACGGAATGAGCGAGGCCGCAACCGATACCAACTGTTTCGGCGACACGTCGATCAGGTCAACGCTCTCGTTCGGGGCCAGCGTGTAATCACCCGACTGACGGGTGGACACGAGGTCGTTCACAAAGCGGTTGTCGTCATCAAGGTTGGCGTTCGCCTGCGCCACGGTGTGACGCATTTCCTCGGTGGCGGACATGTAGTGAACCTCATCGGTCACTTGTCCTTCTTTCACCACCCGATACGGGGTCTCGATGAAGCCGTATTTGTTCACCCGGGCAAAGGTCGCCAGGGAGTTGATCAGACCAATGTTCGGACCTTCCGGCGTTTCAATCGGGCACATCCGACCATAGTGGGTCGGGTGAACGTCGCGCACCTCAAAGCCGGCACGTTCGCGGGTCAGACCACCGGGGCCAAGCGCCGAGAGACGGCGTTTGTGGGTGACTTCCGACAGCGGGTTGGTCTGGTCCATGAACTGCGACAGCTGCGAGGAGCCGAAGAATTCACGCACAGCCGCGGCAGCGGGCTTGGCGTTGATCAGGTCCTGCGGCATCACGGTGTCGATCTCGACGGAGGACATACGCTCTTTGATCGCGCGCTCCATGCGCAAGAGACCAACGCGGTACTGGTTCTCCATCAGTTCGCCAACGGAGCGCACACGACGGTTGCCGAGGTGGTCGATGTCGTCGATGTCGCCCTTGCCGTCGCGCAGCTCCACCAGCGCCTTGATGCAGGCGACGATGTCTTCTTTGCGCAGGGTCCGCTGGGTGTCTTCGGCATCCAGAGCCAGACGCATGTTCATCTTCACGCGGCCAACGGCAGAGAGGTCATAACGCTCGCTGTCGAAGAACAGGGTGTCAAACAGCGCCGAGGCCGCTTCGACGGTGGGCGGCTCGCCCGGACGCATCACGCGGTAGATGTCCATCAGCGCGGTTTCGCGGGACATGTTCTTGTCCTGCGCCATGGTGTTGCGCATGTAGGGGCCGACGTTGACGTTGTCGATGTCCAGAACCGGAATGTCGGTGATACCCGCATCCAGCAGTTCCTTGACGGTACCGCCGATGATGTCGCCGTCCTTGTCAAACTCGAGGGTCAGCTCATCGCCGGCCTCGACGTAGATGGCGCCGTTTTCCTCGTTGATGATGTCCTTGGCGACATATTTGCCAACGATATGCTCGAAGGGCACCAGAAGCTCGGTGATGGTGCCTTCGTCGATCATCTTCTTGACCGCGCGCGGGGTCACTTTCTTGCCCGCTTCGCAGATGATTTCGCCGGTGGCGGCATCCACGAGGTCATAGGTCGGGCGGGTGCCGCGCACACGCTCGGGGAAGAAGGGGGTGACCCAGCCGCGCGACTTCTCAAGCTTGAAGTCGACGGTGTTGTAATAGGCATCCATGATGCCTTCCTGGTCGAGACCCAGCGCATAGAGAAGCGTGGTCACCGGCAGTTTGCGGCGACGGTCGATGCGGGCAAAGACGATGTCTTTGGCGTCGAATTCGAAATCGAGCCAGGAGCCGCGATACGGGATGATGCGGCAGGCAAACAGCAGTTTACCGGAAGAGTGAGTCTTGCCCTTGTCGTGGTCGAAGAACACACCCGGTGAGCGGTGCATCTGGGACACGATCACACGTTCGGTGCCGTTCACGATGAACGTCCCGTTCGGGGTCATCAGGGGCATATCGCCCATAAAGACATCCTGTTCCTTGATGTCTTTTACCGATTTTGCGCCGGTGTCCTCGTCGACATCAAACACGATCAGACGCAGGGTGACCTTCAGCGGGGCCGAATAGGTCATGTCGCGCTGCATGCATTCGTCAACGTCGTATTTGGGACGCTCAAGCGCGTAGCTCACGAACTCCAGAACGGAGGTTTCGTTGAAATCCTTGATCGGGAAAACCGATTGGAACACCCCTTTGATGCCCTCGCCGTCAAGCGGCTGAGGTTCATCACCGGAGCGCAGGAAAAGATCGTAGGAAGATTTCTGGACCTCGATGAGGTTCGGCATGTCCAGCACTTCGCGGATCTTGCCGTAATATTTGCGAAGACGTTTCTGGCCAAGGAACGTTTGAGCCATGTCAGATGTCACCTTTCAGAGTTCTCAACACACAAGGATGCCGCCGGGCCCCGGCACCTCGTCCGTCAGAGACAGCGTGGTCTGGATCAATTCATGGCCACCGTCCCGAATGGCGACCTCCCGATCCAGCGAACCTCGCCTGAAAAAAGGGCCCACCCGGGTCAGGTGAAAAAGGCCCCTTTCTGAGACAGGTTCAGCCGGACCCGGGTTTCCCCGGATCCAGCCAAATGATGTGAGGCCTATAGAGCAGATATCCTGATCGGAAATCCAGCCCGAATGTCCTCTATCGCGGTGCTTAGGCCAGCTCGACTTCGGCGCCAGCTGCTTCCAGCTTGCCTTTGATGTCTTCGGCTTCGGCTTTGTCCACGCCTTCTTTGATCTTGCCGCCGGCTTCAACGAGCTCTTTGGCTTCTTTGAGGCCCAGGCCGGTGATGCCGCGGACTTCTTTGATGACGTTGATTTTGGACGCGCCGGCGTTCTTCAGAACGACGTCGAATTCGGTCTTCTCTTCCTCAGCAGCAGCTTCGCCGCCTGCCGGGCCCGCCATCACAACAGCGCCGCCAGCTGCGGGCTCGATGCCGTACTCGTCTTTGAGGATGGTTTTCAGTTCTTGTGCTTCCAGCAGGGTCAGACCAACGATGCTTTCCGCGAGTGCTTTCAGATCAGCCATTTTATCAGCTCTTTCCGTTTACAGATGTGTGTTCCAACGTGGGTGAGTTCACCCTACGCCAGTCAATAAGTGCCAACCGCTTACGCAGCTTCCGCCTTCTCTTCGATGGTCGAAAGGATGCTTGCGATGTTGCTTGCAGGTGCGCCAATCGCGCCGGCGATGTTGGAAGCGGGTGCGCCGAGCATGCCTGTGATCTGAGCAATGAGCTCATCACGGGAGGGCATTTTCGACACGGCTTCAACGCCTGCACGGTCCAGAGCGTTCTCGCCCATTGCACCGCCGAGGATCTCAAACTTCTTGTTATCCTTGGCGAAGTCCTCGGCCACCTTGGCTGCTGCCACGGGGTCCTCGGAATAGGTCAGAACGGTCATCCCTGTCAGCAGGTCAGACATGCTTTCACACGGCTTACCCTCGAGGGCGATTTTGGCGAGCCTGTTTTTGGCAACACGCACGGAGCCACCCGCGTCACGAGCACGTGCGCGAAGGTCCTGCATCTCGGCAACTGTCAGACCGGTGTAGTGGGCAACGACCACCACGCCAGAGCTTTCGAAGATCTGGCCGAGTTCCTCGACCACTTTCTCTTTCTGGGCTCTATCCACAGTTCTCTCCAAGTTAGGGGCAGATGCCCCGGCTCATTTTCTGCCGCACCCCGAGAGGCACGGCGGTCAAGTCCGTTTTACGGGGTTTCAGCCAAAGTCGCCCGAGAGTAGGAAACTCTCGATCTATCATTGGTCTTACCCGTCTCAGGAGGGAAATTAAGGCCTGATCGACCGGCCACCCACCATCTTGGACGAAAAGGCACAAAGCGCGCGACGAATCGCACGCTTTGCACCGTGGGAGTTCTATAGTCCTGCCAACACGGATTTCCAACCCCTTAATTGGACGGAACGGCACCGCACGGATGCCACGCACTTAGGCCAAGGCAAGCTCAGAAAGCGGCGGATACGCGGTGTCCACCTCCAACAAGCGGCCGCGGGAGGCCAGCAAATTCACCTGACGGGCATTGAGATAATGCATCCGCATGTAGAAGTCGCGAAGCCCCTCTTCATCCCCGGCCTCCAAGAACCCCTGCAGCGCCTTGAGTATCTCGTTGCGTCGGTTGCGGGCCTGCGCACCGACACGATAGTCAAGCTTGCGGCGCCAGACATCATAATCGTCGCCATAGTAATGGAGGATACCAACGCCGTCTTCTGCAGTGATTTTCTGGTCGACGATCCGCTTGCCATCCTCGCCGACCAGCCAGTGCGGATGAAACCGTTTGGAGGGGAGACCCGTTCGGACGACACTTTTGCCCACTGTGTGCCCGATCAGCCCCCGGTTCGGCTCCATGTAACAAGAGAACTCCCGGTAGATGCGCCGCGACAGACCAGGCCACATGGGGAGCCGGAACTGATCGCAGGCCGCTGCGGCGTCGTCGCGCCTCACATGCTCTGCCACCCCCATCAGGATGCTGCGGACATCCGCCGGTTGCCGGGCGAGCAGATCTGACAAGCGACCCTCGCGGCAATAGACCAGCTCATCCCCGTCAAGGTTCACAACCCAGTCGCTCGTTGCCCGCTGATAGAGGTAGCGCATCGCATTGTTCTGACGCCGGGTGAAATGCTCCGCTTTGCCAATGCCGCACGCCTGCCAGAAGGCCTCCGTCGCAGGGTGAATATCCAGCGCGGGGATCCCCGCCAATCGCGGGATGGCCGGATCATCCGGATCGTCGAACACAAGATGCATGCGCTCTGCTCCCGCCGCGAGATGCCACGCGATGAAACGCTCCAGCACCGGCCAAGGCTCTCTGAGGATCGCGACCACCGACCATGTTGTCATGTTTTACCCTCCCAGCATCACGCCGCGCCTAAAGCTTCGCCCCCAATGCGCCCAGATCCGCAAGCGACACCCCAAAGTGCTGCTGCATGGCTGCATCTATATTCATGTTCAACGTCAGGAGCACCCCATGCGCCTCCATACGCTTCAGGCGATCAGACGTCGAACAGTGAATACGAGAATGCAAATCCCGCAGCGCCTCATCCGGAGCGCTGCATGCCAGCGCCGATGCGACCCGTTCAGTCAGCCCGTCCGTAAATCCGCGCGAACCAGAACGCCAGTCAAGCTTCTGACGCCAGACGTCATAGTCTGCCCCGATCATATGGAGCAGGTAGGCATCATGCTCGGGCTTCAACACCACCTCGTCGGCACCACCCGGGCGCAATCCGCGGGGCCAATGCTGGCGCAGAGTCAGGCCGTTGATCCCACAGCGCACCAGAGATTTTCCGTGCGAATGCCCCACCAGCCCCTCGCGCCGCGGCCCGAACAAGGGGGCATCCTCGCCATAGACCGCGCGTCGCACCGCGCGCCCCATCGGCAGGCGAAAATGCAGCGGCGCATCCTCCCCTTCGACCAAGACCCGCTCCGCCGTGCGCACACGCACAGAGATCTTGCCCGCCGGCACCGCCGCCAACACCGATGCAACCGAGCCCCCGTCCACAAAAAGGAATTCATCCGCATCCACATTCAGCAGCCAGCCGTCCGCATACTGCCGATAGACCCAGGTCAGGGCCGCATTCTGGCGGGTGACGAAGGTCTCCGAGGGCGACAGCCCGAGCTGCGCCCAAAACGCTGGCGTGCAGGGGATGCAGCGGATGCGGGGATGCGGCGACAGCACCTCCAGCGCCGGGTCCTGCGGATCGTCGAAACAGATGACCAGCTCATCGGCGCCCTGCGCGAGGTACCAAGCGCAGAACTTCAGCACCTCAGCAAGGGGTTCATTCATGATCGCCCCGACCCGCCAGACCGGCATCATGCTCTCTGCCAATTCCCGCGTCTTCCCCATTGCTCCCGGCTTTCTGCCATCCCTGGTGCCCGCGCCAGCGGCCACGATCTACATGTGCTTAGCCCGCGATCGTGGACAAAAAAAGGCGGCACCGCAGCGCCGCCTTTCTTTTCGGTCATGGAGGGGGTCCGATTACTCGGAAACCGCGCCTTCCACGTCAACAGTCACGCCCGGGCCCATGGTGGAGGACAGAGCGATTTTCTTCATGTAGGTGCCTTTGGCGCCCGAGGGCTTTGCCTTGGACACGGCAGAGATGAAGGCACGCACGTTTTCGACCAGCTTGGCTTCGTCGAAGGATGCTTTGCCAACACCGGCGTGCACAACGCCGCCTTTTTCAGCTTTGAACTGGACTTCGCCACCCTTGGCTGCTTCCACGGCCGCTTTCACGTCCATGGTCACGGTGCCGACCTTGGGGTTCGGCATCAGGTTGCGCGGGCCGAGGATCTTACCCAGACGGCCGACGACGGGCATCATGTCCGGGGTTGCGATGCAGCGGTCAAATTCGATGGTGCCGCCCTGGATGGTTTCCATCAGGTCTTCTGCGCCAACGATGTCTGCGCCAGCGGCCTGAGCTTCTTCTGCTTTGGGGCCACGTGCGAACACGGCAACACGCATGGTTTTGCCGGTGCCGTTGGGCAGGCCAACAACGCCGCGAACCATCTGGTCTGCGTGACGGGTGTCAACACCGAGGTTCATCGCGATTTCGACGGTCTCGTCGAATTTGGTGTTGGCGTTTGCCTTCACCAGTGCGACGGCTTCCTCGACGGTGAGGTTCGATTTGCCAGCGAAGGCTTCGCGCGCTGCGCGGGTACGTTTACCGAGCTTTGCCATCTTACTTCACCTCGATGCCCATGGAGCGGGCGGAGCCCAGGATGATCTGCATCGCGGCGTCGATGTCGTTCGCGTTCAGATCTTTCATCTTCGCTTCGGCGATCTCTTTCACCTGAGCGGCAGTGACGGTGCCTGCGGTCTCACGGCTCGGGTTGTTCGCGCCGGATTTAATCTTCGCAGCCTTCTTCAGGTAGTAAGACGCGGGCGGCGTCTTGATGTCCATGGTGAAGGACTTGTCCTGATAGTAGGTGATCACGGTCGGGCACGGCGCACCGGGCTCCATTTCCTGCGTCTTGGCGTTGAACGCCTTGCAGAACTCCATGATGTTGATGCCGCGCTGACCCAGCGCCGGACCAACCGGCGGGGACGGGTTTGCCTGACCTGCAGGAACCTGCAGTTTCATCGTACCAGCAAGCTTCTTAGCCATCTGGTTGTCTCCTTTTCAACAGCCTCCGGGCGCGCCCGTCAGCTCTTTTGCGTTGCGTGGTCCGACCCCGTGCGTCGCGACGTCGGGGCCTCCCACAAGAATCACACCCGGTTGAGGAACCGGGCGGATTGGCGGCTGATACGCCCCATTGCTGCGGGAATCAACCCCCGGCGCGGCGCTTTGCTGCATGCTCGGCCGTGCTGCCAGGATCGGGCGCGGCCTTGGCATGCGCCGCCAGCGCCGCGGCGTACCAGCTCTGCGCCACCTGAGACCATGGAAACTCGGTCTCCGCCTTGATCCGCGCCGCTTTCGACAGGGCCTCCGCCCGCTCTGGGTGCTGCGTCAGTTGCGTGACCGCCGCGGCCAGA
Source organism: Epibacterium sp. Ofav1-8 (assembly GCF_022348185.1). Taxonomy (GTDB): domain Bacteria; phylum Pseudomonadota; class Alphaproteobacteria; order Rhodobacterales; family Rhodobacteraceae; genus Epibacterium. The sequence continues at coordinate 19,766 of NZ_JAKRFD010000022.1, forward strand.
TCCCGCACGACCTGCGCTTCGCCCCCTGCCTCGACAAACAGCGCCTCCTCCTCCGTGGCCAGCCCAAGGGGGCCGCCCCAACGCAAGGGGACCACCGGCAGGCCGATGGCCATGCATTCCTGCACGATGATGCCGTTTGCTTCCTTGAGGCTCGGGAACAAGAGCGCGCGGTATTGGCTCAGCGCCTGCGACAGATCCTCATGCGCAAGCCAGCCCGCAAATGTCACCCGCCCAGAAAGGCCGAGATCGCGCACCAGCGCCTCCAGCTCTGTGCGTTGCGGCCCATCACCGTATAGCGTCAGACGCGCCTCCTGCGGTGCTTGCGACAGGGCGCAAATGGCGAGATCCGCGCCCTTGTAAGGCACCATGCGGCCAATCCAGACAAAATGCGCGGGATTGTCGGCCGGGCGCATGCGCGAGCGCGCAAGGAGGTCATCGCTAAGCCCGGCGTCCCAGACATCCAGCATGCGCCCTTCGGGACAACCGGCCCAGCCCAGCGCCTCGCGCGTGCGGTCATAACCCGAGACCAGCACCCGATCCGCGCGGGCAAACTGTCGCGACACCAGTGCCAGCGCTTTTTGCAGCGGCCGATAGACGCGCTGCTGCATCCGCAATCCGCGCCCGGCAAGATGCCGGAACCCCGGAGGATAGAAGATATTGCCCGACAGCGGCCCGATCACATAGCGGTAGCCCTTTGGAGGAAAGCGCTGCTCCACCGGGGAAATCGGGCACAGGTAGTGGATCACCACCTCAGCGGGATCAAAGCCGCGGCAGATCCGGGCGACCTCGAGATGAAAAAAACTGTTCACAAATCGCGCCAGCCCCGGCGTGCGCCAACAGGCCTTCATCAGGGTGCTGTCACGCACATAGATCACCCGATCCGCCGGCAGTTCTCCGGCAAGGGCGTCGCGGCAGCGTTCGTGGGTAATCAGCGTGGCATCGCGCCCATCCGCCAGCAGCTGCTGCATGTATTGCAGCGCCTTCATCGCCTCCCCGCCCATGGTCAGGGCAGCATTCGTCGACACGACGAGCAGTTTCATGGGCGCGGGCCTCCAATGGGACAAAACAAAATCGGCCCCACTCTAGGGGCCGATCGTCAGGTTCCCAATGGGAATTAAGGATAGCGCGCCGATACTCGCGGCGATCAGGCCTGCTTGGTGACCTGTGTGAAGTCCAGCTCCACCGGGGTTTCGCGCCCAAAGATCGACACGGTAACCTTGAGCTTCTGGTTCTCGTCGTCGACGCCCTCGACCATACCGTCGAAATCCTCGAACGGGCCGTCGTTGACCTTGACCTTCTCGCCCACCTCGAAAGAGATCAGCGTGCGCGGTGCCTCGACACCTTCTTCGACGCGGCCCAGGATGCCCTGCACTTCGGCGTCACGCATCGGCATCGGACGGCCCTGCGGGCCGAGGAAACCGGTGACGCGGTTGATGGAGGAAATCAGGTGATAGCCCTGATCGGACATCTCCATATGCACCAGCACGTAGCCCGGCATGAAGCGGCGCTCGGTCGAGACTTTCTTGCCCCGACGAATTTCGATCACTTCCTCGGTGGGAACCAGAACCTCGTCGATCTCGTCCTCAAGACCCTGCTCCACGACCGCGGTGCGAATCTGTTCTGCGATTTTCTTTTCGAAGTTCGAAAGAACGCTGACCGAATACCACCGTTTCGCCATGAACCTGCTCGTCCTTCTTGTTCCCTGCGGGCCTTGCCGCGTATCTCCGTGCAGCCTTTGGCTGCGGTCCAACAAAAATCGGCGTGCGAATCGCCGCACGCCTCATCCAGTATCGGCTGACCTATCCCTGTGCGCGGGCAAGATCAAGAGGCAACGGCGCAAGGAACGCCATCGCACACTCGGTCAGGCTCCTTAGCCGAACATCCCGAGAATGCCGTTCAGCCCGGTGCGGATCAACAGGTCCACCAGCGCAAAGAACACAGCAGTCAGCGCCGCCATGATGAACACCATGACCGTGGTCAGCAGAACCTCGCGGCGGGTCGGCCAGACAACCTTGCTGACTTCGGCGCGCACCTGCTGGATGAACTGTACGGGATTGATGGTGGCCATCGGGCTCTCACACTCTCTCTTGTCGACTGGAGCGCGATGTAACCGAGCAGCCCGGTAAATTCAAGGCCCCGTGCCGGGAATGCAGGTCGGTTGAGGTCAATTCAATCTTAATTGTTTGGGACGACAGTTTCAGCACCGGCAGGCAGAACCGCCTTCCTGTCCCTAGACAGGTCCGACCGGGGACATAGTGCGCGAACACGAGATTGGACTCCATGACCCTAGCACCCGCTCTGCAGAACGCTGACCTCCTGTCCCAGACCGCTTCGCAAGAAGCCCCCCACAGACCGACCACCCCGCCCCCCATCCAACTGCACCCCGATCCGGAGGCCGACCCGCTGCCCGCGGAGCTGGCCCGCAATCTCTCCATCGTTTATGACGCCGGGCAATACGACGATACCAGTGCCGCCTGCGCCAAACTGCTGACCGCCTATCGCGACTCTGCCTTCCTGTGGACACTGCAAGGCCTGTGCCACCTGCGCCGCCGGGCGTTGAACGATGCGCTGACCTGCCTCAACCGCGCCCGTGAACTGGCGCCGCGCCAGCCCGACGCCTATCTGGGCATGGCGGATGTGTATGTGCAGCAGAATCGCACCGCAGACGCGGAGACCCATTTCCGCATGGCGCTCAACCTCGACGCCAACCACGTCATGACGCTGAACAACTTTGCCAATTTCCTGACCGCCTGCGGACGCATCGACGAGGCAGCGCCCCTGCTGGAAGCCGCGGTTCGCCGGGCCCCCGACAACGCGATTCTGCGCTACAATCTGGCCAATGCCAAACGGCATCTGGGCGAGACCGAAATCGCACGCAAACTCTATGAGGAGGCGCTGGAACGCGCCCCGGGGCTGCTCGAAGCGCGCTACAACCTCGGCCAGATGCTCTATCTCGACCGCGCCTACGAGGCGGCGGCGGCACAGTTTGATATCCTCCTGGAGGCCAATCCCGAGGATGACCGCGCCCGGGCCTACAAGCTCTTTGTCACGGCGATGCTGAACGATTTCAGCTGGGTGGACGACTATCAGACCCATCGCCGCCACCTGGGATTGCGCGGCAGTCCGGTGTCGCCCTTCACCGCCCTGGCCTTGGAAGACAACCCGGACCTGCTGCGCCTGCGCACGCAGGCCTACGCCAGCCCGATCTATTGCGCCCGCCTGCCCGCGCCCCCGGACCGGGAGCGCCCCTCGATCCGGCCGCCCCGACTGCGCATCGGCTATTTCTCCGCCGATTTCCACAGCCACGCGACCATGTATCTGATGGCTGGTCTTTTGCGCGAACACGACCGCTCCCGCTTTGAGATCCACGCGTTTTCCTACGGGCCGGAGCGCGACGACAGCCAGCAGGCGCTGGCCCGCACCAGTGTCGAACACTTCCATGAGGTTTCTGGCCTGTCAGATCAGGACCTGGTTGCCCTCGCCCGTGAGCAGCAGCTGGACATTGCCATCGACCTCAAGGGGTTCACCGGTGGCACCCGCGCGCCCCTCTTTGCCGAACGGCTGGCGCCGGTTCAGATCTCCTACCTCGGCTATCCCGGCTCTCTGGGCACCCCCGCGATCGACTATGTGATCACCGACAATGTGGTCAGCCCCCCGGGCAGCGAGCGTCATTTCGAAGAACATCTGATCCGCCTGCCCCACAGCTATCAACCCAATGACGACCAGCGCCACATCGCGCCGCGCCAGTTCACCCGCGCGGATTGCGGCCTGCCCGAAGAAGGTTTCATCTTCTGCTGCTTCAACAACAGCTACAAGGTCACCCCGCGCGAGTACGACGTCTGGATGCGCCTGCTGAGTCAGGTCGAGGGCAGCGTCCTGTGGTTGCTCTCCAGTGGTCCGACATCAGAAGCCAATCTGCGCCGCGAGGCTGCCGCCCGTGGCGTCGATCCCGCGCGACTGATTTTTGCCGAACGCATGGCCCAGGATGAGCATCTGGCGCGGCAGAAGGTGGCAGATCTCTTTCTCGACACCTTTACGGTCAATGCCCACACAACCTGTAGTGACGCGCTCTGGGCCGGCCTGCCGGTGCTCACCCTGCCCGGGCGCCAGTTTGCCGCAAGGGTCGGCGCCAGCCTCGTCAGCGCGGCCAACCTGCCGGAACTGATCGCGGACAGCGAGGCCGATTACGAAGCCCGGGCATCTGCGCTTGCAAAGGATCCGGAGCATCTGCTGTCCCTGCGCAGCAAGCTGATGGTGAACCGCCGCAAGGCGCCCTTGTTTGACAGCGCAGGCTACGCCCGCCATCTGGAAGCCGCCTTCGACGCGGCCTTCGAACGCTGGCGGACCGGCGAAGCGCCGACACATCTGACGCTGCTTGCGAACGACCATGCGCACAGCGCGACCGCATCCGCCGTGATCGCCGCCGAATAACTCCGCTGCAACTGGCGCGCCGGTGCATCCCCTATGGACCTGCGCGTCACACACGCCGCGCCCCGGGGGCTCGCCACCGGGCTCATCTCGGCAGCGCAGCTCACGCGCTGCTGCAACGCGGCGTCGCAACGCCCCATCCTCCGCTCACTCCGCTTCCCTGCCCTCGGGGCGACAGGTGCCCGCTGCGCGAACACCTGACCCGCGCGGCAAGGCGCTTAGATGATGCCGCACGTCAGAAGATCACCCATAGCAGCAATTGTTTATTGCAAAACGATAAGAATCAGCCCAAATGCGATAAGCACATTTCTACAACGCTATGAGGTTTCACATGGGTGAACATCGCCTGTCCCGCTTGTCCTGGTGGTTGCACCTGCTCTCCACGCTCTTTGTCATCTGCATCGTCGTCACGGTCATTGTCATCGGCTTTCTCTTTGCCACCGACCCCGACACCGTCGAACTGACAAGTTTTCAGGTTCCCGCCGGGGTAATCGTGGTCGGACCAGTGTTCTGGCTGGGCTTCGCCGTCAGCCTCATACCAACCGGCTTTGCCATTTGGGCGATCCTGCTGCTGCGCAGGCTGTTTCGCTGCTACATGGAGCGCGAAGTCCTGACCGCCAATTGCGCCACGCTGATCAAGAAAAGCGGCCTGGCCCTGCTGTGCATGGCCACTTCCCGCATCCTGCTCCAGCCGCTCGTCACCGCGTTGATGAGCTGGTCCGCACCGCCGGGCGAACGCGTGCTGGCGCTGGGATTTGGAACGGAGGATCTCAACTTCTTCTTTGTCGCCGGCGTATTGATGGTGATCGGCTGGGCCATGCATGAGGCCGCAAGCGCCGCAGAAGAAAACAAAGCGTTTGTCTGATGGAAGTCATCGTCAGGCTGGATGTCGTGATGGCGCAGCGCAAGGTCAGAGGGCGCGAACTGGCCAAGGAGATCGGCATCACCGAACAGAACCTGAGCCTTCTGAAGTCTGGCCGCGTCAAAGGGATTCGCTTTGAAACCCTCGCCAAGCTGTGCGCTGCGCTGGAGTGTCAGCCGGGCGACCTGCTCGAAGTGATCGCCCCGGCGGCATCAGACCCGCCTTAGGCACACCCGACCACCCCGGCACGCCATCCGCTCCGAGAGGCAAGCTGCCGGCACAAGACAACCAAATCGGCTGTACGGGACGATCTGACTGGCTGTTGCCATCGGGTCGTCCCTATTCTTCTTCTTCGCGCTGTTTTTCTGTGACAAGCACCAGTACAGCTCTGCTACCCCTAGGGTGTACGTAGCCCAGACATGGGCCGAGAGCACGAAGAAACGCCTCACCAATGCGTCAGAGACCGCAGGTACTTGCGCCGCCCCCGCAAACGGGGCCTTGGCCAAACGTTGAAAAGGCTTTTGTGCGGGAGGATACTGGCAGGGGCAGCAGGGTTCGAACCCGCGACCTACGGTTTTGGAGGCCGAATTAATACTCTGAAATTAAAAAACAATCTTTCAAAAAACTAGATTCCTCATCGCAATAATATCAACGCGTTAGGGAAGCTTTTCCAACCAAAGAACAACGCTCTAGGGTCTAGACTCATTGACTGATCGTGCGGTGACGAAGGGATTGATCGACCGTCCTTGACTGTCACGGGTGGCATACAACTTGGTGTTCATACCGCCCTTAGTCCGACCGACCAGACGTCCACGCCCGTCCGTCGGTAAAACAGTCCCCCGGATCGTTTTCTGATCCTCTGAACTTTAGCCCGCAGGATCGTCACCGTGCGATGGGTCTTGAGATAGGTCGCGCCGATCATCGACACGGGGATTGCCATGGGACTTCGGAAAGAAAGGTTTCAGGCGCGGCACATGCGCGTCCGTAGGCCAAAAGAGATTGTTCATGTCACCGCTCGCTTTTCGAGCAATGAATCAGCAGATTAGAACCTGATCAATAAGTCCTGCCCCTAACCTCGGGCTAACCCGTTGCTGAATTCGGACGTACTGCGTTCACATTTCGCGCCTTGGATCATCTGGAGGGCGCTTATGCTCAAAGGTGCCTCCGGGAATAGGGTAGCAGCAGCCAATCTCCTATTTTTATTGAAATTTCATAATTTGCTTCGTAGATGTTCTGAGATTTTAATGGAGATTTTTATGACCGCAGTTCTAGAGCAATCTTCCGCTTTCAGCCCGTCCTCGGTTACGCTTCCTGAACCGGACGGTGGCCGTTTGCTGGTGTGGTCCGGCGGCGATGGGGCCGGTACCGGGATCTGGGCGCAGCGGTATGATCGCAACGGCGATGAGGTGGGCGCGAGTTATCGTCTGAACCAGGATGTCACGG
>NZ_JAKRFD010000023.1 GCF_022348185.1 Epibacterium sp. Ofav1-8
CAAATCCTACTCCCGCAACCAAAGATAGCGAAGACGCCGTATCCGAATAAGATGCGGCGTTTTTTAAATCCGAAAAACTCAACAATCCCAACAACTTGCCGCGGAACTCCAGCGCGTCGTGCTCCTTTGGGGTGCGTGCAGTGGTTACCCAGAAGAACGCGCCCATGAAGCAAAGCGCTCCACTTCGGCAAAATGAGGATGATCGCCGCGGCTCACCGCCCAAAACGTTCTGCCAGGCAAACCCACGTCAGACAGGAGCACCAAGTGCCCGGCTGCGACAGCGGCGCCAGCCAAGACGCTGGACGCAAGTACCACGCCCTGACCCGCAAGCGCCGAGTCAATGGCATTGATTTCCTCGGAAAAGTGCTGTGTGACCTCCGGCACCATCGCCCCGAGCCCGGCTGCGCGGGACCAGCGCTGCCAGCTAGGTGACGCTTCCGCGCCGCACTTCCAACGGTACTCAATCAGCGGCAGGCGCAAAATACCGGCGTCGTCATTGATCGGTGTCTGGCGCAGAAGTTCCGGTGCGCAAAGCGGGATCAGCTTGTCTTGGAACAGCGGCAGCCAATGATCTTCGGGCTGCGCCTGGACTGCGTAGCGAACCGCAAAGTCGACATCGCTACCCGAGAGATCTACGGGCTGGTTGTCGGCCTCGACCTTCAGGTTCAATCCGGTCTGACTGCGCAACGCGGGCAAGCGCCGCATGAGCCAGAGGCTGGCAAAGGCCACCGTGACGGAGACCGTCAGCGGACGGTCCGTCTCCTGCTGCGAAATCCCCGCGACGGCGCTGCTCATGCGGTCGAAACTCTCGCGCAGTACCGGGTACAATGCCGCGCCTTCTGCAGACAGGCGGATTGGGCGCGGATAGCGATGGAAGAGTTTCACCTTCAGGATCTCTTCCAGCTGGCGGATCTGGTGGCTGATCGCGGTTGGCGTCAGGTGAAGCTCGGCCGCAGCCCGGGCGAAATGCAGATGCCGCGCGGCGGCTTCAAAGGCACGTAACGCGTGGAGCGGAGGCAAGCGCCGCATCGGTTCAATCCTTTCCGTTCGGGGTGGAGCCAGGGTGAATTTCATTCACCCTGACCATGAGAAATTCGCTTTCGCCAGAGGGTTGGCTGCTTGGTAGGCACAATGTGCAGTGCATAAACTCAGGAGATTGCCCATGCCCACTCTGTTGCGAATTGATGCCAGCGCTCAGCTTGAAGAGCGCTCCCTCACACGTCATCTGACCGGGCTGTTCACGCAGACCTTTCTGGCGCAAGCACCGGATACGAAAGTGATCACCCGGGATGTCGGCCTGAACCCAATCCCTGCGATCGACCACAAATTCATCCATGCGGCCTTTACCCCGTCCGACGCGCGTGAGCCGTGGATGAGTGAGCGTCTGGCGCTGTCCGACGAGTTGGTCGACGAGGTGATCGCGGCGGATATCGTCGTTCTGGGCGCGCCGATGTACAACTACGGATTGCCGACCGCCCTGAAGGGCTGGATCGACCACATCGCGCGGATCGGTCGGACCTTTTCCTTTGACCTGGCCCGCGGCGATACGCCGATCGAGCCGATCCTGTCGGGAAAACGGCTGGTGGTGCTGTCGTCGCGTGGTGAATTCGGCTTTGCCCCCGGTGGGCCGCGTGCCCATCTCAACGCGCTTGACCCGGCGCTGGCAGCTTGTGCGCATTATTTCGGCGTCGCGCAGGCGGATATCGAGACGATCGCGATCGAATATCAGGAATTCAAAGACGCGCGTCACGAGGCGTCGGTTGAATCGGCAGAGGGCCGTACCCGCTACCTGGCCATGAAACTGGCCGGTGGGGCGGTGCAAGCGGCCTGAAACAACCCTTTGAAACGATAACACTGGGTGGCGCGGAACGACATCCGCGCCACCAATTTGTTGCGCAGTCAGGTTCATTCGGGCGCCCGGCTAAGCTTGACCTCCAGCGCGCTTGGCTCGGCATCTTCGCCATTGATCGGCAGAAGGTCCATCGGGCAGCACGAAATCACCACCACAGCATCCATTTCAGCGCGAAACAGCACATGATCCCCTTTGTTCGAGACAGGGGGGCGCCATTCCATCGCGCCACCTTCGATGACGGGCGTATTCATCCAGAGGTTCAGCGGGCAGGGCACCGATGTCGGGCGCAGGCCGATGGCCCGCAGCGCCATGCGCAGGTTGTCGGTGCAATTGTCGTGATACCCCTGATGTCCAAGTTGGGCATACCGGTGAATATCGCAGGACGCGACAAGTGTGTCGTGAACGCCGGGCGAGCTGTCCTCAACCAGTGTCAGGATCGGGCGCCGCCGGTTGGTCACCAGCGCGTCGCCGGGACGTGGCGAAATGCGACGAAGCGTCGGACGCAGGTGCTCCATCGACAGATATTCGTTGCAGTCCCTTTCGGCAAAGGCCCAGAAATCGCCGATCTGGCTGCCGTCGCGGTTGATAACCGACAGCAGGTTCCCCTTTTTCACGCGCATAGCCCGGCCCTGACGGGCGGGAATGGTGTAGGTGGTTTCTGGGCTGAGGCGACCATCCTCTGCAAGCGTCTGATGTGCGCTCGGGTTTTCGCCGTCGGGCCGTGCGGCATCAAACGGGGTGTTGAGGGTATCCATGTTTACTTCTCCATCAGGACGGGATGAGCGTAGGGGGCGGCGGGCTCCCGGTGCGGCTGCCAAGCGCCTTCGGCCTCCTGGCTTGCGGCATAGGCGGCGATCTCTTCCAGCGGTGCGAACCAGACATCGCCGCGCGACAGCACCTCTTCGAGCCAGCGCTCCACCACCCGCCAGCGGGCCAGCCGCCCGGTCAGGAAGGGGTGCCAGATCCCGATCCAGAGCCCGCCAGCCTCGTATTGCGCCTCAAACTCCTCAAAGGAGGCCTCCAACCCGCGGCGCGGCGACATCACCGGCATCTTGTAGCCGATCTCGTCGAAATGCGCGAAAGGCGGCCAGTCATCGCTGCCCCAATGCACCGGCAATTCGAACAGAGACCCCGATGCGGTGTCTATCCGATAGGGCAGATCGTCCGCCATCATCGAGCTTTCATAGGTCAGCCCGTGCTTTACCGCGATCGACAGCACCTCGGGAGTGACATTATAGACCGGAGCGCGGTAGCCGCGCGGGGTGGTGCCGGTCATCTGCCGGTGAACCTCAAGCGCGCGTTCGAACCAATCGGTCTGTTCCTCGGCGCTCTGTTCGGCGGGGTCTTCGTGCAGGTATCCGTGGTGGCCGATCTCATGTCCACCGGCAAGGATCGCCTCGACCGTCTCGGGGTATTGCTCCATCACCCAGCCGGGCATGAAAAAGGACTGTTTGAGTCCCAACCGCCGGTAGGTGTCCAGAATGCGCGGCACTCCGGAATTCGGACCATAGCGGCCCATGCTGATCGGGTAGAGGCGACGGTGCCCGTCCTCAGGACGCGCGATGTGGATCAGGCTGTCGGCATCCACGTCAAACGTGATTGCACAGGCACAGCGGGCGCCGTTTGGCCATTTTATCGGGTTACGGATCATGTGAGGGGGTCCTTTTGCATCAGCAGTGTTTCGGCCATTGCCGCAGTGGCAAGCAGGGTGCGGTCACTGTCTGGCGGACCGACCAGCTGCACTCCCACCCAAGCCCCCGCGTCCGTTTTCCCGACGGGGAGAGAAATGGCGGGCAAATCCAGCAGGCTCGCAGGCATGGTCAGGCGTAGAGCCGCGGTATTTGTCGCGGCAAAGGTTGCGGGATCTTCCAGCAGCGGCGCCAGATGCGGGGCTTCGATGGCAACCGTCGGCAGGAGGTAGATGGTATCAGAAGCCCGGACGGTTTCGCGCAACGCCCTGGCACCCTGTTTGACGTGCGCGATCTTGTCCGGGTCCAGACCGGCCGACGCACGCAGCCGCGCCGCGACAAAGGGATCGAGGCGCGGTGCGTTCTCGGTCTCGAGCAGATGCCCATAGGTTTCGACCGCCTCAATAGCGCCCGGCCAGCCGCCCGTGCGGATCAGCGCCAGCGCCTCATCCAGAGGCGACTGCCTGATGTGCTCCATCAGGACGTCCGCCTGTTCGAGGGCTGTAACCGCCGCCTTGCAGCGCTGGGAGATCGGCGCGAAGACATCGCCCGCGTCGAGCACGTCGCTGAGCACCGCAAGGCCGCTGGCGGTGTCCGGGCGGGCGTTGTCGCCGGACAGAATGGCATCCAGTTCGAAGATATCGGCAACCGAGCGGGCAAAGCTGCCGACCGTGTCATAGCTGGGCGCGAGTGGCATCACGCCACGCATTGGATACCGTCCGCGCGTGGGCCGAAAGCCGACCACACCCTGAAACGCCGCGGGCACCCGGCAGGAGCCTGCAGTGTCGGTACCGACCGCGAAGCGGGTGATCCCGCGCGCAACGGAGGCCGCAGCCCCCGAGGAGGACCCGCCCGGTACCCGCCCGTCGAGGAGCGGAGTGCCGTGGTGTGGATTGTAGCCGATGCCGGAGAACGCCAGTTCCGATTGATTGGTGACACCAATGCTGACCAGACCGGCCTTGCGGGCGCGCGCTACCACCTCGGCATCCGCTGGGGCAGGGGCCTCGGGGGCCCAGTGGGCGGAACCGGCACGCGGGGTGACGCCCTTGATCGCGATCATATCCTTCCAAGAGACCGTGCTCCCATCCAGGGGGCTCAATCTCTCGGTGCGACCATCGCTTTGACGTGCTTCCGCGCGGGCCCGGTCCGGCAACAGGGACAGGAAAACCTCCCCCTCCCGACCGGCTCGACGCAGCGCCTCCATGGTGTTTTCGGCAACAGACCTCATGCGGTCCTCACCCTGGCGCCCGCCGCCGATTGCTGCGCGCTTTCCAGAATGAAACCGTCGTCAGAATGCCAGGATGCATAGACCCGCGCGCCAATGCTTGCGTCCAACTGCTCCAGGTCCCGCTGCTGAAGCTGCGCCACAAGGCTGCGGCCTGATGCCGTTTCCAGGTGCAGATTGACGACGGCCCCGGCAAATTCCTCTGACACCAGCGTGCAGGCGATTTCGTTTTCGCCCCAGCCCGGCTCGACCGTCACGGAGATCCTGTCCGCCCGCACCGCCAGATCCGCCCTTGCGCCCTCGGCCAGCCCGCTGCTGTTGGCGAGGCGGACTTTGCCGTCGCGTGTGTCCAGAAAGCGTTTGCTGCCCTCGCTGCCCGAAACCTTTCCTTCCAGCAGGCTGATCCCGCCGACAAACTGTGCAACAAATTTGCTGCGCGGCCGCAGGAAGATGTCCTGCGGGCTGCCGATCTGTTCGACCCGGCCGCCGTTCATGATCACCACGCGGTCCGCGAGCGAGAAGGCCTCGGAGTGGCTGTGGGTGACATAGACAAAGGTGATGCCCAACTCGCGTTGCAGCTTCTTCAGCTCTCCCTGCATCTTGATCGCCATATGGGCGTCGAGCGCCGAAAGCGGCTCGTCCAAAAGCAGCACTTTGGGTTCCAGCACCAGGCTGCGGGCAAGGGCAACGCGCTGGCGCTGACCACCTGACAGGCGCGCGACATTGCGGTCTGCGTAGGTGGAAATGCCCAACCGGTCCAGCCAGTCGTCGGCGCGGCGGCGGCGCTCTGGCCCGGCAACGCCGCGCATCTTGAGCCCGAACTCCACGTTTTCGCGCACGGTCATGAACGGAAACAGTGCCAGGCTTTGCCAGACCATGGGGGTTTCCCGCTCCCAGACCGGTAGTTGGTCGATCCGGTTGCCTGCAAGGGTGATCTCACCGCGGTCTGCGGTTTCAAGACCGGCAAGCATGCGCAGGCTTGTGGTCTTGCCGCAGCCGGACGGTCCCATGATTGCGATGAACTCCCCTTGCGCAATATCCAGCGAAAACTCTTCGACGGCGATGAAGCTACCATAGGACTTGGCAAGCCCCGCCAGTTTCAGATGTGTGTTGGTCATGATGTCTCCTCCTTGGACATGGCGCCGCCGCTCTGGCGCAGGACCACGGCAAGCGCGATCAGAACCAGCGTCAGGGTGACGGAAAAACTCAATGTGCCGATGACGTGGATGGTGGGGTCGACCTGCCCCTGAAGTGTGGTCAGAACCGCAACGGGAACGGTCTGGTTCAAGCCGCCCGTGAACCAGGAGATCACATATTCGTCGAATGACACGGCAAAGGTGATGAGGAAGGCGGCCAGGATGGCGGGCAACGTATGCGGCAGCACGATCCGGGCAAGGGCGGAATGCGGCAGCGCACCGAGGTTCTGGGCTGCGGTTTCCAGCGTCTCGTCCAGTTGCGCCAGCCGCAGACGGCAGACCGCCATCGCAAAGGGGGCCGCGATTACGACATGCGCGGCAACCACGGCTGCAAGCGTGCCGGCAATGCCGATGCGGGAGAAAAAGGCCAGCATCGCCAGACCCAGGATGACCAGCGGCACCGTCGGCGGCAGCAAGGCCAGCGCCAGCACGGCTTTCTGTCCAAAGAACCGAAACCGATAATCCGCATAGGCGGCGGCAAATCCCAGGGCTGTGGCGATCAGCGCGGTGATCCCGGCAACCGTCAGGCTGTTGCCGAGAGCCTCCAGCATGGCGCGGTCGGTCAGGACCTGCGCGTACCACTTGGTGCTGAACCCTGACATGCTGAGGCTTGGGAAGCGGTCGGCGCTGAAGGAAAACAGGACCGCCGACAGGATCGGTGCGTAAAGCAGCAGGAAAACCAATGCGAGTCCGGCAATCCAGAAGGCTTTTGGCAAGGTGTGTTTCAGATGCGGAGGCATGTCTTATCCTTTCTCGCGATAGGCCCAGAGGACGGTTACAAAGGCGGTCACCAGCAGGCTGGCGATCATCATCAGCGACACCACGGCAGCGCGCGGCCATTGCTGACCGGCCCGGACAAGGTCCGTCACGAGGATCGGCAGGGTCTGGAAGGTGCCGCCGCCCAGATAGGAGGCGCTGACAAACTCCGCATAGGACAGCAGGAAGGCAAACAGCAGCCCCAACGTCAGCCCTGGCCGTGCTGCGGGCAGGATGATGCGGAACAGGATGGCTCCGGGACGGGCGCCAAGGTTGGCGGCAGCGGAAATCCCGGTCCGGTCCACATTGGCAAGGGCGATGGTCTGCAGGATCAGCACCACCGGCAGCGCCAGCGTTGCATGGCCGAGAAATAGCGCGAAATAGGTGTTGAGAAGGCTCTCCCCCTTGCCACCAAACGCCTGAACAACCGAAGAGATCACGCCGCCTTCTGTCAGGAAGACCTGCCAGGAATAGATGCGCACGAGATAGCTTGTGAAAAACGGTGCGATCGCAAGCCCCAGCAGGATCAGCCGCTGACGCGGGGCCGCGACAAAGGCCATCGCGTAAGAGGCCGGGAAGGCCAGCAGCGAAATCGCGACCGCGCTGGCCATCGACAAGCCGTAGCTGCGCCAGAAACTGGCCCAGAGGAAGTCGAGGCCGAGGACATAGCGCCAGGCCGACAGCGTGGCATCCGGCGTCAGCCGGTAGTTCACCACGGACCAGAATGAAATCGCCACCAGCAAGCCAAGCGGAACCGCAAAGAACAGCAGCAGCCAGGCAGGCAGCGGCAGGACCCAAAGCGCCTGCCAGGCACGATTAAAGAGAAAGTGGAGCCGGCGCCCCGACGTGCGGGCCGGAAAAGCAGGGGAAGTCATGTCGATATCTCCGATAAGGCTGCGGCCCCGACAATTGCGCCGGGGCCGGACCAGCCATCAGGCGTTTTTGTAACGCGTCCAGGCGTCGTTCCAGGTTTCCAGCGATTGCTGTACCGGAAGCTCCCGCAGCCGGATGCGCCCGGCGCGGATCTCATCGAGCGCATTGGGGCCGTTCAGCACCATGTTCTGGCGCTGCGCCTCTCCCGGCAGTTCATCATTCAGCCGCGCCCAGCCCGCCCGCGTCGGGATCGTCGCCGGATACGCCTTGAGCGTGGCGGTCTTTACCTGCCCTTCCGGCGACAGCATGTACTGGATGAATGTCCGGGCCAGATCCTGGTTTTCTGAACGCGCGCCGATGGACAGCGACTCTGTCCATTGCAGGCCGCCTTCCTCGGGGATGGTCGTGGTGACATCCGCACCATCGCGGGCCAGCACGCCGGTGATCCAGTCGCCGATGCCTGGGATCGCGGCAACCTCGCCCGAGCGCAGCGCCGACAGCATCCCACCGTAATCATAGAACCCGCGCACCTGCGGCCGGAGCGACATCATCGTGTCGGTCAGTTCCGCCCAGTGCGCCTCATCAAGGTCAAACGGCGACGTGTTGCCATTGAGGAGGCTCAACGCGCCCAGGTTGGGCAGATGCCAGTCGAAATGGCCGATGCGTCCCTCGTGCTGCGGACCCCACATGCTGCGATAGCTGCGGGCGTCCGCCTCGCTCATCGCGCTGCGGTTATGGGACAGCCCGAGGAAACCGAACCGCAGGAAGACCGCATAGGGCTGACCGTCGAACCAGTGGCCGCGGAAATTCTGAAACTCCGGGAAGAAGTCGTCGAACGGGTAGTCCTCAGGCGTCAGCGGTTCAATGAAGCCCGCTTGCTGCAATTGCACGACGTATTCCGCATCCGACAGGATAACATCGTAGGTTCCGGCCGGAGACTGCGCCATTTGCGCAAGCATTTGATCGCCGCCAACATACTCCTTAGCACGGATGCGAACATTGTGCGTCTCCTCGAATGCGCCGATCACATCGGGGTCGGCATGGCCTGCCCAGGTGAGCATCGACAGGTCACGGCGACCTTGTGCGCGCAGGACGGCCGGGGCGGCGATGACGGCTGCGCTCGCAAGCCCCCCCTTGATCAACCGCCGCCGGGTGGTGATAATATTATGTGTCATTTTTCCCTCCCTTTTCATTCCACAAGCTTCAGAAAGAGGAGGCCCAAAAACAAATGACCATTCGTCAGGCCAGGCTGAGATTTCTTTGCGCAAGTGGGCGACGTCATGCGTAAACTACCGCCGTTAAACGCAATTCGAGCCTTCGAAGCGGTCGCCCGGAGGCTCAGTTTTGCCGAAGCCGCGGAAGAGCTGAGCGTCACCGCCACTGCCATCAGCCACCAGATCAGACATTTGGAAGCCTATCTCGGCTACCAGGTGGTAGAGCGCCGCCCCCGTCAGATCGCCCTCACTCCCGCCGGGCAAGAGTTGTTCCCAAAGCTGCAGTCGGCGTTTGATATCTTAGGCGAAGCCTTCGCCATGCTCGACAAGGACGTCGAGCAATCGCTGGTCCGGGTCACAACCACATATGCCTTTGCGGAACGCTGGCTGGTTCCGCGCCTGCCAGATTTTTTCGACAAGCACGGCGAGATCCGGGTGGAGGTCGAAACCGATGACAACGTTCTGGACTTGCGGGTTGACCGGCTGGACCTGGCGATCCGATATGGCCCCGAGGCCTCGGTGAACGAGGACGCCGAGGTTCTGTTCTCGGATCGCTACATTCCCGTCAGTCTGGCTGATCGTCCGGAAACCGGCGTGCAGGACAGCCGGCTGCTGGGCTTCCGCTGGCGCAACCCGGATATGGGCGGCCCGACCTGGGAAGAGTGGTTCAAGGAAGCCGGGGAGCCGTTCCCGTCGGACCGCATTATCCGTTTCAGCGATGAAAGCGCGGCTTTTAACGCGCTAGATCAGGGGCTGGGGCTGCTTTTGTCCAGCAGTGCGCTGGTTGAAAGCGGACTTCAATCAGGGCTCTACCGGCAAATCTCAGGCCCTGAGCTGCGCGGATTTGCCTATTGCCTTGTGCTCAATCCCCTGTCGCGCAACAAGCACGGCGTTAAGGCCTTCGCCGATTGGGTTCGGCGCGCCGCGAAACAGATATGAGCCCAATCGCCTCCAGTATCGACAGCATTCATCTTTCTGCGTTTCTCATATGGCGAAACATAGAACTGGGCATCTGGCGCACAAAAACTCTGGATCGCAATCGGTTCACACGCGCAATGATGCGTTGATCCGCATGCCTCACTACCGATCAAGCAACCGGGACGTGCTTCGAAGAGTTTCAGCAATTGTCTGCGCGGGGTCGACCGATTGAAGGCAACAGCATCGCTGGCCGCAATGCTGTGACCCTGAAAAATACTCCCTTGCCGAGATGCTATTCTTCGGTCGTGCTTTCCAAGGCGGGAGCTCTCTCCTGCCGGAAGATGAACTCCTCCGCTCTCCACAACGCGCGGCGCAGGCCAGGGGCGGGATCCGAGATCTGCACGGCAATCCGCGCCTGCCGTCGACGCAAGGTCGAAAACTCCGGCAACGGCCAATCGCGTCCGGCCATCTAGATCAACTTCTCGACAAGCCCGACCGTAGAAGACCGAAGAGCACCTTGAGCGTCAGGCAGGTTTGGATCGCGTTCGTCGGGCAAACGATCTCCCAGATCGTTGCCTGACCCTCCTCATTCCAAAAACATCTCGGGCCGTCCCGGCTTGTCGGATGTCTCTGCATGCCAAACCATGTCAGAGACGAACCAGACCGAGGGCGAACCGCGTTGCCTGAGCGACGCGTTATAGGTTGACCTGTTTGTTGAGCGGTCGCGGGGGGATTCAGGCTTCGGCATGTGCCTGATCTAACCATCAGGACCCGCTTAGTGAATCCCTCTTTCCCATTGGCGCGACAACGCCGTCCTGACCCGAAGACTAACTTAGCCCTCTGTTTCGAGTCTTGGGGTCGGTAAGGTAAGCCATCAGAGCAGCTTCTGTTTTTGCCTCGTCAAAATAGCGGGTCGGGGCCAGCGTCTTGCCGCCCAGCCACCTGAGCCAATCGAAGAAAAACACCGGGCCGCGCTGGAGTTTGTTCAGCCAATCGCTATTCCATGGTGCTCGATTTCCAGCCTCATCAT
>NZ_JAKRFD010000024.1 GCF_022348185.1 Epibacterium sp. Ofav1-8
CCTTCCGACTACTACATTAGATTCACGATGTGAAACCCTCATCCCTTTATGCAACAACGCCCGCATATGCGAGAACCCTTGCCTGCAGACGTTTTGAAACGAGGTGGCGCGCAGCGTAAACTGTTAAGGGCTTTCATGCATTGCCGCAGGAACACCGCTAAGTGGCTTAGTCATTGGCTGTGCAAATGCGTAAATTTGGGAATCAAAGTTCACTCGCATGGACTAATCCGCCACAGTCTATGGCAACCAATCAAGGAGGCCCGAGATGATTGCGAAGAAACTTCTGACTATTGCTGGCGCTATCGCCATGGGTGCGGTGCTGACGTTTGGCACGCTCAGCGGTGCTGCAAAAGCCAAGAATTTCCCCGAAAAGCCTGTAACACTGATCGTTCCGTTTGGTCCCGGTGGGGGCACCGACACGCTGGCCCGTGCAATTGCGCCCTTGTGGGAGGAACACTTGGGGCAGAAAATCATTGTCGTGAACCGCCCCGGTGGGTCCGGGGTCGTTGGGGTACGGTCCGTTCTGGAAACATCGTCCGACGGCTACACGGTGGTGATGTACCAACCGCCTCAGGTGAACCTGGCTGTCGAATACCAGCAGGCCCCGTTTGAACTGAGCGATATCAAGTTCATCAACCTACTGACCAAAGACGACGCGCTTTTCTTTACCGGCACAGGCAACGACTGGAATTCGATTGAGGATGTCATCACCGCGGCAAAGGAGCGTCCCGGTGAGATCAAGGTCGGCATCGCTTTGTCGATGGGAATGGACTATTTATATGTCAAAGAGCTTGAAGAGAAGGCCGGTGTCGAATTCGGTCAGATTATCCCGGTAGGCAGCGGTGGCGACCTGCTGCGTGAAGTGATGGGCGGACACATCGACATCGGAGTGTCCGGTGCCTGGGTTGCCCGCAATCAAAAGGGGTCAATCCAACCGCTTGCCGTGCGTTCGGTTGACCGATCTCCGATCTGGCCGGACACGCCGACGGTGAATGAGGTCGTGGACACCCCCTATTCCGCAGAGGAAATCGCCGGTTCCGCGCCCTCCTACAAAGGCATCGCCATACCGGCAAGTGTCGCGGCGGAGCATCCGGAGCGCTTCAATAAGCTGGCCAGCTCATTCGAGACCATGTTGGAAAGCGAGGCCTTTGCGGCGCTTGTCGACAAACAGGAGCTTGAGACAACGATTTCCTATGTCGGCCCGGATGGTACAGATGCGGTTATCGCCACGTTTTCATCGAACCTGTCGCGCTTTTCGGAGTACTTTACCAAAGCGGCGTCTGGTCAGTGAAAAGCGTTCGGTTGTGGTCTGCTTATCTGGTGCCAGCCACGGCGTTCTTTTTGTCGTGCGCTTATCTGGTCGAACTTTCGTCCATCGCAAATGCCGAAGCTCGCATCTATCCCATGATTGTTTCAATGATGGTTCTGGGTGTCAGTGCGCTTACTTTGCTAAGCGAGGTGCGTACCGAAGTATCGAACGTGCGAAACGCTCAAGGCTCGGGTGAGTTAGACAACAACGGCGGCGCGGAACTCCGTGCCGCCGGTTATCTCGCACTTTCGCTTTGTGTGTTGATCCTCGGCCTGACCTATATCGGGACCATTCTGTCAGCCCTGATCTTCATCGTGGTCTATCGGGTGCTGCTGCGCTGCTTTGTGGCAAAGGAATTCGCGATAGAGGCTTTGGTCGTTCTTCTGATTGCCTGGGGTTTCAGAAACGTGCTGCATATTCCGCTGCCTTTAGGCTGGGCCGATCACCTCTTCTTTTCGATTTTCTAGCGGGGAAAGCGATGTACGACAATCTTGTGGAAGGCGCGCTGCTGGCCTTCACTCTGTATAATATCGGGTATCTGTTTCTGGGCGTGGTTATCGGGATCGTGTTTGGAGCGATCCCCGGGTTTAATCCCAGCACTGTCATGGTTCTGCTGCTGCCGTTCAGCTACTTTCTGGGGGATGCCACCGGATTGATTTTTCTCAGCGGCATCGCCGGTGCGGGGATATTCGGGGGATCGATAACGGCGATCCTGTTCCGCGCACCCGGAACCATCGGATCCATCATCACCGCGATCGACGGCTATGAAATGACAAAACGCGGCGAGGGGCTGAAAGCGCTTGGCATTTCCACAATGGCCTCGGCGCTTGGCGGATTCTTCGGTGGCGTGGCCCTGTTGCTCCTTGCGCCGCCGCTGGCGATTTTCGCGACAAAGATTTCCTATCCCGAAACGGTGCTGATCATCGTCTGGACATTCCTTTTGATCGCGATGGCCAGCACCAACTTTCTAAAAACCATGATGGCCGCCACCCTTGGCCTGTTGATGGCAAGTTTTGGCGCGGATCCGATCAACGGATTCCCTCGCATGACCTTCGGATCGTTCTACCTGTATGAGGGGATCAACCTGCTGACGGCCATCGTCGGTGTCTTTTGCATATCCGAACTGATGAACCTTGTCGCAAGACCATCGGTTGTCAAAACCGAAGGCAGCGTTAAGGGGGGATATGCTTCCGCTTTTGAAGGCGCCTGGCTGGCCCTCAAATCGCCGGGAATCGTGACGCGGTCTTCGGCGATCGGTACGGTGGTCGGCACGCTGCCCGCCGCTGGCGCGGCCCTTGCAAATGCGGTGGCTTACGAAATTCAAAAACGGATGGACCGGAACCCCAAAGGCTATGGCGAGGGCAAGCCTGAAGGCGTGGTCGCAGCCGAGGCGGCCAACAACGCGACTGAAGGATCGTCGCTTATTCCGACCATGACCCTGGGAATACCGGGCAGTAACATCGGGGCGGTCATGCTGGCGGCGATGATTTTGCATGGCATGGCTGTCGGACCTCAGATATTCGAGCGCAATGGCGACGTGGCCTATGCATTGATCATCGCGATTATCATCGCGAACCCGATCATGATGGTCATTGGCCTGCTTATTTCGAAATACGCGGCCTATCTGACCTATGTCAAACTGAACACGATCCTGCCTGTTCTTTTGATACTAGTGACAGTTGGGTCATTTTCGGTCCGCAACACCACCTTCGATCTGCCGTTGCTTGTCATTTTTGGTGTCTTGGGATTTTTCATGCAGCGGCACGGATATTCCCTGATCGCCTTTGTCCTCCCATTTGTGTTGGGAAAACCGTTGGAGCAAGCCTTCCTTATCTCGATGCGCTATTCGGACAACAGTTTCGCCATCTTTACCCAAAGCGCGATCTCAAAGGGTCTGCTGGGACTGGTTGCGCTGACCGTCGCCTACACGATCTATCAAAAGAAACGGGCAAAAATGAATCTTGAACGGAATGAGGCTGCACAATGAACGATATTGCATACGATTGTGTGCGCCTGCTGGTCATGGAGGACGAGGTGCGCAGCGAATGGTACATGTCGCATGACACCTTCGCCCGCATGCAGGCATTGGAGCCGGTCGACATTGCGATCATGTGCTACGGATGCCCATCGCATCCCTTTGATCACAGTGCGGCATTGATGGGCGATTACCTGTCGGCCGGTATGCTACTGATCTACCCAAACTATCTTGGCACCTGGGCCAGTGATGGTGTCTGCACGTTGGAAAACGCTGTCGAAACCGTGGCGCGGGTGCGCCGCCAGCTGGATCACAAGGAACATCGCGAGATTCGAGGCAATCGGACATTTCAGATGGCGCTTAGAAAGGTGTTTTTCTTTGGCGGTAGCTTTGGCGGATCGGTGGCACTGGTGGCCGCGGCCAAGGTTCCTTGCGCTGGGGTGATTGCCGTGAGCCCGGTGGTCGATTGGCGCCGTCATGGCAAAGGAGAGGTGAAGGAAGAAGACCTGTCACAGACCTATGCCGTTATCCGCGACGGTTTTCGCCATTTCTGGCGCATTGATCAGGGCGCTTATGACGCGCTGCGGCTTGGGCAGCTTGATCTTAATCCCACCGACTATATCGATCAGCTTTGCACCCCGCCCAGCATGCTGATCCACGCCGCCGATGACAGACAGGTCAGCAATCACCGCACGATCGAACTTGCCGAAGCATTGACGGCCAAGGATGCACCGGTGACGGGGTGGTTTCCGGAAACCGGGGGGCATCTGATCTTGTATCACATGGGCCAGTCTGCCTTTTCCGGCCCGATACTGGATTGGTGTAAGGCGGTCTGACCCATCCTGGGCCATTGCACAGGCGACAATCGCATTGAACGGATATAGACTGGTTTCATGGCCTGGGACCTTGAAATTCAACTGCTGAAAACCTTTATCGCCGTTTGCGATACCGGCAGCGTCACGCAGGCGGCAAACAGGGTAGGGCGGTCGCAGCCCGCAACCAGCCTTCAGTTGCAGCGGTTGGAAAACCTTGTTGGTCGTAAGTTGGTTCTCTGGGAAAAACGCAAGCTGATCCTTACGGAGGAAGGTGAGTACCTGCTGGAATATGCGCGTCGGATCATTGATCTCAATGACAAGGTCGTCGCGAATTTTGCTTCAGATGACCTGCACGGCATGATTTCATTTGGTGCACCGGACTTCTACGCGGCTTCGGCGGTATCAACAGCGATGAGGGCCTTTCGGAAACGGTTTCCTCACGTGCGGGTTGAGCTGCATTGCGCAACAAGCACCACGTTGATGGACATGATCAATCAGGGAAGCCTCGATCTTGCGCTGGTTACGCATGCGTATTGCGGCGACCGCGGCGAAGTGGTGTGCCGTCAACAGCTTGAATGGGTGGTTTCCGCAGATCATGAACTGGACCTCACGCCGCCTGTACCGCTTGCCCTTTTGCCGCCCGGCAACCTGTTGCGCGATGTCGCAATCACGGCCCTGCGCAGGAACCAGATTGAAAGCCATATCGTCGCCACCAGCGAAAGTCTGGGCGGCATTCTTGCGGCAGTGAATTCGGGCCTCGCCGTTGGGGTGCTTCCTAGAATGGTACTGAACGACCAGGTGCAGATTGTAAGACCCGGCGCTGATCTTCCTTCCCTTCCGAAAGTCGACCTTGCGCTGGTGTGCAATTCAGGCAGCTCCAAACTTGCCGATGCATTGAGCCGTCAACTCGCAAGCACCCTTGCTGAGCTCTGACCGCGACGTCGCTGGATTGAACATGTAAATACCTGAATTTATATTGAAAATTTGCCCACACACATGAGCTGAGATAGAGTTCGGGGGATCCTATTGGCGATCAGGGAACCCACCGGACGTGCCTTCAAATTCTGTCTATTCCCCTACTGCGGCCGGCATCGCCAATGGGCTCGTCGCGGCATTTGCATGGTCGATCTACGTCGTCTTCGCACGGGAAGGCGCCGTAAGCGGTCTGATATCTATCGACTTTGCACTTTTGCGTTTTGGCGTCGCTGGCCTGATAGTCTTGCCTGTCCTTTTCTCCGCCCGGGCAAAACCACTGAGAAAGGTGGGCTGGGGTCGTGCTTTGGTGTTGACGGCCCTTGGTGGGCCGTTGTTCATCGGGTTGGGCGCTGGTGGTTTCACATATGCGCCGCTGGCGTTTGGCGTGTCCCTGCAACCCGCTGTTGTGGCGCTTTCAGGTATGATCATAGCAATGCTCTTTACCGGCTATCGGCCGGGCTGGATCGGCCTAGCTGGCGCCGCTTCAATTTGTTTGGGCCTTGGGCTTCTTGCTTATGGGACCAAAGGCTTTGGGCCTGACCTTCCTTTGGGGGCCGCCATGTTCATCATCGCGGGTCTGATGTGGGCAAGTTTTACAGCCCTGGTGGCGAAATGGCGTATCGATGCCACAAGCGCCACCACTGTGGTAAGCGCGATTTCAGGGGCCGTGATAATTCCAGTCTTCGCGGCATTTTCGGATCTCAGTCGCATTCTGGACCTGTCCGCATTTGAGTTGGGCGGGCAGGTGCTGGTTCAGGGCCTTGTCGCAGGCGTGGTTGCGGTACTGGCTTTTGCGCGCGCTGTTGCGTCACTGGGTGCTGCCGGCGCTTCGATCTTCCCCGCCCTTGTGCCCGTTGGGGGCATTTTGCTGGGAATACCGATGACTGGTGCGACACCTAATCTGCAACAGGTGCTGGCAACCGTGGCCATTGGCGTGGGCATTGCCCTTGTGCTATCGCAAGGTAAGGTGACCTGGTCACAGAGGTCTGGCCAGTCCGGCGGCTGAATTAAGTTCTTTTGTGGGGACTGAACACCTAGGTAATCGGGTACGAATGAGAGGGTGGAGGCCTTCTTCGGTTTGACCTCGATAAGCACTGGTCCTGAGTTTTCGTACATCGCGAGGAGATCGGGGACCTGATAATCTTCACGCGATTTACTCGGCGCTTGGTGCTGGTCAAGTTTGTGGATCAGGCGTGTCCCGCCAAGCCAACTGCAAGGAACTCGTCCTCTGCTGGTAGCCCGCGATCCAGGCGGACTTGCTCAGTTATATGACTTGGATTGGCTTCCTTGCCAAGTTCTGCGAGCACCTCCTGTATCAGTCTGTCGTCATCGTCTGTCATTGCCGCCTTTCTGGGCGAACTCGCGGCTTTCCGCCTTCGTTGTGCATGCTGCTACGCGCAATAATGGTTGCGCCTACAAGCAATTCTTGCGCCTATACTTGAAAGTTGCGCGTAAATCAGCATAGTTGCGTCTATAGCATACGCGCAAGAAAGGCGATGATGGCTAACAAGGTCCCGGAAGATGCCCTCGCAGAGCTGCTAGGCGTCGTTGCCGATCATCCGGACGGCATCGCCGCACCAGCCATCGCTGAACAACTGACCGAGGATATCCCGCGCCGAACCCTACAATACCGGCTGAAGCAGCTTGTCGCCAAGGGACAGCTACATATGGAGGGCAGCGGTAGGTGGGCGCGATATCGTCTGGCAGATAAGGATAGTCCGGCAAGGACCGAACTAGATGGCGAGGGCCTCGACTATAGAGATCTCATTCCCTTGTCGGATGAAGGAAAGCGCATTCGGGACTACGTCCAACAGCCTGTCGTGGCACGCAAGCCAGTCGGTTACAATCAAGATTTCCTGAACCGATATCAGCCAAACACATCCTTCTATCTTGGAGAGGAGGATCGCGAACGGTTGGAGCGGATCGGTAAGCCACAAACGTCCACGCAGCCCGCCGGAACCTACGCAAAACTCATTCTCAATCGTTTATTGATTGATCTTGCCTGGAACTCCAGCCGCTTGGAAGGCAACACCTACTCGCTCCTCGACACGAAGCGATTGATCGAATTTGGCGAGGAGGCCACTGGACGAGAGCGCGTTGAGGCTCAGATGATCCTCAACCACAAAGACGCCATAGAGTTTCTGGTGGGCTCAGTCGAGGAAATCGACTTCAACACTTACACGCTTCTCAACTTGCATGCGCTTCTCTCAAACAACCTCTTGGCCGATCCCGTCGCTTCGGGGCGCCTGCGCTATATCGCAGTTGGCATTGAAAGGTCCGCGTTTCATCCGCTTGAGCTACCCCAAAGGATTGAAGAGTGTTTCAACCAGCTCCTTGCCAAGGTCTCGAAGATCGAAGACCCGTTTGAACAAGCCTTCTTTGTTATGGTGCACATTCCCTATCTTCAACCGTTCGATGACGTGAATAAACGTGTCTCGCGTCTCACCGCCAATATCCCCCTCATTCGACACAATCTCTCTCCACTTGCATTCACCGACGTGCCACAACGCGCCTACACGGACGCTGTTCTAGGGGTCTACGAACTCAACGACACGGCTCTTCTCAGGGACGTCTTTCTTTGGGCCTATGAACGCTCCGCAGCCCAATACGCTGCCGTCAGGCAGTCTCTGGGAGAGCCAGATCCGTTTCGATTGAAGTATCGCACGGAAATCCGCGATGCTGTGGCTCAAATTATTCGCTCGAAGCTTGGGCGCAGTGAAGCTGCACGCCAGATCGAAAAGTTGTCTGCAGAGGGTATCGCAGCAGAGGATCGAGAAATCTTCACGACTGTGGTTGAAGATGAGCTTCTCTGTATTCACGAGGGGAACTTCGCGCGGTTCCAGGTGCGACCATCCGAGTTTCGCGAATGGCAGAGGGTATGGATGAAGTAGTGACCGATAGCGCGTATCCCATTGTAGAGGCCGATGACTTCGCCCGCCGATTTTCGATGCGATCAGGAAAGCTCATGTGGCTCTTGGATGCCGGCACGCCGGCGTCAGCAGGGATCACAACCGCATGGGACATTTCAAACAGTAATTATACGTCAGTCAGCGGTGCGTCGCCTTGAACACGGTAGCAGACCTCTCGAACCCAGCGGTCAGACGGCAGATTCAGGAATTCATAGCTGGTCAGGAGGCGTTTCCGGACCCAGACTCGCCAGAAGATATGCCGTTCTTATTGAGGCAGTATATCCACACGCTGAATGAGTGGGTGAAGAAGGCGGAAGTCGACAGCGGCAAGCGGGCGGGTGTTCCAATTGATGTCGCCGACAGGATGAAGGCGCTAGAGCGGGAGAACCGCGAGCTGCGCCAGGCGAACAAGATCCTCCGCAAGCCTCGGCTTATTTTGCGGTGGCGGAGCTTGTCTTATGAGAATCTTGGCTCCTGATGCAAAAAGGAGCCGCTGCCCAGCACCGCTAACTGCGGGCCAACGGCGGGGGTGGCGTCGTGCGGAGCTTGGTCTCTCAGGACCGCGGTCGAGTTTGACGAGCCCCCGTCTTTTATTACGGCCTGAACGGATACGTGGGCTGCGGGCCCGAACGACAAGCATAGGTGGAAAGAAAAGATGGCCGAAGATTCCATCGGAATCGATATCTCGAAAGACCGTATCGACGCATTTTGGCATTCCCGTTCGGAAGAGTGCAGACTTCCAAATTCAGACGACGGCTTCCGAAGTCTGTCGAGTTGGCTTGAAGGTCAGGAGGACGTCCTCATCGTCTTCGAAGCGACGGGCGCCTAT
>NZ_JAKRFD010000025.1:0-2500 GCF_022348185.1 Epibacterium sp. Ofav1-8
TTTGGTTGCGGGAGTAGGATTTGAACCTACGACCTTCAGGTTATGAGCCTGACGAGCTACCTGGCTGCTCCATCCCGCGGTGTTTGTTTTTGTGTTTTGTTTAGAGAGTTTTTTGTTTTTGGGGTGATTATTAGGTTTGGCGGTGCCCTACTCTCCCACGCCTTAAGACGCAGTACCATCGGCGCAACAGCGCTTAACTTCCGGGTTCGGGAAGGGACCGGGTGTTTCGCTTGTGCTCTGGCCACCAAACCGAATAATCATCCCATGATTTTCGATCCTGTGGAGGTTATTCGGTCGGCTTTGAGAGACTTGAGTATCAAGTCTCGTAAGCCTCCGGATGGCTTGCCGGTTTATGGCGCGCTCCAGGATCGAGATCATCAACGTGTTGTCCAAGTATTGTGTATGCGTTTTTGGTTTTGGCTGTCTTTTACTGGATCAGATCAAGCCAATCGGGCGATTAGTACCGGTCAACTGAACGCATTGCTGCGCTTACATCTCCGGCCTATTGACGTGGTGGTCTTCCACGGCCCTCAGGGATACCTTGTTTTGAGGGGGGCTTCCCGCTTAGATGCCTTCAGCGGTTATCCTTTCCGATCATAGCTACCCTGCACTACCGTTGGCACGATAACAGGTCCACCAGTGGATCGTTCACCCCGGTCCTCTCGTACTAGGGGCAACTCCTCTCAAGTATCCTACACCCACGGCAGATAGGGACCGAACTGTCTCACGACGTTCTAAACCCAGCTCACGTACCTCTTTAAACGGCGAACAGCCGTACCCTTGGGACCTGCTCCAGCCCCAGGATGAGATGAGCCGACATCGAGGTGCCAAACACTGCCGTCGATATGGACTCTTGGGCAGTATCAGCCTGTTATCCCCGGCGTACCTTTTATCCGTTGAGCGATGGCCCTTCCACTCGGGACCACCGGATCACTATGGCCGACTTTCGTCTCTGCTCGACTTGTCAGTCTCGCAGTCAGGCAGGCTTTTGCCATTGCACTCAACGAGCGATTTCCGACCGCTCTGAGCCCACCTTCGCGCGCCTCCGTTACGCTTTAGGAGGCGACCGCCCCAGTCAAACTACCCGCCACGCAGGGTCCCGGATCCCGTTGAGGGACCGCGGTTAGACATCAAGAGTGCGAAGGGTGGTATCTCAAGGTTGGCTCCACTGATACTTGCGTTTCAGTTTCGATGCCTACCACCTATCCTGCACATCACAATCCTGATGCCAGTGCGAAGCTGTAGTAAAGGTGCACGGGGTCTTTCCGTCTAACCGCGGGAAGCCTGCATCTTGACAGGCAATTCAATTTCGCTGAGTCGATGTTGGAGACAGCGGGGAAGTCGTTACGCCATTCGTGCAGGTCGGAACTTACCCGACAAGGAATTTCGCTACCTTAGGACCGTTATAGTTACGGCCGCCGTTTACCTGGGCTTCAATTCGGAGCTCTCACCCCTCCTTTTAACCTTCAGGCACCGGGCAGGCGTCAGACCCTATACGTCGTCTTGCGACTTCGCAGAGCCCTGTGTTTTTAATAAACAGTCGCCACCCCCTGGTTTGTGCCCCCGGATCCAAGTTGCCTTGAACCCGGGCCTCCTTCTCGCGAACTTACGGAGGTATTTTGCCGAGTTCCTTCAACATCGTTCTCTCAAGCGCCTTGGTATTCTCTACCAGTCCACCTGTGTCGGTTTAGGGTACGGTCTGATGGAGGGCTATTTCCAGGGACTGCTCAGCAGCCTGCTCAATCCGATAAGAGCAAACTACCTTCGCAATCCGTCACATCCTCCTGGCCCAGGAATATTAACCTGGTTCCCATCGCCTACGCCTTTCGGCCTCGGCTTAGGGGCCGGCTTACCCTGCTCAGATTAGCTTTAAGCAGGAACCCTTGGACTTTCGGCGAGAGTGTCTCTCACACTCTTTGTCGCTACTCATGTCATCATTCTCGCTAGTGATCTCTCCACGGGATCGCTCACGCGCCCGCTTCATCGAAAGAACTGTTCCTCCAATACGCCCGAAGGCGTTAAGGAGGAGCTGTTCTATGTCACACTACGCTCTGCTACCATGCACTATGTGCATCCTCGGCTTCGGCTCATGGCTTGAGCCCCGTTACATCTTCGCCGCAGGACGTCTTATTTAGACCAGTGAGCTGTTACGCTATCTTTAAAGGATGGCTGCTTCTAAGCCAACCTCCTGGTTGTTTTGGACATCCCACCTGCTTTCCCACTTAGCCATGAATTAGGGGCCTTAGCCGGAGGTCAGGGTTGTTTCCCTCTCCACTACGGACGTTAGCATCCGCAGTGTGTCTGCCATCTAGTACTCCCGGGTATTCGGAGTTTGGTTAGGATCAGTAAGCCTGTGGGGCCCCATTACCCATCCAGTGCTCTACCCCCCGGGGTATTCGGATGACGCTCTACCTAAATAGATTTCGCAGAGAACCAGCTATCTCCGAGTTTGATTGGCCTTTCACCCCTAGGCACAACTCATCCCGACCTTTTTCAACAG
>NZ_JAKRFD010000026.1 GCF_022348185.1 Epibacterium sp. Ofav1-8
GCCAATGGCTGCCGTCATCCCCCAGCGGATCATGGCCCTGGTTGTTGTCCACCAGGCTTTCATAGATCCGGTGCGACAGGGTGGAGATCACCCGCGCGCCCTGGTCATAGGTGGCGGCGCTGTCCCAATCCGGATGATCATCCTCCGGAATGTTCGAGGCGATCAGCTCCACCTCGCTTACCGGCATCGGTGCAATGATGTTGAAGTCCATCAGCTCCGCTCCCCCGGCAGGCCGATCTCGTCCCAATCGTCGATCTGATTGGCGATCCGGTCGACGACCAGCTGCAGCGCCTGCCCTTGCGCCACCACATGGCGGGTCAGATCCTCGATCCCGCGCGCCAGCGGGCGGTTGTCGAGCATGGCCACCGACTCCGCATGGCTGTGGATGCGCGCGGGGCCGGTGTGTTCGATCTCCCAGCCGCGCTCGCCGACGATGCGCGCGCCGCCCTTATGCGCCCCGCCCCGGGCAAAGGCGGGAATGCCGCCGAGATCGCGGATCTGCTCTCTGAGCTGTTCGGCCCGCGTCGCATTCTGGCTGATCTGCCGGTTGTAAGCGCCAATCTGATCCTGCAGCCCGCCGTCAGCCCAGAAGCCATTCCTGAAGGCCCCTATATTGGCCCCCGCTCCATACTCGACCCAATCTGCGGCATAATCGATGCGACCCGTCTCCTGGTTGACCCTGAGCTCCGCATCCCGTCCGCCATTGCGGCGCAGGCTCACGCCGGTCCGGCGCTCCAGCGCCTCGATCTGGCTGACGATCCCCGCGGCCTCGCTGCGATCCGCAAGGCTGCTGGCCACGGTCTGCCCCTGCGCCTGCAGTGCGGCGATCTGCGTCTGCACCTCGCGGGCGCGGCGATCCGCCTCCACCGCTTCGCGCAGCTCTCCGAGCATGCCGCGCAGGCGGTCCAGCGGGTCTCGCAGCCGTTCGGTCTGTGTCGCCAGATCGGCAAAGACATCATCGGCCTCCAGCACCACGCCGCCGCCAAAGGTCAGCCGGCCGCTGCCGCCGCCGTCGCCGATCAGCCCGGCAATCTCGCTCAGCCGCGCCACCGTGTCGGCCCCTTCCCCGGTCAGGGCCACAGTCACCCGGCGCGACAGGTTGGCGGAGCGGGTCAGCACCAGCGACCGGGTCTCCGGGTCGAGATCCCGGGTCAGATCCAGCATCACCCGGCGGCGCAGATCCGCTGCCGTGGTCAGCGCCAGCCTGCGGCTCTCCGCGTCCAGATCCGCGCCCAGCACCAGATCCAGCGTCGCCACATGCTGCGAGAGCGCATGGGTGGCAATCCAGCGATCCGCCGGTGTCAAGTCATCGCGACGGATGACAAAATCGAGCGTGGTGCGAATGCCGGTGTCGGCCTGTTCCACCAGCGCGCGCAGCCAGCCCGGGGCGCTGTCGTCCAGCGTCACCGCCACATCCAGCGCGCCGACCAGATCGTCATAGCTGAAGGCCTCGGCCTGTCTGATGGCGCTTTCCAGCGCCGACAGCGACGCCTCGAAGGAGGCCACCGTGCCATCCCAATCCTCCGCCAGCGCCTGCACGCCCTCGCTCAGATTGGCAACCTCATCCGCCGTCAGCCCCTCAAATTGCAGGAAGGTGCCAAGCGCGGTCAGAACCTCGATCTGCTGCTCATAAAGCCCCGCCAGAACCTCATCATTGCCCGCTTCCAGATCCGCGATCCCCGCCGCATAGGACATCTGCGCCTGCACCTCGGCAGCAATCCGGCGATAGTCGAGATCCGATGCCGCCATGTCGCGGGCGCTGCGCAGGTAGCTGCGGGCGAGATCCGGCAGCGCCGCCGCCGCCGACGCATCCCCCGCCTGCACCCCGGCAAAGGCCGCATCAAGGCGGGCCTTCTGCGCCGTGGCGGTCTGGGCATCGCTGGCCGCGCTCAACTCGGTGGTGAGCAGGTCGGAGACAAAGCCGCGCAGGTCCTCGGAGGTGCGCCGCCAGTCCGCCGCCGCGTCTCGTGCCGCGCTGACCATATCCTGAGCCGCATCGATCTGGACGCCGATCTCGCCGCCGATCTCCTGCGCCAGCCCGGCCAGCTCCGCCGTGAAGGCCCCCATCTGGGGCAGCACCTCATCCATCGCCCCGGCCAGCCGCAGCAGTTCCGCATAGAGGGTCTGTCCGCCCTCGGTGCTCAGATCGAGGCTTTCGACCAGCTCGCGGAAGGCTTCGCGCGAGGCGGGCATGGCAAGCCCCAGCTCTTCGAACTCCTCTTCCAGCCGCCGCAGGACGGTCTCGCTGCGCTCCGCCTCCGTGTAGAAGCCGTCAAAATAGCGCGAGATCGCCACCGAGAAGGCCTCCGAGCCGCCAAAGGCCGCCAGCAGGTCGGAAGCCAGATCACCGCCCGCCAGCGATACGTCAAAGGCCGCGCCGCCCAAGAGATCCATGGCGTCATTCACCGCCACCAGGCTGCCCGAGAGCCGCGCCAGCGTGTCCGAGGCGCTTTCCCCGGCGCGCGTGAAGTCGTCGGTGCCGAGGATCAGATCCGCCATCTGGTCGGAGGCCGCCGCCATGTGATCGGCGATGTCCTGCTGGATCTGCTCCTGCGTGCGCCCGGAGGTCATCACCGACAGCGTATAGCCCTCAAACTCCGCCAGCGCATCGGAGCCAAGCCCCAGCGCCTCCGACATCGACAGAAGGCCGGAGGTCAGCCCGGCAACCTGCTGATCCAGTGCTGCATCCAGCCCGGAATCCACCGCGCCATAGACGTTCTTGTCGCTGCGGAACCAGCCGCCCTTGTAAAAATCCCGGGTGTAGCCGTCAAAGCCATCGACCCCGATGGTGCCCTCCAGCGCCGAATATTCGAACTTGCGGCTGAAGGCCTTGGACAGGAGGGCAACGCCGCCCGCCAGAAGCCCCACAACAGGCAGGGCCGCGCCAATGGTCGAGACAAGCGCGCTGGCTCCTGTTGCGGCCGAGGCCAGGGCCGCATTGGCCCCAACGCTGAACAGCCCCGCGCTGGTAAAGCCCCCCAGACCCAAAGCCGCCTGGAAGCCGCCGCCCAGACCCGCAACAAGGCTGGTGCCGCCCAGAAGGCCACTTGCCCCCTGCCCCAGAATACCGGACAGCAGACCGCCGCCACCGCTGCCGCCCGAGAGCAGACCGCCCGCCGCATGGGCTGCGGTGCCCGCACCGCCGAGCGACAGCCCCAGCGCAATGCGGATCTGGTTCTTGGCAAAGCTTGCCGCCAGCTCCGCCAGCCCGCGTTTGGCCGCCTCTTTGATCCCGTCCCACATCGAGCGGAAGTCCTGCAGGCCATCGGCAATCCAATCGCCAAAGGAGCGCGCCACACCGTCCACCGCCGAGGACAGCGGCCCGTCAAGTTCCGCGCCAAGATCCCCCGCCGCCGCGGTGGTTTTGGACAGGTTGCCCGCAACGCCGCCGCCGCTGCCGTCATCCAGCGTGTCGCCGAGCTGATCCAGTCTGGTCTTCAGCGCATCGGTGCTGTCGTCCCCCGCATCCAGTTCGGCATTGGCCGAACCCATCTGCAAGGTGAGGGTCTTCAAGGCTTCTGTGGCCTTGCCCCACCCCTGTTTGGCGAGTTTCTCGGCCTTCTGTTTTGCCGCCTCCGCCGCCGCCTGATGCTCCTCCACCTTGAGGTTCAGGCTGTGCACAGCGCTTGCGGCCTCGACCGCATAGCCGTGAAGAGACCGGGCCAGACCGTCCTGCCCCGCCGCCCGTGCGCCTTGTGTCATCCTATGCAGGAACCCGGCCCAGGTGTCCTGCACCCCGGAGATCATCGTCACAAACCCGGCTTTGACAGAGGCCCAGACCGCCTGAAGCGACGGCCCTATCGCCGAGGCACTGGTCCTGATCCCCTCCCAGATCCCTTTGGCCAGATCCCCCAGCGCCTGCAGCGCCGCGCCCCAGCCGCCGGTGGCCACCACCAGCTGGTGGAACTTCATCGCCAGATAGCCAGCCCCCACCACCAGCGCGCCGATGCCGGTGGCAATCACCGCGCCCCGCAGAAGCACCAGCCCCCGCTGCAGGCCTTTCATCGCCAGGCTGGTCACCGCCGCCTTGGTGCTGGTAGCCCCCAGCGCCATTTCCAGCGCAATCGCCGATTTGGCCGCCGCCGCAAAGCGCAAGGGCGCCAGCGCCACCGTCGAGACCACGCCCCCCAGCGCCACCACCAGCGGTGCCGAGACCTTCAGCACCAACCCCAGCGCCAGCGCCGCCGGGCCGACCGTGCCGGCGATCAGCGCGCCGGTGGCGATGAACCGCTTGGTGCCATCGGAGAGATCGTTGAACCAGCCCGCCACATCCGCCACCCGGTCACTCAGCCCCTGCAGCGCCGGGGCCAGCGCCACCGTCACCTGATTGGCCAGGCCCCGCCCGGCCAGGCTCATCCGCGACAGCGCGTCATTGGTCAGCTCGATCTGATCCGCATCGACCTCCGAGACCGCCACGCCAAAGCGGTTCACATCCTGCGCCGCCGCGCGCAGCGCCGCCCCGTCGATCCGGGTGAAGATCAGACCCGCCCGGCTGCCAAAGAGATCCGAGGCCACCGCCGCGCGCTCTGCCTCCGGCACATATTCCGCCAGCGCGCCCTGGATCTGCTCCAGCCGCTGATCGAGCGGCAGCGCCTGCAACGCGCCCGCGCTCAGATGCAGCCGGTCCAGCGCCTTGGCCGCCGCCCCCGTGCCGCCCGCCGCCTGGCTCAGCCGTTTGGTCAGCTGGATGGTCGCCTGCTGCACCTCGCCCATGGAGACGCCCGAGAGATCCGCCGCCCGCTCCAGCACCTGCATCGAGGCGACGGTGGTCTCCAGCGATTGCGCCATCTTGGCCTGCGCATCCACCACCCGCAGGCTGGAGCGCACCGCGATGCTGGCCGCCGTTGCCATCGGCACGGTGAGGCCAAGCGCCATGCGCCGCCCGGCCCCTTCCATCCGCCCCGCCATCCGTTCCATCCGGCGCTCCACCGTGCCCATGGTGGCCTTGGCGCGTTTGGCCCCGGTCTCAAAAGCCGCGGAATCCATTGAGAGCACGCCGCGCAGCGCGCCAATAACTGCGGACATCTAGGCCCCCTGTTTGCTGTTGAAGTGCATGGTCATCAGGCCTGCGCGCAGCTGTTCGAGATCCTGCGTCGCATCGGCCTTGCTGCGGCACGTCTGGCCCGCAGCCCGGGTAAAATCGGGCATCTTTTTGGGATTGTGGAAAGCATGGCTGACCAGGACGCCCAGCTCCTGGTTCAGCACCCGCCGCGCTTGGACCCGCGCCTCCCTGGCCCGGATTTTGGACCGGGTAATCAGGTCGTATTCGCGCAAGGTAAGATCGTGGAAATCGGCGTGGTGCAAGCCCAGCTCACACCACGCCGCAAACAGCGCCGCCCAGTCTACGCCCCCGCCGGGGGGCTGGCCTTTCCCGCTTTCGCCTCCCCGTCATCCTTGGCCCCGTCACCTTTGGCCGCCTTGGCCTCTGGTGCCGGGAAAGCCTTGGCAATGGCCTCGGCAATAAACGGCACCACCTGGCGCGCGCCGCCCGCCGCATCGATGACGGCCATCGCTTCGTCCTTGGGGATGCCCTTGCCATCCCCCAGACCCGCCGCCAACGCCGAGACCAGAAGCCGGATCCCGCCACTGCCCTGGATCAGCTTGTCCAGGAGCCCGTCAAAGGGCTGGCCATCATTGTCCTCTTCAAACCGCATCAGCGCGCCGGTGGTCAGGCGCAGTTTGTGGGTGGTGTCGCCTAGGTTC
>NZ_JAKRFD010000027.1 GCF_022348185.1 Epibacterium sp. Ofav1-8
AGCGAAAGTCGCTCAGGCCATCGGCAATCCAATCGCCAAAGGAGCGCGCCACACCGTCCACCGCCGAGGACAGCGGCCCGTCCAGTTCCGCGCCAAGATCCCCCGCCGCCTCGGTGGTTTTGGACAGATCGCCCGCAACGCCGCCGCCGCTGCCGTCGTCCAGCGTGTCGCCGAGCTGATCCAGCCTGGTCTTCAGCGCGTCGGTGCTGTCATCCCCCGCATCCAGTTCGGCATTGGCAGAGCCCATCTGCAAGGTGAGGGTCTTCAAGGCTTCTGTAGCCTTACCCCATCCCTGTTTGGCGAGGTTCTCGGCCTTCTGTTTTGCCGCCTCCGCTGCCGCCTGATGCTCCTCCACCTTGAGGTTCAGACTGTGCACCGCGCTTGCAGCCTCGACCGCATAGCCATGAAGAGACCGGGCCAGACCGTCCTGCCCCGCCGCCCGTGCGCCCTGTGTCATCCTATGCAGGAACCCGGCCCAGGTGTCCTGCACCCCGGAGATCATCGTCACAAATCCGGCTTTGACAGAGGCCCAGACCGCCTGAAGCGACGGCCCGATTGCCGAGGCACTGGTCCTGATCCCCTCCCAGATCCCTTTGGCCAGATCCCCCAGCGCCTGCAGCGCCGCGCCCCAGCCGCCGGTGGCCACCACCAGCTGGTGGAACTTCATCGCCAGATAACCCGCGCCCACCACCAGCGCGCCGATCCCGGTGGCAATCACCGCCCCGCGCAGAAGCACCAGCCCCCGCTGCAGCCCTTTCATCGCGAGACTGGTCACCGCCGCCTTGGTGCTGGTGGCCCCCAGCGCCATTTCCAGCGCAATCGCCGATTTGGCCGCCGCCGCAAAGCGCAGCGGCGCCAGCGCCACCATCGAGACCACGCCCCCCAGCGCCACCACCAGCGGCGCCGAGACCTTCAGCACCAGACCCAGCGCCAGCGCCGCCGGGCCGACCGTGCCCGCGATCAGCGCGCCGGTGGCGATGAAGCGCTTGGTGCCATCGGAGAGATCGTTGAACCAGCCCGCCACATCTG
Organism: Epibacterium sp. Ofav1-8; assembly: GCF_022348185.1. GTDB lineage: Bacteria > Pseudomonadota > Alphaproteobacteria > Rhodobacterales > Rhodobacteraceae > Epibacterium. Next base: position 1,030 of record NZ_JAKRFD010000027.1, read on the forward strand.
CCACCCGGTCACTCAACCCCTGCAGCGCCGGGGCCAGCGCCACCGTCACCTGATTGGCGAGGCCCCGCCCGGCAAGGCTCATCCGCGACAGCGCGTCATTGGTCAGCTCGATCTGATCCGCATCGACCTCCGACACCGCGACGCCAAAGCGATTCACATCCTGCGCCGCCGTGCGCAGCGCCGCCCCGTCGATCCGGGTGAAGATCAGACCCGCCCGGCTGCCAAAGAGATCCGAGGCCACCGCCGCGCGCTCCGCCTCCGGCACATATTCCGCCAGCGCGCCCTGGATCTGCTCCAGCCGTTGATCCAGCGGCAGCGCCTGCAGCGCACCCGCGCTCAGATGCAGCCGGTCCAGTGCCTTGGCCGCCGCCCCCGTGCCGCCCGCCGCCTGGCTCAGCCGTTTGGTCAGCTGGATCGTGGCCTGCTGCACCTCGCCCATGGAGACCCCGGAGAGATCTGCGGCGCGCTCCAGCACCTGCATCGAGGCCACGGTGGTCTCCAGCGATTGCGCCATCTTGGCCTGCGCATCCACCACCCGCAGGCTGGAGCGCACCGCAATGCTGGCCGCCGTTGCCATCGGAACGGTGAGGCCGAGCGCCATGCGCCGCCCGGCCCCTTCCATCCGCCCCGCCATCCGCTCCATCCGGCGCTCCACCGTGCCCATGGTGGCCTTGGCGCGTTTGGCCCCGGTCTCAAAGGCCGCGGAATCCATTGAAAGCACGCCGCGCAGCGCGCCAATAACTGCGGACATCTAAGCCCCCTGTTTGCTGTTGAAGTGCATGGTCATCAGGCGCGCGCGCAGCTGTTCGAGATCCTGCGTCGCATCGGCCTTGCTGCGGTGCGTCTGGCCCGCAGCCTTGGTAAAATCGGGCATCTTCTTTGGATTGTGGAAGGCATGGCTGACCAGGACGCCCAGCTCCTGGTTCAGCACCCGCCGCGCCGCCACCTGCGCCTCCCGCGCCCGGATTTTGGACCGGGTAATCAGGTCGTATTCGCGCAAGGTAAGATCGTGGAAATCGGCGTGGTGCGCCCCCAGCTCACACCACGCCGTAAACAGCGCCGCCCAGTCTACGCCCCCGCCGGGGGGCTGGCCTTTCCCGCTGTCGCCGCCCCGTCATCCTTGGTCCCGTCACCCTTGGCCGCCTTGGCCTCAGGTGCCGGGAAAGCCTTGGCAATGGCCTCGGCAATGAACGGCACCACCTGGCGCGCGCCGCCCGCCGCATCAATGACGTCCATCGCCTCTTCCTTGGGAATGCCCTTGCCATCCCCCAGACCCGCCGCCAGCGCCGAGACCAGAAGTTTGATCCCGCCACTGCCCTGGATCAGCTTGTCCAGCAGCCCGTCAAAGGGCTGGCCATCGTTGTCCTCTTCAAACCGCATCAGCGCGCCGGTGGTCAGGCGCAGTTTGTGGGTGGTCTCACCCACGTTCAGAGTTGCTGCCGGGATCATGGGTTACGCTCCTTTGGTCCAGGTGATGAGGCCCGTGGGCCGCAGCTTGAGATCCATCATCAGATCGCCGTCCTGATCGACGGAGGGCATCGAGGGATTGACGAAGGCCTTGTATTTGAAGACGTCGCCACTGTTGGCCTGGTCGCCGATCTTCGGCAGCTTCACCCGGAAGAACACCGGCACCCCCGAGGTCTTGAAGGCCAGCGCCTGCTCATACAGCTCTTTCGAATAAAAGCAGGAGAGCGTCAGCTCGCTGACCTCGGTGAGGCCGACGCCGTATTCGCGGGTGCGCCCGGGGCTGTCGAGCGAGGTCCGGTCGCGGTATTCCGGGTTCTCCTCCGGAATGCCCACGGTCTTGCAGCCCTTGATGACTGCATAGTTCTCATCGGTGTCATCGGCGGACCATTCGATGTCCACCAGATCGCCTGCAATGACATTCTCTGCCATGGCCTGTCCTTTCATAATGTTTGGAAGTTGCCGGTCTCCCGGCCAGATCAGGCGCGGTAACGCACCTGCACATCCAGCATTTGCAGCCGGATCACATCACCGCCGGTCTCCTCAAAAGAGTCCCGCCGGGAGAGTTCCTTGATGCGGATCACTGATCCGCCGCGATAGTCGGTGAGCGTGGTCGAGATCTGCGGTGCAAGCGTCAGAACCTCATCCGCATCCTTGGAATAGACATTCACCTGCACCCGGGCGGTTTCCACATCCGCCCGGGATTTCAGGGAATAGTCTGTCAGATTGGAAATGCGTTGAAGCGTGATCCGTGGATACCCCGCTGCATCACCAAACCCACCCCAGACAACACCTGCCGCCAGTGGCTCAAGCACCGCATAGAGATCTTCTTCCATGCTCATGAGCGTGCCGCCTTGCGCCGCGCGCGCTCAACGGCCTTTTCAATCTCGGCCCAGACCTCACGCCGCAAGGTCGCCAGCATGACGGGCTGTGCCATATCCCAGGCCGGGCGCAGGAACGGTCGCGCGGGCATTGCCCCGGTCGCCCGTCCGGTCGAGCTCTGCACCCGGGGACCGGTGCCAAACTCATAAAGATGCGCATGCGGCGCATCCTCGCCGTCTGGCTGCACAGGCCCCACATAAAGAACCACCTTGCTCCGCCCCCGATCCCCGCGCGCCTCACGCCGCTGCCGCGCGGTCAGCTTCGACGTGACGGCGATGGTGAAGGGAGAGACCCCCTCGGCCATCAGCGCCACCGGTTTGAGGCTCTTCTTCATCGACCGGCGCATGACGCCCTTGGCCGTGCCGCGTGGCAGTTCAGCCAGCGCCCGTTCAATGTCGCCCGCGCCCTCGATCTTCATCTTTACGGCCATCAGGTGCCCTCCCGGATCTTCCAGGCGGTCACCTCGATCCACTTTCGCCGGCCGATTTCCTTGGTGCCGGTGATTTCCCAATCCGCACCCTCAAAGCGCAGAATGTTATCGCCAGTCACCGCTGCAGCACGTGCCGAATACCGCAGCACAAACCGCGCCTCCGCCTTCTGCTCCACCGCACCGGCGCGCCAGCGCTCACCATCGGACAGCGGCTCATAGCTCGCAGATACTGTCAGCAGTTCCGCCGTGCCCGTTGTGCGCATGTTGCCGGTGGCGGTTTTTTCCGAAACCCGCTCCAGGATCGTGACCCGGCGATCAAGACGCCTGCCCATTATTCCACCTCGCACGGACGCCGATAGCGCGCCTGTTTCATCAGGAGCCGCACACCAAATGACAACTGCGGCGGCTGCTCGCCATCCACCGCGATACCAGCCTCAAACCATTCCTTTGCCAGGAGGAAGATCGCCTGCCGCAACCGCGCGCGGGTGGCGGCATCCGCACCGCCGACCGTCGCCTGCACCCGCAAGAGATCCCCGGCCACGGCACGCCCTGACCAATCTGGACCAATCACAAGCTGCGGCTCGTCATAAGCCTCCTGGACCCACGCCCCCTCAAGAGGCTGGTCGATCCACCCCCCTGCGCCATCGCTTATGGCAAGGCCCGTCAACTCCGTGACCGGCAAAACCGGAAACCACCACCGCCGCCAGGCACCACGAGTCGCGATGAACTCAACCGCGCGTGGCGTAAGCGGGCGACCGGTGGCGGTGGCAACGGTGGCTTCTGCCGCTTCCAGAACCAGACCAAGCGCGCCGTCATCATCCAGATCCTCAGCGGCGATATGCACCGACCGCTTGAAATCCGCCAACGCCACGCCCGCCGGAATCTCACCCTCTTCGATCACCCGCATTGCCCGCGCTCCTTACGCCTTTGCGCCCTGTTTCGGGGGCGTGCCTGCGGACGTCTTGGCCGCATCATTCGATGCACCCTTTGGGTTTTCCTCGGTCGCGGCAGGTTCGGCCTGCGCCTGTTCACGGGCTGCAACCGCCTCTTCACGCGCATCCAGTTCGGCCCTCTGGCTGTCCAGAGCGGCTGCCTTCTGCTCAAGCTCTGCCCGCGCGTCGTCGATCAGCTTCTGAGCTTCGGAGGTGTCGATCTGCACGCTGGAGATTTCCAGCGTTTCATCCGGGTCATAGGGCTTGCAAACGCCCTTCGGCCAGGCGGCGATTGTCTCGGGGTCAAAACCTCCCACGTCGCCTTTGACGTAACGGCCATGGGTTTTCAGAAATTTCACGATGGTTTTGCTCATTTCAGAGATCCTTGTCTGTAAGGGGAA
>NZ_JAKRFD010000028.1 GCF_022348185.1 Epibacterium sp. Ofav1-8
ATCAATACGTCGGGGATGTCATCGGCCTCGCTGGAGGCGGCTATGTCGTCACCTGGAGGGGGCGGGCAGGCTCCTGGGGAGGGGACAGTGACGATGGTGTGTTCGGGCAGATCTTTGATGCAGATGGCGTCAGGGTGGGAAGCGACTTTCACGTCAACACCACCACGAGCGGCCTGCAGAACGCCTCACAGCTTGTGGCACTCGAGGATGGGGGCTTCATTGCGTATTGGCAGAGCCCTGGCAGCAACAGCGTAACAACTTCGATCCTGTTCCAGCGCTACGCTGCCGATGGAACCCCCGTTGGCGATGAGACGGTACTGCAAACCGCGACCCCGCCACGGGAATCTCGGGACTGGCAGCTTATCAGCCTGGAGGGCGGCGGCGTAGCTGCCATCTGGAGGCTCGCAGATACCGGTGACAATGAGGTCTACATCCAAAGTTTTAACCTGGATGGCACTCCGCTCACCGAGCTGACCACTCTCGTGGAGCCCGCAGGCACATGGGCCACCAACTTCCGCATCGATCTGGATCAGCTGTCCGATGGTCGACTGCTGGTCACATGGGAAGGCGACGGGCCGGACAATATCTACACCCAAACCCTGGATGCGCCGCCAAGCATCAATGACGGACCATCAGATACTGTCCAAGAGGTCCCCACGTTCCTCGCCGCTTTCAGCCCATCCTCGGTTGCGCTTCCAGAGCCGGACGGTGGCCGTTTGCTGGTGTGGTCCGGCGGCGATGGGGCCGGTACCGGGATCTGGGCGCAGCGGTATGATCGCAACGGCGATGAGGTGGGCGCGAGTTATCGTCTGAACCAGGATGTCACGGGGAATCAAACCTCTCCCGAGGCCACACTTCTGGCGTCAGGGCAAGTTGCCGTTACATGGATGAGCGACGGCGATCTATACGCCAGCGTGCTGGACAGTAGCGGCCAGGTCATCGCGGAAATCCCGGTCGGCAACCACAACATGTCTCAATATGCCTATGAAGTTGGCGCTCTGGCCGATGGCAGCTTTGTCGTTGTCTGGAGTACCTACGCCTATTCGACGGGGACCCTTCGCGACGTGATGGCCCAGAGGTTCAGCGCCACCGGTGTCGCGTTGGACGCCGAGCCGGTGATGGTCCCGACCTCCATAGACCATTATCAATACGTCGGGGATGTCATCGGCCTCGCTGGGGGCGGCTATGTCGTAACCTGGAGGAGCGGGGGCAGTAATGCTAATGTGTTCGGGCAGATCTTTGATGCAGATGGCGTCAGGGTGGGAGGCGACTTCCGCGTCAACACCACCACGAGCGGCCTGCAGAACGCCTCACAGCTTGTGGCACTCGAGGATGGGGGCTTCATTGCGTATTGGCAGAGCCCTGGCAGCAACAGCGTAACAACTTCGATCCTGTTCCAGCGCTACGCTGCCGATGGAACCCCCGTTGGCGATGAGACGGTACTGCAAACCGCGACCCCGCCACGGGAATCTCGGGACTGGCAGCTTATCAGCCTGGAGGGCGGCGGCGTAGCTGCCATCTGGAGGCTCGCAGATACCGGTGACAATGAGGTCTACATCCAAAGTTTTAACCTGGATGGCACTCCGCTCACCGAGCTGACCACTCTCGTGGAGCCCGCAGGCACATGGGCCACCAACTTCCGCATCGATCTGGATCAGCTGTCCGATGGTCGACTGCTGGTCACATGGGAAGGCGACGGGCCGGACAATATCTACACCCAAACCCTGGATGCGCCGCCAAGCATCAATGAAGTGGTAGATGCTTTTGTATTCCAAGACATAGGCACGTCTAGCCATGCCAAGGAAGGTGCTTCAGAGGTGATGGCCACAACAATTGAGGGCGTGGTATCATCAGATTTTAAGACGCCAACACATATCATACCTGATGAGCCCATCACGTTTGAGCTACCGGATTGGGATGAGTTAGCTTTTATCTAACACTGGTATTGAACGGATTGATGCGATTTCAATGGAAGCGGTTGCCCATTGCAGGTTGTACAGACCTTCCCCAAGGCGTTGCCACCCCGCCAACTGTGCGAAGGCGGGGTGGCAGCGGGTGTCGGACGCTTAATCGACGTATCGCTCGATGAGACCAGCCAACTTGCTGCGGGCGAGGTTCTGCAACACGTGATCGTTTGGCCCCAGGCGCAGGATCGCGTCGGGAACAGAGGCCTTTGCGTGATCCACGGCCTCGCGGATCAGGACCTCCGCAGCTTCATCTGGGCCGCGCTCCAGACCGGCGCGGATACCGCTCATCAGGGCGCTGTGCAGCGCGTCGCGGTGGCGGGCCTCGATGTCGAGACCCCAGCGCCGTTTGGCGGTATGGGCCGCGCTGCCGATCAGTGCCGTCAAAAGCACGCTCAGCCCGCTCAGGGCCACCGGCAGCAATTCCTGCAAGATGTCATTCATAAGCCTATCCTTTCGATTTCAGGTGGAAGAAAGCCGACCGCCGCTTAGCTGCGGAGGAAGGCGAGGACGCGCTGCAGCCAGTTCGGGCGCGGCGCGGGTTTTGGGGATGTGGATACAGGTGGCAGGGTGAGCAGCGCCTGATGCAGCGCGGCGCGGGTCTGTGGGCCGATCACCCCGTCCACAGTCAATCCGGCGGAACGCTGGAAGGCGCGCGCGTCCGTGGGCGCATGTCCAAGAAGGACAAGCTGTGCCCGGTCGGTCCAGGCCTGCCGCTCTGCCAGATGGTTGAAGCCGCCGTTGACCTTGCGGGTGATCCCGCGCACGTCGCCAAGATCGGCCAGCGCGTTCAGCCCCCGCGCGGTCCAGTACCAAAGCGCAACCAGACCCTCCCAGGGATCGGTCAGCACCGCATCGGGATCGGCCTCAAAGTCCGGCGCGGTATGATCGAGGCCACGCGCCCAGGCGGTGAACGCCCGATAGTTCCAGCGCCCGGTGATCTGGATCGGCCCGCGTCCACGCAACAGGTAGCCATCGCCATCGCGTTCCCGCGTATTGCCAAGATCGGTGCGGATGTCGTAGCGCTGCTGCGCCGGTGTCGGCCCCCACAGCTCCCGGTCGTAGCGAAACGCCCCGCTTTCCAGCAGCACCTGCCCCAGAAGACAGGACAGCCGGTGCCGCCGGTTCAGCCCGAGGTCGCCGCCATAGGTGTTCAGCGACAGCAGGAACGACCGGGCGTTTGCCTCCTGCGCGCTGGCCGTCGGGATCTTGCCGGTGATCTTTTCCAGGGTGTCAAAGGTGAGAATGTCGGTCATGCCGCCTCCAAATGAGAACGCCCCGCGCAAGGTGACCTTGGCGAGGCGGGGTGGTTTCAGAATGTCGGGGAGTGGATCAGCGGATCGGAGCGCGTTCCATGCGTTCGAGCCGGTTGTCGATCTTGTTGAGGGTGGAGAGGATGAGAGACAGGCGCTCATCCTGGCGAGCGAGCGCGGTTTCATTGGTGCGCACGCGGGCGGTCAGCGTCACCTGGCGCGCCTCGGAGGCGGTCAGATCCGTGCGCAGGGCGTTGATGGTCCTGGAGAGACCGGCGGTTTCCCCGCGCAGGGTGGCCACCTGAATGCCGACCCAGAGCCCTGCCCCGACCAGCCCGCAGGCCACGGTCCAGGCAAGGGATTTGTTCATGGTGATCCCGCGATCGCTGTTTTCAATCATGGCCATTCTTCTGTGCCCTTATCCTGCGAATGCGGCGTCAAAGGCCGCCTGAACATCGAAGCCCGCCGGGGCCGCGCTGGATGCGATCTGCGCCGCCACTACAGCCTCGGCGGCAAAGCAGGCCTGGACGTGCTGCACCACTGCCGCCGCTGCGGCCTCGATCTGCGATTGCGTCAGCTCTACAAAGCCCGCCGGTGTCTTCCAGGCGACCGGCGCGGCGATCATGCCCTGGTCAAGCGCGCTGACCGCGCCGGAGAGCGCGAGGCGGGTGGTTTCATCGCCGGGCATGTGCAGGCCGCCGGGCAGGGTCACACCCGCAAGTGTGCGCTTCCAGCGCAGGTCTGCCAGATCGGCCAGCGCCTGTGCCCGCGCGGCCTCGGTGCGGTCCTGGGCGGTGATGACCTGGGAGAAGTCGATGGTGCTCATGGCGCGAGGTCCTCTGCGGGGGTGGATTGATAGGCGGGGAGCGGCACCGGCCCGTCGCCGGTCAGGCTCAGGGGCTGCGCAAAGCGGGTGGCCTCGGGTGCCTCCGGCCCGTGGGGCAGGATCAGGGTCAGGCGGATCTCGCCGCCCGCGCGGG
>NZ_JAKRFD010000029.1 GCF_022348185.1 Epibacterium sp. Ofav1-8
CAAGCTTTGCCAAGAACCAGATCCGCATTGCGCTGGGGCTGTCGCTCGGCGGTGCTGGCACCGCAGCCAATGCAGCGGGCGGGCTGCTCTCGGGTGGCGGTGGTGGCGGTGGTTTGCTGTCCGGCATCCTGGGGCAGGGGGCAAGCGGCCTTCTGGGCGGCACCAGCCTTGTTGCGGGGCTGGGCGGCGGCTTCCAGGCGGCTTTGGGGCTCGGTGGCTTTACCAGCGCGGGGCTGTTCAGCGTTGGGGCCAATGCGGCCCTTGCCTCGGCCGCAACAGGGGCCAGCGCGCTGGTCTCGACCATTGGCGCGGCCCTGCCTGTTGTGGGGCTTCTGGCGGGCGGCGTGGCCCTCCTGTCCAAGGCCTTCAGCCGCAAGTTCGAATATTCGGCGCTGGAGGGCACCATCGGAGCCGATGGTTTTGACGGCTACACCCGCGATTTTTACAAGGGCGGCTGGTTCCGCAGCGACAAGAATGTCTATGGCGCGGTGGATGCGGGGCTGGATGCAGCACTGGATCAGCAGGTTGCCGGGCTGACCTCGGGCCTTTTGTCGATGTCGGAAGCGCTGGGGCTTGGCTCTGACGCGCTGGCGGAGTTCGAGGGCTATACGCTGTCGGTGATGACCTCCGGGCGCACGCAGGAGCAGATCCAGCAGGACATCGCCGATCACATGGCGGCGGCCTCCGACCAGATGGCGGATCTGATCCTCGGCACCGATGACTTCACCCGCGCCGGGGAAAGCGCCTCGGACACGCTGGCGCGACTCTCGGGCAGCCTGGTGGCGGTGAATGACGCCATGGATCTCCTGAGCGGCACCGCCTTTGATGTGTCGCTGGCGGGCGGTGATCTGGCCTCTGACCTGCTGGCGGCCTTTGGCGGATCGGAGGCCTTCTCGGTGGCGATCTCGCGCTATTTTGACGGCTTTTATACCGAGGCGGAGCGCAGCGAGACCGTCCTGCGGCGGCTGGAAGAAGAGTTCGAGGAACTGGGACTTGCCATGCCCGCCTCGCGCGCCGCCTTCCGCGAGCTGGTCGAAAGCCTCGATCTCAGCACCGAGGGCGGGCAGACCCTCTATGCCGAACTGCTGCGGCTGGCCGGGGCGATGGATGAGGTGCTGCCCCAGATGGGGGCCTTCACGGCGGAGCTGGCCGGGCTGGCGCAAGAGATCGGCGGCGAGATCGGCGTCCAGATCGATGCGGCCCAGGATATGGTCAGCGCGGCGCGGGAGGCGGCGGCGGACTGGCGGCGGACCTCCGAGGATCTGCGCGGCTTTGTCTCCGACCTGCTGACCACCGAATTGAGCGCGGCCAGCGATGCCCAGACTGCCACGGCGCAGAAGGCCCGCCTTGATGCGGCCTTTGCCGGGGTGCAGGCGGGCGATGCGACGGCAGCGGCGGCGCTGCCGGATCTCGCCCGCAGCTACCTGCGCAGCGCCCGCGACATGGCAGGATCGGATCTGGATTACCGCCGGATAGCCGCCGAGGTACAGGCGCGCCTCACCTATGCGGCGGGGATCGCGGATCTGGAAGCGGGCAACGATGAGGTGCTGGCGGGGCTTTACGAGCAGCAGATCGAGGTTCTGACCGCGCTTGGCACCTTCCTGCAGTTTGAGGGGCTGACGGCGGATGAGGTCGCCAATCTGAGCGAGGGCGTCCAGGCGCTGGCGGAGGATTGGGATGGCACGGTGGCTTCCTTCGAGGCGTCGCTGTCGGCGTTGGAAAGCGCCATCGAGAGTGCCGAGGCCTTCAGCTATGACGATCTGGTCGGTGCGCTGGATGTGGCGGTGACGCTGGATGACAGCGCCCCGGGCTGGCTGCGCGAGCTGGTGGAACAGGCCGACACCGGCATTCGCACCACGCTCGATTTTATCATCCGCCGCGATGACCTGACACCGGCGGATCGCTGGATTGCCACCCATGCGCTCTCGCAGCATGTGGCGACGCTGGATCTGGTGCTGGGCGCGGATCTGGATGCGGAAAGCCGCAGGCTGGCGCTGACCACGGCGGCGGATCTGCGCCGCCGGGTGATGCTGGATCTGACCCGGGATCTCGACCCGGAGACTCGGTCGCTGGTGCTGACCCGCTCCGCCAACCTGTCGCGCCGGGTGACTGTGGCCCTGACCGGGGCCGGGGCCGACACGGTGGCGCGGCTGAGCGAGATTGCCGGGCTGATCGGCGATGGCGGCGGCAGCGGTCGGCTGACCTTTGGCGGCGGCGTGGTGCTGGAGGCCGATGATGTCTTTGCCGATCTGGCCACACAGACCGAACGGCTGCAGGACCCGCTGGACCGGCTGCGCGGCATGCTGGGCGAGCTGCGCGATGCGGTGGAGGCGGATCGGCTGGCGCGGGCGGCGCAGACCCAGATCGCGGCGTTGCAGGCGCAGGGGCAGACCGTGGCCAGCAGCCTTGCGGATCGCAGCGAGGCGGCGGGGATCGTCAGCCAAATCGAGGCGCTGGAGCGCCGGACCGGCGTGAGCCTGACCCGCTCCGGCGGCCGCGATGCGGAGCTGCGGCTCTCAGACGTCTCCGGGCGGATCATCTATGACGCGGATTATGTCACCTATGGGGGCGGGGCGGATCTGGCGGGCTTCCGCTCTGCCTTCTGGGGCGCGGATGGGCTGGAGGCGCAGATCCGCGCCTATAACCAGAGCTACAACGTCAGTGAGGATCAGATCGAGACGCTGCGGGCGCAGATCCGGGATCTCGGCGGTATCCCCGCCTTTGCCCGGGGCGGGGCGCATAAGGGCGGCGCGCGCATCGTCGGCGAGCGCGGCTGGGAGATCGAGCACACCGGCCCCGCGCGCATTCATAGCCATGCGGAATCGGTGGCGATGCTCGACAACCGCCCGCTGGCGCGGGGGATCGAGGATCTGACCCGCCATGTGGTGGCGCAGGGGCAGGCGCTGCAACTGATCGTGGACCGGATCGCCAATCAGATCGACGATTGGGACGAGATCGGCCTGCCGGGGGAGCGGAGCTGATGGACTTCAATATCATTGCACCGATGCCGGTAAGCGAGGTGGAGCTGATCGCCTCGAACATTCCGGAGGATGATCATCCGGATTGGGACAGCGCCGCCACCTATGACCAGGGCGCGCGGGTGATCTCCACCCTGTCACACCGGATCTATGAAAGCCTGGTGGACAACAACCAGGGCCATGATCCGCTGGGGGATGACGGCAGCCATTGGCTGGAGATCAGCGCCACCAACCGCTGGCGGGCCTTCGATCAGCGCCGTTCCAACA
>NZ_JAKRFD010000002.1 GCF_022348185.1 Epibacterium sp. Ofav1-8
CGCAAGTTCGAATATTCGGCGCTGGAGGGCACCATCGGGGCAGATGGCTTTGACGGCTACACCCGGGATTTTTACAAGGGCGGCTGGTTCCGCAGCGACAAGAACGTCTATGGCGCGGTGGATGCGGAGCTGGATGCGGCGCTGGATCAGCAGGTTGCCGGGCTGACCTCCGGCCTTCTGTCGATGTCGGAGGCGCTGGGGCTGGGCTCCGATGCGCTGGCGGAGTTCGAGGGCTATACGCTGTCGGTGATGACCTCCGGGCGCACGCAGGAGCAGATCCAGCAGGACATCGCCGATCACATGGCGGCGGCCTCCGACCAAATGGCGGATCTGATCCTCGGCACCGACGACTTCACCCGCGCCGGGGAAAGCGCCTCGGACACGCTGGCGCGGCTCTCGGGCAGCCTGGTGGCGGTGAATGACGCCATGGATCTCTTGGGCGGCACGGCCTTTGATGTGTCGCTGGCGGGCGGTGATCTGGCCTCTGACCTGCTGGCGGCCTTTGGCGGCTCGGAGGCCTTCTCGGTTGCGATCTCGCGCTATTTTGACGGCTTCTATACCGAGGCGGAGCGCAGCGAGACCGTCCTGCGGCGGCTGGAAGAGGAGTTCGAGGAACTGGGGCTTGCCATGCCCGCCTCGCGCGAAGCCTTCCGCGAGCTGGTTGAAAGCCTCGATCTGAGCACCGAGGGCGGGCAGACCCTCTATGCCGAACTGCTGCGGCTGGCCGGGGCGATGGATGAGGTGCTGCCGCAGGTGGGCGCCTTCACGGCGGAGCTGGCCGGGTTGGCGCAGGAGATCGGCGGCGAGATCGGCGTCCAGATCGATGCGGCCCAGGATATGGTGAGCGCGGCGCGAGAGGCGGCGGCGGATTGGCGGCGGACCTCCGAGGATCTGCGCGGCTTTGTCTCCGACCTGCTCACCACCGAATTGAGCGCGGCCAGCGATGCCCAGACCGCCACGGCGCAGAAGGCCCGCCTCAATGCGGCCTTTGCCGGGGTGCAGGCGGGGGATGCAACGGCGGCGGCGGCGCTGCCGGATCTGGCGCGCAGCTACCTGCGCAGTGCCCGCGACATGGCGGGATCGGATCTGGATTACCGCCGGATTGCCGCCGAGGTGCAGGCGCGTCTCACCTACGCGGCGGGGATCGCGGATCTGGAAGCGGGCAATGATGAGGTGCTGGCGGGGCTGTATGAGCAGCAGATCGAGGTTCTGACCGCGCTTGGCACCTTCCTGCAGTTCGAGGGGCTGACGGCGGATGAGGTCGCCAATCTGAGCGAGGGCGTCCAGGCGCTGGCCGAGGATTGGGATGGCACGGTGGCCTCCTTCGAGGCGTCGCTGTCGGCGCTGGAAAGCGCCATCGAACAGGCCGAGGCCTTCAGCTATGACGATCTGGTCGGCGCGCTGGATGTGGCGGTGACGCTGGATGACAGCGCCCCGGGCTGGCTGCGCGAGTTGGTCGAACAGGCCGACACCGGCATTCGCACCACGCTCGATTTTATCATCCGCCGCGATGACCTGACGCCGGCGGATCGCTGGATTGCCACCCATGCGCTCTCGCAGCATGTGGCGACGCTGGACCTGGTGCTGGGCGCCGATCTGGATGCGGAGAGCCGCAGGCTGGCGCTGACCACGGCGGCGGATCTGCGCCGCCGGGTGATGCTGGATCTGACCCGTGACCTCGACCCGGAGACCCGGTCGCTGGTGCTGACCCGTTCCGCCAACCTGTCGCGCCGGGTGACTGTGGCCCTGACCGGGGCGGGGGCCGACACGGTGGCGCGGCTGAGCGAGATCGCCGGGCTGATCGGCGATGGCGGCGGCAGCGGTCGGCTGACCTTTGGCGGCGGCGTGGTGCTGGAGGCCGATGATGTCTTTGCCGATCTGGCGACACAGACCGAACGGCTGCAGGACCCGCTGGACCGGCTGCGCGGCATGCTGGGCGAGCTGCGCGATGCGGTAGAGGCGGATCGGCTGGCACGGGCGGCGCAGACGCAGATTGCCGCGCTGCAGGCGCAGGGGCAGACCGTGGCCAGCAGCCTTGCGGATCGCAGCGAGGCGGCGGGGCTGATCGGCCAGATCGAGGCGCTGGAGCGCCGCACCGGCGTAAGCCTGACCCGTTCCGGCGGCCGCGACGCGGAGCTGCGGCTCTCAGAGGTCTCGGGGCGGATCATCTATGACGCGGATTACCTCACCTATGGGGGCGGGGCGGATCTGGCGGGCTTTCGCTCTGCCTTCCGGGGTGCGGATGGGCTGGAGGCACAGATCCGCGCCTACAACCAGCGCTACAACGGCAACGAGGATCAGATCGAGACCCTGCGGGCGCAGATCCGGGATCTCGGCGGCATTCCCGCCTTTGCCCGGGGCGGGGCGCATAAGGGCGGCGCGCGCATCGTTGGCGAGCGCGGCTGGGAGATCGAGCACACCGGCCCCGCGCGCATTCACAGCCATGCGGAATCGGTGGCGATGCTCGACAACCGACCGCTGGCGCGGGGGGTCGAGGATCTGACCCGCCATGTGGTGGCGCAGGGCCAAGCGTTGCAGCTGATCGTGGACCGGATCGCCAATCAGATGGATGATTGGGACGAGATCGGCCTGCCGGGGGAGCGGAGCTGATGGACTTCAACATCATTGCACCGATGCCCGTGAGCGAGGTGGAGCTGATTGCCTCGAACATCCCGGAGGATGATCATCCGGACTGGGACAGCGCCGCCACCTATGACCAGGGCGCGCGGGTGATCTCCACCCTGTCGCACCGGATCTATGAAAGCCTGGTGGACAACAACCAGGGCCATGACCCGCTGGGGGATGACGGCAGCCATTGGCTGGAGATCAGCGCCACCAACCGCTGGCGGGCCTTCGATCAGCGCCGCTCCAACACCGCAAAACAGGCGGACCGCATCACCTATTCGGTGGTGCCGACGCAGGATTGCGATGCGATTGCGCTCTTTGGTCTGACCGCGGGCACGGTGCGGATCGAGGTCTGGGACGGGGCGGCGCGCATCTATGACCGGAGTTTTGCCATGGCCGACACCGGCCATGTGGTCAGCGCCTATACCTGGTTCTTCGGCGGCGTGGTCTATGCCCGCCAGAAGGTGCTGAACGGCTTTCCCGGTTATATCGGCCACCGCATCGACATCACCATCGATGCCACCGGTGCGGTGGCCGAGGTCGGCCATATCGTCATGGGGCGTAACAATCTCCTGGGGCGGGTGCGCAACCGGCCCACGGTCCAGTTCGTCAGCCACAGCCGCAAGGGCTATGACGACTTTGGCAATGAGATCCTGGTCAAGCGCGGCTCCACCCGCAAGGTCGACCTGTCGCTCCTGGTGCCGACGCATCAGGCGCAGCGGGTGATGGACATCGTGGCCGAGGTCGATGGTCTGGCGACGGCGTTTTACGTCTCCGGCGATGCCCCGTCCTTCGGGATCGAGGGCCTGGGATTTGTCGATGACCACAGCCAGCCCATCGATGTGGCCGGCGAGTCCGTCTTCCCCCTGATTTTGAAAACCTTAAAATAGGAGAGTGCCACAGATGAGCATTCCTGGCTTCTCACCCTTCCCTGAGATCCCCCAGCGCAGCACGCCGGAGGCGGATTTTGACGCCAAGATGTACGCTCTGTTCCAGCACTTCGCGACCACCCATCGCAATGAGCTGCTGGCCTTTATCGAATTCTTGGAAACCAACTCCGTGGTCATCGGCGCGGCGCTGAATGGCACAACCATCGGTCTTAGCGATCCGGCGGCGGCGAAGTTCACCACGCTGGAGGCCGACAGCATTGGCGGTGCAGCGGTGCAGGCGAATGCGACCGATGCGAGCGACGGCAAACTGCTTGCGGTCGGGGCAGGGGGCATTCTGGCCACCAACCCGCCGAACCTCGCGGACCCCGCGCAACTGGATGTGCCCGCCGGTCTCTACAGCATTGCCGCGTCGGACGGCTGGCCCTTTGACGGCGCGCTCCTGCAACTGCGGCGGAACGCGGGGCGCGGGGTTCAGATCGCGGCGCGGGGATCGTCCTCGGCGCCCAATGCCTCCAGCGAGATCCTTGTGCGCACCTCCGGCAACAGCTTTGGCGGGTGGGCGCAGTTGATCCATGCCGAAAACCTTCTCGGCACTGTCTCGCAGTCCGGCGGCACGCCTACGGGCGCAGTGATCGAGCGCGGCAGCAACGCCAATGGCGAATACGTCCGCTTCGCCGATGGCACCCAGATCTGTTGTTCGGGAGACTGGTCGGAAGATGTGACGACGGCACAAGGGGCACTTTATCGCAGCGCGGCTCCGAAAATCTGGACGTTCCCGGCCTCGTTCTACTCGTCAAGCGGTTTGGTCGGCCATGTCGGCGCTACTGGAAACTCGCAAACCCATTGGGGGGTCGTGCGGACCACATCCCCATCTGACGCTCAGATCACGATTTTTAGCCATTCGCAGTATACGGATCGCACGGTCCGCGCCACGGCAATTGGCCGCTGGTTCTGAAGGAGGACATCGCATGCAAATCTCATTTACCCCCATGCGCCTTGACCGGGCGCTGAGCGTCAGCCGCCAGGGCGATAGCCTGACAATCAATGGCGAGACCTTCGACTTCGCGCCGCTCCAGGAGGGCGACGTGCTACCCCGCGCGGCTGTGGCCTGCGACTGGCTGGCCGCCGATGTGACCCGCGAGGGCGGCGTGATCCGCCTGACCCTGATCCTGCCCCATGGGCCGGATGCGCCGGAGGCCACCCGCTTTCCGCAGCCCCTGAGCCTGACCGGCGACGGGCCGGTGCCGCTCCCCGCCTATCAGACCACCGCCACAGAGGACCCCGTGCCATGAGCACCATCGACTTCTCCCAGGTCATCACCGCCCAGGATCGCACCGAGGCGGCACGGGCACAGGCGCTGGCCGATCTGGCCGATCTGCGCTGGAAGCGCACACTTGCGGGCGTGACCCTGCCCGGCGGCCTGCACATGCCCGGCGATGAAACCACCCGCCTCGCGCTCTCCGGTGCGGTCAGCGCGCTTGACCAGGGCATGATCGCCGCGCCGGTCGCCTGGAAGACACCGGCAGGCTTTGTCGAGCTGACGCAAGAAGAGATCAAGGTCGCAGCGGCGGCAGTGGTGCAGCATGTCCAGGCCTGCTTTGCCGCCGAGGCTGTAGTGGCCGCGCAGGTCGCAGCCAGCGCGGACCCGGCGGGGCTGGATGTTGAGGCGGCCTTTGACGCCGTATTCGCAGGATAAGGGCACAGAAGAATGGCCATGATTGAAAACAGCGATCGCGGGATCACCATGAACAAATCCCTTGCCTGGACGGTGGCCTGCGGGCTGGTCGGGGCAGGGCTCTGGGTCGGCATTCAGGTGGCGACCTTACGCGGGGAAACCGCCGGTCTGTCCAGGACCATCAACGCCCTGCGCGCGGATCTGACCGCCTCCGAAGCCCGCCAGGTGACCCTGACCGCCCGCGTGCGCACCAATGAAACCGCGCTCGCTCGCCAGGATGAACGCCTGTCGCTCATCCTCTCTACCCTCAACAAAATCGACAACCGGCTCGAACGTATGGAACGCGCTCCGATCCGCTGATCCACCCCCCGACATTCTGAAACCACCCCGTCTCGCCAAGGTCACCTTGCGCGGGGCGTTCTCATTTGGAGGCGGCATGACCGACATTCTCACCTTTGACACCCTGGAAAAGATCACCGGCAAGATCCCTAAAGCCAGCGCGCAGGAGGCAAACGCCTGCTCGTTCCTGCTGTCGCTGAACACCTATGGCGGCGACCTCGGGCTGAACCGGCGGCACCGCCTGTCCTGTCTTCTGGGGCAGGTGCTGCTGGAAAGCGGGGCGTTTCGCTATGACCGCGAACTCTGGGGGCCGACACAGGCGCAGCAGCGCTATGACACCCGCACGGATCTCGGCAATACGCCGGAGCGCGATGGCGATGGCTACCTGTTGCGTGGACGCGGGCCGATCCAGATCACCGGGCGCTGGAACTATCGGGCGTTCACCGCCTGGGCGCGTGGCCTCGATCATACCGCGCCGGACTTTGAGGCCGATCCCGATGCGGTGCTGACCGATCCCTGGGAAGGGCTGGTTGCGCTTTGGTACTGGACCGTGCGGGGGCTGAACGCGCTGGCCGATCTTGGCGACGTGCGCGGGATCACCCGCAAGGTCAACGGCGGCTTCAACCATCTGGCAGAACGGCAAGCCTGGACCGACCGGGCACAGCTTGTCTTGCTTGGCCATGCGCCCACGGATGCGCGCGCCTTCCAGCGCTCTGCTGGCCTGACCGTGGACGGGGTAATCGGCTCGAAGACCCGCGCCGCGCTGCATCAAGCGCTGCTCACCCTGCCGCCTGTACCCACACTCCCGAAACCCGCGCCGCGCCCGAACTGGCTGCGGCGCGTCCTCGCCTTCCTCTGCAGCTAAGCGGTGGTCGGCTTTCTTCTCCCTGAAATCGAAAGGATTGACTGATGAATGACATCTTGCAGGAATTGCTGCCGGTGGCCCTGAGCGGGCTGAGCGTGCTGTTGACGGCGCTGATCGGCAGCGCGGCCCATACCGCCAAACGGCGCTGGGGTCTCGACATCGAGGCCCGCCACCGCGACGCGCTGCACAGCGCCCTGATGAGCGGCATCCGCGCCGGTCTGGAGCGCGGCCCCAATGAGGCGGCGGAGGTCCTGATCCGCGAGGCCGTGGATCACGCAAAGGCCTCTGTTCCCGACGCGATCCTGCGCCTGGGGCCGAACGATCAAGTGTTGCAGAACCTCGCCCGCAGCAAGCTCGCCAGTGTGGTGGGCGGCCTCATTCAATGACGAAAACGGACTGGCGACAATCGTCGCCAGTTCGTTCCTTTAGTGCAGCAAGCTCGAACGGCGGCAAAGCGCAGTTAGCGTCATTCTCAAACTCGGCCCTTTGGCGCAACCAGCCGAGGTTTTTTACTGCCGCGCGGCCCGTGGTTCCTGCCGTTTGCTGCGACTGCGAGGTTCCGGAGCTGGTGAGTTCACACAGTGCCGAACAAACCGGCCTTTCGTTTATGCCACTATTGCTGACTCGGAAATCCCTCGCTCCCGCGGTAGGAGACTTATGACAGTGCGGCAAATTTCCCGTCCTTCGGTCATTCGGGCAAGCAGAAATCGACGAAGGCTCAATGCCTGATACTGCGCGCATTCGACCGATAAGTCGCGAAGATCCAGGCTCGCACTACCCTTCACACAATCGCTACATAGTTCTTGGCATGCCTGTCAAAGAACCCGTAGGGTAACTCTGTATGGGGATCGGGGAAGCACGTCCGTTACACGATTGTTGAAACAAATCCGGTGTTATTCAGAATTGCTATCGCGCAGTGTGTCACAACGCGCTTGAAAAAAAGAGATTGGATTCATAATGGTAAGCGTAATCAAAGATAACATGCAAAGAATTTTTTCTGACGTTATCTCAGCCGATTGCTGGTTCAGCAGCGTCGAAGGCGAGGAAAGCAGGTACAGGGTCTTTGCAGACATCAGCTTTTCGCAGGCCTGCCTAAGCGGACAAAGCGAAGCCCCGATCTACTTTGATTTGTCAGTTAAATCGGCTAGTGTTCGGTTGTTTCTTCATGATCGCGAGGGTTTTTTTGTACCCAAAATGAGCGTAAGGGAGGACGATCATCTTGTGGAAATCACTTCTGAAAACAAAATCTTGTCCTCAAAAGAGGTTGAGGCCAGCTTGAACGTTTCGCTGCTTCCTAAAAGAGGCGGCTCGGAGCTACCATTAAACGCAGGGATGAATTTTCAGGGGTCAGAAGTACTTACTGGGGATTCTGTGCTGGCGACAAAGACGAACAGGACGATCCAAACAAGGTCATTGGTCCAGCCGAATGGCCAGTACCAGTGGTTGCTAAAGCCGCTGGTCGTGAATGAACTACTTGGGCGGGCTTGGTCAAGAAGCAGTTCCCTTGCTGACTTTATTGCTGTCAACGCTGAAAGCTTGGACAATAATCCGGTGCGTGTCACTGTTACGTGCAAAAATGAAGACCTTAACATTAGCAATATTCGTGCAAAATGTGGCGCGGACGAATGGTTGAAAATATTTAAATCTTCCCCAAAGAGAGCAGCTGCCGCACACTATATTAGGCGGAAGCTGTTGGAGGGTGGGCTTGAGTTCCGAGACGTAGAAGACCCTTATTGTGAAGTTACGTTGGCTGACGTGATGCTCTCGGAAGCACAGCTATGAAAGAAAACTACTTGAAAGCCGCGTACAGCCTCCTTGTGGCAAATACAGATGACCTCAGGGAACTAGCTGTTTTAGCGGGTGAGGACCCAGCCACTTTCTACGAATATTGTGATTTTTCCGGAGTTGATCTCCGCGGCCAAGATTTTACAGGAGTCAGTACTCTTGGAGCGAATTTTATGGGAGCATTGATTGATGAAACTACTAAGTTTGATGAAGGAAATATTGTCGATGAGGCATTTGAAAGCTCGAATGACTTGAAAATTCGTCTGCTAAGGGAGTGTGATTTGTTCACCCACGCATCCGAAGACGTTTTAGAAGAATTGTTCAGTTTTTCTCGTTGGGTAATGTTTGATGCAGAAGATGTTGTCTTTGAAAAAGGCGAATCTTCCGCTTCTGGTGCATACCTTGTCGTTGAAGGTGAAGCCGACTTAATGCTGCCGGATGAGCATGGGGTAAAAAGACTGATTGTGAAAATTGGACCGAATAGACTTGTCGGCGAACTCGGCTTGATTCGTGGAGAGCCTCGCCAGTTGGCAATGGTGGCGAGCAAACCCCTTAAGTGTATTCTAATTGACGGAAAAGGGTTTAATGAATTGCTGCGAAAAGAAGGGGAGTTTTGCTTTGGGGTGCTGCAGGAAGTTGCAGGATATGTTTCCAGTCAATCTGGTTGATGAAAGCAATAAAGTACCACAGGTTTTGTCGCTTCTTTCTTGGAATGTTTGGTGTCTAGATATCTTCGGCGTTTGCTCGAACTTGAGGCGACAACCAAGTGAGCTTTGCGGGATTCTGCAAATTCTGCTTCTGCGCTTCGCTGACATCCGTGCCAAACGCAGTATCGCCTAGTGTCAGGATGCATTGATTTCTCGAGCGTTGCGTGATCCACGGCCCCGAAAACGGAGCGGTGACATGAGCGACCTTTTCTGGCTGAACGACGAGCAGATGGCCAAATGGGCCCCTTTTTTCCCTAAGTCGCATGGCAAACCAAGAGCCGACGACAGAAGGGTTCTTAGCGGGATTATCTTCATCAACCGTAATGGGTTACGGTGGCGCGATGGGCCTGCCGCCTATGGTCCACACAAGACATTATACAGCCGATGGAAGCGTTGGAGCGAGAAAGGTATTTTCGCGCGGATGATGACCGGGTTGGCTGCGGAACACGGCGAGGAAAAGACCGTGATGATTGACGCAAACTACCTGAAGGCACACCGAACCGCGACCAGCATGGCCGCGAAAAAGGGGGGGGGCGTGGCCGCCTGATCGGTTGGACAAAGGCGGTATGAACACCAAACTCCATGCCATCTGTGAAAGTCTAGGACGACCTATCGACCTCTTTGCCACCGCCGGGCAGGTGAGCGATTATATCGGCGCGCGAGCTCTGCTCAGCGGCTTGCCAAACGTCAAATGGCTGCTCGGGGATCGCGGCGATGACGCTGACTGGTTCAGAGAAGAGTAGCAACACAAAGGGATACGTCCCTGTATCCCCGGGAGAACGCAACGAAAGACGCCCGTCAAATACGACAAACGCTGTTACAAGCGGCGCAATCGCATCGAGATCATATTCGGCAGGCTTAAGGATTGGAGACGCGTGGCGACACGCTACGTCTGCTGTCCCAAGGTCTTCCTCTCGGCCATCGCTCTCGCCGCCCTCGTAATCTACTGGTTATGAATCCTGACCCTAGGCTATTGCTAAACTTGTCGCACTCTAGTGAAGTCAGTACCAAATTGAAAAAGGAGCCGCAATTAGAATCCTTTTCAAGTTGAGAGGTGTTTTATTCGTCTCCCGACGGTCCCGAAATGTTCGCCATTTGATCTAGTATTCGAGCGTACTCTTGTCCGACAGATTCTTCCCTGCGGTTCACTTGGGTCACTCTGAATAGCTCCTTGAGCTCAGCATAATTCTTTTTCTGAATCCAGTGTTCAAGGCTATTTTGGGGATCTGAGTTGTTAAAGTTGTCAATTGAATTGCGCTCGATATCTCTCCACACGTCTTTGTACTTCTTTTGAAAAAATCTTCCCCCCCCTTCTCGCGACCTGGAAGTGAAGGCGAAAGTTATGTTCGCGAGATCACAATTGTCCAGCTGTGAGTCTGAAAGGTTGAAGTGTCTTTTATATACCTGTGGCAGGAGACTCGCTATATCAATTTTCCTAGTGCTTACAGGCATTGTAGCTACAAAGGTGCCAATGATTTCAACTATTTGCCTTATGTCGCGGGCTTCGGTTTTGCCTTTGCTAAAGCATTCGGATAAAAATGTGATAACGTCGTATCCTGGTAGGGGTACAAAGTTTTCAACACTTAGCCCATTTCTCTTAAGCGCAAAATCGATAAGCTGGTTTTTTGGCGAGTCTTGGAAGTGGTAGGTCCGATCAACGAAACGTTTCAGGTAGCGTTCACCGTCAAATTCAGAGCCGTATACACCTTTGATAGCATTCGCTAGCTGTCGAGTGTCTGTTCCAAGAATGAAGACGAAGTTTTCAAGGGAAAAGATGTGCTTTACTCGTTCTAAAAGTTCTATGGCATAGCTCGGTCGGCACCTGTCCAGTTCATCGATTAGGATGAAAATCGGCGTTTCTATGCCATCTTGATTTAGAACGTCCTTACCGATTTCGGTGAGTTGGCACCGGAAATTTTCTTGAACCTCTTTCTGTAGCCGAAATTGCGATAGCAACTCTGAACCGGCTGTATCTACCGCGCTATCGACAGCTATTCGAATGGATTCTTCAATTTTGTTGCTTTCACCGTTTCCGAAATCAGTATTGGGATCATCGTTTTCCCATAGCTCGGAAATACCCTCAATGGCTTCTTGCCCGATATACTTTACAGCCCAGTGCTTCCCGCCGGTAAACAAAGCCCCGCCAATGATTCTGATCGCTGACTTCCTGAAGGGAGCAGTCCTCTCCAGCATTACTTCAGGTGTTACTTTTTCAGACAAGCGAGCGGAAAGCTCAGCCTGAATCTCATCGACCACGGTCATGAACGGATCGTTGGAGTGGTCATTCTCCCAGGCATTCACATAGACAGAAATATGGCCGTGCGCCTCAAGGTGCTTCTTGAAACGGTTCAGGAAGAACGACTTACCAGCGCCCCAGTTAGCATCCAAGTTAAGGACGTATGTCCGTGGCTCGCCTGCATTCTCACGCAAGTTTAAATGCCCGATGGTGAAGGTCCTGAGTATCTCAGCATCCTTGGACCTGTTTAGGGCGTCTCCCTCCCAAATCTTGGCCATCGTAGTTGTGTGTTTTTCTTCTACCATGCTCGCCCTCAAATAGTTTGCTTAAAGGTAGGTCGTCCGAGGTAAGAGGAACCGCGCTCAGACCCCGATTGGTACAACAGCGCTGCAGAACTCAACCAGGTATGAGATTGCGGATTAATTCAAGCGTTACTTGCCTTTGTGCCGGTTATGCTCCGTTTTGGTTGCCGTCGGATGGGTCATTACCCAAGGGCTTCAAATTAATACCTAGCTGTCCGGCTAGGATATTAATGCGATGAGCCTCAACCTCGGAACGAACGCTTTCAATCACTTCTACAAAGTGGCCTCTTTGTTCGTCGGTAACCTTTTCGAGCGCGGACCTCAACGATGTAGAATGCCTCTCAACAAAAGCCACACCTTTCTCTCTCGCGGATGCGATGGCCGGCGTGGCAAAATTCCTTACTTTTACATCATCCGATGACTTGGAATAAATTTGGTCGACAAGTTCTGGAAATACTTCTTGTACGTATCCGAATGTTTCTTTGTTTGTGGAGACGTTGGCCATACGGTCCGCGATAGCCTTAGGCATCGCCGCTCGTGCCCTAGGCGGTATCGATTTCAGGACTTGCTCAGACAAATTTGGCCTACTGTCCAGCTGAGCTTGTCCAGACATCAACTCAACCACCAGATCAGAAAAAGGCTCTTGGAACCTATGTGCGGGCAGCTTGAAGTCTCTCAGCGTCGCCTCAACCGACAATACCGTAAGCACAACACTGTCGGAAGCTAGGTGGTTTTTCCAGTTCTCGTCCAAAGAATCCGTAAGAGCTTTTTCCACAGCGGTGTGGAAAAGCTTCCAACCGTCTTCTTCACGATTAGCCGTATCCCGCAACAGTGCGATGGGTATCGAGCCAAGATCTATATTCTCCAATTGATCACTTCGAACAATTCCGCTGGTGTTTGTGAGAACTTGATCGATCCTATCTCCAAAGATTTTATGTATCTGATCGTAGTGGTTAAGCAGTGTTGCTATAGGCAAAGAATACAGGTCATCTCTCTCACTTAGGCGTTCGAAAACGGAGGAATAGATCCTTTGATAGGGTGAAGCCTCGGCAGCTAATCCTATCCAGCGAGAGACCATTTTCTGGCTAATAACATAAGAAGCCAAATGATCGATCACTGCATCCGAAAACTCGACGGAACCACTTAATACTTGACTTAGCCAATGTCGTGCTGGGTGAAGATTGCCAAAAGGTGGTTGGTTTGTGTTTCCGCCAACTTCAAACGTCGCCGTTTTGAGATTCTGCAGCGTCAACCATACCGTTGCGGCCAAGGCTCCATCCGCTTCACTTGACTGTTTTGTGGCGTATGCATGCCATGCCAGAGTGCCGTTGTTTGAAAGCGCTCCAAGCAATTCATTGGCTTTCTTTAGACTTGAAATTTCCCCATAAGTAGCAATGAGATTTTCCGCGCGACAGGCGAAATAGTCTTCGTCACCACCGAAGGTTTGGCTCGTGAGCTGATCGTGCTGGTGTTGCAGAAGCGCCAAAAGCTCAGATGCATTCAATGATTTCGCCGACTTTAGCTGCTTGAAAACGTAGTGAAAAGTTAATGGATCGTCTGAACAGATCTCTTTGAGGGGCTCCAAGAATGCCTTCGAAGAAATGGAATGCTTGAACCGTGAGAACGAAAGGCCAATTTCATCACAATCATAGGCAACTCCGAGTACAAACCGTACATTTGGGGGCAACTGTAACGCATTGAGCAATGGATCGGCGAACGCTTCGACCCTTCTATCGGTGTTATTAATCAGCATGCCGAGCGACTTGACCCAAATATTGCCATCGTCGAAAGTCGCTTCCTTAGCGTCAAAGCAGTTCGTCATCCATTCAGCCAAGCGAAGTGACACAGACGAACGCTGATTGTTTGGGCATAGATCAACTATCGCGCGTAGGCTCTGCACGTCTTCGGGGGTCTCAATTTCTAGGGTACTCAGATCTTTCAGCCCCGAAAGGTAGAGCGCGAGCACATGAGTCGAGGTCTGAACATCTAGAGCAATGGAACTTAGATTTTTTGCAACTTGGGCATAGGTGACTGCTGATTCCTTTGCCCAACTTGATGCCTGTGTCTCCAAAATCCCTATCAGAACCTGTGGGAATCCCGGGGCACGCGAGACGTTTTTAATTTGTTCGGGGTCTTTGTCCACAAGCGCTGCAGAGACAGGACCTTCCAGCAAGACTTGGTAGGCCAACTGTGGCTCAACGTTGTAGGCAATCGCCGCTAGATGCCGATTCAAGTCAACATCATTCGAATTGACTAAATACGGTGCCAGCTGGCTCGATAAATTGTTTAGTGATTGCGGCTTGCGTTCTATATCCTCTCTGAAAACTTGAAAAATGGCTATCGTGTCTAGAGGTATTCTTCCTCCCCATTGAGCAAATATGCTCGAAATTTCATTGATGAATGAAATGACTTGTCTTGGTGTGACGGGGCGACCTTGTAGATGTGTTGACCGCTGAAAGATTTTTGTTACGTTGTAGATTGCGTTTTTATCATTGAAATTGGGCAGCCCTTTTCGAAGTGTGGCTTCAACATGCGCGGATATATTCGAAGCAACCGGAGGAGACACCCGAAATATTTCATCGAAGGTTTTTCGGAATAAGTCCTTTTCGGAATAATTGTTATTCTTTCCATCAGATATCGCCTCGAAAACGTGATCTCTGTCGTATGGAACGATCGCAGTGCACGCGCGTGGCCCCGTGTTCAGGCTGGCCGGATCGCCAGAAAAAACTGCCCGTATATCTGCCCAAGCGTTCGAAATACCATCCTTTGGAAGGCGGTCGATGTTGTCGAATACGACGACAATTCGGTCATTATCTTCTTGAAGAACCTGCAGAATATCCAGTAGTGTGATCTCAAATTCATACTCGTTTGGATCTTCTTCTCGAATGTTTTGGGTGGTTGTTTCATTCTCTTGCTGTTTGGTGAATAGCGACGCCGACATTGAGAGTGCGTCGGTAAACTTTATGCTTTCATCCTCGGCGCGTTTCCAAACTCTGACAATGAAAGCTACATAAAGGAAACCGACCAGAAGAATTGCCACGGACCAAGCCGGTACACAGAATCCGAAAATCGAAAGCGACAAGGCTGAACCGCTCGTGGGGTTAATCGAGAATGGGCTGAGCCAAGCAAAAGCCAAAGGCAGCATTGGTCCAAGTAAAATGAAGAGAACCCCAAACCAATCAAGTCGTCTGAAAGATTTAGACTCTGTTGTAACGGTTCTGTCACGAACCCTGTCGAGTAGTTCATTAAGTTTATCAACGCGGGACTTGTCGTCTGTGAATTCGCGCTTTCCCCAGTCTATCAGTTTCTCAAGGAAGGTGCGGCGAAAGGGGCTCGTTTGGTTGCTCCACATATCAAAAGTGAAGAACCGATAGTTTCTTTTTTTTATCTCAGACAATTCGTTGGCGGCGAGTTGAACAACTGTTGATTTCCCTGCCCCCCAATCTCCCTCCAACCCAATAGAACGATCTTCGTTGTCAAATTCTACAATGGTCCTGGCCAGTTGATGAGCCGTCCGTAGGTGGCCTTTACCTTCGAAAACGTCCTCGCGAGCCGGTTGATCGACGACTATGTGGCGCTCAAAAATTTCTTCTTCACTCATTGAAGTATCCGTATTGCAATCGCTCTGTTTAGAGTTGTGTCGCCAACCTATCCGCCTTCGAGAACAAAGACAAAACTTATTGTAGTTCAACCAATCTACGGTCATTTCAAGTGCGGCGAATGTCTCGGAAGCGCGCTACTACCGCAGCATTGGCTGGGCCAGGTCAATGGCCAGTATGGGCCGCAATGGTCGCTAACTCCGCTTTGCGGTCCTTGAGCCAGAACATAGGAAGATCGACTTTACGCCCTTTCGTTAACACGCAGCTCCAGCTGCTATATGCACGATGGATTTGGAAGGTTTGGTTTCTCGTCCAAGAAAACCTGAATGAAGCAGGGATGGTCTGAGTAGACTCGTCTAAGGTCGCGACCTAATCATGAGGCGCCAACTCTTTGAGCGCCGTACTCGCCGTTCTGCTCGGACCGCATTGATCCGAATATTTAGAAGTTCTACTTATGTTCCGTCATGCGAAGCGGAGCAGTGAATGCCTCTTTTTCTTCACATCTGGTGTGAGTGCGGTCACGTTGGCAAGATCGAGGTAAGCCTCCACGACAACCATCATGCAGTTTTTCGGAAAGCGGGATGTAGGATCCTTCGCTCCGCGGGGTACCGGGGAATTCCTGTCAAGGCCGTGCTGGGGTGGGATCACGAATGCGATTTAGAGGGGGAGGTTGACGTGTTGAGGGGACGTGTGCCTCACATCAGCTGAATGCTACGCTGCTCGATCTGACCTTGACCTGTTCTCGCGCTCCGACGCTTCAGCTCTCGCGCTGGTCCTGTTACGGATGCTGGCGGCAAAGCAAAGCGCTGATAGAGCTCGCAAGTCGTGAAACAGGCCGAGCTGAGGGGAGAGTTGATGAGCGTAGACAAAATCAAGGTTGAGCGGCTGGAGAATGGGCAGGTCAGCGTTCGAAAGGGAACTTGGTCCGATGTCTTCCCCGAAGACCGGAGAGAGCCATGGGCGGCATGGTATGAGCGGATGCATGTCGAATATAGCTATCTCGGGTATCTGGATATGGCGAAAGCTCTGCGGGATCTACCAACATGATAACCCCGGACTTCATCGTGAGGTCCGGGGCTCATTTTCTCGTGGCACCAACACTCTGAAAATAAAGGCAAACCTACCTACTTAAAATCCCCAGGCTTTAGCCGTGCGGGTTCGAGTCCCGCCGCCCGTACCAATCTGAAGATAATAGATTTTTCCCAACAATGAGTTTGCCTTCAAAAGCGTTCGGTACACGAGTTGGTACAGGTTGCGTTCTCAGCCTCGTCGTTTCCTGATTTCTACGATCTTCGACGCCCCACCAGAGCGGTCCCGGGGGGAGGTGGTGCCCTCAGTGTGCTGGTCTACGGGCTTCAGGGGGGTGGGACCCATCTGTGGGGTTTTCTGCGGGCCGAGAAAGGTGTGTTCTGTGCGGCCCTGTGTATGGTGAAAACGATCCGGTCAACCTTGGGGCGGCGGACCGGCAAAAGGGTAATACGCGCGGGGCGATGCCCGTTGGCGCGGTTGCCAAGGCTGGCGCCCACTGAGGCAGATTGGAAAGTGATCGACCGCCTGCGGGCCTTGGCGGAACCTGGCGAAAACGGGGGCGTGAAGGGATAAACCCTTTCGTCGTCCCGTGAGAGGACCGGCAGCAGGATCTTTGCTGCCAGCCAAGGTGACTCCGCGCGTCAGAACCGGGTGATGACCGTGGCTCCGACGGATTGGAACTTGTCCATGCTCATAAGGGCCTCGGGGGCCTCGGTGAGGCTGATCTGATCGCCCACCAGCCGCGCCGGATCAAGTGTCCCGCTGGCGACCATGTCCAGCATCGCGCCATAGCGGTGCGCCCGCATCCCGTGCGAGCCGAGCAGCTCAATCTCCTGGCCCACGATCTTGGGCATGGGCACGGCTGGGGTGGCATGCTCTCCCAGCATCAGCCCGACCTGAACGTGTTTGCCCCGTGGTCGCAGGCAAAGGATAGAATTGGTCATGGTGACCGGATGCCCAAGCGCATCGAGCGAAACATGGGCGCCGCCGCGTGTCAGTTCCTTGATCGCTTCCGGCACATCGGCCTCGCCACCGTTGATGACCGCGGCGGCACCGAGATCTTTGGCCAGGTTAAGCTTGGCCTCATCGAGATCCACGCCGATGACGTTGGCCCCCGCCGCCGCCGCGATCATGACGGCCGACAGCCCGACACCGCCGCAACCGTGTACGGCCACCCATTGGCCTGCGCGCACCTTGCCCTGATCGATGACAGCGCGGAAGGATGTCGCGAACCGGCATCCAAGGCTGGCGGCGGTCGCAAACCCCATGCTCTCCGGCAGCGCCACAAGGTTCAGATCGGCTTGGTGGATGGCGACATATTCTGCAAACGAGCCCCAGTGAGTGAAGCCGGGCTGCTCCTGATGCAGGCACACCTGCTGTTGGCCTGCGTGGCATTCGCTGCAGCTGCCGCAACCGCAGATAAAGGGGACGGTGACCTTGTCGCCAACCTTCCAGCGGGTGACGTCCTTTCCCACCGCCTCGACCACGCCGGCCAGCTCGTGGCCGGGGACATGCGGCAGATCGATATCGCTGTCATGACCCATCCAGCCATGCCAGTCGCTGCGGCAGACCCCCGTTGCGGCAACCTTCAGGACGACACCATGTGGCGCGGGGCTCGGGTCTGCGACCGTGACCACCTTCGGGGCGTGTTGGAACTTTTCGAACAGGACAGCTTTCATCGGGGTGTCTTTCGGTTCTGGTGTTTGATCAAGGCGATCATATCGTTTCCTGTGGAAAGACACCTGCCAATCTTGCAGAAATCCAGGTGATCCTGAGCGGGATCTCCTTTCTATTCCTCATTTTCTGAAAGTTTCTGCCCTTGCCTGACCTTGATGCCGTAAACGTTCACCTCCTGTCCTTGCTGCAAGAGGATGGCCGTATGACCAATGCGAAACTGTCCGAAACCCTCGGGATGAGCGAAACACCCTGCTGGCGCCGCTTGAAAAAAACTGGAGGAAAGCGGGGTCATCGAAGGTTATCAAGCCAATCTGAACCGCCGCAAGCTGGGGCTGGGCGTCATGGCGTTTGTACAGCTGCGCTGTTCAGAACACGATCAGGCCGCCACGGCGGAGTTCCAGCGGATTGTCGAGACAACCCCGAATATACTGGCCTGTCACAACACCACCGGAGCGGACGATTTTCTGCTGATCGTCGTGGCGCGGGATCTGGACGATTACAGCGCCTTTGTCGACAGCACCCTGCGTCGCCTGCCGGGGGTCACCAGCATTCGCTCGAACCTTTCACTGAAAGAAATGAAAGCGTCCAACAAACTGCCGGTGAGACCGTCTGCGAGGACATGACACCAATGACATGACGCGGCGAACCCGCGTTGCGACATCCGTCCGCCGTCGTCGGTACAGCCGCGACGGATCACCGAAGGGATATGAGGGGTGCGTTGCTGCCCTGCGCGGCGACGGTGCAAACGACGGCTGTGTCAAACGGGAGGCTGGCCGCTCAGTCTCGCTATCCGGCAAAGAACTCAGGCTCCGGGCCGCCAGGGTATATCCGTAGCGCGATAGTGCACCTTCAGCGCACTGGTGACCTGGCTACGATGGTGTGGTCGCGGGTCTGTCCCGATATCGTCGCAGCATTTGAAGAGGCTATCGTTCTGCCAGCGAGAATAGGCCGCCATTTCCTGAATGTAGTCGCTTGTGATCATCGTGCTCTCTCGAAACTGTCCGGTTGTCTGAACGTTACAAAGCCCTGCCGGTCATCGCGGTGAAACAGGTTTGCGTATGATTGGCCGGTGGAGTGTTGTGCAGAGATCCGTATCGCCTTGGGCGACGGGCCGCCCTGTGGCCCGGTGTTACCCGCCGTCCGTGACAACGAACCGGTGGAGGATGCGGCGCACGATGGGCGCGACGACCAGCACGGTGGGAAAGGCAATGGCCCAGGAGGGCAGCCAGGCGGAGAGCCAACGCGGTACAAAATCGGCTGCAAAGCCGATGGCCAGGAATGTCGCCACGGCAGATATCAGCAGCGACATGAAGCAGGACAGAAGAAAGCCAAAAGCAATATGCTCAAGCTTGCGTGGAATGAACGCGCGTATCATGGAACCTCTGCATGGGTTTGACAGGGGGAACGGCGGTTGTGGACATGCAGCTTGGTCTATTCGGCTGCGGCGCGCGTGTCATCTGTAAGGGCGGTCCATGCATCGTTTTGTGACAGGAAGATCCGGCCGTTCAGATCATCGATCAGATGCGACCGTTTCAGCCGATCCATCACCGGGCCTTTGACCTCGGACAGATGGAGGCCGACACCCATATCCCTGAGCCGGGCGTTCACCGCTTCAAGGCTTTCGAGGGCGGAATAGTCGACCTCATTCACCGCTGAGAACATCAAGACGACATGCGCGATGCTGCATCCTTCGGTGACGCGGGACTGGACAAGATCCTCCAGAAAACGCGCGTTGACGAAATAGAGGCTTTCGTCGATCCGCAGGCTGAGCACGCGAGGGTCGGTTTCCACGTCATGGCGCAGCACGTTGCGAAAATGCTCGCTGCCGGGGACGCGGCCGACCTCGGCCACATGGGGCCGCGAGGTTTTGTAGAGATGCAGCAGGACGGACAGGATGACCCCGGCTGCGACGCCAACCTCGACGCCGAGCGTGAGGGTCAGCACGATGGTTGCGGCAACGGCGGTAAAATCCGCGCGGCTGTAGGTCCAGGTTTTTTGCAGGATCGACAGATCGATCAGCGACAGCACCGCCACGATAATGGTCGCAGCGAGGGCAGCGTTTGGCAAATAGTAGACCAGGGGCGTCAGCGCGACGGCTGCAATCGCCAGGCCAAGGGCGGTGAAGGCCCCGGCGGCCGGGGTTTCCGCGCCGGCGTCAAAGTTCACGACGGAGCGCGCAAAGCCACCGGTGACGGGATAACCGCCGGTGAAGGCCGCCCCGAGGTTGGCGGCGCCCAGGCCGATCAGCTCCTGATCCGGGTCGATCCGCTGACGTTTCTTGGCGGCAAGTGTCTGGGCGACCGATACGGATTCGACAAACCCGATGATCGAGATCAGGATTGCGGGCACCAGGAGCGCCTGCAAAAGCTCGGCGGAAAACCCCGGACGTGTCAGCGGCGGCAGGCTTTGCGGGACGGCGCCCACGATCTTGACGCCGTGGCCGGCGAGATCGAGCGCCCAGACCACGACCGTGGTGCCGACAACGGCGGCGACTGGCCCGGCCTTGGCTGCAATCTCGGTGACCAGCGTCGCAGCCCCAAGCCGTTTAAGCGTCGGTTTCAGGCCCGTGCGGACCCAGAACAGGAATGCGGTCGCCGTGACGCCGATGGCCAGCGTGATCCAGTTGATCTCATGCAGCTGCGTCGAGAGCGCCACCAGTATGTCCGGCAGCGTATGCCCATGGGCCGGGACGCCCAGGATATGCTTCAGCTGGCTGGTTGCGATAAGAATGCCCGAGGCGGTGATGAAACCAGCGATCACAGGGTGGCTGAGAAAATTGGCAAGAAACCCCAGCCGGAACACCCCCATAAGGACCAGAAAACCGCCCGACAGGAACGCAAGCGTCAGCGCCGCGATCGCGTAGCCCGCGGTGCCTTGCTCTGCAACCTGACCGATGGCCGAGGCGGTCAACAGCGAAACCACCGCGACCGGGCCGACGGCCAGCGCACGGCTGGTCCCGAAGAGCGCGTAGAGCATGATCGGCGCGATCGAGGCATAGATCCCGGCCTCTGGCGGCAGACCTGCCAGAAGGGCATAGGCAAGGCTTTGCGGGATCAGCATGATCGTGACGATCAATGCGGCGATCATATCGTTGGAAAACGCCTTGCGGTCGTAAGTGCGCCCCCAGTCGAGGACCGGCAGGTAGCGGCGTAGAAGTCGGGTCATGTTCTTGTCCAGAAAACAGGGCAGGGGGCTGATCTGTGCACGCAGGCGCCCCGCGCCGGGCGCGCGCATCCGGGTGGCGATGCGCGCGGGTCAGGTCTTGGTGTCTCAGTCCGTTGCGGGGTTGAGCTTTTCAGGCTTGGCCATCCATTCCTTGCCCTTCAGCATGGCCTTCCAATAGATCGGCGGCAGCATCTTTTCCTTCAGGAACCAGGCCAATCGCGTCGGCTGTGTGCCGTCCAGCAGCACCGAGGGGAAGCTGGGTTTGAGCACGCCGCCATAGCCGAACTCCGCCAGCACGATCTTGCCGCGCTCGACGGTCAGCGGGCAGGATCCGTAGCCGTCATATGCGGCGGTGGGGGACCGCCCGGCAATATCGGCGACGATGTTTTCCGCGACTGTTGGCGCTTGTTTGCGCGCGGCCGCGGCGGTCTTGGCATTTGGGGCGTTCATGACATCGCCAAGCGACCAGATGTTGTCGAAACTCTTGTGGCGCAGCGTGGTCTGATCCACATCCACCCAGCCCGCAGCATCGGCAAGCGGCGACACACGGATGAAATCCGGTGCGGTCTGCGGCGGGCAGACGTGCATCATGTCAAAATCGACCGTGACGGTTTCGGGGGTGGTGTCCGGTTTGGAGACCTTGAACGTCGCGGTCTTTGCAGGCCCATCCACGGCCACCAGATTGTGGAAGAAGTTCAGCGTCGCATCGTATTTCTCGACGTATTTCTCCAGCGCCGGAACGTAGTCTTTGACACCAAACAGAACACCGCCGGCAGTCATGAACTGGATGTCGATATCCTTGAGCGCCCCGGTGCGGAACCAGGCATCGCCGGACAGATACATTGCCTTTTGCGGCGCTCCGGCACATTTGATCGGCATCGGCGGCTGGGTGAAAAGCGCGCGCCCTTCATTCAATCCCTGCACCAACTGCCAGGTGTAGGGCGCAAGGTCGTAGCGGTAATTCGAGGTCACGCCATTGCGACCAAGCGTGTCTTCGAGGCCTTCGACCGCGTCCCAGTCCAGCTTCAGGCCGGGGCAGACGACCAGCCGGTCATATTTTACCACCCGGCACCCATCCAGGATGACCGCGTTGTTGTCCGGCTCGAATGCGGCGACGGCGGACTTGATCCAGGCCACGCCGCGCGGGATGAGCGACCCCATGGTCTTGGCGGTTTCGCGGGCCTCGAAGATCCCGCCGCCGACCATGGTCCAGCCGGGCTGGTAATAGTGAATCTCCGCAGGATCGATGATGGCGATCGACAGGTTCGACTGTCGCGACTGAAGGCTCGCGGCCACCGAGACGCCACCGGCGCCGCCACCGACGATGACCACATCATATTTGGCGTCACCGGTGTCCGTCGGGGTCTTGCCGCCGTTGGCAATCCGCCTTGCAACCCCGTTCATGTCATAGCCCGCAGCCTTGGTCGCCGCGAGGATCTCCGGCATCGGGCGTTTCTTGCTCTCATGGAACGACCAGAGCGTCGCCGACCGCGTGCCGGTCCGGCAATAGGCCAGAACCGGACGTGGCAGATCGGCAAGCGCGGTGCTGAACGCCGCCACATCCGCATCCTGCACCAGACCGGATTGCACAGGAACATAGGCCGCCTTGATCCCGACAAGATCCGCAGCCGCAGCGATTTCCGCAAAACTGGGCTGGTCTGCGCCTTCCCCGTCGGGGCGGTTGCAGATAATGGCGCGAAAGCCGGCCTCCTTGATGGCGGCGATATCTTCGACCGTGATCTGGGGGGTGACAGAGGTTTTGTCGCTGATTTTCCGGATGTCCATCGTCCCGCCCCTCAAAGCCCGTTCACGGGCACTTTGAGCATGGGGTTGCCGTCCTTGTCGGTCGGCACTTCGCCCGCGCGCATGTTCACTTGCAGCGAGGGGATGATCAGCCTTGGCATGGCCAATTGCGCATCCCGTTCGGTGCGGAACTTGACGAACTCCTCCTTCGTCTTGCCACCGCCGACGTGGATGTTGTGGGCTTTCTCTTCGCCCACCGTGGTTTCCCACTGGATGTCGCGACCGTTGGGGCCGTAGTCGTGGCACATGAACAGACGCGTCTCGTCCGGCAGGGCCAGGACCTTCTGGATGCTGTCATAGAGCTCGCTCGCGTCGCCACCGGGGAAGTCGGCACGGGCGGAGCCGCCATCCGGCATGAACAGCGTATCCCCCACAAAGGCGGCATCGCCCATCACATGCACCATGCAGGCGGGCGTGTGGCCGGGCGTGTACATCGCAAAGGCCTGCATCTCGCCGATCTGATAGGTGTCGCCATCTTCGAACAGCGCGTCGAACTGGGACCCGTCACGCTGGAACTCGGTGCCTTCGTTGAAGACTTTGCCAAAGGTATCCTGGACCACCATGATCTTTGACCCGATGCCGATCTTGCCGCCCAGCCGGGACTGGATGTACGGGGCCGCGCTCAGGTGGTCGGCGTGGACGTGGGTTTCGATGATCCACTCCAGTTTGAGGTTTCGGGCCTCGATCTGGCGGATCAGCTCATCCGCGTGGTCGTAGGTGATCCGCCCGGCAGCATAGTCGATGTCCATGACGCTATCGACGATGGCACAGGCGGTCGATGACGGGTCTTTCACGATGTAGCTGATCGTGTTCGTGGCCTCATCAAAGAAGGCCTGCACCTCCGGCTTGATGTTCAT
Organism: Epibacterium sp. Ofav1-8; assembly: GCF_022348185.1. GTDB lineage: Bacteria > Pseudomonadota > Alphaproteobacteria > Rhodobacterales > Rhodobacteraceae > Epibacterium. Next base: position 23,555 of record NZ_JAKRFD010000002.1, read on the forward strand.
GTTGACGGGGTAGGTCATGCTGTGTCCTCCGGTTGCGGGGTCAGGGGCTAGGGGGTTACGTGGCGCGGTTTGCGGCCAGCCAGGCGGCGCAGAAAGAAGCCGGCTGTGACCGACACCAGGAACAGGGCGACCTCCCAGCGACCGGTGCCAAGTGCAGGGATGGCGGCGCCCGGGCAGAACCCTGCGATGCCCCAGCCCACACCAAACAGGGCCGCGCCGCCGATCAGCCTGCTGTCGATACGCGTTGATGTCGGCACTTGAAAGCTCTGCCCAAAGAGCGGTTTGGACCGGCGCCAGACCCACCGGTAGCCGATGGATGTCACGATCAGCGCACCGCCCATGACGAACATCAGGCTCGGGTCCCATGTCCCGGCAATGTCAAAGAAGTTCAGAACCTTGGCCGGGTCCATCATGCCGGAGATCGCAATCCCGGTGCCAAAGACAAGGCCGGTCAGAAGCGCAAACAGATGTTTCATCTCAACCTCCAAGGACGTGGCGGATCACAAAGACGGTGATGGCGGCGGTCGCCATGAAGGTCGGCACGGCCACCAGCGACCGGATCGACAGGCGCGACAGGCCGCAGACGCCGTGACCCGACGTGCAGCCGGAGCCGAGGCTGGCACCAAAGCCGACGATGACACCGCCGATGATGATCATCATCGGGCTCACCGGCACCGTCAGCGCAGGCATCGCGCCTGTCACCGCAAAGATCAGCACCGGGGCGAGGATCATGCCCAGGATCACGGCGATGCGCCATGACATCTCCTGCCGGTTTTCGACGAGGACCGCGCCGGACAAGATTCCGGTTGCGCCAAAGATCCGTCCCAGGCCCAGCATCAGCAAGACCGCGCCGAGACCGATGAGCAGACCGCCCCCGAGGGACGCGAAAGGTGTGAACACGGTTTCCATCGCGTCAGGCCCGGCAGGTCTTGAAGCCAAAGATGGAATAGATCGGGCACACGCGGATGGCGGCGACGATCAGCATCACACAGCCAACAAGCGCTGCGCCATATTTCAGAAGCCCCCCGTCAAATGCGGGCACCCCGCTCAGAAAGGCGAGATAGAGCAAGCCAACGCCAAGGGCTGCGCGAAGGAGGCGGTCAAGGGTGCCGACATTGGTGGTCATGGGGGTCTCCAATCCGATAACTTGGAGAACAGATATAAGTTTGCGGTGCGCGCTTCAGTGACAATGTCACTTAGCAGGCACAAAGTGGAACGCTACGCCGAAGCGGCAAGGGCGCGCAAAGCCGGTTTGTCCAGCAATTCTATGCGGCCACGCGACTGTGCGATCATCTCGCGTTTCTGGAAATCCTGCAGGATGCGACTGATGACTTCGCGCGCGGTGCCCAGCTCGCTCGCGAGATCCTGATGCGTGGCGGCGACCTCTTTGAAATCACCCGCCAGTGCAATGAGCCGTTCCGCCAGACGCACATCCATATGCCCAAAGGCGACATCATCCACGACGCGCAACAAGTCGATCAACCGCCGGGAGTAGGCGGCAAAGACAAACTTTCGAAATGCGTCTTCTTCCGCCACCAGCCGGTCAAAGTCCGGCTTGGGCAGAACGATGGCGGTGATGTCGGTCTCGGCGATGCCTTCGGCGTTGTAGGCCTCTTCGGCCAGCATGCAGGCGGTGGTCAGAACACAGCTTTCGCCGGCATCCACGCGGTAGAGCACGATCTCCCGGCCGGTGTCAGAGCTTTGCGACACGCGGATGCGGCCCTCGTAGAGGAAAAACAGGCTGTCGGGGATGTTTGCCGGTCCAAAGACCTGCGCGCCCGCGGGGATTTGAATTGCGCGCGCAACCTTCTGCAACCGGTCCCGCACCGGGCGCGGCAAGGCCGCAGTGCCCTGAAAGCGCTCTGTCCAATCGGCGATCATCGTGCTTTGCGCATCGGTGCGACGATGCCCTCCTCAAGCGGGGCGATACGCGCCAGCAGATCATCGCGGTTGGAGGCAATGTCGGCGAGTGTCAGATCGTCCAGAACCTCCATGAAGGCGCGCGCGGCCCGCTGCAGCGCCCGCGACAGTTTGCAAACCCCGATCAGCGGGCAGGTGTTGTGTTCGGGATTGAAACACTCCACCAGTTCGAGCGGGCCTTCTGTCAAGCGCACGACATCCCCGATCACGATGTCTTCGGCGGGTTGTCCCAGACGAAACCCACCATTGCGCCCGCGTTGTGTCACAACATACCCCGCAACGCCCAGTTCATGGACGATTTTGACGATATGCGGCCGCGCCAGCCCGTGTACGCGCACGACATCATCGACTCTGATCAGGTCCGGGGACTTCAGCGCCGCCAACTGCAAAGAACGCAGCGCGAAATTGGTGTAGGACGTCAGTTTCATCGCCTCTCCTCGCCCGAAACTTATATTTGCACTATATGTTATTGCAAGATGGGTGGAACCGTCTTGTTGCTCTGTCCGTGCGGCGGCCGATGCCGGCTTGGACACCAAATCAGCCTGCGCTCCCCGGACAGCACGCGGATCGCCCTTGGAAACCGCCGCAAGGGGCGTGCTCGACGCCATGCGGATCCAAGCTGCAGCGCCGTGTCGGCGGAAATACGCGGCTTGGGGCAGGGGCAGGGTCCGGCGTCGACATCGGGCTTGGCAGCGCCTCCGTGGTGCCCATAGGATAGTGTTGTCCGGCACCCGTTGCGGCGCCTTTTGGGGCGGTGTGACAAAGTGGTGCCGGGCAAAAACCGATGACGTTGGCGTGGGTTACACGATTTGACCGAAGATTTTATTGCAAGAGCAACGCTGCTGGATCAGGGGTATTCGATCCAGGGGCTCTACGCGGTCCTCGACGGCGCTTGCCTGCCCGGATTGCCAGAGCGGCTGGAGGTGTCGAACGCGGCATTTGAGTGCCTGTTTCAAGGAGACGCAGCAGAGGATCTGCGTGACGTTGCCCCCTATCTGGTGGAGGTCGCGCAGGGTGGGGAGTTGCTGCGAGATTTTGTCGACACCCAGGACACCCCGCAGGCCATGTGGCACAAACGCCCCGGCATTCTGATCGCGACCGATATGGAAATTGCCCCGCTGCGCAAGCACTTGCGCCGCTTTCTTCGGGTCACGGTCGAGGCGCGCCCCTATCTGTTCCGGTTCTGGGAAGCCGCGCCCGCAAGGGTCTATTTCCAGGCGGTCCAAACGCAGGAGCGGCGCTCTCGCTGGTTTCTGCCGCGTGACGGGGGGCGTGTGGACGCCTTCCTGCTCCCGGACCCGGAGAAAGACGGGCTATGGGTCGCGGGGCCGGGGCCCTCCGGCGCGGTGGATGAGACCGCCGCCGCCCCGCTGCGGCCCTTCAACCTGTCGGAGCCAGAGCTTCTGGCGCTGCGCAGCGCCCGCACGCGTGACAATCTGGCGGAAATGGTGGCGCTTCTGACGCAGACCTTTCCCGAGCAGGTCGCGGGGAAAGAGCCCGCCGGGCTGGAACGTCAGGTGCAGCGGTCCGTCGGCCGAGCCTGGGAGTTCGGGATCCGCCAGCGCGCGAACGCATTTCGCATTGCGGCGTGGGATTTGCATGCTGAAGGGGCGTTCGAAGATCTTGATCCCGAAGCCAAAATTCGTGCGATCCTTGAGCTGCCCGTCGGTGAGGCGGACAAGATGCGCCGTCTCGCGGCGCGGGTGGCAGAGCTGGATCGCCCCTCGCTGTGATCCTAGACCGCTTGGCCCGGGTCGTTGTCATATTCGACCCTGACGTGGTTCGTTTCCGGGCCGTGGCCCTGATGATCGGCGCTCAGGAAATCGCCGTCCTTCATCGAAACATGGCCGAAGTTGCGCAAAATGGCGGCCCGGTCCGCCGATGAGATGGACCCACTGCGCATGGCGGCCTCATAGGGTTTCAGCCCCTCGGGAATTACGTAATTCTCGTCAGTGCTCGGCAATTCCAGGAACGCGCCATCGACCTCCGCCACGGCGGCCTCGTGCATCATGTGCAGCGCGACCCGCGACAGGCCAAGCTGCACCCAGGGGCGATGCAGGGCCAGTTGCTCGTCATAGGTGAAGGTCTGGCGGGTGATGGTTTCGAACCCGTGCTGGACCGTGACCGTCCGTTCGACGATCGGGGTCATCACGCGAAGCACCCCGCCTTCGGTTTCGTTCGGACCAAGCCAGCCCTCGCGCACGAACACCGCTTCCAGATCGCGATGCGCTCCCGGTTGCAGATCCGCCTGCTCGACGGCAGCGCGTGCGGCCTCGGCCTCGGCCCGCTGATAGTAGAATTGCCCCCTCGCGCTTTCGAGAGGGGCGGTGTCACCGGGATCGGCGTAGCCGCCGCCGACATCGGAATGCGCCCCGGGCAGTTCGAATGTGTCACCGCCGCCGGGAATGTTGCGGTTGAGGCGGAAGTTCTTGCGGTATTCATCCCCCGCAGTCAGATGGTAAATCCGGTTGCTGGCCTGATCGCTGCGCAGATGCACGTTCACCGGGTCGTTGTCGTCATCTGTGGCCTTGCCGATCGCGGCGACGGTGTCGAAGATACCAACGAAGCGAATGGAGACGGGGAGGTCTTCGGGCCAGGTTTCCTCGTAATCGCCAATGCCCCAGGGGTCATAGGTTGCCCGTCCGGCGCGGATCGAGTTCACGAAATGACGCGCCCCCGCGGCGCCGCGCGAAAACCCGAACACGTCGAGCACCACCTCCTTGAGGTAGGGCGCGCCGCCGAGGAGGTTGACGCGACGCAGAACTTCTCTGAAGCCTTCGAGGACGCGCGCTTCGACACCGCTTTGACGGCCCTGGCCAAAGGCATAGCCCATGGTGTCGTCGGCTTCGCCAGCGGTCGAACCGGGGCCTTGGACATAGACCGACCGGAACGCGCGCGCGGTGCCGCCGCAGGCATTGGGTTCGTCGAAATCGGGATCGTTCTTGTAGCGATCATAGAGCAACGCCGGGTTCGACAAGGCATTCTGGTAGCTGCCGTCCTCGCGCCCGCCGGACAGCACGTTGAAGCGATTGTTCAGCGTCCCATCGAAGAACACGCCGATTTCAAGCGTCGTCTTGGGGCAGGTCTGGGCAATGTTGCCGGTCTCTCCGGACATGCCGGCCTCCGCCGACGCGCCCTGCGCCGCGGTATCAATATCGGTCAGACCCATGTTATCCTCGCGGTTACGGGCAGTGGGACGATCCGTCCTCAGCTGCGCTGTTGCTGTCGATGCCCTCAAGAAGACGGGGCAGTTCTGGGAATTGCCCTGTCTCAAGGCGCCAGGCCTTGTCGGCCGCGGGCGCCCGGGTGCCGCAGACCCGTGCCAGGTCATTCTGAGCGGAGCGGTCGGGCCGGGCCTCGTCAGAGCCGATCAGAAGTTCGCCATTCGGCCCCAGGATCACCAGCAGGTGATAGGTGGATGTGTCGCGCACCAGATCCTCGATCGCGATGGTTGCCGAGGCGGTCCAGGCCTTGTCGGTCGGCAGCTCCACCCATTCCACCGAAATCGTCCATGTCCCGTCCCCCCCGACATCGTTGGGAAGTGACAGGACCGATCCGCCGGCGGAATCGCGCGGTATGTTTATATCCGCGCTTCCGGAGGCGATCAGCGGCTGAATGGGCGTGAGCGGCTGTTCGATGGCAAATTGGGTCACCACGGCGGGGGCGGTCCGATAGGCCTGAAATCCCAACGACACGGCGCGATGCGGCGGCGTCGAGAGCCACAGGGCGAGACTGCCGCCCCCGGCCAGCCCCATGACGGCGAGGAGCGCAAGCCCGTAGGTGCGCCGCGAAAGGGAGGAGCCAGCCATGCCCGGACCTACCGTTTCACAAAACGCAGCATCGGATTGGCGCGCGCCCAATCGACGATGCTGACCTGATAGGCGGTATAGAGGTCCTCCAGGCAGGTCTCCAGCGGCACGATGCCGTAGTCCTCGATCGGTCGGCCGCCGGGGCGCGGGGGCAGGATCTTGGGCGCGTAGACCATGCCATCGGGCAAGGGGCCAAGCGCGGCTGCAAGCCGGTCATAAAGCGGCTGCTGCGCGCCGTCGTGTACTTCGATCATCTGCGGCGGAATTTGCAGCAGGCGTTCGCGGATCTGCCGGTCCGCCGGGATGGCCGTGTCGCCGGTCAGGTTCGGCATTTCCAGCGTTGACAGGATCGGGGACAGAAAGCCGAAGCCATGACGTTGCGACCAGACCATCAGCTCGCCGAGGTTGCCATAGGCGATGGCGTGGGTATCTCCGGCAAGCTCGGGGTCATTGCCAAAAATGAAATCCATCAGTCCGGCCAGCCGCGCGGGCTCCAGCAGGTGAACGCGGCCCATCGCCACGGAGACAAGGCCATAGGTGGCCCAGACCTCAATCAGCAACGGGGGCAAACGCGGCTGCCACCGCGCCAGTGTGTCTGGGGCCACGGGCATTGCATCGTCCGGGACCGGGCCAAGCACAGAGAAAAGATCGGACATGCTGACTCACAAATGCTTCAAAAAAATAGACTGTCGGTGCACCAGAGGCTGCGACCGCAAGTGCTTTTATCTGTACTCGACCAAAGGTTGTTTCGCAATCCGCCGCCAGCGCAACGGCGCCCTGTTGCCGATGCCGGTCAGATTAAAAAATTCCCTTCCTGCGCGCCGGGCCGGACATGCAGGTGCGCATCGGTCTGGTGCTAGGGCGCTGATAAATCGCGCGTTTTGCGGCGGGCGGGTCAAGGCGGGCACAGTGGCGCCGCCACATCAGCTTGTGTAACACTGGCGGGCGCGATCGACATCGCGTATCCCCCATGCTAATGTGTGAGAATCAAACGTGAACGAAGGGCGCTGAAAGTTGAGACCGATCGCAGTCGAGTTGTTTGCGGGCGCAGGTGGCCTCAGCCTCGGGTTTGAGCAGGCAGGGTTCGACGTCCGGGCCGCGGTGGAAATCGACCCGGTCCATTGCGCCGTTCACAAGTTCAACTTCCCTCATACGGCGGTTCTGGCGCGCTCTGTCGAGGGGTTGAGCGGCGATCAGATCCGCGCGGCGGCGGGCCTGGGCGATGCGCAGATCGACTGTGTCTCCGGAGGGGCGCCCTGCCAGGGGTTTTCCATGATCGGCAAGCGGGTGCTGGATGATCCGCGCAACCGCCTGGCGATGGATTTCCTGCGCATTGTCAAGGAACTGGATGCCCGGTCCTTTGTGTTCGAAAACGTCAAGGGGCTGACGGTCGGCAAGCACAAGCAGTTCCTGGAGGAGCTGGTGGCGGCCTTTGATGCTGCCGGTTATGCCTGCCAGACCCCGTGGAAAGTGCTCAACGCCGCCCATTTCGGCACGCCGCAATCGCGTGAGCGGCTGATCCTGATGGGGGTCAAGAAAGGCCTGCCGTTGCCTCAATACCCGGCGCCGCAGACCAACATCAGCGGCAAGCCCAAGACCTTCGAGGGGCTGCCCGACGGGCCCAGCTGCCACGAGGCGCTGGGGGATCTGCCGGATGCGGAACGTTTCGACGCGCTGCTGGACAGCGATGCCACGCGCGGTGTGCGGTTCGGCAAGCCATCGGACTACGCGGCAGAGCTGCGCGGGCTGACCAATGACGCCTGGCATCACGGCTATGTGCGCGACTGGCAGCCCAAGGTGCTAACCTCCAGCGCCCGCACCGGCCACACCGAGATCACCCGCCGTCGCTTTGCCGAAACCGCCGAAGGCGCGGTGGAGCCGATCAGCCGTTTCTTCAAGCTGGCCCGGGGGGGCGTCTCCAACACGCTGCGGGCGGGGACGGATGGCGCGCGCGGCGCGTTCACCAGCCCGCGCCCGATCCACTACAAGTACAACCGCTGCGTCACCGTGCGCGAGATGGCGCGGCTGCACGGCTTTCCCGATTGGTTCCGCTTCAACGCCACCAAATGGCACGGCGCGCGCCAGATCGGCAATTCGGTGCCGCCGCCGCTGGCCCGCGCCGTGGCCGCTCAGATGATGGCGGCGCTTGGTCATGCACCACAGCGTCCCGAGGGTGTCATGCAGCTGGGCGACCCCGATCTGCTGCAATTCGACCTGACCCGCGCCGCCGCCCATTTCGAGGTGGATGCCATGCCATCGCGCCGCGACCGCAAGAGCGGCGCAACCAAACGGCGCCAGGCGGATATCGAGCTGGAGCGCGCCGCAGCCGCCCCCAAGAGCGCCAATGGCTAAGCGACAGAACCGCTACAGCGCCCTGATCGAGAAGATCTTTGTCGAGCGCTACAGCGAGGGCGCGACCGAGTTCGGCTTCACCCGCGAAGAGCTGGAGCAGGCGGCGGCGGAACTGGCGATCAAGCTGCCCAAGAACCTGGGCGATGTGCTCTATTCCTTTCGTTTTCGCAATGCGCTGCCCGAGGCCATCGTCGCCACCCAGCCCGAGGGGCGCGAATGGGTGATCGAACTGGCCGGGCGCGCGGTCTATAAATTCAGCCTGGTGAAGATCAACCGCATTCTGCCGCAGCAGGATCTGGAGGTCATCGACATCCCGGATGCCACCCCCGCCATCATCCGTGCCTATGCGCTGGATGACGAGCAGGCGCTGCTGGCGGTGGTGCGCTATAACCGGTTGATCGACACGTTTCTGGGCCTCACCACCTACAGTCTGCAGAACCACCTGCGCACCACGGTAAAGGGCATGGGCCAGATCGAGATCGACGAATTGTATATCGGGCTCGACCGGTACGGCTGCCACACCATCATTCCAGTGCAGGCCAAGGGCGGCAAGGATCAGATCGGCATCGTGCAGGTCAGTCAGGACATCCGCTATGCGGAGGCCAAGTTCCCCGGCATGCGCTGCCGCGCCATCGCCGCGCAGTTCATGGAGGATAGCGTCGTGGCGCTGTTCGAACTGGCGGTGCAGGGGGACGAGATCCAGGTGCTGCAGGAACGCCACTACCGGCTGGTCGCCGCCAATGCGCTGAGCTACACGCGGCGGATCGCCTATCGGGACGAGGTCTGAGGGGATGGACGCGTCGGCGCCCGTGGCGGGCGTGGAACAGGTCGCCCCGTTCAAGACCCAGTTGCTGAAATGGGTCGGCAACAAGCAGCGCTTTGCCCATGAGATCGTTGCCCATCTGCCCAAGGACTACGGCACCTATTTCGAGCCGTTTCTGGGGGCGGGCGGGGTGATGGCCAATCTGCGGCCCCAGCGTGCGCTCGGCTCCGACATCTACCCGCCGCTGGTGGAGATCTGGCAGGCCTTGCAGGAAGACCCCGACCAGCTGAACCACTGGTATCAGGCGCGGTATGAGGCCTTCATGGCCGGGGACCGTGTGGCGGTCTACGAGGCGATCAAGGCCCGTTACAATGCCACGCCCAATGGGGCGGATTTCCTGTTCCTGTGCCGGGCCTGCTACGGCGGTGTGGTGCGGTTTCGCCGCAAGGACGGCTATATGTCCACACCCTGCGGCAGCCACCCGGTGATGAAGCCGCATAAATTCGCGGAACGGGTGGAGATGTGGCGCGACCGGATGGCGGGCGCGCGCTTTGCCTGTCTGGATTACCGCGCCGCGATGGCGCAGGCGCGCGCGGGCGACGTGATCTATTGCGATCCGCCCTATGCGCATTCGCAAACCATTCTCTATGGCGCGCAGACCTTCCGGCTGGAGGAGCTCTTTGCCAGCATCGCCGCCTGCAAGGCGCGCGGGGTGCAAGTGGCGATGTCGATCGACGGCACCAAGAAATCCGGGGACGTTTATTGCGATATCGAAATCCCGCAGGGCCTGTTCGACCGCGAGATCCTCGTCAATATGGGCCAGTCAATGCTAAAGCGTTTCCAGATGAGCGGCCAGCGGATGGAAACAGAGATGGTGAGGGACCGGTTGCTCCTCACCTACTGACCCGGCCTCTTCTAACCCCAAATATCCCGGGGGAGGCCCCCAAAGGGCCGGGGGCAGCGCCCCCAATACCGGTTCCGCGATCACGCGTTCAGGAAGCTGCGCACTGTAGCTTCAAACTCACGCGGTTTTTCGGCGTGCAGCCAATGGCCTGCACCGGGGATCTTGGCAAAGCGAGCGCCGGGAAACAGCGATTTGATGCGGCCGCGATGTTCCGCCAGCACGTATTCCGAATTGGCCCCGGTCAGGAACAGTGCCGACCCGTCCCAATGGGTATCGACCTCCGGAAACGACAGGATGTGCGGCATCTCGCGCTCCAGCGTGTCGAGGTTCAACCGCCAGCATTTGTTTTCCACATCAAGGGACTGGGTGAAGAAGCTCTGCAACATCGCGTCCACGCCAGCCTCTGCCAGCTGTTCTTGCGCGTCCGAGCGGCGCGTCACGCGCGACAGATCCACGCTGCGCATGGCGGTGATGAAATGCGCCTGTGTGTGCTGATACCTCACCGGCGCAATATCGGCGACCACCAGACGGTTCACCGCCTCCGGGTGGTTGAGTGCCAGCATCATCGCCGCCTTGCCGCCCATGGAATGTCCCACCACATCCATGCGACCGCCATGGGTGGCGATCACCTCCGCCAGATCCTCGGCCAGATCGACATAGGTGTGGCTCTCGGTTTGCGGACTGAGGCCGTGGTTGCGCATATCCACGGCGATCACCTGCCGTTCGTCCGAAAGCCGCTTGGCAATCACCCCCCAATTGCGTCCGGAGCCATAGAGGCCATGCGCGATCAGCAGGGGTGGTTGGTCCGTCGGGGTGCCATGTAGGATCGTGTTCAACATACCGCGGTGATAGCGGGCAGAGGACAGGCTGTCAGCCCCCAACCGCCCCCCTGCGGCATTGAGATCCCGACAGGCGATGGCTATGGTCGGGCGCGTTGCATCTGCTGAACGAGGGCAAAGCGCCATGCGCGAGACGTTACAGAGTGAGTTGGACCAGATCCGCGCGTTGCTGGAAAAGCGGCTGAAGCTCTCAGGCGACCTGTCGGAGAGTTTGCGCCGCGCCCGGCGTCATTTGCCGCATCGGTTACGCAAAGCGGCGGATGATCTTATGTCTGCCGAGGAGAGCTTTGCCCATCCACGTCTGGCCGCGGCCCTGGATGAGGACCGACTGGTCAAGAAAGCGCGCCGCCTGCGGGCCTATCTTGCGGAGCTGGACCTCAAGGACAGGCGCAAGGGGCGCCTTCTGGATATGGCCGCCACCTCTGCCTTTGCCGTATTGTGCGTCATAGCGCTTCTGGTGGTCGTGCTGCGCTGGCGGGGGTTCGTCTGATCCCGTGTGACCCGACCGGGCGGTAAGGTGCGCGTGAGAGCGCGTCGCGCACCACCAGGGTGACGGTGACAAAACTCACATATAACAGCAGATACCAGCTGCCCATTTTGGCGATACTGACCCATTGATCACTGTCCTGCCCGGCATAGAGCCATGTGCGCGTGCGGGTGCCGACGTTTTCCGCCACCCATAGGAAGAAACTGGACAGGAAGGCCGCCAGTGGCAGTGGCATCCAATAGGCGTGGCCGCCGATATAGAACCAGATCCGGGTGCGGATAAAAATCACCACCGTGGCAACAAACAAGGCCAGCCTGATGTCCGGCAGGAAATGGTGGCTGAAGAAATTCACATAGATCGCCACCGCAAGGCCCGTCGCCATCCAGAGCGGCGGGTAGGGGGCAAAGCGCATGTCAAACAGGCGGATCACCCGCGCCATGTAGGATCCCACCGAGGCATACATGAAGCCCGAGAACAGCGGCACACCCCAGAGTTTCACCAGACCATCACCGGGATAGGCCCAACTGCCGGCATCGACCTTGAAGATTTCCATGATCGTGCCGGTGAGGTGAAACAACAGGATCACCCGCACCTCGCGCCAGCTTTCCATGCCAGTGGCCAGAAACACCACCTGAAGCCCCAGCGCATAGATCAATAGCGCATCATAGCGCGCCAATGCCCAGTCCGCTTGCCAGATACGGCTGGAGATCAACAGCCCGCCCAGAAGCAGGATACCAAAGATCGCAGCCCAACCCTGTTTCAGAGTGAACATCACAAATTCCGACAGATAATGCGGCAGCCGCGCGCGCATCCAGTCCCCAAGGGCGCGCTCAAGGCGGCGTGTGCGGTTGGCGCTGGCGGGCGGCTGGGGTGTCTGCTGGGTCATATGAGCGAAATGACTGCAAAACGGCCATGAAGTCTATGTGCTTTTGACGCGCGGAGGACCTTTGAGGGCGGGATTTGCATTTGAGGGGACATGCGGCCTATAGACGGGCATGGCGTGAACGCGGTTCAGGAAATCGGATGAGTAAGATGGCAACAAAGGCAGAGCAGCGCAGGGCGGACCTTCGAGAGAAGCTGGTGAATGCAGCAGAAGCGCGTATTCGCGACGCAGGCGTCACTTCGCTCAGGGCGCGGGATCTGGCCAAGGATGCAGGCTGCGCGGTGGGGGCGATCTACAACGCCTTTGACGATATGACAGCCTTGGTCATGGTAGTAAACGGGCGCACGTTTCAGCGGCTCGGGGCAGAGGTCGAGGCCGCCGTGGCCGCATCACAGGGTGCCGCCGCCAGTGAACGGCTGATCCGGATGAGCGAGGCCTATCTGGACTTTGCCAGCGCCAACAATCGCCTGTGGCGCGCTTTGTTCGATCTGGAGCTGCCAGCCGACGGGGAAGTGCCCGATTGGTATCGCACCGCACTTGATCGCTTGTTTCAGCATATTGCCGGCCCGGTTGCCGAGCTGTTTCCAGATCAGCCCCGCGCGGAGCAGGCGCTGACCGTGCGGGCGCTGTTTTCTTCTGTGCATGGCATTGTGCTGCTGGGGTTGGAAAACCGCATCTCTGGCGTGCCCCCGCAAGAGATCCGGCGCATGATTGCACTGGTGCTGTCACAGTTGACGGTAAGGTAAACCTTACCTTTGTGAACATTGTTCATTTTTGTTCTTGAACGACGTTCAGGAATTCCGTACATCCTCCATATGAACGATGTTCACGAATGGAGGAATGATCGTGTTCTCAACGCTCAAAACCCTGATGGTCGGTGCAAACCGCCGCGCCGAAACCCAGGTGCGCCAGCAATTTTCCATCGAGTTGATCGAGGAAAAGATCGCCCAGGCCAATGATGATCTGAAGTCGGCCAAATCCACATTGGTCAGCCTGATCCAGAAGGAACGCGCCGAAGGGCGTCAGATTGCAACGCTGACAACGCGGATCAATGATCTGACCCTCCGCGCCAAAGCCGCACTGGCAGATGGGCGCGAAGATCTGGCGACAACCGCCGCAGCCGCCATCGCCGAGATGGAGAACGAACGTCGCTTGCGTCAGGAGACACAAGCGCGACTGGAAGCCCGCATTCTGCGTCTGCGCCAATCTGTGGAAACCGCCAGCCGCCGTCTGATCGACCTGCGTCAGGGGGCCATCGCCGCCAAAGCCGTGCGGGGCGAGCATCGCGCGCAGGCGTCTCTGGGACACGTGCTCCACGGTCGGCCAATGGATGAGGCGGCAGAGCTTATTCAGGAGGTGCTGGGACAGGAAGATCCCTTTGAGGCCTCGGAAATCCTCAACGAGATTGAAACCAGCCTCACGCCCCATTCCGTTGCAGATCAACTGGCAGACGCGGGCTTTGGTGCCGCCACCCGCAGCACTGCCAATGATGTGCTGAGCCGTCTGAAATCCGACAGCTGACCTGAAAACTCTGCGGGGCAAAGACGCCCCACTCCATATGGGCAAACGCCCGGTATTATCTGACTAATTTCAAGTCAAAGGACCTAACTTATGTCTAACATGCGCAACGAAAACGCTCTGATCACCAACCTCAACATTGCTGGCGTCGTCATCGCTTATGGGATGCTCGGCATTTCGCTCTGGCTCTCGACCGAGGTGCCGCTGTCGACCAAAGGGTATTGGGCCATGGGCATCCTGCTGCTGACCCTGAGCCTCATCAACGTGGTGAAGTACCGCTTTGACATCCGCCAGAGCGAAGACCGTATTCGCCGCATCGAGGATATTCGCAACGAGCGCATGCTGGAAGACGCGCTGAAAGAGCCGACGTCCGAGGGGTAACCCCGCAATACAAGGAACATATTTCGGGCCGGAGCCAGCTCAGATGAGCGGCTCCGGCCCGATGTCTTCGATCAGCTCCGGTCCATCGTCCTCAATCCCGAACCGCGCCACCTGATGAAACCGCATGCGTCCGTCCCAATTGGTGCCGAGGTCTGATTTTGCCGTGTCCCGGTCGATCTCGCCACTCAGCCATGCCTGAAGCTGCCCATCTGCCAGAATGACCGGAGAGCGCGGGTGCAGATGGGCCGTTTGCGTCAGCGCCGGGCGGGTCAGGATCGAACAGGTCCGAAGCCCGCTCTCCAACCGTGTTTGCAGCCCTGCAAAAAACAGCATCGGCGCATTGCTTTGCGTGGTGATCCACCACGGCTGCTTTTGCCCTTTGTCACCTGTCCATTCGAAATACCCGCTGGCCGGAATTGCGCAGCGGCTGGCGCCGCGAAAGCTCGGCAGGGTGTCGGCGGTCTCGATCTTGGCGTTGAAGGTGGTGGCCTTCCAATCCTTCGGCGCGCCCTTGAACCACTGTGGCACCAGCCACCAGCGCGCATTGGCGGCGACGAGGGCGCCCTTGCGGACAAAAAACGCATCTACGGTTTGGGTGGGTTTGACGTTCCAACTCATGACCAGATCGTCAGAGCCGTCCTCGCGGAGGATGTCGAGCCAGTCGAACTCGCCGCGCTGCCACGCCACGAATTGTTTCCACGTCAACTGGGGAAGGCCGATTCTACCACACATGCCAGTATGATAGCGGTCTCTGCCACACCGGGCAAAGGTGGCCCCCACAATGAAAAACCGCCGCGCAATCTGGCGCGGCGGTTTGATTTTTACCCGTAATGGGGATGGATCAGAGGTTCGGGTAGAGCGGGAAGCGGGCGCAGAGCGCCGCGACCTTGCCGCGCACCGCTTCTTCAACCGCGCCGTTGCCGTCTTCACCATTGGCGGCGAGACCGTCGACCACTTCGACAATCAACTGCGCGATTTCGCGGAACTCAGCCTCGCCAAAGCCACGGGTGGTGCCTGCCGGGGTGCCCAGACGAATGCCGGAGGTCACGGTGGGCTTTTCCGGGTCGAACGGGATGCCGTTCTTGTTGGTGGTGATATGCGCGCGGCCCAGGGCCTTGTCGACGATGTTGCCGGTCACGCCCTTGGGACGCAGGTCGACCAGCATCACATGGGTGTCGGTGCCGCCGGTCACGATGTCCAGACCGCCCTTGATCAGCTCATCCGCCAGCGCAACCGCGTTTGCACGCACCTGTTTCTGGTAGGCCTTGAACTCGGGCTTCAGCGCTTCGCCGAACGCGGCGGCCTTGCCGGCAATCACATGCATCAGGGGACCACCCTGGATGCCCGGGAAGATGGCGGAGTTGAACTTCTTCGCCAGATCCGGGTTGTTGGTGACGATCATACCACCGCGCGGACCGCGCAGAGTCTTGTGGGTGGTGGTGGTGGCCACATCCGCATGCGGGAAGGGCGAGGGGTGCTCGCCTGCGGCCACGAGACCGGCGAAATGCGCCATGTCGACCATCAGCCAGGCGCCGACGCTGTCGGCCACGGCGCGGAACTTGGCAAAGTCGATCTGACGCGGAATGGCGGAACCACCGGCGATGATCAGCTTGGGCTGGTGCTCGGTGGCGAGCGCCTGCAGCTGGTCATAGTCGATCAGGTTGTCGTCTTCGCGCACGCCGTAGTGCACCGCGTTGAACCATTTGCCAGACTGGTTCGGCGCCGCGCCATGGGTCAGGTGACCGCCGGAGGCCAGATCCATGCCCAGGATGGTGTCGCCGGGTTGCAGCAGCGCCTGGAACACGCCCTGGTTGGCCTGAGAGCCGGAGTTCGGCTGCACATTGGCGAATTCGCAGTTGAACAGCTGTTTGGCGCGGTCGATGGCGAGGTTTTCCGCCACGTCCACATGCTGGCAGCCACCGTAGTAGCGGCGGCCCGGGTAGCCTTCGGCGTATTTGTTGGTGAGCACGGAGCCCTGTGCTTCCATAACGGCAGCGGAGACGATGTTCTCAGAGGCGATCAGTTCGATCTCGTCGCGCTGACGGCCAAGTTCGTCGGTGATTGCGCCGAACAGCTCCGGGTCGCGCTCCGAGAGGCTTTGGGTGAAGAAACCGGTGTCACGGGGGGTCTCAGTCATGCTGGCTCCGTCTGGTTGGGGGTGATCTTTGCGAGATTTCCTATCGGAAACTTCACAGATCTGAAAGGCTGTAAAGCGACGAAACGGGACAGGTGAACGGCAACTCTGGTCTTCGGGGAAAACCTGTGCTTGTTTCGGAACCGTTTGGACCCTTCCGGAAACAGGACCGCGCCTTATGAGAATCGCATTTCTGGCCAGCGAGGCCCCTTTGGCGCAAACGGCCCTGTCTGTCCTGAGCAAGCGCTATGGCTCTGTCGCGGTGGAGGCGGCGGATGTGATCGTCGCCCTGGGCGGCGACGGCTTCATGCTGCACACGCTGCGGGATACGGTGAACCTGAACATTCCGATCTATGGGATGAACCGTGGCACGGTGGGGTTCCTGATGAACTCCTACGGCGAGGGGGAGCTTCTGGAGCGGCTGGAGGCGGCCAGCGAGGAGATCATCCATCCCCTGCGTATGTGTGCCAAGGACCGCGCCGGCAAGATGCATGCGGCGATGGCGATCAACGAGGTGTCGCTGTTGCGGCAGGGGCCGCAGGCGGCCAAGCTGAAGATCTCGGTCGATGGACGTCAGCGCATGGCGGAGCTGGTCTGCGACGGGGCGCTGGTGTCGACGCCTGCGGGCTCCACCGCCTATAATTTCTCCGCCCATGGCCCGATCCTGCCGATCGGGGCGGATGTGCTGGCCCTGACCGCGATCGCGGCGTTTCGCCCGCGGCGCTGGCGCGGGGCGTTGCTGCCAAGTGGTGCGACGGTGCGGTTCGACGTGATCGATGCCGCCAAGCGGCCGGTGATGGCAGAGGCGGATTCGGTGTCGTTCAAGGAAATCGACTGGGTCGAGATCCAGAGTGAACGCCGGATCAGCCACAAGATCCTGTTTGATCCTGGCCACGGGCTGGAAGAACGGCTGATTTCCGAGCAGTTCAACTGAGATCGGTGCCAAGCGGGCGCGCTGGCGCGCGACAGGGTAAGCCCCGGACCGGTTGGTCCGGGGCCGTTGCCTCCGGCGGAGGTATTTAACAAAAAGATGAAGGGCATAGGGGCGGAGCCCTGCGTCACATCCGCTCCCACAAGAGCGGAGCCATCTGACCGATGCGGTCCTCGATGGCGATGGCGGCGTCCACGGCCATATCCTCGCGCCAGCGTTGGGCCACGATCTGCACATTGATGGGCTGCGGGCCTTTGGGCAGCTGCGCCAGCCGGGACGGCACGCAGGCGGCGGGCAGCCCCATGTAATTCATGGCGTAGGAATAGACCGCACAGCCGAGCACATCATGCGCGCCCTCAACACCCTCGCGGTCGCGGTCCGGGGCAAAGAACGGATGCGGCAGGAAAGGCGTCAGCACCAGCGGGTAGTCCGCCATGAACATCGCCCACTGACGGGCGTAGTGGCTGCGTTTGGCGTACATCTTGAGGAGGTCTTCGCCGAGGAAGGGGGGGAACTCCTGAAAATAGGTGTCGAACATGGTGCGGATGACCTCGGACCCCATCGCGTCGAGATCCGGTTTCATCAGCGCGTGGATTTCGCCCATGAGCGCGCGATAGCCGGTGCGTCCGGCCTCGAATACATTGGGGGGCTCGACCTCCTCGACGATATAGCCCGCATCCGACAAGGCATCGCGGGCCGCCAGCAGCGCGGCCTCGACCTCCGGGTGCAGATCATAGCCATGGGTGTTGCGGGTGAAGGCCACCTTGATGGGGGGCTCCGGGGTGGGGCCTTGCCACGGAACCGGCGCATGGAAGGGATCGCGAATGTCTGGCGCGATCATTGCGGGCATGGCGAGATGCAGGTCGCGGGCACTGCGGGTCATCAACCCCTGCACGCTCATCAGCTGTGCCAGCAACCCGCGTTCGGCTTTCTGGCTGGGGTTCCAGGCCGGCACGCGGCCCAAGCCCGGTTTAACCGTCACCGCGCCATTGGCGGCCGCGGGAAAGCGCAGGGAGCCGCCGATGTCGTTGCCATGCGCCAGCGGGCCGATCCCGGCCATGACTGCGGCACCGCCGCCCCCCGAAGAACCGCCGGGAGAGATATGCTGCCCCCAAGGGTTATGGGTGCGCCCGTAAAGCGGATTGTCGGTGTCCGCGCGGAAAGAAAACTCCGGCGTGTTGGTGCGTCCGATCACAACCGCGCCCGCACGTTCCAGATTTTGCACCACCGGGGCATCATCGGGTGCGATCAGATCCTTGAGCGCGGGAATGCCATTGGAGGTGGCGTGGCCGGTCTGATCCACGTTGATCTTGATCGTCACCGGCACGCCATGCAACGGCCCGCGCGCGGTCTCTGGCGTGCTGTCCAGAACCTCGGCCCGGGCGAGCGCCTCATCCCGCAGATCCTCAACCACCGCGTTGAGGGCCGGGTTCACCGCATCCATCCGCGCCAGTGCGGAGGCAACCGCCTCGCTGGGGCGGACCGCGCCACTGCGGGTCAGGGGGGACAGTTCAGTTGCGCTCAGGCGCCAAAGTTCCTGATTTGACATGTTAATAATCTCCTTGGGGGCGAGCCTAGTGCCGGTTCCCCGGGCTGGGAAGGGCAAATTCCGGGCACAGCGCGCCCGCCTTTTGGAGCACGGCACATTGCGGGGGGCGAAAAATATTCTGCATCCCGCGGGAACAACTGCGGGCCGGCGGCGTTATCAGGTCAAGCAGCAAGCGTTTGAAAACGCACTGTGATCCGACCTGAACGTAAAGGAGCAGAGATCATGAACTGGGATATTATCGAAGGCAAATGGAAGCAACTCAAGGGTGAGACGCAGACCCAGTGGGGCAAGCTGACCGAAGACGAGATCGATCAGGCCGCAGGGGACCGTTCGAAGCTGGCGGGTCTCATTCAGGAGCGCTATGGCGTGGCCAAGGATGAGGCCGAGCGTCAGATCGACGAATTTGCGGAGCGCCTCAAAGATCGCGTCTGATCTTGGGTCTCCCACTGGCGAGATTGGCAAAAGCGGCCCTCGGCGGGGCCGCTTTCTGCTTGAGGGTTACCGGCTTGCGTAGCCGAGGCTTTGCAGGGCGGTGGTAATCTCGTCCAGAATGGCCGGATCATCAATGGTGGCCGGCATCTTCCAATCGGTGCCGTCGGCGATCGACACCATGGTCGCGCGCAGGATCTTGCCCGAGCGGGTCTTGGGCAGGCGATCCACCACGCAGGCGAGTTTGAACGCTGCCACCGGGCCGATCTTCTCGCGGACCAGTTTCACCACCTCTGCGGTGATCTCGGCATGGGGGCGGTTGCAGCCCGCGTTGAGACAGAGGAACCCCAGCGGCATCTGGCCCTTGAGCTGATCCGCCACGCCAATCACCGCACATTCCGCCACATCGGGGTGGCCTGCCAGAACCTCTTCCATCGCGCCGGTCGACAGGCGATGGCCTGCGACGTTGATCACATCATCGGTGCGCGCCATGATGTAGAGATAACCATCCGCGTCCATCATCCCCGCATCGCCGGTCTCATAGTAGCCGGGGAAGGTGGTGAGGTAGCTTTTCTTGAACCGATCCTCCGCATTCCACAGGTTTGGCAGCGTTCCGGGGGGCAGGGGCAGTTTGACCGCAATCGCGCCAAGCTCTCCCGGCGGCATGGGGTGGCCACCCTCATCCAGGATCTGCACGTCATAGCCGGGCATCGGCACCGCCGGAGAGCCCAGTTTCACCGGCAGTTCCTCGATCCCGAGCGGGTTGGCGGCAATGGACCAGCCGGTTTCGGTCTGCCACCAGTGATCGATGACCGGCACGCCCAGCTGGTCCTGCGCCCAAGTGATGGTGTCGGGATCGGCGCGCTCGCCTGCCAGATAGACCTGCTCCAGACAGGAAAGGTCGTATTTGCCGACAAACTCGCCCTTGGGGTCTTCGCGCTTGACGGCGCGGAAGGCGGTGGGCGCGGTGAAGAAGCTCTTGACCTTATGTTCCGAGATCACCCGCCAGAAGGTGCCCGCATCCGGCGTGCCCACGGGCTTGCCCTCAAAGACCACAGTGGTGTTGCCGTGAATGAGGGGGCCGTAACAGATGTAGCTGTGACCCACGACCCAGCCCACGTCGGACGCGGCCCAGAACACATCGCCGGGGTCGACGTTATAGATGTTCTTCATCGACCAGTTGAGCGCCACCAACTGCCCGGCGGTGTGGCGGATCACGCCCTTGGGCTGCCCGGTGGTGCCAGAGGTATAGAGGATATAGGAGGGATGATTGCCCTCGACCGGCACACAGTCCGCAGGCTCCACGCCATATTGGAACCCGTGCCAGTTCACATCGCGGCCCTCGATCAGCTCTGCCACTTCCTGCTCGCGCTGGAAGATCACGCAGAAGTCGGGCTTGTGGGTCGCCAGTTCAATCGCCCCATCCAGGAGCGGCTTGTAATGCACGGTCCGCCCCGGCTCGATCCCGCAGGAGGCGGCGATGATCGCCTTCGGGGTCGCGTCGTCAATCCGCACCGCAAGCTCCGAGGAGGCAAAGCCGCCAAAGACCACCGAATGCACCGCGCCGATCCGGGAACAGGCGAGCATCGCCTCCAGCGCCTCGGGGATCATCGGCATGTAGATGATGACGCGGTCGCCTTTCTCCACCCCCTTGGCCCGCAGCGCACCGGCCAGTGTCGCAACCCGGTTGCGCAGCTCGACGAATGAAATCTCGCGCTTAGTGTGGGTGACGGGGCTGTCGTAGATGATCGCGGTCTGCTCGCCGCGCCCGGCCTCAACATGGCGGTCGACGGCATTGTAGCAGGTGTTGACCTTGGTATCGGCAAACCACTCATACAGCCCGCCGCCCAGATCGCTCAGCGCCTTGGTCGGGGCCTTGTCCCAGCTGATGGCGTTTGCAGCCTCCATCCAGAACCCCTCCGGATCTGATTTCCACTGCGCGTACACCTCAGAATAGGTCATGGGGGTCCTCCTCACTGTCTCCTCCGCGTCAGAGCCTAGGCGGAGGGTTCGAAGTCCCGCAAGCGTGCTGCGCGACCCTGCGTCACATTGGAGCGGATTTGCGGAATATTTTGCCCCGATGGGTTGCAAAGATTTGCAAAGCCTCTGGGATACAAGAGTTTCGCTAAGTAACTTGCCGGTTTCTGCAAATTTGCAAAATCGGTGTTTGCGCTCGCAGTTGAAAACGGCAGGTGGGGTAGACTGGTGCGACTCACCCGTGTCGGGGCTGTTTCAAAGGAATTCTGCCCCGGTCTCGAATAATGCGCCGCCCTTGATCGTTATCCCGGCACAAAGGAGAAACGTTCATGACCAAATCATTTCTGATCCCCCTGTTTGCGGCCGCGATACTGGCGGCGCAATCGGCGCTGGGCGCGCCGGCCGTGTTCGATTTGAACACGGATAAAAGCGTGGTGGCCTTCACCTATTATCTGGATGGCACCCCGACCGAAGGCCAGATGCCGGTGAGTGCTGCGGAGCTCTCGCTGGATCTCGACAACATCGCGGCCAGCCAGATCGACGTGACGCTCAGCCCGGGCGGCGCACGGGCCGGGTTCCTGATCGCGACCGAAGCCTTGAAGAGCGCCAGCGTGTTGGATGCGCGGCGTCATCCGCGTATCCGGTTTGTGGCGCGCAAGATCACCGGGTCGCTTGCCGGTGCGCAGGTGTTCGGGGATCTGACGGTGAAGGGCGTGACGCGGCCGGTGACCCTGTCGGCGCAGCTTTATCGGCAACGCGGGACCGATGCGGGGGAGCGGGACCACCTGGCGATCCTGCTGACCGGCAGCCTTGATCGTACCGCATTTGGCGCGGCGGGCTATCCGGAACTGGTCGGCTCGCAGATCGATCTGCGCATTCTGGCCCAGGTGGACCGGGCAGGCCGCTGAGGCAACGGCCCCTATACGCAACGCTCAAGACAGGCGGGTTCGAGATGGCCCGCCTGTCTTGGTCTTGTCTGTCCGGCCTTAGCCGTAATGCGCCACAGGGGTGCCAGCGATGGCGGCCATGTTCAAAAGGCCGCGCGCCGTGATCGAGGGCGACACGATATGGGCGCGGTTGCCCATGCCCATCAGGATCGGCCCGACCTCCAGCCCGCCGGAGCGCATCTTCAGAATGTTGCGCACGCCAGAGGCCGCATCCGCATGGGCAAAGACCAGCACATTGGCGGCCCCTTCCAGACGCGAATTGGGGAAGATCCGCGCGCGCAGCTCCGGGTCGAGTGCGGTGTCGATGTTCATCTCGCCCTCATAGACGAAGTCGCGACGCTTATCATCGAGGATTTCCAGCGCCGCGCGCAGGCGGGCACCGGTGTCACATTGGATGTTGCCGAACTGACTTTGTGAACAGAGCGCGATCTGCGGTGTCAGGCCAAAGCGGCGCACATGGCGTGCGGCACCGATCACCGTCTCTGCGATCTCTGCGGGGGTCGGTTCGATCCGCACCTGGGTGTCGGCAATGAACAGTGGCCCGTCTTCGAGGATCATCATCGACAGCGCCCCATGCGGCGCATAGGAACCGCCGCCCAGGATCTGCTGCACGTAGTTCAGGTGCCAGCGATATTCACCAAAGGTGCCGCAGATCAGGCTGTCCGCCTCACCGCGATGCACCATGATGGCGCCGATGGCGGTGGTGTTGGTGCGCAGGATCGCCTTGGCGAGATCCGGGGTCACCCCCTGGCGCTGCATGATGCGGTGATAGCTGGTCCAATAGTCGCGGTAGCGCGGATCGTTTTCCGGGTTCACGATCTGCACGTCCTGTCCGGGCCGGATCGACAGGCCAAGCCGTTCGGCGCGACTCTCGATCACCTCGGGACGTCCGATCAGGATCGGGGTTTCGGTGGTTTCGCGCAGGATCTCCTGCGCGGCCCGCAGCACGCGCTCATCCTCGCCCTCGGCAAAGACGATCCGGCGGGCGGCCGCGCGGGCGGCCTCGAACACCGGTTTCATCAGAAGGGCGGATTTGAACACGCTCTGGTTCAGTTTTGCCCGATAGGCGCCGAGGTCCTCCATCGGGCGCTTGGCCACGCCGCTGGACATGGCGGCACTGGCCACGGCGGAGGACACGACGGCCACCAGACGCGGGTCAAAGGGCTTGGGGATCAGGTAATCGGCCCCAAATGTCAGCTGTTCGCCCTTATAGGCGGCGGCGGCTTCGGCCGAGGTGGTGGTGCGCGCCAGCTCTGCGATGCCGTCGACACAGGCGATCTGCATCTCGTCGTTGATCTCGGTTGCACCGACATCCAGCGCGCCGCGGAAGATGAACGGGAAGCACAGCACGTTGTTGACCTGATTGGGGAAATCGCTGCGCCCGGTGGCGATGATTGCGTCCGGTGCCACCTTGCGCGCCACATCCGGCATGATCTCGGGCGTCGGATTTGCCAGCGCAAAAATGATCGGACGTTTGGCCATTTTTGCGACCATTTCGGGCTTTAGCACATTGGGGCCGGAAAGGCCGAGGAACAGATCCGCGCCGTCGATCACCTCATCCAGCGTGCGCTTGTCAGAAGCTTGTGCAAAGGCCGCCTTATGCGGGTTCATGTCCTCTTCGCGGCCCTCATGGACCAGCCCGTGAATGTCGCAGAGCCAGACGTTTTCGCGCTTCACGCCGAGTTTGAGCAGCATATTGAGGCAGGCAATCCCTGCCGCGCCGCCACCGGTTGAGACGATCTTGATGTCTTCAAACTTCTTGCCGGCTACATGCAGCGCGTTTTTTGCAGCAGCACCCACAACAATCGCAGTGCCGTGCTGGTCGTCGTGAAACACGGGGATGTTCATCCGCTCGCGGCAGAGTTTTTCGACGATAAAACAATCCGGTGCCTTGATGTCTTCAAGGTTCACCGCGCCAAAGGTCGGTTCCAGTGCACAGACGATATCAGCCAGTTTTTCCGGATCGCTCTCGTTCACCTCGATATCGAAACAGTCGATATTGGCGAAATTCTTGAAGAGGACCGCCTTGCCCTCCATCACCGGTTTGGAGGCCAGCGCGCCGATATTGCCAAGGCCCAGAACCGCAGAGCCGTTGGAGACCACCGCAACCAGATTGCCGCGGGCGGTGTAGCGCGCGGCGTTGACCTCATCCTCCTTGATCTCGACGCAGGCCTCGGCCACGCCGGGGGAGTAGGCGCGGGCAAGGTCATTGCCAGTGGCCAGCGGCTTGGTGGCGCGGATTTCCAGTTTACCGGGACGCGGGAACTCGTGATAACGCAGGGCCGCGTCGCGCAGGGATTCCGAAGTCTTGTCGGTCATGAATAGGCGCTCCTGATGGTGATAGTTTAGTGTTAAACTATCTTGAGGCTCAGGGAAACAGGCTTTCCGCGCCTTTGTGGGCAGCGGCAGAGAAGCGCTGAACGGGCCTGGCCGACCCGTCCGAAGCGACGCCATGTCGGGGGAAGGGGGGCGCTCCCGCCCCCGCGCGGGCCAGCGCCTGCGGCGTGACCCGCTGGCGGCGTTGGGCCGCGCCCGCAGCGCGCAAGGCGCGCTGCGGGCGGTGGCGCGCGACGCGACCGGATCACGCGTAAAGACCGCCGGGCAGGGGAGGCGGGGGGCATGAAACGCTGCGGGCTACAGAGCCCATCCGCAATGAAGCGCGAATGCCGGTGAGGCGAGGATCTGCTGGCCTTCGCCCTTGAATACCGTACGGGGAGCGCGCAGGGTGGCGACACATCACGATATCACCAGCCTCAAGGGAGTGCACCATGGCCGACACGGTCGCCGAGATCCTGCTGCCCACATCCGAGTTAAGGGATGATATTCCCTTTTATACCAAGGTTCTGGGAATGAAGCTCGACATGATCTACCCGGCGGACGACCCGCGCGTGGGGGTATTTTCCGGCCATGGGTTGCGGGTGCGGATCGACCGGGATGCACAGACCGCGCCCGGGGTCATCCGGATCCTGACCGATGATCCCGATGGCTTTGCCGCGGGGCAGCGCGATCTGGCTGCGCCGAATGGGACGCGGGTTCTGATCGACGCGCGCAATCCGCCTCTGGTGATGCCCGCAACCGTGCACAGTTTTGTCGTGCGACGGCTGAAGGACCAGGCTCCGTGGATCATCGGACGCGCGGGCATGCAGTATCGCGACCTGGTGCCGGATCGGCTCGGAGGCTCGATCATTGCCAGCCATATCCGCATTCCGGACGGCGGCCCGGTGCCGGATATGGTGCATTTTCACAAGGTCGGGTTTCAGCTGATTTTCTGCATCCACGGTTGGGTCGATGTGGTCTACGAGGATCAGGGCGACAAGATGCGGCTCACCGCCGGGGACTGCTTTATCCAGCCGCCGGAGATTCGTCACCGGGTTCTGGAAGCCAGCGACAACGTTCAGGTGATCGAGATCGGCGTGCCTGCGGAGCATGTCACCGAGATCGACCACGATATGCGCCTGCCGACGCCGCATTACCGGCCGGAGCGGGAATGGGACGGGCAGCGCTTTGTCTATAACACAGCCGAGGGCGCGGCGTGGCAGGCGTTCCGACTGCCGGGGTTTCTGTGCCGTGACACCACCATTGCCGAGAACACCAAGGGCGTTGCCGGGGTGCAGGTGGTGCGTCCGGCTCCCGATGGGGGCACCAGCCCCTGGGCGGCGCATGATACCGATATTCACTTTGCCTTTGTGATGGCGGGCACGGTGACGCTGGAAGGAGAGGGCCGAGCGCCCTATGATCTGGAACAGGGCGATGCGTTTGTGATCCCGCCGCATATGAAGACCCGGCTCAGTGCCGCCTCGGCGGATCTGGAGATCCTGGAGGTCACCTTGCCCGGGCAGTTCGACACCACGCTGGAGCAGGATGCGGAGCCGCAGCGGGCTTGACCTTCGCCGGCAGATCCTATTTGACCATTTGGTTAAAATAAGAACAGATATCTGCGGGGCCGCCCTGCCGGCTCCGTCATCAATCCGGAACACCGCCGCAAGAGCACCTTGGCGCCGGTGTCGCAACTGGGAGTGCAGCCATGTCTCACGTCGAAAAATCCACCAGCTCTTTGCGGTCGTCTGCGGCTGCGGTGCGTGAGAATGCCCATGCACCCTATTCGAATTTCAAGGTCGGCGCGGCGATCCGGGCCGCATCCGGTACCGTCTATGTGGGCTGCAACGTCGAGAATGTTGCCTACCCCGAAGGCACCTGTGCCGAAGCGGGCGCCATTGCCGCCATGGTTGCGGCGGGCGAGACCGAACTGGTGGAGGCTTATGTCATCGCCGATTGTCCCAGCCCGGTGCCGCCCTGTGGCGGTTGTCGCCAGAAACTGAAGGAATTCGGCGCCGCCGATGTTCCGGTCACGCTGGCCACGACCGATGGCACGGAGATGGAGACCACCATCGGGGCCTTGCTGCCCGGTGCCTTTGACGCGGGCCACATGGAACGGAGCTGAGAGCGATGGATGCACGATCTGTCATCGCCAAGCTGCGCCAGCGCCAGGTGCCCACCGCGCCGGAGCTGTCTTGGTTTGCCGAGGGGCTGGCCGGAGGCGCGGTGAGTGATGCGCAGGCGGGCGCCTTTGCCATGGCCATCTGCCTGACCGGCCTGCCGGCCGAGGCGCGTTCGGCCCTGACATTGGCCATGCGCGACAGCGGTGATGTGCTGCATTGGGATTTGCCGGGACCGGTGGTGGACAAGCATTCCACCGGCGGGGTCGGCGATTGTGTCTCGCTGCTGCTGGCGCCGGCCCTGGCGGAATGCGGGGCCTTTGTGCCGATGATCTCGGGCCGGGGCCTGGGGCATACCGGCGGTACGCTGGACAAGCTGGAGGCCATTCCCGGCCTGTCCACCCAGGTGCCGCAGGATCGACTTGCCAAGATCGTGGGGGATGTCGGCTGCGCGATCGTCGGGGCGACCGCACGTATCGCCCCTGCGGACAAACGGCTCTATGCGGTGCGGGATGTGACGGCGACGGTCGAGAGCCTGGACCTGATCACGGCGTCGATCCTGTCGAAGAAACTGGCGGCCAGCCCGCAGGCGCTGGTGCTGGATGTGAAGATCGGCTCCGGCGCGTTTATGAAAACGGTCGAGGAGGCCCGTGCCCTGGCGGTCTCTCTGGTGGAGACGGCCAAGGCTGCGGGCTGTCCGACGCAGGCGCTGATCACCGATATGAACCAGCCGCTGGTGCCCGCGCTTGGCAATGCGCTGGAAGTCGCGGAGGTGATGCGGGCGCTGACCGGGCAAAGCGGCGGAGCAATCATCGACATCACCGTGGCGCTGGGGGGCGCCCTGTTGCATCAGGCGGGGCTTGCCGACAGTGCCACGGCCGGAGAAGCGCAGATCGCGGCGGTACTTGCCGACGGGCGCGCGGCGGAACGCTTTGCCCGGATGGTGGCGGCCCAGGGCGGGCCGGTCGGGTTTGCCGACGACTGGGCGCAGCTGTTGCCGGAGGCCCCGGTTATTCACGAAGTGACGGCGCAGACACCCGGGCAGATTGCGGCGATCGACGGCGAGGCGCTCGGGCTGGCGGTGGTGCGGCTCGGTGGTGGGCGCATGGTGGAGAGCGACCGTGTCGACCCGGCGGTGGGCATCGCGGATCTGCTGCCCCTGGGGAGTACCGTCGCCCCGGGTGATGTGATCGCCCGCATCCATGCCGCCCGCGCCGAGGATGCGCAACAGGCGGCGTCGGCCCTGCGGGCGGCGGTGACCGTTGCGCCTGCGGCCCCCGATCTGCCGCCGCTGTTGCATGAAAGGATCTCCTGATGGCGCGCGCTTTCCTGGTGGTCATGGATTCGGTCGGGATCGGCGGTGCGCCGGACGCCGGCGCCTATTTCAACAAGGATCTGCCCGATCTGGGCGCCAATACCGTGGCGCATATCGCTCAGGCCTGTGCGGCAGGGCGCGCCGAGGAAGGGCGCAGCGGCCCGCTCCAGGTCCCGACGCTGGATCGGCTGGGGTTGGGCGCGGCGCTGCGTCTTGCCACGGCCCAGCCCGCACCCGGGCTGGAGGCGGAGCCAGCGGGGCTCTGGGGTGCTGCCCGCGAGATCAGCACCGGCAAGGACACCCCCTCGGGGCATTGGGAGCTGGCGGGGCTGCCGGTGCCCTGGGCCTGGCATTACTTCCCCGAGGACGGCGATGCCTTTGACGCCGATCTGGTTGCGCATGTGGCGCAGGCGGCGGGCACCACGGGCGTGCTGGGCAATTGTCATGCCTCCGGCACCGAGATCATTGCAAAGCTGGGCGAGGCCCATATGCGCAGCGGCCTGCCGATCTGCTATACCTCTGCCGACAGCGTCTTTCAGATCGCCGCGCATGAGGAGAGTTTTGGCCTCGACCGGCTGCTGGCACTCTGTGCCGAGGTGGCGCCCTTCCTGCACCGGATGAAGGTCGGTCGCGTGATTGCGCGGCCCTTTGTCGGTACGGCAGAGACCGGGTTCACCCGCACCGCCAACCGGCGCGATTTTGCGATCACGCCACCGGCACCGATCCTGACGGATTGGGTGCAGGCCGGCGGTGGCCGTGTGCACGGGATCGGCAAGATCGGCGACATCTTCTCCATGCAGGGCATAGATACTCTGGCCAAGGGCACTGATGCGGAGCTGATGAACCATCTCCGTGCGGCGGTGAACAGCGCCGAAGAGGGCAGCCTGACCTTTGCCAATTTTGTCGAATTCGACAGCCATTTCGGGCACCGGCGTGACATTGCGGGCTATGCCCGCGCGCTGGAGTGGTTTGATGGCGAAATCGCCCGCGTCCTGGAGGAGCTGCGCGACGGGGACCTGCTGATCCTGACCGCCGATCACGGCAACGATCCAAGCTGGCCGGGCTCCGACCATACCCGCGAGCAGGTGCCGGTGCTGATCGCAGGGGCGGGCACAGGCAGTATCGGCAGCATCCGCTTTGCCGATGTCGCAGCCTCTGTTGCCGCCCATCTGGGGGTCCCAGCACAGGGGCCCGGGCGGAGCTTTCTGCCCGCATGAACCACCGGCATGCGCCGGAAAACGCCTTGCCTGCCCCCGGGTGCGGCGCTTAAGAGAACCAAAAGCAAAATGGAGAGCGCCCGATGAGTGACCACCTGACCGTCGTTGACCACCCGCTGGTGCAGCACAAGCTGACCATCATGCGCGACAAGGCCACATCCACTTCGGAATTCCGCCAGTTGCTGCGCGAACTGACCCAGCTGCTGGCCTATGAGGTCACCCGCGAACTGCCCCTGACCACCACCACCATCGAAACCCCGATGGAAGAGATGGAAGCGCCGATCCTGGCGGGCAAGAAACTGGCGCTGGTGTCGATCCTGCGCGCAGGCAACGGCATGCTCGACGGGGTGCTGGAACTGGTGCCCTCGGCGCGGGTCGGGTTTGTCGGCATGTACCGGGATGAAGAGACGCTGGAGCCGGTGCAATACTACTTCAAGGTGCCGCAACAGATCTCTGACCGGATGGTGATCGCGGTGGATCCGATGCTGGCCACCGGCAATTCCTCTGTCGCGGCGATCGATCTGTTGAAGAAGGCGGGGGCGAACAATATCCGCTTCCTTTGCCTGCTGGCCTCGCCCGAAGGGGTGGCCCGCATGAAAGAGGCGCATCCGGATGTGAAGATCATCACCGCCTCGCTGGACCGCCAGCTGAACGAGAAGGGCTATATCCTGCCCGGTCTGGGGGACGCCGGGGATCGTATGTTCGGGACCAAGTAACGCCCGACCTGCAGGGCGCGCGCAGGGCCAGCTCGGCACCGCCCGCGCGCGCCTGACCCGGGGCCCGAGCGGGCCTGCCGGATCTGAGCGCCAGGTTGTGGCGACGATCTGCCGGAACCTGCCATATTGTTGCCAGCATTTCCTTTACTCAGCGGGGCTTTTCAGGCATCCTGCCGCCATATATTGTGGGGCAGTTCCATGAAAATAACTAGAATTACGGCAGTATCCCTTATCTGGGCGGTTTCAGGTGGGGCGGGTCTTTACGCGCAGACCATTCAGCCCATCGCGCGCCCTGCGGAGGTCCCTCCGGCGTCATTTGAGGGGCGTCAGTTCGTGGACAGCAAGGGCTGTGTGTTTATCCGTGCCGGTGTCGACGGCAATGTCGCGTGGATTCCGCGGGTGAACCGGGCGCGACAACAACTCTGCGGTGCCACGCCGACAGAGATCGCCGGGGCCCGCCCCGCCGCGGAGGTTCCCCCGTCACCCGCCCCCGAAGTGATTTCACTGGCGCCCGGAACCGCAGCAGGATCCGACGCGGCCTCCGCGCCCGCCGCCTCCGCAGCTACCTCTGTCGCGCCGGTGACGCCGGTGGTGAAACCGCAACGTGCGGCCGAGAGCACCTCTGCGGCGCAGACGGCGGTGAACCTGTCGCCGGTGCGCCCCGCTCGCCCGGTCTCCGCACCCCGGGCGCCCACATCCGGCACCCGGCCTGCGGTGGTCCCCGTCGCACGCCCGCAGACCGCCGCGGCCTCCGCCGATCCCTTGTCCCGCATCACGCCGAACACACGCATCCTGCCGGTTCATATCTATCTCGAACGCCGCAAGAGCGAGGGGCTGCAGGTGCCCGAGGGGTATCGCGTGGTGTGGGAAGATGACCGCCTGAACATCCACCGCGCCGAGCAGACCATACGTCCCACGGTTCTCAGTGATCGCATGGTGGTCCCGGACGGCTACGCCCCTGCCGATCGCGCCGACAACCGCATGAACGCCCAGCGGGGCGTGCGGACCCCGCAGGGCGATGCGCAGATGGCGCAGGTCTGGAGCGAAGAGCTGCCCCGTCGGCAGGTCGAGCGACCGCTGGACAAGACACCCTTTGTTCTGTGGGACGCGAAGGCGAAATATGGCATCGTGCCGCCGCGCCGGGGTGGGACAGGGTCCGCCATCTCGAGCCGCTCTGCTCCCGATGCAACCTTGCCCGAGGCCGCTCCCGTGGCGCGCCGTTACGTGCGTGCCGCAACCCTGTCGGATCCGGCCGAAGCCCGGCGCGTGGCGCGGGATCTTGCCTCTGCCACCGGATTGCAGATGCGGCTGGGCACGCTGAAACGGAACGGGCAGACCTACAAGGTGGTGCTTGCCGGTCCCTTCACGGTCGGAGCTCAGCAGGCGCTTCACCGCATTCGTGCGGCTGGCTTCAGCGGCGCGCGCCTCAGCAAATAGGCGCGCGCAGGCGCAAGGGCGACCAGAGCTGCCTAGCTGTCCCACGCCGGGCGGAACCTCGGTGCCAAAGCGGATGTCGTATGCGGGGGGCTTAAGGGCTGTGGCGCGTCAGCGCCGGGGGCTGCGCCTAGCCGCAGATGTTCTGCAACTGCACCCAATCCCGGTCGTTCAGCACCGGCGCCAATTCCCGCCCGGCCATCGGATCGGCTTCGATCAGTCCCAGCGTGGTTTCGCCGGTGACATCGCGGGCGTAGGCATAGGGAGTGGAGGGAATGGCCGCGCGGGCAAATTCCGCCAGTAGGGTCTCCACATCGACGCCGGGGCGCGGCGAGGCCAGCATGGTCTCCGAATAGCGGTCCAGGGTCTCGCGCCGGATTTCGCCGGTGGTCAGCAGGCGGAAGGTGGCGCCGATGCCGCCAATGTCGAGGATCTCGGCCATCGGGTCGCGCGTATCAGCCCGCACATGTTCCACCAGCACTGCCCCGGCAGCCACCGCCGGGTCCTCGTAGTCTTCGACAAAGGAGCGGTGGATCAACACGATGCCGCCGGGTAAGGTCAGGCTTTCGGCAATACCGGAGCGCAGCACCACCACGCGGCGCACATCGGTGCGATCCGCGAGCTTTCTCAGGATCGGTTCCGCCTCGGCCGTGGAGCAGGCCTGCCCGGAGACCCGCTCGATGCGCCCGAGAAGGGCCTGACCAATGGCCTTGCGATGCACGTCCGACACCGCCGCGAGGGTCTGCGTGCGCATGGTCTGTGGCAGGCCAAAGGCCAGCAGCGTGGCAACACAGGCCAGAATGCCAAGACCGCCATAGAGCCGCAGCCGCCCGGGATGCGGGCGCGCGCGGTCGATGGCGGTCTGCACCGTCTCGATCGCCTCGCGCATGGTGACCTCATCCTCGGCCAGTTCCAGCGTCTCGCCGGGGTCGCCATCGGGATGATAGAGGGCAGGAAACGCGCCCGGATTGGCCCGCTCGACCGCGGCCAGCGACCAATGGGCGAGGGGGCGATCCTGCATATCGGTAATGGTGAGCGTCGCATCCCCGAGCGAGACAATCACGTCGCGCCGCTGCTCTGACGGCGAAGGCCGCCAGATGCCCACCGCCTCAAGCCGCTGAAATTCACGGAGTACCGTCATCGACCGGGATTGCCTGCTCCTGTTGTTCTAGATGGTATTTAACATGCAAGCCGCATCGGCGGCAAACCGCTTTGCGGCTCAAATGGCGGCGCTTGAGTGTTTTTCTAAGCGTTGAGAGGGCGTTGAGGTGGAAAGGAGCCGGATGTGGACGTGCAAGACGTGCCGTTGGACTGTTGACGAGCATACCAGAGGGCACCTGCGAAGGCAGACGGGCGGGATGGTGTGTCAGGCACGGATGCGAGGGGGGTGGTGTCTGAGCTTGGCGATATAGAGACCATGTACGAGATATCTGTTATTCGTGTTGCGTGTCGCGACTTTTTGGGTCTGAGCCTATATTGACCTAGAGCCTGTCCGATCTGTCCGACATCCAAGTCCGATACCTGCTTTCAAGCTCGTTTATCTTTCCGGGTAGCAGACTTATTATATCGAAGCCTCCTCCATACGGCGCGAGCACAGTTTGTGTGTTCTCTGAGAATAGAACTGCTCGTTCTCGGTCATTAGCAATTTCACCAAACAATCCGTCCAGCGATCTTGGCTTCCAATCATGTACCTTCGCAAAGAACGTTATCTCGAATTGATCTGAAGGATCTTCGCTCTCGTCGATCCAATTCATGGCCTTAGTCATACTCATGCGGACCGGTAAGCCATTGCCTTTAGGCATCAAGTCAGCGAAATAACCGGTTACCACCCATACGCGCGCATGATCTCCAAAACACTCGGTTGTAAGAGTGTTGGCCCTAGATAAAACAGTGTCCCAGTCATGGTTGGCATCTGCATATCGCTTGGATTCTGGGAGCGCATGAAATCTCGTCCAGTAGTCGGAAAAGTCATACCTCAAAACGTGCCCGAGCGGCGGAGTCTCACTGAATAATCGCCGCCAAACTTGCGAGAATTCGGCTGGAGGGGGCGGTGTAGTAGAATTCGGCATGTCAGCTTGGTAGCCCATAGGTACCAACTGCAGCAATGTCCGCGTATCTTTCATCTATGAATGCCGTGGTGAATGCCAGCAATCGCAGCTTCACGCCCGGTCTGACAGATCTTCGCCATCCAGTCTCATTTCACAAAAGTGGCCCCAATTCGCGGCTGGAAGTTGCCCTCAACTCCCCCCGGCGAAGCGTTTCCTCAGTTCAAACTTCTGGATCTTTCCGGTCGAGGTCTTGGGCAATTCCCCAAAAACCACCGCTTTCGGGGTCTTGAAACCGGCAAGCGTCTGGCGGGCGAAGGCGATCAGGGCGGCTTCGTCGACCGCTGCGCCCTCTTTCAGCTCCACAAAGGCACAGGGCACTTCGCCCCATTTTTCGTCGGGTTTTGCCACCACCGCAGCAAGGTTCACATCCGGGTGGCCCATCAGCACACCTTCGACCTCTACGGAGGAGATATTCTCTCCGCCTGAAATGATGATGTCCTTGGCCCGGTCGGCGATCTGGATATAGCCATCGGGATGCTGCACCGCGATGTCGCCGGAGTGGAAATAGCCGCCGGCAAAGGCCTCAGCGGTGGCCTCCGGGTTCTTCAGATAGCCTTTCATGACCGAATTGCCGCGCATCACGATCTGTCCCTGCGTCTGACCGTCCTTGGCGACTTGCGTCAGGGTCTCGTCCAGAACGGTGACATCTTCCATCATCGGAAAGGCCACGCCCTGACGCGCCTTGATCGCGGCACGCCCGGCGGTGTCGAGCGTGTTCCAGCTGTCGCCTTTCCAGAGGCATTCGGTGACATGGCCGTAGGTTTCCGTCAGACCGTAAACCTGTGTGACGTGAAACCCCAGACGCTCGATCTTCTCCAGCGTCGCCGGGGCAGGGGGCGCGCCTGCGGTAAAGACCTCGACCGTGTGGTCAAAGGCGCGCCGCTCCGTGTCCTTGGCGTTGACGATCATATTGAGCACGATGGGCGCGCCACCAAAATGGGTCACGCCCTCATCGGCGATGGCATCATAGATCGCCTCGGCGGTTGTGTTGCGGCAGCAGACCACGGTGCCGCCCAGCACCGGCATCATCCACGTGTGATTCCAGCCGTTGCAGTGAAACAGCGGCACGATGGTCAGATAGACCGGGCGCATTTGCAGCCGCCACGAGATCACCGTTCCCATGGTCATCAGATAGGCGCCGCGATGGTGATAGACCACGCCCTTGGGCCGCCCGGTGGTGCCGGAGGTGTAGTTGAGCGCAAGGCTTTCCCATTCGTCCTCGGGCATGATCCAGTCGAAATCATGAGGGGCCGCAGCGAGGAGTTCATCATAGGTGGCATGGCGTCCGCTTGCGGGCACACTCGCCTCGGGATCGGGCACCTCGAT
Source organism: Epibacterium sp. Ofav1-8 (assembly GCF_022348185.1). Lineage (GTDB taxonomy): Bacteria > Pseudomonadota > Alphaproteobacteria > Rhodobacterales > Rhodobacteraceae > Epibacterium. Next base: position 57,930 of record NZ_JAKRFD010000002.1, read on the forward strand.
GAGGATCGGGCCCTCGCCCTGCATCCGCGCCTTGGCGGCCTCGGCCAGTTCCAGAAACTCACTGTCAACCAGCGCCACCTTGGCCTCTCCGTGGTCAAAGATATAGGCGACGGTATCCACATCCAGCCGGATGTTGATTGTGTTGAGCACCGCACCACAGGCCGGCACGCCAAAATGCGCCTCGGCCTGTGCCGGGATATTCGGCAGCAAGGTTGCAACCACATCGCCGGGTGTCACCCCCATGCCGGCCAGCGCTGCCGCCAGCCGGGTACAGCGGTCGTAGTAATGCGCGTAGGTGCGCCGGGTTTGGCCGTAGACCAGGGCCGTGTCCTCGGCAAAGACATGCGCCGCGCGCTGCAAGTGTGAGAGCGGCGTCAGCGGCACATAGTTCGCCGCCGTCCGCTCCAGCCCGGTTTCATCTGCCAGCCACCCCATGATTCCTCCTCCCGGTCTTGCCGATTTGCGCCTGAGACCGAATATTGCGCTGGAGATTTGAAAATTGAAAGAGATTGCGTACCTGGGCGGTATTTCTACTGGCTTCGCCCCAAGCGCTCCGATGTTTCCCAATGCTCTGTAATGGGTTAGCCTCTGCGCATGATCCTTTCGCGCGGGCGCAACTACGTCTTTATCCATATCCCCAAGACCGGCGGCACCGCGCTTGCGCTGGCGCTGGAGGCGCGCGCCATGGCCGGGGATGAGATGCTGGGCGACACGCCGAAGGCCGTGAAACGCCGCCGCCGCCTGCATGGCACCCAGACGCGAGGGCGATTGTGGAAACACTCAACCCTGGCCGACATCGAAGGCCTCGCCAGCCGCGAGGAGCTGCGGCAGATGTTTGCCTTCACGTTGGTGCGCAATCCCTTTGATCGCGTGGTGAGCCTCTATCACTGGCTGCAAGGACAGACGTTTGACCATCCAATGGTGCCACTGGCCAGATCGCGGTCGTTTTCCGGCTTTGTCACCGACCCTTTGGTGATGCGCGCGCTCAGGGCCCAGCCTGCGCCCTCATATATGCAGCAGTCGGACGGGTATGAGCATTGCAGCCTTTATATACGGCTCGAATCCTTCGCCACAGATGCCGCACCCTTGTTCGATCACTTGGGATTCGCACTGGATCTGCCTCGTGTGAACGGGTCACAGCGTGATCCCGACTGGCGCGTTTACTATGATACACAGGCGATTACTGCCGTTCAGGATTGCTGCGCTACTGAATTGGAGCGATTTGAATACTCTTTTAACGATTCCCCCCTATCCCTTTGAGACAGAGCGGCTCCGTTAGAGACCGCGCCCAGGCCCGCCCGGTTTGCTACAACGTATTCACGGAACGGCGATTGGAGCTTCGAGCCCCCGAGGTCCGGAGCAACTCAAAGGTCGAAAGGACAGGAACATGCTGGATTGGTTTGCAAAACGGAATGCCTCCCCGATGGCAGAAGCGTTCACCACCGAATTCCCGATGGTGGCCACCGGTCAGGCCGGCTTTCTCGCCGGGACCATGGTTGCCACCGCGACCGGTTGGCGCCCCGTTCAGGCGCTGTCCATCGGCGACGAGGTGCTGACCTTCGACCACGGCATGCGCCCCATCAAATCGATCACCCGCCGCACTCTGGTTCTGGGCGACACCGCCTCCGCTCAGGAAATGGCACCGGTCTATATTCCCCGCGATGCGCTCGGCAACCGCAACCCGATGTGGGTCAAGCCGGAGCAGGGCGTTCTTCTGGAGCATGACCTGCTCGAAGATAACCTGGGCGATCCCTTTGCCGTCGTTCCCGCCTGCGCGCTCGAAGGCTACCGCGGCATCACCCGCGCACCGCAGCAGGTGACCATGGAAACCATCCTCCTGACCTTTGACGAGGACGAGGTGGTTTACATCGAGGCCGGCGTTCTCGCCTTCTGCCCCGCAGATCACGACCTGATGCACTACTGCGTGACCGCCCAGTCCGAGGAACTCTACACCATTCTCTCCGCCGGCGAAGCCCGCGAACTGGTGATCGACATGATCACCGAGGACAGCTTCTGGACCTCCGGCGCGATGGCGGGCACCGGCGGCACCGGCGAGCCGCAATACGCAACCTTCGCCTGATCACACGCTCTCTCTCACACCCCTCCAGAGCAGACGACCCGCCAGCCGATCCTTTCGGTGGCGGGTCTTCGTCATCTTGGCACATGCGCGAACTGTCAGGGCCTCAAGGAACCCCGGTTCTTCATCTTTTCACAAATATCTCGGAGCGCGAGGCAGAGCCTCGCACAACTAAAAAAGCCGCCCCGTGAGGGGCGACTGTTTTAGATCATATGTGCGCAGAGATCAGGCCGCCTGATCCTCTTCCGGCGCAAAACGGCCATAGAAGGTCTGGCCTTTCTCCGCCATCTCACGCAGCAGCGGCGGGCAGGCAAAACGGTTGCCATAAGCCTGTGCCAGCTGGTCGCAGCGTTCCGCCGCATAGGGGGTGCCGATGATGTCGAGCCACGAGAGCGGTCCACCGGACCACGGCGCAAAACCCCAGGCCAGAACCGCGCCCACATCCCCCTCGCGGATGTCCATCAACACGCCTTCTTCCAGCGCCCTCACGGCCTCCAGGACCTGCGCAAACATCAGCCGTTCCTGCACTTCGATCAGGTCAGGTTGCTCTGCCGCCTGCGGGTATTTCTCCGCAAGGCCTTTCCAGTACTCAACGCGTTTACCTTTGTCATCATAATCAAAGAAGCCCGCATTGGCCTTGCGCCCCAGACGACCCTGATCTTCCATCCAGAAGATCAGATCATCCGCCGGGCTTTCGGGATAGGCATCGCCCATCGCCGCCTTGGTGGCCCGTGCGATCTTTGCGCCCAGATCGATCGAGGTCTCATCGGTGAGCTGGATCGGCCCCACCGGGAAGCCCAGTTGACGCGCCGCATTGTCGATCAGCACCGGCGAGACACCTTCGGTGATCATCCGCGCGCCCTCGTTGATATAGGGGATGATGCAGCGGTTGCAGTAGAAGAACCGCGCATCATTCACCACGATCGGCGTCTTGCGGATCTGGCGGACATAGTCCAGCGCCTTGGCCACCGCGCGATCCCCGGTTTTCTCGCCTTTGATGATCTCCACCAGGAACATCTTCTCCACCGGCGAGAAGAAGTGAATGCCGATGAACTGCTCGGGCCGGACCGAGGCCTCGGCCAGGCTGGTGATCGGCAGGGTCGAGGTGTTGGAGGCAAAGATGCAGTCTTCGGGGATGATCGCCTCGACCTTCTTGGTCATCTCGGCCTTGACCTTCGGGTCCTCGAACACCGCCTCGATGATCAGATCGCAGCCTTTGAGGGCGTCCAGATCCGGTGTTGCCGTGATCTGCGCCAGCAGCGCCTCTTTCTTCTCCGGCGTGGCTTTGCCGCGCTTGATGCCCTTGTCCATATAGGCGGCGGAATAGGCCTTGCCCTTGTCGGCAGCGTCCTGGTCGCGGTCGATCAATACGACCTCCATCCCAGCCTGCGCCGAGACCAGCGCAATACCTGCGCCCATCATGCCTGCGCCGAGCACACCGATCTTCTTGACGGTCTGATCCTCGATGCCCTTGGGACGCACCGCGCCTTTTTCCAGCGCCTGTTTGTTGATGAACAGGGACCGGATCATGGCTGAGGACGACGGGTTCATCAGCACATGGGTAAACCAGCGCGCCTCAATGCGCAGCGCGGTGTCGAAATCCACCAACGCGCCCTCATAGACAGCCGACAACAGCGCCTTGGCCGCCGGGAACGCACCTTGGGTCTTGCCATGCACCATGGCAGAGGCGCCGACATAGTTCATGAACCCAGCCGGATGATAAGGCGCGCCGCCGGGCATTTTATAGCCCTTCTGGTCCCACGGCTTGACGATATCGGCGTCCTTGGCATTGAGCACCCACTGACGCGCCGCCTCCAGCGGGTCGGCGGCAACCTCATCCACAAGGCTTGCGGATTTCGCCTTCTTGGGGTCCAGCATCTTGCCTTCGAGAAGCACGGGGGCGGCGTTCACCGCGCCCACCATGCGCGAATAGCGGATGGTACCGCCGCCACCGGGGAATATGCCCAGCAGGATCTCCGGCAGGCCGATCTTGGCCTTCGGGTTGTCGGTCATGCTGCGGTAATGACAGGCCAGCGCAATTTCGGTGCCGATGCCCGCACAGGTGCCATTGATGGCGCAGGCAATCGGTTTGCCGCCCTTGTTGGTCTTGGCGTCCATCCCGGCGCGCTCCAGCTTGCGCAGGATGCGGTGGCCGTTCATGGTAAAATCAAACAGGCCCTGAGCCGGGTTTTCGCCAGACTCCTCGCGAATGGTGGCCAGCACGTTCAGATCCATGCCGCCGGCAAAGTCTTTCTTGCCGGAGGTGATCACCACGCCCTTGACCGCGTCATCGCCAAGCGCACGGTCGATATACTCCTCCACCAGGCCAAAGGCCTCGCGGGTCAGCACGTTCATGCTCTTGTCGACTGCATCCCAGGTGATGATGGCAATGCCGTCTGCGTCCACGTCATATGTGAAATCACTCATGTGTCGTCTCCGATCTGCTCAGCCGTCAGCGGGCTGCCGTCTTTACGGGTGAAGGTGAAAGCGCCATCGGCAACCTTCACCATCATGTCGAGGTCGCTGTAGAAGCCCGTCTCTGTCTCGGTCCGTGTGCCGATCACGAGGAAGGAGGCCAGCGCGTCGCTCTTGTTGATAAGGTGGTGGCCGTTTGCATCGCCCTTGGGGAAGGCGGCGCAATCGCCCGGGTTCATGTCATGTTCGCCTGCGTCATCCACCAGCACCAGCGTGCCGGCGGTGACCATGACGAACTCGTCCTGTTCCATGTGGTAATGGCGCAGGGAGGACAGCGCCCCGGGCTCCAGATGCACGAGGTTCACACCATATTGGCTGATCCCTGCGGCATCGCCCAGGCGCTGTGCCGTCCGTCCCGCAACGCTCTGGGCCAGCTTGCCGGGATAGGTCGAGCCGCCCTTTGCAGGGATTTGGGAAAGGTCCAGTTTCGGCATCAGACGCGCTCGATGATGGTGGCGGCCCCCATGCCCGAGGCGATGCAGAGCGTGGCAAGGCCACATTCCTTGTCCTGCCGCTCCAGCTCGTCCAGCAGCGTGCCGATGATGATCGCGCCGGTCGCGCCCAGCGGGTGTCCCATGGCGATCGAACCGCCGTTCGGGTTCACAAGCCCCGGGTCCACGTCAAACGCCTGCATGAAGCGCAGCACCACCGAGGCAAAGGCTTCGTTGACCTCAAAAAGATCCAGATCGGAAATCTTCATGCCGGTCTCGGCGAGGATCTTTTCGGTGACGGGGACTGGGCCGGTCAGCATGATGGTCGGGTCGGTGCCGATCTTGGCGGTGGCCTTGATACGGGCGCGCGGCTTCAGCCCATGGCGCTCGCCAAATTCCTTGTTGCCGATCAGAACTGCCGCGGATCCATCCACGATTCCGGAGGAGTTGCCCGCGTGGTGGATGTGGTTGATCTTCTCCAGATGCGGATACTTCAGCTTTGCCACCGCATCAAAGCCCGGCATCACCTCGCCCATCATCTGGAAGGAGGCATTGAGCGCACCAAGCGCCTGCATGTCGGTGCCGGGGCGGATGTATTCGTCGTGATCCAGGATCGAAAGCCCGTTCTGGTCGCGCACGGTGATGACGGATTTGGCAAAGCGGTTGTCATCCCAAGCGGCCTTGGCGCGGCGCTGGGATTCCACCGCCAGCGCATCGGCCTGCTCGCGGGTAAACCCATACTCGGTGGCGATGATGTCGGCCGAGATGCCTTGCGGCACGAAATAGCTGTCCATTGCCAGTGTCGGATCGACGGCAATCGCCGCCCCGTCCGAACCCATGGCGACACGGCCCATCATCTCGACGCCACCGGCGATATAGCCATCACCCGCACCGCCCCTGACCTGGTTTGCAGCAAGGTTCACCGCTTCCATGCCAGAGGCGCAGAAGCGATTGATTGCAAGGCCCGGAATGGATTGATCCAGATCGGAGGCCAGCACCGCAGAGCGCGCCAGACAGCCGCCCTGTTCCATCACCTGCGTGACGTTGCCCCAGATCACATCCTCGACCGCATGGCCTTCAAGGTTGTTGCGCTCTTTCAGCGCGTTCAGGGTCAGGGCAGAGAGGCGCACGGAGGTCACCTCATGGAGTGCGCCGTCCTTGCGGCCCTTGCCGCGCGGGGTGCGGACGGCATCATAGATGTAAGCTTCGGTCATAGTTGTCTCCTCAAGCTCGATCCGACGGGTTGCCGGGCATCAGGTCATAGGGGTGTTTCCAGCCGGGCAGGGCGCTGATGCGCGACAGCCAGGCGTCGATATTGGGGTAGTCCTTGCGGTCAAAGCCGAAAGGCTCCGGGTAGTAGAGGTAGCTACAGCAGGTAAGGTCGGCGTTGGTGAGGCTTTCGCCCACGATCCAGTCGTGGCCCTCCAGGTGTTTGTCCAGAACAGCGTAGGCCGCTTTGAGGCGCCCTTGCAGGAATGCGATTACGTCAGCCGGGCGTTTGTCTTCGGGCAGGAAATTCATCAAAAACCGGCACAGGCCCGCGTTTGAAGACAATTTGTGATTGTCCCAAAGCTGCCAGCGCAGGACTTCCCGGTTCTCTTCCGGGGTGGTTCCACCAAACTTGCCATAGGTCTCGGACAGATACTGCTGGATCACGCCCGACTGGCTGAGTGTGACGTCACCATCAATTAAAACCGGACATTCGCCCATTTCATTGACGTCACTTCGGAACGCATCGCCGCGTGTGGTGCCGTTGAAGAAATCGACAAAGACCGGCTCCCACGCAAGCCCTGCCAGCTCAAGCGCTAGCGCCGCCTTGTAGGAATGGCCGGATTCGCCAAAACAATAGAGTTTCATGTCAAATCGCCCCTCCCAGTGGCGATGTCGCGGCGGGGGTTTCACACCCCCGCACCCCCGTGGGATATTTTGAAGAAGATGAAGGATAGTCAGCGTTTGTTAACCAAGATGGCGATAACATGGCAGTGCGGTACAGGCTGGGAAGCCGATGACCGCAGAAGCTGAAGGCGCGCTTGCCCATTAGGCGGAGAGCTCGGGGGCAGGCGCGCCCCATACCTTCAACTTCTCTCAAATATCCCCGCCGGAGGCATCCGTCAGACGCGGCGAGGGAAAGCGCCAGATCAGTCACAGGGACCTCGCAATCAGCTCTTTCATGATCTCATTGGTGCCGCCGTAAATGCGCTGCACACGGGCATCGGTCCACATCTCCGCCACAGCGTATTCCTGCATGAACCCGTATCCTCCGTGCAGTTGCAAACACTCATCGAGCACAGCGCCTTGGGTGTCGGTGATCCAGTATTTGGCCATCGCCGCTTTTTCGACGCTCAGGTCCCCACGTAGGTGTTCGACCATGCATTCATCAAGAAAGGCGCGGGCGACTTTACTCTTGGTCAGGCATTCAGCGAGCTTGAAGCGGGTGTTCTGGAATTGGGTCAGAGGCCCGCCAAAGGCTTCGCGCTCTTTGCAATAGGCGATGGTGCGCTCGACCGCGCCTTGCATCGCGCCAACCGCGCCGCAGGCGATGATCAGCCGTTCCTGCGGCAGTTGTTGCATCATCTGGTAAAAGCCCTGACCCTCTGCTCCGCCAAGGATGTTTTCCGGCGGCACCGCGATATTGTCGAAAAACAGCTCCGATGTGTCCGCTGCGTGCAGGCCGACTTTTTCGAGATTGCGGCCACGGGTGAACCCGTCGGCGTCATCTGTTTCAAGCCCCACCAGCGAGATGCCTTTTGACCCAAGGGACGGGTCCGTTTTTGAGGCCACAAGGATCAGGTTGGCGTGCTGGCCATTGGTGATAAAGGTTTTCTGCCCGGACAACCGATAAACATTGCCGTCCCGGATGGCCTTGGTCTTGATGGCCTGCACGTCAGACCCGGTTGAGGGTTCTGTCATCGCTAGCGCGCCGACCAGCTCGCCGGACACCATTTTGGGCAGCCAACGCTGCTTTTGTTCTTCGGTGCCGTAGGACAGGATGTAATGGGCCACAATGCCGGAATGGATGCCGTGGCCCCAGCTGGCGAGATTGGCGCGGCTGGCCTCGATAAGGATTGCCGCTTCATGGCCAAAATCGCCGCCCGCGCCGCCGTATTCCTCGGGGATGGAGGGGCAGAGCAGGCCCAGTTCACCGGCCTCCGCCCAGGTGGAGCGGTCCATCTCGCCCTGCTTGCGCCAGCGCTCGAATTTTGGGGCCCACTCCTTGGTGATAAAGCTCTGCGTCATGTCGGCGAGCATCTTGTGCTCGTCGGTCATCCATGCAGATGATGTGCGAAAATCCAGCTCTGCGCTCATCTCTCCCCCTTAAGCGCGTGGCAGTGCTCGCCGTGCGCTAGCGTTTGCGATCCTCCAGCTCGGCATTGAACAGCCGCAACCGGTGGGTCAGGTTTTCATGGTTGGTCACGCTGTCAAAATTCTCGAACAGAAACGACAGCGCTTCTCCCTCATCCAGTCCGGCCTCCTGGGCAAAGCGTTTGAGCCTGCGAAAGCCATCCTCCGTCATGGCGACGGGAAAGCGGCGGGTCAGGCGAAAGCGTTTGGGCATATTCGGATCCTCTCAATTCCAAATGCGCCCCGGCGGCCAAGGGTGGATATGCCCCACAGGGGCACATCCCATGTCATGTCAAAGAGCGCGGTCAGAACTGTGCGGCGTCGAGAGCCATCACCGTGTCGGCACCGGTCTCGATGCGGGCAAGGTGCAGTTTGGTCGCGGGCAGCTGACGTGCCATGTAGTAGCGGCCGGTGGCGAGTTTTGTCTCGTAGAACGCCGCGTCAGAGGCCCCGTCGTCAAGCGCCTTTTGCGCGGCTTTGCCCATCATCGCCCACATCAGGCCAAGGCAGACATGGCCGAACATATGCATGAAATCGGTGGAGCCAGCGAGCGCGTTGTTGGGGTTCTTCATGCCGTTTTGCATGAAATACATCCCCGCCGCCTGCAGATCCTTGGAAGCTGCCTTCAGAGGCTCGATGAAGTCCTTGGCATAAGTGTCAGAGATTTCAGCGTTTTCCTTGCAGAACCCTTTGACCAGATCAAAGAACGCCATCACATGCTTGCCGCCATCCTGCGCCAGTTTGCGGCCCACCAGATCCAGCGCCTGCACACCGTTTGCGCCCTCGTAGATCATCGCGATACGGGCGTCGCGGGTATATTGCGACATGCCCCATTCTTCGATGTAGCCATGGCCGCCGTAAACCTGCTGGGCCTGCACGGTCATGTCATAGCCCTTGTCGGTCAGGAACCCTTTGATAACCGGCGTGAGCAGAGAGATCAGCCCATCGGCGTCCTTGTCCTCAGAGCGATGCGCCCTGTCGATCATGGTCGCTCCCCAGAGGATGAACGCCCGCGCGCCCTCGGCAAAGCTCTTTTGATCCATGAGGTTACGGCGAATATCGGGGTGGACGATCAGCGGATCTGCCGGACCATCGGGATTTTTCGCGCCGGTCACGTCACGGCCCTGAAGACGGTCCTTGGCGTATTCCACCGCGTTCTGATAGGCCGCTTCGGCCTGCGCCAGACCCTGCATGCCCACACCCAGACGAGCTTCGTTCATCATGGTGAACATGGCGCGCATGCCCTTGTGCATGTCCCCCAAGAGCCAGCCTTTGGCGTCATCGTAGTTCATCACGCAGGTGGAGTTGCCGTGAATGCCCATCTTCTCTTCGATCTTGCCGACCGAGACGCCGTTGCGCTCGCCCGGCGTGCCATCGTCGTTCACGATGAACTTCGGCACGATAAAGAGCGACACGCCCTTGATGCCCTCGGGGCCGCCGGGGATCTTGGCCAGCACCAGGTGGATCACGTTTTCGGACATGTCGTGATCGCCAGCGGAGATAAAGATCTTCTGACCGGTGATCTTATAAGATCCATCCTCCTGCGGTTCTGCTTTGGTGCGCATCAACCCCAGATCGGTGCCGCAATGGGGCTCCGTCAGGTTCATGGTGCCGGTCCACTCGCAAGAGACCATCTTGGGCAGATAGGTGTCTTTTTGTGCGTCGGTGCCATGCGCCAGAATGGCCGAGGCCGCGCCATGGGTCAGGCCCTGATACATGGTAAACGCCTGGTTCGCGCCGGAGAAGAACTCGCCCACGGCGGTGCCGATCACATAGGGCATGTTCTGGCCGCCGTATTGTTCCGGCATGTCGAGACCGGGCCAGCCGCCTTCTTTCACTTGTTCAAACGCGGCCTTAAAGCCGGTCGGGGTGTAGACCACACCGTTTTCCAGACGGCAGCCCTCGGTGTCGCCCACCACATTCAGCGGGTGCAGCACGTCGCGGGCGATCTTGCCGGCTTCTTCAAGAACGGCGCCGGTGAAATCGGGCTCCAGCTCGTCATAGCCGGGGATTCCTGCGTCCTTGATGTTCAGCACGTCATGCAGAACAAATTGGGTGTCCTTGGTGGGGGCGGTATAGCTCGGCATCGCGGTCCTCAAAGGTTGGATGTGGTGCGTTTAGCGGTTCAATCAATCGGGCAGGGCGGTGAGGTTTACTCGGCCGCCTTGGCGTTTGTTTTCATCGAGGCGATGACTTTCTCGCCCCATTTCAACTGATCCTTCAGGTCATCAATGGCCTCGGTCAGCTCGTCGCGCTGGCGCTCCATATCGGCCAGACGGTCCTGCGCGATCTCATAGGTGCGGCTGAGCTGCGTCAGCTGCTGGTCGCCCATATGATACAGGTCGAGCAGCTGGCGGATTTCCTCCAGGCTGAAGCCAAACCGCTTGCCGCGCAGGATCAGTTTCAGCCGCGCCCGGTCGCGCTTGGTAAAGAGCCGCTTTTGTCCGTCCCGGATCGGGAACAACAATTCCTTGGCTTCGTAAAATCGCAACGTGCGCGGCGTTACTCCGAATTCGTCGCACATCTCGCGAATGGATTTGGTGTCTTCACTCATGGGGCGTCACTCAGATGTTGCTTTACGTTGGCGTCGTCTGCGTAAACCTTGGCGGCTCTTGTCGAGAGTTACAACATGAACTTGACGTTTACGTAACTCCGACGCCGCGTCATTTTGAGGGGTGACGTGGTGGCAGGGCGATTTGACGTGACGTTTTGGGGAAAAGCCAAAAATTTTGGAGGTGAAATCAGCGTCATGTCTCCGCAAAGCATACGCAAACAGGCTGATTTAAGTTTGCCACTAGGCCCCTATGACCTGCATCTGTCGATGAGATACAGCCACCGCACGAGAGGGAGCGGCAACGTAAGCACTCGAAGCGCCCATTGCAGTTTGTTGCTGGATATCTCGAGACGACCGACCAAGACTGCGCACATGTGCGCGACAGTGAGGTCCTCCTTGAGCTCTTAAACTACCCGAGATCAGAACCCCAGTTCCGATCAGCAGCCGCGGATAGAAAGAGGTCTCGCCGATGCAGTCGTGTATGCTGATTGATCTACCCTGCGCAGCTATTCTCGGTGGGAGGCGGACAAGTGACCTACTTCAACAAATCCAGGGTCACCTTGCGCAGGTCGGTCAGCTCTTCCATCGCCTCGTTGATCTGCTGGCGCTGGAGTTCCAGTTCCTTCAGTTGCCGGTCGGCCATCTCGATAAAGGCGCGGTTTTGCGCTTCGTCGCCTTCCTTGTCGTAGATCAGCAACCATTGGCGGATCTCTTCGAGCTGAAAGCCGAACTTGCGCCCGCGCAGGATCAGCTTCATCCGCGCCACGTCGCGCGCGCCGTAGAACCGTGAACGCCCCTGACGTTCGGGCTGCAACAGCTCGATATATTCATAGTACCGAAGGGTGCGCGGCGTCACATCGAACTCGGCGCACATCTCCTTGAATGACAGTTTTGTTTCGGTCATCCATGTCCTCCCTTGCTCGGGCAACCTAAGCATCTGAACCGAGCGGTGCAACTGGGAGTTTTGCAAGCCTTGCGCTTTGCCCCCATGCACGGAATAAATGAGGCAAATCCGGCAAGGAGCAAGTCATGGCTGACAAAACCAAACTGGCGCGCCAGTTCATTGAGGCGATCCCGCACTCAAAGGCTTTGGGGATGGAGCTGACCGAGATCGGCAATGGACGCGCGGTGATCGTGATGCCCTATGACAAGAAACTGATCGGGGATCCGGATACTGGCGTGATCCATGGCGGTGCGGTTTCGGCCCTGATGGATACCTGCTGTGGCGCGGCCGTGATGAGCCACCCGAGCGAGCCGTCGAGCACCGCCACCATCGATCTGCGGATCGACTATATGCGCGGGGCGACGCCGGGGCAGACCATCACCACAACCGCAACCTGTCACCACGTGACCCGCAATGTCGCCTTTGTACGCGCGGTGGCAACGGATGAGGAAACCGAGGTGCCTGTCGCAACGGCCTCTGGCGCCTTCACGCTGGAGCCCAAGCAATGAGCCGCCACCGTCCTGAGCCCGTGCAAGTGATCAAGCAACGCCGCGATGCGGCCCTTGCGGCCTTGGTGGAATCGGTACCTTACATCGGGTTTCTCGGCATCACCTTCGAGCGGCGTGGCGATGAGCTGACCTCGACCATGCATTTCCACGACACTCTGATCGGCAACCCGATGCTGCCGGCGATCCACGGTGGGGCGACGGCGGCGTTTCTGGAGGTCACCTCGGTGATCACCCTGCAGTGGTTCCACCTCTGGCCGCAGTTCGAAAGCGGCGAGTTGGACGTGGACACCATGGCCGCGGGACAGATGCCGCGCTTGCCTAAAACCATTGATTTCACCGTGGATTATCTGCGGTCCGGCCTGCCGCGCGATTCTTACGCGCGGGCCACGGTCAATCGCTCTGGTCGGCGCTATGCCTCGGTGCATGTGGCCGCCTGGCAGGATCACAAGGACAAGCTCTTTGCGCAGGCGACAGGGCATTTCCTGATGCCGCAGGACCGGCGTTCCGGCACTTAATCACAAAGGTCGACATCCATGTCCGAGGCATCTGGCCCCATCACCCATGGTCGGGTGCTCAAAATCGCGCTGCCGATCGTCTTGTCCAATGCGACCGTGCCGATCCTCGGCGCGGTGGACACGGGTGTCGTGGGGCAACTGGGCGAGGCGGCCCCCATTGGCGCGGTGGGGGTAGGCGCCGTGATCCTGTCGACGCTCTACTGGGCCTTTGGGTTTCTGCGCATGGGCACCACCGGGCTTGCGGCGCAGGCGCGTGGGGCCGGGGATGTGGCCGAGACCGGTGCGCTGCTGATGCGGGGTCTGATGCTGGCCTTCGGGGCGGGGGTGTTTTTCATCGTTGCACAGGCTTTGGTATTCTGGGGGGCGTTTGCCCTCGCGCCTGCCAGCGCCGAGGTGGAAGGGCTGGCCCGGGCCTATCTGGAGATCCGCATCTGGGGCGCCCCCGCGACCATCGGGCTTTATGCGGTGACCGGTTGGCTGATTGCGGTGGAGCGTACACGCGCGGTGTTCCTGCTTCAGATCTGGATGAACGGGCTGAATATCCTGTTGGACCTGTGGTTTGTGCTCGGGCTCGGCTGGGGTGTCGAAGGCGTTGCGACAGCGACGCTGATTGCCGAGTGGTCGGGGCTGGTGCTGGGACTGTGGTTCTGCCGGTCGGCCTTTGCGGGCGATCAATGGCATGATTGGGCGCGGATTTTTGATCGGGCGCGCATCAAGCGGATGATGCAGGTCAATGGCGACATCATGGTGCGGTCGGTGCTGCTGACGCTGTCGTTTACGACCTTCCTGTTCATCGGCGCGGATATGGGGGATGTGAAGCTGGCGGCCAATCAGGTGCTGATCCAGTTTCTGGAGATCACTGCCTTTGCGCTGGACGGGTTTGCGTTCAGTGCCGAGGCGCTGGTGGGCGGCGCGGTGGGGGCGCGCGATCCGCAGCGCCTGCGCCGGGCGGCGCTGGTTTCCAGCCATTGGGGGATCGGCTTTGCCGCGCTGCTGGCGCTGGGGTTCTGGGGGCTGGGGCCGATGCTGATCGACCTGATGACCACCGCGCCGGAGGTGCGCGAGACCGGTCGCACCTATCTCATGTGGGTGGCGCTTGCCCCGCTTGTCAGCGTTGCCAGCTACATGTTTGACGGGATCTATATCGGCGCCACATGGACCCGCGACATGCGGATCGCGGCGCTGCAATCGGTCGCCGTCTATGTCGGGGCCTTGCTGGTTCTGGTTCCGGCTCTGGGCAACCACGGTTTGTGGCTGGCGCTGATGGTGCTGAATCTCACCCGGGCCGTGACGCTGGCGCTCCGCTATCGGAGGCTGGAGGCCGGCGTGGCGGCTGCCTGATACTGCTCTGGTTGGGCTGGACGGGCCGTTGCGCTGACTGCGGCAGTGGGTGCGCCACTTGATCTTGCGAGAGGGGTTGCGCTTTGCCAAGCAAATCGCCGGGGGGCAGGCCGCGCCTTCGGCGCGGCCTGCCGGCGCCCTGAGTTCACCGGATCGCACTGGCTCAGGCCAGGGCGATGCCGGGGTGGGGCAGTTTTCCCTGGGCGGTTTTCTGTTTCCGATTTCCCCTGCCGGATTGCTCTGACAGGGGACATGCAGGCTGGAGCAGCGGATCACAGGGAGCGACCGGTGCTCCGGGCGGGGCTTACTTCTGGCTGATGCGACCGTCTGTATAGGCGCTGTAGGGGCCGGCCTCGGCAAGGTATTCGGCCACCACATCGGCAAGATCGGGGCCGAAGTCATAGGCGTTCTTGTCGTCGCCGGCGAACATCTTGTAGCCGTCGCCGCCGTTGCGGACGTAGTTGTTGGACACCACGCCGTAGGTCTTGGCCGGATCGATCGCCACCCAGGCATCGCCCTCCATGACCATCACGTCAGAGACCCGTGCGCCCGGTTCCTTGGCCGGGTCGAAGGCGAACTTCATGCCGGCGACCTGCGGGAAACGGCCTGCGCCCTCCTCGATCTGACCCACGCCGTTTTCCAGCGCGTCGATCATGGTCTGGCCACTGACCTCGAAGGTCGAGAGCGTGTTCTGAAACGGCAGCACGGTCAGCACTTCGCCCATGGTCACCTCGCCCGCGTCAATGGAGGCGCGCAGCCCGCCGCCGTTCTGGATCGCGATCGAGACGCCCTGGTCCTTCACCCGCGCCAGCATCGCATCGGCCACCAGATTGCCCATCGAGCATTCGCCCGCACGGCACACATCGCGGGAGCCATCGACAGTATCGGCGGTTTCGGCCACCACGCGGGTTTTCATCTCTTCGATCGGGGCGCCCATCTCGGCCACGCGGGCGGCGATCTCCGCATCCGGCGTCACCGAGGCGTCGAGCAGGATCGGATCGCCCTCGGCCGCAGTTACATTGCCTGCGTCGTCAAAGGTCACCGTCAACTCGCCTAGGTATTTGGAGTAGGCATAGGCCTGCACCACCGGCACATCGCCGACCATGGTCGGGTAGGGGCCTGCGGCGCGGTCGGATGTGTTGGACAGGAGCGTGTGCGAATGGCCACCCACAACCACGTCGAGACCCGGAACCTGTTCCGCGATCTCAAGATCCTTGGCCAGGCCCACATGGGTCAGGGCGATGATCTTGTTGACGCCTTCGGCTTGCAGCGCCTCCACATCCGCGGCCAGGCTGTCGATCTCGTCCTGGAACACGACGTTGGGCCCCGGCGAGGAGGTCTCGACCGTGTCGGTCGCAAGCGCGGAGATGATGCCGATCTTTTCGCCGCCGACCTCAAGCACCACGTGGTTGCCGACCTTACCCTTCAGCAGCGGTTCGGAGCTGAGGTCGAGATTGCCGGAGATCACCGGGAACGACACGGTATCGACGAATTTCTCCAGCCCGGCCGGGCCGTCGTCGAATTCGTGGTTGCCGACGGCCATGACGTCATAGCCGATGGCCTCCATGAACTCGGCCTCGGCTGCGCCCTTGTAGGTGGTGTAGAACAGTGAACCCTGGAACGGGTCGCCCGCATCCAGAAGCAGGACGTTCTGTCCCTCAAGCGCCGCGCGCATTTCGTCGACCTTGGTCTTGATGCGGGCCACACCGCCGAAACATTTGCCTTCGGCCTCGTCCTCTGCGCCGCAGGTGGAGTCGTATTTGTTGATCGACTCGATGCGGCTGTGAATGTCGTTGGTGTGCAGGATGGTCAGCTTGTAGTCCGCCGCCGCAAGGCCGGCGGTCAGGCCAAGCGCGGCCACGGATGTCAGGAAACGTGCGATCATAGGATAAACCCTCACCTTTGTTATGCCACCTCTACCGGCGGTTGTTATTCGACCAATATTCGGGATCTTTGTCCAAACAGTCAAAACCAAATTATCATGACAGGGATATATCGACGCAGGGGAAACTTTGCGCTGCCCATTGCACAAGCGCCCTTGCGCAGCAGGGGTGTCTGAGGGCATGAGGTTCCCATGCTGATGTACAAGATTTTCCGTGACGACGAATGGCGCGCTTTTGAGGCCGCCGGTGAAACCGATGGCGCGCCCGTGGATTTGGCGGACGGCTATATCCACTTCTCGACAGCCCAGCAGGCGGCGGAAACCGCAGCCAAGCATTTTGCCGGGGCCGAGGGCCTGTGGCTCCTGGCGTTTGACGCCGAAGCGATGGGCGAGGCGCTGAAGTGGGAGCCATCGCGCGGCGGGGCGCTGTTCCCGCATCTCTATCGCCGCTTGCAGTTGACCGAGGTGCTCTGGGTCAAACCCTTGCCGCTGGTTGACGGCCAGCATCAATTTCCCGCCGAGATGGTCTGAGCCCCCGCGCTGCGCGCACCAAAGGAGACATGGCGAATGAAGCTGTCCGAAACACTGGCGTTGGCGGTGATGCATCGCCTGGACCCCGAAACCGCCCATGGACTGTCCATCAAGGCGCTGAAGTCCGGGCTCACACCGCGTCCGGGGCCTGTCACGTCGCCGCGGCTGAAGACCGAAATCGCGGGGCTGCGCCTGCCCAATCCGGTGGGGCTGGCCGCCGGGTTTGACAAGAACGCCGAGGCGCTCGGCGCGCTGACGCAGGCGGGCTTTGGTTTTATCGAGGTCGGCGCTGCGACACCGCGCCCGCAGCCCGGCAACCCGCAGCCCCGCCTGTTCCGGCTGAGCGAAGATCGCGCGGCGATCAATCGCTTTGGCTTCAACAACGAAGGCATGGACGTGATCGGCGCCCGGCTCGCCAACCGTCCAAAGGATGGCGTGATCGGCCTCAACCTCGGGGCCAACAAGGACAGCGACGACCGTGCACAGGATTTTGCCCGGGTGCTGCGCCACTGCGGCGCGCATCTGGATTTTGCCACCGTCAATGTGTCCTCACCCAATACCGAGAAACTGCGCGACCTTCAGGGCAAGGCCGCACTATCGGCGCTGCTGGCGGGGGTCATGAACGCCCGCAGCAGCCTCGACCGCCCGGTCCCGGTATTCCTGAAAATCGCGCCCGACCTGGATCAGGCCGGGCTGGATGACATCGCGGCAGTGGCGCGCGACAGCGGCATCGACGCGGTGATCGCCACCAATACCACGCTTGCGCGAGACGGTCTGAAAAGCCCGCATCGGGAGGAAGCCGGCGGCCTGTCCGGCGCACCGTTGTTTGACAAATCCACCCGCGTGCTGGCGCAGCTGTCCGCGCGTCTTGACGGCGAAGTGCCGATCATTGGCGTCGGGGGAATTTCCTCGGCAGAACAGGCCTATGCCAAGATCCGGGCCGGGGCCTCGGCGGTGCAGTTCTATACCGCGCTGGTCTATGGCGGCCTGTCCCTGGCCGCAGAGATCGCCACGGGGGTTGATAGGCTTCTTGCGCGCGACGGCTATGACACCGTGGCGCAGGCTGTCGGCACCGCGCGCAATGACTGGCTCTGACGGGCGATGGACCACCCGCTGATAGATCTCATCAACGCGCGTATTGCTGCCGCCGAAAAAGACGGAGCCTTTGACAATCTCGAAGGGGCAGGCCGTCCTTTGCCCCCATGCGATGATCCCGACAATGCGGTGATGAACAGACTCCTGCGGGACAATGGCGCGGTGCCCGAAGTGGTCGCGCTCAGCCGTGAACTGGCCCGCCTGCGTGCGGAGCTGAACGAGACCAGTGATCGCAGCAAGCGTCGCCAGATCATCTCCGATTTGTCCATGACCGAGGCGCGGATCGAACTCGCGCGTAAACGGGGCTGAGGTACGCAGGCGCACGCGGGGTTTCCGATCTGGCATACTCCGGCCTCTGACAACAGATGCTGCGCGCCTGTGCGGCAGAGCGCGTTATGCGCTCCGGACCATGGGTGGGGCGTCGTGATCGCCCGCTTCGGCGGCCTCGGTGGCCTTGCGCAACAGCTGCAGCATGTCTTGGCGTTCACTGCGGGACAGGCCAGCGAGGATATCGGTTTGCAGCGCTTCGACCAGCGGGCGGGCGGCGTCGTGCAGGGCCGCACCGGCAGGGGTCAGATGCAGGCTGCGCGCCCGGCGATCCTCGGGGCGCACCTCGCGCCGGACCAGATGTTTCAGATCGAGGCGTTCCACCACTTTGCCAAGTGTCGCGCGATCATACCCGATGAGTGCTGCCAGCGTTGCCTGATCAACCCCGGGACGGGCGGCGAGTGCGGCCAGCGCGGCATATTGCACCGGGGTCAGGTCAATGTTGGCGTTGGACATGGCGGTCGCAAACCGTGCGACGGAGATCTGGTTCAACCGGCGGATCAGCGTGGCGGGCAGGTGATCGAGTTCCAATTCGCGCTCGGGCATGGCGGGCCTTTGGGTCAATGATGCGGGGAGTATGTCCCCAAATGCGGCCAGGACGTGGCCAGAAGGCACCTCATGCGCGGGCGGATCGTTCGCGGGCCGGTTGCATTCGGCGCAGACATGCCCCGGCGCGAGTGGATAGGTATTTTGTTGTCGCACCGGTGAAGATAGAGATGGGGCATGGCTCTGACGTTTCAAACACTTTCCGATTTTCTTGCGCATGGACACGATACCGTGATCGACGTGCGCAGCCCGGCAGAATACGCCGAGGACCATGTGCCCGGCGCGATCAACCTGCCGGTGCTCGACAATGAGGAACGGGCCGAGGTGGGCACGATCTATGTGCAGGAAAGCCCCTTTCGTGCCCGCAAGATCGGCGCGGCGATGGTGTTTCGCAATGCCGCCACCCACATCGAGCAACGGCTGAGCCATCACGACGGCAGCTGGAAACCTCTGGTCTATTGCTGGCGCGGCGGGCAGCGTTCGGGCAGTTTCACGTGGATGTTGAGCCAGATCGGCTGGCGGGCCGAGGTGGTTCAGGGCGGCTATCAAAGCTATCGCCGTCTGGTACATGCCGCGCTCTATGAGGCGGGACTGTCGCATCGGCTGATCTTGCTGGACGGGTTGACCGGCACCGCCAAGACCGAGATTTTGCAGCAGATCGCCGCGATGGGCGGTCAGGTGCTGGATCTGGAGGGGCTTGCGGGGCATCGCGGTTCGCTCTTGGGCGAGATGCCGGGAGGGCAGCCAAGTCAGAAACGGTTCGAGAGCTATATCGCCTGCGCGCTGGCGCAGATGGACCCGGCGCGCCCGGTGCTGGTCGAGGCCGAAGCCAGCAAGATCGGGGCGCGTATCCTGCCGCCCAGCCTGTGGGAGGCGATGAAAGCCGCACCGAGGATTGATCTTGAGGTGCCGTTTGAGGCCCGCTGCGCCTATCTGGTTGAGGCTTACGATGACATTCTGTCAGACGCGGACCACCTGCGCGCAAAGCTCGGACCTCTTAAGGAACATCGCTCGGGCGCGGTGGTGGAGGACTGGTTCAAGCTGATCGCGGCGGGAGATAAACCAGCGCTGGTGGCGCGGTTGATGGCAGACCATTACGACCCCGCTTACCGCAAGGCCCGCAGCCGCTATGCGGTGAGCAACCAGCGTCAGATTGCGCTGCCGGGATTGAGCGCGTCGGATCGCACGCAGGCCGCAGCGCGCGTATTGGAGGTGATGGCAGCTCTTTGAGGTAGGTTATCGCAGCACGATACCCTCGTCAGAACCGCGCATTTCGCCAATCTTTGCAGCGCGGTAGCCGTGGTTTCTAAGCTGCTCCAACACCTGCGCAGAGTGTTCGGGGGCGACACAGGCCAAGAGCCCGCCAGAGGTCTGCGGATCAAACAACAGTGCCCGCGCGCCTGCGGTGCCAATGCCGGGTAAAAGAGCCGCATTGTCGTCAAAGATCGTGGACCGCACGCCCGCCTCGGCCAGTTCGCGTGCGCCCTCCATCAATGGGATCGCGTCACATGTGATCTCTGCGCCCAGATGCGAGGCCTCGCACAGCCCCTGCAAGTGGCCCAGCAGACCAAAGCCCGTGACATCGGTCATGGCGCGCGCCACGGGGCGCAGGACCTTGGCGGCGTTGCGTTGGCTCTGACACATCAGATCAAGCGCGCCCGCAACCCAAGCCCCGCGGGCCTGTCCCGTCATTTCTGCGGCTAAAATCGTGCCTGATCCTAAGGGTTTGGTCAGGATCAGGTGATCGCCCGCGCATGCGCCAGCAAGGGTGATTGGGGGCGCGTCACAAAGCCCGGTGACGGTGAAGCCGACGGTGAGTTCCTCGCCCAAAGAGGTATGGCCGCCCACGATGGCGGCACCTGCGGCTTTCATCTCTTGGTGGGCGGTTTCCATGATCTCGTACAGTAGCCGTTCCTGTAGTTCGGGCGACTGGCGGGGCAGGATCAGGGTGACGGTGGCGGCCTGTGGGCGCGCGCCCATCGCCCAGATGTCATTGAGCGCATGTTGCGCGGTGATCGCGGTCATCGCCACCGGGTCTTCGGTAAAGGCGCGCAAGTGGTCGGTGCTGATGACCTGCGTGGCCCCGCCGACTGTCAGCTGCGCGGCGTCGTCGCCCGGCAGCGGGGTCACATCCGGGCGCGACGCGCCGTGGTAGGTGCTCAGCCCGTGGCGTAGCGCCGTGCGCCCGACCTTTGAACCGCAGCCGCCGCACATGGGTTTTGAGCCAAGCGCCTCCTGGATGCCCTTGGCGTGGGTGCGGGGCAGGGCGGGCAGGGACATGACCGGCAGGGAGGTGAATTCCCCCATAAATTTAAGGTCGATGTGATCTTTCCAGCGCCACAACAGCCCACCCGAAAAGCTGCGCCCGTTGCGATCCGCAAGAGCGGACTTCCCACCCATGGAGATGAGTTTGAGGTAATCCTGCTGCGGTTGATAGCGCTTGAAAGCCCCGCCTGCCAGCATGGCTTTGAGGTTGTGAAAAAGCACCGGCGCTTGCCGCACCGCGTAGACGCCCGCCTTAGGGCGCGGGGCATGCGCCATATAGGCGCAATCGCCGGTGGCAAAGACGTGAGGATCAGAGGTCTGAAGACGCTCGGAGACCACAAGCGCGCCGTCATGGAGCGCAAGCCCGGAGGTCGCAAGCCAGCCATAGGCGCGCGCGCCCGCAGCGCCAACAATGAAATCGCTGGAGATGTCGCGCCCGTCCCTGAGGTGAATGCGGCCTTCACTCAGGCGCTCTATCGGCGCATGTTCCAGAACCGTAACACCATGCGCATCCAGCGCCTTGCGCAGGCGCGATCGGCTCTGGGAACTCAGCACGGAGAGCGCGGCGTCACTGTCGATCAAGGTCGCCTGCGCCAGACGGTTCTTTTTGCGCAGGGCATGCGACATGGCGAGGATCAGCTCCACCCCGGCAACGCCACCGCCGATGCAGGCGATCCGGGCGGGTTCGCTGCCTGCACGAAAGGCGTCCCAGCTTGCAGCAAACTCTCCCAAGGGTTTGGCGGGAATGGCAAAATCGGCAAAGCCCGGCAGCTCTGGCATGGCCGATGTGATGCCGATGTCGATCGAGGCCACATCATAGGAGATGGCCGGGCGGCCCGGCACGGTAATGCGCTTGGCCTCGGGGTCGATCTCTTCGGCGGCTCCCAGAATGAGCCGCGCCCCGGAAAACCGTGCGAGTTTCACAAGATCAATGTCGAGCGCATCGCGGTCGTAATGACCGGCGACAAATCCCGGCAGCATGCCGGAATAGGGCGCGGTGGGGCCGGGGTTGATCAGGGTGAGACGCACGCCCGGCAGAGGGTTCATCCCCCACATCCGCAGCAATAGCGCGTGCGTATGGCCGCCCCCAACAAGAACCAGATCGCGGGTCAGGGGAAGACGGGGTGCGTGCATCGGGGCCTCCGGGTGGTGGCCGGTCCCAAACGCTAGGCTTCGGGCGTGTCGGCCGAACGATGTTCAGGTTTGTTATGCGTCGCCCAGAGTTCGCAGTCGCCGGGGACGGGCAGGTCTTTGGGCTTTGTCTGCTGGTTGATGAACACCTTGGCAAGGAAATTTGCCGTGACCGGAGCGGAGACCAGCAGGAACAGGGTGATCAGCAGCTCATGAGCAGAGAGGCGGCCCTCGTAGACCACCGCATGCAGCATGGAGCCCAAAAGCACGCCACCGACGCCGAGCGTCGTCGCCTTGGTGGGCGCATGCATGCGCGACATCGGGTCGTTGAGCTTGAGCAGGCCAAAGGAGCCGACAAAGCCAAAAAAGCCACCCAATACGATGAACCCGGTGATGAGAAGGTCGAGAATCATGTCTGTCTCCTCACTCGATGATGTTGCCGCGCAGCAGGAAGCGCGCATAGGCCACGGTGGAGATGAAGCCGAGCATGGCCATGATCAGCGAGGCCTCAAAGAAGATTTCCGAGCTCAGGAACACCCCGAACAACACCACCAGGGCGATGGAGTTGATGAACAGGGTATCAAGCGCAAGGATGCGGTCGGTGACCTCCGTACCGGTCACCACTTTCCACAGGTTCATCAGCATCGCCAGGGCGAAACAGCCGAAGGCGAAGATATAGGCGTATTCGATCATTCGAAAATCTCCTTCAGGCGGCGTTCATAGCGGGTCTTGATCTCATCGCGGACAGAGGCGGTGTCGGGCGCGTGCAGGCAGTGAACCAGCAGGTGACGCCCATCAGCCGAGATATCCGCAGTCAGGGTCCCCGGTGTCATGGTGATGGTTCCGCCAAGCATCGCGATGGCCTCGGGCGTGCGGATGTCCAGCGGGATTTCGACCCATGTGGGCTGACGTTTGCTGTTGGGCATGAACAGGATGATCCGCGCCACGGTGATATTGGCGATCACGATATCCCAGAACACCAACAGCACATAGGTCGCCAGCCGCAGCGGGCTTTTGAGCTTGGGGCGATTGGGCCAATAGGGCTGGGTCACCACAGGGATCAACAGGCCGAGGAAAAAGCCGAACACCAGCGAGTTGAGCGAGAAACGATTGACCAGCAGCAGCCAGATCACCGTCAGCATCAGCGTCAGCAACGGGTGCGGCAGAAGGCGGTTCAGGAGCTTCATCAATGGCCCTCCTCTTGGATCTGCGCCGCATCGTCGTGGCTGTCGTCGCTGCCATACCCATCGGCCTTGGCCGGGTCGACAACGGGACGGTCACGGTTGGCCAGAACCGTCTCGATATAAGCCTCGGGCGCAAAGAGATCCTGCGCGGTGGCGGTGGTGTAGCGGGTCATCGGACCGGCAAAGACGGTGAGCGCCACCAATCCCGCAAGCAGACCGAATGTGGCGACAAAGGGCAGCGCGGGCGCGCGCGGTGCGGCGGGTGCGTCGTCCTGATCGACCTGTTCCAGTTCGATTTCCGGTTCTGCGATGGTGTCGTCATGCTGCAACCCGTGGCTCTTCCAGAAGATCAGCGTGCCGGCGCGTGCAAACCCCATGATGGTGATCAGTGAGCTGACCAGGATCACGGCCCAGACCCAGATCACAAGCGTATCCCCGCGCGCGGCGTCGAGGATCAGCAGTTTTCCCAGAAAACCGGACAGGGGCGGCATGCCTGCGGTGGCGATCGCGGCAACAAAGAACAGCACCGATATGAGACCGCTTTGCGCCATCACCGGTTGCGGCGTGATCTCGCCGCCCTGGCGTTGCCGCACCATGTCGGCGACCAGGAACAGCGCTGCTGCGGCGAGGGTCGAATGCACGGCGTAATAGAGCGCCGCGGCAGCGGCCTCCGGCGTGAACAGGGCGATAGCGGTCAAAAGCGTGCCAACGGAGGTGATCGCACCAAAGGACATCAGGCGACCGATCTCCTTGGCCCCCAGAACCCCGATCGCGCCAATGGCCACGGTCAGGAGTGCTGCTGGCAGCAACCAGTCGCCCACCAGCCCCTCGACCACCGCCACATCGGGGCCGAAGATCAGCGTGTAAACACGCAGGATCGCATAGGCGCCGACCTTGGTCATGATCGCAAACAGCGCCGCTACCGGCGCAGGCGCGTTGGCGTAAGAGGCCGGTAGCCAGAAGTGCAGCGGCAGCAACGAGGCCTTGATCGCAAAGACCAGGAGCAGCATCGCCGCACCCACGCGGATCAGGGCGCTGTCTTCTGCCGGCAGCTCTGCCACGCGGACGGCAAGATCGGCCATGTTCAGCGTGCCGGTCACCGCATAGATGGTGCCAAGCGCAAACAGGAACAGGGTGGAGCCCAGAAGGTTGAAGACCACATATTGCACGCCCGCCTGAAAGCGCCGGGCGCCGCCGCCGTGGATCATCAGACCGTAGGAGGCGATCAGCAGCACCTCGAAGAACACAAACAGGTTGAAGGCGTCACCGGTCAGGAAAGCGCCGATGATGCCCATCAGCTGGAACTGGTAGAGCGCGTGGAAGTTGGCCCCGCGTTCGTCCCATTTGCTGCCGATGGCATAGAGGTTGACGGCCAGCGCCAGCAGCGTGGTCAACAGCACCATCATCGCCGACAGCCGATCCAGCACCAGCACGATGCCGAAGGGCGCTTGCCAGTCCCCCAGTTCATAGACCTGCACCGTGCCGTCGGCGGCCTGAACCGCCAGGGTCAGCGCGATGGCAACCAGAAGCACATTCGACGCCAGCGAGAATATGCGCTGCAAATCGATGTGATAGCGCAGCGTCATGATGATGAAGGGCGCCACCAGCGCGGGCAGCACGATGGGCGCAATCAGAAGGTGGTTCATGCGTCCTCTCCCTGCGCGGGCGCAGTGTCGTCCATGTTGATATTGTCATTGCGGGCGCTGAGGAACGCCCCGAGCGCCACCATCACCACCACGGCAGTCATGCCGAAGGAGATCACGATCGCCGTCAGCACCAGCGCCTGTGGCAGCGGGTCGGAATAGGCGATGTCTTCATATTTGTTGAGGATCGGCGGCGCGTTTGTCACCAGTCGCCCGGAGGCGAACAGGAAGACGTTCACGGCATAGGACAGCAACGACGTGCCCAGGATCACCGGAAACGTCCGGCGGCGCAGGACCAGATAGATCCCCGCAGCGGTCAATAGGCCGACGGCAGAAGCCAGAAGGAGTTCCATGCTCAGACCTCTTTGGTGTCATGCGCCGCGTCATCGCGGGCGGGGTTGATGTCCATGGCGTGCTCGGTCGAGGTGCCCGGTTGCCAGGCAAAGCGGCTGAGGCTCTCCAACGCCAGCATCACCGCGCCGACAACCGCGAGGAACACGCCGAGATCGAACAGCGCGGCGGTGGCCAGTTCGAACTCCTCCAGCGGCGGCAGGTGCACATAGCCGAAGGCAGAGGTCAGGAACGGTTGGCCATTGAACCAGGCACCAAGCCCGGTGGCCGCGGCGATCAGCACGCCAGAGCCGATGATGCCGTGATAGGGCATGCGCTGGCGCTCTGTCGCCCAGCCGAACCCGGAGGCCATATACTGCATGATCACCGCGATCGCCGCGATCAGACCGGCGATAAAGCCGCCGCCGGGCAGGTTGTGACCGCGGAAGAAGATATAGGCCGCAACCATAAGGGCCACCGGCATCATCATCCGCGTCACCACCACCATCATGCCGGGATGGCTGTCGCCGGCCTGTTCGATGTCGGGCTTGCGGTTGAGCAGATAGGCGCGCACGCGCGTCGACAGCACCGCTTCGGTCAGGGCAAAGATCACCAGCGCCGCGATCCCCAGAACGATGATCTCGCCAAAGGTGTCAAAGCCTCGGAAATCCACCAGGATCACGTTCACCATATTGGTGCCGCCGCCGCCCTTGTAGGAGTTCTCGATGTGAAAGCCCGAGATCGACGGGAAGGCAAAGTCGCGCATCAACAGCGCATAGATCAGCCCCCCGACGCCAACACCGCCGACGATGGCGATGGCGCCGTCGCGCAGGCGGGACAGGGCGGGCGTTTCCACCGGAGTTTCCTTGGGCAGGAAGTTGAGCGCCAGCAGCATCAGGATGATTGTCACCACCTCGACCGAGATCTGGGTCAGCGCCAGATCCGGTGCGGAGAGGTAGTTGAACGACAGCGACACCACCAGACCGACGATGCCGATCAGGATCAGCGCCACAAAGCGCTGGCGGTGGAAGATCACGATGCAGCAGGTGGCCACGATCAGACACAGCCAACCGACTACCGGCAGCACGCCGAACTCTTGCGCTTCTCGCGTGGGCAGGCCAAGCGTCCCGGTGCCATAGGCAAAGATGCAGATGGCGACGGTGAAGCTCACCATGATCGCCGCATAGCGGGTGAGCGATCCATCATGCAGCCTTGCTGTCACACCCTGCGTCAGAGCGGTCAGGCGGAGCACGATGGCGTCAAAGATCACCTTGGCCTCGGGGCGGGGCAAGGCGTTCCAAGCCCGCTCCAGCGGGCGATGCAGGGCCAGCAGGACCAGACCACCGACCACCGCGGTGATCGACATGTAGAGCGCGGGCGTAAACCCGTGCCAGAGCTTCAGCGAATAATAGGGCAGTTTCTCGCCCCCAATCACCGCGCTTGCGGAGGCCGCAACAAGCGGGCCCACCAGCTTGGCCGAGAACAGACCGATCAGCACCACCAGTACCACCAGCAGTGCAGGCGAGGCCCACATGCCAAAGCCGGGGTCATGCGGCTTGGCCGGATAATCCTCGCGCTTGGGGCCGAGGAAGACATGCGCAATATAGCGGAAGGAATAGGCCGCCGAGAACATCGCCGCAAAGGTCGCAAGCCCGGCCACCATGTAGGCGGAGTTGAGCCATGTGGTCTTCTCTGCCGCATCCAGCATCATTTCCTTGGACAGGAAACCATTCAACGGCGGGATACCGGCCATCGACAGCGAGGCGACAGCGGCGATCACAAAGGTTACCGGCATCAGGTGACGCAGGCCACCCAGACGTTTGATGTCGCGGGTATGGGCCTCGTGGTCGACAATCCCTGCCGACATGAACAGCGCCGCCTTGAACGTGGCGTGGTTGATGATGTGAAACACCGCCGCGACGGCTGCATATTTGGTGCCAAAGCCCAGGAGCATGGTGATCAGCCCCAGATGCGACACGGTGGAGAACGCCAGCAGCGCTTTGAGGTCGTCCTTGAACAGCGCGATCACCGCGCCGATCACCATGGTCACGAGACCCGTGGTCGCGACGATATAAAACCATTCCGGCGTGCCAGCGAGCACCGGCCACAGTCGCGCCATCAGGAACAGGCCCGCCTTTACCATGGTTGCGGAGTGCAGATAGGCCGAAACCGGCGTCGGCGCCGCCATCGCATGCGGCAGCCAGAAGTGGAACGGGAACTGTGCGGATTTGGTGAAGGCCCCGATCAGGATCAGGATCAGCGCCGGCAGATAAAGGTCGGAGGACTGGATCGCCTCCTTGTTTTGCAGGATGGTGCTGATGTCATAGGAGCCTGCGATCTGGCCGAGGATCAGCATGCCACCGATCATGGCAAGCCCGCCCATGCCGGTCACCGTCAGCGCCATGCGCGCGCCCTGGCGGCCTTCGGGCAGGTGCTTCCAGTACCCGATCAGCAGGAAGGACGACAGCGATGTCAGCTCCCAGAACACCAGCAGCAGCAGGATGTTGTCGGACAGCACGATACCGACCATCGCGCCCTGAAACAGCAGCAGATAGGTATAGAACTGCCCCATCGGGTCCTGCCGCGACAGGTAGAACCGCGCATAGAGGATGATCAGCAGCCCGATCCCGAGGATCAGCGTGGCGAACAGGAACCCCAGCCCGTCCAGAAAGAAATTGGCCGACAATCCCAGCGCGGGAAGCCAGTCGATACCGACCTGCACAACCTCGCCGCGCAGAATGGCGGGGGCGTGTAGCATCAGTCCAATGAAGGCAAGCCCCGTGGCCAGTCCGGCAGAGGCGGCCGAGGCATTGCGACCGGCGCGGATCAACAGTGCGGGAAACAGCGCGCCAAGAAATGGCAAGGCCGCTATCAAGAAAAGAGACACGTCATACTCTCCAGGTCGGGCATATTGTTTTTATGTCGGGCAACAGGCTCCAAGCTGTAGGCTGAGTAAGGAATTTTCCAGTGCTGATCCAGAAAATCCGCACGGAATCTGGCCTGTTTCGCATCGGAAACGCCAAAATGTGACACTGGGCCGCATGTTTTGGGCCGCAACCTGCGATTGCCGCGATGCGGCATGGCGATGACGGGAACTTGATGGCGCGGTGAGGAGGACAGCCGCGCAGGGACGGGCGACCTGTGCTAGGACCTCGGGGCAGGGACCATGGGGCCGTCACGCAGGAGGTGCAGATGGAAATGCCAGAACCCAGGACGGCGATGTCGCGCCGTCGTCTCCTGTGCGCGGGGGGCGTGATCGGCGTCGCGACCGCTGCCGGTTGGTGGCGGCTCGCGCGCTATCGCCCGTCGCATGAGGGCGGCATGCTCGGCGTTCAGGCGGCGCATGCGCAGGCCCGGGCAGGAGAGATCCTGCTGGTGGATATTCGCACCCCGGGCGAATGGCGCCGGACCGGCGTGCCGGAGGGGGCGGTGCCACTGGACATGCGCCGTGACGATTTCATCGACAGGCTCGACGCCTTCGTGGCTCAGGACCCGAACCGCCCGGTGGCGCTGATCTGTGCAGGGGGCGTGCGCTCGGCCCGTCTCAGCCGCCAACTCCTTGCGGCAGGCTACCAGCAGGTGATCGACGTGCCGGAGGGGCTTCACGGGTCCTCGGCCGGACCCGGCTGGCTGGCGTCCGACCTTCCGGTGCGCCCATGGAACGGCTGATCCCGCTGTGTGTCGCTATGGCGCTGACCGCAGCCGGCAGCGCCCGGGCAGGGTGTGGACCGGTCGAGCCGCAGTGTGAGATTCCGGGCGGCAGCTACGAGATCGCCTTGCCACCGGCGGCAACAGAAACCGCGGGCGATCCGTCACCGATCCCGGCGGTCCTGTTCCTGCACGGTCACGGCGGATCGGCCAAAGGGGTTCTGCGCATGCGCGGCATGGTGGAGGCGGTCACCGCCCGCGGCTATGCGGTGATTGCACCAAATGGTGCGCGCCGTCCCAACGGGCCGCGCAGCTGGTCTTTCCTGCCGGAATTTCAGGGTCGCGATGATTTCGCGTTCCTGCCCGAAGTGGTGTCGGATGCGGCGGCGCGCTTTGACATCGATCCGCAGAACACTGTTCTTGCTGGGTTTTCTTCGGGAGCCTTCATGGTGAACTACCTCGCCTGTGACCAGCCCGAAACCTTTGCGGCCTATCTGCCCGTGTCCGGCGGGTTCTGGCGTCCGCAGCCCGAGAGCTGCACCGGACCGGCGCGGATCTACCACAGCCACGGCTGGCGCGACGGGGTGGTGCCTCTGGAAGGGCGGATTCTCGGCGGCGGGCGGTTCACGCAGGGGGACATCTGGGCGGGGCTGGAATTGTGGCGCGACACGATGGGCTGCGACACCCATGCGCCCGACAGGATCTGGCAGGACGGCGAGCTGAGCCTGCGTCGCTGGCAGTGCGGTGCGGACGCAGAGCTGGTGTTCGAGTTGTTTCCCGGAGGGCACATGGTGCCGCCGGGATGGGCGGATCGGGTCATCGACTGGATCGAGGCAGGTGCTGGCCCGCAGACAGAGACCGACTGATCCCCCTGTCAAACGGCCAAACGGCCAAAGGGTCAAACGGCGGGCCGGATCTGAGGCGCACCATCGCGGGAGGCCGCGATGGTGCGGTCTTGACCTATTCGGCTGCGGGCATCGGGGTGTCCGGCCCCTGCAGGTTCTGGCGCAGCAGACTGCGGTAGTGCCGGGCGGCCTTGTTGATGCGGGGTTCCTTCAGGACCTCGGCGGTGCCCATCCACCCCCGCGGCAGGCGCAGGCTGGACAGGGCCGACAGCGGCACGGCCAGCACCAGCGACAGCGCGATCGGCGCAAGCCAGAGCGACACCAGCCCCGCCGCGATCCCGGTCCAGAGCGCCACACCGCTGACCGTTTCCAGCGCGTGGCATTTGAACAGGGTGGCAAGGCTGTAGTGCCCACCTGCGCGTGCCTGCGGCGACCAGCCCTTTTGCAGCCCGAACAGCGTGCGCAAGACCGCGATCATCTGCTGCACCATCAGGATCGGTGCATAGAGGATGGCCAGCAGGATTTCGGTCGACATCGACAGCAGGAACCGGCCCGCGCCGCCATAGTCGCCGATCCGCCGCCCGGTGAGGGGCAGCGCCGCCACGGACAGCACCTTTGGCAACAACAGCATGGCATAGATCAGAATGATCACTGCCACATGCCGGGGTTCGCTCATGTCGGGCCAGTTGGGACGCAGCGGGTTCTTCTCGGAGAAATAGGTGATGACCGAGCCACCCTCGTCATGGCCGATCAGCGCCCAGATCACCAGGAGTGCAAACCACACCGGCGCCATCAGATAGCCGATCGCGCCATGGGCGAGGTGAAAGCGGGACATGGCGTGAAATCCCGTGGCCGACAGGATGCGCAGGTGCTGGAGATTGCCCTGGCACCAGCGCCGGTCGCGCTGGATGTGGTCCACCAGCGTCGCGGGCGTTTCTTCGTAGGAACCGCGAATGCGCGGCAGGAAGCGCACCCGCCAGCCGGCGCGGCGCAACAGGCCCGCCTCGACAAAATCATGGCTCATGATGATCGAGGTGCCGCCCGCAAGCGTGGGCAGTTCCGGCAGGCCCGCACAGGTGGCAAAGGCGCGGGTGCGGATGATCGCATTGTGCCCCCAGTAGTTGCCCTCATGCCCGGTCCAGCGTGCCAGCCCTTCGGCCAAGGCGAGACCGTAGACGCCATTGGCAAACTGCTGCATGCGGCCAAAAACGGATTGCGCGCCAATGAGTTGCGGGAAGCTTTGGATGAGGCCTGCGGCCGGATCCCGCGACAGCGCATCGGTGAGGCGCACGATGGCGCGGCCCGTCATCAGGCTGTCGGCATCCAGCACCAGCATCGCCTCGTAGTCGCCGCCCCAGCGGGTCACCCAATCGTGGATATTGCCGACCTTGCGGGCGGTGTTCTTCTCGCGGCGGCGATAATAGAGCGTGATGCCATCGGGCAGTTCTGCCCGGAGCGCCTGCACGCTCTGTTCCTCTTGGGTGGCGATCTCGGGGTCGCGGGTGTCGGAGAGGATGAACATCTCGTATTGATGTGGCCCGCCGATGGCGCGCAGCTCTTCCAGCATGGAGCGGGCATTGCCCAGCACATACCAGGGGACCTCGTTATAGACCGGCACCAGAAGGGCAACGCGCATCGGCCGTCGCGGTCCCCGTGCGGGCGTCGGGCGGGTGCGCGCCAGGCTGTAGAGACCCAGGAGCACCGTGGAGACGGTGAAGGTGATCCAGAAGAAATTAAAGGCGATCAGCGTCAGCAGCACCCATTCCAGCGGCGTCACGCCATCGGCGGCAAACCAGCCCTGCATGACCCAGGCCAGCGCCACCGTTGCCGCCATGGCGGGAGAGAAGGCGAGGATGCGCCACAGCGCAACACCGGGGGGGCGATCCGATCCGCCTGCCGCACCGGAGGCCGGCGCGCTGGCGTCGTGGAACCGGCGCCCGAAGTCCTGCGCCGGCATCGCCAGCGGAGTCTCGGGAGGCACCAGGGGCGGGGGTAAATCGTCACGCATTTAAACAGTCCACCGATAAAGCCAGACCTCGGAGGCGGCAGCGCCGTCCTTGCGCAGTTGCGCCCGCAGCTCGACGTGAGTCTGCTCACCCGGGTCAAAGGAAAACGCCAGCCGCATGCCGCCGGTTTCCGGGTTGCGTTCGAGAATGCCGTCGCTGGTCTCCAGATGCGGAGAGGAGACGTGGATCGAGAACTCCTCCGGCGCGGCCTCGAAGATCGGATGCGCCTCGAAGTCGATCACCATCAGCCGGCCGGGATCGCCAAAGATCTTGGCCCCCGAGGCGGTATTGATGACACGCGGCAGGTCCAGCACAGGTTCATCGCCCCAGGTCAGGCGATACTCAAGATCGACACGCGTGCCAGCGGCATAAGGCACCTGTGGACGCCAGTAGGCGACGATGTTGTCGTAGATTTCCTTGTCTGCCGGGATCTCGACCAGCGTCACGGCGCCGGTCCCCCAGTCGCCCTTGGGTTCGACCCAGAGCGAGGGGCGGCGGTGATAATGCGCCTCCAGATCGGCGAAATCCGAGAGCTTGCGCGCGCGTTGCATCAGGCCAAAGCCCATCGGGTTCTCGTCCACGAAGCTGGACACTTGCAGGCGTGTCGGATTGGCCAGCGGCCGCCACAGCACCTCGCCCTGGCCGTTCTTGACCAGCAGGCCGTCACTGTCATGCACCGCGGGGCGGAAATCGTCAAAGCGCTGATGATTGGTGCCGTCAAACAGGAACATCGAGGTGAGAGGCGCAAGGCCCGCATGGCTGAGGTCCTTGCGCGGGAACAGGGTGGCGGTGACATCCATCACGCAAGGATTGCCCGGCGTGATGTCGAACCGATAGGCGCCCGTTACCGACGGGCTGTCCATCAGCGCATGCACCACCATGTTTTCCTGCAATGGCCCCGGGGCCTCCAGCCAGAAGCTGACGAATTCGGGGAATTCCTCGCCCTCGGGATCGGCGGTCTTCAGCGCCAGCCCGCGCGCCGACAGGCCGTAGTTGTTGCCGTTTGCAATGGCGCGGAAATAGCTTGCGCCCTGAAACACGCAGAACTCGGTCTTCTTGCCCGGATGATCGGGATCGTCGAGATCGGTCCGCAGGCGGAAACCGGAATATCCCAGCGCTCCGTCGCGCGACAGGGTCGGCGAAATCTCGGGGTGGGTCTTGAACCGCGCCATGTCGAAGGCCACGCCTGAGGAGACGCCCTCGGTAACCGCATGGATCTGGACCGGGCGTTCGAAATAGAGACCGGGCAGGAAGAAATCCACGTTGTAGCTGCGGTCGGTATCGGCCCAGAGCGCCTTTGTCACATCGAACTGGATCGACCGGTACTGATCGTAGCTCATGGCGAGCCAGTCATCCGGCACCGAGCTGCGTTCCTTGAATGGGCGTTCGGCGAGCGCCTTGGCGCGGGCGATCACATCAGCGCGAGAGAAGGTTTCGCCTCCCGCAGTGGCACGCGCGGCAGGAGCGACCGCGATCAGGGACAGGGCGGATGCGGTTTGCAGGAAGGCACGACGGCTGAATGTGCTCATCGTTTGCGTCTCCAGGGTTGGGATTTGAACCAGGCTGCGCCAAACGCGCAGCCGATGATGAGGGCGAAGCCTGCAAGGTTTGCAGCGGCGGTCACGAGGATGCCGCGATCCGTCTGATCCAGCGCGGCGCCGATGAACCGGGCCAGCGCCATGGAAAATACAAAAACCGCAAGGCTTTGTTGGCCGACCTTGGTAATCAGCGCGATGATCTGTCCCCAGAGACGCGACAGCGCGGAGGTGCCGCGCGCCACCAGGTTCTGACCGTTTTCACCGGCCACAAGCCACGCCAGATACGCCAGCGACAGAAAGTGCATGTAGCGCAGCAGGCCAAAGTCGGTCTTTTCCCGCCACTCGTCGGTGATGCGCCAGGCGGGGCGGATGGCCTCGCCCAGATCCGGGGCGGAGGCGTTGAGCCAGCTGAACACTTTCCACGATCCAAAGGGCATCGACAGGATCAGGAAGGCGGCAGCACTCACGGCGAGGGCGCGGCTGACCGGCGGCTTCGGCAGCCAGCCGGCCATGAAGGCAAAGCCGGTGAAGAACAAAAGCTGCCAGCCAAAGGGGTTGAAGAACCATTCGCGGTCCGACCAGGGTTCTGCCGGGAGGGACAGACCGTCGGGGCCAAGACCGAGCACATAGGGGTTTGCCAGCAGCCAGAGCGCAATGCACAATCCGGCAACCGCCCAAAGCCCGGCCTTTCGGACCCCCATCACCGCCGGCATCAGGGCCAGGACCACCAGATACATCGGCAGGATGTCAAAGTAGTTCGGCACATAGGTGAGGGTGAAAATCCCCACGATCTGCTGTGTGGTGTTGGAAAAGAACCGGTGCAGGTTCAGCGAGCCGATATAGCTCTTGTCGAAGCCGCCATAGAGATCAAGCGCGGCCATCGACATGGCGAGGAAGAAGAACAGGCCGATATGGGCCCAGAACACCTGCCAGCAGCGATAGGCCACACGGGCGGTGCCCAGCCACCAGCCATGACGGGCGAATGACCCGCCAAAGGCGATGGCCGAGGCCATGCCCGAGCAGAACACGAAGATCTCCGTCGCGTCGGAAAATCCAAACCGGGCCGGAATCCAGCCAGTCCAGCGGTTGCCGGGAATATGCGCGCACAGGATGATGAACATCGCAATGCCACGGTAGAAATCCAGGCGCGGGTCCCGGGGGCGCGGTGCGCCCGCCGCCGCATCGGGCGGGGCACTCATCGCATTGGCGGCCGCGCGGGGAGCACTCCCCTTGTCAGGCGCCGGAAAGGGCGCGATTTCTGCCATCTGTTTTCAATCTCCTAAAGGATCACTCCGCCGGAACGCTCTGGGCCCCGCCGTTGTTCCGCGCGGATGCAATCAGGGCGCGACGGGTGGTCGCGTAATTGTCTTCGCCGCCCCCGCGTTTGGCTTTTCGATCGTCCAGGATGGCCTCCACTTGCGTCCAGTTGCCTGCCCGCAGGCCCGCGTCGATGGTCATCCGTTCAAAGACGTCCCGCTGGGCGTGGCTGCCACCTGCAAGTTGCAACGAATCCCGTGACTTAGCGAGGTAACCGAAAGCTGTGCCGTAGTCGCCTTCCCCAAAAGCCTCAAGCCCCTTTGCAACACTGCAGCCCGGGTCGGCCATTCTTTGCGCGGCTTCAGTGGAGGCTTGCGCACCATCGGCGTGTATCCGCCGGATCAGGCGGTTCGTCGCCGATGCGCGATCGCCACCGACCAGCGCCAGCAGGTAGTGCAGATCCGCAAAGATCAGACTGCCATCCTCGGTTCGGTTGGCGCAGAGGTCTGCCAATTCGTCCCAGCGATCCCCGACGTTGACACCGTCCAGTTCCAGCCGCATCAGCAGCGACGTGGCGTTGGAAATATCGCGGTAGTCGTCGGTCTTGTCCTTGCGCACTTCGTCGTCATACAGCCGCATCACCTCGTCGATCTGGCCAAGGTCCAGATGCATCAGGGCCTTGTGCCACCAGACGTGGTAGCGGAAGTTGTTGCAATGCGCCCAGGCGTCTTCGCGCCCGCTGAGCCAGCCAAGGCCGGTTTTGGCATTGCCGGTCATGTCATGCACATGCGCCACCGCATGCAGGCCCCAGGCGTCATCCGGCGCGGTCCAGAGCGCCTGGCGCCCGGTGATCTCGGCGCGGTCATATTCGCCTGTTTCCTCCAGTGCGAAGGCGTGGCAGCCCAGTAGGTAGCCATGACCTGCGTGTTCGGTGGAATAGGCGGGCAGCACGCGTTCGACCGAGGCCCGCATACCGCGCGCATCCCCGAGGATAAACCGGATGCCGTGGCTCAGTTTCATCGCCAGTGTGTCGCAGGGGTGGTGGGTCAGCACCTCTTCCATGCAGGTGATCGCGCGTGAGGGATGCCCGGCAAGCCATGCCTCCAGCGCATCCACATATTTGCGTTCACGCGGCAATGCGCCTTCATAGGCGGTCTTTGCAGTTGCAAGGGCCTCGTGCGCGGTGGGCACCAGTTCCGCACGTCCCAGCATTAGGAGCGACAGCCCCTTGATGGCATGACCCAGCGCAAAATCGGGGGCGGCCTCCAGCACGGCCCCAAGGTGGTTTGCGGTGCGCGCTGCGTGGGCGAGCACGCCCAGTTGCGCCCCGTTCCATTCGCTGAGCGCGCGGGGATCGGTGAGGCTGCACTCCTGTCCGAAGATATCCTGGGTCATGGGCGGGTCACTTTCACAAGCTGAATACTGAAGATGTCAAAAGTGATGCTAGCGAAGCGGTTTACACCGCGCGCCCCCCGCTCGCGCTTTGGTGAAGCCGCGTGTGGGTTTCGGCAGGAAACTGACATGAAAACGGGGTGAGATGAGCAAAAATCGGCACAAATACCCGGGCTTGCGCTGTTTGAGGCAGCACGCGGGTGCCGTGGCACCGGGTTTTGTAACATTGCGAAACGGCCCCGCGGGCCCGCAGCAATCCTGTCTATTTCAGTCGTCCTTGAAAGGCGTATCAGTGGCGAGAATCTCGTCACTGTCTGCGCCGCATATAGGGGGCGATTTGCGGTATGTCACCGGGGTGCGTGAGAATTTGAGCGGATTGCCCAAAAGGCGCAGTGGGGTGTCACCCGATTGCATGGTCACCACCATATCGCGTGCCGCAACCTGATCGGTTTCAAACACCTGATCGAGGGTTTTCACAGGGCCGACCGGGACCTTTGCCGTCTCCATCGCCGTGATCACCTCATCGGTGCTGTAGCGCCGGAGTGCAGGGATCAGGATGTCATTCAGCGCGCCGCGATTTTCAAGGCGGGCGGGATTGGAGGCAAAGCGGGGATCCTCCGCCAGCCCCTCAAGCGCGAGGAACGCCATGAAACGGCGGAACTGGCTGTCATTGCCCACCGCGAGGATCACATGGCCATCGCGGGTTTCATAGGTGCCATAGGGCATGATCGAGGGGTGTTCATTGCCCCGGCGCAGCGGTTTTTGGCCGGTGTTGAGGTAGCTCACCCCCTCATTGATGAGCCAAGCGATTTGCGCGTCGACCAGCGCCAGCTCCACCTGCTGGCCTTCGCCGGTGAGGTCGCGGTGGCGCAGCGCTGAGAGGATGCCGATGGTCGCGTACATGCCGCACATCACATCCGCGATGCCGACGCCGACCTTGACCGGCGCGCCTTCGGGCTCGCCGGTCAGGGACATGATGCCACCATAGCCCTGCGCCATCAGGTCATAGCCGGGCTTTTCACGGTTCGGGCCGGTCTGGCCGTAGCCCGATATGGACGCATAGACCAGACGGGGGCAACTCTCGCGGAGGGACGCGTAATCCAGCCCGTATTTGGCCAGCCCGCCGGGTTTGAAGTTCTCCACCAGCACATCGGCCTGCGCCGCAAGGCGGCGGATGATGTCCTGGCCCTCGGGTTTGGATATATCAAGCGCGAGTGAGCGTTTGTTGCGATTGGCGGCCATGAAATAGGGCGTAAGATCAGCGTCTTCTGCGACGCTCTTGCCCCATTGGCGGGTGTCGTCGCCGCCGGTGGAGGGGTTTTCGACCTTGATCACATCCGCGCCGAGATCGCCCAAGAGCTGTGTCGCGGTAGGGCCTGCGAGGATGCGCGACAGATCGAGCACCTTCACACCCTTGAGCGCGCCATGTGGCAGAGCGGCGGCGGGCGAGGTTTCAGATGCGGCCATCGTAAGCTTCCTTGTCAATTTCAGCGGCGATCACCGTGAATGTCTCTGCTTTGACGGCGAGGTCAAGGGCAGCCTTCAGCTCCTTGCGGTTGCGGACCGTATGGCCCTCACCGCCAAAGGCGCGGCCGATGGCGGCGAAGTCGTGGCGGCCAAAATCTACCCCCGCATTGGGGAGCTGGCGCTGGCGTTGCTTGAGATCAATCAGGGCAAGCGAGGCATCGACAAAGACGATGAAAATCGGCGCAAGACCCATTTCTGCAGCGGTTGCCAACTCACCCGCCACCATCAGGAACCCCGCATCGCCGGAGAAGCTGACAACGGTGCGGTCAGGATCTGCAAGCTTGCGCCCCATGGCGAGCGGCAGGGCGCAGCCCATGGTGCACAGGCCTGAGGATTGCACCAGTTGGCGCGGTTCCGTGCAGGGCCACATCTGGCTGAGCAAAATACGGTGCGCGCCGCTGTCGGCGGTCAGCAGCGTATCGGCGGGCAGGCTCTCGATGCATTGCGCGATCACGCCCGCCGGGCCCCAGTCGTCAGAGCGTGGGAAGGCCTCGGCGAGGGCCGTTTGCGTGTTGGGGATTTCGCCGCCGGACCAGAGGGTTGCGGGCTGGGGTGCAACCGCGAGGGCCGCCAGTGTGGCGGGGATGTCGGCCACCAGCGGCAGGCTGGATTGATGCATGTAATGGGTGTTGGATTCTGGTGTAATGTCGATCACGCGGGTGCGGGCTGCGTCCCAGGCATTGCGCCAGCCGGTGCGCATCTCGATCGGGTCATACCCGATGCAGAGGATGAGATCCGAGGCCTCCACGATCGGCAGCAGATGTCGGTCCGCAAGCGGCGAGAGGCCAGCACCACCGAGGCACAGGGGATGATCCTCAGACAGGATGCCCTTGGCCTTGTAGGTGGTGACAAAGGGGATCTGGCGGGCCTCGACAAAGGCCGCGACCGCCTCCGGGCCACCGGACAGCAGCGCATCCAGGCCAATGACCGCAAGCGGGCGCGCGGCCTCCCTCAGCCAATCATGCGCCTGCGCCAGTGTTGCACCGGCAGGCGCGGTTGCTCCGGCAGGCGCGCGGCGGATGTTGCGTTCTGTGGCGGGGGCGTTGGCCACGGTGATCGGCACATCGATATGAACCGGCCCCTGACGGGCCTCGGTGGCGATGGCGACAGCCTTGTCGGCGATCACATCGGCAGCGGCTGCATCAAGGCGAAAGCTGGCCTTGGTGATCGGTGCAAAAACCGCCTGCTGGTCGAGCACCTGATGGGTGTAGGTCTGCGCCTCGTCTGCATCGACGCAGCCGGTCAGCACCAGCATCGGCACCCGGTCCTGATGGGCGTTGGCGACCACATTGACCCCGTTCAGCGCGCCGGGGCCAAGTGTTGCCACCAGAATGACGGGAGCGCCATCGCTATGATGCACGCCTTCGCCCATGAACCCGGCGCAGTTTTCGTGTTTGGCGAGGTGGAAACGGATCCCGGCGCGGGTGAGTGCGTCCACAAGGGTCAGAACTTCGCCGCCGGGCATGCCAAAGGCGTGGCGGCAGCCTGCGTCATAAAGACGGCGGGCCAGAACATCGGCGGCGCGAAGAGATTGGGTCATCAGAAGTCCGTATCAGTTTGTCGTCAAATTGTAGTCAAAAGGATCATTCGCGCAGGGCGGCCGTGGCGATCGCGCCGAACACCGCGTCGAGCCGCGTGGCCACGGCAGAGAGTTTCTCTCCTGCTTCGGGCACATAGGGGGCAAAGACATGGCTTGGGGTTTTATAGGAGAGCGTCGCGGTGCCGTCCGCCTCTTCGGTGACGTAAAAGCGGATGGGGGCCTCGATCATGGCAGCGGTGGAGAGTTCAAGGATCTGCACTGCGTAGTCATTGGCAAAGACCCCGACGATGCGGTTGCCGGGAATAGTGATGCCGCGGGCGGCGGCAGCGCCCGTTGGCCCGGCCTCGGTCACCACGCCCATGTTCTGCGCTTTGACCGCCGCCTTGAGATCAGCGAGCAGGGTCTTGTAATCCTTTGTGCTGGCATGGATGGCCCAGCCGTCGCGTGCGGGGATGTCCGCCGCAACCGGCGCGGCGAGTGCCGCAGCCAAAAGGAGACCTGCGCCGCGGCGTTTGAGGTGGGCGAGGGGGCAGACCATGAGGGGCTCCTTCAATGAGGGTTGTCCCCGGGTGTACGCGCAGATGCGTTGAAATACTCGTCACATTTCGGTGCGGTCGGCGTCAGATCCCACGTGAATCCGGGGCAGGCCCAAAACCGGGTCAGGCCCAGCCCTTGCGAAAGAAATGCGGGCTGGCGCCGAACTTGCGTTTGAACTGCCGGGAGAAATGCGTCGCGGAATTGAACCCGGAGGCCAGCGCGATCTGGGTCACGGACATGGAGGTTTCATTCATCAACGCAAAGGCGTGGCTGAGGCGCATGTCGGAGTAGACATGCATCGGGCTCTGATCGAGGTAGCGTGAAAACAGCCGTTCAAGCTGACGCCGGGAAATGTCCAGCTGGGTGCAGAGTTCCCCGATGGACAGGGGCTCCTCGATCGACTCCTGCATCAGTTGCAGGGCGCTCAGCAGGCGCTGGTTGCGGCTGCCGATGGCCACCGCGTAGTTCGACTTCTGCGGCGCCGCGCCGGAGGTGGAGCGCACGTGCAGGCACATGTCGGCGACAATGATGGCAAGCTGCTTGCCGTGACGTTCCTCGATCAGCGTCAGCATCATGTCGGTGGCCGCGCTGCCGCCGCCGCAGGTCATCAGGGTGCTGGTGACTTCGTAGATATTGGGCGAGGGCTTCAGGTGCTCGAACCGCTCGACAAACCCGGGCTGGTTCTCCCAGTGCAGGGTAAAGGGCTGATCCTTGATGAGCCCGGCCTGGGCAAGCGCAAAGGCGCCGGTGCAGATCCCGCCCAGCTTGCGGCCGAAGCGATGTTCGCGCCGCAACCAGTTGAGCGTGACCTCTCCGGCGGCCTCCTGTGGTTCCACACCGGCGCAGACAAAGCCCATGCCATCAGAGGGCAGCGCGCCAAGAGGCAGATCGGGCGTCACCACCATGCCGTTGGAACAGCGCAGCGGCGCCCCGTCCTCGGTCATGATGTACCAGCGGTAGAGTTTTGTGTTGGTGACCTGATTGGCGATCCGCAACGGTTCGATCGCGGCGGCCACCGGCAGCATCGTGGCTTTGGGCAGCAGCAGGAAATAGAAATCCTGCGGCTCTCCGATGTGCGGGATCGAGAGCGTGGCGGCAGCGCCTTTCTGAACAAAACTGTCTTCGGACACGAGCGTTTCCATGCTGGTCAGGGGGCTGGGGCGGGCAGTGCGATCTGCCTCTTGCCCTATCTGCTACTCCCGCTGCACACAAATGTGCCGGGATTTAACGACCTCGATCCGGCGAATTGCGACACGCGTCTGACCGGCACAAAGCCGCCCGGCAGCTGCGCCTTGAAATGAACGCCGGGGCCGCGGCACCCCGGTGGGCGGGGCGACACATGCGCCGGCGACACGGCATGGACGATGCACATGATGTGGTGATCGCGGTTCCAGCAGCATGTAACCGGGACACCACACCGCGGGCTCCTATGCCTTTGTATGGACGTGCTGCACCTAAAATGCGGGTGGACCTCTTGCAGCCCATTTTTCGCAGCACTAAGACTCGGGTAATCCTCTGTCGGGTATGGTGCCCGTCATGATCCGAAAGACAGGCAGGTCCAATGATTGATCCAACAGAAACCTACATGAACACACTTGTGCCGATGGTCGTTGAGCAGACCAGCCGGGGCGAGCGGGCATATGACATTTTCTCGCGCCTGTTGAAGGAGCGTATCATCTTCCTCAATGGTCCTGTGCATGACGGCATGTCTTCGCTGATCGTGGCGCAGCTGCTGCACCTTGAGGCGGAAAACCCGTCGAAAGAGATTTCGATGTATATCAACAGCCCCGGTGGCGTCGTGACCTCCGGTCTGTCGATCTACGACACCATGCAGTACATCAAGCCGAAGGTCTCGACCCTGGTGATCGGCCAGGCGGCCTCCATGGGCTCCCTGCTGCTGACCGCTGGCGAGCCGGGCATGCGCTTCAGCTTGCCGAATTCGCGGGTGATGGTGCACCAACCCTCCGGTGGCTATCAGGGGCAGGCGACCGACATCATGATCCACGCCGAAGAGACGCTGAAACTGAAGCGCCGCCTGAACGAGATCTATGTGAAACACACCGGTCAGGATTACGACACCATTGAAAAGGCGCTGGAGCGTGACAACTTCATGTCGCCGGAGCAGGCTAAGGAATTCGGTCTCATCGACGAGATCGTGGAAAACCGCGCCAAGGCTGGCGACGAAGAGAGCTGACCGCGCTTTTTGCACGGGCTTTGTGCTCCCTACACCAATGTGTGTGCAAGGGAGCACAATTTGACATTGTGGCCGCTTGGGAGCTGTCCTAAGCTGGCCGGACATCGGGGCGAATTGACACGCGCTGGCCCCGAGGCGGATGGAAAGGTAGACCATGGCGACGAACTCGAGCGGCGACAGCAAGAACACGCTTTACTGCAGCTTCTGCGGCAAGAGCCAGCATGAGGTGCGCAAGCTGATTGCCGGCCCGACCGTTTTCATCTGTGATGAATGCGTCGAGCTGTGCATGGACATCATCCGCGAGGAGACCAAGGCCTCCGGCATGAAGGCGACCGACGGCGTGCCCACGCCCAAGGACATCTGCCAGGTGCTGGACGACTATGTGATTGGTCAGGCGACAGCCAAACGGGTGCTGTCGGTGGCGGTGCACAACCACTACAAGCGCCTGAACCACGCCCAGAAGGCGGGCAACGACATCGAGCTGGCGAAATCCAACATCCTGCTGATCGGCCCCACGGGTTGCGGTAAAACTCTGCTGGCGCAAACCCTTGCGCGCATTCTGGATGTGCCCTTCACCATGGCGGATGCCACCACGCTCACCGAGGCGGGCTATGTGGGTGAGGATGTCGAGAACATCATCCTTAAGCTGTTGCAGGCGTCTGAATACAACG
The DNA here is from genome assembly GCF_022348185.1 of Epibacterium sp. Ofav1-8. Classification (GTDB taxonomy): domain Bacteria; phylum Pseudomonadota; class Alphaproteobacteria; order Rhodobacterales; family Rhodobacteraceae; genus Epibacterium. The sequence goes on from NZ_JAKRFD010000002.1 coordinate 100,206, forward strand.
TCGAGCGCGCGCAGCGCGGCATCGTCTATATCGACGAGGTCGACAAGATCACCCGCAAGTCCGAAAACCCCTCGATCACCCGCGACGTGTCGGGCGAGGGCGTGCAGCAGGCCCTGCTGAAGCTGATGGAGGGCACCGTGGCCTCGGTGCCGCCTCAGGGTGGGCGCAAGCATCCGCAGCAGGAATTCCTGCAAGTGGATACCACCAACATCCTGTTCATCTGCGGCGGGGCCTTTGCCGGTCTCGACAAGATCATCAAGCAGCGCGGCAAGGGCTCTGCCATGGGCTTTGGCGCGGATGTCCGCGAGGAAAGCGATGCCGGTGTGGGCGAGACCTTCCGCGATCTCGAACCTGAGGATCTGCTGAAATTCGGCCTGATCCCGGAATTCGTCGGCCGTCTGCCGGTTCTGGCGACGCTCGAAGATCTGGACGAAGATGCGCTGATCACCATCCTGACCAAGCCCAAGAACGCGCTGGTCAAACAGTATCAGCGGCTCTTCGAGCTTGAGGAAACCGAGCTGGACTTCACCGACGAGGCGCTCTCTGCGATTGCCAAGAAGGCGATCGAGCGCAAGACCGGCGCCCGGGGTCTGCGCTCCATTCTGGAGGACATCCTGCTCGACACGATGTTTGACCTGCCGGGCATGGAAAGCGTCACCAAGGTGGTGGTCAATGAAGAGGCCGTGAGCGCCGAAGCACAGCCGCTGATGATCCACGCCGATGAGAAGGAATCGGCCACCGCCGGGTAATCCCGTGCGATGCCGGTGAACAAATTTCTGATCAAGGGAATGGCCAATGTCGTGCTGACGTTGGCCTTTTTCTATGGGTGCGGGTGGTGGCTTCTGGTTGGGCAGCCCGAACGTCTGCGCGCCCGCGAAGATCCCGTTTACGCGGAGGAGTTGTTCTCGGGACTGTTGCCGGTGGAGCAGGTTCTGCAATCGCGCAAGTGGCACAGGCGCGGCGCAGAGCCCTGGGACTGCACTTATGCCATCGTGCGATTGCAAGCCCCGGTGCCCGATCAGCCACCCACGCGAGAGTGGCAAAATGACCTCGGCTGGCAGTATCAGTTTGGCGGCGATTGGTCACCGACGCCAGCGGCTCCTCTCAAAGCGACGACACGAGATGCCCTTGAGTTTTGTGGAAAATACTGGCCGACTGAACTCTATACAGCGTTGAAATACGCGCGCGACAGCGCTGGCAGCTGGTTTGATCGGGATCGCATTGGAGAAACACTCTATCTCTATGCGCCACGCCAGAGGTTGGCCGCACGCATTCGATTTGGGGATTGACGCCACCGTCAAATGCGAACCTCATTCCGTTGGCGCGTGTAATGTCGAGATCGAGAGGTTCTGATGAAAAGCGAAGCATTCCGGTACAGCGATGGAGTCGACAGGTTCATCGGCCATCTGGTCTGGGATGACGGCATCGCGACACCTGCGCCCTGTGTCCTGATCGCGCCAGCCTTTGGCGGGCTCAGCGATTTTGAGCGGGCACGGGCGGAGGAACTGGCGGCACTTGGCTATGTTGCATTCGCTGTTGATTACTACGGAAATGGAACTCGGGTGGAAACGCCGGAAGAGGCGCAGGCGCTGATGGCGACCGTGACCTCGGACCGCAAGGTGTTGGCGCGTCGCATGGTGGCCGCGCTTGAGGCCGCAAAAGAGCTGCCTCAGGTGGACGCCGGACGCATCGGGGCGATGGGCTATTGTCTCGGCGGCAAGGCGGTGCTGGATCTGGCGCGCTGCGGTGCGGACATCCGGGCCTGTGTGCCGCTGCATGGCGTCTATGATCGGCCGAATTTCCGCACTGAGGAGATCCGCCCTGCGGTGCTTGTACTGCATGGCTGGGATGACCCGCTGGCACCGCCCGAGGCCCTGAGCCAGTTGGCGGAGGAGCTGAACGCCCATTGCCGCGATTGGCAGGTGCTGGGCTTTGGTCACACCGGGCATGCGTTTACCAATCCCAACGCCCGGAACCCCAAGGGCGGCATGCAGTATAGCGAACGCGCCAGCGCGCGGGCCTGGCGTGCTCTGACGCAGTTCTTCGCCGAGATGCTGTGATCGCAATCGCAGAGTCGCATGCATACCGGGGTTGAGCAGAACGCAATTCCGGCTGTCCTGCACTTGGCTTAGCATTTCGGGACACGAAGTGGGAGCGCACAGAAATGAGCATCAAACGCATCTCTTCCGGCGGAGAGTACGAAGCAAAAATCGGCTATTGCCGTGCCGTTGTGGCGGGCGGTTTTGTTCATGTCGCAGGCACCGTGGGGCAGGGCGATGACGTGGTGGAGCAATGCCGTTCGGCGCTTGCCACCATCGAGACCGCCCTGACCAAGGCCGGCGCCAGCTTTGCCGATGTCGTGCGGGTGAACTACTACCTGCCGGAGGCGCGTGAGTTCGAACCCTGCTGGCCGCTCTTGTCCGAGGCGTTCGGCGCGAACCCGCCCGCGGCCACCATGATTGAATGCAACCTGATCGACCCGAAGTTCCGGATCGAGATCGAGGTCACCGCGCTGGCGCCTTCGGCTTAGGAGGGGCGCATGACACTGACAGATGTTTCGGCGCGCATTCGCCCGGCCATTCCGGTCTTGCGCATTTTTGATCTCGAACAGGCGCGGGCCTTTTATCTCGATTATCTGGGGTTTGTCGCGGATTGGGAATATCGTGCCGAGGAAGATCACCCGGTCTACATGCAGATTTCCCGTGCCGATTGCCTGCTGCATCTGACGGAACATCACGGGGATGCCACGCCGGGGTCTACCTGCTTTGTGCCGATGAGCGGCGCGATGAGTTTGCATCAGGAACTGGGCGACAAGCGGTTTCGAGGCGTGAAGCCGGCGCTGGACGCGATGCCCTGGGGGCTGCAAATCACCGTCCTCGATCCGTTTGGCAACCGGTTGCGGTTCTGTGAGCAGCGGAGCGAGACCCAGAAATCCGGCTAATCGGGCCGGATCCTGGTGCCGAAATTGCCATTTCCTGCCGTGTATTCACCACCGCGGGCTGAACCACTGGACCTCGGGTCCAGAATGCGCCATATCGGAGGCGAGATCTTCGGAGGAACCCATGGGAATCCTGAATTCGCTATTGCAGGCCGTGACCTGGTGGAACGGCGCCACCCTGAACACTCTGATCTATACCCGCCGCAAGGGGGAAAAGGTCGGGGAGGACGATCAGGGCAATGTGTTTTACCGCAACGCCGATGACAGCCGCCGCTGGGTGATTTTCAATGGTGAGGCGGAAGCCTCGCGCGTCAGCGCCGATTGGCACGGCTGGCTGCACCGCACCTATGATGAGGTGCCGAGCGAAAAGCCGCTGAAGCACAAGCCCTGGGAAAAGCCGCATCAGGAAAACCTGACCGGGACCGTCATGGCCTATGCCCCGGCGGGGTCTCTGCGGGCCGGGGGCGCTCCGAAGGAACGCAGCGATTACGAGGCCTGGAGCCCCGAATAACCGCAGGGTTCGCCCGGTGCAGCATTTCTCTGATCGTTCGTCCGTTTGGCGGCGAGGGATTTTTTCCGATCTGGCCAAAAGGCAGGATTTTTCATGACCCATTCCACCACCGAAGTTATGACCGGCGGGCTCGTGCTTGTTGTCGCGGCCGGTTTTGCCTTCTACGCGGCACAGGCGGCGGGACTGTCCCGTGGCGGTGACAGCTATCCGCTGACCGCCTCCTTTCGCTCTCTGGAAGGGGTGAGCGTCGGCACCGACGTGCGTCTGGCGGGCGTGAAGATCGGCACCGTCACGAATGTGGCGCTGAACGCAGAGACCTTTCGCGCCGACACCACGTTTTCGGTCGATCAGAACATCATGATCCCCGACGACAGCGCGATCGTGATTGCCTCCGAAGGCTTGCTGGGCGGCAATTTTGTCGAGGTGATGCCAGGCGGATCGCCGTTCAACCTGGAGCCCGGTGACGAGATCGTCGACACCCAGGGCGCCGTGAGCCTGATTTCGCTTCTGGTCAAGTTCGTCTCCGGCAGCGGGGGCGACGAAGGATCCTGATGCTGAGAGCTGTTCTATGTGCCCTGAGCCTGTGCGCGGCAACTGGTGTTGCGGCGCAGTCGATTTCTGTTGAGGAACTGGCCCCGGCGCCGGTCGCGCCGCTGGTGCCCGAAAACCGCGAGCGTGTCGAGCGTGTCGAGGCAGAAACGGGCAATCTCGTCAGCCTGCGCGGTCTCGACAAGGTCAATGGCAAGAGCATTGACGTCGAGGTACGCAGTGGTGGATCGGTCGAGATCTTTGGCCTGCTGGTCACACTGCGTGAATGCCGCTACCCGGCGGAAAACCCCACGGGCGATGCCTATGCGTTTCTCAGCATTCGCGATCCGCAGGATGGACGGGTGTTCTTTGATGGCTGGATGATCGCCTCCAGTCCGGCGCTCAATGCGCTGGATCACCGCCGCTACGACGTTTGGGTCCTGCGCTGCAAAAGCGTCTGAGGCGACGGAATTTCGGGCGTCAGAAAATCCGCAGAGAGCTGCAGCGCCTCAGCCAGCATCCGGCGATAGCGTCCACGTGCGATTTCCTGGCCTCCAAGCGACGCCAGATGCGGCGTGATGAACTGGGTGTCGCACAGGCGGTAGCCACCGGCGTTGAGACGATCCACCAGATAGGCCAGCGCGATTTTCGAGGCATCGCGCCGGCGCGAGAACATGCTTTCGCCAAAGAATGCCGCGCCCAGCGAAACACCGTAGACCCCGCCCGCAAGATCGCCCTCGATCCAGACTTCGACGGAATGGGCAAAGCCCATCACATGCAGTTCCAGGTAGCGGTCAAAGATCTCCTCGTTGATCCAGGTCTCCTCGCGATCCGAGCAGCCGCGCACCACACCTGCAAAATCCCGGTTGACGGAGATCTCGTAATCATCGCGGCGCAGGCGTTTGCCCAGCGAGCGTGAGATCCGGAACCCGTCAAGCGGCAGGATGCCACGGCGCTTGGGATCGACCCAGAACACCTCCGGGTCGTCGCGGCTCTCCGCCATGGGAAAGACGCCGCTGGCATAGGCATGCAGTAGAAGATCAGCGCTGAGCGTCATGAGAAAGAGCCTAGCACAATAGGACAGGGGCGGCAGAAGAACCTGCCGCCCCTGTCGTCAGGTCAGTATCACAGATTGGCGTCGAGCCATTTTTCCAGCCAGTGAATATTGTAGTCACCGGTCTGGACGTCTTTTTCCTGCAGGAGCGCGTGGAACAGCGGCACCGTGGTGTCGATCCCGTCCACGATCAACTCGCCCAGCGAACGGCTGAGACGCGCCAGCGCCTCGTCCCGGTCACGGCCATGCACGATCAGCTTGCCGATCAGGCTGTCATAGTAGGGTGGGATCGAATAGCCGTCATAAAGCGCCGAATCCATCCGTACACCCAGGCCGCCGGGGGCGTGGTATGCGGTGATCTTGCCCGGGCAGGGCGAGAAGTTCGGCAGTTTCTCGGCGTTGATGCGCACCTCGATGGCGTGACCGTTGATGGTCAGATCGTCCTGGCTGAACGACAGCGGCAGGCCGGAGGCCACGCGGATCTGTTCACGCACCAGATCGACACCAAAGATGGCCTCGGTCACCGGGTGTTCCACCTGCAGGCGGGTGTTCATCTCGATGAAGTAGAACTCGCCGTCCTCATAGAGGAACTCGACAGTGCCCGCGCCGGAGTAGCCCATCTTGCCGATGGCGTCGGCGCAGATCTTGCCGATCTTGGCGCGCTCTTCCTCAGAGATGCAGGGGCCGGGGGCCTCTTCGAACACTTTCTGGTGGCGGCGCTGCAAGGAGCAGTCGCGCTCGCCCAGATGGACGCCGCCACCCTGGCCGTCGCCAAAGACCTGTATCTCGATATGGCGCGGACGCTGGAGATATTTCTCCATGTAGACTTCGTCGTTGCCAAAGGCGGCCTTGGCCTCGGAGCGGGCGGTCTGGAACGCATGGACCAGTTCGGACTCGGTCTGCGCCACTTTCATGCCGCGACCACCACCACCGGCGGTGGCCTTGATGATGACCGGATAACCCATGTCGGCGGCGACGGTCTTGGCGGTCTCCACGTCGGGCACGCCCCCGTCGGAGCCGGGCACACAGGGAATGCCAAGCGCCTTTGCGGTATCCTTTGCGGTGATCTTGTCACCCATCTGGCGGATATGCTCGGCGGAGGGGCCGATAAAGGTGATGCCGTGATCCTCGACGATCTGAACGAAGTTCGCGTTCTCCGACAGGAAGCCATAGCCCGGGTGGATCGCCTGGGCGCCGGAAATCTCGCAGGCGGAGATGATGGCGGGGATCGACAGGTAGCTTTGGGTGCCGGAGGGCGGGCCGATACAGATGGATTCATCCGCCATGCGCACATGCATCGCGTCGGCATCGGCGGTGGAGTGCACCGCGACGGACTGGATGCCCATCTCGCGGCAGGCACGGATCACGCGCAGCGCGATCTCACCCCGGTTGGCAATCAGGATTTTATCAAACATGGGACCGCCTTACTCGACGATGACAAGCGGAGAGCCGAACTCGACCGCAGCACCGTCCTCGACCAGGATGCGTTTTACGGTGCCGGATTTGGGCGCCGGGATGTGATTCATGGTCTTCATCGCCTCGACGATCAACAGCGTATCGCCTTCGCTGACCTGCTGACCAACGGAGGTAAAGGCGGCAGCCCCCGGTTCCGGCGCCAGATAGGCGGTGCCCACCATCGGCGAGGTCACGGCGCCAGGGTGGCTGGCGGGATCTTCCGCAACCTCTGCGGCGGCGGCAGGGGCCGCGGCTGCGGGGGCAGCGGCGGCTGCCGGTGCGGGGGCCGCTGCGGCGACCTGTACCGGTGCGGGGACGGCGGGGATATGACGGGAGACGCGCACGTTCAGGCTGTCATCCTCGGCATAGTCACGCTTGACCTGAAGTTCGGTCAGGTCGTTCTCGCGCAAAAGCTCAGCCAGAGCCTTGATGAACGCCACATCTGCTTCGTGAGATTTATTTGTCATTTTGTTCCTCGGCAGGGTCCTGTCTGGCCCCGAAGGCTTCCGGGGCGGAAATTTTCGGCCTTATATGCCATAGCTGACCATAAGGAAAGCGTACTTGATCGCGGCCCAAGATGAGGGCGAACGTATCCGGTTTCAATGGTTTTTGCAGGGGAATATTCCGGTTCCGGGGGCGCTCAGAGCGGCATGCCGCTGAGTTTGGCCACCAGTTCGGGCAGCTTGCGCGCGCCGAACTTGTCCAGCAGTCGCGCCCGGTGAGTCTCTACCGTGCGGTAGGACAGGCCCAGCTTCAGCCCGATCTCCTTGGCGGACAATCCCCGGCAAGTCAGGATCGCGACGTCACGCTCGCGCGGGGTCAGGCTGACAACAGGGCGTTCTTCCGAAAGATCGGCAAACGACCAGACGCCAGTTTGAAAGGGCTGATCGCTGCGGCTGGTGGAGCGGCCCCGCACCCGGCACCAGAACAGCGCACCACAGCAGCGCCGCATGATGCGTTCATCATTGTAAACCCCGCTCTGGGCTTCGGGCATCTGCAGGAGTTCACCGATGCGATGATAATCCTCCGGACTGGGGTAGAGCGCGGCGATCGGCAGGTCGCACAGCTCGGCGGGATCACCGCCAAAGGTTTCGGCGAATTGCAGGTTGCAGCGCTTGATGACGCGATGCTCCAGCACGGCAAGACCAACGGGAGCGAATTCGAAGGCGGGATCAGACATGTGCCGGTTTTACGCCGGACGCGGCGCAAAGGGAACGCCCCTCTGCATCGCCGCACCACGCGGGGCGGGCAGGGCGCAGCCGCGAAACAGCAAAAAACGGCCGGGCGCGTGGTGCGGCCCGACCGATGAGGTGCGCGCGGCTGTCCATGGCCGTGCGACGGGGAGGTTTCTTCAGGGATCAGATCGCGAGGTATTCCGAGCGCAGTTCCTCGTTTTCCAGCACTTCGGCGGCGGTGCCGTCAAAGACGATGCCGCCGGTATCCAGGATTACGGCGCGATCCGCCAGTTGCAGCGCCCGCACCGCATTCTGTTCCACCAGAATCGTCGTCATGCCCTGTTCCTTGATGTGGATGAGGGTCTTTTCGATCTCGTCCACGATCACCGGCGCGAGGCCCTCGTAGGGTTCGTCGAGCAGGAGCACCTTGATATCGCGGGCCAGCGCGCGGGCGATCGCCAGCATCTGCTGTTCGCCACCGGAGAGGGTCACGCCCTCCTGCTTGCGGCGTTCGCCCAGACGCGGGAACAACTCGTAAAGGCGCTCGATCGACCAGCCGATGGGCGGTGCGATCTGTGCCAGCTCGAGGTTTTCCTCGACGGTGAGGCCGGGGATGATGCGGCGATCCTCGGGCACCAGACCCAGGCCGGCGGCGGCGGCTTCGTGGCTCTCCATCAGATGCAGCGGCTGGTGGTCGAGCCAGATCTCGCCGCGCGTGACCATGGGCGAGCCGGTGCGGGCGATCGACCGCAGGGTCGAGGTCTTGCCAGCACCGTTGCGGCCCAGAAGCGCCAGGATCTCGCCCTCATGGACGTTGAAATTGATGCCCTGCACGATATAGCTCTCGCCATAATAGGCATGGACGTCCCAGACCGATAGAAAGGCCGGAGCCGTGGCCGCCTGGTTCACACCCTTGGAGAAATCAGGTTTGACGTTCATATCTCTGTCCCCTTGTTACGCGGTTTCGCCGAGGTAGGCTTCGCGGACCTTTGGATTGCCGCGAATGTTCTCGGGGTCGTCTTCCACCAGAGGTGTCCCCTGCGCGAGCACGGTGATCCGGTTGGCGAGCGAGAACACCACATGCATGTCGTGCTCGATGATGGCGATGGTGATGTTGCGCTCTTCCGAGATCTGTTTCAGCAGGTCGATGGTATTGTTGGTATCGGCGCGTGCCATGCCCGCGGTGGGTTCGTCCAGCAGCAGCAGGCGCGGCTCCTGGCTGAGGCACATGCCGATTTCCAGCCGTCGCTTGTCACCGCGCGACAGCGAGGCCGCATGCATGTGCCGCTTGTCGGCCATGTTCATCTCTTCCAGCATGTGCTCGGCCTTGTCCATGATGTCCTTCTGCGACAGCACCGAGGCGATGGCGTTCAGCTCGAACGCCCCGTCACGCTTGGCCAGGCAGGGGATCATCATGTTTTCCAGCACCGTCAGATCGCCAAAGATCTCAGGCGTCTGGAACACGCGGGAAATGCCCATCTGGTTGATCTCGTAGGGCGCGCGGCCCAGCACCGACTGACCGTCGAACATCACCGATCCGGTGTCTGGGATCAGCTTGCCCACAAGGCAGTTCAGCAGGGTCGACTTGCCCGCGCCGTTCGGGCCGATGATGGCGTGAACCGAGTTCTCCTTGACCGAGAGGTTCACATCCGACAGCGCTTGCAGGCCGCCAAAGCGTTTGCCCACGTTTTTGACTTCGAGAATACCCATGTCTCTCTCCTTATTCCGCGGGGTTGGTTTCGCTTTGGCGGGCGTCAGATTTCTTGCGCCCCTTGAACCAGCCACCGATGCGCTGTCCACCTTCGACCAGACCACCGGGCAGGTAGATCACCACCAGCATGAACAGGATGCCGAGGGTCAGGTGCCAGCCCTTGCCGATGAACGGGTAGATGATGAAGACGATGAAATCCTCAAGTCCGTCCGGCAGGAAGCTGAACCAGCTGTGCAGCACGTTGCTGTTGATCTTGGAGAAGATGTTCTCGAAGTACTTGATGAAGCCCGCGCCCAGCACTGGCCCGATCAGGGTGCCTGCACCGCCAAGGATGGTCATCAGAACCACTTCGCCAGAGGCCGTCCACTGCATCCGCTCCGCGCCCGCAAGCGGGTCCATCGACGCCATCAGGCCACCGGCAAGCCCTGCATACATGCCGGAGATCACAAAGGCCGCCAGGGTGTAGGGTTTGGAGTTGAGGCCAGTGTAGTTCATCCGCTGCTGGTTGGATTTCACCGCCCGCAGCATCATGCCAAAGGGCGAGCGGAAGATGCGGATCGACAGGTAGAAGGCCGCGATCAGCACCAGCGCGCAGAGGTAGTAGCCCATGTTGAACTGGAACGCCCAGGGGCCCATCGCCATCTCGTAGGTGCCGCGCATCTCGAGGCCAAAGAGGTTGGTCACCGGGATCGACCCATCCGCCGTTGCCGTCTGCCCCAGAACCCGCGGGTCATCCAGCGTCAGTTGCAGGCCGGTCTCGCCATTGGTGATCGGTGTCAGCACCGAATAGGCGAGGCTGAAGGACATCTGCGCGAAGGCCAGCGTCAGGATCGAGAAGTAGATGCCCGAGCGCCGCAGGCTGACGTAGCCGATCACCAGGGCAAACAGGCCCGCGATGATGACGCTGAGGATAATGGCGGGCAGCACATTCATGCTGAGCAGTTTGAACATCCAGACCGCCGAGTAGGAGCCCACCCCGAGAAAGGCCGCATGGCCAAAGGAGAGGTATCCGGTCAGGCCAAAGAGGATGTTGAACCCGATGGCAAAGATCCCGAAAATCACGAAGCGCTGCATCAGGTCCGGATAGCCGGCGTTGAACTGCGCCAGGCCGCTGTCGGTCGGGAAGGGGTTCAGGATGAAGGGGGCAAAGATCGTAAGTCCAGCCACGATCAGAAGCAGTGTAGTGTCTCTTTTGTCTAGTCCGAACATGGTCTTAGTCCTCCATCACGCCTTTGCGCCCCATCAGGCCGCGCGGGCGGACCAGAAGGATGACGATTGCGACGAGGTAGATGATGATCTGGTTGATGCCGGGAATGAGGCTGATCGCCCATTCCATCGAGGCAAAGCTCTCAAGCACGCCGAGCACAAAGCCCGCAAGAACCGCGCCGGGCAGGGAGCCCATGCCGCCAACAACCACCACCACGAAGGACAGCACCAGAAAGTCCATGCCCATGTGGTAGTTGGGTGAATTGATCGGCGTGTACATGACGCCCGCAAGTCCCGCGACGGCGGCCGCGATGCCAAACATGATGGTAAAGCGGCGGTCGATGTTGATGCCGAGGAGGCCGACGGTCTCGCGGTCCGCCATGCCGGCCCGGACCACCATGCCGAAGGTGGTGAATTGCAGGAAGGCAAAGACCGCGCCGATGATGAGGCATGCGAAGCAGAAGTAGACGATGCGCCAGACCGGATAGATGATGTCCATGCCGATCACCGCGCCGAGGTTGGCCACGCCATTGAGCGCATCCGGTGCGGGCGTCGGGATCGGGTTGGCGCCGTAGAAATACTTGATGACCTCTTGCAGCACGATGGCAAGGCCAAAGGTCACCAGGATCTGGTCCGCATGGGGGCGCTTGTAGAAATGCTTGATCAGCCCGCGCTCCATGATGAAGCCGACGGCGATCATGATCGGGATCGCAAACAGGATCGCCAATGGCACCGACCAGTCGATGATGGCACCGCCCAGATCCGGTCCGAACCAGCTCTCGACATAGGGGGTTTTGACCTTCAGCGGATTGCCGAGAAAGTCGGTCTTGTCGGGGTCGACCGTCTCAAAGCTGAGGCTGAAGATCTTCTGCAGCGTCACCGCGCAGAAGGCACCGATCATGAACAGCGCCCCATGGGCGAAGTTCACGACGCCGAGCGTGCCAAAAATGAGTGTAAGCCCGAGCGCAATCAGCGCATAGGCAGAGCCCTTGTCGAGCCCGTTTAGGATTTGCAGAAGGAATGCGTCCATGATCCCCACCTTCCGGTTCGTCTGGGTGGCTGGTTTCGGGTTGCAACAGCTGGTCACGCCCGATCGCCGTCGGGGCGCGTGTCAGGTGGACCAAAGCTGTGCGGGAGAGGGGTGGTCAGGCGCGTCTGGCGCGCCCGACCTCTGATGTGGCTCTCGCGTTAGGCGCCCGGGTTACAGGAGCCCAGGTTGCCGCCCGCAAACATCGGGTGGTCGGCTGCGTATTCCACCTGCTCGCGCGGGGTGACCTCGACGACCTCAAGCAGGTCGAACTCGGAGGTCGGGTTTTCTTTCCCGCGCACCACAAGCACATCCTTGAAGCACTGGTGGTCGGCGCCGCGATAGAGCGTCTTGCCGTTGCCCATGCCGTCGAACTCGAAATCTTCGAGCGCTTCGGCCACGGCGCAGGGGTTGAACGATCCGGCACGCTGCACCGCATCCGCATAGAGCAGCGTCTGCACGTAGCAGGTATGTGCTGCCTGCGAGGGCGGGAAGCCGTATTTGGTGCCGAAGGACCGCACGAAGGCCTTGGAGCCTTCGTCCTGCAGCGACCAGTGCCAGTTGGTGGACCCGTGAATGCCTTTCACGTTGGCCCCGGCACCCTTCGCCATCAGGCGGGAGTAGAGCGGCACCACGATTTCGAAGTTCCTGCCGTTCACTTCCTTTTCGCGCAGACCGAACTGCACCGCGTTGGTCAGCGAGTTGACCATGTTGCCGCCATAGTGGTTCAGAACCAGCACGTCGGCACCGGAGTTCAGAACCGGTGCGATGTAGGAGGAGAAGTCGGTCGCCGCGAGCGGGGTTTTCACCGTGTTCACGGTTTCCCAACCCAGCGCCTCGGTGGCGGCCTTGATGGATTCCTCCTGGGTCCAGCCCCAGGTGTAGTCGGCGGTCAGGTGATAGGCCTTGCGGTCATCGCCATAGAGGTTCTTCAGCACCGGCGCCAGCGCCGCGCCGGACATGTAGGCGTTAAAGAAGTGACGGAAGCCATTGGCTTTCTTGTCTTTACCGGTGGTGTCGTTCGAGTGCGTCAGGCCCGCCATGAAGATGACGCCCGCCTCCTGGCAGAGGCCCTGCACCGCGATCGCCACGCCGGAGGACGACCCGCCGGTGATCATGATGGCGCCGTCTTTTTCGATCATCGACTTGGCAGAGGCGCGCGCCGCATCGGATTTGGTCTGGGTGTCGCCGGTGACATATTCGACCTTCTTGCCCAGGATGCCGCTGCCTTCGAGCGCCTTGGAGCTGAAGGTGTTCAGCATGCCGCCGTCGCCTTCGCCGTTCAGGTGCTCGACCGCCAGCTGGTAGGCGCGCAGCTCGTCGGCGCCCTCGTCCGCGTAGGGGCCGGTCTGCGGCACGTTGAAGCCGAGGGTGACGGTGCCGCCGGTCGGATCATTGGTAAAGGCCGAGGCGCTCTGCGCGGTGAAGATCGTCGGCAGCGCCAGCCCGGCGCTTGTCACGGCACCGGTTCTGAGCAGGCCACGACGGCTTAGGTCTGTCTTGGACATTTAGTTTCCTCCCTAGGATGAAAAAGGCGAGGCGCGACTCCTCACTTTCGCGCGTCCCCTTGCAGCATTGTGCAAAACGAGTATGGGCGTGCATTGTAAATCTGCGCAATAAAACCCTTGTTTTGCGTGGTTTTTCTGTAAAGAAATGTACAGTAAATCATGTGTTGCGGTAAATTTTCTTATTCTGCCGTGCAGAAAGCCCTTGAAAAGTCCCGCTTTTGCAAGAGGAGATCGACCGATGGTGGCAGACAGTATGACCGGGAGCCGTATCCGAGAGCGGCGGCTGATGCTGGGGATGCGCCAGGCGGATCTGGCGCGCGACGTGGGGATCTCGGCCTCCTACCTCAATCTGATCGAACACAACCGCCGCAGAATCGGCGGCAAGCTGCTTGTGGCGCTGGCGCAGGCGCTGGGGGTGGAGCCGTCGCTTCTGACCGAAGGGGTGGAGGCCGCGCTGGTCGCCGCGCTGCGCGAGGCGGCAGCGGATGCGCGCACTCCGGCGGTGGAACTGGACCGTGTCGACGAGTTCGCCGGCCGCTTTCCCGGCTGGGCGGAGGTGCTGACGGAGACCCATGGCCGGATCGGCGCTCTGGAGCGCACGGTGCGATCGCTGTCGGATCGGCTGACCCATGACCCGCATCTGGCGGCGTCGCTGCACGAGGTGCTCTCCACCGCGGCCGCGATCCGCTCGACGGCTGCGATCCTGGCGGAGCCGGGCGAGCTGGAGGCGGAATGGCGCGACCGGTTCCACAAGAACCTCGACGAGGACGCCCAGCGACTGGCGGACAGCAGCCGCGCGCTGGTGCGGTTCCTCGATGACAGCGATCAGGGCACCGAACGCCGCGGGATCCCGCAGGAGGAGGTCGAGGCTTTCTTTACCGCCCGCGGGTTCCACTTTCCCGAGTTGGAGGCGCGCACGGCGACGGCGGGCGAACTGGCCGACCGGGCAGCAGAGCTGGACAGTCGCGCGGCGCGGAAACTGGCGGCTGCGGCGCTGGCGGATTACGAGGCAGACGCGCGCGACATGCCGCTGGAGATTCTGCAAGAGGCGCTGGCGCGCTGCGGTCTGCTGCCCGGCGTGTTGGCGCGCGAATTTGGCGTCCCGGTGCATCGGGTCTTGCGTCGGCTGGCCGCCCTGCCGGAGGAGGTGCTGGGCCGGCCCACCGGGCTGGTGGTCTGCGATGCCTCCGGTTCGATCCTGTTCCGCAAACCGGTGCCGGGGTTCTCGCTGCCGCGTTTTGGGGCGTCCTGTCCGCTGTGGCCATTGTTCACGGCCCTGTCGCAACCGGGCGTGCCAATCCGGCGTCGCGTCCACCAGCAGGGCCGCGCCGCGCGGGACAGCGACTGTTTTGCGATTTCCTGGACGGCGCAGCCGGTGGCCTTTGACAGCGACCCGGTGTTGCGCGCCGTGATGTTGATCCTACCCTCGGTGGAGGCCCAGCCTTCCGATCCGGCAGCGGAGTCGCGCCCGGTGGGCGCCAGTTGCCGGATCTGCGTGCGCCGCAGCTGCGCGGCGCGGCGCGAACCCTCCATCCTGCGCCCGGCTCAGGGCGGCGAACAGGTGGTGCTGGACTAGCGGCAGCAGCGCACCCAGGGGCGGTCCTGTGTAACTGCCGGGTGACAGCGGCTTTGGTTTCATGCAAAGATCGCTCCGCACCCGGAGGAACCGGATACCGGCGTGGTGCATGGGGGAGGACAAGAGGGACCATGGCTGGACGAGTCGTTCTGATCGAAGACGAAGCCAATATTGCCGAGGCCATCCGCTTTCTGCTGTCGCGGGAAGGGTGGCAGGTGGACGTGCATGAGGATGGCAGCACCGCGCTGTCGGTGATCGAGGCCGCCGCGCCCGATCTGGTGATCCTCGACCTGATGCTGCCCGGCAAGAGCGGCATGGAAATCATTCGCGACATCAGGGAGATAGAGGCTCTGGCGCATCTGCCGGTGCTGATGCTCACGGCCCGCGGCCAGCTCAAGGATCGGGAAATGGCGGAGAAGGCCGGGGTGACCCGTTTCATGACCAAGCCGTTTTCCAATACCGAGGTTCTGGCCGCCGTGCGGGACCTGAATGCGCAGGCCCGGCAGGCCCGCGACCCGGAGGCCGGCTCCGCTCCGGTGACCTCCGTGCGCGACGTGGGCTGAGCGGATTGCGATGATCCGGTCCGACGGTGCTGGCAGCAAGGATGAGTTGCGCACGCCCTTTGTCGAGCGGCGCACCTACCGGCGACGTCGGCTGATGGATATCGCGCGGCTGGCCCCCCTGATCGGGGCGCTGCTGTTCCTGGTGCCGCTCCTGTGGCCACAGCAGGACCCCGGCGCGGGCCCGGAGGCACCGGCGGCCAGCAGCCTGTCGTCTGCGATGATCTACATCTTTGCCGTGTGGGGCGGGTTGATCCTGTTTTCGGTGGGGTTTTCGGTGGTGGTGCGCCTCTGGGCGGTCCACTGGACAGGCAGCGGCGGACCGGTGGACCCGCTCACTCCCGGCCCGGCGGGGTCTGACGTCCGGCCCGACGCCGCCACATCCGCGCCCGACACAGACCCGGAGACCGAGGCATGACCTCGCTCAACCTGCTGGCGATGGTCAGTATCGGCTATGTGTCGATCCTGTTTGCGGTGGCGTTCTGGGCGGATCGGCAGGCGTTGCGCGGACGTGGCGCGCGCTTCATGGGCTCGCCCCTGATCTACACGCTGTCGCTGTCGATCTATTGCACCGCCTGGACCTTTTACGGGGCCGTGGGCTATGCGGCGCGGTCGGGGATGGAATATGTCACCATCTACCTCGGTCCGACGCTGGTGATGATCGGCTGGTGGTGGGGCCTGCGCAAGCTGGTGCGGGTGGGGCGCAGCCAGCGCATCAGTTCGATCGCCGATCTGCTGTCGGCCCGCTATGGCAAATCCAATGTGCTGGCGATCGGGGTGACGGTGCTCGCGGTGATCGGGGTCACCCCCTATATCGCCCTGCAATTGCAGTCGATCACCCTGTCGGTGGCAATCTTTGCCGAAGCGGACCCGACCCGCAGCTACAACGAAAGCGGCATGGTGTTCTGGATCGCCACGGGGTTGGCCTGTTTTGCGATTCTGTTCGGTACCCGCAACCTCAACGCCAACGAACGCCACCACGGGGTGGTCATCGCGGTGGCGCTGGAGGCGGTGGTCAAGCTGATCGCGCTGGTCGCCGTCGGCATCTTTGTGGTCTGGGGGCTGGCAGGCGGCGTGGAGCAGGTGCTCGCCCGTGTCGACCGATCACCGATCGGGCAATGGCAGGTCGATGGGGGGCGCTGGACGGCGATCACCTTTCTGGCGGCGGCCGCCTTTGTCTGCCTGCCGCGCATGTTTCAGGTCATGGTGGTCGAGAACGAGGATGAGCGCCACCTGCGCATCGCCGCCTGGGCCTTTCCCACCTATCTGCTGCTGATCTCGATCTTTGTGGTGCCGATCGCGGCTGTGGGTCTCGAGCTGCTGCCGCAGGGCGCGAACCCGGATCTGTTTGTACTGACGCTGCCGCTGTCGCAGGGGCAGAACGGGCTGGCAATGCTGTCGTTCCTGGGCGGGTTTTCCTCGGCGACCTCGATGGTGATCGTGGCAGCGATGAGCCTGTCGACCATGGTGTCGAACCATATCGTGATGCCGATCTGGCTGCGCACCACCGATGCCTTTGGCGGCGCGTCGGTCTCGGGCGATGTGCGCTCTGTGGTGCTGTTTGCACGGCGCTTCTCGATCGCGGCGATCATGGGGCTGGGCTATGCCTACTACCAGATGTCCGGCGGCGGTGCGGCACTGGCGGCGATCGGATTGATTTCCTTTTCCGGGATCGCCCAGATCCTGCCGGCCCTGGTGGGTGGTCTGTTCTGGCGGGGTGCCACCCGCGCCGGCGCGCTGGCGGGGTTGTTCCTCGGCTTTACGGTCTGGGGCTATACCTTGCTGCTGCCCGAGGTCGCCGGGGGCGTGTTTTCCGCGGCCACCCTGAGCAACGGCCCCTTCGGCCTCGGTTGGCTGCGACCGCAGGCGTTGTTCGGGATCGAGGGGCTGGATCCGATCGTGCATTGTGTCCTCTGGTCGATGAGCCTCAATGTCGCGGCCTATGCCATTGTTTCCGTTCTGAGTTTCCCAAGCCCGATGGAGCGCTTGCAGGGCGCGCAATTCGTGCATGTCTTTGACCATTCCGCCGGGCCGGGCGGCTGGACCGGCTCCGTCGCGCAGAGCGAGGACCTGATGATCATGTCGCAGCGCATTCTCGGGCCGGATGAGGCGCAATCCTTCTTTCAGGCCGCGTTGAAACGTCAGGGTGGACCGGGCCCGCTGCCAGAACCCACACCGACCTTTCTGGAGCAGCTGGAACGCGAATTAAGCGCCTCGATCGGTGCGGCGGCGGCGCATGCGATGATCGGCCAGATCGTCAGCGGAGCCGCGGTGTCGGTCGAGGATCTGCTGGCGGTGGCCGACGAATCCGCGCAGTTGCTGGAGTATTCCAGCCGCCTGGAGGCCCAGTCGCAGGAATTGTCCCGCACCGCCCGCCAGCTGCGCGAGACCAACCAGAAACTGACGCAATTGTCCGAGCAGAAGGACGCCTTTCTGAGCCAGGTCAGCCACGAGCTGCGCACCCCGATGACCTCGGTGCGGGCGTTTTCGGAAATCCTGCGCGACGAGCCGGGACTCACGCCGCAAGAACAGCGCAAATATGCGTCCATCATCCATGACGAGGCCCTGCGGCTTACGCGATTGCTGAACGATCTTCTGGATCTCAGCGTGTTGGAGAGCGGCGCTGTCACGCTCAACCTGTCGCGCCGCAGCCTGTCGGACATCCTGGATCACGCGGTGGCCTCGGCACTGGCGGGCGCGGACGGTCCCCTGCGGGTCAACCGCGCGGGCGAGGCCGAGGCGGTTCTGGTGGAAACCGATGTGGACCGGCTGAGCCAGGTGTTCATCAACCTGATTGCAAATGCACAGAAATATTGCACCGCGGACAGCCCGACCCTGGAGATTGCCGTCACCGAGACGACCGATCAGGTGCATGTGGATCTGCGCGACAACGGCGCTGGCATCCCCGAAGATTTCCAGGCGATGATCTTTGAGAAATTCTCGAGAGTTACGCCGGAACGCGCCGGTGGCGCCGGGCTTGGTCTGGCGATCTGCAAGGAAATCATGCGACGCCTTGGCGGCGATGTCGCCTATCTTCCGGGCGACATGGGGGCCGCATTTCGCGTAACTTTGCCAAAACAAGCGAAAATAGAAGAAATCCGCTGAAATTTGTAAAGGTCTTGGTAACCAGCACTGGGCTAGAACCAGTGCCATAAGGGTGCGGAAGGCTCAGGTTCATTTTATGACTGACAAGGATCAAACGGAGGATGGCAAGCGCGCGGTCGGGGGACTGGCGCGCAAACTTGCTGCCTCGAAGGAAGGCACGGCGGGGACAGGAGGGTCCTTGACGCTGAAGGCGCTGCGCCGTTCGGTGGCCCGTGCGGCAGAAGACCTGTGCGAGTTGCCGATGGCGGTGATTGCGGCACGTCAAACCAACCGGACGCCGGATGACCTCGGCGGGTTGTTGTCAGACAGCCACCTGCTGGTCGTGCTGGATTGCCCGCAGGGGCGCATTGGGGCCGCGACGCTGGATGCGGCGGCGGTGACCGCCCTCATTCAACAACAGACCATGGGCACCGTCATGGGCATGTCCGGGACGGAGCGGCACTATACCCCCACCGACGCGGCGATGGTGGCGGAGTTTCTGGAAAAGCTGTTCGCCAAGGTCTCCTCGCTGCTGCACGATCAGACCGATCTGCGGATCTTCGAAGGCTATCGGTTTGGCGCCCAGGTCGAGGACGTGCGGACCCTGGTGCTCGGCATGGAGGCCGAGGATTATCGCGTCATCAACATGAACGTCGATCTCGCCACCGGCAAGATGCAGGGCGAAATCTGTCTGGTGCTGCCGGAACCCTCGGTGGAGCAGCTCGATGAGACGGATTCGGTGCGCGGACCGCGGCTTGGCTCCAGCGTTGGCTCGATGCGGGCGGAACTGACGGCGGTGCTGTGCAAGATGCGGGTGCCGCTGCGCCAGTTTGCAGCCCTGAAAAAAGGCGAGCTGCTGCCGCTGGATCAGGCTTATCTCTACGAGACCGACCTGCAGGCGATCAACGGCCAGCCCATCGCCAAGGGGCGTCTTGGGCAGATGAACGGATCGCGTGCAGTACGGTTGACGGAACAGCGCACCCGGCTCGTGTCCGGAGGCGAGGGCAGTTTTTCTGACGGCATTGCGCAGGGCGGCAACATGCAGGCGCTGGAGGACAACACGCTGGATCTCTCCATTGCGGCTCAGGGCCTGCAGGAACCCGGCGACAGCCTCGGAAGCGGGCTTGATGCAGGATTCGGTGGCGATCCCGCGGCCGACCTGGGGGCGCCAATGGGCGGCGACCTCGGTGCGGACCTTGGTGCGGATCTCGGCGGCGGCGGTCTGGGATCGGATATGGCCGGGGATCTGGGCGGCGGCCTGGAGGGCGGCGATCTTCCCATGGGTGATTTTGCCGGGATGGGAGAATTGCCTGATCTGCCGATGAATGATCTTGGCGATTTCAACGCCGATGACGCCGCGGCAGAAATCTCGGAACTGGCCGGATTGGGAGAAGATCTTCCGGAAACCGGGACCTAGGGGCAGGACCCATTAATTCTGCACCGCTGGTTTGACAGATTTTCTGCCTGACAAGGATCAGGGGCGCAGGAATAGTGGTTCTATTTCAATGCCCTGAGGCGACGGCAGGGTGAAAATCCGTCAAATCCAAAGGACGTCAACTCCGCTTCACCCCAGCGGCTTAGGCCGCATAAAAAGTGAACCACACTTCCCCGCGCGTCCTAAACCTCTGATATTTCGCGGAGTTGACGCCAGAGATGCAGAATTAATGGGTCCTGACCCTACGAGCGGGCACAGGTTCCCTCACAGATTCCCTCGGCCTTGTCGTCGGTCCATCCGCGATAGGGCAGGCTGGGCATCGGTGCGGGGCGGTGTTCACCGACCGCCCCCTGCCGCAAAATCCGAAACCCGCAGTGTGACGGGGGCGGCACCCGGCACAGGGGCCTCTGGTTTACGTCACAGAAGGGCGAAACGGGACGACGCGCCTAGGCTTTGTTTTGCGCCAGCGCATCGAGCGTCGGGCGTAGCCCGGACAGGTCGTAGCCGGCTTCCTGGGTCACATGCATGATGGTATCGACACTGAGATCGCCAGCCTGACCCAGAGACCAGACCACCGAACACCGCGTGCCGGAGGCGCAATAGGCCAGCACTGGTCCTGTCGCATTCTCATAGAGTTCGCGCTGGCGGGCGACATTCTCGGCAGTCATGGTCTGATGTGTCAGCGGCAGTTCTTGGAATGTGAGCCCAGCCGCCTCGACCGCTGCGCGCAGGGCCGCAGCCTGATGGCTGGGCGGCACTTCCGCGTCAGGGCGGTTGCAGATCACGGTGGTGAAACCGGCGGCTGCGATGGCGGGAACATCCTCCACGGAGATCTGCGGAGAAACCGAATAGCGGGGTGTAAGCGTGCGTGCGTCCATGCCACTCCTTTAAGCCTTTGCTCCGCTGCGGTCCAGAACCAAGCACTGCCTTGGCGCCATAAGCATAGGCCGGGGCATCGCAGCGCAAAAACGTGATGCCAGCCGCCGCAGTCCCGTGCGACGATGGCGGGGGGAGCTCTGATCTGTTGGTGTCCAGCCGATTTCGGACCAGGATGGGGTGGCTATCAATGCGCGTTCCAAGGCTGACCAAAGGCCCGGCCATAATGTCATCGTTGGTTATGATTCGCCTCGTGCCGAACAAACTGACCGCCCCGCGCTCCGAGGCTCGACACGCCGCAGGGGCGCTTGACCGTCAGCATGACATTCCAGATGTGGAATGTAAGCGTCGTCTGGGGTGTCAATCGATGCGCTAAAATGCAATCTCAGGTAGAGTTAACGTTATCAGATCCGGGTTTTGTGCTGCGCGTGCATTCTGCCCCCTCAAGACGTGCTGTGTTGCAGCATGCCTTTTTTTGAGGCGTATCAGCGGAGAATGCGTCAATTTGCGGTCTTGCAACATGCAGGCGTTGATGCAACCTGAGACTGTTGTAGACTAACCCAGTGTAGCGGGGCACAAAGATGACCTCGCTGCTGTGTAGGGGAGGAGAGTAACGAATGACCACGGAACAGTTGATCGAAAGAGCCTGCCTGCTGGAACAGAAGATCCGCGCCACACCGGAGCTCGGCCGGCTGGATCTGCAGCCCGAGTTTATCCGCGTGATGAACCGGCTCAAGGCGACTGGCGTGCAGGTTCCTGCCCATCTGAAACGCACCGAGCAGGTGCTGAACGATGAAATGATCGAAAGTCAGTTCGACAATATGCCGGTCTAGCGGCCCGTCGATCCAGCAGATCACAAGCGGCGCGGGTACCGGGACAACCGGTTTCAGGGGGCGTGCTGTGCGCGCCGGAGGGGGCGTGCTCGCTAATCGTCCCTGGTGTCGTCCCGAGTGTGGTGCATCTGTGTCGCTGCTCCGGCTGGCCCGGATCAGACATAAGGCGACATCTTGCGGCTGTGCCTGAGTGTCAGCTCAGGAACAGCCCAACCATCACCAGCATCAGACCCAGAACCGACAGCAGCAATGCGCCGAGGTTCTTGGGCAGGACGGATTGCAACACGGCGCGCAGTTCGTCATCGCTCAGCCCCTTGCGCTTGGCGCGCATGACGCTGACCACGCACCAGACCAGCCCGATCATACCGAGGATCGAGAGCGTGCCACCGGCCCAAACCAAATATTCCATCTGCCTGCTTTCCCTCTGTCAGGTCTCATGCCCGACACCGCCCCTGGCGCGTGTCACGCGGATGGTTCAGCGCCTACAAGAGTGATCCCGCCACTGCAAGCATGACCGTGGAACTCCAGCCTTGCGAGGCGCGTGACAGCGCTGTATCCCTCTGCCTCAACCGGTGCCAAACCGGAGCAGTTGAGGCAATTTGCACGAGGGCCATCCCATGGACATGACCGAAGACGAAAAGAGCGAAAACTACCGCGTCACCGCAGGCGAGCTGCGCCAGTTTGTGGAGCGGTTCGAGCGTCTGGACGAAGAGAAGAAGGCAATTGCCGAGCAGCAGAAAGAGGTCATGGCCGAAGCCAAAGGGCGCGGTTACGACGTCAAGGTTCTGCGCAAGATTATCGCCCTGCGCAAGCGCGATGAAAACGACATCGCCGAAGAAGAGGCCGTGTTGGAAATGTACAAAGAAGCGCTTGGAATGTCCTGAACCGGACCCATGCGCCGACGTTATCGAACGGGGATCTGAGGGGACTCAGGTCCCCGTTTTGCATTGAAAATGCGCTGTTCAGCTGTGTCTTTGTGCCTGCCAGAGATGTGCATCAGAATTAATCACGCATCATTTTTTCATTTAAATCATGTGATTGCGAGGCGCTTTTGCAGCGTCAAGCAGTGAGAAAACGCATTCTCTAAATTTTACCAGTTGATAAAAAATCCGCCTGTGGCACTCTGGTTTCAACAAGAAGACATCATTGACTGTCCAGTATCAGCAAGGAGACACCCAATGGCAGCAAGCCACCAGGTATCCGGAGTGCGATCGGAGCGGCTGAGCGCTCAGGAAATCGCAGAGAACTTCGCGGATCTTCACGCGCCCTTTGATGCGCATGAGGCCGCGGTTGCGGCGGATCGCTGTTATTTCTGTTTTGATGCGCCCTGTATGACGGCGTGTCCCACCAGCATCGACATCCCGCAATTTATCCGCGAGATCCAGGGCGCGCATGCGGAAAGTGCCGCCAAGACCATTCTGGAGCAGAACATCCTCGGCGGCATGTGCGCTCGGGTCTGCCCGACAGAGACGCTCTGCGAAGAGGTCTGCGTGCGGGAGGTGGCCGAGGGCAAGCCGGTCGAAATCGGTCGCTTGCAGCGCTACGCCACCGATATGCTGATGGAGCGGGACGTGCACCCCTTCACCCGCGCAGCGGCTACGGGCAAGCGGGTTGCGGTTGTCGGGGCAGGGCCTGCGGGTCTTGCGGCGGCGCACCGTCTGGCGATGCACGGTCACGAGGTCACGGTCTATGAGGCCAAGGCCAAGGCGGGCGGCCTCAATGAATTCGGGATCGCGGCCTATAAATCCACCAATGATTTTGCCGCGCGCGAGGTGGAGTGGTTGCTGCAAATCGGCGGCATCACCATCGAGTACGGGCGTGGGCTTGGCATTGGGCTGACGCTGGAGGGGCTTCAGTCTGACTTTGATGCGGTGTTTTTGTCGGTTGGGCTACAGGGCGTCAATGCGCTGCGTGCGGACGGCGAAGACAAGGACGGCGTGCGCGATGCGGTGGATTTCATCGCGGAGCTGCGTCAGGCCGAGGATCTGACCGCGCTGCCCGTGGGGCGCAATGTGGTGGTCATCGGCGGTGGTATGACCGCCGTGGATGCCGCCGTGCAGTCCAAGCTCTTGGGCGCTGAAAATGTCACCATCGCTTATCGCCGGGGGCGTGACGCCATGGGCGCAAGCCGGTTTGAACAGGATCTTGCGGCCTCCAAGGGCGTGAAGCTGATGTTCAACGTGATGCCAAAGGCAATCCACGGCAACGGCTCTGCGGTCGAGATCGAACTGGAATACACCGATGTTGTGGACGGGCGCGTCACTGGCACCGGAGAGACGGTGCGACTGGCCGCCGATCAGGTGATGAAGGCCATCGGTCAGACGCTTGAGGGCCAGCCGGAGACGCTGGAGCTGGAGGGGCGCAAGATCAAGGTCTCTGAAACCGGGCGCACCTCCGTGTCCGGGGTCTGGGCCGGGGGCGATTGTGCATCCGGTGGCGATGACCTCACCGTGACCGCCGTCGCCGAGGGCCGCGATGCGGCCGAAGATATCCACGCGAGCCTGATGGGCTGAAGCCGCTATGCGCCGCCTTGCAGTGTAGGGCAGGACAGGCCGCATAGTTAGCAAACAGGGAGAGATCAAATGGCTGATCTTACAACAGAATTCCTCGGTATCAAATCACCGAACCCGTTTTGGCTGGCCTCCGCGCCGCCAACCGACAAGGAATACAACGTCCGCCGCGCCTTTGAGGCTGGTTGGGGCGGTGTGGTCTGGAAGACGCTGGGTGCTGAAGGTCCGCCGGTGGTGAATGTGAATGGCCCGCGCTATGGCGCGATCTGGGGCGCGGACCGGCGGCTCTTGGGGCTCAACAACATCGAGCTGATCACCGACCGTCCGCTGGATGTAAACCTTGAGGAAATGACCCGCGTGAAGAAGGATTATCCGGATCGCGCGCTCATTGCCTCGATCATGGTGCCCTGTGAAGAAGCCGCGTGGAAAGCGATCCTGCCGCGTGTGGCAGAGACTGGCTGTGACGGGATCGAGCTGAACTTTGGCTGTCCGCACGGCATGGCCGAGCGCGGCATGGGCTCTGCGGTGGGGCAGGTGCCGGAATACATCCAGATGGTCACGGAGTGGTGCAAGCAATATTACGACAAGCCGGTGATCGTGAAGCTGACGCCCAATATCACCGACATTCGCCACCCGGCGCGCGCGGCCAAGGCTGGCAATGCGGATGCGGTGTCGCTGATCAACACGATCAATTCGATCACCTCGGTGAACCTTGATGCGATGTCGCCGGAGCCGATGATCGGCGGCAAGGGCACCCATGGCGGCTATTGCGGCCCGGCGGTGAAGCCGATCGCGATGAATATGGTCGCCGAGATCGCCCGCGATCCGCAGACCGCTGGCCTGCCGATTTCCGCTATTGGCGGCGTCACAACCTGGCGCGATGCGGCAGAGTTCATCGCGCTGGGGGCGGGCAATGTGCAGGTCTGCACGGCGGCCATGACCTATGGGTTCAAGGTTGTCGAGGAGATGATCTCGGGTCTGTCGGACTGGATGGATCAGAAGGGGTATTCCTCCATCGAGGACTTCCGCGGCATGGCGGTTCCCAATGTCACCGACTGGCAGTATCTGGATCTGAACTATGTGACCAAGGCGAAGATCTCTCAGGACGATTGCATCAAATGCGGGCGTTGCTTTGCGGCCTGCGAGGATACCTCGCATCAGGCGATCGCGATGTCGGCGGATCGGACCTTTACGGTGAAGGACGATGAATGCGTGGCTTGCAACCTCTGTGTCAATGTCTGCCCGGTCGAGGGCTGCATCACCATGGAAGAGGTTGCGGCCGGCGCGGTGGATGAGCGCACCGGCAAGGTGGTGAGTGGTGAATATGGCAATTGGACACAGCATCCGAACAATCCGGCCGCGACGGCGGCGGAATAAGCCAGGGCGGGGAGGCTCCCGCCCGTCGAGGATGCAGGTTTCCTGCATCCTCTCCCGTTGGGCCCGGCGCCGCGCTTCGCGCGGCGCTTTGGTGTAGAAACGAGGCCGGATCGCTATTGGGGAGAGATCGGAATTTTGCTGGGGAGGTCCATCAGGGGCACATGTGTCCTGATGGACCAGATCAAGTTTGAGGCGGGCGCTGGCGCCTCAAGGGTAAACGTCGCTTGCGCGCCGCCGCTTTGCAGCCCTTGACCCGCCATCCCCCTCGTGGGCTCCCAACTTGGGCGTTGGGTCCGGAGTGTCAGGTCGTGGGCGTGAGCATGCGGCGGTAGAGAGTGTCGAGAAACTCCGGCGCGGCGGCGAAGGGATCCTCGGGGGTCATCAGGGTCTGTACCTGAACTTCGAAATCCGCGTAATGCTGGGTGAGGGACCAGATCGAAAACAACAGATGCCTGGGATGAACGCTGGCGATCTTGCCTGCCGCCATCCAATCCTGAAAGATGACTTCTGTCGCATCCACCAATTCGCGCAGTTCCGTCGAGAGCGTGTCGATCATGCGCGGCGCGCCTTGCACGATCTCATTGGCGAACAGCCGGCTTTCGCGCGGCATGTCCTGACTCATCTGCAATTTGCGCTGAACGTAGGTGAGGATTTCCTCCATCGGGTCTCCGTCCGGGTCGATATCGCGCAGCGGGGCCAGCCAGGTTGCGAGAAGTTTCGACAGAAGCTCGGTAAAGATCGCTTCCTTGGACGGGTAATAATAGAGCAGATTGGGCTTTGACAGACCGGCCGCGCTGGCGATCTGATCGACCGTCGATCCGCGAAAACCGTTTTGGGAAAACACATCCAGAGCGGCCTCCAGGATATTGGCACGATTGCGTTTTTGGATCCTCGTCGGGCTGCGGTCTTTGGGCATGTCGTGCCGGTGCTTTCTGTTGGTGTCTGGTCCTGGCAGGCGTCGCATGATTTTTGCACAGATGCCCGGCAGCTGAAATCAATTCCGAACGGACAGGCGCGCAATTTCTTGACTGAGTCTCATCTGGTGATAGCGTGAGTTTGACCAGTTGGTCAAATGTCCGGCCTTGCCCGTCTTGGCGACCCGGCCAGAACCAACGGCACAGTGAGAGCCACTGACCCGGGCTGGACAAGCCACGCATGACCCCGTCCCGATGCATGAGGGCGAGGCAGACCACAGGGAAGGAAGCAAACAGAGATGACCGCGCTTGGACAAAATCTGAAAATCAACGGCGATCGGCTGTGGGACAGCCTGATGGAGATGGCCAAGATCGGCCCCGGCGTCGCGGGGGGCAACAACCGCCAGACGCTCACCGATGCGGATGCCGAGGGGCGGGCGCTGTTTCAGTCCTGGTGCGAGGCGGCAGGCATGACCATGGGCTGTGACACCATGGGCAATATGTTTGCGACCCGCCCCGGCGAAGACCCCGACGCGCTGCCGGTCTACATGGGCTCGCATCTGGACACCCAGCCCACGGGCGGCAAATACGATGGCGTTCTCGGCGTTCTTGGCGGGTTGGAAGCCGTGCGCACGATGAACGACCTCGGGATCAAGACCAAACACCCGATCGTGGTCACGAACTGGACCAACGAGGAAGGCACCCGGTTTGCGCCCGCGATGCTGGCCTCAGGCGTGTTTGCGGGCAAGCACACGCAGGACTGGGCCTATGGGCGCGAGGATGCCGAGGGCAAGACGTTCGGCGACGAGTTGAAGCGGATCGGCTGGGTCGGCTATGAGACGGTCGGCGCGCGCAAGATGCATGCGATGTTCGAACTGCACATCGAACAGGGCCCCATCCTGGAGGCCGAAGGCAAGGATATCGGCGTTGTGACCCATGGGCAGGGGCTGTGGTGGTTGCAATGCACGGTGAGCGGCAAGGACGCACATACTGGCTCCACGCCGATGAACATGCGGGTGAATGCCGGGCTTGGCATGGCGCGCATGACCGAAGTGGCGCATCAGATCGCCATGGCGCATCAGCCGCATGCCGTCGGCGCGGTGGGGCATTGCGACATTTTCCCGAACTCGCGCAATGTGATCCCCGGCAAGGTGGTGTTCACCGTCGATTTCCGCACGCCGGATCTGGAGAAACTCACGTCGATGCGGGCGCAGTTCGAGGCCAAGGCGAAGGAGATCGCCGAGGAGCTGGGGCTCGGGCTGGAGATCGAACCCGTCGGGCATTTTGACCCCGTGACCTTTGACGAGACCTGCGTCAGCGCGGTGCGCAATGCGGCGGAGCGTCTGGGCTACAGCCATCTCGATATCGTGTCCGGCGCGGGGCATGACGCCTGCTGGATCAACGATGTGGCCCCCACTGCGATGATCATGTGCCCCTGCGTTGATGGGCTGAGCCACAACGAAGCGGAAGAGATTTCCAAGGACTGGGCCGCAGCGGGCACCGATGTGATGCTGCATGCGGTGCTGGAGACGGCAGAGATCGTCGCCTGACATCACAATACCAAGGGGGCACTGCCCCCGTCGCGCCTGCGCGACCCCCGGGATATTCAGGGTCACAAGAAACTCACCCGGGATCTGAAGACAACGGCGCGCAAGGCGTCGGACCACAGGGAGTTTGATATGACCAAAGTCATCAAGAACGGCACCATCGTGACCGCGGATCTGACCTATAAGGCAGATGTGCTGGTGGAAAACGGGATTATCACCGAAATTGGCCCGGATCTGAAAGGCGATGAGGTGCTGGACGCCACCGGCTGCTACGTGATGCCGGGCGGGATCGACCCGCATACCCATCTGGAGATGCCCTTCATGGGCACCTATTCCACCGATGATTTCGAAAGCGGCACCCGCGCGGGACTGGCGGGCGGCACCACCATGGTGGTGGATTTTGCGTTGCCGCAGCCGGGCGAAAGCCTGCTGGATGCGCTGAAGCGCTGGGACAACAAATCCACCCGGGCGAACTGCGACTATTCTTTCCACATGGCGGTGACATGGTGGGGGGAGCAGGTCTTTGACGAGATGAAGACCGTGATCGAGACCCGCGGCATCAACACGTTCAAGCATTTCATGGCCTATAAGGGCGCCTTGATGGTGAACGACGATGAGCTCTATGCGTCCTTCCAGCGCCTGTCGGAGCTGGGCGGCATTGCCATGGTGCACGCCGAAAACGGCGATGTGGTGGCGGAGCTGAGCGCCAAGCTGCTCGCGCAGGGCAATACCGGCCCGGAGGCGCATGCCTATTCCCGGCCGCCGCAGGTCGAGGGCGAGGCCACCAACCGCGCCATCATGATCGCCGATATGGCGGGCGTGCCGCTCTATGTGGTGCATACCTCCTGCGAGGACAGCCACGAGGCGATTCGCCGTGCGCGCATGCAGGGCAAACGGGTCTGGGGCGAGCCGCTGATCCAGCATCTGACACTGGATGAGAGCGAGTATTTCAACGCCGATTGGGACCATGCCGCGCGCCGGGTGATGTCGCCGCCGTTCCGCAACAAGCAGCATCAGGACAGCCTCTGGGCGGGGCTTCAGTCTGGCTCCCTGTCGGTGGTGGCAACGGATCACTGCGCCTTCTCGACCGAGCAGAAACGCTATGGTGTGGGGGATTTCACCAAGATCCCCAATGGCACCGGCGGGCTTGAGGATCGGATGCCGATGCTCTGGACCCATGGGGTTGAGACCGGCCGTCTGACGCCCAATGAATTTGTCGCGGTCACCTCGACCAACATCGCCAAGATCCTGAACTGCTATCCGAAAAAAGGCGCGGTTCTGGTCGGGGCGGATGCGGATCTGGTGGTCTGGGACCCGGCGAAAACCAAAACGATCTCGGCGGCCTCGCAGCAATCCGCCATTGATTACAACGTGTTCGAGGGCAAAGAGGTCAAAGGCCTGCCGCGCTACACGCTGACCCGCGGTCAGGTGGCTGTGATGGACGGCGAAATCAAGACGCAGGAAGGCCACGGCAAGTTTGTGGAGCGCGCGCCCAACACCGTGGTCAACACGGCGCTCAGCACCTGGAAGGATCTGACCGCGCCGCGCCCGGTGGAGCGCAGCGGCATTCCCGCCACTGGCGTCTAACTGCATCAGGAACGGGGGCCGCGTGCCCCCGTTTGTTTGACCAAGGCTATGAAATGAATATGCAAATGACCTCACGGGTGGACAGCGCCATGGACCGAGCCCCGGATGCCGCAGTGATCGAAGCCCGGGATCTGAACCTTGTGTTCGGGACGGGCGAGACATCCGTTCACGCGCTCAAGGACATCAACCTGACGATCAACAAGGGAGATTTTGTCTCCTTCATTGGCCCTTCGGGCTGCGGCAAGACGACATTCCTGCGATGTGTGGCATCTCTGGAAACGCCGACGGGCGGCAGCTTGACCGTGAACGGGATGACCCCCGAAGACGCCCGCAAGCAGCGTGCCTATGGCTATGTGTTTCAGGCGGCGGGATTGTACCCGTGGCGCACCATCGCCAAGAACATCAAGCTTCCGCTTGAAATCATGGGATATTCCAAGGCCGAGCAGGACAAACGCGTGGCCGAGGTGCTGGAGCTGGTGGAGCTTTCTGGCTTTGGCGGTAAATTCCCGTGGCAGCTCTCTGGTGGCATGCAGCAGCGGGCCAGCATTGCCCGCGCGCTGGCCTTTGATGCGGATCTATTGTTGATGGACGAACCCTTTGGGGCGCTTGATGAAATCGTGCGCGATCACCTCAATGAGCAACTGCTGAAACTCTGGGCGCGGACGGATAAAACCATCGGCTTTGTGACCCACTCGATCCCCGAGGCGGTGTATCTGTCGACCAAGATCGTGGTGATGTCCCCTCGTCCGGGCCGCATCCACGAGGTGATCGACAGCACGCTGCCCAAAGAGCGCCCCCTCGATATTCGCGACTCGCCAGAGTTCATCGAAATCGCCCATCGCGTCCGTGAGGGTCTGCGCGCGGGGCATGCGCATGACTGAGGCTAGGAATTCGGAGGGCCGCGCATGAAGACGCTTTTGGCTGTCCTCACCGTCGTCGCGACGCTGATCGGGATCTGGTATCTTGCCTGTGTCCCGATGAACATCAAAGGCGTCTTGGATACGGCAGAACGGGCAGGGGAGCAGGTGACGCCTGCCACTGCCAGGGAGCGGCGCGATGCTTCGGCGCTTGGACTCGTGGCGCAGAACAGCTTTGCCATTCCGCGCGCGTGGTCGGTGGAGCGCCCACGTCTGCCCGCCCCGCATCAGGTCGTCGCGGAGCTGTGGGACACGACGGTGATGAAAAAGATCACCTCCAAGCGCAGCCTGATCTACCACGCGCAGGTGACGCTTTCGGCGACGCTTATGGGATTTGCCATCGGCACCGGGCTTGGCATCCTGCTTGCAGTGGGGATCGTGCATTCACGGGTGATGGATATGTCGGTGATGCCCTGGGCCATCGTCAGCCAGACCATCCCCATCATCGCGCTGGCGCCGATGATTATCGTGGTGCTCTATTCCATTGGCGTACAAGGGCTTTTGCCCAAGGCGATCATTGCCGCCTATCTCAGTTTCTTCCCTGTGGTCGTGGGCATGGTGAAAGGGCTGCGCAGCCCCGATCATATGCAGCTTGACCTGATGAAGACGTATTTTGCGTCTCAGGGGCAGGTGTTCTGGAAGCTGCGGTTGCCATCCTCGATGCCCTATCTCTTTGCCTCGCTGAAGATCGGGATTGCGGCCTCATTGGTCGGTGCCATCGTGGGTGAGCTGCCCACCGGTGCGGTGGCCGGGCTTGGCGCGCGGCTTCTGGCGGGCAGCTATTACGGACAAACGGTGCAAATCTGGTCGGCGCTCTTTGCGGCGGCAATCCTGGCGGCGGCTCTGGTTGCGCTGCTGGGGCTGCTGGAGCGGGTGCTGCTGGGGCGCATGGGGGTGAAGCCATGAGCGATATGCTGACATCGAACGCCCGATGCGGCCGGACCACAGGGGAGGTGTGCTGATGGCCTTGGTTCTTCTTGCACTGCTCGTGTGGATCGCTGGCTGGTGGATCAACGCGCGGCTGGCCAATGGACCAAAGGCCAATTCCCGTGCGGTGGGGCTCCTGGTGCCTGCGATCTTTGGCGTGACGATCCTCATCGTCTGGGAACTGCTGGTGCGTGGCCTTGAGGTGCCTCTGGTGATCCTGCCCGCGCCTTCGCTGATCGCAGAGCGGTTTGCCTCCAGCCTGCCGATCCTTTGGGCTGATTTCAGTCAGACCATTCTGAAGGGCGCGCTTGGCGGCTATGTCATTGGCTGCGGTGCGGCGTTCCTGACCGCCATCCTTGTGGATCGCAGCGATTTCCTGCGGCGGGGGCTGCTGCCGGTCGGGAACTTTGTCGCCGCACTGCCCATCGTTGGCACCGCGCCGATCCTCGTGATGTGGTTCGGTTTTGACTGGCAATCCAAGGCTGCAGTGGTCGTGGTGATGGTGTTCTTTCCGATGCTGGTGAACACGGTGGCGGGTTTGCGTGAAACCGATCAGATGCAGCGCGACCTGATGCGCACCTATGCGGCCTCCTATTGGCAGAGCCTGTTCAAGCTGCGCCTGCCAGCCGCGCTGCCTTTCGTGTTCAACGGGCTCAAGATCTCCACCACGCTTGCGCTGATCGGTGCGATCGTGGCCGAGTTCTTTGGCTCTCCGACCGTCGGGATGGGATTTCGCATCTCCACCTCGGTGGGGCAGTTGGCCCTCGATATGGTCTGGGCCGAAATTGTGGTCGCAGCACTTGCCGGATCGCTCTTTTACGGTCTGATGGCGCTTTTGGAGAAAACGCTGACCTTCTGGCACCCGTCACAACGGGGCTGACACAACCTGCGCCTCCGCATTTTGCGGGTGCGCTTCATCCTTTGGGTGCAACGCCTTGAACAGAGGGATAAATCCCCGCCTTGGCCTGTGCTCAATATATGCGCGAGGACGCCGTTTCGACCGTCAATAAGAAGCAAAACTTTTGCGTGTCGAGATGAGCCTGCGCATGATTTCATCATAATCAACAGGGAGTTCGAACTGATGAAAAACGTGCTAACAGCCGCCGCCATGGCACTGATGGCAACCTCCGCCGCACAGGCTGCGGATGAGGTCAAACTGCAATTGAAATGGGTCACACAGGCGCAGTTTGCGGGCTATTACGTGGCGCTCGACAAAGGGTTCTACGAGGAAGAAGACCTCGATGTGACCATCCTGCCCGGTGGCCCCGACATTGCGCCGACACAGGTGATTGCGGGCGGTGGCGCGGATGTCACCGTGGAGTGGATGCCCGCGGCCCTCGCGGCGCGCGAAAAGGGCCTGCCTCTGGTCAATATCGCGCAACCGTTCAAATCCTCGGGCATGATGCTGACCTGCTGGAAAGACACCGGAATTTCCGAGCCTGCGGATCTGGCGGATCGCACGCTGGGGGTTTGGTTCTTCGGCAATGAGTTCCCCTTCATGAGCTGGATGGGCAAGCTTGGGATTTCCACCGAAGGCAAAGGCCCCGAGGGGGTGGAGGTGCTGAAACAGGGGTTCAACGTCGATCCACTGTTGCAGCGGCAGGCCGATTGCATTTCCACCATGACCTACAATGAATATTGGCAGGTGATTGATGCGGGCGTGTCGGCGGATGAGCTGGTGACCTTCAAATACGAGGACCAAGGCGTCGCAACGCTTGAGGATGGGCTCTATGTGCTCGAAGAAAACCTGTCTGACGAGGCCTTTGTCGACAAGATGGAGCGTTTTGTGCGCGCCTCGATGAAGGGCTGGAAATACGCGGAATCCAACCCGGATGAGGCGGCGGAAATCGTGCTCGACAATGATGCCTCTGGTGCGCAGACCGAAACCCACCAGAAACGCATGATGGGCGAAATCGCCAAACTCACGGCGGGCAGCAATGGTGCGCTGGATGAAGCGGATTATCAGCGCACGGTTGAGACTTTGCTGTCGGGGGGATCCGATCCGGTCATCACCAAACAGCCGGAGGGCGCTTGGACCCATGCCATCACCGATGCGGCGCTGAAGTAATCGGGGCTTGCCCCCGCTTTCAGGCGTGGGGCAGTAAATCTACCAATAAGCCCATCCGCAACGCGGGTGGGCTTCGTCAATTTTAAGAAAAAGTAACCGACTGTTAAGGATGTAGGCGCTTTCGTTGAAGTGTTCGGGGGATCTGCTGCCCCTGGTGAACCGGGGGAATAGGATGTCCCATTTAACGAGTTGCCTGTATTATTGTGGAGCGGCTGACCCCGATGCGGGCCGCCGCTCCGCGCCTTTGGAACGCGCGTGTCTGGAGGCGCGATTGCGCCAGCAGATGGGGGACGGTCCCCAGGCGCTGGTGTTGTATTTTAACCTCCCGCTGACCGAACAGCCGCCATTGTACCGACGGGGCCGCTATACGGTCAGCCATCTGTCGACCTGCAATCGATGTTGCCTGAACACCGAAGACCTGCTTGGGATGCTGGCGCATGGGTTTCAGCGCGTGTTTGTCGAGCTGTCGCCCGACATCCGCGTGATCCATCACCAGATCCGCCTGGTGGAGGAGGTCGCGGCGTGTCCGGGGCTCAATGGCTCCGTGGTGCTGTTCCATTCGGACAGTGCGCTGCGGGTGCTGCTGGAGGAGGGCGACGCAAGGCCCTCGGAGCTTGGTGGCGGGGCGCTGCTGCAGCTGGGGCAGGCGTCACGGTGAAACCGGGGTGCGGCGCAGGGCTGCGTGACCATTTCGGACGGGTGCACGCTGTGCGGTCAATGCGCATGGGCCTGTCCAACCGGCGCCATCCATCTGGGCAGTGACGGGGCGTCGCTGGAAATTCGCGATTCTCAATGTTCGGGATGCGGTCTGTGCGCCTCTGCATGCCCGGAGCAGGTGCTGGCAATTCAGCCGCTGGCCCCGGTGCGGCGACGGGCCTGACCAACGCCAAGGAAAGCGAGGGGCGGGGCACCAGCGTGTGGCAGCGGGGCCTCTGTCGCGGCGGTGGGGTTGGCTAGCGCGAGAACCGGCCGTATTGCCCCTGATGGAAAACCAGACCGGCACCGAGGTCGCCTCGCTGCGTAACGCGCAGGACCTCACCGACCAAAATCGTGTGATCGCCGCCGGGATGCGCTGCATGGTGGCCGCAATCCAGCCGGACCAGTGCCTGTTCCAATGCGGGCGTGCCCTCGGCATTGGCGGACCAGGCATGGGTGTCAAACACCTCGCCATTGCGGGCAAAATGCAGCGCGGTTTCCATATCCTGTTCGGCCATGACGTGGATCGAGAAATGCGACGCCCCCACAAAGGGATCGTGCCGCTTGGACTGCACCGCGGGGCACCACAGCACCAGCGGCGGCTCCAGCGACACCGAGGTGAAGCTATTTGCCGTAATGGCAA
Organism: Epibacterium sp. Ofav1-8; assembly: GCF_022348185.1. Taxonomy (GTDB): domain Bacteria; phylum Pseudomonadota; class Alphaproteobacteria; order Rhodobacterales; family Rhodobacteraceae; genus Epibacterium. The sequence continues at coordinate 134,869 of NZ_JAKRFD010000002.1, forward strand.
GCGGACCGCGCGGGCTTTGGGTTGTGACCACGACGACGCCGGTGGCGAAACAGCCCAATGCGGCGCGCATCTCGGCTTGGGTTTCGGGGCCGGGAACAAAGCTCGTCTGGGTCATGCGTGGTGAAATCCGTCTGTGGTGGTTGAGGCCCTGCGGCCCCGACGTCGGCCACGCCCTTATTTCAACGACTGGCACAAGATGCAAAAGAAATCAAAACAGCCCCTGGCGCACCAGGGGCTGTTTCGGAGCATGGCCCGTGCCGGGATCAGCTGATCACCGATTGCACCACTTTGGACATATCATTGGCGACCTGTTCGATGGCCGCCATGGCATCCACCGAGGTCAGAACCCCGGCATCGGCGTAATAGGCGATCAGCGGCGCGGTTTGCGCGTGATAGGCCTCCAGCCGGCTGGCGACGGTTTCGGCGCGATCATCGGCGCGGCGGGTCAATTCGGTCCCGCCGCATTTGGCGCAGCTGCCGTCTGCCAGCGGTGGCTTGAAGGTGTCGTGATAGCCTTCGCCGCAGTTTGCACAGGTGGAGCGACCGGAAATCCGCTCGACCATGGCGCCGTCATCGACCTTCAGGCTGATCGCAGCGTTGATGCGCTGGCCGGTGGAGGCGAGCAGATCGTCAAGCGCCTTGGCCTGCACCGTGGTGCGCGGAAAACCGTCGAGGATCACGCCGTTCTGGCAATCTTCCTCTGCGAGACGGTCATTCAGGATCGCGATCACTATGTCGTCCGACACCAGGCCGCCTGCGTCCATCACGGCCTTGGCCTGTTTGCCGGCCGGGGTTCCCGCCGCAACCGCAGCGCGCAGCAGATCTCCGGTGGAGAGCTGCACAAGGCCGAACTTGTCCTGCAGCATCCGCGCCTGGGTGCCCTTGCCAGCGCCGGGCGGCCCCAGCAGGATCAATACGGCCGGGCGTGTCATCACATCTACACTCATGCTGGTCATCCCTTGCTGGCGCGGTTGGCAATCAGGTCATCGACCACGGAAGGATCGGCGAGCGTCGAGGTGTCGCCAAGGCTGCCGAAGTCGTTCTCGGCGATCTTGCGCAGAATGCGGCGCATGATCTTGCCGGAGCGGGTCTTGGGCAGGCCGGGCGCCCATTGGATGACATCCGGGCTGGCGATGGGGCCGATCTCGGTGCGCACCCACTGGCGCAGTTCCTTGACCAGTTCGTCTGAGGGCGTGCGGTCATTCATCAGGGTCACATAGCAATAGATGCCCTGGCCCTTGATTTCATGCGGGTAGCCGACCACCGCGGCCTCCGCCACGGCGGCATGGGCCACAAGCGCGCTTTCGACCTCGGCGGTGCCCATCCGGTGACCGGAGACATTGATGACATCGTCGACGCGACCGGTGATCCAGTAGTCCCCATCGGCATCACGGCGACAGCCATCGCCGGTGAAGTAATAGCCCTTGTAATCGGAGAAATAGGTTTTCTCGAAACGCTCGTGGTCGCCCCAGACCGTGCGCATCTGTCCCGGCCAGCTGTCCTTGATGCACAGCACGCCTTCGACGTCGTTGCCTTCGATCTCGGCGCCGGACTGCGGATCCAGAACCACCGGCTCGATGCCAAAGAAGGGCTTCATCGCCGCGCCGGGCTTGGTCGCATGGGCACCCGGCAGTGGGGTCATCAGGTGACCGCCGGTCTCGGTCTGCCACCAGGTGTCGACGATCGGACATTTGCCCTTGCCGACCACGTCATTGTACCAGTTCCAGGCTTCGGGGTTGATCGGTTCGCCCACGGTACCCAGCACCTTGAGATCCGAAAGGTCATATTTGTCAACAAACTCCGGCCCTTGCCCCATCAAGGCGCGAATGGCGGTGGGCGCGGTGTAGAACTGGTTGACCTTGTGCTTTTCGCAGACCGCCCAGAACCGGCCGGCGTCGGGATAGGTCGGCACCCCCTCGAACATCAGCGTGGTCGCCCCATTGGCCAGCGGACCATAGACGATGTAGCTGTGACCCGTGACCCAGCCCACATCGGCGGTGCACCAGTAGACGTCGCCGTCGTGATAGTCGAACGTCACCTCATGGGTCAGCGCCGCATAGGTCAGGTAGCCACCGGTGGTATGCACCACCCCCTTGGGCTGCCCGGTGGAGCCGGAGGTATAGAGGATGAACAGCGGATCCTCTGCGTCCATCACGGCGGGTTTGCAGTAGTCGTTCGCCTCCAGCGCCATTTCATTGTAGTCGTGGTCACGGCCCTCGACCCAGGTGGTCTGGCCCCCGGTGCGCTTCACCACCAGGCATTTCACGCTGTCCTTGCAGTGCAGCAGCGCCGCATCGGCATTGGATTTCAGCGGTGTCTTGCGACCGCCGCGCGGGGCCTCATCGGCGGTGATGACAACCTTGGCGTCGCAGCCGTTGACGCGCGCGGCCAGGGCGTCGGGGGAAAAGCCTGCAAACACGATCGAGTGGATCGCGCCAATCCGGGCACAGGCCAGCATCGCATAGGCGGCCTCCGGGATCATCGGCAGGTAGATCACCACCCGGTCGCCCTTTCTGACGCCCATGCTTTCCAGGATATTGGCCATGCGGCAGGTTTTCAGATGCAGCTCCTTGTAGGAGATATGCTTGGCATCTTCGGATGGATCGTCCGGTTCCCAGATGATCGCGGTCTGCTCTCCGCGGGTCGCCAGATGACGGTCAATACAATTGGCCGCCACATTCAACTGGCCGTCTTCAAACCAGTTGATGTCAACATTGCCAAAGTCATACGAGACGTTCTTGACCTTGGTGAAAGGCTTGATCCAGGTGATGCGTTCGGCTTGCTCCGCCCAGAATTTCTCTGGGTTCTGAATGGACTGCGCATAGAGCGCGTCATATTTCGCCGCATTCACATGGGCGTTTTCTACAATGTCCTCAGACGGCGGGTACACCGCGCTCTCGGGCGTGGTCATGGACTGTCCTCCCTCCAATAATCTCTTGCGCGTGATCTCCACATGGAAGCGCGCGCAGAGTCAAATGTTCTCCAACCTCAGCGGTGATAATAAGCAAAGTTGAAAAGATGTGAATAAACATCGGGAAAAGAACGGCTTGCTTGTAAATCAATTTCCGACATGAAGCGCGGTATTGTAAATTTATGGGTGAAATTGACGAATTTTACGCAAGAAGACAGCGGTTTTACTGTCAATTTCACATGCCGAGGCTTTGGACGCGTTGTTGGCGGCCGGCGGCGCCTGTGTCCGCCTCAGTCGGGTGCGACGATTCCGCGCGCGGGGGTCACAGACGGTTTACGGGCACTTTCAGCATCGGACGTCCGTCCTCATCGGTGGGGACCTCGCCTGCGCGCATGTTGACCTGAAGCGAGGGGAGGATCAGTTTGGGCATGGCCAGCTGCGCGTCGCGTTCGGTGCGAAAGCGGATGAACTCGGCGCGGGTTTTGCCGCCGCCCACATGGATATTATGCGCCTTTTCCTCTCCGACGGTTGTTTCCCACCGGATGTCGCGGCCGTTGGGGCCGTAGTCGTGGCACATGAACAGCCGCATGTCGTCGGGCAGGCTGAGGACCTTTTGGATCGAATCATAGAGCTGCCCCGCATTGCCGCCCGGGAAATCCGCGCGCGCAGACCCGCCGTCGGGCATGAACAGCGTGTCCCCGACAAAAGCCGCGTTGCCGATGACATGCACCATGCAGGCGGGCGTGTGGCCCGGCGTGGAGAGGGTAAAACAGCGAATGTCGCCCAGCATATAGCTGTCGCCATCTTCAAACAGCCGGTCAAACTGACTGCCGTCGCGCTGGAACCGCGTCCCCTCGTTGAAGATCTTGCCAAAGGTTTCCTGCACTTCCATGATCCGGGCGCCAATCCCGATCTTGCCGCCCAGTTGTTCCTGGATATAGGGCGCGGCGCTCAGGTGATCGGCATGCACATGTGTCTCGATGATCCATTCAAGGCGCAGATTGCGGTCCTTGATACGGGCAATGATCTCATCCGCGTGTCCGTGGGTGATCCGCCCGGCCGCATAATCGATGTCCATGACGCTGTCGATCACCGCCGCGATACCGGTGGCGGGATCACTGACAATATAGCTGATGGTATGTGTGGCCGGATCGAAGAAGCCTTCGACGTCGGGGTGCGTGTCCAGCGCGACGGAGGGGGTGGTCATGCTCTCTCTCCTTGTTGCAGGCATGAGTGCAGTCTATCCCATGTTGCAGACCTTCGGGCAACGCCGTGCGGCGTCGCAGGTCACGCTGTGCGCGGTCACGCGCATGCGCCGAGTTGCGAGCCGGACCGCAACAGCCGCCGCAGCTGTCCGGAGCGCAATTCGGGGCGGGCGAGGGGGCCATAGAGTGCGCGGCTGGCCTGTCGGGCGATGTCCGGATGCACCTGTGCCAGCGCCTGCAATTGCGGCATGACCCGCAGCAGATCCGATCTTGCCTGTGCGCACAGGCCCGGCAGCGACCAGGGGCCGGGATAAAAGCTCTCTGTCGCGATGCCGTCGGCAAAGATCACCTGATGGCGTGCCAGAAGAACGTGGACATAGGTGATGCCGCGGGGTGGGCAGTCGGCGAATGCCTGGTCGGGCGCATGGCGCAGCAGCTGATTGGCGCGCAGGAAGCAGGCCTCCGGCCCGCCGCCGAGCGGGACGCGCCCCGGGCCAGTTGACAACAGCAGCCGGTGCTGGCGCGACACAGTGATCGGAGCCGGCAACCCGAGGACACCGCCCGCCCGGAGGGTCACCGGCCACAGGCGCGGATCGTCGCGAAGCCGGGCCGGGGAGAGGACGGTCTGCCCCACCCACAGAACCGGTTGCGGCCCCGCATCCGCGGTGGGCAGCATGTCGCCCGGTTTCAGCGCCTCGACAGGACGTGGCCCCAGCGTGGTGTCGATCAATGTGCCGGCAGTGAAACAGGGGATGCCAGCGGCATAGAGATTGGCGTGCCCGGTCATCATTGCCGGTGTGATGCCGCCGCCGAGCACCAGTTCCTCTCCCCCCGGGAAGGTCAGCAGCGCATTGCCCGCGCCATCGTCGCTGACCACCACATCACGGGTTGTCACCGCACCACCGGGACCGCTGCCGCCGGTCAGATCCGATACGTCGATCTGATCGTTGAAGACCCCGTCGACATCATCGTCACTGGTGTCAAAGTCGCTGATGGTGTCGCGCCCGCCGCTGGTTGTCAGGACAAACAGATCGTCGCCGTCGTTGCCAGTCAGGCTATCGTCGCCCAACCCGCCAATCAGTGTGTCGTTGGTGGTGGAGCCCTGCAGCGTATCGTCGCCATCCCCTGCGGACAGGAGAACACTGCTGCCAGAGGCGCTTGCATCGACCGAGTCGGACTGGCTGGTCAGGGTCATCTCTTCGATGTTTTCAAAGGTCAGCGTGTCCTGCCCATCGCTCAGGCTGCCGGAGCCGCTGCCGCTGAACGTCGCGGTGATGCCGCTGGTCAGGCCTGATGCGTCAATCTGGTCGCCGCTGCCATCGCCACCATCGATACTGTCGCTGCCGAACTGATCCTCCAGCACAAAGGTGTCATCCCCGGCGCCGCCCAGGAGTGTGTCATCGTCGCTCTGGGTGGTGACCGGCGCTTCGGTGGTGAAAATCGCACTGGCCGAGATCGGCGGGCTGGAATCGTGGTAAATGCCGAAATGTTGTTGGTTCCCATTGGCATAGGTGATGGTAATGCTGGCATAGCCGTTGGAATCGCTGATCGATATCCCGGCGTAATCCTCTGGCAGAACGATCCTGTCGACGCCGACATCGAAGTCCCCGATCGTGAGCGTGCCGGTGTCATTGGTGGTCGCGACCACCACATAATCTGCCACGCCATCGCCCGCGTCCGCAACCGAGGGCGTATAGTTCATGCGGATGGTGGCGCTGCTGCCCGGCGCCGCGGTCCAGCGATAGAAATCCTGCCCGCTGGTGCCGTGTAGATCATCGCCGTTGTCGACATCTGTATAGACAGGTGCGCCGGCATTCCCGTGTGAGCCGCTCAGGATGATATCGTCGCCCGCGCCGCCGGCGATGGTGTCGTCGCCGGTGTCGCCATCGATCGTGTCGTCTCCGTCACCGCCGTCGATGTAGTCGTCGGTCGTGGTGATCTCCTGGCCTTCGGCATCGGTATAGCCCAGAGCCATGCTGTCCGCACCGGCTGTCCCGTCGACGACGATCGCATCGGGCAGACCGTTGACAACCGTCATCGAATAGGTGCCGTCGGGGTCGCCGCCGTCGAAATCGTTGGTTTCGTAGGTGGTGAGCACGGCCCCGTCGCCGGAGCCTTCCAGTTCGTAGACATGTCCATCACCGTCGGTCACCCCGGTGGTGGCATCGCCGACGTAGCCATCGCTGAACTGGATGTCTTCGTAGATGAAGTCGATGTCGAAGTTGCCACCTCCGGTATCGGTCAACACCAGCTGAAAGGAGTTGTTGCCGCTGCCGTTGTAGGGCGCAACATCGAGCCAGGTCACGGTGAACGTGCCGGCCGCAGGGTCGAGGTCCCAGTAGATATCCCCGCCGTTGCCGATATGGATGTCGGTCCAGAAGGGAACGATCGCCGGGGTGTCATATCCCGCCAACCCCTGGGGGTCATAGGCGATCTCTTCAGTTCCGAAGGTCAGCAGGCCGTTGCTGTTGATATAAAGCCCGGTGTAGTTGGTGCCGAAGAAATTTATTCCGCTGCCACCAAACACGGACGTCACGTCGACATAGACGCTGCCGTCGTCGAGGTCCCCGATGTCCGGGCCCGTGGTCTTGAAGCTGTTCTCGCCATAGCCTGAGCTGCCGCCCAAGCCGGAGTTCATCGTCGCCATAATCACATACCCACCCTGCAGAGTGCAGGGGTCCAACTCATCAACACGCCAGCAAGGAGTTGCCGACGGCTCAAGTCTAACATCATGATATTAACGCAGGTTTGAGATCCCTTCGCGTGTTGGACACATTGCTCGAGCCGTATCGCCCGGGAGGGGGCTCGCGATCATCTGGCGGGCGGAGCGTTCGGCTGTTTGCACGGCGACTGCGCCACCGGGGGGAAGCCGTCCAGCTCGTGGCATCCGTTCGACAGACCGTGCATCACCGTGTACGGCCACCGGTGACGGACCCGGCGCGTTAATGACGCCAGCGCTGGAGGCGTTGCTTCTGTACCAAAGGGGGGGCTGCGGGCTATTGGGTGGTCGCATCGTGCTGCGTCGCGGTGGCAGCCACCCAGCAATGGTTCGCGACCTCGGAGAGATGCGCAAGGCCCGGGCCGGGCGTCACTCCGTTCGTCGTGCGAGCAACGGTGACTGTGATCGCAAGGGGCGGCGCGCCAGCGGTCACGAAGGGCCATGCGCCTGGCGACAGGTGGTTTTGAAGTGCGGGACGAAGGCCGGTAAGTCGGGCCTCTCCGCAAAATATGTCCGCGAAGTCAGACCCGTAGAACCACCCGGGGGAAAGCGCGACAGGGAGGCTTCAGAGCCGCGCGGTCCCTGAACCCCATGCGCCCGCAGCGCGTCCGGGTTTGTTCACTCCAACGCGCGGTAGCGGTGCGCTGCCATACGCTGCGCTGCCGCCTTTCTGAGGGCGAGGGTGCCGTTCGTTCTGACCGGGTGTCGCCCTTTTTTGTCGCCGCTGTTTCATTTGATAGCCGCCTGGGCCTCAATCGGTGCCTGTGCGGGCCTGAGGTGCGGGTTCGGCGCGATCAGCGGTGCCGCCCGCGGATGCGTGCATATCCACCACCTGCGTCGCCCCGTTGCCGGTTTCAAAGCGTGCCATCTGGCGGGTCATTTCCTTGGCGTCATTGGCAAGAGTCTGGCTGGCGGCGGTGGTTTCTTCGACCATGGCCGCGTTGTGCTGGGTCACCTCGTCAAGCTGGCTGATGCCGGTGTTGATTTCCCCAAGCGTAACGGATTGTTCCTCTGTCCCGCGCGCAATCTCGGTCACATTCTCGGAGATTGAGTTGACGCTTGCGATGATATTCTCAAGCTCCGTACCGGTGCGCCCGACCAGAGATACGCCGTCGGCGACATGTTTGGTGCTCTGCTCGATCAGCCCCTTGATCTCACCGGCGGCATCGGCAGAGCGCAGCGCCAGTCCGCGCACCTCGGATGCGACCACCGCAAACCCGCGCCCGGCCTCGCCGGCCCGTGCGGCCTCGACCCCGGCATTGAGCGCCAGGAGGTTGGTCTGAAAGGCAATATCGTCGATGACAGAGATGATCTTGGCGATTTCCTCCGAGGAAGCTTCGATCTTGGACATGGCGTTGACGGCTTCTTCAACCACGTGACCGCTCTTCTTGGCGGTGTCGCGCGCAGTCTGAACGTTGCTCTCCACCTCCTTGGCGCCATCGGCAGCAGAGCGCACGGTTGCGGTCAGTTCCTCGATCGCGGCGGCGGTCTGTTCCAGCGTGGCGGCCTGGTTTTCCGTGCGATGCGACAGTTCGGCAGAGGATGTGTTCATCTCGTCCGCGGTTCTGTTGACCCCCTGAGCCACTTCGTTGACCGCGGAAATGGCGTCCTGCAACGCTTCGACCGCGCCGTTGTAGGAGCTGACCAAACGCTGAATATCCTCGCGGTCCGAGGGGGGCAGCCGATAGGTGAGATCGCCCTTGCGCAGTTCCTCCAGCGCGGTGCCGATCCCGAGCAGTTCCTGACGACGGCCGGTGACATCGGTGGCAATCTTCACCACCTGGATGACCTTGCCATCTGCATCCAGAATTGGCCCGTAGGTGGCCTGGATCCAGACCACATCACCGTTCTTGCGCAGGCGCGGAAACTGATCCGCATAGGCTTTGCCCGCGGCGAGGTCGGCCCACATCTGGGTGTAGCGTTCCGTCTTGGCGAAGGAGGGGTAGACAAACATGCTGTGATGCTTGCCCTGGATCTCTTCCAGCTCGTATCCCATCGTTGTGAGGAAATTCTCGTTGGCGCGGATGATCGTGCCATCTGGCTCGAATTCGATCAGCGCCTGGGTCCGGTCAATCATCTCGGACAACAGTCGGTTGCTATCCAAGGCGGAGACGGGCGTTTTCTTAGACTTTCCAAAAAGCATGACGGTTCTGACACTCGCTGAATTGGGAGGCGTCGCCTCGGAATTTTCGCACTCCTTGGTATGGAGAAGTTCCTAAACTTTCCTTGCTCCGAAGAAAAACCAGCATAAAATCGGCCGCTGCCCCGTTTGGAGGCGGCAAGCTTAATAGAGGTTATTGGATCAAGCTACTGTTAATAGAGAGAAGTTTCACAAATTCGCGCGCATCTTCTGACCAGTGAAATCTGCGCGAAACACCTCTCTTTGCGATGCGCACCTGCGAAACAGAAGAATGATCAGGCGTCACAACGCATCGCGAAGGGGGCGCACAGGTCCGGCTGCGGCGCCAGATGCGGCGCGGCTGAGAAAGAACATCAAAGGCGTTGCGCTGATGGCTTTAGGCAATGATCTGCCCGCTCGGAGGCCGCAGTCTTTTGGTTCGCCCTGTTCAAGTATGATGTGCGACCCAACGCGCCCTCGGCCGGTGTCTGAATTTCTGCGGTCCCATCAGGTCCGCCGAACCTTGTGCCCGATAGACCGTGCGGCAGGTGGGCGCTTGCAGTGGCGTGTCGCGGGGAGACTCGTTTGGAGGCCTCGGTGTCAGGCCCGATCCGGGGGCAGGCTCTTGCCCGGGGCGATCAGAGCATTGGGCGCGGGAAAGACCGCCTCGGCACTCAAGCGTGCCGCTTTCGGCATGGTGACCGGCAACAACACCAGGCCCGCCAGACAGGCGGCAGCGACAGCGACCAGGATCAGTAAGGTCATGTCGTTCAGCCCGGCGGTCCCGGTCTTTTTTGGGTCGGTGTGCAGACCACTATGGTGACGGTGTCGACGGATTCTTGTGTCTTGGGCCATGCCAAACGCCTTTCCTGTTTTGGAAGCAGCCGATGCTCAGCGCGAGCGGGGCGGCGTTTTCCATCGATCCTGGGAAAGATGTTAGGCGCCAGACCGCGTCAGGTATTGGCCGTTCCTGCCAAGGTCATGGCCGAACCTGCCACGGTCCTGCCATGGGCGGATCAGACGTTGGAGGCCTGCTGCTGCCTGAATTGTGCCGGAGCTTGTCCAACCCAGCGCTTGAACGCGCGGCTAAAGGTGCTTTGTTCGGAGAACCCCGTCAGAAAGGCAACTTCCGCGATGGAAACATCGCTTGTGCGCAGCATCTCCTGCGCCAGCGCCAACTGAGCCCGGCCGACAACATCGCGGAAGGTCAGCCCTTCCTCCGCGAGGCGACGATAGAGCGTGCGCTCACTCAGTCCCATGTCACGCGCGATGACGGCGGCCTGGGGGCGCCCGTTGCTCAGCGTCGGGGTGAGGTGGTGCATCAATGTCTCGACAAGCGACGCGCCGTCTTGCAAGGAGCCGAATTCTGCCTCGAGGTGTTCTGTCACAAAATCCGAGACAGCCGCATCACCAAGACGGTTCGGCAGATCTAGCATGGTCGCGTGCATCGTGATCGTGTCGCGGTCCGCCTCAAACCGGACCGGGCAGCCAAACAGCTCCGCGTAGCGTGCAGGATCGCTTCGGCAGGCATGACGGAACGACACAAACTCGAACGCAAGGTCGGATCCGACAAAGCGGCGCATATTTTGCGCGAACCCTGCAAGCGCGCCTTCGTTGCGAAACTCAAGCGTGGCGTTATGCGCGCTTTGTGGTTCGAATATCAAAGATGCCGAGACACCTGTCTCGCAGAGCCGGTAGACCGCCGTGTCCGTCACGAGACGATAGTACCGCTCCACACGCTGTAGTGACTCGCGCAGGTTCGGCGCTGTCTTGATTGCAAGCCCAAGGACGCCGAGATGATCGGTTTGAACCTGATCGGCATATGCGGTCAGAAGCGCGACATCGTCTCCCGCGAAGTCACGGGCAATATCAAGGATATCGAAGTAATCGACATCCTCAATCATGTCATTCTGAGCCGGACGAAAGCGCCGAACAACGCGTCCGTCAGCGAGCAGTTCCCCCTCGCTTGTCAGCGTCATTCCGGCCGATTGAGCCATCACACGCGCGAATGTAATTGTTACGCTTGGCATGGAACGGGACGATACAGCAACAGCCTGCGCGGAACCAGTCATCGTGAATGTTGAATGTGTCAGGCGGCTATTCTGGGTGAGTATGTGAGGCCGCGCAACACCGCTGCCTGAAGGAACGCGCGCTTCCTTAGCCAAACATCTGCTTTGTGGGGCGAACGATCACCTGTTGCAGAACCTCATCCGCAGCATGCGCGCCTGTGTGGTGGGCGGTCATATTTGCTGACGAAAAAAAGGGCTGGCGACACCCGTCGCCAGCCCGCCAATGCCCGTTTGGTGGCATCCAAGAGGCTGACGGTGGGGTCAGCTTGCGAAACGGGTCTCGGTGCCGGGTCTGTCGTTCGATGCGGACGCGGTGCTCACCTTGCCAACTCGAAAACTCGAGATGCTGCTGGCCAGTTTGTCCGCATCGCTTGCAAGTGTTTGCCCTGCTGCGGTTGTCTCTTCCACCATCGCTGCGTTGTGCTGGGTCACACTGTCCATCTGGGCAACACCTGTGTTGATCTCGCCCAGTGTGATCGATTGTTCGGATGCGCCGCGCGCAATGTCAGCGATGTTGTCCGCGATGGTCGCAACCACGTTGATGATCTTTTCCAGCTCCTCGCCGGCATTGCCGACCAGCTCCACACCAGCTTTGACGTGGGAAGAGCTTTCGGTGATCAGCGCCTTGATCTCACCGGCTGCCTCTGAAGACCGCTGTGCTAGGCCGCGTACTTCCGACGCCACGACAGCAAAGCCGCGGCCAGCCTCGCCGGCGCGGGCGGCTTCGACACCTGCGTTGAGCGCCAGAAGGTTGGTCTGAAAGGCAATATCGTCGATGACGGAAATGATGTTGGTGATCTGTTGAGAGGAACTCTCGATCCGCGCCATCGCCTCGACCCCTTTGGCGACCACGGCGCCGCCATTCTCGGCGGTCTTCTTCGCCTCTACCGTGGAGGCCTCGACTTCAGATGCACCTTCCGCGGACTGGCGCACCGTCGCAGTCAGTTCTTCCATTGCAGCCGCTGTTTGCTCCAGAGTCGCCGCCTGGGTTTCGGTGCGTTTGGACAGATCGGAGGACGCCTCGCAAATTTCACGTGACGTACGCTCGATCGCGCTGGAGATCTCTTGAACCATCGAAATCGACGCGCAGAGCCTTTGCGACGCTTTCTCCAGATTGTCACCAATCAACCGCAGGTCAGGAAGATTTGATTTTTGAAAGGTGAGTTCGAGGTTGCCGTTGCTGAGGTCTTCGAGCGCTTTGGCGATTTCTGCGACGCCGGTCTGGCGCTCGGTGATGTCGCTTGCGATTTTCATGACGCCAATGACGTTGCCCTCGTGGTCGTGCAATGGCGCATAGGTGGCTTGGATCCACACTATGTCGCCGTGTTTGGTTACGCGCGGAAACTGGTCAGTGAAACTCTCTCCGGCGGCAAGCTGCGTCCAGAAATTCGAATACTCTTCAGATTTTGCGTATTCTTCATCAACAAACATGGAATGATGCCGGCCCACAATTTCGTCCAGCGAATATCCGACGGTCGACAGGAAGTTCTCGTTTGCCTCTATGATGGTGCCATCACTTTGAAAACGAATGGTCGCCTGTGTCTTGTCGATCATGTTCAGCACAAACTCCTGAGCGTTGAGATTCGCATCAGGTTTGGACTTGGAGCGTAAACGAGTGAACATCCTAGCAGCACCTTCTTTGGTGTGAATCGTTACATTGCGGATCTTCTATATTTGGTATGTTGAAAATCAGTAAATTATCGTGAGAGAAATCTTACGCGCGTGAAAGACCTGTCACCTGTCCCGTGAACCAGCACGTGATCACTATTTTTGCCAACGCGGATGCGGTAGCCGCCGGCCTATCATCCAGGGTGACTGGCCGTTGCCTTGGGCGATCAACTCGCGGATCTCCTGTGACTTGTTGGAGATCCATGCCCCAATGAGCCGCTTCTTGTCGAATGGCCGGTTCTCGCGATACCGCTTACCCTTCCGTATAATGTCGATCTGTGCCAAGTAGGCCATCGATCCATCAGCGCGTTTTGTTCCATGACTGGCATGCCCCAACATCTCCCGAAATATCCCCAACAGTTGTGGGGGGAAGGTGTCAGAACGTGCAAAAATACGCAGCAGACAGCCGGTTTTCGAGCCAGGGAAACGAGACGATGACGAGTGAAAATACCTTGAAAACAGATCTTTGGCGCGCTGCTCGCTTTTCGGTTGCTCCGATGATGGATTGGACGACGCGCGAGTGCAGATATCTCCACCGGCTGCTGTCAAAAGGAACGCTGCTTTATACCGAGATGGTCACGGCGCCGGCTCTGGTGCGGGGGCGGGCGATGCACTTGCTGGACCATGATGACAGCGAACATCCGGTGGCGCTGCAATTGGGGGGCTCCGACCCGCAGGAGCTGGCCGAGGCCGCGCGGCTTGGCGCCGATGCCGGCTATGATGAGATCAATCTCAACTGCGGCTGCCCAAGTGACCGCGTGCAATCGGGGGCCTTTGGCGCGATCCTGATGCAAAGCCCTGAACTGGTTGCGGAGTGCATGGCCGCGATGGCCGAGGCCGTGGATGTCGAGGTGACGGTGAAGTGCCGCATCGGTGTCGATGACCAGACCCCCGAGGAGATCCTTCCGACGTTTTTGGAGAAGATCCGCGCTGCCGGGGTGTCCCGTGTCACCATCCACGCGCGCAAGGCTTGGTTGCAGGGATTGTCGCCCAAGGAAAACCGCGATGTGCCGCCGCTTGACTACGATCTGGTGCACCGGATGAAGGCCGCCTTTCCTGATATGCACATATCCATCAACGGCGGTATCGCCTCGCTCGAGGAGGCGGAGGCGCATTTGGCGCGCGGTCTGGACGGGGTGATGGTGGGGCGTGCCGCCTATCATCAACCGGCGGATCTGCTGTGCGCGGCGGATCCCAGGATCTATGGCTGCGGATCGGCCAGCGATCCTGTCGACGTGGTGCGGCAGATGCTGCCCTATATCGAGCGCGAGATGCAGAAAGGGGCCCGGTTGCACCAGGTTACCCGCCATATGCTGGGCCTGTTTGCCGGACGTCCCGGCGCGCGGCAATGGCGGCGTCACCTGTCTGAGGGCAGCAGCCGCAAGGGCGCCGGGCCGCAGCTGGTCGAGGAGGCGCTGGACCTCGTGCTGGCGCGGGCGGCTTGATGCAGGGCGCGCGCGTTCATTTCTTCGAAAAGGGCTGGGTTCGGTTTCCGGCGAACGGCGAGACCCTGGCCTGGGCCGAGCATGCGCGCGGGCAGGGCATAAAGGCCGTTGCGGACCCCGCGCATGCGCCCTGGATCGATTGCGAGGGCACCTGGTTCATCGGCGTGGATGCCTTGCCCAATGATCCGCAGGGACGGTTGCGGGGCGGGCCCGAACTCGCAGGGCCGGCGCTTCAGTTCATTGCCACCCACCTCGGCGGCATCGGGACGCTGCACCCGGCGCAGCTTTCGGTGATCTACCCGGGCTACCCGCGGCCGCGGCGGGGCGAAAGCGCGGCCGCGTTTGGCTATCGCCGCAATCGCGACGCGGCCCATGTGGACGGGGTAAAGATGTTTGGCGATGCCCGCCGCCGCCGGGTGGAGGAGCCGCACGCCTGGGTGCTTGGAGTGCCGCTCAACCGTGCCAGTGCAGATGCCGCGCCGCTGGTGGTCTGGGAAGGCAGTCACGAAATCATGCGCGCGGCCTTCTCTGCCGCCTTTGATGGCGTCGATCCGGCGCAATGGCATGAGGTTGATGTGACCGAGGCCTATGGCGCGGCCCGGCGCGCGGTGTTCGAGACCTGCCCGCGGATCACGGTTCACGCGCAACCGGGCGAGGCCTATCTCATGCATCGGCTCTGCCTGCATGGGGTCGCTCCCTGGGCCGAGGGGGCCTCCGCGCCGGAGGGGGAGGGGCGGATGATCGCTTACTTCCGTCCCGAGATGCAGGATTGGCAGGCCCATTGGCTCGCCGATCCCTGAGGCCGTCGGCAGCAGTGCAGCGCCTTTCCTATCGGGTGCCACCCACCTGCGGCCTGCCGGCGGGGCGATGATTCAAATGCCGATCCCCGGGCGGAATGCGTCCTGACCCTAGCGGCGCCCGCTGCGTGCGGCGCGCCCGCCCCGTCGCCCTTTGGGCGCGGCAGAGCGGGAGGGCAGCTCTGCCATTACCTCGGCGCGTTCCGGGGCGCTCATCTTGGACCAGCGGGTGATTTCGTCAATGGAACGGGCGCAGCCGGTGCAGAGCCGTGTCTCCGGGTGGATGACACAGAGCTTGATGCACGGGCTCTCGATTTCCTGCCGTTTCCAGACGTCATCAGACATGCTTCAACCGCTCCTCATGTGGCGCAACCGGTCCAGCGCCCCTTGCAGGATATACGAAGCAGCAACATGGTCGATCACCTCGGAGCGACGTTTTCGGGACGTATCGGCCTCCAGAAGCGCGCGTTCGGCCGCGACGGTGGACAGGCGCTCGTCCCAGAAACCGATAGGCACATCGGTCACACGCGACAGGTTGCGGGCAAAGGCGCGGGTGGATTGGCAGCGCGGCCCTTCGGAGCCATCCATATTGCGCGGCAACCCCAGGACAATGCCGCCGATCTCGCGCCCGGCGATGATCTCAAGCAGGCGATTGCTGTCGAGGGTGAACTTCTTGCGTCGGATCGTTTCCAGCGGGGTGGCCACGGCGCCGATCCGGTCGGAGACGGCAACGCCGATGGTCTTTTCGCCAAAATCGAGCCCGACCAGTGCGGTCATCGGGGGCAGGGCGTCGGCGAACTCATCAAACAGATCGTGGATCATTGGCTCGCCTCCATGCGGTCGCGTGCTGCGGCCAGCATCTCCAGCGCCGCGTCATTGCCGGCAAATTGGGTTTGCGCCTCGGCATAGATCTCGCGGGCCTGCTCGATGCGGCCCAAAACGCCAAGCGCGGTGATCAGCCGGGCCCATTCCGCCGGGCTGCCGCCTTCTTCGGCAAGGCGTGTTGCGAGGCCGGAGACCATGCCCTCAATCATCTGCTGGCGATCCTCCGCGGACAGGTCCTGCATCGCCGCCATCTGTTCGGCGCTGGGGCCGGGCAGGGCGGGGGCGCCGTCGGCTGTGCCGCCGGGGGTAATCGGGCGATAATCGACACCGGCCAGTGTCGCCATTTCGGGGATCTGGGCCTGGATCGCGCGGATCCACGGTGCGCCGGGCGGGCCTTGGCGCAGGGTCTCGGCCCAGATCTGGAACCCGCGATCCGGTCGCCCGACCTGTCCCATCAGGAGCCCCATATAATACCGTGCGCGGCCATCCTCCGGCTGCTGCGACAGCGCGCGCAACAGTAGCGCTTCCGCCTCGGGAGAGACATAACCGCCGGCCGCCATGACGTGTAGTTCGGCCTGGTCGATCAGCAACTGCGGATCAACATCACCCTCTTGCAGGGCAATATAGCGGGCGTTGGCCTCATACGCGGCCTTGAAATTGCCCAGTCGCGCCTCGTGCCGGGCCAGAAGCTGCTGGCCGCGTGCATCGTCGGGGCGATCCGCGGTGGCTGTGCGAAGTTCCTCGACCAGGCGCTGATAGTTCGGATCGATCTCCGGTGTCGGCGATGTGGGCAGGCGGGCCTCTGCCTCCTGCTGACCGGGGCGCGTGCGGGCGCGCTCTTCGGCCAGGGCGATACGATGATCGAGCCCGAAATCGCCATAGCCCGGTGCCCCGATCTGCCAGTAGAGCGCAGCGGTGCCGCCCACAACCACAAGCGCCATCACCGCCGCAGTGACACGGCTGGGGCCATTGGGTTGCGGCGCGCCGGTTTCCGCCGCCTGAACCTGTGCATCCGCGGCCAGAATGCGGCGCGAGATCTCGGTGCGCAGCCGTTCCGCATCGGCGGCGGTGACGATGCCACGGGCGACATCCCGGTCCAGATCCTTCAATTGCTGGCGATAGACCCGCAGGTCATAGGCCGCCGCCGGTTCGCCTGATCCGTTTTTGTTGCGCAGCAACACCAGCGCCAGAAACCCCGCCATCACAAGGGTCAACGCACCGGTCAAAATCCAAAAAGCCATGGTCTCTCCGCCGTTTGTTCCCATGTATAGATGCGGGCGCGCAGAAAAAAGCCCTATTGCTGCGACCCGCTGTCCCGTCTGCGGCGCGGGTGCGGGTGCGTCAGATCCGAGGGGCGCGGCCAATTCCCGGGCTGCGGCAGAGGCGATGTCGCAAACCTGACGAAACGCGACGATTAACGGCGCGGGGCGGGGCGCAAACGCAGGCATACCTATGTGCAGACACGAAGCATTGGATTCGCTCATGAAACGCTATTCAGCCTTTGCAGTGGCGCGGGAAGGTCTGCGCTACCACAGCGGGTGGGAACGCGCCTGGCGCTCACCCGAACCCAAACGCCACTACGATGTGATCATCGTGGGGGCCGGTGGCCATGGGCTTGCCACCGCCTACTACCTGGGTAAGAACTTCGGTATCACCAATGTTGCGGTGATCGAAAAGGGCTGGCTCGGCGGCGGCAACACCGGCCGGAACACCACCATTATCCGGTCGAACTATCTGCAGGACCCCTCTGCCGCGATCTATGAAAAAGCGCGCAGCCTCTATGAGGACCTGTCTCAGGACTTCAACTACAACATCATGTTCAGCCCCCGTGGCGTGATCATGCTGGCCCAGACCGAGCATGAGGTGCGCGGCTACAAGCGCACCGCCCATGCCAATGCCCTGCAGGGCGTCTCCACCGAGTGGATCGAACCCGCACGTGTCAAGGAACTGGTGCCGATCATCAACCTCGAAGGTCCGCGCTATCCGGTGCTGGGCGGCCTCTGGCAGGAACGCGGCGGCACCGCCCGTCACGATGCGGTGGCCTGGGGCTATGCGCGGGCGTGCTCCGACATGGGCATGGACATCATCCAGAAATGCGAAGTCACCAATGTGCGCACCGAAAACGGGCGTGTTGTCGGCGTCGACACCACCAAGGGTGCGATCGATTGCGACAAGCTCGGCATGGTGGTTGCGGGCAATTGTTCTGTGCTGTCTGAGATGGCGGGCTTCCGTCTTCCGGTGGAATCCGTGGCCCTGCAGGCGCTGGTCTCCGAGCCGATCAAACCCTGCATGGATGTGGTCGTCATGGCCAACACGGTGCACGGCTACATGTCGCAATCCGACAAGGGCGAGATGGTCATTGGCGGCGGCACCGACGGCTACAACAACTACACCCAACGCGGCTCCTTCCATCATATCGAGGAAACCGTACGCGCGCTGGTCGAGACCTTCCCGATGGTCAGCCGCCTGAAGATGCTGCGCCAATGGGGCGGTATCGTGGATGTGACCGGCGACCGCTCGCCGCTGATTTCCAAGACCCCGGTGCAGAACTGCTTTGTCAACGCAGGCTGGGGCACGGGCGGCTTCAAGGCGATCCCGGGCTCCGGCTGGGCGATGGCGGAACTGATGGCGTCCGGGCATTCGAGCCTGGCCGAGGAGTTCTCCATGATGCGCTTCAAGGAAGGAAAATTCATCGACGAGAGCGTCGCAGCCGGGGTGGCCCACTGATGCGCGCCGCTCGCCCCTGGTCTCCCATGGGTCCGTCTGCCGCGCCTGCGGTGGGGAACTTCTGCGCGCGTTCGGGCGTTCTAGCCCGGAACGCACTGAAACGCAGGAGGCAACCATGTCTGATCAAACGCAACACTCGTCCGGTTCCGGCAACGGGGCGCTCGCCTTCATTCTCGGCGGTGTCGTTGTCGCGCTTGCCGTCCTTGGCTGGTTCGTTCTTGGCGGTGAAAACCCCGTTGACGAACCCGATGTCAGCATCGAACTGCCCGGTGGCGGCGCCATCGAAGGTGACATCGAAGGCAACTGACCATCAGGGGCACGCTGCCTCTGCTGGTGGCGTGTCCCGCACCCGCGACACGCGTTTGCCCCGACGTGTGACCTTCGCGGCAGCAACCGGCGTGACCGCTGCTGCCTCCGGGGCCGCTCCCCGAACATTCTATCCCGCGACACTGCCTGCCATCTGGGCTGCGCAGGGCGCTGCTGTAACTCTTTCGACGGAGCACGCAAAATGCTGATCCTTGAATGTCCCTATTGCGGTGTCAAAGCCGAAGAAACCGAACTGCATGGCGGTGGCGAAGCGCATCTGAAACGCTTTGGTCCCGGCTCCTCGGACGATGAATTCCATGACTACCTGTTCATGAAGGAAAACCCGCGCGGGGTGCACCTGGAACGGTGGCGTCACGTCAACGGCTGCGGCAAGTGGTTCCACGCCGCCCGCTGCACCCAGACGCTCGAGGTCTTCGCCACCTACAGCGCCCAGACCACCGAGCCGCCGCAGGAGGTCAAGGACAAGATCTCCGCCAAACGTCCGGGCTGGACCTGGCGCGAATTCGAAGGTTGATCGCCATGTTTCATCTTTTCCCAAATACCTCCGCCGGAGGCTCCCAGACCTCCTGCCGCGAAAGGGTCGCATCATGAGCACGCGTCTCGCCAAACAGGGTCGTCTCATCGACCGCTCCAAACAGATCGAGTTTTCCTTTAACGGCAAAAAGCTCAAGGGCTATGCCGGGGACACGCTTGCCTCTGCGCTTCTCGCCAATGACCAGATGCTGGTCGGGCGCTCGTTCAAATATCACCGCCCGCGCGGCCTCGTCGCCTCTGGCTCCGAAGAGCCGAACGCGCTGGTGGGCCTCGGGTCCAGCGACCGCTTTGAGCCGAACCAGCGCGCCACCACCACCGAGCTGTTCTCGGGCCTGTCCGCCCAGTCGCAGAACCACTGGCCGAGCCTCGAATATGACGTGGGCGAGCTTAACTCGAAGTTCTTCTCCCGCTTCCTGACCGCCGGCTTCTACTACAAGATGTTCATCCACCCGCGTCCCTTCTGGAAGCATGTGTATGAGCCCTTCATTCGCCAGTCCGCAGGTCTGGGCAAAGCGCCCGACAAGGAACTGAAGGACGCCGACACCTACGAGCACTTCTACTATTTCTGCGATGTGCTGGTGATCGGGGGCGGTGTGGCCGGTTTGCAGGCAGCGAAATCTGCCGCAGCAACGGGCGCCAAGGTGCTGGTTCTGGAAGAAAAATCCTATTGGGGTGGTCGCACGCCTGTGGATGGCGGCACCATCGAGGGGTTGGACGCCGAGGCCTGGATCGCCAAAACCGTTGCCGAGCTTGAGGCGATGGACAATGTCACCCTGCGCACGCGCACCATGGGCGCGGGCGTCTATGACCACGGCTATATCCTCGGTTACGAGCGCCTGACCGACCACGCGCCGGGTCAGGGTGGTCCGCGTCACCGCCTGTGGCGCATCCGCGCGACGCAAACCGTGACCGCAACCGGTGCCATCGAACGCCCGCTGTCCTTTGCGGGCAACGACGTGCCGGGCGTGATGCTGGCGGCCTCGATGCGCGACTACGTGGTGAACTGGGGTGTGACCCCGGGCCAGAAGGTCGTCGTCGCCACCAACAACGACGATGCCTACCGCACCGCCATCTCCCTGCATGAAGCAGGCGTCGAGGTGGTCCGCGTGCTGGACACCCGTGAAAGCGGCGGCGGCGATCTGGCCGACAAGGTCCGCGCGCTTGGCATCCGTGTCGAATGTGGCAGGGCGATCGCCAAGGTCAAGGACGGCAAACGCGTCACCAAGGTCGCCATCTGCGCCCAGAACGGCGAGGGCGGTGCCCGCGAGGAAATCGAGGCCGATGCGGTGGCGATGTCCGGCGGCTGGTCGCCGGTGGTGCACCTGTGGTCTCACTGCGGTGGCAAGCTGACCTGGGATGACGCCCAGGCGCATTTCCGCCCCGATCCGGAGCGCGCGCCCACCGGTCATGACGGCAAACCCTTTGTGGTGACCGCAGGCTGTGCTTCCGGTCCGCTCACGCTCTCTGCCGTGATGGCGGATGCGGCAGCAGCCGGAGCCAAGGCGGCAGAGGCGGCTGGACGTCCGGCTCAATCGGTGGTTGAGGTTGCGACCTCTGATCTCACCGAGGCGCCGATGGAAGCGGTGTGGATGATGCCCGCCAAGGCCGACATCAAACTGCGCATGAAGACCTGGCTCGACTATCAGAACGACGTCAAGGTCTCCGACGTGCAGCTGGCTGCGCGCGAGGGCTATGAAAGCGTCGAGCACACCAAGCGCTACACCACGCTGGGCATGGCGACCGATCAGGGGAAACTCTCCAACATCAACGGTTTGGCAATCCTTGCGGATAGCCTGGGCGCAGAGATCCCGCAGGTTGGCACCACCACCTTCCGCCCACCGTACCACCCGATCTCGATGGCTTCGATCGCCGGCGAGGCGCGGGGTGAGATCTTCCAGCCGCTGCGCAAGACGCCGATGTACGACTGGCACGACAGCAACGGCGCCCATTGGGAGCCGGTCGGCCACTGGCGCCGCCCCTATGCCTATGTGCGCGCGGGCGAAAGCGTTCATGATGCGGTCAATCGCGAGGTCAAGAACACCCGCGAGAACCTTGGCCTGCTGGATGCGTCCACCCTCGGCAAGCTGATCGTCAAAGGGCCGGATGCGGGCAAGTTCCTCGACATGCTCTACACCAACATGATGAGCACGCTGAAGATCGGCAAATGCCGCTATGGTCTGATGTGTTCCGAGAACGGCTTCCTCGATGACGACGGCGTGGTTGCGCGCATCGATGAGGACACCTGGCTCTGCCACACCACCACCGGCGGTGCGGATCGCATCCACGCCCATATGGAGGAATGGCTGCAAACAGAATGGTGGGACTGGAAAGTCTATGTCACCAATGCCACCGAACAGCTGGCCCAGGTTGCCGTGGTCGGCCCCAACGCCCGCAAGGTGCTGGAAAAGCTGAACGCAAACGCGGGCGGCGGCATGGACCTCTCGAAAGAGGCGCTGGCCTTCATGGAGTGGAAGGATGGCGAGATCGGCGGCTTCAAGGCGCGCGCCTACCGCATCTCCTTCTCGGGCGAGCTGTCCTACGAGATCGCGGTTGCGGCCTCCGAGGGGCAGGCGTTCTGGAACGCGCTGGTCGAGGCGGGCAAGGAATTTGGCGTCATGCCCTATGGCACCGAATGCCTGCACATCCTGCGCGCCGAGAAGGGCTTCATCATGATCGGCGACGAGACCGATGGCACCGTGATCCCGCAGGATCTCGGCCTGCATTGGGCACTGTCGAAGAAGAAAGAGGACTACCTCGGCAAACGCGCACAGCAGCGCAGCCACATGGCTGATCCCGACCGCTGGCAACTGGTGGGTCTGGAAACCGTCGACGGTTCGGTGCTGCCGGATGGCGCTTATGCGGTGGGCAATGGCACCAACGCCAATGGTCAGAAGAACACCATCGGCCGGGTGACCTCCACCTACTACTCCGCCACGGTTGGTCGCGGTATCGCGATGGGTCTGGTGAAACACGGTCCCAAGCGCATGGGCGAGGTCCTCGACTTCCCCGGCACCGACGGGAAAATCTACAAAGCCAAGATCGTGGAGCCGATCTTTTACGACAAGGACGGGGAAAAGCAGAATGTCTAACGCTGTAAGCGCCCTGGGCGGCGCAAGCTTCGCCGGTCTGGCCAAGGTCACCGACACTGGTCTTGGCGGCATGATCACCCTGCGCGGCGATTTCGCCTCGGCCAAATTCCAGGCGGCGGTCAAGGCCGCCACCGGAACCGAGGTGCCGGCAACGCGCAAGATCGTCTTTGGCGACACGGGCGCGGCGGCCTGGATGTCGCCGGACGAACTGTTGTTGCTGGTGGATTACGACGGCGTTGATGCCGTCGTCGCCAAGCTGGGCGAGGATCTGGCGGGCGAGCACCATATGGCGGTCAACGTGTCCGATGCGCGGGCCTGTTTCTCGGTCAGCGGTGACGCCGCCTGCGAGGTGATCGCCAAGGTGGCACCGGTGGATCTGGACGACGGCCAGTTCCTGGCGGGTGACTTCCGCCGCACCCGCTTTGCCCAGGTGGCAGGCGCGTTCTGGCTGGATGAGGCGGGCGTGTTCCATATCGTCTGCTTCCGCTCGGTTGGCGAATACATGTTCAACCTCCTGAAGGCGGCGGCGCATCCGCAGTCCAAGGTTGGTGTCTACGCCTGACTTGACGCCAATTGGCAACAGATTTGGAAACCACGATGCGGCCCCCTTGCGGGGCCGTATTTCGTTTGCATATTCATGCCACGCTGAAGGATTTAAGGAACTGTTTTTATGTCTTTTTTCAACAACCGGCTTTGGTCCGGCGTGATCGCCCTGTGTCTGTCCGCAACGGCCTCCGCCGCAGAGGTCTGGATCTGTGATTTCAAGGATGGCACCCGCCGCAATACCATCCCGCCAAAGGTGCTCGTGGATCTGAGACCGGACGGCAGCGCCTTGGTCATGGACCCGTTCCTGGTTCATTTCGAGCAGGCGCCCAAACAGGCCAAATTCGTCAAGAACACCCAGACCAAGCTGCGTGTGCGGTGGCGCGTGGACGACGTGGAGTTCCAGGGCGGTCTGGCCACGGATATGGATTTCTCGCTCGTGCACGACAAACGCAAGAGCAAGGCCTTCATCACCGTGAGCATGCCCAGCTTTGACAATCGCGACAGCGGCACCGGGGCCTGCGCCCTGAGAAAGTGACCTGTTCAAACTCGGGTGTGGACGCGTGCGCCGGGGTCATGCAACGGTGTGAAATCGTCGCTTGATCGGCCGACATATGCGAGACCAGCCCGGGTTTCGATCCGGGTTGAATATATTTAAATTAGACAATTATTAAGCAGTATTTGTATCAAATGAAGGATTTATGGTGGGTATTTGTAAACCTTTCTCGACGTGGATAATGTTGATTTGTGTCACCTGCGGCGCAAGCGTTGTGCAAGCGGCGACGTACACTTGCACCTTCGACAAGGTTTTGGTCCAACATCCCTATCTCCCGGAAAAGCTCGTCTTTCGCGCGGATCGGATGTTGCATGCGGTGACGCTGAAGCAGGTTGATGTTGCGAATGTGAAGACATCCGGCGGCCCGGGGGTGGTCGAGCACCGAACCCCAAAACGGGTCCGTGTCAGCTGGTCCTCGTCCGATTATGTGCCGATCGGGCCGCTCCCAGGGCAACCCGGCAGCTACGGGCGTCTGAGGCCGGAGGACTATCGCTACACCTTCTCCCTGAGCCGCAGCGACAACCGGATCACAGCGCGGATCGTGGATCAGCGCTTCGGGGCCAGCCGAGGAAGTGCCGAAGGACGCTGCCAACTGCGCAAATGAATGGCGATTTACCGCACAAGCACTTGACCAATCCGAGGCAGAACCGCATGTATCCGTCAGGAACGCAACATTAAATGACAGGGGGCCAAAATGGCTTTTGAACTTCCCGACCTTCCCTATGCACATGATGCGCTGGCGTCCAAAGGCATGTCTGCCGAAACGCTGGAATACCACCACGACCTGCACCACAAGGCCTATGTCGACAACGGCAACAAGCTGATCGCGGGCACCGAGTGGGAAGGCAAGTCGCTCGAAGACATCATCACCGGCACCTACAACAAGGACGCCGTGGCGCAGAACGGGATCTTCAACAACATCTCGCAGCTGTGGAACCACAACCAGTTCTGGGAAATGATGGGCCCGGGCGACAGCGCCATGCCCTCCGAGCTGGAGAAGGCTCTGGTCGAGTCCTTCGGCTCTGTCGACAAGTTCAAGGAAGAGTTCTCCGCCGCAGGCGCCGGTCAGTTCGGCTCCGGCTGGGCGTGGCTGGTCAAGGACACCGATGGTGGCCTCAAGGTGACCAAGACCGAAAACGGCGTGAACCCGCTGTGCTTTGGTCAGACCGCGCTGCTGGGCTGTGACGTGTGGGAGCACTCCTACTACATCGATTTCCGCAACAAGCGCCCGGCCTATCTGTCGAACTTCCTCGACAACCTGGTGAACTGGGAAAACGTCGCCTCCCGCATGTAAGTGCGGCCAAGGTGTGAAATTCAAAGGCTCTGCCCGGTCCGGGTGGAGCCTTTTTTGTTGCCGATGTTCAGGTTCCTCGACCATTGCGGGCACTGTGGAACATCGGCGGTCTCCGGGCGTTGTTCCTGTGAACGGCAATGAAATGGAGGCTCAACATGGCAGAGCGTATGCGATCCAAGGACGGCCATCAGGAAACCCGGGATGTTCTGGGGGCTGAGGGTGCGATCTCTCACGGTGGGCGCAACGGCGGCCGGCTGGCCCGCGAAATCGCCAGCGCGGATGAGGAAAAGCGCGCTGTGGAGCGGCCAGCAGGAGCGACCCGTGTCACCAAGGCCAACGAACAGGAGGATCCGTCATGAGCAAGCTTGAACAAGGCACCTACATTCTGGTTACGGACAGCGAAAAGGCGCTCCTGCTTGAGAATATCACCGACGGGCAAAACCCGCATTTCGAGGTGAGAAAGAAAGAGGAGCAGGACAACCCGTCCGACCTTGAACAATCTGCCAACCGCCCGGGCCGCAAAGCGGACACCGGCGTCGGGCAGCGGTCGGCACTGGATGACACCGACTGGCACGAGCTGGCAAAGGAACGCTTCGCCGATGATATTGCCGACCTGCTCTATGCCCGGGCCCATCGCGGCAAGCTGGGTCCGCTGGTGCTGGTGGCGTCACCGCAGGTGCTGGGGGGCTTGCGCGGCAAGCTGCACAAGGAGGTGCAGGCGCTGATCCAGGACGAGATCCCCAAGACGCTGACCAACCATCCGCTTGATGAGATCGAGAAGATCGTGATGGATGAGCTCGCGGCCTGATCGCACCGTCTCAAACCGATTTTCGAAACAGCAGATAATCCCCGCCTTCGGGCGGGGTTTGTCATGTCGGAAGGCTTGCGATGCGTTCAGGTGGTGTGCTGGGGTCAGGTTGCCGTTGTGAGTGCCGTCAGCGCGTCCGGCACTGTCTGCGCCCAGACCAGCGTGTCCAGAACCGCCGCATCGGCAAAGCCTTCGGCAATCACGTGATTGGCCAGTGAGCGCAAGGGCTCCCAATAGCCGGCGGTGTTGAGGACCACGATGGGCTTGGAATGCAGCCCAAGCTGGCGCCAGGTGATGGCCTCGAACAGCTCGTCGAGCGACCCCATGCCGCCGGGCAGCAGGATCACCGCGTCTGCATTATAAAGCATCACCTTCTTGCGTTCATGCATGGTTTCGGTGACCACATAGGTGGTCAGGTCGCGCTTGCCGACTTCGCGCCTGACCAGATGTTCGGGGATGACGCCAAAGGTCTCGCCGCCGGCAGCTTGCGCTGCGCGGGCGACCGTGCCCATCAGACCCACATCCCCGGCGCCGTAGACCAGTCGCAGACCTGCCGCTGCCAACCCCGCGCCGAGGTCGCGGGCCGCATCCTCATAGGCCGGGTTCGTCCCCATGCGCGAGCCGCAATAGACACAGACAGATGTGACAGTCATGGCGCACCTTTCTCATTTTTAACGGGATTTCTCATCACGCCCGGAAAACATCGTGCTTTGACCCCTCATAGCGGTATTGCTAGGTTTGCTCAACCGAGCGGGCGGAAACAGTCAGCCGGTGCAAAGGGACACAGAGGAACCAGTCGCAAGATGACAAAAACAAGCGGGATAGGCCTGGGGACCGGGCTGGCCATCGGTACGGTTGCGGCGGTGGTCATCGTGGGCGGCGGGATCTTCCTCGCCCAGAGCGGCAGGCTCGGCGAGGCGGCGCAAACCGGGGTTCAGCGGCAGCTGGCCGCATTGGGGCTGGCGCAGCCCGCTGACCAGGCGCAGCCCCCCGCAGCCAAGCCCGAACCGGAGCCGGAGCCGGAGCCGGAGCCAACAGAGGCTGCGCCCGCAGAGGCGACCGCACCAGAGGATGTTCCAGACGTCGCCGCGGCGCCGGAACCGGCGTTTGAGCTGCGCGCGCCGGTGCTGGAGGTGGCCCGGTTCGAAACCGATGGCTCCGGGATCGTTGCGGGCTCGGCTCAGGTCGGGGTCGAGGTTCAGGTGCTTCTAGATGGCGCGGTTCTGGACACGCAGACCGTCCCGGAGGCGGGGGAGTTTGTCTCCTTTGTGTCCATCGAGGTCAGCGACCAGCCGCGTATCCTGACTCTGCTGTCCCGGTTCGACGGGCAGCAGCGCATGTCAGAGGACCGTTTCATCCTGGCCCCGATCCAGCCGCAGATTGCCGCAACCGATGAGACCCCGGAGGCGGACCCGGCACCGGGCGCAACGGCGGCGACGGAGGGCGACAGCGATGCGACTGATCTCGTGGTGGCCGACACATCCGAGGCTGTAGCGCCGCAGCCAGAGGACGAACCCGCGTCCACGTCATCGACCGCGACGACAACAGAGCCGGCGCAAGAATCCGCAACCGACGAAGATACGTCAGCGGCAGCTCGCGTCACAGAGGTGACACCACCCGCCACCGGAGGTGAGGATCGCCAGAGCGTTGCGGAGGCTGTTCCCACATCCCCGGCTGAAGAGACGCTTACCCCGGATGTGGCCGTGGCTGCTCCGGTCCCGGCGCAGCGGGAGACCACCGTGGTCGCAACAGACACCGTGTCCGCGCCACAAGCGCCGGACGACGATGCGGTGGCACAACAGGACGCTCTGACCACAGCGGAGGCCCCCTCCGTGCAGAGCGCGCCGGTGGCCGCTGAAACGCCGCCCGCCGCAACTGCGGTTACGGTGGCGGATGCCGACGCCGGAGTGCAGGACACGCAAACAGCGCCGCCGGTTGCCGCGGAGTCCACCCTGGTTGAGCCCGACACACCGCAGACGTCCACCGGCACGGCAACACCGAACATTGCCGCAGATGGCAATGCGACACCGCCGGAACCACAGACCACCGTCGCCGAGGCGCCCGCCACCGCGACCGAGGACCCGGTGGAGACGGATCCGGAGCCAGCGCCGCAGCCCGACGTCTCTGTCGCCGTGTTGCGCGCGGGCAGGGATGGGGTCACGCTGGTGCGACCCGCCAGCCCGGTTGCGCCGGCGCTGTTGGACAAGGTTGCACTGGACACCATCGGATATACCGATGCCGGCGAGGTGCAGCTTGCCGGACGTGCCAGGCCGGATGCGCTGGTGCGGGTCTATCTGGACAACAGTCCGGTGGCGGATATTCCCACGCGTGCCGACGGCCGCTGGTCGGGCAGTCTGACAGCCATCGCGCCGGGGATCTACACGCTGCGCCTCGATGAGATCGACCCGGTGGAGGGCAACGTGCTGAGCCGGCTGGAAACCCCCTTCAAACGCGAAGCGCCCGAGGTGTTGCAACCGGCGCTCGCGGCGCAGAGCGAGGCCGGCGGACCGGCACCGGCGATTGCGGCGGTTACCGTGCAGAAGGGCGATACCCTCTGGGCCATCTCGCAAGAGCGCTACGGCAGCGGGTTCCTCTACGTGCGCGTGTTCGAAGCCAACAAGGACGATATTCGCGACCCCGACCTGATCTACCCCGGACAGATCTTCACACTGCCGCAGTGAGGGCGTAGACAATAGCCACTGCTTTGCGCGCTCCTGTCGCCGGGGGCGCGTTTTCGCGTCGGCGGCCCGGCAGTATGACGCCAGCCCCTGAACCGGCGCAGATACGGCCGCACAGACTGAGACAAGGACCCCAGATGAGCCAAAGTGAGACGCCCACCGCCGCGCAGGAACGCCGTTCCGGGCTGCGCACGCTGCGCAAGGTCTGGCCCTACATCTGGCCGCAGGAGGCGCCGTCGGTGCGGGTCCGGGTGGTCCTGGCGATTGCGGTCCTGGTGGCCGCCAAGGGGATCGCGGTGGCGACTCCGATGCTCTATAAGGGCGCGGTGGATGCGCTTGCCGGCGAGGGCGTTCCGGTGCTGGCGCTTGGCGCGATCGGCCTGACCATCGCCTATGGTATGGCGCGGGTGATGAACACCGGGTTTCAGCAATTGCGTGATGCGGTGTTTGCCCCGGTGACGCAACGGGCGCTGCGGCGTCTGGCGCTCTCCACCTTCCGCCACATCCATGCGATGTCGATGCGCTATCACATGACCCGTAAGACCGGCGGCCTGAGCCGGATCATCGAGCGTGGCGTCAAGGGCGTGGAGTTCCTCCTGCGGTTCCTGGTGCTGTCGATCGGGCCGCTAATCCTGGAGCTGTCTCTGGTTGCGGTGGTGCTCGCCTGGATGTTCGACTTCTGGTATCTGGTGGCCGTTGCGGTCACCGTTGGTCTCTATGCCTGGTTCTCCTTTGCGGTGACGGAATGGCGGGTGCGCTTGCGGCGGGACATGAACACCCAGGACACCGATGCCAATCAGAAGGCGATCGACAGCCTGCTGAACTACGAGACGGTCAAATACTTCGGTGCCGAGGATCGCGAGGCCGAACGCTACGACGGGGCGATGAAGAACTACGCGGCCGCGGCGCTGAAAACGGCCTATTCGCTGGCGGCGTTGAACTTCGGTCAGGCGGTCATCATCACCACCGGGCTGGTCACGGTCATGGTGATGGCGGCTGCGGGGGTGGAGCGCGGCGATCTGACGGTGGGCGATTTTGTTATGGTCAACGCCTACATGATCCAGATCACCGGCCCGCTGGGGTTTCTGGGCACGGTCTATCGCGAGATCCGTCAAAGCCTGGTGGACATGGGCGAGATGTTCGACCTCCTGGAGCAGGCGCCGGACGTCGAAGACCGGCCTGATGCGCGGGAGCTGCGCGTGGACAAGGGCGAAATCCGATTGCAGCAGGTCGAATTCGGCTACGAGCCGGAGCGCCAGATCCTGAAAGGCGTCTCCCTGACGGTGCAGGGCGGACAAACGGTGGCGATCGTCGGATCGACCGGATCGGGGAAATCGACCATCGGGCGGCTGCTGTTCCGATTCTACGATGTCACCGGCGGTCAGCTGATGATCGACGGGCAGGATGTGCGCGACGTGACCCAGAAGAGCCTGCATGCCGCCATCGGCGTGGTGCCGCAGGACACGGTGCTGTTCAACGATACCATTCGCTACAACATCGCCTACGGGCGGTATGGCGCCAGCGAGGCCGAGATCATACAGGCCGCGCGCGATGCCCAGATCCATGATTTCATCGAAAGCCTGCCCGCAGGCTACGACACGCAGGTGGGCGAACGGGGGCTGAAGCTTTCGGGCGGTGAAAAACAGCGCGTCGGCATTGCCCGCACCTTGCTGAAGGACCCTCCGATCCTGCTGCTGGATGAGGCCACCTCGGCGCTTGATACCGACACCGAACAGGAGATCAAGACGGCGCTGGCCCGCGCCGGACAGGGGCGCACGGTGATCACCATTGCCCACCGGCTGTCAACCATCGCCGAAGCGGATCGCATCGTGGTGCTGGAGCAGGGCGAGATCGCCGAGACCGGAACCCATGACGCGCTGATCGGGCAGGGTGGGCGCTATGCGCAACTCTGGCACCGCCAACAGTCGGATCTGGACCGCGACTGAGGTTTCGGCGTCTCCCTGACCCCATGCGCGCGCTTTAGCGCTTTGGATTGTCATCTCTCTGTCATATTCTGGAACGGGTCGCTCCGCTTGGGGAGACGGTGCGGCGCGGATGGCGGTCTCTCCAGGGAGAACAGATGACCCAACGACTGAAACAGGCCCTGATGGCCCTTGTCCTGAGCGCTGCGGCCACCGTGTCGCACGCGGAGGATCTCGATTTTCTGCTGAGCAACGAAAGCAGCGCCGATCTGGTTGAATTCAACGTGTCCGTCGCGGAATCCGCGTCCTGGGAAGAGAACCTGCTGGCCGGCGGCTATCTGCAACCGGGATATGAGATCGACGTCGTGATTGCGGATGGCCAGTCCACCTGTGTTTACGACATTCGCGGTATCTTCTCCGATGGCGCGGTGCTGGAGGACTTCGGCCTCGATCTCTGTGCGTTGGGGGGCTACACCTTTTACGACTGACACTGCCGTTGCCAGATCAGCTGGCGTGGCAGATCGTGATGAAGATTGAAATTCGACGGCGGCACCTTGGGTGTCGCCTCTTTTTTTGCTTTGCCCCGGGTTTGATTTTGTTCCCGGCTGGGGGGGCTTTTCTTCTTTTGGGCGAATTTGCGCGGCGCGCCGCCCGTTTCGGCCCCGGGGGTCGGCGGCGATATGTGCAGTGCGGGTGCCTATGCGTTAAGTCGCCGATGTAAAACGAAAAATCAGGCCGAACACCGCCCGAAAACGGGGGCGGGCCGGATCGCTCTGGCAGCGGTGGAGGGGGCTCTCTACCTTCCATCATGTCACGAGGCGCTGAACTGCCGGTGACCGAAACAAACCAAAGAGTGGAGTATAACGATGAAGACTTTTGCCCTGACCGCCGCCGTTGCCGCAATCGCCGCAGCCCCCGTTCTGGCCAGCAACTTCGCGCCCGAAGTGGATGCGGAT
The DNA here is from genome assembly GCF_022348185.1 of Epibacterium sp. Ofav1-8. GTDB lineage: Bacteria > Pseudomonadota > Alphaproteobacteria > Rhodobacterales > Rhodobacteraceae > Epibacterium. The sequence continues at coordinate 166,061 of NZ_JAKRFD010000002.1, forward strand.
GGCAATGGCACCCTGTCGCTGGAAGAGCTTCAGATCGCCTATCCGGCGCTCACCGAAGAGACCTTTGCTCAGATCGACGTGAACGCCGATGGCGAGGCGGACATGGAAGAGGTCGCAGCCGCGCAGGAAGCAGGCATCCTCGTCACCAACGGCTAACCCGAATGGCTGTCGCCCAGGGTTGCCCGGATGGGCCCCTGGGCGCGCCTCCCTGCGGCAGTCCCCGTGCGCGTCTGTTATGCGCCTGTTCCGGGTTCGGGATCCTGCCACGGGCTTGTGCTGTTCTTCCTGGCGTGCGCCACGGCTCCGCGTCCCCGCCGGACCGTCTGGCCCTCTCTTCCCCCAAGAGACTGCGCCTGTGTTCCAGGTTGCAGCACATGAAAGGCCCCGCCCATCGGCGGGGTCTTTTTACTTGTTCCGCAGGGGTATAGGCGGGGGTTTCTCACATTTTCTTCACGGAAACGAGACTGGCAGGAACATCTTTGGCTGTGGCGTGTTGGTCGGATGTCACGGAGGCACAAGACCTCCAAAATACACTGCGATCCTGAAAAGGAGGACAACATTATGAAACGCTTTGCGCTGACCACCGCCGCCCTTTCCGCCCTGATTGCCGCCCCGGCCATGGCTGATGTATCCGGCGCCGGTTCGCAAACCTTCGACGAGCTGAAGGACGTCTATCCCACGCTCGACCGTAAGGTGTTTGAGCAGGTCGACGTGAACAAGGACGGTGTGGCCGACATGGCAGAGATCGATGAGGCCGAGCAGTCCGGTGTGCTTGACGAGGAGATGGCAGTCACGCACTCCTCCTCCGACGGCAACTATGATCCGACGCCGAAGGGTGTGGACGAAGCCGGCTCGCTGACCTTCTCCGAGCTGAAAGAGGACTATCCGTCCCTGACCAAGAAGGTTTTTGAGGAAGTGGACGTGAACAAGGACGGCGTTGCGGACATGGAAGAAATCGACCAGGCCGAGCTGTCCGACGTTCTGGAACCGGGTATCGGCAATACCGCCGAAGGCCAGTCCTACAACAACGGGTAACATCGTTTGCGCCAGCAGTCCCTCGACAGAGGTGTAGCTGCGGCCAAATGAAGAGGGCCTCTCCCATCGCGGGAGAGGCCCTTCTTTTTGTTTCTGTGCTGACGCGCCGCTATTCGGCAGCCTTCAAGGAGGCTGACCCCGCCGCCGCGGACGGCTCATCCGTTGCGTCCTGCGGTTCATCGTCAGTCCAGTGCACCTCCGTCATTGGCAGGTGGCGTGCCTTGCGGCTCAGCACCGTATCCCGGGCCACGCGGCTGCCCTGTCCGCCCGTCAGGCGGGCGACCAGACGGCCGAGGGCGGCCATATAGGTGCTGAACCAGATCCGCATCGCCAGCAGGGAGGGGGTCACGACCAGTGTCAGAACCGTCGCCACACCCAGACCAAACACCACGGCAGTGGCCAGCTGTTTCCACCACAGGGCGGTGGGGCTGTCGATCGAGTAGCCGCCGCCAAAGAAGTCCAGGCTGACCCCGAACATCATCGGTGCAAGACCGGCCATGGTGGTGATCGTGGTCAGAAGCACCGGCCGGATGCGGGCCTCCGCGGTGCGGATGATGGCCTCGATTCGGGGCATGTGCTGACTGAATTCCTGATAGGTATCAATCAGGACGATATTGTTGTTCACCACAATCCCCGCCAGCGCCACGATACCGGTGCCGGTCATGATGATGGAGAACGGCTGCTGCATCACCATCATCCCGATCAGCACCCCGGTGGTGGACAGCACCACCGCCAGCAGCACCAGAACCGAGTTGTAGAAACTGTTGAACTGCGCCAGCAGGATCACGAACATCAGCCCGAGCGCCCCGGCAAAGGCCCGCATCAGGAAGGCACCGGATTCCTCCTGTTCCTCCTGATCGCCGGTCCACTCCCAGTCGATGGAGGCGTCAAAGGGTTCGGTTTCCAGCCATTTGGTCAGCTCCGCAATCCGTTCGTTGGAGTTGATCGGAACGATGCTGGTCTCGCCGTCAGCAATCGCTTCGCGCAGCGTGTCAGCGGATGCAGCGCCGGTCAGGGACTGGATCTCCGCCTTGGCACCGCTTGGCAGGGTGATGGCCTGGTCAGAGGCGGTTTGCCCCTCTGTCACCTGTTTGACCACCGCCAGCGAGATGGCCTCTCCATCGGCATCCGTGCCCATGATCCGGTTCAGGCCCGGTTCCACATCCGCCTTCACATCGAAATACCGTTGCTGTTCAACGCGCGAGATCTCCGCCAGTTTCGGAACCGGTTTTCGGGTCACGAAGTTGGACAGCGGCACCAGCCCTTCCTCGGTGCGCAGCTTCAGCGTGTCGAGGGTCGACAGCACCCGCTGCTGCTCCGGCAGGCGCAGGCGGATTTCGATTTCCTCGTCGGAGCTGTCGACGCGCATGGTGTCTAGCAGGATGCCGCGGGTGACCAGCTGCACCATCGCGCCAACGGTTGCCACATCAGCGCCGTAGCGGCCGGCCTTGGCCACATCCACGTCGATTTCCCAGTCGATCCCGGGCAGGGGCAGGCTGTCTTCGATGAGGGTCAGGCCCGGCGTGTCCTCGAACTTGGTGCGGGCGGCATCGGTGGCTGCGCGCAGCGGTTCCCAATCGTCACCCTTGATGCGCAGGTGAACCGGTTTGCCGGAGGCCGGCCCGCCCTCGAGCGCCTTGATCTCCACCTCAAAGCCCGGCAGCGTGTCGGTCAGACCGGTCAGCTCTTCGAGCACCGTGTCGCCATCGAATTCATCCGCGGTGACTTCCCGCTCGAACAAGCCCCCAAAGACCGGCTCGGTTTTTGTCGGGCGATCCTCCCAGGGGATGATCTCGAACTGGACCTGGCCGATGGTGTCGGGCGGCGTGCTCGCGCCGGAGGCATCGGTGTTCAGACCGCCCTCACCGGCAAAGGAGAACACATTGATGACCGCCGGATGGCGCATGATCATGTCTTCGGTGGCGCGGACCATTTCGTCCTTTTCATGCAGCGACAGGTTACCGCGCGCCCGGACATAGGCGGTGGCCTGCTCCGGTTCGCTTTCGACAAAGAACTCGACGCCGTGGTTGTTGGTCTGGAACAGGCCAAACACCGTCATGATGCCAAAACCCACGACCACAAGCGTCACCACCGGCATCACCGGGTTGCCGACGATCAGCTTGATGAACCAACCAAAACCGCCAAGGCGATGGCCGGCCTCGACCCGGCGCTCGCGATGCTGCAACTCCGCTGCCCCGAGGGTGACAGAGGCGGCGACGGCGGACAGCAAAAAGATCGCGACCCCCACAAGCGTGGCAAACAGGCCCGCGCCATTTGCAAACAGATAGGCCGGGTTCAGAAGCTGCATCGCCCCCACGAACATGCCCCAGATCGCCAGCGGCACCAATGCGGCCCGGACCACCCATGGCAGGTGGTGGCGCAGCGCGTCAGAGGCGTTGCCAAAGGCGCGGCTCATGCGGCCCGTCACACCGCCCATCACCGGCAGGTAGATCAGCGCAACCACAAGCGATGCGGACAAGACGAAGATCAGCGTCACCGGCAGCATGCCCATGAACTCGCCCGGCACCCCGGGCCAGAACAGCATCGGCAAGAAGGCACAAAGCGTCGTCGCGGTGGAAGAAACCACCGGCCAGAACATGCGCTGCGCCGCCTCCACATAGGCGTGCATCGGGCCGGTGCCTTCGGAAATGCGCTTGTCGGCATATTCCACCACCACGATGGCGCCGTCGACCAGCATCCCCACCGCGAGGATCAGGCCGAACATGACGATGTTGGAAATCGAAATGCCCATCAGCGCCAGGAAGGCAAAGCACAGCAGGAACGAGGTCGGAATGGCAAAGCCCACCAGCAGCGCAGCCCGGCTGCCAAGCGCCGCAAGCACGACGATCATCACCAGCGCCACCGCGGTCAGCACCGACCCTTCAAGCTGGCTCACCATGGAGCCGACAACCCGGCTCTGGTCGTTGGAGGTGCCGATCTCGATCGCCGCCTGCAACTCCGGCGGCCATTTGGCCTGCGCTTCGGCCAGGGTTTCCTTTACCAGATCGACGGTATCGATCAGGTTGAAGCCCTTGCGCTTGACGATCTGGAGGGCGACGGTCTCATTGCCGTTGAACCGCGCGGTGCCCTGGCGATCCTCGAAGGTGAAGTTGATCTGCGCCAGTTCCCCAAGGGTCACCACCCGGTCGCCGTTGGTCTTGACCGGCAGGCCGTAGATGTCCTCGACGCTGTCAAAGGAAGACGGGATCTTCACCGAAAAGGTGCCCTGATCGCTCTCCACTTCGCCGGCGGCGATCAGCTGGTTGTTGTTCTGCACCACCGAGATCAGCTCGACCGCGGTGACATTGTAGGATTCAAGCTTGAGCGGGTCGATCAGCACCTCGACCATTTCGTCGCGATTGCCCGCGATACCAGCCTCGAGCACCGCATCCAGCGCTTCGATGTCGTCCTGCAAATCCTTGGCCAGCCGGGCCATGGTGCGTTCGGGCACCGGACCCGACATGTTCACGATGACGATCGGGAATTCGGAGAAGTTGATCTCGTGGATGGCGTATTTCTCGGCGCCCTCGGGAAACTCCGCCTCGGCGGCATCCATCGCGTCGCGGACGTCGGCCATGACAGCGGTCTTGTCCCAGCCGAATTCAAACTCCAGCGCGACGCCGGCATAGCCTTCGGCCGCAGTGGCCGACATCTTGTCCAGGCCGTCCAGATCCGCCAGTTCGGTTTCCATTACCTTGACCAGCAGCGTTTCCGAATCCTCGGCGGAAATGCCGGGGAAGGGCACCGAAATGAACAGGGCGGGGATTTCAATGTCAGGCTCGCCTTCCTTGGGCAGGCTGACATAGGCAAAGCCCCCGACCAGCAGGGAAATCGCGATAAAGGCCAGGACCATCCTGGCACGATCTGCAGCCCAGTTGACGACGCCGATCATTCACTTGCCTCCCGGTACGTTGGGTTCAGGGCCACCCCTTCGGTGACAAAATCCTGTCCAACAACAATCACATCCGCCTGTTCCGGCAGACCGTCGAGCCAGACGCCAGCGGCCTCATCCCGCAACAGCGTCACCGGAACAAAACCGGCGGTGCGATCTGCACGGACCACGCGCACGCCCAGTTGCCCCTCGTTGTTCAGTGTCAGCGCCGATTGCGGCAATTGATGGGCCTTGGCGCCTTCGGCGGCGATGGCGATTTCTGCGGTCTGGCCATCGCGAATGCTCAGGTCAGGGTTGGGCACGGTGACCTCCACCTCGAATGTACGGGTGGTTTCATCCGCTGAGCGGCTGATGAAGGACACCTCGCCGGTGACCTGCTGGCCGGTTGCCAGTCGCGCACCGGCCCGCGCCCCCAGCGAGACCCGGTTGATCGCGGTTTCCGGCACATATCCCACCAGTTTGATGGTATCGAGCTGGATCACGGTGGCGCAGAGGGTGCCCGGCTGCAGCAGGCTGCCGACCTCGGCGGTATCGGATTCGAGTATACCATTGAACGGCGCGTGCAGCACCAGGCGATCCATCTCCTTTTCCGCGGCGGCCACGGCGGCCACGGCGGATTCGATCCCGGCGCGGGTGGATTCGAGCCCGCCTTCGGCTGAGGCGATCGCCGCCTGTGCGGTGCGCTCGGCCGCCTTGGCAGAGGCCAGGCGGGTTTCAGAGGCATAGCCCCCTTCCGAAAGCTTCTGTGCCGCGGTGAGGTTGATGCGCGCCTCTTCCAGCACCGCATGGGCTTCTTCCAGGCGGGCTTCGGCTTCTGGCATTTTGGCGCGGGCTTCGGCGAGGCGCGCGCGCGCCTCCTGCAACGAGGCCGGGCGGGTGCCGGGGTCCAGTTCACACAGCACATCGCCGCGGTCCACCGTCGCTCCCTTGCGCAGCGGATCGGAGATCACTGTCGAGGTGGTTTCAGCCATGACGTTGACCTCGCGCAGGGCACGGGTCTGGCCACGCAGCACCACCGCGTTGTCGATGGCGCGGGCCGTGCTGTGCACGGCAACCACCGCCACTTGCGGCGGGCCGTCTGCCGTAGCATCGGGCCCTGCATCCGCGAGCGCGGTCTGCGCCGCCTCGGCAGCGGAGTCGGCCGCTTCCATGTCCGTCGTGTCCTCGCCGCGGGCGAAGGCCAACAGGCTGTCGCGCTCCATGACCACGGCATAAAGGCTTGCGGTCACGACCAGGGCGGTCAGAGGGGGAATAATGCGCATGTTAAACGTCGTCTCCAGATTGAACACGTTTTTGTGAGTATAACCCCGTTTCGCCACGTCACACTGTGAAGCAGGTCACAGTGTAATGGTTTTCCGAAACACGTGCGCCGGGGCCCTTGATCCGGGCTCAGGTCTAAGCGGTCCCGGCGGCAAACAAAATGGTTCAGATTGCTCTTGTCACGCAAAATGACGCGAATGAGTGAAAATTCTCCCTGATCGAGCCGTTTCGCACCGGCAAATGGCAGGTTTTGTGCTCTTGTGCACAGGACTTGGCTTGTCTGAGTGCACAGGCTATGACACATCGTCAGGAAGAAATTTCGCCCCTTGGGGGCATCAGGGACAGAGGCCGTTTCATGAGCGATACCGACAGTTTCATCGATGAGGTGACGGAAGAGGTCCGCCGCGACCGTTTGTTCCTGCTGTTCAAGCGCTACGGCTGGATCGGCGCGGTTGTGGTGATCCTGATCGTGGGCGGCGCCGCTTGGCGCGAATACAGCCAGGCGCAGGCGCGCAGCCAGGCGCAGGACGTAGGGGACGCGATGACGGCGGCCCTCTCGGCGGATGCGGCAGCGGCCCGGGCCGATGGTCTGGCGCAGATCGAGGCGGGCAGCGCGGGCGCGCAGGCCGTAGTCGATATGGCCGAAGCAGCCGCACGCGTCGACGCCGGAAGCCCGCAAGAGGCGGTCGTGCTGCTGGACGGGATCGCGACCAATGGGGATCTGCCCCAGGTCTATCGCGATATTGCGGCCTTCAAATCGGTTCTGCTGCAGGCGGATACCATGTCGGCACAGGATCGCCGCCTGCGCCTGGAGGCACTCGCTGCCCCGGGTGGTACCTTGCAGTATCTGGCAGCCGAACAGCTGGCCTTGCTGGACATCGAGGCCGGTGACACCACGGCAGCGCTTGCCCGTCTGCAGGAGATCTCTGCTTCGGTCGGCGTGTCCCGGGACTTGCAAGAGCGGGTGTCTCAAGTGATTGTGGCTCTCGGCGGATCGCCCGAGGCGGATGCGCAGGACGGGGACGGGTAAGCGCCGCTCTGGTTCGAGTGGTGACGAGATCCGGAAGAAATGACCCAGGAATGATGACAGGGGCAGGGTGATGACGGCAACTCCAGGTGGCTTTGGCCTCCGTGCAAGTGTAATGGCAACGGCGATTGCGGCGCTCCTGTTGGGATGCGCCGAACCGGAGGAAATCCTGCGCGGCCCGCGCGAAGATATCCGCGGCGGACAGAGCGGCGAGGTTGAAAACCAGGCGCGGGCGATTTCCCTGCCGCGTGCGGTCAATAATTCCTCCTGGACCCAGAGCCCGGGGCAGGCGGCAACCCGGACCACCCATGCGGCGCTGTCTGCGGCGCCCGCCCTGGTCTGGAGCACCAACATCGGCAGCGGCGACAGCCGCAAGCAGCGCATCACCGCAGCGCCGGTCGTTGGCGGTGGTCGCATCTACACGCTGGATGCCTCCTCTCAGGTGTCCGCAGTATCGCCTGCGGGTGCGGTTCTGTGGCAACGCGCGATCCTGCCGTCCAGCGATGGCGAGGGCGACGCCACCGGGGGCGGCATCGCCTATGCGGGCGGTGTTGTCTATGTGTCCTCCGGGTTTGGCATTCTGACCGCGCTGGATGCGGAGACCGGCCAGCAGATCTGGCGTCAGGAGTTGGGCGCCACCGGATCCGGCAACCCGACGATTCGCGATGGGCTGCTGTATCTTGTGGCGGGTGATGACACCGCCTGGGTCATTGATACCAAGGATGGCCGCATTGCCTGGCAGTTGGAAGCCAGCCCCAGTGCGTCGAACATCCTCGGCGCTCCGGCGCCCGTGGTCGGGCCGGAGATTTCGGTCTTTGCCTTCGGCTCCGGCGATCTGATCGGGACCTTCCGGCGCGGCGGGTTCCGCCGCTGGATCGCATCGGTTTCCGGCGCGCGCACCGGCAGCGCGATTTCGCAGATCAGCGATGTCACCGGCGCGCCCTTCCTGGATGGCAATCGTGTCTATGTGGGCAACCATTCGGGACGTACAGCGGCCTTTGACGTGAACTCCGGCGAACGGCTCTGGACAGCGTTTGAGGGCACCTTCGGCCCCCTCTGGGTGGCCGGCGGCAGCGTGTTCTTTGTGAGTGACCGCAACAGGTTGATGCGTCTTGGAGCCAATGATGGCACAGCCATCTGGTCGGTGGACCTGCCGGGTTACGTCAAGGACAAGCCGCGCAAGCGTGCCGAAATCGTGGCGCATCATGGTCCGATCTTAGCGGGCGGGCAATTGGTGGTAGCCTCCAATGACGGCCGCCTGCGGTTCTTTGATCCGGTGGACGGCAGCCTCAACCGCAGTATCGAGGTCAAAGGGGGCGCTTCGACAGAGCCGGTCGTCGCCAACGGCACGCTCTACGTGGTGACGTCGGACGGTGAACTTGCGGCGTTTCGCTAACCTGTTGACGCTGCAACAGTGAGGTGTTGCGCTGCGCTTTGCGCATCGCGAGGGGGCGGGAGCGCTCCGCTCTGACTGGCAGACCTGACGACATCCGGGAGGCAGAGCTCCGGAGACCGCGAATTTATTTACTGGCGTGCGGGCCAAAGATAGGGTATCCGCGCGGTTCACCAATCACGGAAAGTCCGGAGCCATGTCCTTTACGCTCGCCATTGTGGGGCGCCCGAATGTGGGCAAGTCCACCTTGTTCAACCGTCTTGTCGGCAAGAAACTGGCGCTGGTCGACGACCAGCCCGGTGTCACGCGCGACCTGCGCGAGGGCGAGGCGCGGCTGGGCGACCTGCGGTTCACGGTGATCGACAGCGCCGGTCTGGAGGACGCCACCGACAACAGTCTCGAGGGCCGCATGCGGCGCTTGACCGAACGGGCGGTGGAAATGGCGGATGTCTGCCTGTTCATGATCGATGCGCGCGTCGGCGTGACCCCGACGGATGAGATCTTTGCCGAGATCCTGCGCAAGAAATCGGCGCATGTGATCCTGGCCGCCAACAAATCCGAGGGCTCCGCCGCCGATGCAGGCGTGCTGGAGGCCTATGGGCTGGGGCTTGGCGAGCCGATCCGCATGTCCGGTGAACATGGCGAAGGCATGAACGACCTTTATTCGGAACTCCTCCCGGTGTCGGAGAAGTTTGAGAAACTGGCCGAAGAGACCGCTCCCCTCACGGATGTCCTGTTGGACGAAGATGCGGACGCGGACTTCAACGCGGGTGAAGAGATCGCCGCAACACCTGTTCCGACAATGGAAAAACCGCTTCAGGTGGCGGTCGTGGGGCGGCCCAATGCGGGCAAGTCGACCCTCATCAACAAGATCCTCGGCGAAGACCGTCTGCTGACCGGACCGGAGGCAGGGATCACCCGTGACGCCATCAGTCTCAAGATCGACTGGTCCGGAACACCCATGCGGATCTTTGACACCGCCGGCATGCGCAAGAAGGCCAAGGTCCAGGAAAAGATCGAGAAGCTCTCGGTCTCGGACGGTCTGCGGGCGGTGAAATTTGCCGAGGTCGTGGTGGTGCTGCTGGATGCTGCGATCCCGTTTGAACAGCAGGATCTGCGCATTGCCGACCTAGCCGCGCGCGAGGGGCGTGCGGTGGTGATCGCGGTCAACAAATGGGACATCGAGGACGAGAAGCAGGACAAGCTCAAGGCGCTCAAGGAAGCCTTCGAGCGGCTGTTGCCGCAATTGCGCGGCGCGCCGCTGATCACGGTGTCGGCCAAGACCGGGCGGGGGCTGGAGCGCCTGCATGACGCAATCATGCGCGCCCATGATGTCTGGAACCGCCGGGTGCCGACAGCGGCCCTGAACCGCTGGCTTGCGGGCATGCTGGAACAGCACCCGCCGCCCGCCCCCCAAGGCAAGCGGATCAAGCTGCGCTACATGACGCAGGCCAAGACCCGGCCGCCCGGATTCGTGGTGATGTGTTCGCACCCGGACAAGATGCCCGAGAGCTACAATCGGTATCTGATCAACGGGTTGCGCGATGATTTTGACATGCCGGGCACGCCGATCCGCTTGACCCTGCGGGGGCAGGGCGACAAGAATCCCTACAAGGGCAAGAAGAAAGCGACCCCGTCGCGCCTGCGTAAACATCTCGACGGTCGCAAGAGCTGATCCCGGCTGGCGCGGCACCACTAACAGGAGACCGCGCCACATGACCTGGCCCTTTGGCATTCAGGACCTGATCCGGGAATTCATCACGCTTTTTGTGGTGATCGACCCGGTTGGCAGCATTCCCGTCTTTCTGTTTGCCACTGCCGCGGTGCCGCAGCGGCTGCACCGGTCCTTTGCGCTGCGGGCGGTCTTGGTGTCCGCGCTGGTGCTCGGGTTGTTTCTGGTGCTGGGGCAGATCATCCTCGAGGGCATCGGGCTGCGTCTCGGCGCGTTTCAGATTGCCGGCGGCATTGTGCTGTTCCTCTTTGCGCTCAGCATGATCTTTGGCGAGACCAAGGCCGCCAGCGAAATCAAGGAAGCCGAGAGCGAAGACCTGTCGGGGGCGGTGTTCCCGCTGGCGATCCCGTCGATCGCCTCTCCCGGGGCGATCCTCGCGGTGGTGATCCTGACCGACAACCATTCGACAGGTATCGTGGAACAGGCCATGACCGCCGGTGTTCTGGCGCTGGTCCTGGTCGTCACCTTCGTGCTGCTTCTGCTGGCCAGCAAGATCCAGCGCTGGATCGGTCAGACCGGGGTGAGCGTCATCAGCCGGGTCATGGGGCTGATCCTGGCGACGGTCGCGGTGGATGCGGTGTTGCAGGGGCTCGAACAGATGGGCGTTCTGGCATTGTCCGCTGCACCCGTCTGACCACAGGCTGTGCAACTTTGGCGTGTACCTGTGTGGCAAACACCTGCGCGGCGGGCATTTTTCCGCTGCGGCCTCTTGTCTTAGAGCGTATACATATTAACTGAGCAGGGTGCATTTTCACCACCAGCCTGCCGTCACGCAGGCGTCACAGAGCGTATTTATGGGGTCAGACATGGATCTGAGAGCCTACACACGCCAGTACACGCAAAAAGACAACCGGCTTGCCGCGTTGAGCTATTTTGGCACATTTGCGGTCTATTTCACGACGCTGTATCTGGCGATTTCCTATTCCCACCTGTGGTTTGTCATGTGGCCCGCGGGCATCGTTTTTGCCTTTTGCGCGGTGCGGCTGTACGTGCTGCAACATGACACCGGCCACCATTCGCTGTTCGAGACCCGTTCCCAGAACGAATGGGCCGGGCATGGGCTCTCGCCCTTCACCTTTGCCCCGTTTGAGGTGATGAAGCAGAACCACAACCTGCACCATGCCAATGTCGGCAATCTGGAGCACCGCGAAACCGGTGAAATTCACACCATGACGGTGGCGGAATGGGCACGGGCGGGGTTCTGGGAGCGGCTGCAATATCGGCTCTATCGCAATCCTTTTGTGCTGGTGCCGCTGGGGGCGGCCTTCACCTATTTCATCCGCTATCGCTGGCCGAAGAATACGCTCGAATTCGGGGTGATGCCGGTGCTGTTGCACAATCTGGCCATCGTGGCGTGGCTCTATCTGCTGTATCTGGTGGCGGGCAGCGAGGGGTTGCTGATCTGGCTTGGGTTTTCTTTCCTGGGCGGCATGATCGGGGTGTTTCTGGTCTATCTGCAGCATAATTTCGAGGACACCTATTGGGATCGCCGACCGGAGCTTGATCCCCGCGTGGCCGCCTTGCAGGGGTCGTCCTGTCTGGATTTTGGCTGGTTCTTCGATTTTGCCGTGGCCAATATCACCCTGCATGACATCCACCATTTCAACGCTCGCATCCCCAGTTATCGGCTACGTCAGTGCCACTACAACCTGCCCGAGGACATGGCGCCGCGTCGGATCAAGTTTGTCGAGGCCCTGCGGGCGCTGGGGTTGAAGCTGTGGGACGAGGATCAAAAACGTCTCGTGCCGTTTCCCAGCTGACCTGTCGCCGTTCTCCACACGGGGGCAAACGATGGGTTGGACATGATGGGAAGACGCCGCTAACCTCTTGATCCGAAGGAAACGTTTTTTCTTGGAGGCCGAACCCACCTATGACCCCGATATTGAAACTCCCCGGTGTGGGGCCCGCGCTGGCAAAGCTGCTCCAGGATCATGGCATCAAATCTGTCGAGGATCTGTCGCGCCGTTCGGATGCGGAACTCAGCAAGATACCCGGGCTCGGCTCCAGTCGGATTGCCAAGATGAAGGCCGCATCGGCGGAACTCCTCGGGGCGGCGGCGCCAACCGCTGACACACAGGCAGCGCCAGCGGCAAAATCCGGTACCGCCGCCTCGCGCGGTGCGGCCAAACCCGCCAGCCCGCGCAAACCACGGACCGTCCGGACACCTGCGGTGAAACCGGAAACCGTGGCGGCTGCTAAAACCGCCGCAACCGAGGCCGCCGAGACGGTGAAGTCCGGGGTTGATACCGCTGCCGAGCAGGGGCGCGAGGGGGTCGACAGTGCCGTCGCCGCTGCCGAGGCCGCACGCCTTGCCGCGGAGGCCAAGGCGGCAAAGGCCGAAGCCAAGGCCGCAAAAGCCGCCAAGAAGGCAAAGGCCCTGATGGCCGAATTCGCCGCCGCCAAGGCCAAGGCGAAATCAAAGGCCAAAAAGGAAAAGAACAAGGCCAAGAAGGAGATCGCCAAGGAAAAGGTCAAGGCGAAGAAAATCCTCTCCGACAAGGCCGATCCGAAGAAAAAGAAGAAAGACAAGAAGAGCAAGAAAGACAAGTAACGTCAGGGCCTGGCGTCGTTTTCTTTTTGCATCTCGTAAAAAACCGGCACCTTCGGGCGCCGGTTTTTCTGTATGGTTTGCGTGGGTGCCGGGCCTCTGGCCCTTAGGCCAGTGTACCCTCTGCCGTCAGGGTCGACTTGCCGCCAAGATAGGGCGCCAGCGCCGCGGGCAGTTTGACCGAGCCATCGGCCTGCTGGCCGTTTTCCAGCACCGCAATGAGGCAACGCCCGACCGCAAGGCCAGAGCCATTCAGCGTGTGCAAAAACTCAGGCTTGCCGCCATCGGCGGGCTTGAAGCGCGCGTTCATGCGGCGGGCCTGGAAGTCACCGGTGGTCGAGACCGAAGAAATCTCGCGATAGGTGTTCTGGCCGGGCACCCAGGCTTCGATGTCGAAAGTGCGGCGCGCGCCAAAGCCCATATCGCCGGTACAGAGCACCACGGTGCGATAGGGGATGCCGAGTTTCTCGAGGATGCCTTCGGCACAGCCCAACATGCGCTTTTGCTCATCGTCAGAGGTGTCCGGATGCACGATCGACACCATCTCGACCTTTTCGAACTGGTGCTGACGCAGCATGCCGGAGGTGTCCTTGCCGGCCGATCCGGCTTCCGACCGGAAACACAGCGTATGCGCGGTATAGCGGATCGGCAGCGCGCTTTCGTCGATGACGTCACCGGCAGCCGAGTAGGTCAGCGGCACCTCGGAGGTGGGCACCAGCCACCAGCCGTTGGTGGTCTGATAGCTGTCGTCACCGAATTTCGGCAGTTTATCTGTGCCATACATCGCCTCGTCCCGCACCAATACGGGCGAGTTCACCTCGGTGAGGCCGTTTTCGTCCACATGGGTGTCGACCATGAATTGCGCCAATGCGCGGTGGATGCGGGCCACGGCACCTTTGAGCACCACAAAACGCGCGCCGGAGATCTTGGCGGCGGTCTCGAAATCCATCGCCTTGGCGACGCCTGCGATCTCGAAATGCTCCTTGGGTTCAAAATCGAACGCAGGCACATCGCCCCAGCGCTTCACCTCGACATTGTCGTCCTCGTCTGCGCCTTCGGGCACGTCCTCGGCCGGGCTGTTGGGGATGCGCGCCAGCATATCGGTGAGCTTGGCGTCCAGCTCCTTGGCCTCGGCCTGCATGGTGGCGACTTCGGCCTTTTTGTCGGCCACCTCGGCCCGCAGGCGTTCAAACTCCGCTTCATCGCCTTTGGCCTTTGCGGCGCCGATCGCTTTGGCGGCTTTGTTCTGATCGGCCTGCGCGGTTTCCGCCGCGAGGATCTTGGCGCGACGGGCCTCGTCCAGCTCCAGCACCTGAGAGGACAGGGCAGACTCTCCACGACGGGCCAGGGCGGCGTCAAATGCGGCCGGGTTCTCGCGGATTGCACGGATGTCATGCATGGGTCTGCTCCTATGATGCAGTTTGAATCAGTGCCGTTAGCTATGCCCGAGCAGGGGGAGAAGGGGAAGGGGGCAGCGCCCGGCAAGGGGGTCTTGTAGCCGCAGCTGTGGCATTGAGGCGCGAAAAGCGTGCTTTGCGTGATGAAAGCCCGCCGGATCGCGTCCTCCGCGCCTTGCAATGCCCCAATGCACCGCATAGGTTCCACGCAAAATCCGGGCGCTGACGCGACCCCCAAAGACAGAAGGAAATACCCCATGGAAGGTGGCGCAATCGCCCAGTTTATCCCGCTGATCCTGATCTTTGCGATCATGTACTTCCTGCTCATCCGTCCGCAGCAGAAGAAGATGAAGCAGCATCAGAATATGGTCGAGGCCCTGCGCCGTGGCGATCAGGTCGTCACCCAGGGCGGCGTGATCGGCAAGGTGGCCAAGGTCAAGGAAGATGGCGAAATCGAGGTCGAGATCGCCGAGGGTGTCAAGGTTCGCGTGGTCAAATCCACCATCGCGCAGGTGCTGAACAAGACCGAGCCCGCATCCTGAGCCTCGCCTCGCACGCTACTGAAAAGGCAGGGTAATGCTGCAAATCGATACCTGGAAGAGGGTGCTCATCTGGCTGGTCTGCGTGGCCGGCCTTTTGGCTGCCCTGCCCAATGCGTTCTACACCCGTGTGGAACAATCCAATGACGCCTGGGCCGCGATAGAGGTCGAGGGCGAAACGCCTGAACGTCTGGCCGTGGCCGGGCAATGGCCCGAGTGGATGCCCTCGGGGCTTGTGAACCTCGGTCTCGACCTGCGCGGCGGCGCACATCTGCTGGCCGAAGTACAGGTCAGCGATGTCTATGCCGCACGGATGGATGCGCTCTGGCCCGAGGTCCGCAACACCCTGCGCGATGAACGGGGCACCATTGGCACCTTCCGCCGCATCCCCGAGGCGCCAGCGGATCAGATTCGCCTCCGCCTGTCGGATGCAGCGGGCATGAACCGGGCGCTGGAACTGGTGCGCGGTCTGGCCAATCCGGTGACCTCGCTCACCGGGGCGGGGGCCACCGACATCACCGTCAGCGGGCAGGGGGATGTGATCACCATCGCGCTCTCGGATGAGGAAAAACTCGCCTCCGATGATCGTACCGTGCGCCAGTCGCTTGAAATCATCCGCCGCCGGATTGACGAGGTCGGCACCCGTGAGCCGACCATTCAGCGTCAGGGCAGCGACCGGATCCTCATCCAGGTGCCGGGCATCGGGTCCGCGGCCGAGCTGAAAGAGATCATCGGCACCACTGCGCAGTTGACCTTCAATCCGGTGGTCAGCCGTGGCTCTGACCCCGACGAGGCGGCCGGTATTGGCAACAAGGTGATTCCGTCGATCGACGAGCCGGGCACCTACTACACGGTGGAATCCGCGCCTGTGGTCACCGGCGAGGAACTGGTCGACGCACAGCCCGCCTTTGACCAGAACGGCCAGCCTGCGGTCAATTTCCGCTTCAACACCGCCGGTGCGCGTAAATTCGGCGACTATACCGCCCAGAACATCGGCGCGCCCTTTGCCATTGTCCTCGATGACGAGGTGATCTCCGCCCCGGTGATCCGCTCTCACATCCCCGGTGGCTCCGGCATCATCACCGGCAACTTCACCGTGGAGGACAGCACCCAGCTGGCGGTCCTGCTGCGCGCCGGTGCGCTGCCGGCGGAGTTGCAGTTCCTCGAAGAGCGCACCATCGGCCCGGAGCTTGGCCAGGACAGCATTGATGCCGGCAAGGTGGCCACGGTTGTCGCCTTTGCGGGCGTGCTGGTGTTCATGGTGCTGAGCTATGGGATGTTTGGTGTCTTTGCCAATGTGGCGCTGATCCTGAACATCGCCCTGATCTTTGGCGCGCTGAGCCTGATCGGCGGCACGCTGACCCTGCCGGGGATTGCCGGTATCGTTCTGACGGTGGGTATGGCGGTGGATGCCAACGTGCTGATCTTCGAGCGGATCCGCGAAGAGCTGAAGGCAGGGCGGGGACCCGCCAAGGCCATCGACGAGGGCTATTCCAAGGCGCTCTCGGCGATCGTGGATGCCAATATCACCACCTTCATCACCGCCGTGATCCTCTTTGCCATGGGCTCCGGCCCGGTGCGTGGCTTTGCCATTACCCTTGGCCTCGGCATTCTGACCTCGGTATTCACCGCGATTTTCGTCACCCGGCTGATCATCGTGATGTGGTTCGAACGTCGCCGTCCCAAAACCATCGAGGTGTAACCGATGCGCTTGAAACTGGTACCCGAAGGGACCTCCTTTGATTTCTTCAGGCTGTGGAAAGTCTGGCTCGGCATCTCTGCATTGATGGTGGTGATCGGCTTTGCCTCCTTTGCACTGCAGGGGCTGAACTTCGGCATCGACTTCCGGGGCGGCACCACGATCCGCACCGAGGCGACGCAGGATCTCGATATCGGGGTCTACCGCGATGCCATTGCCCCGCTGGAGCTGGGCGACATCAGCATCACCGAGGTGTTCGACCCGACCTTTGACGAAGACCAGCACGTGGCGATGATCCGTATCGAGGCGCAGGAGGATGGCGAAGCCCTGTCCAGCGCCGTGATTGCGGATGTGCAGGCGGCGCTCGATGCGGTTGCGCCCGGGATCAAGTTCATCTCGGTTGAAAGCGTCGGCCCCAAGGTCTCGGGAGAGCTGGTGCAGACCGCGGTCATTGCGGTGGCGCTGGCGATCGGCGCGGTGCTGATCTACATCTGGCTGCGGTTCGAATGGCAGTTCGCCCTTGGTGCTGTGGCCGCACTGGTACACGACGTGATCCTGACCATCGGTGTCTTCTCCGAATTGCAGATCAAGTTCGACCTCGCGATCATCGCGGCCCTTCTGACCATCGTCGGCTATTCGCTGAACGATACCGTGGTGGTGTTTGACCGGGTGCGGGAGAACCTGCGCCGCTACAAGCAAAAGCCACTGGCCGAGGTCCTGAACATCTCGATCAACGAGACCCTGAGCCGGACCATGATGACCTCTGTGACAACGCTGCTGGCGCTGATCTCGCTCTATGTTCTGGGCGGCGACGTGATCCGCGGGTTTGTCTTTGCGATGATCTGGGGCGTTGTGGTCGGGACCTATTCGTCGATCTTCGTGGCCTCCACCATCCTGTTGTGGCTTGGGGTGAAGCGCGACTGGACCAAGAACAACGACACCACCGGCAATCAATTCGCCAATATCGACGCCTGATTGGGCCTCATGCGACAGAGACAGCCGCGGCCTGGTGCTGCGGCTGTTTGCGTTCTGGGGTATGAGAGGGTTTCATCTTTTCCCAAAAAACTTGGAGCGCGAGGCAGAGCCTCGCATCCGCACTTGCCGGTTTCAGCGCCGTGGCCGGCGTGGTATTCACCTCGGTAAACCTCAGCAAGGAGTCTCCCATGCGCCTCAATGAAGTGGTCTATTCCGACGCCGTTCCGATCGACGGGTATGGTCCCGGCTTCTTTCGTGTCGGTGGTGAGGTCAGGGACGGCGCCATCCTGACCGGGGCCAAGGGCACCTCCAGCTGGGGCGGGTTCACGGATCAAGCGCCCTTGCTGGCGTTGGTTGGCGAGGTGGATGTGCTGTTCATCGGCACCGGCGCGGAAATTGCGCATATTCCCGGCGATCTGCGTCAGGTGCTGGAAGAGGCGGGATTGGGCGTCGAGGTGATGAACTCCCCCGCTGCCTGCCGTACCTATAATGTGCTGTTGTCCGAAGGCCGCCGCATTGCGCTGGCAGCGCTGCCGGTTTGATCTGGCGCAAGGCGGTACGGGTCGATCACTGCTTTTGCTGAGCCGTGATAAGGCGTTGGGCCAGAAGAACAATACATCGGAACAAACATGATTGAGGTCAGGGATCTGGGCGTAAGCCGGGGCGGGATGCCGGTGCTATCTGGGGTGCAATTCACGCTTTCGCCGGGCGAGGCGCTGGTGTTGCGCGGTCCCAACGGGATTGGCAAGACCACGCTGTTGCGCACGCTCGCGCGCCTGCAACCCCCCTTGGCGGGTGAGATCCTTGGAGACAGCGAGGACATCGCCTATGCGGCCCATGCGGACGGGTTGAAGTTGACGCTGACGGTGGATGAAAACCTCGCCTTCTGGGCGCGGGTGTTTGGGGGCGGCGACCCTGACGCTGCGATCGCGGCTTTTGATCTGGCCACGCTGCGGGACCGTCCGGCCGGGGGGCTGTCGGCGGGGCAAAAGCGCCGCCTGTCTCTGGCGCGGCTGATGGTCACGGGGCGGCGGCTGTGGATTTTGGATGAACCCACCGTCAGTTTGGATGCAGCCTCCGTTCAGCTGTTTGCCGCGACCATTCGCACCCATCTGGCGGCGGGCGGAGCGGCGATCATGGCGACCCATATCGACCTCGGGATCGAGGGGCGTGTTCTGGACCTTGCCCCGTTCAAGGCAAAGCTTCCGGCCTTTGATGCAGATGACGCGGGGGGCTTCTTGTGATCGCGCTGCTGGTTCGGGATTTGCGGCTGGCCTTTCGCGCCGGGGGCGGCTTTGGCTTGGGTCTTGCGTTCTTTTTGATCGTGACGGTGATGGTGCCGTTCTCGGTCGGGCCGAACTCTGACACGCTGTCGCTGATTGCGCCGGGGATTCTGTGGCTTGGAGCCTTGTTGGCGTGCCTGTTGTCGCTGGATCGCCTCCTGGCGCTGGATTGGGAGGATGGCTCGCTCGATTTGCTGGCCACTGCACCCCTGCCGCTCGAAGGCGTGTTGAGCGTCAAGGCGCTGGCGCATTGGCTGACCACCGGGCTGCCGTTGGTTCTGGCCGCGCCTGTGCTGGGCGTGCTGTTGAACCTGCCTGCTGGCGGCTACCTCTGGATCACGCTGTCGCTTTTGATTGGCACCCCGGCCCTGTCGGTGGTTGGCACCTTTGGCGCGGCGCTGACCGTGGGGCTGAAACGTGGCGGATTGCTGTTGTCGCTATTGGTGATGCCGCTTTATGTGCCGACCTTGATTTTTGGCGCCGAAGTCGCCCGCCGGGGGGCCACAGGTATGAGCGTGGAAACGCCCCTGTTGATGTTGGCCGGGATTACCCTTGGCACCATCGCCCTTTTGCCCTTTGCCTCCGCTGCTGTGCTGCGCGTCAATTTGCGCTGATGGCGGTGATTGTGATGACCGCAAACAAGAGCTAGATAGCCACCATGTCGATCTGGGAATATGCCAATCCGAAGAAGTTCCTGCGCACCAGCGCGCGCGTGTTGCCAGCCCTCTGGGTGGCAGCGGGCGCCTGTATTGTGGGCGGGTTGATCTGGGGTTTTTTCTTCACGCCGGATGACTACCGGCAGGGCTCTACCGTCAAGATCATCTACCTGCATGTGCCCGCCGCGCTGATGGCGATCAATGCATGGTTCATGATGCTGGTGGCCTCGCTGATCTGGGTGATCCGCCGTCATCATGTGAGCGCGCTGGCCGCCAAGGCCGCTGCGCCCGTGGGCGTGGTGATGACGCTGATTGCGCTGATCACCGGCGCGATCTGGGGCCAGCCGATGTGGGGCACCTGGTGGGCGTGGGATCCGCGGCTTACCTCGTTCCTCGTGCTGTTCCTGTTCTACCTTGGCTATATCGCGCTGTGGGAGGCGATTGATAATCCCGATACCGCCGCGGATCTGACCTCGATCCTCTGCCTGGTGGGGTCGGTCTTTGCTGTCCTGTCGCGTTATGCGGTCAATTTCTGGAACCAGGGCCTGCATCAGGGGGCATCGCTGTCGCTTGATAAGGAAGAGAACGTCGCGGACGTTTTTGCCTTTCCGCTTTATGCCTGCATGGCCGGGTTTGGCTTGTTGTTTATAGCGCTGGTGCTCTATCGCACCGGCACCGAGATTCGTGCGCGCCGGATGTCTGCACTGATCGCGCGGGAAAGGATGATGGATGCCTGATCTGGGGAAATATGCCGACACCGTGCTGTCCGCGTATGGGGTATCGCTGCTGCTGTTGCTGGCGCTCTTGGTGATGACCTTGATGCGCGGCGCAAAGGTGCGGGCAGACCTGAAACAGGTTGAGGAAAGGATGCGCCAGAATGGCTAAAATCTCGCCGATGATGGCTATTCCTGTCGTGGTGTTTGCAGCCTTTGTGGGCCTCGCCCTCGTGGGGATGGGACGTGAAGATCCCGAAAGCCTGCCCTCGGCGCGCGAAGGCAAAACCGCCCCGCCGGTGGCGCTGAGCGTGTTCCCTGGCAAAGAGAGTTTCGACGACGCCACACTGCGCGATGGTGAGGTCAAGCTGGTGAACTATTGGGCCAGCTGGTGTGGCCCGTGCCGCGCCGAACACCCCAGCCTCACGGCGCTCTCGGAAGAGGGCGTGCCGATTTACGGGGTGAACTACAAGGATCAGCTGGGCAACGCGCAGAGCTTCCTTGAGGAACTTGGCGACCCTTACGCCGCAGTCGGCCGGGACGAGCAGGGCCGTATGGCGCTGGACTGGGGGCTGTACGGTGTGCCGGAAACCTATGTGATTGACGGCGAGGGCACCATCGTAATGCGCTTTGCCGGGCCGATCACCAGCCGGGTGCTGGAAGAGACCATTCGCCCGGCGATGGAAAAGGCGGCGCAATAGGCGCGGCCCTTCCATCATGGCTGCAAATCAAGAGGTCACGGCCTCTCGCGCGTCATAAGAGGCGCGGGAAGCGCGGATGCCCGGCTGATTGTGTTCGGCCCATTGCGCCAACTGGCCAATCGCAGCGTGCAGGGAGTGGCCGCGCGCGGTCAGGCTGTATTCCACCTGCGGCGGGGACAGGTCCAGAACCTGACGCGCGACCAGCCCGTCGCGTTCCAGATTGCGCAGCGTCACCGACAGCATGCGTTGCGAGATCGCATCAATAACCCTGCGCAAGGCATTGAAACGACACGGGCCTTTGGACAGTTCAAGGATGACCAGAACGGACCATGCATCTCCGATGCGGTCCAGCACATCCCGGACGGCGCAATCGTAGTCCACAGCGCGACGACGTCCCATGGCGGTTCCTTTCAGGTAACTATGTGCCCAAAACATGCGTATTCCGGGCGCGGTTCTCTGCACTTAGGTAGTTCTTATCAGTAACTATCAATTTGGAGAGACCAGATGAAGCTCTTTGTTCTAGGCGGCACCGGCATGATCGGCAGCCGGATCGTAACCGAAGCCCTGTCGCGCGGTCACGATGTCACCATCGGCAGCCGCAGCCCCGAGACCTCAGCCCTCCGGGACGGTGTCACCGCCGTGCAGGTGGCGCTGGAGGATACCGCGGCGCTTGCGGCGCAGGCGGAGGCTGCGGATGTGACCATTACCGCCGTCAGCCCGCGCAGCACCGGCGATGCGATCGCGGAATCCAACGCCTATGCGGATGCTCTGATTGCGGCGCTGGGGCAGAACCGTGTCGTGGTCGTGGGCGGAGCCGGATCGCTCAACCTGCCCGACGGAAGCCCGGTGGCGGATGTGGTGCCAGAGGCCTACCGCAGCGAAGCGCAGGGCATGCGCCAGGCCTATGAAAAGATCGCTGCCAGCGATCTGAACTACACGGTGATGGCACCGGCCGGGCTGATCGAACCCGGTGAACGCACCGGCACATTCCGCCTTGGTGGCCGGCAGTTCATGACGGACGAAGAGGGCAACAGCCGTATTTCGGCAGAGGATTTTGCCGTGGCCCTGCTGGATGAGGTCGAAACCCCGCAGCACAGCCGCCAGATCTTTCACGCGGCGTACTGACGATGCTCAGAGCCGGTAGCCGCCCGCGACGGTCAGGATCTCACCGGTGATGAAGCTGGCCTCGTCCGAGGCCAGAAAACGCACCGCCTTTGCGATGTCTTCCGGCGTGCCGGGGCGTCCAAGGGCGGTGTCCTTGACAAACAGTTGCGTCAACTCGTCGGACCGGGGCGCTTCGGGAACGTTGATCGCCCCCGGCGCCACCGCATTGACGCGGATGCCCTGCGGGCCGAGTTCTTTTGCCATCGCTTTGGTCCAGAGATTGAGCGCGGCCTTGCTGGCGCCATAGCTGGCCGCGCCCTGCGGCGGCAGCACCGCATTCACCGAGGAAATACTGACGATCGCGGCACCTGCGCGCAGATGTGGCAGCGCTGCCGTCAGCAGGGCCTGCGGCGCGATCGCATTCAGCGCGAACGCGTTTTGGTGCGCATCGGCATCAAAGCTTTCTTTCGGGGTGCTCTGAACCAGCCCCGCATTGTTCACGATGACATCGATGCGGCCGAATTGATCCAGGGCGCGTGCCACCAGATCCTCGGCACTGCCGTCTTGCAAAAGGTCGCAGGGGCAGGAGACAACATTGTCCTGGGCCTCCAGATCATCACCCGGCGCGGTCTTGCGATAGGACCGCAGGATATTGTGATCGCGGGCAAGTTCGGCGGAAATGGCCCGGCCGAGACCATAGGTGCCGCCGGTGACGAGGACGGTGCGTCGCATGAAACCTCCGGAACTGGATGCGGTCAGACAACGCCACGCGCCCGGCTTGTGCAAGACCCCGATCCGGGACCCGGCGCAGAAGCGCTGATCAGGTGCCGGTCCGACACTCAGGCGCCATGTCGGAGGCCAGAGACGCGGAGAGTTCGGTGTCGACCGTTTCATAGACTTGCGTGTCGATTTCGCGGCGCAGGTAGGTGGACTGGAACTCCATCAGGTCATCGCCGGACACCACAGCATCAAGATAGTCCTCAAACACCTGCTGGCTGTGCCAGAGGCTGATCGACTTGATTTCGCCGCTTTCGCGCGCTGCAAAGAGCCGCGTTTCATAGCAGCCAACGCGCCGCCCGGACTCGTCACGGGCGAGAGCCGCGGCACAGTCGAGCACCTCGTCGAACTTGTCCCGGAGCGGGTAGTATTTCGTTATGACTGCGATCATTGTGACGCCTCGCGTTCGCCTCGCTATTTATAGGGAGAGCATAGGTGGCTTTTGGTTATCTGAGTATTACCAATTGCAACAAAGCGAAAAAGGGCGGCCAACTGTGCCGCCCTTTCCACAATGTTAAAAGATGGTGCGATCAGCTTTTTGCAAGTCTGCGCAGCACGTAATGCAGCACGCCACCGTTTTCGATGTATTCGATTTCCGGCGCGGTATCGATGCGGCACTTGAGGGTGATGGTGGTCTTGGTGCCATCGCCATAAGTGATATCGCAGTCGACCTCTTGCAGCGGTTTGACCGTTTCCAGCCCGCGAATGTCGACCGTTTCATCGCCGGTGAGCTTGAGCGATTTGCGTGTGTCACCGCCGGTGAACTCAAACGGAATGACGCCCATCCCGACGAGGTTGGACCGGTGGATGCGCTCAAAGCTCTCAGCAATCACCGCCTTCACGCCCAGGAGCGCGGTGCCCTTGGCCGCCCAGTCACGCGAGGAACCCGCACCGTATTGCTCGCCACCAAACACCACCAGCGGGGTGCCCGCCTCCTGATGCGCCATCGACGCCTCATAGACCGAGGTCTGCTGGCCATCGGGGCCTTTGGTATAGCCGCCTTCGACACCGTCGAGCATCTCGTTTTTGATGCGGATATTGGCGAAGGTGCCGCGCATCATGATCTCGTGGTTGCCGCGACGCGAGCCATAGGAGTTGAACTCGCGCGGCTGCACCTGACGGTCCAGCAGATATTTGCCCGCCGGCGTCGTGGTCGCAAAAGAGCCCGCCGGAGAGATGTGGTCGGTGGTGACCATATCGCCAAGGATCAACAAAGGCTTGGCACCGACGACGTCCTGAATGGTGCCCGGCTCCGCGCCCATGCCCTGGAAATAGGGCGGGTTCTGGATATAGGTCGAGGCGGCGGGCCAGTCGTAGGTTTCGGCCTCGGTGGTCTCCACGCCCTGCCATTTCTCGTCGCCCTTGAAGACGTCGGCGTATTTGGACTGGAACGCCTCGCGGGTCACGGTGGCCTCGACCAGATCGGCGATCTCCTTCTGGGTGGGCCAGATGTCCTTCAGGTAGACGTCATTGCCGTCCTTGTCCTGTCCCAGCGGATCGTTGGCGAGATCGACATTCATGTCGCCCGCCAGCGCGTAGGCCACCACCAGCGGCGGCGAGGCGAGGTAGTTGGCCCGCACATCCGGGCTGATGCGGCCCTCAAAGTTACGGTTACCGGACAACACCGAGGTGGCGACCAGATCGCCCTCGGCAATCGCCTCGGAGAACTCTTTCTGGATCGGGCCGGAGTTGCCGATACAGGTGGTGCAGCCATAGCCCACGAGGTTGAACCCGATCGCATCCAGATGCTCTTGCAGCCCTGCGGCCTCCAGATAGTGAGAGACGACCTGCGAGCCGGGTGCGAGCGAGGTTTTGACCCAGGGCTTGCGGTTCAGGCCCAGCTCATGCGCCTTTTTCGCCACCAGACCGGCCCCGATCATCACATAGGGGTTCGAGGTGTTGGTGCAGGAGGTGATCGAGGCGATCACGACCGAGCCGTCACGCAGTTCGAACTCCTCGCCCTCGACGGGGTGCGATTTGCAGGGATCTGCGGGCGCGGTCGGGGCAGGGCCTTCGGACGCCATGTCGGTGGCGTCGGCAGAGGCATCGACGCCGCGATAGTCCGACACCACTTTCTTGAACGCAGGCGCGGCGGCGTCCAGCGCCACATAATCCTGCGGCCGTTTCGGGCCGGAGATCGCAGGCACGATGGTGCCCATGTCGAGGCTCAGCGTGTCGGTGTAGATCGGCGCGTAGTTCTCATCGCGCCAGAACCCGTTTTCCTTGGCATAGGCCTCGACCAGCGCGATGCGGTCCTCGTCGCGGCCGGTGTTGCGCAGGTAGCGAATGGTCTCATTGTCGATCGGGAAGAAGCCGCAGGTGGCGCCGTATTCGGGTGCCATATTGGCAATGGTCGCGCGATCCGCCAGCGGCAGATTGTCCAGACCCGAGCCGTAGAATTCGACGAATTTACCCACCACGCCCAGCTCGCGCAGCATCTCCACCACCTTCAGCACAAGGTCGGTGCCGGTTGTGCCTTCGACCATCTCGCCGGTCAGCTCAAAGCCCACAACCTCTGGGATCAGCATGGAGATCGGCTGACCCAGCATCGCGGCCTCGGCCTCGATCCCGCCGACGCCCCAGCCCAGAACGGCAGCACCATTGACCATGGTGGTGTGGCTGTCGGTGCCCACAAGCGTGTCGGGATAGGCGACGTCCTCGCCGTTCTGATCCTTGTCCGACCAGACGGTCTGGGCCAGGTATTCCAGGTTCACCTGGTGACAGATGCCGGTGCCCGGGGGCACCACGCGGAAGTTCTCAAACGCGGTCTGACCCCATTTCAGGAACTGGTAGCGCTCCATGTTGCGCTCGTATTCGCGGTCCACGTTCATCTGGAAGGCGCGCGGGTTGCCGAATTCGTCAATCATCACCGAGTGGTCGATGACCAGATCGACGGGCACCAGCGGGTTGATCTTGTTGGCGTCACCGCCGAGGTTCTTGATCCCGTCGCGCATCGCGGCGAGATCGACCACCGCGGGCACGCCGGTGAAATCCTGCATCAGCACGCGGGCCGGGCGATAGGCGATCTCGCGCGGGTTCTTGCCGCCATTCTTGGCCCAGTCGCCAAAGGCCTTGATGTCATCCGTGGAGACGGAAAACCCGCCATCCTCGAACCGCAGCAGGTTTTCCAGCACGACCTTGAGCGCGGCAGGCAGTTTGGTGAAATCACCAAGCCCCGCTTCGGTGGCTGCCGGGATGGAATAATAGGAGATAGACGCGCCGTTGACGCTGAGCGTCCTACGGGTCTTGGCTGTGTCCTGTCCGACGGTGATGGGCATATTGGCCTCCCTCAAAAATGACAAATAGGGACTTCGCTGCGATGTATCTGCATCATGCAGGTGCTTCATTCAATAGGATATAGGCTGCATGGCGAAAAATTGTATACCATAGTACACTGTTTTGGTGTGTTTTGGCGCCGGCTCTCAAGAATGATTGATTGGCCATTGATGAGCGGGGCGCTTACACCCTTAATCCTAACAATCTTACGGGCGACTCATGCGGCTTATTTCGCTTTCCTCTCTGATTTTTGCGGCAGTTTGCGCTGTCACGCCACCGGTTGCGGCAGATCCATCGCCTGTTGTTGTGGAACTCTATACCTCGCAGGGTTGTTCCTCCTGTCCGCCGGCGGATGAGCTGTTGCAGCGTCTGGCGCAGCGCGAGGACGTGCTGGCATTGGCCTATCACGTTGATTACTGGGACTATATCGGTTGGCGCGATATTTTTGCAGATCCCGCTCATACGGACCGGCAGCGCGGCTATGCGCATGTGGGCGAGAGGAACATGATCTACACGCCGCAGATGATCATCATGGGGCGCGAGGATGTGGTTGGCGCCGATGCCATGCAATTGGCGGAGGCCATGGAGAACTACCTCGGCCACAAGCCACGCGCAAAGCTGTCGGTCGCGCTGGACGGGCGGACGCTGACGGTGTCGCTGCCGCAACTGCCGGACGGGGTTGCCGAGGATCTGCGGGTGCAGCTGGTGCAATATATGCCGATGCGCCGGGTGGACATCAAACGGGGCGAGCTTGCCGGTCACAGCATTGATTACGCCAATGTGGTGGAACGCCACCAGGTGCTGGCGGATTGGGATGGCGCGGCGCCGCTGGAACTCTCGGTAACGCTTGCGGAGGATCTGCCGGCGGCGGTGTTGGTGCAGGAATGGCCCTATGGCCCGATCCTGGCGGCGGCGCGGGTCGAGTGACCTAGCCCTCGCCCTGTTGGGGTGACGCGTAATCCGGGTGCGGCGTGTCGTAAATCGGCTTCCAACGCCGGTGCAGCCAGAACCATTGCCCCATATGCGCGCGCACCATGCGCTCCAGATCGTCACAGACCGCCTGGGACATGGTGAGCGGGTCGGAGTGCGGGATTTCCGCGGCGACATGCACCTCGAAATCCAGACCGTTGGCTTGCCGCACGCCATAGATCGGCAAGAAGACCGCGTTGTATTTGAGCGCCAGTTCCGCCGGAACCGTCGAGGTCAGCGCCGGGCGCCCAAAGAACGGCAGATACTGACCGCCCATGGCGTGCATGTCCGCGACGATGGCAATATTGCCGCCCGCCTTCAGGTGGCGCACCATCTCGACCATGCCGCGCTTGCCCTGTTCGAACATCGGCTTGCCGGTGGCGGAGATCGCCTTGACATAATGGTCGTTGAAATAGGGGTTGGCCATGCGCCGGTAGAGCGAGCCCATGTTGAACCCCATCTGCACCAGCTTCGAGCGCGCCGCATCGTAATTTCCAAAATGCCCGGTGACCAGGACGACCGGGCGGCCGGCTGCACGGGCGGCCTCCAGCGTGGCGACACCTGGTCCGGTCAGCGGGGCGGATTTGGCGCGGACCCAGAAAGGCGCGCCGGCATAGAGTTCGGCGAGGGTGCGGCCCACATTGTCTGCAACCTGATGACACAGGCTCTCCACCTCGGAGGCAGGCAGATCCGGGCGGGTATAGGCGAGGTTGCGCCGCACGCGCTTGTGAAACCCGATCAGCGGCGCCAGTTTGCGCAGCACCCAGCCCATGGCCGGGACGCGCCTGCGATAGGGGATCAGCTTTAGTCCGCCAATCAGCCCGCGCAGGACCAGATTGATCGCAAAGTACTTGGCGCGTTGGGAAAATGTCAGCTCCGACGAGTCAACGGGCATGCGGTGTCTGGCTCCTGGTCGCTGTCACGCAACGCAGGATCATAGAGCCGGTTGCGGCCATATACAAGAAACCCCTGACAACAAACGCGCGTCCCCCTGCGGGCGGGGGGACAGGCGCGCAGTCCGGGGCGCAGGTGGCCCCGGGTTATGATTCTTCCTCGTCCGATTTCAGCTCGATGTCGCCATTGACGACCATCTCGCGCAGCATGTTGACGATCAGGCCAAATGCGGCCTCGCCCTCGGTCCGTTTGACGCGACCCAGCTGGTTGGCCTCTTCGCGCAGGTTGTTGGCCATCCGTGTGGACATGTTTTCCAGCAGGAAGGTGACAGAGGCCACATCGTCCTCTTCGGTGGCAAAGGCGATCGCGGTGGTCAGTTCCTGCGGACCCAGAGCACGCACCAGTTTGGGCACATCCATCGGTTCCACCTTCTGGGCAATCAGCGCGAAGGTGAAGATCGACTTGCGCACGTCGGTGGCAAACTCCTGATCTTCCTCGTCGAGCGCGGTCAGCACCTCCTCGCGCTTGGCAGCGGCGGATTGGGTGAGGATCGCACCGACGCGCTGGCCCGGGGTCTGTTCAAAGGCGACCTGCGGACGGGCCTCGATCTGCGACGCCAGCGACAGGCCAATGCGGTCGACGGTGTCCGGCGTCACGTTGCTGGTCTGGCTGACCGCATAGGTGATGCGCCGTGCCAGGGGGCCCGGCAGATGCTGCAACATCTCCGCCGCCTTGGCGGTGTCGATCTTCGACAGCAGCACCGCCGCGACCTCGGTGCTTTCCGCCTTGGCCAGATCCGCCAGGTCCTCTGGCGGCAGGTTGCGCAGGCGCTCCCAAGGGTCGCCGAACTGACGCACGCCGGCTTCTTTGCGCAGTCGACTGTGGGTGTGGCGGCTGATCTTGCCTTCCATCGCGGTCAGCGCACCGGCCAGACCGTTGGGAAAGGACAACCCGATGTTTTCGAGTTGCTCTGCAAATTCGGCTGCCACCGCATGCAACGTCTGGCGATCCACCAGGCGCATTTTGCCCATCTGCTGCGTGAGTTCCAGCTGGAGATCGTCCGGCAACTCTTCCAGGGGCACATCTGCCCCCTCGTTGAGGAGAAGTCGCACGACGATTGCCGCTTTTGCTTTGCCACTCAGTTGGGGCGCGCCCCCCGAGAGGGCTGGAGCCGGTGCGGCTGGCGCGAAATCGCCAAGCCCCATATCCGGTGATGCCATGGGGAGCGCTAAGGCTGATGATTGTTCCATTCTTGAACCTTGACCCGAAAAGATTCTCTTTCTGTCAGATCACAAGATAGGCCGTCAGCAGTAAAGAAAGCCTGAAGCTTAGTAGTTAACGGTCACACCCGTCTGAATTGCACGGCGCAGCGAGGATTCGGCCCAGGTGCCTTCGCCGCCACGGGCCTTGATTTCCTTCCACTGCGACAGCGCCTGCGCATATTCGCCATTGGCGACAAAGCCTTGCGCCATGTAGCTGCGGGCCAGGATGTTATCGGGGTTCTGCGCGATGGCTTGGGTGTAATATGCGTTTGCGGCCTCGGCCTGACCCAACTTGCGGTTGGTGAACCCCCAATAGGTCAGGACTCGGCTATCCGTCTGATCCGGATGCGCCGCCAGCACCGCCTGTGCGTCCTCGTAACGCTCCAGATACGCCAGCTCGCGCGCGGTCTCCAGCAGTTGCTGGCCGTTCATGGATGATTCTTCCGGTTTGACGCATTTCTGGGCGTCCTCGTCCCAAACCCGTTTGCCCCAGCATTTCTTGGTGGTGTCAGAGGGCGTGGGCGGTGTTGTTGAATCGCTCCCGGCTGCAAAAGCCGACAAGGGCAGGGCCAGGGCGAGGGTGAGAGCTGTGAAACGCATGAATACCTCCTGTGCGTCTGTCTAATGGGGTTACGCTGAAAACACGCCTGCTGCGCAAAACATTCGTTCACGAAACCGTGAGTGGCAAAATACAGTGCCGGGCCCGCAGACGTACCCCGGATGCAGGTCGGTGACACCGCCGGGGCATAGAGGCGCTCAGGAATGTGCAGGATTGTACCGTGCAAAAGCTGTCATTGTGGCCCCACAGATCCGCCCCTATAGAGGCGAGATGGAGTTTATGGCGATTTCTGGCAGTGCGCGCCGCGCGTCGACCAATACCGCTCTGCTGCGAGCGGTGTCCGGGATCGTATCTCCCACTCACACCGTGAGTGTGTTTGCGGGGCTGGCCCGGCTGCCGGTGTTCTCGCCAGATCTGGAGCAACACGCCCTGCCGCCGGCGGTCGAGGATTTCGCGGCCCGGGTCGGGCGCAGCGATGGTCTGATCATTTCAAGCCCGGAATATGTCCGGGCGCTCCCGGGCGGGCTCAAGAACGCCATCGACTGGCTGGTCTCGCGCGAGGAGATCATCGCAAAGCCCATTGCCCTGATGCATGCGTCGCATCGCGGCGACGACATGCTGGCGCAGTTGCGGACCGTGCTCTCTACGGTCAGTTCGCGCTTTTTCGACGACGTGTTCCTGCGGTTCGAGCTGATGCAGACCTCCCCGGCCGAAATCGACACTCTGTTGCAGGCGCCGCAGAACCGCCGCGCCGTGATCGATTTTGTCGATCAATTTGCCGCGCGATGTGAGGGGCACGGGGCAGGACCTTCAGAACCCACATAAAAAACCCCGCCGGTGAGGGCGGGGCTTGATCGGTGCGCGTGAGGGTGGGCTTACTCGCCAAACACCCGTTTGAAGATCGTGTCGACGTGCTTGGTGTGATAACCCATGTCGAATTTCTCGTTGACGCCATCCTCGCCGAGGGCGGCAACCACCTCGGGATCGGCCAGCAGCAATTCGCGGAAATCGACGCGCTCTTCCCAGACCTTGAGCGCATTGCGCTGGACCATGGAATAGGCATCCTCGCGGCTGACACCGGCCTGCGTCAGGGCCAGCAGCACCCGCTGCGACATCACCAGACCCGGGAATTTGTTCATGTTCTCCAGCATGTTCTCCGGGAACACCAGCATCTTGTCGATGACGCCGGCCAGACGGTGCAGCGCAAAATCGAGCGTCACGGTGGCGTCGGGGCCGATGCCGCGCTCCACCGAGGAATGCGAGATGTCACGCTCGTGCCAGAGCGCCACGTTTTCCATCGCAGGGATCACCGACATGCGCACCAGACGCGCAAGACCGGTGAGGTTTTCTGTGAGAACCGGGTTCTTCTTGTGCGGCATCGCCGAGGAGCCTTTCTGGCCCATGGAGAAGAACTCGGCCCCTTCGAGCACCTCAGTCCGCTGCATGTGGCGGATCTCGATCGCGATGTTCTCGATCGAGGAGGCAATCACACCGAGAGTGGCAAAGAACATGGCGTGACGGTCGCGCGGGATCACCTGAGTGGAGATCGGCTCCGGGTTCAGGCCCAGTTGCTCGCAGACGTGTTCTTCGACGCGCGGATCGATATTCGCAAAGGTGCCCACGGCGCCAGAGATCGCACCGGTGGCGATTTCCTCGCGCGCGGCGATCAGGCGTTTCTTGTTGCGGTCCATCTCCGCATAGAAACGCGCAAAGGTCAGACCCATGGTGGTGGGTTCCGCATGGATGCCGTGGCTGCGGCCCACGCGCACGGTGTCCTTGTGTTCAAGCGCGCGTTTCTTGAGTGCGTCCAGGAGCTTGTCCATGCCGACCATCAGAAGGTCGGCAGCGCGGGTCAGCTGCACGTTGAAACAGGTATCAAGCACATCCGAGGAGGTCATGCCCTGATGCACAAAGCGGGCTTCTTCCGATCCGACATGCTCGGCCAGATGGGTCAGAAAGGCGATGACGTCATGTTTGGTGACGGCTTCGATCTCGTCGATGCGGGCAACGTCGAACTCGACGTCCTTGGCTTTCCAGACCGCCTCCGCGTTTTCGCGCGGGATCACACCGAGGTTCGCCATGGCGTCGCAGGCGTGCGCCTCAATCTCGTACCAGATGCGGAACTTGGTCTCGGGAGACCAGACGGCAACCATATCGGGGCGGGCGTAGCGGGGGATCATAGGCAGCAGCACCTTTCAAAGACGGTGGAAGAGATGGCGCTCTCATAGACGAGCCATGCCCCGGCGGCAAGCGCCGCGCCGCAGCAGTGCCGTGCCGCTGTCCAAAATCCCGTCAGAGGCGTGGTGTGAGGTCCTCAAAGCAGGCTTTGTTCTCGCAATAGGCCGGGCAGGTCGCCAGTTGGTCATGGCGGGCCTGAAGATCACCGCAGGCCCCCTGTGCGAGACACCCTGCGCAGCGCGACACCATCTGCATCAGGCGGCGCGCCTCGCCTTCGGGGTCACGCGCCAGACGCGCGGCCTGATCTATGCCGAGCCGCTGGCTCATTCCATTGACGAGATCGGCGCTGTCACTCAGCTTGCGCATCAGTCCCATGGTGGGCGTCCTCCTGTTGCTGGCTGTGGCAACCCTAATGAGGAACGCGCGTCGCACCTTGATGTCGATCAAATGGCTGCGGCGTCGATGTCCTGACCTTCCTGAGACATGTCGGGAAGCTTTGGCGCATCTTCCAGCCGTGTCTCGACCCGAGAGCTTTGTTCAAGGGTGCGATGCACCGGGCATTTGTCGGCAATCTCCAACAGTTTGGCGCGTTGCTCCTGATCCAGATCGCCCTGCAAATGGATCACCCGCATGAACCGGTCGATCTTGGCGGGGCCAGACGGGATGGCATCCTGCGCGTGGACTTTGTCGTGACAGACTTCAACGCTGATCCCGTCCAGCGGCCAGCCCTTGCGCCGTGCATACATCCGCAACGTCATCGACGTACAGGCCCCAAGCCCCGCCGCCACAAACCCATAAGGTGACAGTCCGCGATTGGTGCCGCCATAGGCTTCGGGCTCATCTGCCAACACATGATGGTAGGGGCCGTTTTGCACATCCTGCAAGAACCCCTCCGGGTCGGCCTCGGTGACGCGGATGACGCCTTCGGGTGCTCCGGGCGGGGGGGCTGGGGGCTTCATATCCACGTAGCGTGTGGCCCATGTGGCGATCATGTCTGCGGCATATTCCGCATCGCAAGGATCGGTGATCAGATGGTCGGCGTCATCCAGGGTGACAAAGCTCTTGGGGTGGCGCGCGGCCTGAAAAATCTCGGCGGCATTGTCGATGCCAACCGTCGTATCGCGCGGCGCATGCATTACCAGCAATGCGGCCTTCAGGTCTGCCACCGCTTCGCCAAGCTCGGTCTGGCGGATGTCATCGACAAATTCCTTGCCGATCACAAAAGGACGCCCGCCGAGGCTCACCTCTGCCTGCCCGTCGCGATTGATCGCCTCAAGTGCGTCTTCGAAGTGGTGCGCCACATGACCCGGATCAAAGGGTGCGCCCAGCGTCACCACGCTCTTGACCGAAGGAATGCCTGCGCGTGCCCGCAAGACGGCTGCCCCTCCCAACGAGTGACCGATCAGCATGTCGGGCGCCATGTTGCGGCTGGCCAGATAGCGTGCCGCCGCGATCAGATCCGCCACATTGGAGGTAAAGCTGGTATTGGCAAACTCGCCCCCGGAATGACCAAGGCCCGTGAAATCGAACCGCAACACTGCGATCCCCATGGCCGCCAGTCGCGCGGCAATCCGCCGGGCGGCGGGGATGTCCTTGGAACAGGTGAAACAATGGGCAAAAAGGGCGGTGGCCAGCACCGGCCCCTCGGGCAGGTCGAGGCGCGCGGCAAGGTCATGTCCGGCGTGGCCGGTGAAACTGATGCGTTCGGTGGGCATGGGCGAGGCTTTCGGGGCTTGGCTTTTGTGGGTCGGCTTCCCTAAGGTGCGCCGACGTCAGGGTCACGGCAAGGCGGCTGTCACAACCGTCACGGGAAGGTGAAGGAGCGTCACATGGGCGTGCATAAAAACACGGAGCAGATGATCGCGGGGATCGGACGTTTCACGCCCCTGGACGCGCGCGATCGGGACATGTGGGCGCGCCTGGTGAGGTTCTGCGCCAATGAACCCCGCGCGTTTGAGCGCGATCCACTGACAAGCCATGTCACGGCATCTGCCTTCGTGCTGTCTCCGGACCTCACGTCGGTATTGTTGACCCATCACGCAAAACTCGACCGCTGGCTGCAATTGGGTGGGCATTGCGATGGTATTCAGGACGCCTGTTTCAACGCCACCAAAGAGGCCTATGAGGAAAGCGGGCTGTCCCGTATCCGGCTGCTGACGCCCGAGGTCTTTGACGTCGATGTGCACGAGATCCCGGCCTCGGCCAGGGAACCGGCACATCTGCATTACGATGTGCGCTATCTTTTTGTGGCGGAGGCAGGGGAGCCTTTGGTGAGCGAGGAGTCCCATGCGCTGGCCTGGGTGCCGCTGGATCAGCTGGCCGAGGAGGCCGAAAGCGTTGCGGTTGTGGCGCGCAAATGGCCGCTCTGGCGGGAGCGACTGGACCTGTGAACGGCATGTTGAAACTGTGCCGCGTCGGGATTTGGGCGCTGTTGATCCTTGCGATCCTGTCTTTGGCGGGCGGTTTCATGGTCGCGCTGCATCCGCTTGGCGATAGCCTTGCGGTGTTTCGCGTACCCTTTGCCGGGCTTGCGATGATCTGTGCCTTCATCCTGCGCCACGATGCGCGCGCGGCCATGCTCGGCGCGGTGGCGTCCGGTGTGATGCTGGTCAGTTGGCTGGGCCATTCACCCACGGAGACAGAGGTGCGCACACCACAGATCACGCTCTATCAGAAAAACATGCTGTGGCGGAACAACGGCAACGAGACCCTGATAGAGGCCATTCGCATCTCAGGCGCGGATGTCGTCACGCTGGAGGAAATCTCTCGCGAAAACATGCCGATCCTCGGTGATTTGCGGGCCGATTATCCGGTACAGCAGTTCTGCCCGTTTCGCCGGGTCGGAGGTGTCGCGGTGTTGGCGCGCGGCGTCACGGCGACCAACAGGCTCGCCTGTGCAGAAGACCTCGGGCTGGCCGCGATGGAGGTCGAGGGGCCAACGGGGCGGTTCTGGGTGGCGGCGCTGCATTTGCCGTGGCCCTGGCCGCATGAACAGGCAGAGCATGTGGACAGGGTGGTAAAGCGGCTGGAGACCCTCGACGGGCCGGTGATCCTCGCCGGGGATTTCAACGCCGTGGGCTGGTCCCATGCGGTGGCGCAGATCGGTGAGGCAGGCGGCATGGCGCGGGTCGGCCCCTATGCGGCGACGTTTGATCTGCCGCCGCTGGGTTATCCCATCGGCATTGACCATGTGCTGGCTCCGGGCGGCGAAGGCGAGATCGAGATACAGCCGAAACTCGCCTCTGACCATCACGGGGTTCTGGCCCATCTGCCCTGGCCAGACGCGCCGCAGTGAGGCGCAGACATTATATCTGCCCCATGAGCGCGGGATCAAAGGGGTAGGTGGTCAGGTTCTCATATCCATCCTCGGTGATCAGAACCTGATCTTCGAGCTTGATAGAGAAATCGCCGCCAACCTCGCCCACCAAGGCCTCCACACAGAGCACCATCCCCGGCTCCAGCGGATAGTCAAACGCACCTGCCACCGCCTGATCCGGATAGGCCACCAAGGGCCATTCATCACACAGCCCCACACCATGCATCAGGCAGCCGTATTTCTGCGCCTGATATTTTGCATCCAGAACATGGGTGCCCGCGGTCAGCTCCGGGATCATCACGCCCGGTTTCAGCATTTCCATATTGGTCATGATGTGTTCATGCGCATGCTGCATCGCATAGATCATGTCCGGGCGTGGCTTCTGATCGCCGATCCACCAACTGCGGGAAATATCGACGCAAATCCCGTAGCTGCCCACCAGATCGGTATCAAAGGAGATGATCTCGTTGCGCTGGGTGATGCGGGGGCCGCATTCCTGAAACCACGGGTTGGAGCGCGGACCGGAGGCCAGCAGCCGTGTCTCGATCCATTCACCCCCCCGGCGGATGTTTTCCGCATGCAGAACCGCCCAGATGTCGTCTTCCGAGGTCTTGCCATCGCCGACATTGGCGCGGGCAAAATCCTCCATCGCCTTCACGGCGGTCTCGCAGGCATGGGACGCACAGCGCATGGCAAGGATCTCGTCCTTGCCCTTGATTGCGCGGGCCTTTTCGGTGACTTCCTCGCCTTCCATGACCTCGAAGCCTTGCGCCTCAAGTGCGCGCAGCCCGTGCAGCATTACCTTGTCCACCGCGAGGCGCATGTTGCCTCCGCCATGCTCGCCAATCAGCACGCGGATCTCATTCGAGAGCGCATCGGCGGCCACATCGACCTTGTCGCCCCGATCAAAGTAGAACAGATCCGCGCCGGAGCGCTGTTCGCGCACCAAAGGGTTGAACGTCGAAAGAAACGGCGAGTTCTTGTAGTCCCAAAGCACCATGTAGCCATCTGCGCACAGGAGCAGCGCGCGAAACGGGTTATGGGTGTTCCACAGCTGCATATTGGTGCTGTCGGTGGCGTAGCGGATGTTGAGCGGATCAAACATCAGCAGACCGCCATAGCCGCGCTCCACGATCGCCTGCGTCAGCCGCTGCCAGCGGTAGTGGCGCATCGCCTCCAGATTGGGCAGCTCCAGCCCTGCCGCGGCCCATTCCGAAAACGCCAACTGTGTGGGGCCGATCTCGATCCGGTCGTTGTCATTGGGGCTGCCGTCGCCCAAAACGGACCCGCGGCTGGGGTCGATCTTTCGACGATCCCGAAAGTGTTCGTTCATCTTCGCCTCCCTGGCTCTTTGGCCTCAGCCTGCCGGGGCTTGCGCGGCGTGGCGTTCCCAAATGCGACCCGGAGCATGTCCGTTTTGGCCGAATTGGCGGGACTGGCGTGTTTGATACAGTGGCTGCGCGCAAAAAACTGTACAGTCGTGCACAGTTTTGACAGCGGTGCTATGCCTGGCACATGACAGAGATTCTCCAGACCTCCATTCCCTATAATCCGCTTGCCCCGCGCCCATTGCCCGGCATTCAGCCGCTCAAGCCGGAGGATTGGCTGCGCTTTGACGCCGGGTTTGCCGCGCAAGTGGCAGAGCGGGAGCGGCTGTTGCGCGATCATCCCGATGCGGTAATTGCGATGGATGCGGGGGCCGCGCCAGCCGCGCAAGAGTTGCTCGATCAGGTGCTGGCGGTGCGCTATGGCGCCGGCGCTGATGCGAACCACGTTATCCGGCCAGATGGCGCCAAAGTCGCGATCAATCGCGCCCAGCCGATGGAGACCCTTGGCCGGATTGCGCAGCAGGATTTCTGTATCCTGGAGAGGCCCGAAGACGGCGATGAACATGTGCTGACGGCGGCTGTATTGTGTTTCCCCGCCAGTTGGACGCTTGCGAAAAAGTTCATGAAACCGCTGCTGGCGATCCATGAGCCGGTCAAAGACTACGATGCGGGGATCGCACGCCGCGTGCAGCGGTTGTTTGACGGGGTGCAGGTGGGGCGGCCGCTCTGGCGTTTCAACGCGCTGTGGTATGCGGACCCAAGCCTGCATCAACCCAGGCTGGAGCGCGATCCACGCGCCACCTCGACGCCGGAGACCGAGCACTACATGCGCAGCGAGTTGCAGTCGATCTACCGCCTGCCGCAGAGCCGTGCAGTGGTGTTTTCGATCCACACCACCGTGATGCGTCGCGCCGATGTGCTGCGCCAGTGGCAGGCGGTGGCAGGGACCACATAATACAAAACCCCGCAACACGAATGTGTTACGGGGCGTAGTTCAGGTGTCTGCAATCGGTCAGTGAAGCGCGGCGTGCACCAGGCCGGAGGATTGCAGGAACATCAGCAGGGCCATGACCGCCAGCATCTGCACGCTGAAGCGCATGTCGCCGCCGCGCACCAGATTGACCGCAGCCGCAGTGATGCCAAGCGGCAGGGCGAGCAGGGTCATCACCAGCGTCAGCACCCAGGCCGACGTGGTATTGGCGGTCCATCCGCGCTTTGACAGCGAGGTGCCCAGCTTGCGACAGGCGTTGCCCAGATCCCGGGCCGGGCGGGGACCATCGCGGCGCTCGATGATCCGGTCGCAGGCTTCGGTCAGGCTGCCAAAGGTTTCCTCCACCGGGGCGAACCGCTTCGGGCTTCCGGCCTGCGCGGTCGTGTCGGGCGCGGCTGGTGCTGCGGCGCGCTCCGGCGTGCCCTGGCGCGCGGCGTAGGTGTCATAGGCGCGGATCGGCTGTGCCAGATCGGTCTCCGCGGGCGTTGGCTGGGGCACGGCTGTGGCGTTTGGATCGGTGATCGGCAGCTGAATGTCCCGCACAGACACATCCTCCGCGGGCTCAGCGGTCTCGGCGGCAAAGGCCGAGAGAAACGCGTCGCGGTCCAGAATGACCGCCGTATCCAGCCATTCGACAGAGCTAGCGTCCAGCTGCGACAACAGCGCTTGCAGGCTGCGGGCCAGCAGCATTTCGATCAGTTCGGCATCGGTGCGCTCCGGGAACCGGGGCGTGAAGGTCACATCAAGCTGGCAGCGACAGGCCACGCCATCGGTCTGACGCATGGGCGCAGGGCTGCGGCGGTGTCGCAGGTCGACGATATAGTGATCGCATTCCAGCGTGACACGATGGGCGCGTTTGGCGTGGAACTGATCGACCTCGTGACCAAATTCCTCAAGCGTTTGCACGACCAGAGTGCAGGCGGTGGACAGGGCCGTCTCATCCCGTTCGGAAAAGCCCAGCTTGCCGCGAAAGGCCGTGGCGGACACATTCTGTGTAATCTGATCCAGCACCGTGAAATCCTCCATCGGTTGTGTTCCCAACCAATGTAGAGGCCGATCACGCAGAAAATTGGGCGTATCCGCCGGTTTTTGAATATTTCCCGGGGCTTCGGTCGCGATATTTCGTCAACCAAAAAGTTTTAATAAAAACAGATGGATATGGATTTCGCGGTGCGATGCGAGATGAAAATGCGTCGAAATACTGGCGGCGCATGGCCATATTGATGCCGCAGCTTTTACAATCCCGCGACCGGCGCGTTGATTGTTTTTAACCCTTTTGCGGAGACTCGATCAGCCGTCGATCTGCCGCCCCATGATCGCCAGGGATTGCTGATAGACCGTGGCGGCGTTCCATTGTTTCAGGACTTTGTAGTTCGGCTCGCCCGGCTGATAGCCGCGGCCCGGACGCCAGCCTTTCTTGCGCAGGAAATAGGCGGTGGAGGCCAGAGCGTCCCCCATGTCATAGAAATCCACCCGCCCGTCGCGGTTCCAGTCCTGACCGTAGTTGAGCGCGTTGCCGGGCAGGAACTGCGTATGCCCCAGTTCGCCGTGTTTGGCGCCCTTGGTCGCCATGGTGATCGCACCCTGATCCACCAGCTTTAGCGCGCCAATGGCGTGGGGCTCAAAGAACTCCGAACGGCGGCAATCATAGGTCAGGGTGACGATTGACGAGACCACCTGACTGTCGCCCATATAATTGCCAAAGGCGGTTTCCATGCCGTGAATGGCAATGAGCAATCCGGCAGGCACGCCATATTTGCGCTCCAGAGATGCAAAAAACGCGGCATTGCGAGCCTTGTGCTTGCGCCCCTGTGCGACGATGGTCGTGGCCCCGCGCACCTGCATGAATTTTTCCAGACTGTATTTAAAGCTCTTCTGGTTGCGATCCGCTGCGATGGTGCCGGTGGCATAGCGCGTCTGCGCCAGCGCATTGAGCCCGGCCTGACGGACGCCCGCGCGTTTGGCGGTGCGGGCAAACTCCGCTTTCCACGCTTCGAACCCCGCAGAGGTATTACCGCAACTGGCCGCAAGACCGGTGATCGGGGTTGCGATGGCAAGGCTGGCGGCAAGGCCCAGGGCCGCAAAACGGGAAAACAGCATGAAAGAACCCTCTGAAACTGGCGGATGTCCAAGGGGAACTTACGCGGCAGAGGCCGGGCTTTCACCCCCTTTTTTACGGGGAGCTTTGCTCAGAAGGCGGCATCCTGCGCAGCCAGCGCCAACCCGTCGGCCACAGCCGTCATTGCGCGCTCTGTCTCGATCTCTGCGGTGGGACAGAGATCCTGAAGGGCTGAGCGCACCGCCATCAGCAACGCAGACCCGCCCACCATGACGCAGCGGTTGACGTCGCCGGGGGATACGCCGGCCAGGCGCAGGGTCTCGGCGGCCTCATCCTGAATGGCCTGCACCATCTGCGCCAGCGACTGTTCGAGTGCGGCGCGGGGCAGGGCGGCGGAAAGCCCTGGCTCGACAATGCGAAGATCAATCTGCGCGGTCTCCTCGGTGGCGCTGTTGGCGCGGATCTTCCCGGCCTCAGTCGCAAAGGCCAGATCATGGCCCAGCTCATCCTCCAGTACGCGCAGCAGCCGGTTCAGCCCGCTGGGATCTTCGGCGTTCTGCGCCAGATCGCGTGCCGCGCGGCGGGTGTCGGGCCCATAGAGGAATGGGATCATCTGCCATGTGGCAAGATCATTGAAGATCCGGTTGGGCGCCGGCAAGCTGCCCCCGCCAAAACTGTTGCGGATCATCGCACCACGGCCCAGATGCGGCATCAC
This sequence comes from Epibacterium sp. Ofav1-8, assembly GCF_022348185.1. Classification (GTDB taxonomy): domain Bacteria; phylum Pseudomonadota; class Alphaproteobacteria; order Rhodobacterales; family Rhodobacteraceae; genus Epibacterium. The sequence goes on from NZ_JAKRFD010000002.1 coordinate 206,339, forward strand.
ATGGTCAATGCTGATCTGGCGGTCAAAATCGGTGCCGCCCAGACGCAGGCCGTGACTGGCCAGAATACGCGTGCCGCCGTTGTCGTCCTGCTCAAAACAGGTGAAATCCGACGTCCCGCCACCGATGTCCACCACAAGACCGATGCCCGGATGCGGACGGGCGGCACGCAGGGCGGCTTCGGGTTCATACATGAACTGCACGTCCTGAAACCCGGCCTTTTGATAACAATGGCGCAGGTCGTCTTCGGCGCGGACGTTGCGGGCCTCGTCCCTGGAGTGGAACTTCACCGGCCGTCCCGAAAGCGCATGGGTGAACTCCAGTCGTGTAGCGGTTTCGGCGCGGGTTTTCACCTCGCGCAGGAAATGCGCGATGACATCGGAGAAATCCATCATCTCACCGCCCAGGCGGCGCTTTTCATAAAGGAGCGGCGTGCCCAGCAGGCTCTTGAGCGCGCGCATGAAACGCCCCTCGTCGCCGGCGATCAACGCCCGGGTGGCGCTGCGCCCGATGCGGCGCGCCCTGGTGTCGCTGTCAAAGAACACAGCCGTCGGCAGCGTGGTCTCTCCCGGCTCCAGCTCCACCAGCCAGGGGCGGCCCGCCACCGTCACCCCGGCGGCGGAATTCGAGGTGCCAAAGTCGATGCCAAGCGTGGTCGGGGCGGCGGAGATCTGTGTCATGGGTCGGCTCTCATGCGGCTCAAGGCGGGCAGACCTACAGGACCGGGAGCGGGGGCTCAACAGGAAATACCGTCGGCCCAACAGGAAGACATGTGCGGAAAAGAAAGGGCGCCCCCTGGGAGGGTAAGGCGCCCCTGCCACAACAACTGGCCCATATGCGGGACACATCCGTGACGTATGAGTCGTCGAGCCACCCCCAACAGGTGCGGCCCGCACTCAGACTGGCGTATATTAACTGACCAGTCAATAAACATACCTGCGACACAGCGACAGATACGGCGCTCAGTGGTCGCATCAACAAAAAAGGCGCCCCCGAAGGGACGCCCTGATAACACTCTGCTTCGATCCGCAGATCAGCAGCTGTAGTACAGCTGGTATTCCACCGGGTGCGGGGTGTGCTCGTAGGCTTCGACTTCTTCCATCTTGAGGTCGATGTAGCCTTCGATCTGGTCCTTGGTGAACACGTCGCCCTGCAGCAGGAAGTCGTGATCGGAGGCCAGTGCTTCCAGCGCTTCGCGCAGGGAGCCGCAAACGGTCGGGATGTCGGCCAGTTCCTCTGCGGGCAGATCGTAGAGGTTCTTGTCCATGGCTTCGCCCGGATCGATCTTGTTCTTGATGCCGTCCAGACCGGCCATCAGCAGGGCTGCAAACGCCAGGTAGGGGTTTGCGGCCGGATCGGGGAAGCGGGCCTCGACGCGCTTTGCCTTCGGGGATTCGGTCCACGGGATACGCACGCAGCCGGAGCGGTTACGGGCGGAATAGGCGCGCAGAACCGGGGCTTCGAAGCCGGGGATCAGGCGCTTGTAGGAGTTGGTGGCCGGGTTGGTGAAGGCATTCAGCGTTTTGGCATGCTTCAGGATGCCGCCGATGAAGTACAGCGCCTCGTCGGAGAGATCCGCGTATTTGTCACCTGCAAAGAGCGGCTTGCCGTCTTTCCAGATCGACATGTTGACGTGCATGCCGGTGCCGTTGTCGCCGGCGATCGGCTTGGGCATGAAGGTGGCGGATTTGCCGTAGGCGTGGGCCACATTGTGGATCACGTATTTGTACTTTTGCAGCTCGTCGGCCTGTTTGGTCAGGCTGTCGAAGATCAGGCCCAGCTCGTGCTGGCAGGACGCCACCTCGTGGTGGTGCTTGTCGACCTTCATGCCCAGACGCTTCATGGTGGAGAGCATCTCGGAGCGCAGGTCTTGTGCTTCGTCGATCGGGTTCACCGGGAAGTAGCCGCCCTTGACGCCAGGACGGTGGCCCATGTTGCCGGTCTCGAATTCCGCATCGGAGTTCCAGGAGGCGTCGGTTGCGTCGACCTCATAGGACACTTTGTTGATGGTGTTGGAGAACCGCACATCATCAAAGAGGAAGAATTCAGCTTCCGGGCCCATGTAGGCCACATCACCGATGCCGGAGGCCTTCAGATAGGCTTCGGCTTTCTCGGCGGTGCCACGCGGGTCGCGCTCATAGGCTTCGCCGGTGTCGGGCTCGACCACGGAGCAGTGAATGCAGATGGTCTTTTCCGCATAGAAGGGATCCACATAGGCGGAGTTGGTGTCCGGGATCAGCTTCATGTCGGAGGCTTCGATGGATTTCCAGCCTGCGATCGAGGAACCGTCGAACATGAAGCCTTCTTCGAGGAAGTCTTCGTCGACCTGATCCGACATCAGGGTCACGTGCTGAAGCTTGCCACGCGGGTCGGTGAAGCGGATGTCGACATAGTCTGCCTCTTCATCCTTGATCAGCTTGAGAACTGCGTCCTTGCTCATTTGAAGTTCTTCCTCCGTCAGAAAACTTGGGTATTTCGGGTGTTGGGTGATCTGCGGTGCGGGAAACTGCGCCGCATTGGTGTTCGGTTAGAGGGCGTCGGAGCCGGATTCGCCGGTCCGGATGCGGACCGCCTGCTCGATCGGGCTGACAAAGATCTTGCCGTCGCCGATCTTGTCGGTCTTGGCCGCGGCGACGATGGCCTCGATGGCGGCGTCGACCTGATCGTCGTCCAGCACCACTTCGATCTTCACCTTGGGCAGAAAGTCGACCACATATTCCGCACCGCGATAGAGTTCCGTATGACCTTTCTGGCGGCCAAAACCCTTGACCTCGATGACAGAGAGACCCTGAACGCCAACGTCCTGTAGCGCTTCCTTCACCTCGTCCAGCTTGAACGGCTTGATGATGGCTTCGATCTTTTTCATGTCCGGGCTCCTCGCAACCTTGTCGACTGTGGTCAGATCATTTTCAACTGATCGCCACAATGTGTAAGCTGAAGCGCCTGCTGCCGAAATGTGCAGTTTTCCGATGGTGTGATGAAAATTTGGGCCATGCGATTAATTATTGGGCATTCGTGAATCGAAGGGGTGCGGAATGACCGAATTGCTGACCGCAGCGCAGATGCGTGAGATCGAAAAAAGCGCCATCGACAGCGGCGCGGTGACCGGGCTGGCGCTGATGGAGCGCGCCGGTGCGGGCGTGGTGGAGGCGATTTTCGAGACCTGGCCGGAGCTGGGCGATGAGGTTGCGCCGGATGGGGGCGCTGCCCCCCGGCCTGCGGCCGTCCCCCGAGATATTTCGGAAAAGCTGAAGCGGGCTGTGGTGCTCTGTGGTCCGGGCAACAATGGTGGCGATGGGTTTGTGGTGGCGCGGCTGCTGAAGGCACGCGGTTGGGACGTCTCGGTGTTTCTCTATGGCGATGCCGCGGTGCTGCCACCGGATGCACAGGCGAATTATGCGCGCTGGCTGGAGATGGGGGAGGTCCAGGCGTTATCCGCGGAAACGTTTGAGGGGGATCAGATCTGGCCCTCGACAGATCTGGTGGTGGATGCGCTCTTTGGCACCGGGTTGACGCGTGCTGTGGATCTGCCGCTGGTCGCGTTGGACGCAGCGCCTGCGGTGGGACAGGCGCCTCAGGTGGTGGCAGTCGATCTGCCCTCGGGGCTTTGCGGTGACAGCGGGCGCGTGATCGGAGAGGCTGCGGTGCCGGCCGGTCTCACGGTTGCATTTCATTCACGGAAGCTGGGACATGTGTTGGCGGAGGGGCCGCAGCACTGTGGGAGCGTGGTGGTCAAGGACATCGGGCTTGCGCCCGTTTCGGAGGTCGGCGGCCAATCGCGTCAGGCCCTGGTCGCGTTGCACGGGGACAAGCGGATTGGCCGATATCTGTGTCGCGCGGCAGAGGCTTCTTCACCCGACCTGCACAAACAGGCCGATGAGCATAAATATGACCATGGTCACGCGTTGATCCTGTCCGGTGGCGCGGGACAAACTGGCGCGGCGCGGTTGGCGGCGCGGGGCGCGCTGCGGATCGGCGCGGGGCTGGTCACGCTGGGTGTTCCGCCTGCGGCACAGATGGAGGTCGCGTGTCAGATCATATCCCTGATGCTCACCCGGGTTGACGGGGCAGGGGCGCTGACGGCGGTTCTGGAAGACAGCCGCATCTCCGCGCTGTGCCTGGGGCCGGGGCTTGGGCTGGACCGGGCGCGTCGCCTTGTGCCGGCGGCACTTGCGGCAGGCCGCGCGATGGTACTGGATGCCGATGCGCTAACGGCCTTTTCCGACGCACCTGATGCGCTGTTCGAGGCACTTCATCCGGCCTGCGTTCTGAGCCCGCACGGGGGAGAGTTTTCGAGGCTCTTTCCCGATATCGCCGAAAAGCTTGCCCAGCCCGCCACAGTCGGTCCGGCCTATTCAAAGGTGGACGCCACCCGCGAGGCCGCCCGTCGCGCCGGCTGCACGGTTCTGTTCAAAGGCGCCGACACCGTGATTTGCGCTGAAACTGGCATGTGTTCTGTCAATGTCGCCAGTGGTGATCGCGCAGCACCCTGGCTTGCGACGGCCGGTGCGGGGGATGTGCTGGCGGGGTTCATCGCGGGGCTCTTGGCGCGCAGCTTCGACCCGCATGATGCAGCCGCGACAGCCGCGCGGCTGCATGTGGACTGCGCGCGCAGCTTTGGCCCCGGGCTCATCGCCGAGGATCTGCCGGACCAATTGCCCCAGGTGCTGCGGGGCCTTCAGGCCCAGCCGGGGTGACGCCTGTGTCTCTCCCCGGTGCGCGCGGGGCTGCAATGGTGAGGCTCGCTCCCTGACGGCCCAGGTCCCGATGCCAGCCCGCAGAAGGACACAACGCGCGGTCTGATTATGCGGAGTATGAATGGGGGAATGGTGCGGGTGAAGGGACTTGAACCCCCACGCCTTGCGGCGCCAGAACCTAAATCTGGTGCGTCTACCAATTCCGCCACACCCGCACAGCGACAGGAACACCCGTCGCGGAGCTGGTGATTATCAGAGCTTCTTTGCGGATGCGAGAGGAATTCTCGCCTCGCAAGACAGAAAATGGCGGATTTCGCATGGGGGCTCTTTGGGTGAAGGCCAGGCGCGCGGAGAAATTTCGTATCAGAGCAGACGTGGCAGGTGTAAGCGCCGCGGGGGCTGACCTCGTAGAGATCTTAAGCAATGCGCGCGTTTCTCCGGAGGCGGAACTGGCTAGGTCGTACAAGAGCACAGAGGGGCACGAATGGAGGTTTTTATTCGGGGCGGGCAAAAAACTTACGAGATGCTGCGTTTTGGCCTTGCACCTCGACGCGGTGGCCAATAAACCCCGCCCTCAGTGGACCGATAGCTCAGCTGGATAGAGTACTTGACTACGAATCAAGGGGTCGGGGGTTCGAATCCTCCTCGGTCCGCCACTTCCAAAATGTTGAACGTCAGACGAAATTGACCTAGGCGTCATAAACTGACCCAATCCACTGTTTTTGCCGTGTGGCTTGTTGCGTTGATCTGACCTTCCTTTTGGAAAATCAGGGCTGATTTGCAGGAACAGACTTTGATGTCGCCTGTTCCTGCTGATCTGCCCCAAGTTTCAAAAGGCGGGCGAACGCGGGAGGGGGCGAGGCAATGCTATTCGACCGGGTTGGTGCGGCCCGCAGGCGCAGCCGAGGACACGGCCCGGTCTAATAGAATTGCCCGAGGGGGAGGGCAGCACCCTCTTCTTGACGGCCAGGGGCGTTTGGCTCGTCCAAATCCCACTGGCCCACAACACAGAAGCGCCGGGGCCATCAGCCCCGGCTCAGTGATGCGGTCATACAATATTGAAAACTCAGTTCACAGGATACGGGACTGAACCTCTAGAGCTGATACCTGCATCGATGGCCGTAGCCAGCCCAATCACGACATTCATGCAGGGTGCGGCTATGTCTCTGCTGCAAGCGTGAAAGACTTTCCGGGAGCGGACATTCAACTCGGCCCCAGCGACGTCGAACAATCACTCCAGTGTGGTTGCACCGTCGTGATTTTCCCCACAGGTAGAGATTTTCCACCCTTGAACCCTGAGGCGAGACAAGTATTCTCCCGTGCAACTTAAAGGGTATTGCTTTATGAATGTATTTACTCAGGATGCCCGACTTGGACGTCTGACAACTGTGCTGGGATCCGACGCGCTTGTGCTTTTGCGGATGGACGGCACGGAGGAACTCTCAGGGGATTTCGAGTGGCGGGTTGAAGCGCTTTCAACCCAGAACACACTCGACCTCAGCGCTCTTCTTGGAACTCATGCCACCATTGAAATCAATCACGCTCAGCGTGCGCGCGCCTTTGACGGGATCGTCTGCGAAGCCGAGCAACGCGGTGCCTTCGAGAATGGGTTTCGCTATGATCTAACCTTGCGCCCCTGGCTGCATGTGGCAGGCCTGCGGCGCAATATGCGGATCTTCCATAACAAAACCGTCATCGAGATCGTGCAAGATGTGCTTAGCTCTTACGCAGCATTGGGCAACCCCCATCTTGAGCTGCGGGTGATGGATGACTACCCGGTGCTGGAATACACCGTTCAATATGGCGAGTCGGATGCGGATTTCATCCGCCGCCAGCTGGAGCGCTTTGGCATCACGTGGTCGTGGCGACATGAGCCAGGATCACACACGCTCTTGCTCACCGATGCGGCGATCAGCCTGCCCGAGGTTCCGGGATCATCGCGCCCGTATTTTGGGGTCACCGGGTACCACCGGCACGAGGAAGAGCATTTCCGCCATTGGTCAGCGACCGAGCGGATCACCACCGGCGCAGTGCGGCTGACGGAGTATAACTTCAAGATACCCACATCGGCGCAGGAAGTGGACCAGCTCTCTGATGCGTCTCATCCAAGCGGCGATATCGAAAGTTATGACTGGCCCGGCGATTACCTCAACCAAGGCGAAGGCCGAGGTGTGGTGTCGCGCCGTCTTGAAGCGGAGCGCGGTCAGGCCCCGCGCCACCGGGCTGAGGGCGATGTGGTCTCCCTCGGCGCGGGCTGGCGCGTCACACTGGCCGGGGATGACGTTCCCAAAGCGAGGGGGCGCACATTCGTTTGCCTCAAGGCCACCCATCGGTTCCGGGCGCAGGCCTATGGGTCTGGGAGTACGGGAGCAGATGACGCGCCCTACGACGGGGCCTATGTGCTGATCCCTGATGATGCGCCGTTTCGACCCGAACGCCGAACGGTCGGGCCACGTGTGCAGGGACCGGAAACCGCAGTTGTGGTTGGCGAAGGCGAGATCGATTGCGACGAACACGGCCGCATCTTGTGCCGCTTCCACTGGGATCTGGAAGCGGCGCATACCATGCGGGTGCGCGTAAGCCAGAACTGGGCCGGGCAGGGCTGGGGCGGCATGGTGATCCCGCGCATCGGCATGGAGGTCATCGTCGAACACCTGCGCGGCGATCCTGACAAGCCCATCGTCACCGGCTGTGTCTACAACGGCAAAAACAAACCGCCATATGAGCTACCGAAGCATAAGACACGCTCGACTTTCAAGACGGATACGCACAAGGGGCGTGGGTTTAATGAACTCCGGTTTGAGGATGAAAAGGGGCGAGAAGAGATATTCCTTCATGCCGAGAAGGATCGAAACGAGAAGGTAAAGAACGATCACTCTGAGCGTATAGATAATAATTGGGTGCAGAGCATAGGCCACAACAAAGCTATCGAAGTGACGAACAATCATGATGAAATTATCGGTGGAAACTATATATTATTTATTGGCCCTTCAAATATAGGAGCATTGGTTGGCAGTGCAGTAAACAAACTCAAGGAAGGATTGGGTGAATTTTCTAGAAAGATCGGCCTGCCAATCGTTTCGGAGTTTGGAAGAGGCCATATGATTGTTGGCGTAGAAAAGAGTAAGATGGAGGCAGTCGGCGCGACAAGTAACGAAGTTATTGGGCTGTCGAAAAGTATTTCAGTTGGCAGGGATTTTCAGATAACTACAGGGAAGTCTACATCCATCCATTCTGGTGAAATTTTGTCGATAGATAGTGGCGACAGAGCTGAACTAGGTGGGTCGGAGAAAGTGGAGATTCGATCAGGGATGTCCCGGATAGTCTTGGAAAAGGATGGCACGGTTGGCATCTACGGGCGCGTTGTAAATATTGGCGGAACTGAAAATATTAACATAAACGGAAATAGTCAAGTGGAGGTCAGCGGCGGCAACCAAGTGACGGTAAAATCTAAGAGAGTGGATATTAATTAAAATGGCAAAGGGTATAACATATAACGGCGAGATATCCGAAGTTGGCCAAGGTGTGCACCCTCAGGATGTTGTGGAAATTGTTTGCACTGATCCAAATTTCTTGGAAAAAGCCACGGAGAAAAAGCCGAATTTTGTTATCAGGTTAATATCCGGAGCATATAGCCATCCGCGTGATTGGTGGTGTGCGATATTTTATTGTTGCATGCAGATCGGACTGTTTGGACCTGAAGCAAAGGCCATGTCCGACCCTTGGAAGCGTGATTTAAATACAATTCTAAAGTTTGCAAAGGAAAACCCTGTTCTGGCTGTGCGGTTATTATCTGTTCACCTCAAGCACCAAATGCAAACGCCTGAGTTTTACGGAAGAATTGGAGGTGGTTTTTTCACAAACTATGCCTCCACTGGGGGGCGCTTTGGAAACAAGGTACTAGGGCGTAAAGGAAAAATGTTAAGGACAACGGTTAATTTCAAGTTGGCAAACTCCGGCGCGGCGGTTTTGTCTGTCAAGTATGGTGGGCGTGATATTGTATCGGTCTTTGACGCGATGCTTACCGGAAATTATACCCCTAGCATCTCAGGGGAAATGTACAAGGAGATGTTCCGAGCTGCCATTGAAAGAAATGAGCCAGTTGGGTCAGAAGAAGCTGACGCTTTGGTTGAGATAGTCGATGGCGTATTGCATTGTATCAATAATCCGGAAGAATATCTGCCAAGCTCGTCAAATAAACCAGACGATAGCTCTCCGCACGTTCCGGTTGGCAGGGTCTCATCCATGCGACCTGATGGTGTTCGCGGGACGATACCCGCTGGATATGAGACTAACGCTCTGGATGTTATCGGGGATCAAAGTGCTAGGTTGGGAGAACCATGAGATCCGTAATTTACTTCATCCTGGGCCTTCTGAATGAGTTTGTCGGTTACTTCATCATATTGGGATCTCTGGTGTGGCTACTCCTGTTGTATAGTGATCTGAGGTGGCTCTTCGCATTCCCAATTGTCGGTGGAGCGTGGTGGGCATGGTACAAGGCTTGGGGGCGGGTCGAAGAAAAATTAGATGACAATGAAGAGCCAAGGGAATAATCAGAATGGATATTCTTGGAAGATAGAGAGATGATGGATTTGAATCAATTTCAGGGCAGTTCAGTTCTTGGCGGGGGCATGACACTTCCTTACCTGTGGTGTTCATTGCACTTATCCCACACAACAGTAAAGGCGCTGATGAATCACCCTAATGGGGGGGTCGAGATATCACGAATTCAAGAAAACGATGAGTACCTACTGAAACACCTGCAATCTATAGAAGGTGATACTTGGAGGACTTTTTGCACGGCTGCTGGCATGACCGCCTACGGTGCCGTTGCTCTCTCTTGGTGTAAAGATGCAGTCCTCACTCAGGTTTGGGAAGGTTGGAAGACCTCTGGTTTTCCGCTTAAACCACTGCCTGAGTTTGAGCGCCCTGCGAGGCTCCTCAATTCTGCGCTGTTGCCTAGAACAAATAAACTTTCAGAAATCGTTTCTGCGGCAAACAACTCTTCATTGGCGATTTGTGCGATTATCTCTGCGCTCAAAGAGCCTCTCTTTTTTGATCTGCCGAGAGACATGTTGGTTTCAGCCCCTCCTCAAGTCGCTGCTTTCTTGAAGTCACGAATGCTGCAGACGCCAAATCGCGCTATTGAAGATCCTGCGCTCACTGCTTGTTGGACGAACACAGTACGGAGCACTGAATTCGATGTATGGGAGGCGGCGTGATACCAGCAGCAGGACGGTTGGGTGATACCGGCTCTGAACACGATGGGTTCCCGCAAACACCAGCCATAGAAGGCAGCGATAACGTCGGCATAAGCGGTAAACCTGCGCTGCGAGAGGGAGATGCCTTTGCGTCGCACTCTAAGCCGAAGCACCCTCCGCATGGGCGGGCGCTGGCGGTAGGATCTGGCGGCGTGTTTATCAACGGAAAGCCCGCTGGCCGTGTCGGCGATGCTATCGATTGCTGCGGAGCTGTCGAAAGCGGCTCTGCCGATGTGTCTATTGGAGGGTGATCATGCGACGAGACTATTTCCACCGGATCACTTGAACACTGATCCCCCCTTTGCGGCTGCGGCACGGTTCCGGCCCAGCCAAAGCGGTAATTGGTATGTGTGCGGTGAATTGGCGCGTTGTCCCGCGACCTGTGAGTTCGATGATAGTAGGCGGCTGCACCTGCGGCCAAGGTCAGCTCTTCCTAGTGCGCCTGCGGCATGGATCGCCCACCATGCCTCTAAATCCCACTACTTTGCAAAGGGTGCTTTCTGCGCTTTCCTGTCATTCGACCAGGAAGCAGCATTTGGTACAGTGGGACTCTGCATCCCCGTCTTTTCGATCCGCATGAATGGCAGCTGTCGTATTGAGTCAGGAATGCTTGACGTTTGGGTCAGAATTGCATGAGGCGGCCGTTCCGTTCCCTTGGGTTTTGGCCGTGGATTGGGTCAAAGGTGTTCGACGTTCCACACAAATTGTTGAAAGCCAGACGAAATTGACCACCTAGGCGTCATAAACTGACCCAATCCACATGATGTGATTGCAGCGGTCGCTCTCCGGAGGCGAACGAGGTCCGGTGTGTCGACCTCATGGAAAATTGCCGTGAGGAGAACGACCTATGAAACATTATGCCGGTTTGGGCGTGTCGCTGAACGAGATTTCGATCTGCGTCGTGGATGAGGATGGCAGGACGGTCGCGCGGGGAACATGCCCTGCTGACCCTGAAGGCGTTGCGGGCTGTTTTCGCAACCGCGATCTCAAGCCCCGCCGGATCGTGCACCAGAGCGGGATGCTATGGATCTGGCTGCAACGCGGGATGGCCCGGCTGGGATTGCCCGCAACCTGCATTGATGCCCGCAAGGCGCACAAGAGCCTCTCGGCGCGGCCGAACAAGTCAGACGCCGCCGATGCTGAGGGGCTGGCGTAGCTCGCGCGAACCGGTTGGTTCACTGCGGTGCACATCCGAAGCGAAGAGGAGTATCAGCTGCGCAATCTGGTTGGAGCCAGCGAGCGTTTGATCCGCCTGCGCAAAGATCTTGAAGGTCACATCAGGGGCGTGCTGAAGACCTTCGGCATCCGCATGACGGGCATTCGCCAGGGACAGCAAAGGCAAGCGTTCCGGGACCAGCTGGCCGCGGCCGGCGAGACCGATCCGGTTCTCCGAGTTATTGCGGATGGCTTCATCGCCGCCCATACCACGTTGTGCCAGGCGGTGGAGGATCTCGACAAAGCGGTGAGGAGAAAAGCCAAATCCCATCCTGTGGCACGTCGTCTGATGTCGATCCCAGGGGGCGGGCCGGTTAACGCGCTCAGCTTCATCGCGCTGGTCGATGATCCGGGCCGGTTCAACCGGGCCTCCGACGTCGGTGCGTTTCTCGGGCTCACGCCGAAGCGGCATCAATCCGGCGAGGTGGATTGGACAGGGCGCGTGTCGAAATGCGGTGACGGCGCTATGCGCGGCTCGCTGTTTGAGGCGGCATCTTGCCTGATCCGCCAGGTCAAACGGTTCTCGCCACTCAAGAGCTGGGCCGTGCGACTGGCCGGACGGCGCGGGTTCCGCAAGGCGGCGGTCTCGACCGCCCGCAAGCTCGCCGTTCTGATGCTGACGCTTTGGAAAAACGAAACCGAGTATCTATCGACGAAGGAGGCCACCACCTGATCTGAGTTGCCGACCCCGCGGCGGGGAGCGAAGTCCCAACGGGACGGAGGTAGATCGATCTCGTAAAAACGGTTGGGATGCAGGCTCACCTGCTCACCCTGCAATCCACATTGGAGACGATCCACCACCGAACACCATCGTGAGGCGCGTGAGCCGCTACCTCGAAGAGAACCATGACTCCGGACGGACAGATCGCTCGCCGTTTGACAATGTCGCAATCAGAGAGTTGTTTTTGCCGTGTGGCTTGTTGCGTTGGTCTGACCTTCCATTCGGAAAATCAGGGCTGATTTGCAGGTTCAGACTTTGATTTCGCCTGTTCCTGCTGATCTGCCCCAGGTTTCAAAAGGCGGGCGAACGCGGGAGGGGGCGAGGCCATGCTATTCGACTGGGTTGGCGCAGCCGGGGACGGCCCGGTCTAATAGAATTGCCCGAGGGGGAGGGTAGCACCCTCTCCCTGACGGCCAGGGGCGTTTGGCTCGTCCAAATCCCACTGGCCCAAAAACAGAAGCAGCGGGGTCATCAGCTCCGCCTCCGTGTTGCGGTCATTCAATTTTGAAAACTGAGTTCACAGGTTGCAGAACCTTCCTGCCGTTGACTGCGACATCCTGACTATCTTCTTTCCTGCCCAACTCGGGAATAACTCGGGGTCGCCGAACGTTTCGGCTACAACGCGGGTCTGCGGCTGACCTAACATCGGAAGCACGACCGTTTTACCAAAATAGAAATTCTCATCAATCAAGCGAATGCCTAGCAGTATGCTGAAGAAGTCGGTTCTCGACGCAGCTTTGGGAACATGACTCTCCCTCTGCACGACTGTGGCGGGGGGGGGGTGATGCGCGGGACGAAGCGAGCGGGTCGTTATTCAGCTATGCCGATCTTGAAGAGCGCATCCCTGCACGGCACCCGTTGCGAAAGATCAGGCAGGTGGTCAACGACGCGCTGGCCAGTCTGGATGCCGATTTCGAGGCGGGCTACACTGATTTCGGTCGCCCCTCGATCCCGCCGGAACGGCTGATCCGGGCCAGCCTGATTCAAATCCTGTTCTCAATTCGCTCCGAGTGGCCGTTGATGGAACAGATGCAGTATAATCTGCTGGTCCGCTGGTTCGTGGGCCTCGGGATCGACGATCCGGTATGAGGGCCGACGGCGGTCACCAAGAACCGCCACCGGCTGCTGACAGCCGATATATCGCGCAATGTGATGGCGGCCATTCTGGCGCATCGAGAGGTCGCGCCACTCCTGTCGGACGACCACTTCTCGGTCGATGGCACGCTCGTAAAGGCTTGGGCGTCGATAAAGAGTTTCGAGCCAAAGTCGGCGGGCACGCCGCCCGGCGATGATAGGCCGGATGACCCGCCCGCTACATCCATTGGCCCTGCCGCACACCCCGCCCAGACCGAACCCGAAACCGCTCCAATGCCTCGCTACAGCCGCCGTACCCGAAATCCCGAGATCAACTCCAAGGGCGAGAAGCGTTCGAATGCGACCCATGCTTCGGCCACCGACCCGGACGCACGGCTCTATAAGAAATCCCCTGGCACAGGTGCGGTTACGCTTTATCCTGACGCTCGCAGCCGGAAATCTCGCCCGGCTGCCCCGGTTGCTGGCGGATGGAGGCTCGAGGGGGGAACCAGGCCTGCTTCCAGCCACCCAATCCGGAAGACCGATGAGAGAACTCATTCCACCACGGAGAACAGCTGCCTCTGGCCTGACTAATTCAGCGAACTGTTAAAGACTTGCCGCACTTCTAACGCCCTGCGCGGCCATTCGTTCCTTCGCAAGTCCCGCAGCGCGGCTCAGATCGGCGGCCAGTTCGGCGCGCATCTCCTCGCCACGCGATCGTGCGCGCAGGATCGCTGCGGGATGCCAAGTGATGAGGACGTCACCGCCTCGGATCGCCGGTTCCAGCGTGCCACGACGCGATGTCAGCGCCGCGCGACGCCCGGTCAGCGCAAATGCGGCGCTCGCGCCGAGAGCGACGGTAAGCCGGGGCCGGATCAGCCGTCGTTCCTGGTCCAGCCACCAGCGGCAATGGTCTATCTCGCCGCGCGTCGGGCTTTGGTGCAGCCGTTGCTTGCCACGCTGCCTAAACTTAAAATGTTTCACGGCGTTGGTCAGATAAGAGGGCGGGCATCCCGCCTCTGCCATCGCGGCGTGCAACAGCTGGCCAGCCGGGCCGACAAAAGGCCGGGCTTGCTGGTCCTCGTGATCGCCGGGTGCTTCGCCGACGATCATAAGGGGCGCGTCGGCGGGCCCTTCACCCCAGACCATCCGTCGCGGAGCGCAAAGGTCACAGCGCGAACAAGTCTCCGCCGCCGCACGCGCCTGATCGAGCGTGGCAGGCATTGCTGCGATCCGCGCCGCGCGTTTCGGCGGCTCTGTTGGCAGCGCGTCCCGCATCCGCTGCACGCGCGCTTCAGCGTCTTGCAGCATGGCCGGGATTGCGCGGGTCTCGGGGAGGTTCTTCCAGTACTTTACCGGCATTTCGGATTTCATCGCCCCGACCTTCACCCGCGCCGGGTTGAATATATGGGTGAAATAGGTGGTCCAAAGCGCTTCTGATGCGTCCTCCGGCAGGTCCGGGCGCGGCCCCGGCAGATCAAAATCAAGCTGGCCGTCCGAAAACCGCGCGGTACCGAACGGCGTCGCAATCAGCCAGTCCATATCGGCGAAGCGGCGCGCGAAGAAAGGAGTAGCGGCCTCCACAATGCGGTGGTCCGGCTCGAACCACGCGGCAAAGCGGCGGCGCGCGCCGTCCGTGGGCAATTCGCGAAACCGGACGAAGGCGTGCATCTTGTGAATGTCGCGTCCCACGGGTTTTGCCAGCCGGTCAAGACGACGGGTCAGAGGGTCGGCGGGGTTTCCAAGTGCGCGCCGGTCAAGTTGATGCCGCCAAAGCGCCTGATACAGCAGGGCGGGTGCCTCGGGGTCGGTATGGCAGATGACGCTGCCTGACAGCTGAACAAAGCTCTTGGGCACACGCAGATCGCGCGGGCCGTCCGCAGCGGGAATAGGGTCGCCGCCAAAGAGCGTGCCGCCCTGCCAGTCAACCTCCTCCGGCGCAATCCCGTGGCTGGCGAGACGCCGCGCGGCCTCACGCCACGCCTTTGCGCGCCCCAGAACGGGCAGATCGACCTGGATCATGCGAACAGGCTGAGTTGCTCGGGCGGTGGCGCATAGCGTGCGCGCAGTCCGGCGCTGTCGGTCAAAGCGCCGGGCGACCAGTCGGGCAGCGTGATGAACGGCTCGGCCTGTTTCACCCGCGCGCCGATGCGGATCAGATCCGCGTAGCGCAGCGGCCCGGAACGCCGCGCGGCAAGGATGCGTTGCACGGTGCGTGTCCCAAACCCCGGAACGCGCAGCAACAATTCGCGCGGCGCGCGGGCCACATCCACGGGAAACTGTGCGCGATGCGCCAGCGCCCAGGCGAGCTTTGGGTCGATCTCCAGATCCAGATTACCGCCCTTGGTAGAGGATGTGATCTCCGCCGCATCAAATCCGTAAAATCGCATCAGCCAATCGGCCTGATAGAGCCGGTGTTCCCGGATCAATGGCGGCCGGATCAGCGGCAGCATTGCAGAGCTGTCGGGGATCGGAGAAAAGGCAGAATAATAGACCCGCTTCAACTTGTAGCCCTGATAAAGCCGTGTGGACGTGCCCAGAATATCGCGGTCCGACGTGCCATCGGCCCCGACGATCATCTGGGTCGACTGCCCGGCGGGGGCAAAGCGCGCCGGGCGCTTGCCGCGATGGCTGGCCACTTTGCTGGCCGCGCGTGTTTCACGCACGTGGCTCATGGCGGCGCGGATGCCTTTGGGCTGTTTCTGTGGCGCAAGCCTGGCGACGCTGTCGTCTTTGGGAAGTTCCACGTTGATCGACAGGCGATCGGCATAGCGTCCGGCCTCGGTGATCAACTCGGGCGACGCCTCGGGTATCGTCTTGAGGTGGATGTAGCCCTTAAAGCCATGCGCCTTGCGCAGCACTCGCGCGATGCGGACCATATCCGCCATTGTGTCGTCCGGGCTGCGAATGATGCCCGACGACAGAAACAGCCCCTCGATGTAATTGCGCCGATAAAATTCCAACGTCAGCGTCACGACCTCTTCGGGGGTGAAACGCGCCCGTTCCACCCTGCTCGAGACGCGGTTGACGCAATAAACGCAGTCGTAGATGCAGAAATTGGTCATCAGGATCTTCAGCAGGCTGATGCAGCGCCCATCGGGCGTGTAGGCGTGGCAGATCCCGCTGCCCCCGGCACTGCCGACCCCGCCGGCGCGGGAATCCCGCCGCGTGGTCCCGGAACTCGCGCAGGAGGCATCGTATTTGGCAGCATCCGACAGGATTGCGAGCTTATCTTGGAGTGTGCGCTTCATGAGAACATATGTAGAACGCAAGTGCGCGCCGTGCAAGGTTTGTAGCTGCCAGCTGAGCAGATCGGTGTTGTTTGAGCCTGTGATCGACACCTGCACTGGCTCTTCAGGATCGTCCTCGGCGTTGAGGTCGTCGTCGATCTTTGACCAGCCCTCTCTGGGCGCTGGTCCGCATCAGGCTCGGTTTGCCGTGCTTTGATGTTCTGTGGCTGCTTATCTTGAGCCGTGGAGGTTCAAACCCCGTCTGAGCCACCGAAAGATTGTCTGGCCCATTCCGCCGTCACATCGCCAAAACAGTCGAGGAGCGAATCCGTTGCCCACCTCTGACCTTCGGTCGTACGGCCGAGCACGCAGAGCCCGGCCGTCATCGGTTTCAACCCGCAGTCGACCGTTAGGTGTCCCGCGCGGATCAGGCCGCTCACCAGGGGATCGGTGAGAGCGTCGGGCGAGGGGCCGGGAAGAACGCAATCGATCATCGCATCGGCAAGGATCTTGTCATCCAGCCGCCACCCACCACGCTCCAGTAAGATCGCCGGGTCCGCTGCTACGGTCAGGCGGACCAGGCCCGTGTTGATCAGGGCCCGAAGCAGGCGGGCGCTGCGCACGGGCGGGCCGTAGGAATAGCGCTTGAGCCCGTTTTCAAAAGCGACCAGCGCGGAGCGGGTCTCGCAACTGCCGCCGCACGCCGCGAACGGACCCCGCACATCCTGTTGCAGTTTTCGCCAAATCTGCCCGACCGCATAACCGACTGAGGGCGCGCGCTGTCCGTCCGCCATCGCAAGCCCGTTGTCGAGCGCAGACACCGGGTCATCGCCTTCTTGCGTACCGGGCGCGTCGCGCTCCGCGGCGAGCCAGGGCTCGGGGTCTGTGCTGGTGATGCGCGCGACGATCGGCGCCATGGCGTCGGTCAGGCACCGGACCGCGGCGTCCGGCGAAAGCGTCAGTGCCCGCGTCACCGCGCTGATCACCGCGCGTCGCTCGGTTGGGAGCGGATCAAAGAGGGCGTCGATATCGGCATTGGCCGGCTTCGGCATCGGTGGCTTCCCGTCAAGCGAGAACGGCACGATCAGATCCGGTTCCCGCCCCGACGCGCGATAGCTGTCGCCATCCATCCTGCCGCCTTGACCAAGCGTGAGCAGGGCGATCACATCCAGCGCCGAGAGTGCAAGCCCACGCAGCGCCGCGACCCGCCCACGCCAATCCACGGAGCGGATCGCCGTTGTCGGGTAGGCGTCGATAAAGGTCAGCTTTTGCGCTGCGGCATGTGCGCTCCAGCGGGCGGCCTGCGCATCTTGCGTCACCGGGGGCTGGCCTTGAGTCAGAAGAAGGTTGTCAAACGGCCCCCGGCCATCGACGATCCAGCCGCGATCATAATGCGCCGACACGGCGGTGGCGGGGACATGTTCGACGTGGGGTTGCAGTCTCTGCCAGCGCTCTGTCAGGTAGCGGCCTACTTCAGCCCTCGGCGGGTAGGCCTCGGGCGCGCCTCCCAGCCAGTCGGCAAAGCGCGGCGCACCAAGATCAAGCTCGCGAACCGGCAGGTTCAACAGGCACTCGGGCGCTTCGTCCGGACGAAAGTTTGGTCCGACGCCGGGGTAGGGGCCTGGTTCAAAGATGCAGATGTGCAGGTCAGGAGCAACCGCCAGCGCCGCCTCGGCGGCGGCCAGCCCTCTGGGGCCGAACCCGATGATTGCTAGCTTTTTCACTGACACGAGAGGCGGCGTAGCTTAGCCGCAGTGGAAAGTAAAGCACGCGGCGCGCTGGACTTGCCTCGAAAAATCGACGGGGTGGGCAGAGCGTAGGTTTTGAGCCGGTGTAGGCCCGCCATGGTGGTGGCGGGCCGTTGCCAATCGGTGACAGGCTCAGGTCGGGACGATGATCCCGGGCAGGTCGTTGACCAGCATGGTGTCGGACGGCTGGAAATGGATCACGGACCGGATCGACTTTCCTGCGTGCAACAGGTCAAAGGCCGTGTTGATCTGGTCGTGCGTCATGTTGTGGGTGATGTAGGGATCGACGTCAAAGTCCCCCCGCAGCCATTCATCCACCATGCCCGGCAGCTGGCTGCGCCCCAGCACGCCGCCAAAGGCCGATCCGCGCCAGACCCGTCCGGTCACCAGTTGGAAGGGGCGCGTGGCGATCTCTTCACCGGCACCCGCAACACCGATGACCGTGCATTCGCCCCAGCCCTTGTGGCAGCACTCCAGGGCCGCGCGCATGACATTGACGTTGCCGATGCACTCGAAGGAGTAGTCGACGCCGCCGCCCGTTATCTCGACGATCACGTCCTGAATGGGCTGGGTGAAATCCGCCGGGTTTATGCAGTCATGCGCACCGAGGCTGCGGGCCAGCTCGAACTTGTTCGGGTTTGTGTCGATGCCGATGATGCAAGAGGCACCTTGCATTTTAGCGCCCTGGATGACGGCCATCCCGACCGCCCCGAGACCAAAGACCGCAACCGTTGCCCCGGCTTCGACCTTGGCCGTGTTGCGCACCGCGCCCATGCCGGTGGGAATGGCGCAGCCCATAACGGAGGCTTTGGCCAGCGGGGCTTCCTTTGAGATCCTGGCCACCGCGATTTCCGGCAGGACCGTGTATTCGCTGAAGGTGGATGTGCCCATGTAGTGATGGATCATCTTGCCCTTGTAGCTAAACCGCGAGGTGCCGTCGGGCATCACGCCCTGGCCTTGGGTCTTGCGGATGGTCTGGCAAAGGTTGGTCTTACCCGACTTGATATAGGGGCAGTTCGGATCCTCGGGCGTATAGAGCGGGATGACATGGTCGCCGGGCTTGAGCGAGGTCACGCCCTTGCCCAGTTCCTCGACGATGCCGACGGCCTCATGGCCCAGAACGGCCGGGAACAGGCCTTCGGGATCCGCGCCGGAGAGGGTGAACATATCGGTATGGCACAGGCTGGTTGTGACGATGCGGATAAGGACCTCGCCCTCCTTTGGCCCCTCGAGATCGATCTCTTCGATTTCAAGCGGACGGTTGGGTTCCCAGGCGATGGCGGCACGGGTTTTCATGGCATTTCCCTCTGTTGTGGAGTGGTTGCCTGATGTTACATTATCACATTGTGAGGGCGAGGCGTTCGACCCCTCGGATCTGGCCAATCAACGGGCCGTATCGGCCACAACAGGGATCAGACATGTCTGCAAATCAGCACCTTGCCCCGAGGATGGACCAGCGGCGGCACGTCGCCTTGGTGATTTATCCGGGCTTCAAGACATTGGAGGCGACGGGGCCGCTCAGTGTTCTGGGCTATGCCACGCGGCATCTGGCCGAGGCGGGGCATGCCGGGGGCTATGACGTCACCATCGCAGCGCCCGAAGTGGGTCACATCCCCTCGGATACGGCAATGTCGCTGGAGGCAACGGTCGCCCTGAAGGAGCTCGGCGCGCCGGAAACGGTCCTGATCGCCGGCGCCGCCCGGATCGAGGAGGTGCTCTCTGGACAACACGCGCTGGTGGACTGGTGTCGCGAGAACGGACCGCGGGTTCGGCGCTGCGCCGCGCTTTGTACCGGGTCGTTCTTTCTGGCGGAGGCTGGTCTGCTGGAAGGGCAGCGCGCGGCGACACATTGGAATTACGCCGAACGGCTGCGCCAGCGCTATCCGGAGATTGATGTGGATGCCGATGCGATCTTTGTGCAGGCGGGCCGTTTCTGGACCTCTGCGGGGGTCACGGCGGCGATCGACCTGACGCTGGCCTTTGTCGAACAGGATTACGGTCGTGACGTAGCGCTCGGGGTGGCGCGCGACATGGTGATGTACCTCAAGCGCCCCGGTGGGCAATCACAATTCAGCACCTTGCTGACGGGGCAGATGGCGGGCGCAACCAGCATGACCAAGGTGCTGACCTGGATGAGCGACCGGCTGGATCAACCGCTGAGCCTGAGTGACATCGCCGCCGCGCATGGGATGAGCGTGCGCAGCCTGACCCGCGCCTTCACGGCCGAGTTTGCAGTCGCGCCGATGGCCATGCTCGAAGCGCTGCGATGTGACCGGGCCAAGGCGTTGCTGCTCGATACGGACCTGCCACTAAAGACCCTAGCCTATCGCGCCGGGTTTCAGTCGGACGAGCAAATGCGCAAGGCCTTTCGCCGCCGCTTTTCCCTGTCGCCGCGCGACTACCGGGCGCGGTTTGCGACCTCCGGCGCACCGCCTGGCTAGCGCCCCGCAGTACGAACCCCCGGGGCGCGTTGCGATCAGTGCTTGTAGGCCGCCGCCGCTTCTTCTGCTGGATCGTCGATCGGGTCGAGCACCAGCAGCAGCCGTGTTTCACCGGTGCCCGCGATGGGCGGCGAGCGGTGCAGCACCCCCGAGACCGGTGTTTCCGGCCACCGCGTGCCACGCAGGATGATCGGCGCGCCCGTGGGGACGGTCAGGATCTGCGCGGGGTCGTGGCCATTTTCGGACAGACCATACTGCGTTCCGGTGCCGCGATAGGTGCAGACCAGACGGGCCTTTACGGCATCGATATGAAACTTGCGACACGCATTGGTGTCGACGACGTCAAAGCGCAGCCGGACGTAGGCACTGTCCATGACTTTGGCAAAAATCGACGCCAGTGCCGAGGCATCTTCGATCAGCATGTTGCGCTCCTCACATGTCGGCGTACCGCATTGAACGGCAATATTGATCAGCGCGTCACAGACCGCATCCGGCCGCAGGATCAGCCGCGCCTTTGGCAACTGCTCGGGCGGCAGCGCATCGATCCAGCGCTGGAACCGTGGCAGCGGATCGCGCTGCCAGATCGTCGCCGCGCAGGCGGGCTGGTGAATGGCCGTCAGACCGCTTGGTGTGGTGACCGATGTCGTGCAGTTGTCGAGCGCGGGGTGCGTGTCGAGGATCATCTGGCGAACTCCTGTTTCAGGCTGTGACGTTAGGGCTGGTAGGGCAGGGAGGAATGGTGCAGGACGATGCGCAGGGTGCCTGTTTCGTCCTTCTTGTAGCCAAAGCTCTTGTCCACCGTGGTGACGGTGCCGTCCTTGTTGGTCAGCTTGACCCAGCCCATCCACATGGCGACATCGCCCTGGATGAAGCGGGCCGAGGGGATGCTCGCCATGGCGCGCCAGCCCATGATCGCAAACCCATTGTCGAGGGGGTAGTCATCGGAATGGCCGCAGAAATAGGCCAAGGCTCCGGCTTTGGTCGGGCGAAAGGTCTGCGCGCCGCTGGCCATGGTCGGTTCGAACAACACGGGCCCGAGGTCATAGCCGTAGTAAGCGTCGATATTGGCAGAGGCGACCGCGCGGGCCGCGTCTATGCCGCCATCCTCAAAGGCCTTCGAGATGGCGATTTTCCCATTGCCCCAGATGGTCAGGGCGTTCTGGATGTCGTCTTCGGTGATCTGCAAGGAACAGTCCTTTGTTTGATGGGGTCACGAGGGGCCGGTAGCCCCTTCTGGCAGAGCGAGGATGGGGCTTTACGCGCCGCGGGGCGGACGCGCCTCTGTCACCAGCAGGCGGACCGCCTCTTCGAGGGTCAGTGTCTCGGTCTTGTCGGTTCCGTGTCGCCGGATGGTCACGCTGCGCGCGTCGGCCTCGCGCCCGCCGAGTGCGATCTGGACGGGGATCTTTTGCAGCGCGTGTTCGCGCACTTTGTAGCCGATCTTCTCATTGCGCAGATCGGTCTCGACCCTGAGCCCCGCCGCCTTCAGCGCCTGTGCAACCTCGGAGGCCCAGTCATCGGCGGCCTCGGTCACCGTGGCGACAACCACCTGCACCG
The DNA here is from genome assembly GCF_022348185.1 of Epibacterium sp. Ofav1-8. Taxonomy (GTDB): domain Bacteria; phylum Pseudomonadota; class Alphaproteobacteria; order Rhodobacterales; family Rhodobacteraceae; genus Epibacterium. The sequence continues at coordinate 228,281 of NZ_JAKRFD010000002.1, forward strand.
GCGCCAGCCACAGCGGCAAATGCCCGGCGTGGTGTTCGATCAGAATGCCGGTGAACCGCTCCAGCGAGCCAAACAGCGCGCGGTGCAGCATCACCGGTGCCAGCTTGTCGCCCGACGGGGCCACATAGGTGGTGCCGAACCGTTCCGGCAGGTTGAAATCCACCTGAAGCGTGCCGCATTGCCAGTCCCGTCCGATGGCGTCGCGCAGGACATATTCCAGCTTTGGCCCGTAGAACGCGCCTTCGCCTTCAAAGATCGTATAGGGATGACCGGCCTGATCCAGCGCCTGACGCAGCGCATCCTCGGAGCGGTCCCAGCTTTCATCGCTGCCGATGCGGTTCTCCGGGCGGGTCGAGAGCTTGATGCGTACATCGTCAAAACCAAAGTCGCGATAGATCGACATCACCAGGCCGTTGACCTTCAGGCATTCCTCGGTCAGCTGCTCCGGCGTGCAATAGATATGGGCGTCATCCTGGGTGAAGCTGCGCACGCGCAAAAGCCCGTGCAAGGCACCTGATGGCTCATAGCGATGCACCTTGCCAAATTCGGCGATCTTCAGCGGCAGGTCGCGATAGCTCTTGGTGCCTTGCCCGTAGATCAGCATATGGCCGGGGCAGTTCATCGGTTTCAGCGCATAGTCGCGATCGTCCTCGGTCTTGGCGAGAAACATGTTCTGGCGGTAGTTCTGCCAATGGCCCGAGGTCTCCCACAGGGCGCGGTCCATGATGTCGGGAGAGTTGACCTCGATATAGCCCGCCTCTTCCTGACGCGCGCGCATGTAGCCGATCAGCGTCTGGAACAGGCGCCAGCCCTTTGCATGCCAGAAGACAGACCCGGGCGCGACCTCCTCAAAGTGGAACAGGTTCATCTCGCGCCCCAGTCGACGATGATCGCGTTTCTCGGCCTCGGCCATCATCGTCATATGCGCATCGAGTGCGGCTTTGTCGGCAAAGGCGACGCCATAGATGCGGCTGAGCATCGGGTTGTTGCTGTCGCCACGCCAATAGGCGCCCGCCACCCGGGTCAGTTTGAACGCGCTGCCGACATCCGCGGTGCTGCGCATATGCGGCCCCCGGCAGAGGTCGAGCCAGTCCCCCTGGCGATAGATCGTGACGGTCTCGCCCTCGGGGATCGCATCAAGCAATGCGAGCTTGTACCCTTCGCCGGCGGTCTCAAAATGCTGTCGGGCTTCTTCGCGGGTCCATTCCTCGCGGGTGAAGGGGGTCCTGGCGGCGATGATCTGGCGCATCTTTTTCTCGATCACCGGTAGATCCTCGGGGGTGAACGGCGTGTCCCGCTCGAAATCATAGTAGAACCCGTGTTCGATGGCCGGCCCGATGGCGGTCCTAGTGCCGGGCCACAGCGCCTGAACCGCTTCGGCCAACACATGCGCAAGGTCGTGGCGGATCAGTTCCAGCGCCCGCGGGTCATCCCGCGTCACCAGCTCCACCGCGGCGCCGTCGGGCAGGGGACGGGACAGATCCGTGACCTCTCCGTCAACAACCGCAGCGACCGTGCGCTTGGCAAGGCTCGGGCTGATGGCGGCGGCAAGATCGGCGGCGGTGCTGGCAGGCTGAAGCGCGCGGCTTGCGCCATCGGGCAGGCGAATATGGATCATTTCGGGGTCTTTCTGTCAGGGAGGAGAGGCACCGGGCAGCAGGCCACAGGCGCTGCGGCGGTTTCTCTGCTGTGGTGGCAACAGCCGGCATGGCTCAGAACGGCAATTCAAGGGTGTCGACCATCATGCCGCCGGGCAGGTCCGGCGGTGCGATCTCGGCCTTTGGTTTCATCAGGAGCATGTCGAGGCTGGCCTTTAGGTCGGCCTCTTCCACGTCGCGCGCGATGACAACGACGCGGCTGGTGGTCTCCGTGCCCGACCAGCTTTTAAGCGGCACAGGGGCATCAAAAATATGCTGCACCCCATGAAAGACAAACGGGTATTGCAAGCCCTCGACGTGCAGGATGCCTTTCATACGCAGGATGTTCTGTCCCTTAAGTGCAATCAGCGAGTCCAGCCAGAAATCAAAGACATTTGCGGCAATGGGATCTGTCACTGCGATCGAGGCGGAGGTGATCCGATGGTCATGAGTGGCGAGCGCCGATGCGCCGAAGGCCAGCGGGGCCGGGGGCGTTTCCGCGGCGGCAAAGCCGGAGACCCCAGCCAGCGGATCGGGCTGTGCGATCTCTTGCAACAGTCCCAGCCAGCGATCCACCTCCGGCGCGGCCACGCCCTCGCGCAGGGCGGAGAGGCCAAACAATGTGCCCACCGGCACGCGCCCATGGTCAGCCCGGACACGCGGGGCGGTGGCGTTCAGACCCTCCAGGCGTTTTTCGAGCCGGGACTGGTCGAACCCGTCGATCAGATCCGCCTTCGACAGGATTAGCGTATCGGCCATGGCGACCTGCTGCACCGCCTCGAACTGCCGATCGAGGGTGCCCATGCCCGTCGCCGCATCCACCAGGGTCACCACCCCATCCAGCCGGAAGGCCTGCGCAATCTGGTAATCGGTCGTCAGCGTATGCACGATCGGTGCCGGATCGGCGATGCCGCTGGTTTCAATCACCACCCGATCAAATTGCACCTGACCCGCGTCCCGCTTTGCGATCAGGTCCTCGAACGTCTTGGCCAGATCGCCCAGGATCGCACAGCACAGGCAGCCCGATGGCAGCAGGACGGTCTCCTCGGTGGCTTCTTCGATCAGGTCGTGGTCCAGGCCGATATCGCCAAATTCATTCATGATGACGGCAATCCGCCCCGCGTCGGGGTCGCGGATCAGGTGGTTCAACAGCGTGGTTTTCCCGGCCCCCAGAAACCCGGTCAGCAAGGTCACGGGAATGCGTTTGTCCTGCTCGGTCATCACCATGCTGGCCTCTTTACAGTGTGTTGCCTTTCGTTCAGGGGTGTTACGTTATAACACTGCGTTTTACAAGAAGCCGGAGAAGGCGATATGACACAACTGCACTTTCAGCCCCGCACCACCGTGGAACAGGTCGAGGAAAGCACCGACCTTGCGCCCAAATTCGGCGAGGATGGTCTGATGCCCTGCATCACCACGGACGCAACCACGGGCGAGGTGCTGATGCTGGGTTGGATGAATGCCGAGGCCTTTCGCCTGACCATCCAAACCGGCGAGGCGCATTATTTCAGCCGCGCCCGGCAGGTGCTGTGGCACAAGGGGGCGACCTCCGGCCTGGTTCAGACCGTGGTCGAGGCGCGCATCGACGACGATCAGGACGCCCTGTGGCTGCGTGTCGATGTGACCGGCTCCGGCGCATCCTGCCACGTGGGCTATCGGTCCTGTTTCTACCGCGCCGTGCCACATGGCGCAGAGGCCGGGATGCCGCTGACCTTTGTTGAGGCGCGCAAGACCTTCGACCCGGTGGCGGTCTATGGCGATGCGCCGAACCCGACCCAACTCTGACCCTGCGGCGTCGGGGCAGGGCGTTTGTACGCCGCTACCGCGCCCTCACCGTCGCCGCACCGGGCTTTGGCGCTTGACAGGATCACGTCACTTTGCCTAAGCCCGGGTCATTCTGGTCCGGCTGGGAGACCACCCGGTTAAAAGGGAACACGGTGAGGTGTAGCCAACAGGCGCCGAATCCGTGACTGCCCCCGCAACTGTGAGCGGAGAGCAATGCTGCGATATGCCACTGCCCGGAAAGGGTGGGAAGGCGCGGCAAAGCTTCGACCCGCGAGTCAGGAGACCTGCCAGGAGGATCACCCTGTCCGGGTGCGGGGCGCGCCAAGGACAACGGACTTCCGTAGTGGTGGCAGTTCTCACCGTCTGCGGGGGCAAAGCCTTCCAAAGACCCGAAATTTGGACCCGCTGCCCGGTATGGGCGGTGTGCCTGGCGTGTGTATGGCGCGCGGGCTGGGAGGAATGGAATATGGACAAGGCAAGCCTGTCACTGGCCGCCGCGCTGGTGGTCGCCCCCGCAATCGCAACCGCTCAGGAGGGCGGTGTCATCGATCTCGGCGAGATCATCGTCTCCGGCGGCCTGACCCCGATCGAGGCGGACAACTATGGTCGCTCGGTCTCGGTGATCACCGCGCAAGAGCTTGAAACACGCGGAGTTACCACCCTGCAAGATGCCCTGCGCGGGGTTCCCAGCGTGGCGGTGAACTCGACCGGCAGCGGCTTTACCCAAGTGCGGATCCGCGGCGGCGAAGGCAACCACGTGCTGGTGCTGATCGACGGGGTCGAAGCCAATACCGGGTCGGGCGGCGAATATATCCTCAGCGGGCTGACCGTCAGCGATATCGAACGCATCGAAGTCTTGCGCGGCCCGCAATCGGCGCTTTACGGCGCCAATGCCGTCTCTGGCGTGATCTCGATCACCACCAAGCGGGCGGAGAAGCCGGGCACCTCTTATGGCGGCGGGGTTGAATTCGGCTCCAACAGCACCCGTGCTGCCAATGCCTATGTGCGGCAGCGGTTCGAGCGCGGCGAGCTGAACTTCTCCGTCGACACGCGCCAGACCGATGGCGAGGACGGTTCGCGGCTGGATGGCGGCGACACCGAGTTCAACGACCGGGAAACAGTGAACCTGACCGGTCGGTATGAGATTACGGATCAGATCACCACCGGTTTCACCCTGCGGCGCACCTGGCAGCACTACGGCAGCGAGGACACGCTGCCCTTTGGCTCCACGGCGCCGACCTCTGAAGGGTATCTGGTGGAAAGCCCGGCAAACACCGACCGCGACGAAGTGTTCGGCTCGTTGTGGCTGGAAGCCGACAGCGCCTCCGGGCGCAGCAGGCACCGGTTTTCCATCAGCGGCACCGACCAGGAAAACCAGTCCCGGGATGGCGCCTTTGGCCCGTCCTCCAGCGAGTCGACACACCGCGCGTTCAAATACCTGGGCAACTTTGCACTGGACGGGGCGGGGCTGGATCAGTCCGCACACCGCCTGAACCTGCTGCTGGAGGCCGAAGAACAGACATACACGGCGTCTTTCAGCGGCAGCACCGCGTTCGAGCGCAACAGCGAGGCCGTCGCACTGGAGTATCAGGGGGAACTGGCCAATGGTCTTGATGTGCAGGCCGGGCTGCGCCACGACTTTAACGACACCTTCGAGAATGCAACCACCTGGAACCTGTCGGTGTCCTATCAACTGCCCGGACGCGACATCCGCGTGCGCGGTGCCGCCGGGCGGGCCTTTGTGAACCCGACGATGTTCGAGCAATTCGGCTTTGTTCCCGGTTCCTTTGCCGGCAATCCGAACCTGAAGCCGGAGGAAAGCACCAGCTACGAACTGGGTGCGGACTTCGGTCTTGGCGATCGCGGTGAGCTGGCGGTGACACTCTACCGGAATGACGTCGACAATCTGATCCAGGGCTCGGGCATGACAGCTGTCAACATTCCGGGCACCAGCAAGTCGCGCGGGGTTGAGCTGGAAACCTCCTTTGCCGTGCTGGACTGGCTGGATCTGAGCGGCGCCTATTCCTACACGGATGCCGAAACCGCCACCGGTGCGGTGCAGGTGCGCCGGCCAGAGCATGAGCTGCGCCTGTCGGTGGCGGCGCAGGCCTATGCCGGGCGCGGCACGGTCAACCTGGATGTGCGCCACGTCTCCGGCAATCACGGCCGCCAGTTCTTCGCGACCGGCACCCCGACGGCAGAGCTTCCGTCCTTCACTGTCGTGGATCTGGCCACCACCTATGACCTGACGGCCAATGCACAGCTGACCGCGCGTGTGACGAACCTGCTGGATGAAGACTATCAGGAATCCTGGGGGTATTTCGCAAATGGCCGCGAGGTCTTTGTCGGCGTCCGGGCATCGTTCTGATCCATGCGCAGGCTGCCAGGTATAGCCCTGGCCCTTCTGTGGGCCGCCACCGGTGCCTTTGCCGGGCCGTCGCGCGTGGTGTCGATGAACCTGTGTACGGACCAGCTGGCGATGCTGCTTGCGGCGCCGGGCCAGCTGGCGTCGGTCTCCTACGTCGCGCGGGACACCCGCGCCTCGGCCATGGCTGACGTGGCCATGGCGTATCCCGTCAATCACGGTCTGGCCGAAGAGATCTATCTCCTGCAGCCCGATCTGGTGATTGCCGGTGCCTATTCGACCCGGGCCACCACCGATATGCTGCGGCGCCTCGGGGTGCCGGTGGTGGTGTTTGAGCCCGCCAACGCGCTTGAGGATGTGCGCGACCGCATCCTGCGGATGGGAGAGGTTCTGGACCGCGAAGAGGCCGCCCGGGCCCTGCTGGCCGACTACGACAGACGCCTGAAACAACTGGAACACGCCGGGCCGGATGCGCCGCGCGCCGCGCTCTATGCCGCCAATGGGTTTACCTCTGGCAGCCGCACCCTCGCAGGCCAGATCCTGCGGGCAGCGGGGCTGCGCAATGTCGCGGATGAGCTGGGCTTTGGCGGCTCCGGCCACATGCCGCTGGAAGTGCTGGCCCTGTCGGCGCCGGACCTGCTGGTCGCAACATCTCCCTATCCGCGCGCCTCGCGCAGCGAGGAAAATCTGGCGCATCCGGTGGTGCGCCATCTGGCCGCCCGCAGCGGTGCCGGTCAGATCCGCGACGCGGATTGGGTCTGCGGCACCCCGTATGTCTTGCGCGCGGTCGAGGCCCTGGCCGCAGAGCGCCGCCAGTTTGTCGCTCAGGAGGACCGCAAATGACCCGTCTGATGATCGCCCTCAGCGCCATGGTGGTGGTGCTGTTCCTGCTGTCGCTTACGGTGGGACCGGCGGATGTGCGTCCGACCGAGAGCCTGGCGGCGCTGTTTGACGACGGCTATGGCCCGCTGACCCTGGTGATGCGGGAAATCCGGCTGCCGCGCGCCGTGCTGGCGGTGATCATCGGCGGCGGGCTTGGGCTGGCGGGGGCGGCCATGCAGGGCTATCTGCGCAACCCGCTGGCTGAGCCGGGACTGATAGGCGTGTCCTCCTCGGCGGCGCTGGGGGCGGTGCTGGCGATCAATACCGGGTTGGCGGCCAGCCTGACCCTGGGCCTGCCACTGGCGGCGCTTGCCGGGGCTTTGGCGGGGGTGTTTCTGGTGATGGCACTGGCCGGGCCGCAGGGCGGATCGCTGACGCTGATCCTGGCGGGGATCGCGATCTCGGCGATGGCGGCGGCGCTCACGTCGCTGGTGCTGAACCTGTCGCCCAATCCCTTTGCCGCCAATGAGATCGTGTTCTGGATGATGGGCTCGCTTGCGGATCGTTCGATGCTGCATGTCTGGCTGGTGCTGCCCTTTGCACTGACGGGGGCGGCAATCCTGCTGACGCTCGCGCGGGGGCTGGATGCGCTGACCCTGGGCGAGGATGCGGCGCAGACCATGGGGATGAACCTGAACCGGATGCGCCTGCTGCTGGTGATCGGCACCGCCGGTATCGTTGGCGGTGCCACCGCCGTGGCCGGGGCGATCGGCTTCATCGGCCTGGTGGTGCCGCATATTCTGCGCCCTCTGGTGGGCGGCCAACCGTCGCGGCTGTTGTGGGCCTCGGCGCTTGGCGGCGCCATCATGCTGCAACTGGCGGATATTGCCGTGCGGGTCATCCTGCCGTCGCGCGACCTGAAACTGGGCGTGGTCACCGCCCTGGTGGGCGCGCCGCTGTTCCTGCATCTGATCTACAAGACCCGAAAGGGGCTGGCATGAGCGTGCTTTCGGTCCGGACCCTCTCCGTCACCTTGCGCAACCGCCCGGTGCTGCGCGATGTGTCCTTCACCCTCCGGGAGGGGGAATTCGTCGGCCTGCTGGGCCCGAATGGCGCGGGTAAAAGCAGCCTGATGCGCGCGGCGCTGGGGCTGATCCCGGCGCAGGGGCACAGCTCGTTGGCACAGATGAGCGCGGCAGAGCGCGCCCGCACGGTCGCCTGGATGCCGCAATCGCGCGAAATCGCCTGGCCGATCCCGGTGGAGCGGCTGGTGGCATTGGGCCGCCTGCCGCATCTGCCGCAGGGGCTGCGGCTGCCGCCTCGCGATCAGGCGCTGGTGGATCAGGCCATCGCCCGCATGGGGCTGGAGATGTTTCGCCAGCGGGCGGCCTCGCGCCTGTCGGGCGGCGAGCAGGCCCGCGCGCTGATTGCCCGCGCCCTGGCGCAGGACACGCCGCTTCTGATGGCCGATGAACCCGCCGCCGGGCTTGATCCGGCGCATCAGATTTCCACCATGGAGGTCTTTGCCGCCCTCGCCGCCGAAGGGCGCACCGCGCTGGTCGCGCTGCATGACCTGGGGCTGGCCGCGCGCCACTGCACCCGGCTGATCCTGCTGGCCGAGGGGGGCGTCCTGGCCGACGGGCCGCCCGCCGAAGTGCTGACGCCCGACCTCATGGCCCGCGCCTTTGGCATCTCGGTCTGGCATGAGCAGACGGCGCAAGGGCCGGTGTTCCAGCCGCTGCAGGTGCTGTGATGGGATCTGTCACCCTGGACCGCCCCTGGATCGCGTTTGACCTCGGCGCCGAGATGCAGGTGCTGAGCTGGGCTGTGAACCGCCCCGGCCTTGTCACCGCCCGCCGCATCCTGTGGCGCGAAGTCCGCAACAGCGACCTGCCGCCGGGTCTGGATGTCACCGCGTGGTTTGCGGGTGAACTGGCACAGAGGGGCGGCGAGGACGCCGTGGCCTTCCTGACCTCCCGCGATCTGCGCGCGTATTGCGAGGCCACGGCCACGGTCGAGGGCATCAGTGCCCATGCGGTGGCCACCGTCGGCCTGTCCAACGCCGAACGGGCCGGCAGCCGGATGGACTATGCCAGCCGCAACTGGGGCACCATCAATGTGGCCCTGCGCCTGTCCGAAGGGCTGACCCAGGCCGGGCTGATCGAGGCGATGAGCATCGCGGTCCAGGCCCGCACCGCCGCGGTGATGGAGGCGGGCCTCACCTTGCCAAGCGGAACCGCGACCGGCACCGGCACCGACTGTGTCGCGGTGGCTGCGCCCCTCGGCGACACGCCCTATGCCGGGCTGCACACGGCCACCGGCGAGGCCATCGGCAAGGCCGTCTACCAGGCCGTCCACAGCGGCGCCCTGGACTGGAAAACAACCAACAGGAGGGCAGCAGATGCCTGAGCTTCAACAGGTGCTGAAAGACGCGCTGACGCAAGAAGACTGCGGCTGGAACATGGGGTCGTTTGGCGCCATTGCCGAGTTCCACCACGTCGAGGGCGACCCGGCCCCGCAGGAACACGCCGGGCTGATGCAGGTCACCCCGCGCGGCGGCCTGCGCATCGACACGCTAGAAGGGGTGCGCCCGGTCGCCTATGAAACCCTCAGCCCCAAGCCGCACCGCTGGACGCAGGCGGTGTCGCTGTGCCTGCCGCATGCAGATGCGGCGATGAACCGGCGCGATGTGCTGACCGCGCTCGGCCCGGACCACGACGCGCTGCGCTTTGAGGATCGCGGTGCGCAGCTGTTCGACATGGGGCTGGGCCAGTATCAGGCGGATTTCTGCATCCGCACTGCCGACCCCGACCTGCTGGCGGTGCTGAATGAAAACGCCGGCCGGTCGCTGTTTGAACAGGACAACCCGGCGATGGGCGCGATCCTGAAGGCACATCCGCATCGGGTACTGCTGACCCGTCTTGGCCGGGTCGAGGTCTATCAGATGATCGGCGGTCCGGACACCGGCGGCAAATCCCCCGAAGGCCCGCACACCCATGTGCTGCCGAAACTTCTGCGTGCCGAACGCACCCATTCTGCCAATACGCCGATCCCCGAAGGTTGGGTGCCCTGTTGCGGTGTGCATCCCGAGAACCCTGTCATTGGCCGTCTGGGCGAGGACAAGCGCTTCAATCGCGCTGCCTTTGACGCCTTTCAGGATCTCCTCGGTGCCTGGGGCGCTGACGCCTATTGCGACGGCAAACAGGCCGTCTGGCAGCACCTGAAGGACGGGACCCCAGCCGGGAAGACCCAAGAGCCCGATACCCGCGAGGGCCGCGCGGGCTGGCGCAACGGTATCCGGCAATGGCGGGTGCTGCATGGGTCAGACCCGTTGACCGAGACCTACGCAGAGCGCTTTGATCGTGGGGCCGAGCAAACCGAACCGGAAAATCCTGGCCACTGATACCTGTCCCGCAGGCAGCGGCGCGGCGCAGGCAACGGCACCGCCGCCGCTGCCTGCGGCCCGGATACTGCGCTGGCTGCGCGGTTGGCCAGAAGCGGAGCGCCCCAGGGCAATGCAGGTCAGAATCACGCTTGATCTTGCAGGCTGATGTCTCTAGCTGGTTTCCGACTAAAGTGCTCAAGAATGGAAATCTGCCGATGTCTCGCAATTCGATCCTCACCCTGGGAACCGTGGCGCTGCTGGTGTCCGGCATGTCCCTGCGGGCCGACACGCACTATCCCCTGACGATCGAGAACTGCGGTCAGTCGGTGACCTTTGACAAGGCGCCGGAAAACGCCGTCGCGCTGGGACAGAACAGCGCCGAGATCATGCTGCTTCTGGGGCTTGAGGACCGCATGGCGGCCACCGCGTTCTGGCCCAACGCCGTCCTGCCCGAAGTGGCAGAGGCCAACAGCGGTGTCGAAAGGCTCACCGTTGAATTTCCGACGCTGGAATCCGTGCTTGCCACCCAGCCCGATTTTGTCGCCGCCATGCTGACCACGTTGCTGGGTCCGGACAGCAAGGTCGCCAAACGGTCCGATTTTGAAGGCCTCGGCATCCCGACCTATCTGTCGCCCAGCGCCTGCTCGACGACGCTGGACGCAGGCGACGCCTATGGCTCGCGCGGGGAACTCTGGAACATGGACCTGCTGTACAAGGAGATCGAGGATCTGTCCCGGATCTTTGACGTGGCAGAGCGCGGGCAGGCGTTGATCGCCGATTTCAGGGCCCGTGAGGCCGCCCTGCGGGCGCAGTTTTCCGAAACCGAGGATCTGAGCTTCCTGTTCTGGTTCTCCAGCCCGTCCCCGGCGGATGACGCCTATCTGGGCGGGGGCAACGGGCCGTCGGGCTATATCGCCGATGTTCTGGGCGGCACCAATGCGATCAAGACCGAAGCGGACTGGCCCGCCGTTGGCTGGGAAGGCATCATGGCAGCCGACCCGACGGTGTTTGTGGTGGCGCAGGTCGATCGGGAGCGCTGGAACCTGGACACGGCGGACAACAAGATCGCGTTCCTGACCTCCGATCCGACCGTCAGCCAGATGGAAGCGGTGCGCAACGGGCGCATTGTCGTGATGAGCGGCGCCGCCATGAACCCCAGTATCCGCACGCTCTATGGTGCGGAGCAGGTGGCCGAACAGCTGAAGGCGATTGATCTTCCGTGATGGCATCGGATGCTTCAGAAGGCGAGGCGGCGCGTCTGACGCTCTTCCTCTGTCTGTCGCTGGTCGTGCTGGTCTTTGTCGTCGCGGCGGCGGCGGCGATCGGCGACTACAATATCGGTCTGGACACGGTGTTTCTGTCGGTCACCAATGAACTGGGGCTGACCGGGGCGGATATTGCACAGATCGAACAGAGCGTGGTCTGGAACCTGCGCCTGAGCCGCGCGCTGGTGGCCGCGCTGGCCGGGGCCGGGCTGGCCATCTGTGGCGCGATCCTTCAGGCGCTGCTGCGCAATGCCCTGGCCGAACCCTTTGTCCTGGGGGTGTCGGCGGGGGCCTCGACCGGCGCGGTCTGCGTGATCGTCCTGGGGCTGGGGGCCGGCAGCCTGTCCTTGTCGTTGGGGGCGTTTTCCGGGGCCTTCGCGGCGTTTGCCCTGGTGGCGCTGCTGTCCAACGGGGCCACCAGCGGGCCGAACCACACGATCCTGGCCGGGGTGGCGGCCTCGCAGCTGTTCAACGCGCTGACCTCCTATATTGTCACCACCTCCGGCAATGCGCAGCAGGCCAGGGACGTGATGTTCTGGCTTCTGGGCAGCTTTGGCGGCGTGCGCTGGCCGGATTTCCAGCTGTTGCTGGGGGTGGTGGTCGTCAGCCTCGCGATCTGTATCGTGATGGCGCGCTCGCTCGATGCCTTTACCTTTGGGGACGAGGATGCCGCTGCGCTCGGGGTGCCGGTGGCGCGCATCCGACTGCTGTTGTTCGGGGTGACGGCCCTGCTCACGGCCACCATCGTCAGCATGGTGGGGGCGATCGGGTTTGTCGGTCTGGTGGTGCCCCATGCGGCGCGCTACGTGGTGGGGCCGCTGCATTTGCGGCTGTTGCCCGCCTGCGCCGTGGTTGGCGCTGTCTTCATGGTGGTGGCCGACATCGTATCCCGGGTGATCGCGCCGCAGCAGACGGTGCCGATCGGCGTTGTCACGGCGCTTGTCGGGGTGCCCTTCTTTGCCATCATCCTCTACCGGGCGAGGCCGCAGTCATGAGTGTGGTTGCCGACAGCCTGCGGTGGGGCGTCAAACGCCGGACCATTGTGTCCGATGTGTCGCTGAGCGTCGCGCCCGGCGAGACGCTGGGCCTGATCGGCCCCAACGGGTCGGGGAAGTCGTCCCTGCTGCGGCTGCTGGCTGGGTTGCGCAAGCCGGCATCCGGGCGGGTCGCGATCAACGGCGAGAACATCGCGCAGGTGCCGCGCAAGGCGCTGTCGCGGCAGGTGGCCTTTGTCCAGCAAAGTGCCGCGACCGACACCAATGTCACGGTGGCAGATGTCGTCCGCCTCGGGCGCACCCCGCATCGCTCGGCGCTTGCGGGCTGGTCGGAGGCCGACGAGGCCGCAGTCACTAATGCGCTGGAGCGGGTCGACATGGCCTCTCGCAGGCGTCAGGCATGGCAGACCCTGTCCGGCGGAGAACGCCAGCGCGTGCATATCGCGCGGGCGCTCGCCCAGGCGCCGCAGGTGATGTTCCTCGACGAGCCGACCAACCACCTCGATATTCACCACCAGATCGAGATCCTGCGCATGGTGCGTGATCTGGAGCTGACCAGCATCATTGCGCTGCATGACCTCAATCTCGCGGCGATGTTCTGTGACCGGATCGTGGTTCTGGACGCCGGAACCGTCCGCGCTTGCGGCACCCCTGATGCGGTGCTGACCCAGGATCTGCTGCGCGATGTGTTCCGGGTCACCGCCCAGATCAGTGGCCCCGCGGTGGGCGACAGGCCGCATATCCGCTTCAGCGCCGAGTAACCGTCCCAGCGCCCCGGGGGCGACGGCCCCTGCACGGACGCGCAAAACCCGTTCGGCATGCCGGGCGGGGCAGGGCGCCCGGGCGGGCTGTGCGGATGCCGGCACTGGTGTTCGGGACCCGCTTGCGCCTTGAGAAGAGTGACAAAACGCCCGCGTTACACGCTGGACGTGCACCGGTCCCGTCGTTAGTCTCTCAGGCAAAGCTGTGGGAGACCGGACCGTGTCATGGGCGCCATGATCGCACCCGCCCCCGGCATCCCGCCCACAGGGCCGCTGTGCTTGCAGGTCTGGCCGGCGACGTGATCGATCAGGTTTCAAGCGAGGCGATTTAGCAGAACATGACGGAGGACAACATTCAGCCCGAAGAGACCACCCCGCAGTCCGTCTCGGCCACAGAGATCACCGGCGGGCCCCGTCCGATGGGATCTGTCGACCAGCGGTTCTATATCATCGGCGTTGGCGCGTCGGCGGGGGGGCTGGATGCGATCAAGCAATTGCTGACCCGGGTGCCCGAGGATTTCCCGCACAGTTTTGTCGTCATCCAGCACCTGTCGCCGGACTACAAATCGCTGATGACCGAGATCCTCGGCCGCGAAACCCAGCACCAGGTGGTGGAGGTCGAGGACGACATGCCGGTGGAACCGCACCACATCTATGTCATCCCCCCCGGCGCGCATATTGTCATTCAGGGCACCCGGGGCGACAGCAACAGCGGGCGAGCGCATCAGGCGGGCGATCCGGATGCCTCGGACAACGCCAATGCGCCACGGGGGGCGGGATTGCGGTTCTCGCTGGTCGCGCCGCAGCCGCGCCCGGCGCTCAACCTGCCGATCGATGTGTTCTTCCTCTCCCTTGCAGAGGCGGCGGGCGAGCGGGCGATCGGGGTGGTGCTGTCCGGCACCGGGTCCGACGGCAGCCGCGGGCTGCGGGCGATCAAGGACAGCGAGGGGCTGGTGATCGCGCAGGACCCCGAGACCTGCGGCTTTGACGGCATGCCGCGTCAGGCCATTGCCACCGGGCTGGTGGATCAGGTGCTTCAGCCCGACGACATCGTCGAGGAAATCGATCGCTTCATCGCGCTGCGCCAGAGCGGCATTGCCGATGTGGATGAGGTGTTCTCCGGCGCGCAGGATATATTCCGGCAGATCCTGGAGCGGGTCAGCACGCGGGCGGAAATCGACTTTGCGCTCTACAAGGAGCCCACCCTGAAACGCCGCATCGCGCGGCGCATGGGCTTTCTTGGCCTGACCCGGGCGGAGGAGTATCTCCGCTATCTCGAGGACAACAGCGGCGAGGCGGAGCTGCTCTATCGCGAGTTTCTGGTCGGGGTGACCAACTTCTTTCGCGATCTGCATGTCTGGCGCACGATGGAGGCCCGGGTGCTGCGACGGCTGTTCGAAGAGGGCGACACCAGCGCGCCCCTGCGGATCTGGTCGGTCGGCTGCTCCACTGGCGAGGAAGCCTATACGCTGGCGATGCTGTTGCAGAAATTTCGCGACGATAACCAGATCGAGCGCGACTTTCGCGTCTATGCCACCGATGTGAACGAAAACGCGGTCAATACCGCCAAACAGGGGATCTATCCGGATCACACGCTGGAGGAAATCCCGGTGGAATACCGCGAGGCGGGCTATATCACCCACCACCCCGGCACCTTTGCGATTGCGCCCAAGATCCGCGCCCAGATCGTCTTTGCGGTACATGACATCACCCTCGATCCGCCCTACACGCGGACTGATCTGATCGTCTGCCGCAACCTGCTGATCTATCTCAGCCCGGATGTGCAGGCGCGGGTGATGGTGAATTTCTCGATGTCGCTGCGCATGGAGGGGTATCTGCTCCTTGGGGCGGCGGAAACGCCGGGGCCGGATGGTGTCCGGTTCAGCTTCTTCATGGGCAAGGAGCGGATCTACAAGAACATGCGCGTCGCGCAGTCGAGGCCCGGGCGCGGATCGCTGACCGCACAGCTGCCGGCCCTTGGCATGCTGCCGCGGGCGCGGCGCATGCTCTCGAGCACCCACACCGCGCAGGACGACCTGCATTCGCTGTTCCAGTTCTCGCTGGAGGCAAGCCAGACCGGCGTATGCATCGTGGACCCCAGTGCCACCCTGCTGAAGACCTTCGGCAACATGAAGTCGATCCTGCAAATCCCGGACAGCGGCTTTTCCACCAATATCTTTGAACTCTGCGATGATCGTCTGCGCAGCGCCGTGGCGCTGGTCATGCGCGGCGCCGAGGACAATACCTCGGCCCAGGCCTCCGACATCCGGCTGATCGAGGAAGACGAGGTGCGCACGATATCGGTGTCCGGGCGCAAGATCATGTGGGAAGGGCACACCACCGCCATTGCCCTGTTCATCCGCCAGTCGACCCAGGCGCTGCCGCGCAGCCAGCCGGGCACGGCAGACGGAGAGGAGCCGGCGGCCCAGACCAGGGCCTATATCCAGCATCTGGAGGGCGAGGTGCGCTCGCTTCAGGAAATGCTCGGGGTGACGGCGCAGGACCTCGGTGCCTCCAACGAGGAGCTGCAAACCGCCAACGAAGAGCTGATTGCCGCCAACGAGGAATTGCAGGCCAACAACGAAGAGACCCAGAGCATCAACGAGGAGCTGCACACGGTCAACACCGAGAACATCGAGCGGATTTCCGAACTGGAGCAGGTGAATGCGGATGTCGACAACCTGCTGGAAACCGCGGCCCTGGGCATCCTGCTGTTGGACAATGACATGTGCATCCGCCGCTTCAGCGCCGGGGTGACCCGCTACCTCGACCTCCAGCACAGCGATGTGGGCCGCCCGCTGCAGAGCTTTGCCACGGCGCTGCTGCCGGAGGCGGTCACTCTGCTGCTGGAGGACGCCACGCTGGCGCGCGATCAGGGCGAGGAAACCGAACGCGAGCTGCGCCGCCGGGACGGCGGCTTTGTGCAGACCCGCGTGCGCCAGTTCACCCGTCCGCGTGGCAGCCCCGACGGGGTGGTCATTACCCTGCTGGACATCACCGACAGCAAGCTTCTGGAGCAGGAGGCACGGCGACAGAGCGAAATTCTGGCCAGCGTGCTGGAGAGCGAGGAAGCGGGCTATTGGGACTGGAACATCCCCAGCGATCAGCTCTATATCAGCCGCCGCTTTCTGGAATTGCTGGGCTTTGCCACCGGCGAACTGGCCCCCACGCCGGAAACCTGGTTTGCCCTCATCCACGAGGAAGACCGCCCGCGGTTCCACCAGGCCTATGACGCCCATGTCGAGAGCCGCGGCACAAAACCCTTTGCGGTCGAGGTGCGCTATCTGCGCAAGGATGGCTCGGTGATCTGGGTCAAGAGCCGCGGGCAGGTCACCGACTGGAGCGTGGATCACCGTCCGATGCGGATGATCGGCGTGCATCAGAACGTCACCGACCTGCGCGAGCGGGAGGACGAGATCCAGCGCCGCGCCAATGAAATCCGCCGCTTTGCCTTTATTTCCGCCCATGACCTGAAACAGCCGCTCAATACCATCGAAAGCAGTATCGAGGCGCTGTTGGAGGAACTGCCGGACCAGCTCGACGAGGAGGCCCGGGAGGTGGTGGACTATCTGACCCGCGGCACCAACCGCCTGAAACGGCGGGTGGATGCGATCCTCGATTTTGCCCGCTTGCAGGACAAGGACGTCACCCTGGAACCGCTGGATCTGAACCGGATCGCCCGGGCCTCGGTGCAGGATCTGAAGGTGCCGATCGAACAGGCCGGGGCCGAGGTCATCGTCGAACCGCTGCCGCAGGCGCTTGGGGTGCCGGATCTGATTGCGCGGGTGTTGCAGAACCTGCTGAGCAACGCGCTCAAATATCGCCACCCCGACCGGCCATGCCGCATCACCATCGCGCCGCTGGCAACCGTCGATGGACGGGTCGGCGTGCGCGTGGATGACACCGGCATCGGCATCGCGGAAAAGGATCGCGAGAGCGTTTTTGAACTGTTTACCCGCTTGCATGTAGAATCCGAGGTCGAAGGCAGCGGCCTCGGCCTTGCCATGTGTGAAAAGATCATCTCGATGCACGGCGGCACCATCGAGGTGGTGGAGGCAGAGGACGGCGGCTCCAGCTTCCGCTTCACGTTGGGAGAGGGATGACACCATGACAGCGCGCCCCAAGGTCCTTCTGGTCGATGACTGCGATGCGGATCGGTATTTCTTCAAACGCAGCCTGCGCAAGGTCGCGCCGGAGGCCGAAGTGGTGGAATTCACCTATGCCGAGGATGCGCTGACCTATCTCAAGACACCGGGGCGGGGGCAGGTGGATCTGGTGTTTGTCGACATCAACATGCCACGGCTGAACGGGTTTGAATTCGCCGATCACTATCAGGCGCTCTATCCCGAACTGCGCGGCCATGCGCGGCTGTTTGTCTGTTCCTCCTCGATCAACCCGGCCGACCGGCAGCGCAGCGAGGACCATCCGGTGATCGACGGGTTCTACGAAAAACCGGTTGGCAAGGCGCAACTGGGGGCCTTGTTGTAACATGGGACCGGCGCGCGCACTGCCTCTGCTGCATTGGCGGCGCATCGTCCGGGGGCTTGTCGCCGCGCTGGCGCTGAGCACCGGCGCAGCCATCGCGGCGGACGACGTGCCGCGCTACGACAAGGTGGTGATGCCCTGGGGCAATGTGCCGCCGCTGTTGATGCGCGGCGAGGATGGCGCGCCGACCGGGTTTGCGGTCGAACTGGCCCGGCTGGTCGCCGATGAGGTCGGGTTTGAACTGGAACTGAAATATTACGGCCCGATCCCCGATATTGCCGCCGCGCAGGCAGGTGGCGAGACCGACATGCTGGTGGCGGTGGGGATGGGGCCGGTGTTCCAGCCCACCAATGTGGCCTCGCGCCCGATTTCCGAAGTGCAGGTCAGGCTGGCGATCCCGGTTGAACGGGCCGACAGCTTTGATCCCGACAACCTCGCCGGGCTGCGCATCGGGGCGGTGCCGCCGACCATCGCAGCAGATCCCGCCCTGTTTCCCGCCGCCACCCTGGTGGAGCAACCGGGGCCGGAGGAGGCGCTGATCTCGCTCCTCAGCGGCGATGTCGACGCGGTCTCCTATCCGGTCAACGTGCTGTTTGCGATGACCCGCGCCACCCGGCTGGACGGGCGGATCGCCTTTGTCGGTGATCCCCTGAAGACGATCCAACGCGTCATCGTGCTGCACGAAAGCCGCGCCGAGCTGCTTGACCCCGTCAACGCCGCGCTTGAAAAATTCGAAGCCGACGGCACCCTGGAGCAGCTGCGCGCCAAATACCTGATCTCCAACCCGGCGCCGGTGCCCGACGTGCTGACCGTGGGGGTGCACCACGTGCCGCCCTTTGTCGACATGGCGGCGGATGGCACTGCCACCGGGTTCGGGGTGGAGGTGCTCGAGGACCTGATGGATCTGGCCGGCCTGCGGTTTCGATATCAGCCCATCACCGACGAGGAATTTGGTCAGGGCCCCCGCGACGGCGTTGCCGATATCGTGCCGATGATGGCCTGGAACGCAGCGCGCGAGACGCGGATGGATTTCACCTTTCCCACCCACCGGGTGCCGTTCTCGATCTTCACCCTTGCCGACGCACCACAGCGGCCGCAGTCCCTGGATGACCTGCGCGGACTGCGGGTGGCGGTGGAATCCGGCAAGAACACGGCGCTTCTGGCCGAGAGCCACGGCGGGCTGGATCTGATCTATGTCGACGGCAAGGACGGCACCATGACCGCGCTGCTCGATGGCCGGGCAGAGGCCACCCTGTCGCCGACCAACGCTTTCTGGAGCCATGTCACGCAGCGCGGCAACCGCGACCTGTTCCGCGCCAGCGCGCAGCCCTTCTATGTCAGCGAGTCGGGGCCCGCCCTGCGTCTCGGGCTTGGCGAGGTGCGGGAGCGGCTGAATGCGGTCATCCCCGGCTATCTGATCTCCGACACCTATGCCGACCGGCAGGCCAAGTGGTTCGGCACCCCGGTGTTCTGGACGCCGCTGCGGTTGCGGCTGCTGATGGGCGGCATCGCTGCGCTGCTGGTGGCCTTGCTGGGGGTGGCGATCTGGCAGCAGGTGCAGCGCAGCCGGACCCAGGAACGCCAGGCCCGCCTGCTGCAACATTCGCGCCAGCTCGAAGGGCTGGTGGAGGAGCTGGAACGCTCCAACCGCGAACTGGACAGCTTTGCCGATATTGCCTCCCACGACCTCAAGGAACCGCTGCGGGCCATCCACTGGCAGATCCGCCAGCTGCAAGAGCAGAGCGAGACGCCGCCCGCCGCCGAAATCCGCCGTATCGAGGACCTCTGCGCCCAGATGGAGGCGACGATTTCGGCGCTCCTCAGTTCCTCGCAGCATCGCGGCCGGGGCAGCGCCCGGGTCGATATCGACGTCGAAGCGCTGGTGGAGGAAATTCGCGGCGAGCTGTCAGAACTGGCGCTGGCGACGGGCGGGCGCATCGTGGTGGAAACCCCCTTGCCACGGGTGAACGCCAGCCGCGCCAAGGCCAAGGTGGTGTTCCAGAACCTGATGGCGAACGGGCTGATCTACAACCGCGCCGCCACGCCGGAGGTGCGGCTGGGCTATCTGACGCCGGACAGCCAGGACCACAGCGGGCTGGTGCATGTGTTCTATGTCCGCGACAATGGCATCGGCATCGCGCCGGAGGATCGGATGCGCTTGTTCGAACCCGGGGTGCGGGGCCAGTCGCCCCATGACCAGACGCTCCCCGGCGCAACCGGAAGTGGTCTGGGGCTTTCCTTTGCCAAGGAAATCGTGGAAAGCTATGGCCAGCTTATTACACTGGACAGCACAGTCGGCAGCGGCACCACCTTCTACTTCTCCTTGCCCAACGCGCGGGAGCAGGACGCTGGTGCTGCGGCGACGGCGACATTGGCGGACGCAGTATGACCAAGATCCTTGTTATCGACGACAGTCCGGAGGACACCCAGATCCTGTGTCAGCTCTGCGAGCAGATCCCGGGCACCGTGACCACCACCGAAGCCACCGGCAGCGACGGCGTGGCGCGGTTTGCCAAATGGCGCGCGGATTGCGTGCTGCTGGACTATCACCTGGCGGATAACAATGGCCTGTCGGTGCTGGCGGCCCTGAAGGCGCGCGACCCGTTTGTGCCGGTGATCGTGCTCTCGGGACGCGGCAGCGAGGAGCTGGCCGCCGCCGCGATGAAGGCCGGGGCGACCCGCTATCTGACCAAACGCGGCCTGTCGCTGGACATGCTGCGCACGGCGGTGGAGGCGTCAATCCGCTGGATGCAGCACGCGGCGATGATGCGTCAGGGATAACGCCCGTCGCAAACGGGCACCTCATCCCGGCGAGCCTCCTTTGGCGCGGGGCATATTGCAGAGAAATCAAAGCCTGTATGATCTTCGCGGATCAAACCCGGCCCTCTGGCACAAAAAAAACGGGGCGCAGAACGCCCCGTTCGTGTTCCAGGTCCGCATGTCATCACCGAATAGGGACGCCCACCGGCCTGACCCGCGCGGCCCGTCAGCGCCAGGGTGCAGCGCTGACGGACCGGGGGGATCAGCTGCCGAGACCGGCTGCGGAACTCAGCTCGGCGCGGCTCTCGTCCAGAGCGCCGGAGGCCTGCATCTCGTCATAGGCCGCCTGCAACCGTTTGGCGAGCGCGGCACCGCCCTCCGCCTCGAGCGAGATCTGGAGGAAGCCGCCAACGCCCATGATGGCGCTCTCGGTGGAGCCAAGTTGCGCCCGCTCTTCGGCAGAGAATTCCTGCTCCAGCAGATACTGTCCGACATATTCATCGACGATAAAGGCATCGATGCGCCCGCCCAGCAGCTTGCGGAAGTTGGAGGCATCATCCTTGGCGGTCTGGGTCTCGATCGACCCGTTTTCCACATTGGCCCAGAACACCGGCGTGTAGGAATAGCCGTGGGTGACACCGATCACCACGTCCTCCAGTTCGGTGACATCCTCGAATTCCGGCACCGGATTGTCGGTGCGATAGTAGAGCACGTTCCGGTCCAGCGTGAAGGGGCCGACCATCGCCAGACCGGTCTGGTCGGGGCGCTCGCCCCAGTAGCTCGACGCCTGCACCTGGCCATTGCGGGCCATCTCCAGCGCGCGTTTCCAAGGCATGTATTCGAATTCGACATCGAGGCCGGCGTGCTCGGCCACGCGGGTCACCAGCCCGTTGACGACACCGTGGTTGGGCAGCGATTCCCCGGTGAAGGGCGCGTATTCACCGGTGGAGATCGTGATGGTTTCGGCATGGGCCGCCGTGGACAGCGCCACCAGCGCGCCGGTCAGGGTCGCAAGGATATGTTTCATGAGAGAGGTCTTTCGTTCACAGGATGGGGGAGGGCGCCGCACGAGGTCAGATGCGGCGCCGGGAGGAGAGGCCGATGGCCCGTCAGCTGGACGGGATGCCAGAGGCCGCATTCAGTTCGGTTTTTACCGCGTCGAGTTCGCCGGATTCGGCCAGCGCGTCATAGGCGGATTGCAGGCGTGCCGCGATGTCGGCGCCGCCTTCGGCTTCGGTCGAGATCTGAAGATAGCCAAGCGCCTCGGCAACGGGCGTTTCCGATGCCGCGAACTGAGCCACTTCCTCGGGGCTGAAGTTCTGGTTCAGGAGGTCCCAGCCCACCAGTTCATTGATGATGAAAGCGTCGATGCGCCCCTTTTGCAGCTTCTTGAAGTTGGACAGGTCGTTTGACGCGGTCTGGATCTCGTAGGTGCCATCCTCGCCATGTGCCCAGAACGCCTCTGTGTAGGGGTAGCCCAGCGTGGCGCCAAAGGTGGTTCCGGCCAGATCGTCCAGCTCGGACCACTCTGGCAGCGGCGCATCGGCGCGGTGGAAAAAGACGATGCGGCCGTTGGACACCGGGCCCACTTCGATCAGGCCGCTTTGGTCTGTCAGATCGTTCCAGTAGCTGGCACCGTGCATCTGACCCTGACGGGTGAGTTCAAGCCCGCGGTTCCACGGCATGTATTCAAAGCTGATCTCGACCCCGGCATCGGCGGCCAGACGTGAAACAAGGCCGTTGACCACACCGCCATTGGGCAGCGCTTCGCCGGTCATCGGGGCGTATTCGCCGGTGGCAATGCGCAGCGGCTCCGCCATCAGCGGCGCGGTCATGGTGGCGAGGGCAAGGCCGAGGGCGCTCAGGGTTGTCTTCATGTCGTCTACTCCGGAGGTGGATTGTCGCAAAAACGGGTTTGGCGAAAGTCTCCCCCCAGATCCCTAACCGGCGGTTACCGGGGCAGGGGGGCAGCCGGGGATTTTTGTGCGGATTTGATTCGAGTGACGCGCCGCTTTGATGCCGGGACAGCGCCGGAGGGTTGCACGCAGCGAATGGCTGCCTATTCAATAATGCAAACTTGGGTGGTTGAAATTGATCGTGCAAAACCCCAGTGGCACGATGTGCTAGGCGGAAAAGTGCCATAATTACAGCGCTCTCCGCGATGTGAACTGACCCGTTCAGCTGGGTCGACTTTCAAGTCCTGTTCCCGAAATTCTTACATGATAGCTCAGGGTCCAGTCGGATCCGGGGATGGAGGATGGCCGACTGTAAATCGACTTTAGGAGACTCAGATCATGAGCACCAAAACCCTTGCGGCGGGCTCCAGCGCGCTCGCGCTGACAGCCCTCCTCGCCGCTCCCGCCGTTGCGGGCCCCACCTACACCTCGGACAATGGTGGCACCTTCCGCTGGTACGGCCAGCTCAACCTGACCTATCAGGGCTATGACGATGGCCAGGAAGACTACAACCGCTTCCTCGACAACGGCAACTCCGGGTCCCGCGTCGGCTTCTGGCTGGAGCAGCCCTTTGGCGAGAACACCCTGAAATTCCGCTTTGAAACCTCGCTGTCGCTGCGCTCGACAGATGGTGTCGATCAGAACGGGCAGGGCGACATCACCGACTGGACCCGCAGCGACCTGCGCCACGTCGACCTGCAATGGCACACCCCGCGCTACGGTACCTTCTCCATCGGTCAGGGCTCGATGGCGGCGGATGGCGCCACCGGGATCGACCTCTCCGGCACCGGTGTGGCGGCGAATACCTCCGTGGCGGATGCCGCCGGTGGCTACTTCCTGCGCAGCAGCACCGGCGCGCTGACCGGGATCGAGATCGGCGATGTCTTTGCGACCTTTGACGGCTCCCGCCGGGGCCGGGTGCGCTATGACTCGCCCGAATTCGCCGGGTTCACCGTCTCTGCGTCCTATGGTGAGGACATCCTGACCGAGGATGCCGACACCGAGCAGTATGACATCGCCCTGAACTACGAAAACGAGGATCTTGGCGATTTCACCGTGGCCGGTGCCCTGGCCGTGAGCTGGACCGACAAGGGCGGTTCCGACACGCGGGACACCATCGCCTCCGCCGCGGTTCTGCACGAGCCGACCGGCCTTTCGCTGAGCGCCGCCACCGGCGACCGCGACACCGGCGGCAACTATGGCTACGTCAAGCTGGGCTACACCGCGAACCTGGTCTCCGTCGGCGCCACCTCCTTCTCGGTGGACTATTATGACGGCTCCGATCTGGTCTCTGTCAACGACAGCGCGGAATCCTTCGGGATCGCGGCGGTGCAGAAATTCGACCGCCAGAACATCGAAGCCTATGTCGCCTACCGCGAGTATTCCTACGATGACACTTCGGCGACCACCTATCAGGACGGGTCTGCCGTTCTGGCCGGTGCCCGCTGGAAGTTCTGAGCAGAACATGTCAAGAGCGGTGCTCTGAATACGGGTTACCGGGCCGGGTGAGGGTTTTTACCTCGTGACCCGTGACTGGTTCGGTTGTCCGCATCACGCTGCGCCCCCCGGCTCCTCCCGGGGGGCGTTTGCATGTGGTCTGCGGCCTTCACGGCGTAAAAACGGGGGGAAAGCGCCGGTTTGGGGCGCTTCATGGGCGGATCGGGGCGGATGCCTCTTGCACCGCGCCGCGCGGGCCAATAGAAGGCCACAAATTGTCTGGGGGCGGAGCCTGCGCGCGCGCCCCGAATCTCTATGGGGAATATGATGCAGGTCACTGAAACTCTGAACGAAGGTCTGAAGCGCGGCTACGCGATCACCATTCCGGCAACCGAGCTGGAAGAGAAGGTCAACGCGAAACTGGCCGAAGCGCAACCCGAGATCGAGATGAAGGGCTTCCGCAAGGGCAAGGTTCCGATGCCGCTTCTGAAAAAGCAGTTCGGTCCGCGCCTGATGGGCGAAGTCATGCAGGAAGCTGTCGATGGTGCGATGAACAAGCACTTCGAAGATTCCGGCGACCGTCCGGCGTTGCAGCCCGACGTCAAGATGACCAACGAAGACTGGAAAGAGGGCGACGACGTCAACGTCGAGATGTCCTATGAGGCGCTGCCCGAGATCCCCGAGGTCGACGTGTCCGGCGTCGAGCTGGAAAAGCTGGTTGTCAAAGCCGAAGACGAAGCCGTGACCGAGGCGCTGGAAAACCTCGCGTCCTCCGCACAGGAATTCGAAGCCCGCGAAGAGGGTGCCGCATCCGAGGATGGCGATCAGGTCGTGATCGACTTTGTCGGCAAGGTTGACGGCGAAGCGTTCGAAGGCGGTTCCGCCGAGGATTACCCGCTGACGCTGGGCTCCAACTCCTTCATCCCCGGCTTCGAAGAGCAGCTGGTCGGCGTGAAGTCCGGTGAGGAAAAAGACGTCACCGTGACCTTCCCCGAAGAGTATGGCGCAGAGCACCTCGCGGGCAAGGAAGCCGTGTTCTCCTGCACCATCAAAGAGGTCAAAGCCCCCAAAGCGGCCGAGATCAACGACGAGCTGGCCAAGAAATTCGGTGCCGAGGATCTGGACCAGCTGAAAGGTCAGATCTCCGAGCGTCTCGAAGCAGAATATGCCGGTGCCGCCCGTCAGGTGATGAAGCGTGCCGCCCTCGACGCGCTGGCCGATCTGGTCTCCTTCGACCTGCCGCCGAGCCTGGTTGAGGCCGAAGCCAAGCAGATCGCACACCAGCTGTGGCACGAGGAAAACCCGGACGTGCAGGGCCACGACCACCCGGAAATCGAGCCCACCGACGAGCACAACAAGCTGGCCGAGCGCCGCGTGCGCCTGGGTCTGCTCCTCGCCGAAATGGGTCAGAAAGCCGAAGTCGAAGTGACCGACCAGGAAATGACCCAGGCGATCATGCAGCAGGCACGCCAGTACCCGGGCCAGGAACGTCAGTTCTTTGAGTTCATCCAGCAGAACGCCCAGATGCAGCAGCAGCTGCGCGCGCCGATCTTCGAAGACAAGGTCATCGACTTGGTATTCGATCAGGCGAAGGTCTCCGAGAAGGAAGTCTCCAAGGAAGACCTGCAAAAAGCCGTCGAGGCGCTGGAAGAAGAATAATCTCTTCCTCTTTGAGTTTTTGGAAAGAGCCGTCCGGTCCGGGCGGCTCTTTTTCTTTGGGCGACGGGTGCGTTGGCGCGGATTTTAGCGCGCGCGACCTTTGCCGCGGAGGCTGCGAATCATCTGGTCGCGCAGTTCGGCGCGGTTGCGGTTTTGGGCCAGATATCTGCAACTGAGACCTTTCATGCTTGAAAATATTCATTTGCTTCAACCATTTGGTGCGATTTTGTCTAATTCATTCAATTTTTTAGAGAAACCGCCCCAAACGGTGGGGGGCATCAATTTGCAGGTCGTGCCATTGCGGGGAAGGCATCGTTTTTTTCCCCTCATCGCCTGTCGGATTGGGGCTTTTCCTTTGCCCGCGAAAAAATCAAAAGTCGTCGATATAAAAAAATTTCAAGGCAGCGCCTTCAAACGCATAAATCGTATCGGGACAGATCCATGCCAACGACCAGGATTCAGCGCCGCGTGAATATCCTTCTTGGGGCCAGCGTTGCCCTCATTTGTGCGGGTATGGTTGTGGTCAACCTGTCGCGCGGGACCTACCCGATGGCGGCCATTCTGGCGCTTGTGGTGCTGATCCTGGTGCTCGACCTCGTTGCGGCGCTGCGCCTGCAACGGCTGCCTGTCTCGATCAACCTTGTGCTCTGCCTGATCGGGGCGGCGATCGTGCTGGGGATCTGGCTGATCGGGCCGGAGACCGGTTTCTATGCCTTCCCGGCCGTGATCGGTGCCTTTCTGGTGTCGCGTGGCCTGTTCCCGCTGGTGTTCTCGCTGATCTTCTGCGGCGGGGTTGTTTCCATGACGCTGTTCTCTGGTGGCGATTGGCCCTTTGCCATGCGGCTCTTCTTTGCGCTCAGCCTGTGCCTTGCCTTCCTGTGGTATGCCGCAATCCGCATCGACGAAGCGCAGAACCAGCTGGTCAGCGGCTGTATCCGCGATCCCCTGACCGGATGTTTCAACCGGCGCCACCTGGAGGCGGTGATCGAAATCGAGGATCTGTCCGACGCAGCCCTGATCCTGTTTGACCTCGACGATTTCAAGAGCGTCAACGACAACCTCGGCCATCCCACCGGCGACTATGTGCTGAAAGCGGTGACGATGCTGGTGCAGCAGGAACTGAGCCCCGGTGATCTCCTGTTCCGGCTGGGCGGCGAGGAGTTTCTGGTGTTGCGGCCGTGCGGGGATCTGGCATCGGCACGCACGCTTGCCGAACAATGCCGCGCACAGCTCGAAGGCTCCGGCATTCTGAAGATGCGCCGGATCACCGCCACGTTCAGCTGCGCCGCCATCGCAGGGCAGGCCGATCTGATGCCAGCGCTGTGCCGGGCGGATGTGATGCTGCTCAGAGCCAAGCGCGACGGCCGCAACCGGGTCGCCTGACGCAAAAGGGCCGCCCCGATGTGCGCCGGGGCGGCCCCATTTGACCTGTCAGCCGCGGTGTCTGGCCGCGATCAGAGTTCGATCTTGAAACGGGCAAACCCGTCCGGGCCATCGCCGGCCGGTGTGATCGACACGCCGGGCACCGCATCCGCATAGTCCGCCGCCTTGGGGCCGGTGTCGAACAGCACCGAGGTGCCGGGCAGGGGCGCAAAACGCCAGTTGCCGTCTGCCTTGGGGCTGATGGTGCCCTGTTCGACGATATAGCGCACGATCACATCGCGGTTGGTGTCGGGGCCTTCGAACACAACGGTATCGCCCATCGCCCCCGGGAAGTTGCCACCGCCGCCAGCGCGATAGTTGTTGGTGGCGATGATGAACTCCTGCGCGGGATCAATCGGCGCGCCGTTGAATTCAAGGTTCACGATCCGGTTGGTGTCCGGGTTGATGACCTCTCCCTTGGAAGTGAACATCGGCGGCTGGCTCAGGTCGATCTGATAGGTCACCCCGTCGATCACATCAAAGTTGTAGCTTGGGAACTCCGGGTTCAGCAGCACCTGATCCGCTTTGCCGGGCTCGACCTGGTTGAACATGCCCGCCGAGCGCTCCAGCCAGTCCTTGACCTGCTGGCCGGTGACCTTCACCGCGCGCACGGTGTTGGGGTAGAGGTAGAGATCGGCGACATTCTTGATCGCCACATCGCCCACGGGGACATCGGTGTAATACTCCGGCCCGCCACGCCCACCAGCCTTGAACGGCGCGGCGGCGGAGAGGATCGGCAGGCCCTCATGCTCGGTGCCCTTGAGCATCTGTTCGATGTACCAGGTCTGCGCGATCGAGACGATCTGCACCGACGGATCATCCGCCACCAGCGCAAAATAGCTGTGCAGCGGCGCATCGGTCTTGCCCACCGCGCGGCGCACATAGGCCAGCGTGGCGTCATGGTCTGCCTGCACCGCGTCAAGCACGCTCTGGTCGC
This sequence comes from Epibacterium sp. Ofav1-8, assembly GCF_022348185.1. Lineage (GTDB taxonomy): Bacteria > Pseudomonadota > Alphaproteobacteria > Rhodobacterales > Rhodobacteraceae > Epibacterium. The sequence goes on from NZ_JAKRFD010000002.1 coordinate 255,951, forward strand.
TGTCGACAAGGGCGGTGACGCTGCGGTCCTCGTTGCGCTTTGAAATGGGCCGCGCCTCGGAGGCATGGCCCACCACACGCCAGCCGTTGCCGTCGCGCTCCAGCATCAGGTCGATCAGCCCCATGTGGCTGCCCCAATAGCCGCCCATGACGGCGGGCGTGCCGTGGATGGTGCCTTTGTCGGCGTCAACGCCCGCAAACTCCGCATAGGTGGAGGAGGGGAACACCAGATGGCTGTGTCCGGTCATGATGGCATCAATGCCCTCCACCGCCGCCAGCGGCACCGAGGCGTTCTCCATCCCGTCGCTGTGATCGGCCGCGCCGATGCCGGAGTGGGACAGCGCAATAATGATGTCTGCGCCTTTCTCCTTCATCTCGGGCACATAGGCGCGGGCGCAGTCGACGATGTCACGCGCCTGCACGTTGCCCTCCAGATGCTTGCGGTCCCAGTTCATCACCTGCGGCGGCACAAAGCCGATCAGGCCGATCTTGATCGGATGGGTGTTGCCCGCGCCATCGGTCAGCGTGCGCTCCAGCATCACATAGGGCGGCAGCAGCGTCTCATCCTCGCGCGGGGAGGCGCCCATCTTCTTGGCGACATTGGCACAGACCACCGGGAACCCGGCCCCGGCCAGCGACTTCATCAAAAATGAAATGCCGTAGTTGAATTCGTGATTGCCCAGGGTGGAGGCATCGTAGCCCACGGTGTTCATCGCCGTGATCACCGGATGCTGGTCGCCGTCCTTCATGCCGCGCTCATAGGCGATGTAATCGCCCATCGGGTTGCCCTGCAGGAAGTCGCCATTGTCCAGCAGCAGCGTGTTGGTGGCCTCGGCGCGGATGTCGTTGATCAGGGCCGCGGTCCGGGCGAGGCCGACCGTGTCCACGGGTTTGTCGCCGTAATAGTCATAAGGAAACACATGCACGTGCAGGTCGGTGGTCTCCATCAGGCGCAGGTGCACCTGTCCGGCGGCCGCCTGAACGGAAAACGGATGCAGGGCAATCAGCCCGGCGCCGGCGCTGCCGGCAAGAAAGGACCGGCGATCAAGTTGAAGCGGCATGTTCTACTCCTTGAAATCAAATCAACCCCCGGGGGTGGGGGCCTGTGCAATGTCGTAGCCAAGTCATGTGACGGCTATATTGCAGCAGGCCAGATTTTGACTTTGTGGTCAAAGAATTTGACATCCGGGAGCGCGTATCGCGGACAGGCGACGGCGGACCCGGCTCAGCGCAGGCCCGTTTCGCGCAGCATGCCGCGCCGCTTCGCCTCATAGTAGTAGCCGCGCGAATAGTGTTTGACCGCCGTGTCCTGGCTGCCATCAGAGATCAGCCAGGCGCCGCGCAGATACCGCACTGCGTATTTCAGGTTGGTATCGGCATCCAGCAGGTCCTTCGGCTGGCCCCGGAACCCCATGGAGCGCGCAGTGGCGGGCAGGATCTGCAGCAGCCCGTAATAGGGCCGGTTGGTCGCCCAGGGGCGATGGGTGCTCTCGCGCACTGCCAGCCGGTGGACCAGGCTGCGCGGCACCTCATAGTGGTCGGCCCAGTAGTTGATCTTTTGCCGCAGCTCCGGGGTTTCATTCGGATAGAGGGGCGGGCTGTAGGCGCGCGTTGCCGTTTCGGTGCGCGCGCAGCCCGCCGCGGAGCTGAGGGAAAAGGCCGCCAAAGTCCAAAGCAGGTGACGACGATGCATGGGGGGCTCTTTCGGTTGTTGCTGCGGCGCCAGATTAGCCGGGATTTCAGATGCAGCAAGACCCACGCCGGCAGCAGGGCGGAGCTTTGCCGATCCCGGCGATGGCACGGCATCCGGCGTACTGTCGCCCGCGGTGCACGGGCTCAGGGGACAGTGACCCCGAGGCGGGACTGGGCTGAAGCCGGGGTTGGAACTCTGTTTAATTTTCAACAATAGCGCGATGAAATTGCATCTCTTTTTCGTCGATTAGGAGATCATTCAGCTGTGTTAAAATTGTAGGAATGAGGGTGGGCGGCATTAATCTCTCGGTAAGATGATTTATGCCAGTGTAACGGTGCATCTGGTGACAGGTGGCGCTGACGCCGCGAGGCGTAAGGCAGGTTTAGGACGGGACCACTCGCCCCCGTGTAACGGGAAAACCTGAATAAAGGACAGATAACAAATCACTGTCCTGCCATTGAATAAGGTGCTCTATGTCCAGCATTCTGACCAACAACGGCGCAATGGTTGCGCTGCAAACCCTGAAGTCCGTCAACGACGACCTCAACGAAACCCAGACCAGCATCTCCACCGGTAAAGAGGTGGGCACTGCCAAGGATAACTCCGCAGTCTGGGCGATCTCCAAGACCATGGAATCCGACATCGCCGGTTTCGAAGCGATCGAAGAAGGCCTCGCCGTGGGCGAAGCCACCGTTGCGGTTGCCTCTGCCGGTGCCGAACAGATCGTTGAAAAACTGACCGAGATGAAGGAACTGATCGTCTCCGCTCAGTCCGAGAACGTGGATCACGCCACCATCCAGACTGACATCGACTCCAAGGTTGAGCAGGTCAACGCGATCATCTCTGCGGCCCAGTTCAACGGTGCAAACCTGCTGGCTTCCGATATCGATGGCAACACCACCACGCAGATGGGCGTTCTTGCATCGCTTGACCGCGTTGGCGCTGGCGGCGCCGTGTCTGCCGTGGAAATCACCATCGACACCGTCGACTTTGAATCCAGCCTCGACCTGGCCTCCATGACCCAGATCACCGATTCCGCTTCCGCGGCCTCCGCTCTGGGTGAGATCGAAACCTATCTGCAAACCGCCATCACCGGCGCTGCGGCTCTGGGTGCGGATGCGGCCCGTCTGGAAGACCAGTCCGAGTTCGTGGGCAACCTGGTCGACTCCATGACCCAGGGTGTGTCGACCATGACCGACACCAACATGGAAGAGGCGTCCGCCCGATTGTCGGCCCTGCAGACGCAGCAAGACCTGGCCACGCAATCGCTGACGATCGCGAATGAAGCGCCAAGTTCGCTCTTGCAGCTGTTCCGATAAGTCTCGCTGAGACACGGCAAAACAGCCGCCGGTCCCCCAGGGGGCCGGCGGTTTTTCGTGTGATCGCGATGCCTCGGGCGATCATCGTAAAGATCCTGCAAACAGCGGTCTTTGGCGTTAACTCCGCAGTAAGGCTTTGAGCGTATAGTTAACGCGCATCGCGGCAGGCAGCTGTGCGGATGGCGCCGCACCCGGCAACGGGCGGCAGTGTCGGAATGGGCACGGAGCGATCCCTGAAGCGGGGTCTACACCTGCGGGACCAAAACTGTCCCATGCGATGGAACCCCATCATGTCCAGTATCCTGACGAATTCCGGGGCGATGATTGCCCTGCGCACCCTGAAAAACATCAATGGCGATCTGACCGATGTGCAGACCTCCATTTCCACCGGCAAGCGGATCGGATCGGCGAAGGACAATGCCGCCGTCTGGGCCATTGCCAAGACGATGGAATCCGATATTGCCGGTTTCCGCTCGATCGAGGAGGGGCTCGCACTGGGCGAGGCCACCGTGGCCGTTGCCTCTGCCGGAGCCGAGCAAATCGTTGAAAAACTCACCGAGATCAAGGAACTGATCGTCTCTGCCCAGTCGGAGAACGTGGATCACGACACCATTCAGACCGACATCGCCTCCAAGGTGGAGCAGGTCGAAGCGATCATTTCCGCAGCCCAGTTCAATGGCGCCAACCTGCTGGCGGCGGATCTGGACGGTAGCGGCGGCACCCAGCTGGGGGTGCTGGCCTCGCTCAACCGGGTGGGGCCGGGCGGCGCGGTGACGGCTCAGGAAATCACCATCGACTCGGTGAATTTCACCTCCAACCTCGATCTCGCCAGCAGCCTGACCACGATCACCGACACCGCCTCTGCCGCCTCGGCGCTGAGCGAAATCGAAAGCTTCCTGCAGACTGCGATCAACGGCGCCGCCGCGCTCGGGTCCTCTGCCGCGCGGCTGGAGGATCAGTCCGAATTTGTCGGCCGTCTGGTGGATTCGATGGTGCAGGGCGTCTCTGCCATGACCGATACCGATATGGAGGAAGCCTCTGCCCGACTGGCCGCGTTGCAGACCCAGCAGGAACTGGCGATCCAGGCGCTCACCATTGCCAATCAGGCGCCTCGCCTGTTGTTGCAGCTGTTCCGGCAATAGAGAGGGATCCGCGCCGGTCTGATCCTGCGCAGCACATGGACCCTGACAAGAAGCAGCACATGGACCCCGACAAGAAAAGGGCCGCCCGATGATCCGGGCGGCCCTCCATTTAGGTCACAACATCCGATCGCGGGGATCAGGCGTTGGTTTCGTCCTCCGCGGCCGGAGCCGGTGCATCGCCTTCGTCGTCGTCGGAAGCGGCGCTGCCGATGTCGTCGAAGAGTTCGGAGATTTCGAACTCTGCTGCGGCTTCTTCTTCAGCGGCCAGTTCCTGGATCGACTTGCCGGAGGCCTGCAGTTCCGCTTCCTCGGGGGAGCGCGCAACGTTCAGCTCGACGGTCACCATGACCTCGGGGTGCAGGTGCACTTCTGCGATGTGCAGGCCCAGGGTCTTGATCGGCTCACGGATGATGACCTGCTTGCGGTCCACCGAGAAGCCTTCTTCGGTTGCAACATCAGCCGCGTCACGGGTGGTGACGGAGCCATAGAGGTTGCCACCATCGGAGGCCTGACGAATCACGACGAACTGCTGGCCGTCGAGTTTCTCGCCGAGGGCTTCTGCTTCTTTCTTGGTCTCCAGGTTGCGCGCTTCGAGCTGCGCTTTCTGGGCTTCAAAAGCTGCGATGTTGGCGTCAGACGCGGTCTGCGCCTTGCCCTGCGGCAGCAGGTAGTTGCGGGCAAAGCCGGGCTTTACGTCAACGACGTCGCCCATCTGGCCGAGCTTCGCAACACGTTCAAGAAGGATAACTTGCATGGATCAGGTCTCCTTACTTCACGGCGTAGGGCAGCAGGGCGAGGAAGCGGGCGCGCTTGATAGCACGGGCCAGTTCACGCTGCTTCTTTGCCGAAACGGCGGTGATACGGGAGGGCACGATCTTGCCACGCTCAGAGATGTAGCGTTGCAGCAGACGAGTGTCCTTGTAATCGATCTTGGGCGCGTTCTCACCAGAGAACGGGCACACTTTCCGGCGGCGGAAAAATGGTTTGGCTGCCATGGTTTAGCGTCCTTTTCTCAAGCGTTAGATCAGCGGCGCTCGCGACGGTTGTCGCGTTCGTCACGTTTCTGCATCTGGACCGAGGGGCCTTCGGCGTGCTCGTCGACCTTGATGGTCAGAACGCGCATCACGTCGTCATGCAGGCGCATCAGGCGTTCCATTTCCTGAACAGCCGCTGCCGGAGCATCGGAGCGCAGGAAGGCATAGTGGCCCTTGCGGTTTTTGTTGATCTTGTAGGCCATCGTCTTGACGCCCCAGTACTCGTTGTCGACCAGCTTGCCGCCGTTGTCGGACAGAACAGCACCGAAGTGTTCGATGAGGCCTTCAGCTTGCGAGTTGGACAGGTCCTGACGCGCAATCATGACATGCTCATAGAGTGGCATGCGAACTCCTGTTTGTGTCTGGGCGCATTTCATAGGCAGGGCATAATCGCCTTCCGCTGCCCCACCACGAGAGTCTGCGCGGATCCAAAGATACGGAAGGAGGCTTCCCCTTAGACGTCTTTGTTCCCAAGCGCAAGCAGCCTGTTGCAACGGCGCGGCCGCATGGGCCGGGGGCGGGCGCGAGAATTCCCCAAGCCTGCCACACTGCCGCCCCAATCCGACGCGAGAAATTGGTTAACAGAGTGTTAACGGTGGGTCTCGCACCTGCCGGAGCTGGAAAGGATAACCGCCATGACCGCGATTGACCAGAATGTGCTCGACTTCAGCCGCGTAGCGCCCTTGGACCATGTCCCCGGCGTGCAGGCGACCGCGCCGACACAGGTCAATATCCGGCCCGGCGGGTCCGTATCTGCCATGGTGCTGCGCCTGCTCGGCGGCTGCATGGTGTTGGCCTCCACCGGTCTCTGGCTGGTGCCCGAGGCCGGTGCGGACCCGCAGATGGCGCTGATCCGGGTCGGGATTTCGGTGTTCCTGCTGTTCTTCGGCCTGTGCCTCTTGCTGCTGCGCGAACAGACGCCGCAGCCGGAGTTCCAGTTCGACGCTCAGCGCGGCGAGATGCGGATCGAGGAGACCCGCGCCGATGGCCGGGCGCGGGTGCTGGTGCGGCGCAGCTACGACAGTCTTGGCGCGGCGCGGTTCACCAGCAAGAGCGTGCAGCTGCTGGAGGCCGACGGCACCCTGTTGATCGAACTGCCGCTGGAAGGGCGCGGCACACGCAAGCTGTTGTTGACGCAGCTGCGGCCGCATCTGCGGGTGATCGGATAAGCCCGGTTCCCCCCCGCCGCTGCCGTTTTGCGGCCCCACATTCTCTGACATTCGCGTGAGCCGCCCGCTTTCCCACAGGAAATTGCGGGCGATGTCATATAGATCTGCGGCGACTGCGAATAAATCCGCAGGGTCGGGTGTTCATTTTCCAACACCCGATGTTGGGTTTTGCGGACTAGCTGACGCCACCCGCATGGCCGACATTACGACCATCAAACCATGACACTGGAGCCCAGACCCATGAAAAAGATCCTGCTTGCCGCTGCATTGATCGGCACCACCGCCGCCACCTCCGCCTTTGCCGCGCCGGAAAAATACACGCTTGATGCAAGCCACAGCCAGATCCTGTTCAGCTACAACCACCTTGGCTATTCCACCACCTACGGCCTGTTTTCCGGTTTCGAGGGCGACATCATGTTCGACCAGGAAGATCCCGCGAATTCGTCGGTTTCCGTGTCGATGCCGGTGAAATCCATGCTGACCGGCTGGGAAGCCCGCTTCAACCACTTCATGTCCGATGATTTCTTCGGCGCCACCGATGACGAGATGGTGACCTTCACCTCCACCGGCATCGAAGTGACCGGCGAAGACACCGCCAAGATCACCGGCGACCTGACCCTGAACGGGGTGACCAAATCGGTGGTGCTGGATGCCAAGCTGAACCAGGCGGGCGAGCACCCGATGGCGAAAAAGCCCTGGGCCGGTTTCGACGCCACCACCACCCTGGTGCGCTCCGAATATGAGCTGGGCCAGTTCGCGCCCTTCGTCAGCGACGAGGTCGAAGTGAAGATCTCCGTCGAGGCGATGAAAGCGGAATAATCCCGCCCATCGTTGTGATGCTTTTGACCACCGGTCCTGATCTCAGGGCCGGTGGTTTTCTTTGTGCCCGGGCGCTGCGGATCGCGCGGACAGTGGGGGGATCGCGCCGGTCGTCCGCCGTAGTATCGGACGGGCGCCGGGGAACTGCAGCAACTTGATACAAATGCCCTGCGTATCGCGCATAGTTGAGGCGCGTGCGTTAAGTGATCGTTAGCCGCCGTTGGACAAGGCTCTGGGGCAGTCATTCGACCGTAGCCATCGACTCAGGAGTCTGCCCCATGTTCAATGCCCGCCCCATCCTTGCTGCCCTGACGCTTGCCGTGACCCAGATCCCGGCCTTTGCCCATGCCGAGGACCTGACCATTCTGGCCGGGGACCTGCCGCCGATGTTCAATGCGGATGGCACCGGGCGCGAGGCCGAGGTGATCACCACCGTGATGGAGCGCTGCGGTCACAGCGTCACCTTCGAGATCCAGCCCTTTACCCGGCACTGGAAAACCTATGCCAACGGCAAGGGCGACGGGGTCGCCACCGTTCCTCTTGGTATGCCGCTCGACGGGGTCCAGTCCGACGCCTACATCCAGTATCAGAACGGCGTGTCCTCGCTGTCGGAGGCGGGCGCGGGCTATGCGGATCTTTCGGCGCTGTCGGGCCAGTCGGTGATTGCCTTTATGGGCGCGTCGGAGATCATCCCGGGGCTGAAGGACGCGGTGCCGAGCTTCAAGAGCTACAAGGAAATCGCCGATCAGATCGGCCAGAGCCGGATGATCTTTGGTCATCGCGTGGATGCGGTGATCGGCGACGGCATGATCTTTGCCGAATACAACCGGCAACTGCGCGAACAGGCGGACCTGATGTTCGATCCAAATCAGGACGTGACCTTTCAGGCGATCTTTGCGCCGTCCGACTACGGCATGAACTTCCGCACCGAAGCGCTGACGGAGGATTTCAACCGCTGCTATGGCGAGGCCAAGGCCGACGGCACGCTCGATGCGATCAACCAGAAATGGGCCGAACGCTATCGCGACACCCTCGGCACCCAGTATCTGGGCTACTGATACCGCGCATCAATACTGAGTTCACCGCCGCACCCGATCCGGGGCGGCGGTGTTTCCGTGTTTGCGGGCCGGGTCAGTCAGCGCGCGTCGCCGTCAGATCGACCGTGATCTCCACGCCAAAGCCCAGCGTTGCCTCATCCTGCGTGCCGGTTCCGATGTTGAAATCCAGCCGGTTCACCTCCGTGCGCCCGGACATGGTGGCCGTGTCGCCCTCCAGCGTGAGGGTGAAGGGCAGGGTGGTGGGCACCGACTGGTCGCGGATGGTCAGCGTGCCCTGGGCCTCATACTGTTCACCCTCAATCTGGACGATCTCGGCGGTAAAGGTTGCGGTGGGATAGGTGTCCGCGTCGAAGTAATCCGCCCCCATCGCCTGATCGGTCACCGACCCCAGTGTCAGCGAGGGGATCGTGATCGTGACCTCCACATCGCCGGCCGGGCCGGGGGTGGCGGGCTCCTCAAAATTGATATTGGCGTTCCAGTCCGCAAACGTGCCGCTGACGGTGCTGCCCATCTGCACGACCTCGATCCCGAGGCTGCCGTCCTGAACCGCCCAGCCCGAACCCTCTGCCGTCTGGCGCGCGGTCTCCGCCCCCGACGCCCCAGTGGTCGAGACCGGGTGAGACTGCAGGAACAGCGCGGTGCTGCCGCCGATGACCCCGATCCAGACCAGCAGCGCGGTCAGGAACGGCAGCGCGGAATGCGACTGCGCCGGCGGTTCCGGCAGCGCACGGGTGCCGGGTGCCATCCGCAGCAGGGTGCTGTCCTTGTCGATCACATGGTGCTTCAACGCCCCACCCACATGCGCCAGCAGCGTCGCCCCGAGCAGCAGCATGGTGTAATAATGCACGGTTGCCGAAAGCTCCGAGACCAGCTCTGATTTCGGCACCAGCGGCAGGTTCTGCCCGAACGGCCACCAGATCGGCGCAAACCCGTCGGTGGCGGCGTGGTGGATCCAGCCCGACAGCGGCACGATCACCATGGCACCATAGAGCACCCAATGTGCGGTCTCCGCGGCCCATGTCTCCAGCTTGCGATCCGGGTGCAGCAGGCCCGGCTTTTCCTGCGTCAGCGCCCAGAGAATGCGCAGCAGCGCGGTAAAGAACACCGCAACCCCGACGGTCTTGTGCAGCGAAAACAGCAATGTGGCGCGCGCGATCGTGGCCTGCGCGCCGTCGAACTCCGGGCTCTGGATCTGATGGGCCAGCTCATTGGCGAAATAGCCCAGCGGAAAGGCCGAGAGGATCAGCAGGGCGGTCAACCAGTGAAAACTCTTGGTGATCGCGCCGTAGCTGTTGGACGTATTGCTGCGGGACATGGGACTTGGGTCCTTGTTTTGGGATCAGGTGTTGGCTCAAAGGTAACAACACCGCAGGCGGGTTCAATATTCACCAACCTTCACGGATGCACATCACCCCTGCGTGCGCGCGAATGACGGATTTCGCGGCACCGAATGCTTGTACGCAACGTCAGCCCCGTCTAAACCACCGGGAACGACAGTTTCATGAATGAGGACAGCCATGTCGATCGCATTCGTTTTCCCGGGCCAAGGCGCCCAAACCATCGGAATGGGCAAGGCGCTGGCCGAGGCCTACCCGGCGGCACAGGCCGTCTTTGACGAGGTGGACGCAGCCCTCGGCGAAAGCCTGAGCAGCCTGATCTGGGAGGGCGATATCGAGACCCTGACCCTGACGCAGAACGCCCAGCCGGCGCTGATGGCGACCTCTATGGCCGCGATGCGCGCGCTGGAGGCCGAGGGGGTCAGCATCGACAAGGCCGCCTTTGTGGCCGGTCACTCCTTGGGCGAATATTCGGCGCTGGCCGCCTCCGGCGCGCTCAGCCTTGCCGACACCGCGCGCCTGCTGCGCACCCGGGGGCAGGCGATGCAAAGCGCCGTGCCGGTCGGTGTTGGCGCGATGGCCGCGCTCCTGGGTCTGGATTTCGAGACGGTGAAAGCCGTCGCCGCCGAGGCCGCCGCCGAGGGCGAGGTGGTGCAGGCCGCCAATGACAATGATCCCACCCAGGTGGTGGTCTCCGGCCACAAGGCCGCGGTGGAGCGTGCCGCCGAGATCGCCAAGGAGAAAGGCGCCAAACGCGCCGTGATGCTGCCGGTCTCCGCCCCCTTCCACTGCGCCCTGATGCAGCCCGCCGCCGATGTGATGGCCGAGGCACTTGCAGGCGTGGAGATCAAGGCGCCAGCGGTGCCGCTGATCGCCAATGTGCGCGCTGACGCGGTCACCGATCCCGACACCATTCGCCAGCTTCTGGTGGAGCAGGTCACCGGCTCGGTGCGCTGGCGCGAGAGCGTCGAGGCCATGGCCGCCAAGGGCGTCACCGAGTTCTGGGAAATCGGCGCGGGCAAGGCGCTTTCGGGCATGATCCGCAAGATCGACCGCGCCCTGGTCTCCAAACAGGTCGGCACCGACGCCGACGTCAAGGCCGTGAGCGGCGCATAATCCATAAGGAAGAGACAGACATGTTTGATCTGACAGGTAAGAACGCGCTGATCACAGGCGCATCCGGTGGCATCGGTGGCGACATTGCGCGCGCTCTCCACGCAGCGGGGGCGACTGTTGCGCTGTCCGGCACCCGGCCCGACCCGCTGCACGCGCTGGCCGAGGAGCTTGGCGAACGGGCGCATGTGGTAACCTGCAACCTCTCCGACGCCGAGGCGGTCGAGGCGCTGCCCAAGCAAGCCGCCGAAGTCATGGGCTCTGTTGATATCCTGATCAACAACGCCGGCATCACCAAGGACAACCTGTTCATGCGGATGAAGGACGAGGAATGGCAGAGCGTTCTGGACGTCAACCTCACCTCCACCATGCGCCTGTGCCGGGGTGTGCTGCGCGGCATGATGAAGGCGCGCTGGGGCCGGATCGTCAATATCTCCTCCATCGTCGGCGCCACGGGTAACCCCGGTCAGGGCAACTATGCCGCCTCCAAGGCCGGTATGATCGGCATGTCCAAATCGCTGGCCTATGAGGTCGCAAACCGCGGCATCACCGTGAACGCGGTTGCGCCCGGGTTCATTGCCACTGCGATGACCGACAAGCTCAACGACACTCAGAAAGACGCGATCCTCACGCAGATCCCGGCGGGCCGTATGGGGGATTCGAAAGAAATCGCCGCCGCCGTGCTCTATCTGGCATCTGACGAGGCCGCCTATGTGACCGGCACCACGCTGCATGTGAACGGCGGCATGGCAATGCTCTGATCGCCACAAGTAAAGATCGGGAACAGGCCGCGCCGGAAACGGTGCGGTCTTTTTTCATGTTTTCAATCCCTTGGCTGACGTCGGGGCAGGGGGCGCTGCATCGCGGCGACACTCGGGGGTTGTTCGCCCAGCGTGCAGGGGCCAGTGTGATCGCAGGGGGCAACGGCCGCGCCGGCACCGCGCTTTAACGCAACCGAAATGATTTGCGTCGGCTTGTGTCTGTGCTATAGGCCCCCCATCTTTCGTCTTGGCAGGCTGCTCGCCTTGCCAGCACGACCCGTTTCCGGACGGGACCCCACCGCCCGCTTGGGCAACAACCAACCCTCCCGAGTGGGCAAGGGCAGAACCGGGCTCTTGTGGCCCTGAAAAAAACGAGGAATAGACATGAGCGACGTCGCAGATCGCGTGAAAAAGATCGTTGTAGAGCACCTGGGTGTGGAAGAAGACAAGGTGACCGAAAGCGCCTCCTTCATCGACGACCTCGGCGCAGACAGCCTCGACACCGTTGAGCTGGTCATGGCGTTCGAAGAAGAGTTCGGCATCGAGATCCCGGACGACGCAGCCGAGACCATCCAGACCTTCGGCGACGCCGTGAAGTTCATCTCCGAAGCGTCCTGATCGGGCCTTTTCGAGAGACCTCACGATTTCGTGATTAAAGAGGCGGCGCTTTCCTGCGGAAAAGCGCCGCTTTTTGTTTGCTGGTGCAGAATTTGACGTTCGTCTCACGCAGACAAGCGATCACAAACGCGCCGCATCATGCTATGCTCATAATCATTATGAGAACAATCGGAGACGACGGAGCATGATGATTTATCCCACAATGGAACTGCTGGATGGCCGCTGCGTGACCCTGGACAAGGGGAACCTCGACGCGCCGATGATCTGGCATGTTGATCCGGTCGAAACGGCAAAGGGATTTGCCGAGGCCGGGGCCGAGTGGATGCATCTGACCGATTTCAATGCGCTGCAAGGCGACACCAGTAATGACGAGCTGGTGGCGGAAATCATCCGCACGGCGGGTGTTCCGGTCCAGCTGGGCGGCGGTATCCGCTCGCGCGAGCGGGCGGAGTACTGGATCGAGAAGGGCGCCGGTCGTGTCGTCATCGGCACCATGGCCGCCTATGATCCCGCTGCGGTTGCGGAGCTGGCCAAATACCACCCTGACCAGGTCGTGCTAGCGCTGGACGTCTGGCAGGGGCAGGTGATGACCGAAGGCTGGCGCAAATCCGGCGCCTGGACGCCCGAAGCCTTTGTCGATGCCTTCGAGAATGTGCCCTTTGCCGGGATCCTGGTCACCGACATCGACAGCGACATGAGCGATCTGGACGCCCAGCTGGGTCTGATCTCCAGCCTTGCCGCGAAGGCCAAATCGCCGGTCATCGCCAGCGGCGTGGTGCGCACAGCGGATGATATCGCGCGGCTCAAGTATGTGCAGAACATCGCCGGCGCGCTGGTGGGCCGGGCCTTGTTCAACAAGACCGTCTCGCTCGAAGAGGCGCTGGCCACCGCACAGCCCGAAGCCGAACCGGTGGCGGAGTTCCTCTGATCCCCGGGCTGATCGGGCTGACAAGGTTGATCAGGCGCTGAGGACGCCGGCGGGTCTGGCGTAACGGCGAATGTTTGGGGGCGGAGGCGCGACAGGCATCCGGCCCCTCTCTCAACCAGCGCGGCCCGATGCACGTGTCGGGGTGGCACTTCTGGTGGCGCTCTTGTCTGTGGTAAGGCGGACGACCACACGCCCAAAGCCCACCGACCAGACAGCCCCATCCCAAACAAAACACAGGCCGCAGGCGATTTTTCACCTACGGCCTGTTTTGATGAAAGAGCCTCATGTGGGGGAACCCTGGTTCTTTGCTTCGTCCAAGGACCACTGTCCGACATCAAGCTTACCAAAGCCTTACACCCTGTGGAAAACTCGCCGAGATTTTACGCAAATCTGCCCGAAAGGCGCGGCGGGCTTCCCGCTCTTGCACATTTTGGCCATTCCAAGGTAATTGGATGGACGAATTGCTGAAGCGCTAAGGAGAGCAAGGAATGCGTCGAGTAGTTGTTACCGGACTGGGCCTGGTGACCCCCCTGGCATCCGGGGTCGAGGAAACCTGGGCGCGGCTCCTGGACGGGCAGTCCGGCGCCGGTCCGATCACCCTCTTTGATGCAGAGGCCAGCGGTGTCACCACCACCTACGCCTGCGAGGTGCCGCGCGGTGATGGCACCGAGGGCACCTTCAACCCCGATGACTGGGTGGTGAAGAAAGACCAGAAGAAGATCGACGACTTCATCCTCTATGGCATTGCTGCCGCCGAAATGGCGGTCAAGGATGCGGGCTGGACCCCGGAGGACGAGGAAAGCCTCCTGCGCACCGGCGTGATGATCGGCTCCGGCATCGGTGGCCTGTCGTCGATCGCCGACACCGCCGTGATGATCAAGGAAAAAGGCCCGCGTCGCGTGTCGCCCTTCTTTATCCCCGGCGCGCTGATCAACCTGATCTCCGGCCAGGTCTCCATCCGCCACGGCTTCAAAGGGCCGAACCATTCGGTTGTGACCGCCTGTTCCACCGGCGCGCATGCCATTGGCGACGCCTCCCGCCTGATCAAATCCGGCGACGCAGACGTGATGATCGCGGGCGGTGCCGAGGCGGCGATCTGCGAGATCGGCATCGCGGGCTTCAATGCCTGCAAGGCGCTGTCGACCAAATATGCCGATGATCCCACCAAGGCATCGCGCCCCTATGATGCGGACCGTGACGGTTTTGTCATGGGCGAGGGCGCCGGCATCGTGGTGCTGGAGGAATACGAACACGCCAAGGCCCGCGGTGCCAAGATTTACGGCGAGGTTCTGGGCTACGGTCTGTCTGGCGATGCCTACCACATCACCGCCCCCTCCGAGGACGGCGAGGGCGGCGAGCGCTCCATGCGGGCAGCCCTTGCCAATGCGGGGCTGAGCGCGGCGGACATCGACTATATCAACGCGCATGGCACCTCGACGATGGCAGATACCATCGAGCTGGGCGCGGTCGAGCGTCTGCTGGGCGATCACGCGCAGAACGCCACCATGTCCTCGACCAAATCCGCCACCGGCCACCTCCTGGGCGCGGCGGGCGCGATCGAGGCGATCTTCTCCATCCTCGCGATCCGCGATCAGGTGGCGCCGCCGACGATCAACCTCGACACCCCCGCGGTGGAGACCCCGGTCGATCTGGCCCCCAATGCAAAACGCGAACGCGAGATCAATGTGGCGCTGTCGAACTCCTTCGGCTTTGGCGGCACCAATGCCTCGGTGATCTTCGGGAAAGTGAGCGACTGACATGTGGCGCAGCCTGGCCTCGAACGTGCTGACGATCCTGATCGTCGGCCTGTTCCTCTTCGCGGGTGTGATCCTGTGGGGCAAGAATGAATACACCTCCGATGGGCCGCTGGCGGAGGCCATCTGCCTGCGCGTGCAGCCCGGATCGAACATGTCGCGCGTCAGCCGCAATCTGGAAGACCAGGGCGCGGTGACCTCCGGCGCGATTTTCCGCATCGGCGTCAAATACTCCGACAAGGCGCAGGACCTGAAAGCGGGCAGCTTTCTGGTCGAACCCGGCGCCTCGATGGAGGGGATCGTCGATCAGATCACCCGCGGCGGCGCTTCCACCTGCGGCACCGAGATCGTCTATCGCGTCGGCGTGACCCGGGTGCTGGCCGAGGTGCGCGAGCTGGACCCCGCCACCAACGCCTTTGTGGAGCGGGCGGAGTTTGTGCCCGGCGTCGATGAGACCCCGGCGGTCTATACCGAGAAGAAGGCCGAGGCCGACACCCGCTACCGCATTGCGCTGGCCGAAGGTGTGACCAGCTGGCAGGTGGTGGAATCGCTCAAGGCGATGGACATCCTCGAAGGCGACCCCGGTCGCCGTCCGGAGGAAGGCAGCCTGGCGCCGGACAGCTATGAAATCCGCCCCGGCGCCCGGCGCGAAGCGATCCTGACGGAGATGAAAGCCCGCCAGAACCAGCGGATCGCCGACGCATGGGAGGCACGCAGCCCCGATGCAGCCGTCGAAACCCCTGAGGAGATGCTGATCCTGGCCTCGATCATCGAGAAGGAAACCGGCATCGCCGAGGAGCGCGGCGTGGTGGCCTCGGTGTTCACCAACCGCCTGAAGCGCGGCATGCGCCTGCAAACCGACCCCACGGTGATCTATGGCGTCACCAAGGGCGAGGGCGTGCTGGGCCGGGGTCTGCGTCAGAGTGAGCTGCGCGGCGTCACCCCCTGGAACACCTATGTGATCGAAGGCCTGCCGCCGACGCCGATCGCCAATCCGGGGCTTGAGAGCCTGGTGGCGGCGGTGAACCCGGAACAGACCGACTATGTGTTCTTTGTCGCCGATGGCACCGGTGGGCACGCCTTTGCGGAAACGCTCGAAGAGCACAACCGCAACGTGGCCAAGTGGCGCGAGATCGAAGCGCAACGCAACAACAACTGAGACGACATCAAAGGGGGGCATCGCCCCCCTTTTTTCTTTGCCAGTACTTGGCTTGTGCAGGGGGCGCCTAAGCACAAACCGTGGCCGTTGCGCCCCGGGCGCACGCCGGTCTGACGCGATGTTCATCCGTCTGCGGTAAAACCATCCCCGGCAGCTGGAAAACGTGGGGGCAAGGATCGGCGGACCTGGACGGGTCTCTGATCCGGGCCTCCCGTTTCTCCCAACGGATCGTTCTGAGACGAGGCCGTACCCCCCATGACATCACAGACGCCCGAAGAGCTGATGGAGATCAGCTCTGACCTCTTGCGCTCTCTGCACGACAGCCTCCGGCGTGCGCGCCGGATCAGCGAGGATTACCTCGCCCAGTTCGAGGCGGAACAGGACATCAACCCCGACACCGCGCAGCTCAAGCCGCAGATTGCCAAGCTCGATGGCCTGATCCGTGACATCCAGAAAGTGGAGAAAACCCTTGTCGACCGCAAAGACGCCCCTGGTGCCGCCCGCATGGTGGCTTTCGACCTCTGTGCCGCCCGCGATGAGATCGAGCGCCGCTTGGCTGGCCTCTGTGCCGCGCTTCATGACGCAGATCTGGCTGGAGGAGATGGATGACCACACCCTGGCGGCGATGCCCTATGTGTTCGACCTCTGGGCGCTGCCGCATCAATGCGCGCCTGCGGGCGATTGGCGCGCCTGGGTGATCCTGGGCGGGCGCGGGGCGGGCAAGACCCGTGCTGGTGCCGAATGGGTGCGGTCCGAGGTCGAGGGGGCAGAGCCTTTTGGTATCGGTCGCGCGCGTCGCATGGCGCTGGTCGGCGAGACCTATGATCAGGTGCGCGACGTGATGATCCATGGCGACAGCGGCATCCTTGCCTGCTCGCCGCCGGACCGCCGCCCGGAGTGGCGCGCGGGCGAACGCAGGCTGGTCTGGCCCAATGGAGCCACCGCGCAGGCGTTTTCCGCCTCCGACCCCGAGGCGTTGCGCGGGCCGCAGTTTGATGCCGCCTGGGTGGACGAGCTGGCGAAATGGCGCCGCGCTCAGGAGGCCTGGGACATGCTGCAATTCGCCCTGCGTCTGGGCGCGGCCCCACGCGTCTGTGTGACCACCACCCCGCGCAATGTGCCGCTGCTGAAGCAGCTGCTGGAGAGTCCCTCGACTGTTACCACCCATGCGCCCACCGAGGCCAACCGCGCCAACCTCGCGCCCGGTTTCCTGACAGAGGTGCGGGCCCGCTACGGTGGGTCGCGACTGGCGCGGCAAGAGCTGGACGGCGTGATGCTGGCGGATGTGGATGGCGCGCTCTGGACGTCGGGCATGCTGGAGCAGCTCCAGCGTCGCGACAGACCGCCCCTCGACCGGATCGTGGTGGCGGTGGACCCATCGGTGAGTGCGCATAAGGGCTCTGATGCCTGCGGTATCATTGTTGCCGGGGCGCAGACGCAGGGGCCGATTTCCGAGTGGCGCGCCTATGTGCTGGCCGATCACACGGTGCAGGGGCTGGGGCCCACCGGCTGGGCGCGCGCCGCCATTGCCGCGCGCGACGCCTATCGGGCCGAGCGACTGGTGGCCGAGGTCAATCAGGGCGGGGCATTGGTGGGCACCGTATTGCGGCAGGTTGATCCCCTGGTGCCCTTCACCCCCGTTCACGCCAGCACAGGCAAGGTAGCACGGGCGGAGCCCGTCGCGGCGCTCTATGAGCAGGGGCGCGTGCATCATGCACCGGGCCTGCAAGAGTTGGAGGAGCAGATGTGCCTGATGACGGCGCAGGGCTATCGCGGCGATGGCTCTCCCGACCGTGTGGATGCGTTGGTCTGGGCGCTGCATGCGCTGATTATCGGCCCGGCAGAGCAGCATCGCTGCCCCAAGATCCGTCGTCTCTAGGGCGCGCGCTATCCCAAATCAAACCTATGAAACGCCCGCCTCACGCGGGCGTTTTGCTTTTCTATCAGAGGCTTGGCGCTGGGTGTTGCGCCCCCGGCGCACGCCCTGCTGGCGGGATGTTCAAACCCCTGTGGCAGATTGTTTTCCAACACGACGGGCATCGGCCCAAGGCGAAACCGGAACGGCAAAGGAGTGCACCATGGTCTTTGACCTGCTGCGACGCAAGACGGGGCGAGTGGATCAGACGGCGGCTGCGGCCCCGTCGCAAAAGGCCAGCGCTGCGGCGCGGGTGCTGCCCATGGGCAATGGCACGCAGGCCGCCTGGGGGCCACGTGACACGGTCTCTCTGACCCGAGCGGGGTTTCTGGGCAACCCGGTTGGCCACCGCGCGGTGAAACTTATCGCCGAGGCCGCCGCCGCGCTGCCATTGGTGCTCCAGAGCACGGATGCGCGGTATGACAGCCACCCGCTGCTGTCGCTGCTGTCGCGCCCCAATGCGGCGCAGGCGCGGGCAGAGATGCTGGAGGCGCTCTATGCCAACCTGCTCCTGTCGGGCAATGCCTATATCGAGGCGGTCGCCTCTGATGCGGGCTGGCCGGTGGAGCTGCACATTCTGCGCCCGGATCGCATGCGGGTGGTGCCGGGAGGTGATGGCTGGCCGGTGGGCTATGACTACGCGGTGGGCGGCAAGACACATCGCTTTGCGATAGATCCCGCGCGCCCGGCGATCTGCCACCTCAAGAGCTTTCATCCGCTGGACGATCACTACGGGCTCGCGCCGCTGCAGGCTGCAGCCACCGCGGTCGAGGTACATGGCGCCGCCGCGCGCTGGTCAAAATCGCTGCTGGACAATGCCGCGCAACCCTCCGGCGCGCTGGTCTGGACCGGATCGGACGGGCTGGGGCAGATGGGCGACGACCAGTTCCGCCGCCTCTCCGAGGAGATCGAGGCCAATTTTCAGGGCGCGCGCAACGCCGGACGGCCGATGGTGTTGGAGGGCGGTCTGGACTGGAAGCAGATGGGGTTCAGCCCCTCCGATATGGAGTTCCACCGCACCAAGGACAGCGCCGCGCGCGAGATTGCGCAGGCCTTTGGGGTGCCGCCGATGCTCCTCGGCATTCCGGGCGATGCCACCTATGCCAACTACCAGGAGGCCAACCGGGCATTCTATCGCCTGACGGTGCTGCCCCTGGCGATGCGGGTGGCGGCGAAACTTTCGGACTGGCTGATGCGGTTCGGCGAGGAAGTCCTGGAGATGAAACCGGATCTCGATCAGGTGCAGGCCCTCAGCACCGAACGCGAGGCGCAGTGGCGGCGCGTCACACAGGCGGATTTCCTGACCGAGTCTGAGAAGCGCCAGATGCTGGGCCTGCCGCCGCGCAGCGTGGAGGTGCCGGATGACTGACGACCCGTTGCCGCCCTTTGACTGCGCCCCAAGCCAGCGACTGAGTGCCCATGAACGCGTGAGCGAAATCCGTCAGGAGGCGCTGAACCGGCGACTGGATCGGATGGAACGGATGATGGAGCGGCTGGAAAAACGGCTCTGGATCACCGTCTACGGCGTTGCTGCCGTGATCCTTGCGCAGGCCTTTCAGGGCTTTTTGTCGGTGCAGTTGCCCTGAGCGATAATCAAGACATTTCAGAAAGGTAGAGCGTGATGCTGACAGATCATGAGCCCCGGCTCGAGACCAAATTCGCCCGCTTTGGCGAGGCGCTGTCCCTAAGCGCCGGAGAGGTGATCGAAGGCTATGCGAGCCTCTTTGGTGCCCCCGATCAGGGCAAGGATATCGTCACCCGTGGCGCCTATGCGGCCTCACTCGCGGCGCATCACTCGCGCGGCAGCAAGGTCAAGATGCTCTGGCAGCATGACCCGAGCCACCCCATCGGCGTCTGGGACGAGATCCTTGAGGACGACACCGGCCTGCGCGTCAAAGGACGTATCCTTACGGAAACCCAGAAAGGCGCAGAGGCCGCCGCCCTGGTGCGCGCCGGGGCTATCGAGGGGCTGTCGATCGGCTATCGCACCGTGAAGGCGACCCGCGACAAGGAAGGCCACCGGCGGCTGGAGGAGCTTCAGCTTTGGGAGGTGTCGCTCGTGACATTCCCGATGCTGCCCTCGGCCCGGCTGTCGCGGCTTGCCCGGCGCGAGGCGGAAGCGGCGAAATCCGACGCCTCCGATGCGGGCCTGCGCGCCCTTGCGGACGCTCTGCGCGCGGCCACCAGACCCTAACCCCTGAAAGAGGATCAGAGATGACAGATCATCCATTCACGGGCCACGCGCCCGAGGATGCGGCGACCCCGCCGCAGAATGTGGCCACGGAAGTGAAACAGGCCGTTTCGCAATTCGTGCAACATTTCAAGGGGTTCCAAGACGACGTGACCGAGAAACTCAAACAGACGGAAGAGCGTATGACCATGTTGGATCGTAAAACCCAAACCGCGGCCCGGCCGCATCTGGCGGCGGCGGAGGTCGATGGTGCGCCGCATCAAAAGGCCATGCAAGCCTATCTGCGCCATGGCGACGAGGAGGGCTTTCGCGGCCTTGACATGGGCACCAAGGCCATGTCGACGGCGGTAAATTCCGATGGCGGTTTCCTTGTCGACCCGCAGACCTCGGATGTGGTGAAATCGGTGCTGCAATCCACCGCGTCGATCCGTGCGGTGGCCTCGGTGGTCAATGTGGAGGCGACGTCTTTTGACGTGTTGATCGACCATTCCGATGTGGGTGCGGGCTGGGCCACCGAGACCGGCTCGGTCACGGAAACCGGCACGCCGTCCATTGACCGCATCGTGATCCCGCTGCACGAGCTTTCGGCCTTGCCCAAGGCGTCGCAACGACTGCTGGATGACAGCGCCTTTGACATCGAGGGCTGGCTGGCGGGGCGGATCGCCGACAAATTCGCCCGCGCTGAAGCGCAGAGCTTTATTTCGGGGGATGGCGTGGACAAGCCCACCGGCATCCTGACCCATCCCACGGTGGACAATGACAGCTGGAGCTGGGGCAATATCGGCTATGTGGCCACCGGCAGCGACGGCGATATCGGCTCGGCGGATGCGATCATCGACCTGGTCTATGCGCTGGACGCGCGCTACCGCGCCGGGGCGAGTTTTGTGATGAACTCCAAGACCGCCGGCCTGATCCGCAAGCTGAAGGACGCCGATGGCCGCTTCCTGTGGTCCGATGGTCTTGCGGCGGGCGAGCCAGCGCGGCTGATGGGATACCCGGTGCTGGTGGCCGAGGACATGCCGGATGTGGCCTCTGACAGCCTGTCGATTGCCTTTGGCGACTTTGGCGCAGGCTACACCATTGCCGAACGCCCGGACCTGCGCGTCCTGCGGGATCCGTTCTCCGCCAAGCCGCATGTGCTGTTTTACGCCACCAAGCGCGTGGGCGGCGACGTCAGCGACTTTGCTGCGATCAAGCTGATGAAATTCGGGCTGAGCTGATCGCTTAATCCCGGATGACGGGGCCGGCAGCCCGGCTCCGTCGGCGGGTGCGTGCCTCATGGGTTTGTCGTCCAGCTGCTCCCTCCGTCCGAGCGGCAGACCCGGTGCGCACCCGTCCAATGGACGGCGCGGCAGAGACCGCGTGAGGGATACAGATTTTCAGCGGAGAGAGCCGATGATTTTGCACGAACTGACCCCGCTGCCCGACAGCATTTTGCCGCTCGCGGCCTTCAAGGCGCATCTGCGTCTGGGCACCGGCTTTGGCGAGGAGGCGTTGCAGGACGCGGTGCTTCTGGCCTTCTTGCGCGCCAGCCTCGCGGCGATCGAGGCGCGCACCAACAAGGCGCTCTTGACGCGCGACTATGAGTGGCGGCTGAACGCATGGCCCCGCGTGGTGGAGCTGCCGGTGGCGCCGGTTTCGATCGTTTCGCAGGTGGCGCTGGTGGATCAGACCGGCGCGGAGACGGAGGTGCCCGTGGCGGCCTATGCGCTGGCGCCCGACGCCCATGCTCCGCGCCTGACGCCGCGCGCGGCGGTCTGGCCAATGATGCCTTCGGGGGGCGGCGCGGTGATCCGCTTTACCGCCGGGATGGCCGCCACATGGGACGCGCTACCCGCTGATCTCGCGCAGGCAGTGATGCTGCTGGCGGCGCATTATTACGAGTATCGCGATGACACCTCGCTGCATGCGGGCTGCATGCCCTTTGGCGTGGCGAGCCTGTTGGACCGGCACCGCATGCCACGCCTCAGCCTGGCCCGGAGCGAGGTGCACTCATGAGCGCGCCGCGACTGAACCGCCCGTTGCGGCTGGAAGATCCGCAAGCGACCAGCGATGGCGCCGGAGGATTTGACATCTCCTGGGTCGAGCTGGGCCAGCATTGGGCCGAGGTCGACGCGCTGACGGGCCGCGAGAGTGGCCGACGTGGCACCTCCGTCTCGCTGCAACGCTATCGGATCACCCTGCGCTCCGCCCCGGTGGGATCTCCCGCGCGCCCGAAACCGGACCAGCGGTTTTGCGAAGGCAGCCGCATCTACAAGATCGACGCCGTGGCCGAGCGCGACATGGACGGGCGTTACCTCATTTGTTTCGCAACAGAGGAGCTGGCCACATGACCTATGCGCTGTCTCACAGCCTGCAAACCGCCGTCTACCAGCAGCTGATCAGCGATGCCGCGCTGGCGGCAGAGGTGGGCACGGCGATCTACGACATGCTGCCTGCGGGCACGCTGCCGGGAATCTATGTAACCCTCGGCGCGGAGAGCGTGCGGGACAGATCCGATGTCACAGGCGGCGGCGCGCTGCATCGCTTTACCGTGACCGTGGTCGCCAATGCGGCCGGGTTCAGTGCCGCCAAACGCGCGGCGGCAGCGATCTCCGACGCGCTGGTGGATGCGCCGCTGACCCTGACGCGCGGGCATCTGGTGGGGCTGTGGTTTGACCGCGCCAACGCCAAACGGCTGAGCAACGGGGATCGCTCCATCGCGCTGCGGTTTTCCGCGCGTCTCGACGACTCCTGACTGAAATTCAACGCATTAGCAGAAGGACCTCACCCATGAGTGCTCAAAACGGCAAGGATCTCCTGATCAAGGTGGATATGACCGGCACCGGCAGTTTCACCACCATCGCAGGCCTGCGTGCCACCCGTATCAGCTTCAACGCCGAGAGCGTCGATGTGACCAGCCTCGACAGTGCGGGTGGCTGGCGTGAGCTTCTGGGCGGTGCGGGTGTGCGCTCGGCAAACCTCTCCGGCTCGGGCGTGTTTCGCGATGCGAGCACCGACGAGCGCGCGCGGCAGCTGTTCTTTGATGGCGAGACCCCGGCGTTTCAGGTGGTGATCCCGGATTTCGGCACCGTCGAAGGTCCGTTTCAGGTCACAGCGCTGGAATACGCTGGCAGCCACAATGGCGAGGCCACCTATGAGCTGTCGCTGGCCTCCGCCGGTGCGCTGACCTTTACGGCGGCCTGAGCCATGGCAAACCCCTACAGAGGTGAGGTGACACTGGTGCTCAACGGCCAGCCGCACATGCTGAAGCTGACACTGGGTGCGCTGGCGGAACTGGAGGCGGAACTGGGCGAGGGTGACTTGATATCCCTTGTGCAACGCTTTGAAATGGGACGGTTTTCCTCGTGCGATATGCTGGCGCTTCTGGCGGCGGGGCTGCGTGGGGGCGGATCTGACATCAGCCGCGCAGATCTGGCGCAGGCCGAGATCGAGGGCGGCGTGATGCAGGCCACCAAGGTCGCGGCGCAATTGTTGGCGCTGAGTTTCGCGCTGCCCTCGGGGGATGCATGAGCCGTGCCGCGATGCTGGACTGGCCCGCCCTGATGCGGGCCGGGATGCTGGGGCTGCGGCTGACCCCGCGCGAGTTCTGGCAACTGACCCCGGCAGAGCTGCGGCTGATGCTGAACCTTGATGCCAGCACACCACCCATGGACCGCGACCGCCTGAGCCTTCTGATGACGCAGTTCCCGGATCAGACCAACGACGTGAACCAACCGGAGTAACCCATGGCAAACACGACAGATTCCGACTTTGAATCCCAGGCGGGGCCGCTGGAGGACAGCCTTGGCGATGCCGCCGGGATGGCGGCGCAGTTCACCGCCGAGATGGACCGGGTGCGCGCGGCCTTTGCGGCGACCCAGGCAGACGCGGCGGATTTTGAAACCGGCCTCAGCCGGGGGCTACGGCGCGCGATGAAGGATCTGGTGGTCGATGGCGACAGTCTGAGCGATGCGCTGGAAAGCCTCGCCAAGACGATGATCAACACCACCTTCAACTCCGCCATGCGCCCGGTGACAGATCACCTCGGCGGGTTGGTGAGCGATGGGATCGGCGCGCTGGTCGGTGGCATCTTGCCCTTTGCCGATGGTGCCGCCTTCAGTCAGGGCAAGGTCACGCCCTTTGCACGCGGTGGCGTGGTGTCCTCGCCCACGCATTTCCCGATGCGCGGCGGGCTGGGGCTGATGGGCGAAGCGGGGCCGGAGGCGATCCTGCCATTGGCGCGCGGCCCGGACGGCAGCCTTGGGGTGAAGACGCAAGGCGGCGGCAAATCCCCAACCGTCGTGATGAATGTCACAACCCCCGATGTGGCCGGGTTCCAGCGCTCGCGTGGGCAGATTGCAGCCCAGATGAGCCGCATGCTCGCACGCGGAAACCGCAATAGGTAAGGAGGGTGAACCCATGAGTTTTCACGAAGTTCGTTTCCCTGAGACGCTCTCTTTCGGCTCTGTTGGAGGGCCGGAGCGGCGCACGGATGTGGTGACGCTGGCCAATGGCCATGAGGAGCGCAACACCCCCTGGGCGCATGCGCGGCGGCGCTATGATGCGGGGCTGGGTCTGCGTGGTCTTGAGGATATTGCCGCGCTCATCGCGTTTTTCGAGGCCCGTCAGGGCCAGCTCCATGGGTTTCGCTGGAAGGACTGGACCGACTATGCGTCATCGCTGCCGGGTCAGGATGTGACGTTTGAGGATCAGCTGATCGCCACCGGCGATGGCGATACCAACAGGTTTCAGCTTGCCAAACGCTATCGCTCCGGCCCGCATGAATATCTGCGTCCGATCAGCAAACCCGTGGCGGGCACCGTGCGCCTCGGGATCGACAATGAGGCGCTGGTGGAGGGCGTGGATTACGACCTCGACCTGACCACGGGCGAGGTGACGCTGGCCTATGTGCCGGAAATTGGCCGTGAAATCCGCGCCGGGTTCGAGTTCGACGTGCCGGTCCGCTTTGACACGGATCGCATCCAGACCTCGGTGGCGTCGTTTCAGGCGGGCGAGGCCCCGAATGTGCCAGTGGTGGAGGTGCGGGTGTGATGGATCGCGAAGGCTTAAACACGCATCTCAAATCCGGGGCCACCACGGTATGCCGCGCCTGGGCCGTCAGTCGCGCCGATGGCGTGACGCTGGGGTTCACCGATCATGACCGGGATCTGAGCTTTGACGGCGTGACATTCCGCGCCGGAACCGGCCTCACGGCGCGCAGCCTGATGCAAAGCACCGGGCTTGCGGTCGACAACAGCGAAGCACTCGGCGCACTCAGCTCCGATGCGGTGCGCGAGGCGGATATTGAATCCGGCCGCTATGACGGGGCCGAGGTGCGGGCGTGGTTGGTGAACTGGGCCGACACCACGCAACGCGCCTTGCAGTTTCGCGGCTCTCTGGGGGAGATCCGCCGTGCAGGCGGCGCGTTTGAGGCGGAGCTGCGTGGCCTCACCGAAGGGTTGAACCAGCCGCTCGGGCGGGTGTTTCAGACGCCCTGTAGCGCGGTTCTGGGGGATGAGGCGTGTAAATTCGACCTCAACACCGCAGGGTATATCACTGAGGAATCAGTGGAAAACATCGACGAGGGGCAGCATTTCACATGGGGCGCGCTTGATGGGTTCGCGCCGGAGTGGTTCACAGGCGGGCGGCTCACCGTGCTGAGTGGTGCAGGCGCCGGTCTGTGGGCGCCGATCCGGTCGGACAGCACGAGCGAGCGTCGTGAAATCACCCTGTGGCAGCCGATCCGCGCGGATATTCAACCGGGCGATATGGTGCGGCTGACCGCAGGCTGTGACAAGCGCATGAGCACCTGTCGGCTGAAGTTCGACAATCTGGTGAACTATCAGGGCTTTCCCGACATCCCTGGCGAGGACTGGATGGTGGCGGTGCCCAAGCGCAATGGCCAGAACACCGGCGGCAGCCGTCGATGAGCCGCGACATCAACACAGAGGCGCTATGGGTGGCGCGGCAATGGCTGGGCACTCCCTATCGGCATCAGGGGGCCACGCGGGGTGCGGGCTGCGATTGTCTCGGGCTGATCCGGGGCATCTGGCGCAGCCTTTATGGCAGCGAGCCTGAACCCGTGCCGCCCTATACCCGCGACTGGGCGGAACGCGGCACCGAGGAACGCCTGTGGCGCGCGGCGCTGCGGCATATGCAGCCCGTCCACCACGCCGCGCCGGGGCAGGTGATCCTGTTTCGCATGCATGGGAGTGCTGTGGCCAAACACCTTGGCCTGCAAAGCAGCGCGTCCCGTTTCATCCATGCCTACAGCGGCCATGGCGTGGTCGAAAGCGCGCTGACGCCCGCATGGCAGCGGCGCATCGTGGCGCGCTTTGCCTTTCCCGCAGAGTGAGCGTGCGGGCTGTGGCCCGGACTTTCTCCACCCCAACGATCCCTGAGGAGGACATATCATGGCGACATTGGTACTGGCAGCGGCAGGGTCCGCCGTGGGCGGGGCAATCGGCGGCTCTGTGGCGGGGCTGTCGACGGCGATCATTGGCCGTGCGGTCGGCGCAAGCCTTGGTCGGGTCATTGACGAGCGCCTCTTGGGCAGTGGCAGTGCTGCGGTGGAAACTGGCAAGGTCGACCGCTTTCGCATCACCACCGGCAGCGATGGTGAGCCGATGGCGCAGGTCTTTGGCCGCATGCGGTTGGGCGGGCAGGTGATCTGGGCGACGGAGTTTGTCGAGACCGCAACTACTACCTCCTCGGGCGGCAAGGGCTCTGCGCCCAAACGCACCACCACCAGCTACTCCTACAGCCTGTCGATGGCGGTGGCGATCTGCGCGGGAGAGATCACACGGGTGTCGCGGGTCTGGGCCGATGGCGAAGAGGTGGCGCTGCGCGATCTCAATATGACCGTCTACCGGGGCAGCAAGGACCAGCAGCCCGACCCCCTGATGGAGGCGGTGGAGGGCGCAGGCCAGGTGCCCGCCTATCGCGGCACCGCCTATGTGGTCTTTGAAAACCTCGATCTGGAGCGGTTCGGCAACCGGGTGCCGCAGTTCTCATTCGAGGTGTTGCGCGCGGAGCAGCCCTCGGGCGAGACCTACAAACAGGATCTGGCGCAGATCGTGCCCGGCGTGGCGCTGATCCCCGGCACGGGCGAATACAGTCTGGCCAGCCAGCCGGTCTATATGCAGCACGGGCCGGGCGCGCAGAAAGCCGCCAATATCAACCAGATCTCTGGCGACACCGATCTGGTCGCCTCGGTCGATGCACTCTCTGAGGAGCTGCCGCAGGCCGAGGCGGTGTCCATGGTTGTGTGCTGGTTTGGCGACGATCTGCGCTGTGGTGACTGCGCCCTTGCGCCCAAGGTGGAACAGAAGCTCGCGGATGGGTCGATGCCGTGGCAGGTGGCGGGGCTCACCCGGGCCAGCGCGGATGAGGTCATCAAGGACGCGGGCGCAGCCGTGTATGGTGGCACCCCGGCGGATCAGGCAGTGGTGCAGGGCATCCAGCATCTGAACGCCCAAGGCAAGCGGGTGATGTTTTACCCCTTTATCCTGATGGAGCAG
Source organism: Epibacterium sp. Ofav1-8 (assembly GCF_022348185.1). Lineage (GTDB taxonomy): Bacteria > Pseudomonadota > Alphaproteobacteria > Rhodobacterales > Rhodobacteraceae > Epibacterium. The sequence continues at coordinate 283,462 of NZ_JAKRFD010000002.1, forward strand.
CAGGCGGGCAATGATCTGCCCGATCCCTACAGCAACGCCGAGGGCCAGCCGGTGCTGCCATGGCGGGGGCGGATCACGCTCTCGACCGCGCCGGGTCTGGCGGGCAGCCCGGATGGCACTGCGCTCGCGGATGCGGAGGTCGCAGGCTTTCTCGGCACCGCTCAGGCCAGCGATTTCACCATCTCGGGCGGTCAGGTGAGCTATCACGGCCCCGATGAGTGGAGCTTTCGCCGATTTATCCTGCATTACGCAGCGCTTTGTGCGGCAGCGGGCGGCGTGGAGGCGTTTTGCATCGGCTCGGAACTGCGCGGGTTGACGCAGATCCGGGGCGCGAGCGGCTTTCCCTTTGTGCAGGGGCTGAAGGATCTGGTGGGTGAGGTGCGCACGCTTTTGGGGGCGGAGGTCAAACTGGGCTATGCGGCGGATTGGTCGGAGTATTTCGGCTATCAGACACCAGAAGGCGACCATCTGTTTCACCTCGATCCGCTGTGGTCCGACCCGCAGATCGATTTTATCGGCATCGACAATTACATGCCGCTCAGCGACTGGCGCGAGGGCGAGGATCACCTCGACGCGCAGGAGTGGCCTGCGATCTATGATCTCGACTACCTCAAGGCCAATATCGAGGGCGGCGAGGGCTATGACTGGTATTACCATTCTCCCGAGGCCGAGGCAGCGCAGATCCGCACGCCGATCACGGATGGTGCTTATGATGAGCCGTGGATCTATCGCAACAAAGACATCCGCAGCTGGTGGTCGCTGCCGCATCACGACCGGATTGGCGGGGTGCGGTCTGAGACTGCGACCGATTGGGTGCCACAATCCAAACCGATCTGGTTCACGGAACTGGGCTGTGCGGCCATCGACAAGGGCACCAATGAGCCGAACAAATTCCTTGATCCCAAAAGCTCCGAGTCGCAATTGCCGCGTGCCTCCAATGGCTTGCGTGACGATCTGATCCAGCAGCAATATTTGCGCGCGCAGCTGACCTATTGGCAGGAGAGCGCGCATAACCCGACCTCCAGCGCCTATGGCGGTGCGATGGTGGACCTGAGGCATGCCTATGTCTGGGCCTGGGACGCGCGGCCCTTTCCAGCCTTTCCCAACCGGGTGGAGGTCTGGGACGATGGCGAGAATTACGCGCGCGGGCACTGGCTCAATGGGCGCGCGGGGCAGCGCACGCTGGCTTCTGTGGTGACGGAGATCTGCCGTGAGGCGGGGGTGACGGAGATCGACGCAAGCCAGCTCTGGGGTATTGTGCGCGGCTATGCGGTCTATGACGTGGCGGAGGCGCGCAGTGCCTTGCAACCGCTGATGCTGCGTCACGGGTTTGACGCGATCGAGCGCGATGGCACGCTGATCTTTCGCCTGCGCAATGGGCTGAACGCCTTTGATCTGGAGACCGATACGCTGGCGGTGCTGCCAGAGATGGACGGCGATCAGGAACAAAGCCGCATGCCCGAGGCAGAGCTGATGGGCCGTGTGCGGCTGCGCTTTGTCGAATGGGGCGGCTCGCACGATACGGTCGCCGAAGAGGCGGTGCTGCCGGATGAGGCCACCCATGCGGTGAGCCAGAATGACCTGCCCATGGCGCTGACCCGCGCCGAGGGGCGGCAGGTGGTGCAGCGCTGGCTGGCGGAGGCGCGGATTTCGCGCGACACCGCACGTTTTGCGCTGCCGCCCTCGCGCGCGCTGGAGGTTGCGGCGGGCGATGTGGTGCGCCTGCCGGGGCAGGACGGTGAGGGCGCGGCGCGCTACCGGGTGGACCGGGTGGAGCAGGCCGAGGCGCAGATCCTCGAGGCCGTGCGCATTGAACCCGTGGTCTATCAGCCGCTGGCCACGCCGGAGGATCTGCCGCGCAACGATGCCTTTGCCGCCCCAACGCCGGTACTGCCGCTGTTCCTCGATCTGCCCTTGATGCGCGGGGATGAGGTGCCGCATGCACCGCATGTCTGTGCCACGGCGCAGGACTGGCCGGGCGCGGTGGCCCTCTATGGTGCGGATCTGGCCGGGGATTTCATGCTCGAAGAACTGCTGCCCGCCCGTGCGACGGTTGGGGTGACCACAACGGACCTGCTGACCGGGCCGGTGGGGCGCTGGGATCGCGGCGCGGATCTGGAGGTGGAGCTGATCGCGGGCACGCTGGAGAGCCGGGAGGCTTTGTCGGTGCTGGGCGGGGCCAACCGGCTGGCCATCGGCGATGGCAGTCCGGAGAACTGGGAGATCATCCAGTTCACAGACGCCGAGTTGATCGCACCGAACCGCTACCTGATCCGGGACCGTCTGCGTGGGCAATACGGCAGCGATGGTGTCATGCCGGACCTCTGGCCAGCGGGGTCCTTTGTGGTTCTGATGGATGCAGCGGTCGAGCAACTGGATCTGGCGCTGACGGATCGGCGGATCGCGCGCGACTACCGCTTTGGCCCGGCGCGGCGCGCCTATGATGATCCGTCCTATGTGGCGCTCTCGGCGGCCTTTGACGGCAATGGTCTGCGTCCCTACGCGCCGGTGCATCTGCGCACCTCGGATACGTTGGGCGCGGATATGGCGTTTCACTGGATCAGGCGCACCCGTATCGAGGGCGACAGCTGGGATCTGGAGGAGGTGCCGCTGGGCGAAGAGGCCGAGGTCTACCGCGTGCAGGTGCGCGCAGGCAGCACGGTGCTGCGCGATCTGCGCGTCACCACGCCCGACTGGACCTATAGCGCGGCGGATCAGGCCAGCGATGGCGCAAGTGCAGGCGATGTGGTGCAGGTGGCGCAGGTCTCGGCGCGCTACGGGGCGGGGCCGGTGGCGGAATGGGTCCTGGCGTAATCCTGCACAGCGGAATGTGTCGCGATTATCCAAAACCGCGCCAGCCGATCCTGTGGGAAGACTTGCGCAGCCTGGCGCGGGCCCTGCTGGCCCATCCGGCGCCGCGCCGGGCGGCCTTGTGTCGGCAGATCCTTCTGGGGGCCAGCCGGGCGCGACGTCAGGCCGTGGCCACTGGCTGCTGTCACCCGCGCTGGGGTGATGGCTCACTTGATCGGGCGGCGCGTTGTTTTCCGTTGGCGGCGGAACCCTTTCCCGGCGATCCCGATTATGCGCGCTGCCTGCACATCGCCCTAAACGCGGTGGCGGCGATGACGGGGGGCAGATGAAAAACGCCCCGGCGCCAAGGGCAGCCGGGGCGTTTTCTTGGAATGATCCGTGCTGGGGAGGCCTAAGCGCTCCCACACCGCACCAGACCGGCCCGAAGGCCGGGGGTCGATCAGGCCAGGGCCAGATCGGTTGCGGATTCGCGACCGTCACGGCCGGACTGGATCTCGAAGGTCACCGCCTGGCCGTCGGCCAGACCGGTCAGACCGGAGCGTTCCACTGCGGAGATGTGCACGAACACGTCGTTGGAGCGGCCTTCAACCGCGATAAAGCCGTAACCTTTGGTGGAGTTGAACCACTTCACGGTACCGTTTGCCATTTTCAAAGTTCCTTTTGGTCTTTGTCGCCCGCAACGTGCGGCGACCCGGCAGCTTAACGTCGAAAGCGGTCGGGTAGACGAAACTTCGATGGTATAAGGTTGCAGATCCTTTTTGCCGTGGATTCTCGTTTTTTGCAAGTAGGATAATCGGCCATTGCGCCGGCGGTCGCGGCGTAAAAGGGCGCGAAATCATAGGTTTTTGCGGGGTTTTCATATTTCCGCCGGTGATCGGGGCGATCACGGGATTGCGCTTGGCATTTGAGAGGTTAGATCTCTAGTGTGGACGGGACTGGACCCGGAATAAGCCGGGACCGCGAGTTTCACTGGAGCCAGATCCGCCGGGACCCCCGCCGGAGAGGATCAAGACACGGATGCCCCGCGCGAGAAGGACCACGCCGATGTTGGACACGCACAAGGCCGTCAGACAGATCGACCCCGTCTGGGGCCGCATCACCGAGGAAGCCGAAACAGCCGTTGCTGAGCAGCCCCTGATGGGCGGTCTCATTCATGCTTGCATCCTCCACCACAAGACCCTCGACAAGGCGCTGAGCTACCGGATCGCGGCCAAGTTGAATTCCAACGAGATGTCGATGGTGATCCTGCGCGAGATCGTCGATGGCGCCTATGAGGCGGAACCGGCGCTGGTCGAGGCGGCCCGGGCCGACCTGATGGCGATCTATGACCGCGACCCGGCCTGCCACCGGCTGTTGCAGCCGATCCTCTATTTCAAGGGCTATCAGGCGGTGCAGGCCTATCGTGTGGGCCATTGGCTGTGGCAGCAGGGCGACTGGGATCTGGCCTATTTCTTCCAGATGCGGATTTCCGAGATCTTTGGCGTCGACATTCACCCGGCGGCCAAGATCGGCAAGGGCATCATGATCGACCACGCCCATTCCATCGTCATCGGCGAAACCGCCGTGGTGGGGGACAACGTGTCGATGCTGCATTCGGTGACGCTGGGCGGCACCGGCAAGGAAGAAGAGGACCGCCACCCCAAGATCGAGGATGGCGTGCTGATCGGCGCCGGGGCCAAGGTGCTGGGCAATATCCGCGTTGGGCATTGCTCGCGGATTGCGGCCGGGTCCGTGGTGCTGCAGGAGGTGCCGCCCTGCAAGACGGTGGCCGGGGTGCCGGCCAAAATCGTTGGCGAAGCAGGCTGTGATCAACCCTCGGTGAGCATGAATCAGGTGCTTGCCGGTAAGTGAGTTCGCCGCCCCGTATTTATGGATGCGACTGTTGTTAAACGGAAAAAGGGCACCTGTGCGGTGCCCTTTTGCAGGTTTGTTGGCTGGATCAGGCCGCCGCCCGGGGGACCTCCGGCGCGCGCGGAGCGGTGTCTGAGGCGGCTGGGGCGAGGTCGAAGGCGTTGACGAGCCTGTCCAGATGACCGGCATCGCCGCGCAGGGATTGTACATCGCTCACCTGTCCGGCCAGGATTTGCGCATTGTCGCTGGTGGTGTGGCCGAGGGCGCTGAGCTGGTCCGAGATCGTCCCCAGCCGCTTGGAGTCATTACCAAACCCATCGGCAGAGGTCTGGATGCGGCTGGAGATCTGCTCCAGCGAGGCGATCACCTGTGTGAGCGCGTCGCCGGTGTTGTTGACCTCGGTCACGCCGTTCTGGATGTGCCCGGTGGCGGTGTTGATCAGCCCCTTGACCTCGGTCGCGGCCGTTGAGGTGCGTTGGGCGAGGGCGCGGACTTCGCTGGCGACCACGGCAAACCCGGCCCCGGCGCGGCCGGCGCGTGCCGCTTCGACACCGGCGTTCAACGCCAGCAGGTTGGTCTGGAAGGCGATGTCGTCGATCACCTTGATGATGGTTTCGATCTGGCTGGCGCTGGCTTCGATCTCGGTCATCGCGGCGATGGCGTTTTTCACCACCGTGCCATTGTTGCGCGCCTGCTGCACCGCGGTCTGGGCGAGGCCGTTGACCGCATGCGCCCCCTCGGTGGCGGCGTTGACCGAGGCGGTGAGGTCCTGAAGCGCGCCGGAAATCTCGTCCAATGTGTCCGATTGCGCCTGGATCCGCTGCGAGAGGCTGCTTGATCCCGCCTCGATATTGGTGGTGCGGGTCAGGATGGTTCCGGAGGTGGCCAGCACCTGCGACAGGGCGGCGGCGATCGAGGAGATGGCGCTGTTGAAATCGGCGCGCAGCGGTTCATAGGCTTCGCCCAGCGGCGCGTCCATCTGCACGGTCAGATCGCGGCGGGCGAGCGCCTCCAGCCCGGCGCGCAGGCGCTCGATGGCAAACAGCTGCGCCTGTTGCTCGGCCTGGCGCAGGGTCTCGGTCTCCCGGCCCGCGGCCAGCGTGTCCTGCAGGGCAATGATGCGACGGGCAACCCGGCCCAGCTCATCACGGCGGTTGCTCAGCGGCAGGCGGGTGTCGTAGTGGCCGGCGTCGATCCGCTCCAGAGCTGCGACGATCTGGGCCATGGGACGCCCGACCGCGCGTTTCAGGATCGCAAAACACACCAGCAGCGACGTGATCATCAGGCCGACGGCAATGCCAGCATCGCGGATCAGCGCTGCGGTGATGGCGGACTGGACCGGGGTCGGATCCCAGACCATGATGAGAACGCCGCGGATCGCCCCCTTGGAGGAGGCGATGGGGTAGACGATGGAAAAGCCGTTGTCGCTGATCTGGGCTACGCCGCTCTGCAACACGGCGGTTGCGGCGGCGTCCAGGCGTTCGGCGCGTTCCGGTGCGAGCGTGCCGATATCGGCCATGACGACGCCGTCGCCCTTGATGACCTTGGTATAGGAAAAGCTCTCGCCGGCGCGTTCGATCACATAGGCCAGGCGCCGTTCGACGGTACCGGAAAAGCCCAGCTGCACCGGCTGTGCCACCTGGGCGGCCGCCATATTGGTCAGCTCCAGCTGCAAGGTGCGCAGCGCATCCATGGACTGGGTTTCCAGACGCCCCCCTGCGAGGATCCCGATGGGCAGCGCCACGATCAGCGAAAAGATCGCAACAAGGGCCGCGATACGGAGGTTCATCGAGGCGAAGATGCTGTGCGATGTTGCGCGACGGGGGGCCGAGGGGCGCAGTTTGAACATGAGAATATCCCGCAAAAAGGAAGGTGGGGCGTGCTGTTGCTGTCTAGGGCGCTGATAGTGCGATCGGGTAAACCGCAACAGCGCGAAGTGTTTTGAATTGCGGGTGAATGTCATGAAACTGTGATGTTTTTCCCTGTCGGGCAGACCCCGTTCCGGCAAACAAAAAACGCCGGGCAGTGTCTGCCCGGCGTGCAATCCTGTCAGGTGTTGGCGCGGCCCTGTCAGGCCAGCATCACCATCGGGTTTTCCAGATTGTCGACGATCGCTTTCAAGAGGTCCGCGCCAAGCGCGCCGTCGATGACGCGGTGGTCGACCGACATGGTGACGCTCATCACGGTGGCGACGGTCAACTCGCCATCTGCGCCCACCACGGGTTTCTTGACGCCGGAGCCGACGGCCAGAATGCCCGCATGCGGCGGGTTCACGATGGCATCAAAATTGTCGATGCCGAACATGCCGAGGTTGGAGATCGCAAAGGACCCGCCTTGGTATTCATGCGGTGCAAGCTTGCGGTCGCGGGCGCGAGTGGCGAGGTCTTTCATCTCTGCCGACAGCGCCGAGAGCGACTTCATATCGGAGTCTTGCAGAACCGGTGTGAACAGACCGCCCTCAATCGCGACCGCAACGGCCACATCGGAGGCTTTCATCTTCAGCACGCGGTCCCCGGCCCAGACCGCATTGGCGTCGGGCACCGATTGCAGCGCCAGCGCCACGGCCTTGATGATGAAGTCATTGACGGAGAGTTTGACGCCCCGCGGCTCCAGCTGCTTGTTGAGCTGGGAGCGGAATTTCAGCAGCGCGTCGAGCTGGATGTCGCGGCGCAGGTAGAAATGCGGGATGGTCTGCTTGGCCTCGGTGAGACGCGCGGCAATGGTCTTGCGCATGCCATCGAGTTTGACTTCCTCGTAGTCGCGCCCCTCGTACATCTTGGCGACCGCATCGGCGGAGGGGCCAGCAGGTGCGGCAGCAGCAGCCGGAGCAGCGGCGGGCGCGGTCTTGGCCTCTGCCTTGGGGGCGGCGGTGGCGTTTTCCACATCGACCTTGATGATGCGTCCACGGGGGCCGGAGCCTTTGATCGACGCAAGGTCGAGCCCCTTGTCGGCGGCGATGCGACGCGCCAGGGGCGAGGCAAAGATGCGCGAGCCATCCGCCGCAGCGGGCGCTGCCGGGGCAGGGGTTGCGCTTGCGGCGGCGGGGGCAGCGGCTGCGTCGGAGCCTCCTTCGGAGGCCGCCTCCTGAGCCGCGTCAGCGGCAGGGGCCGCTTCCGGTGTTGCCGCTGATGTGTCGATATCATCAGCGCTTTCACCATCCTCCAGCAGGACCGCGATGGGGGTGTTGACCTTCACCCCCTCGGAGCCCTCGGCGATCAGGATCTTGCCAACGACACCTTCGTCCACGGCCTCGAATTCCATCGTCGCCTTGTCGGTCTCGATCTCGGCAATGAGGTCGCCGGAGGAGACGGTGTCGCCCTCCTTGACCAGCCATTTTGCCAGCGTGCCTTCCTCCATGGTGGGAGAGAGGGCGGGCATGAGAATTTCAGTGGGCATCCTTGCTCTCCTTAGCGGTAGGTCACTTGTTTCACGGCTTCGATCACCTCGTCGGTGGTGATCAGTGCGTGTTTTTCAAGGTTGGCGGCATAGGGCATCGGCACGTCCTTGCCGGTGCAGGTCACCACGGGCGCGTCGAGATAGTCGAACGCCTGCTGCATCACCTCGGAGGCGATGTAGGAGCCAACAGAGCCCTGCGGCCAGCCTTCCTCGACGGTGACCAGACGGTTGGTCTTCATCACCGATTTGATCACGGTGGGCAGGTCCATCGGGCGCAGGGTGCGCAGGTCGATGACCTCGGCGTTGATGCCGTCTTCGGCCAGCTTATCCGCCGCTTGCAGGGCGTAGGTCATGCCGATGCCGAAGGACACGATGGTGACATCGTCGCCCTTGCGCCAGATTTTCGCCTTGCCGAAGGGCACGGTGTAATCGTCGAGTTTCGGCACATCGAACGACTTGCCGTAGAGGATCTCGTTTTCAAGGAAGATCACCGGGTTCGGGTCGCGGATCGCCGATTTCAGCAGGCCCTTGGCGTCGGCGGCGGAGTAGGGCATTGCCACCTTGAGGCCGGGGATCTGCATATACCATGCAGCGTAGTCCTGGCTGTGCTGTGCGCCCACACGCGCCGCTGCGCCGTTGGGGCCACGGAACACCATCGGTGCGCCCATCTGACCGCCGGACATATAGAGCGTCTTGGCCGCAGAGTTGATGATCTGGTCGATCGCCTGCATGGCGAAGTTGAAGGTCATGAACTCAACGATGGGGCGCAGCCCGCCAAAGGCCGCGCCGGTGGCGATCCCGGCAAAGCCATGCTCGGTGATCGGAGTGTCGATCACGCGTTTGGCGCCGAACTCATCCAGCAAGCCCTGGGTGATCTTGTAGGCGCCTTCGTATTCGGCGACTTCCTCGCCCATGACAAAGACGTCTTCGCTGCCCCGCATCTCTTCGGCCATGGCGTCGCGCAGCGCTTCGCGCACGGTCTGGCTGACCACTTCGGTGCCCTCGGGATAATCGGGACTGTCATCCACCTCGGGGGCAGCCGGGGCCGCGGCAGCAGCGACGGTCGGCGCGGGCTCCGCAGGAGCCTCGGCGGCCGGCGCTTCTCCGCCCGCCGCAGGTGCGGATGCGACAGCATCCTCCACGCTTTCGCCCTCTTCCACGAGGATCGCGATGGGGGTGTTCACCTTCACGCCCTCGCTGCCTTCGTCGATGAGGATCTTGCCGACGATGCCTTCGTCGACAGCCTCGAATTCCATGGTGGCCTTGTCGGTTTCGATCTCGGCAAGAATATCGCCGGAGTTCACGGTATCGCCTTCCTTTACCAGCCATTTGGCCAGCGTGCCTTCCTCCATGGTCGGCGACAGGGCGGGCATCAGAATTTCAGTTGCCATAATCTTGGTCTCTCCCTCAGGCGCTTTTCTGCGGAATGTCGTCGGCGTAAATATCGGTCCAAAGCTCCTCAAGCGCGGGCTCGGGGCTTTCCTTGGCGAAATCGGCGGATTTATTGACGATATCCTTGATTTCCTTGTCGATCGCCTTGAGGTCTTCTTCGGTGGCATGCTTGCCGGTCAGCAGCATTTCGCGGACCTGCTCGATGGGGTCACGCTCTTCGCGCATTTTCTGCACTTCCTCGCGGGTCCGGTATTTTGCCGGGTCCGACATCGAGTGGCCGCGATAGCGGTAGGTTTTGACCTCGAGGATATAGGGGCCTTTGCCGGCGCGGCAGTGGGCGACGGCGCGCTCGCCGGCTTCCTTGACCGCCAGCACGTTCATGCCGTCGACTTCTTCGCCCGCGATGCCATAGGCCTCGCCGCGTTTCCACAGTGCCGGGGATTTGGTCGACCGCTGGACGGAGGTGCCCATGGCGTATTGGTTGTTCTCGATCACAAAGACCACCGGCAGATCCCAGAGCTGCGCCATGTTGTAGGTCTCATAGACCTGACCCTGGTTCGCCGCGCCATCGCCAAAATAGGTGAAGGTCACGCGGTCGTTGCCTTTGTATTTGTCGGAAAACGCAAGGCCCGCACCCAGCGGCACCTGCGCGCCGACGATGCCATGGCCGCCATAGAAATGCTTCTCCTTGGAGAACATATGCATGGAGCCGCCCTTGCCCTTGGAATAGCCGCCCTCGCGGCCCGTCAGCTCGGCCATCACCCCGTCCGGGTCCATGCCGCAGGCCAGCATGTGGCCGTGGTCACGGTAGGATGTGACGCGTTTGTCGCCGTCCTCGGCCGCAGCCTCCAGACCGACAACCACCGCTTCCTGACCGATGTAAAGGTGGCAGAAGCCGCCAATGAGGCCCATGCCGTAGAGCTGACCGGCCTTTTCCTCGAATCGCCGGATCAACAGCATCTCGCGGTAGTAGGTTGTCAGTTCTTCGGCGGAAACGTTTGATTTCTGAGCGCTTTTTCTTGCGGCCATAATGGCAGGCTCCCCCTAAAGCTAAGGTAGTTTAACACTAAACTATCTCATAGAGCATTTTTCCCGCTGTTGCGAGGAATAATGTGACGCCGGGTCTGATCCGGCTGTGCTCCGCCGGATGCCGCAGGCAGTGCGGACCCGAAAAGGACAGTCAGAGATATCCGGGGCAGGGTGCCGACTGCGGCACCGGAAATCAAGCCCGGCGCCCGCAACGGTCATGCTTACGGTCAGGGCGCCGCAGGGCGGATCAGTCGATGATGATTTCGTCCGAACGGGCCAGACCCAGAACGGAGCGGGCCTGTTCGTCCAGCAGGTCGAGGTCGAGATAGTCATCCGACAACCGGCGGGTCAGGTTTTCCATCCGCGCGATGTCCTGTTGCAGCCGGGCGAGGTCCTGTTCGAGTCCATCGGCCTCGGCCTGTATCTCGACACGCCGGAACAGTCCAAAATCGCCCTGCACGGCGGCAAAGGTGAAATAGGCGCTCAGCAGGAACGCCGCGGCGAAGAACAGCAAAGTGCCTAAGGAAGGCGAGGATTTTCGCGTCACGTGGATGATGCCTGTACTGCAATGCTCGGGGCGCGCCGGTTTGCCCGACGTCTGACGCCCTTATGGCACAGGCACCGAGGCCTGTGAATTCCCAAAAGGGTTAACGTTCCGAGGTGTCGCAAACGCGGGACAGTCCGGGAGAGCGGAGGCCTCCGACCTGCGGCGGGGCCACCTGTGCAGCGGGTTGCCGTGGTCCTACTCGGCCTCCGCGTTTTCGGCCGCCCAGGTGGTGGCGTCCTCCACCGCAACGATCGAGGTCGTCGGCACCAGGTTCACATAGGCGTCGGTTTCCGACGCCGGCGTCGCCTCGGACTGCGACATCCTGTAGAGCGCATAGACCGTGATCGCCAGAAACGTGCCGCCCAGCACGATCCAGAACGCAAACGGGCCAAGCACATCCATGGCCAGACCCACGGCAAGCGGCCCCAGAATGGCCCCCAACCCGAAGGTGAACACCAGCCCCCCGGAAATCGCCGGCATGTCCGCCACCGGCACATTGTCGTTGGTGTAGGCCAGAAACAGCGCATAAAGCGGCGTTGTCATGCCCCCGGCAAGAAAGGCCGCCGCCATGATCGGCACGGCCGGATCGAGGGTGAGCCAGGCCGGCGGGCTCTGCGCGATCCAACCCAGCCCGCAGGCGGCGGCCCCCAGGAACGCGGTGCCGCAAATCACCTTGCGCCGGTCGATGCGGTCGGACAGCCAGCCGATCGGGACCTGCATCAGCATCGCCCCGCCAAACAGCATCGCCACGAACAGTGCGATCTGATTGGCGCTGAGGCCGATCTCGCTGCCAAACACGGCGCCCATGCCGGATTGGCTGGCGTAGATGCTGCCCAGGAGAAAGATACCGACCGTGCCCAGCGGCGACGCGGTGAACAGGTCCTTGAGACCGCAGGGTTTGGCGACATCGACCATGGGCGCGGGCTGGATCGACAGCAGGATCGGCGCAAAGGAGATCGACACCAGAATCGAGGCCCCGATAAACAGCGCCGCATTGCCGGCGTCGCCCAGCGTCAACAGGCCCTGCGCGCCGATGATGCCAAGCGTCTGCGCCAGCATATAGGCCGAGAGCATCTTGCCGCGGTTCTCGTTCGAGGTGGCATTGTTGAGCCAGCTTTCCGCAACCACATAGATGCCCGACATGCAAAACCCGATGACCACGCGCAGGATCGTCCATGTCCAGGGTTCTGCCCAGAGCGTAAAGGCGATCAGCGCCGCGGAGATGAAGCTGCCCAGGGCCGCAAAGACCCGCACATGTCCCACGCGCTGGATCAGGATCGGTGAAAACCGGGCGCCGGACAGGAAACCGAGGAAATACCCGGAGGTGATGATCGACAGTTCAGCGGAGGAGAACCCCTCCATCCCGCCGCGCAGGCCCATGAGGGTAAAGTGCATCCCGTTGCCGAGCATGATCAGCACCACACCGGCAAGGAGCGCCCAGACAGAGGCCAGCATATTGATCATCTCAGCACCCCGAGTGTTGCACGGGGAACCGCCCTCAGACGGCGGCCCCCCGGACACTTAAGACAGCAATCTGCCGCAAGATCAGCGCGCCAGCGCCGCACATAGGGGTGTTTGCGACATTGCGCCGGTGTGGCGCTCAGAGCCGGTGCGCGCCGCGCGCAGGATCAGGCCGCGCGGGCCTCTCCCGTTGGCGTGTCGTCGGCTTGGCCACCGGTGAACCCCTGCAACAGATCGCTGAGACGGCTGGCTTGGCTGCGCATCTCCTGGCTGGCGCTGTAGGTCTGCTGCACCATCGCGGCGTTTTCCTGGGTCACCGTGTCGAGCTGGGCGACACCGATGTTGATCTCCTTGATGCCTGCCGCCTGCTCCCCGGAGGAGCTGGCGATGGCGGAGACCATGCCGGAGACGTTGGTGACGCTTTCGACGATGCGGTTCAGGGTCTCTGACGTGGCTTCGACCAGACGTTCGCCCTCGCTGACCTGGGTCGAGCTTTCCTGCACCAGCTCCTTGATCTCGCTGGCGGATTTGGCGGCCTTCAGGGCCAGGCCACGCACTTCGGAGGCGACCACGGCAAACCCGCGCCCGGCTTCGCCCGCGCGGGCGGCCTCGACGCCGGCGTTCAGCGCCAGCAGGCTGGTCTGAAAGGCGATGTCGTCGATCGAGGTGATGATCTGGCTGATCTGTTCGGAATAGGAGGCGATCGAGGTCATCGCCTCGCGTGCCTGGGCCATGACCTCGCCGCCCTGTTCGGCGCGACGGCGGCCTTCTTCGACCTCGCGGTCTGCGGCCTGGGCCTGTTCGGCGCTGGATTGCACCGAGGCCGACATTTCCTCCAGCGCGGCGGCGCTTTCTTCCAGTGTGGCGGCCTGGGTTTCGGCACGCTGGGACATCTGGTCGGACATCCGTTCCATTTCGCGGGCGTTCTGTTCGACGACAGAAGAGCTCTGGCTGAGTTGCGCGACCAGATCGGCCAGCGACAGGGCAAGGCCGTTGAAATCCTCGCACAGCGCGGTGTAGCTGGGGCCGAGATCGGACCAGTCGCCGGCCGGGATCTCCTGGTCCAGGTGGCCCTGTTTCAGGCCGCTCATCGCTGCGCCAAGGGTTTCGAACAGAGCGACCCGGCGGGCGTTTTCGGTCTCGCTGGCCTGTGAGGCCGCCTCTGCCGCGGCCAGTCGCGCGCGCAGGTCTTGCAGGTTGCGGGCAATCCTGCCCAGCTCATCCCCCCGGTCGGTGCCGGAAATCTCGGTCTCGTAGTCCTGATCGCTGAGCGCCTGAATGCTGGCCGCGGCCCGCGCCACCGGCTGGCTCAGATGGCGCCCGAAGGCGAGGGCTACCGCCACCGCCACAAGGGCCGCCGTGGCGCTGCTGATGGCCTGGATGAGCTGGCTGTTTGCGATCAGCGTGCGGAGGTCCTGCTGGATCTGCACGTTGCGGGTCTGGATCGCCTCCTGCATCTGGTCGACGCTGTCGCGCAGCTCTGCCAGCAGCGGCACCACCGCATCCTGCGCCATGGTACCGCGGGTGTCGGCGGGGGCGGATTCGAGATCGGGGAGGCGGGCCGTGATCCGATCCAGCACCGCGTTGAGGTCCATCATCGCGGCAAAGACCGTCGGATTGCGCATTTCGGCGGTCACGGTGTCAAAGCGACCTTCGGCCAGGTCCAGCTCGGCGCGGATTTCGTCGAGGTTGCCCCGCAACCGGGTCAGCCCGTCCGGCGCGCCAAGCGCATAGGACAGAAGATCCGCCAGCCCCTGTTCGGTGTCTTCCTTGATGTCATCCAGGCTCTTGAGCTGGGCGGTGCCCAGATTGGTGTTCTGGATGGCATTGGTCAGACGCTGGTTGTTGATCCAGGAAATCGCCGACAGAGCCAGCAGCATGGCGATGAAGGCTCCGGCAAAGAGGAACACCTGGGTGCGGATGGAGAAATGTCTCATAAGGTGGGGACCTGTCGTATTCCGGCGGGCAGAAGGGCCCGGCCTGATCGCAGGCTACTGCCACAGACGTAAAGAAACGGTTTGTAAACTCTCGCCACTGCGTAAAAAAACCGGCACGCAGGAGGTGCGTGCCGGTCGTCAGTGTTGCGGTGGTTGCGGCCGTTTCGGCAACGGCAGCGATCAGCCCTCCAGCGCCGCAACGCCGGGCAGGACCTTGCCTTCCATCCACTCCAGAAAGGCGCCGCCAGCGGTGGAGATATAGCTGAACGCCTCTGCCGCGCCGGCCTGATTGAGTGCCGCCACGGTGTCGCCGCCCCCTGCGACGGAGACCAGGGTTCCCGCCTTGGTGCAGTCGGCGGCCTTTTGTGCGGCGGTGTTGGTGGCCATGTCGAAGGGTGCGATCTCAAAAGCGCCCAGCGGGCCGTTCCAGATCAGGGTCCTGCTGTCGGCAAATACGGCAGCGATGGCGGCAACCGATGCGGGACCGGCATCGAGGATCATCGCATCAGACGGGCAGGCATCGGCGGGAACGGTTTCATTCTCGGCACCGGCCTTGAACTCGCGCGCCACCACCACGTCGGAGGGCAAGAGAATGGTGCATCCGGCGGCCTCGGCGCGGGCCATGATTTCCTTGGCAGTTCCGGTCATATCGTGCTCGCAGAGCGATTTGCCGACGTCGATGCCCTGTGCCGCGAGGAAGGTATTGGCCATGCCGCCGCCGATCACCAGCGTGTCGACCTTGGCGACCAGATTGCCCAGCAGGTCCAGCTTGGTGGAGACCTTGGCGCCACCCACAACCGCCGTGACGGGGCGTTCGGGCGTGGCAAGCGAACCTTCGAGCGCCTTGAGTTCCGCCTCCATCAGGCGGCCCGCGCAGGCGGGCAGCAGGCGCGCCAGCGCCTCGGTCGAGGCATGGGCGCGGTGGGCGGCAGAGAACGCATCATTGCAGTAGATATCGCCGAGCTTTGCCATTTCCGCCGCGAGGTCGGCGTCGTTCTTTTCTTCGCCGGCGTGAAAGCGGGTGTTTTCCAGCAGCAGGATCTGGCCCGGTTGCAGGGCGGCAATTGCAGCCTCGGCAGCGGGGCCACGGCAATCGGCGACAAAGACCACGGATGCGCCAAAGGCGGCTTCCAGCGCGGGAACGAGCGGTTGCAGCGACATATCCGGCACCACCTGACCCTTGGGGCGGCCAAAATGGGCCAGGAGCACGGGCTTTGCACCCTTGGCCAGGAGGTCGGAGATGGTCGGCACCAGACGGCGGATGCGGGTGTCATCGGTGACCTTGCCGTCCTCCATCGGGACGTTGATGTCCACGCGGGTCAGAACGGTTTTGCCTTCAAGCTCCATGTCGTCGAGTGTCTTCCAGCCCATGTCCGGCTCCTCTTTGGTATCGGGCGCGCCTGCGCGGGGTGCAGGTGCAGAAAATTCAAGGGTCTCGCGCCTGTGTCCTGTGTTTCTGCGCCTCAGTCAATGGTCTGGCGCGCCGTCGTCCTGCCGCGATCCCGCCGACCGGTGCGCTCGCGCGCATTGTTCCCTTGGCAAGCGGGGGCATGGACTTTAGGTATTCCGGCAATACGAATGTGACAGGAGGGCCTCATGGCCGAGATCAAGGATCCCGAAAACACCATCATCGTCGAGCTGAAGGACGGCAATGTCGTCATCGAGCTGCTGCCCGACGTGGCGCCGATGCATTGTGACCGGATGAAGGAACTGGCGCGCGAAGGCCAGTATGACAACGTGGCCTTTCACCGGGTGATCGACGGTTTCATGGCGCAGACCGGCGACGTGCAGCATGGCGACATGGAAGACGGGTTCAACCTGGGCCGGGCCGGCACCGGTGGCTCCGACAAGAAAGACCTGCCGGCGGAATTCTCCGGTGTGCCGCACGATCGTGGCACGCTGGGCGCGGCGCGCTCGTCGAACCCGAACTCCGCCAACTCGCAGTTCTTTATCAACTTCAAGGACAACCACTTTCTGAACCGTCAGTACACCGTCTATGGCCGTGTCATCGAGGGCATGGAGCATGTGGATGCGATCACCCGTGGCGAGCCGCCTGCGAACCCGGACCGGATGATCTCCGTCAAGGTGGCCGCCGATGCTTAAGCACCTGAGCGCACTGGTCTTTCTGGCCGCGTCGCCTGCGTATGCCACCGGTCTGGAAATCCAGGTCGAAGGCGAGGCCAATGGCACCATCGTGATCGACCTTCTGGAAGATGTGGCCCCCAAACACGTGGAGCAGATCACCGCGCTGGCCGATGAAGGCCAGTATGACGGGGTGGTGTTTCACCGGGTGATCGACGGCTTCATGGCGCAGACCGGCGACGTGGAAAACGGTCGTCTGGGATCGGACATGCGCTATGCGGGCACCGGCGGGTCCGACCGTCCGGATCTGGCGGCGGAATTCTCCGAACTGCCGTTTGATCGCGGCGTTGTCGGCATGGCGCGCTCGCAAGATCCCGACAGCGGTAACTCGCAGTTCTTCATCATGTTCGACGAAGGTCACTTCCTGAACGGTCAATATACCGTTGTGGGCCGTGTCACCGAGGGTATGGATGTGGTGGATCAGATCAAACGCGGCCATCCGCGGTCCGGTGCCATCACCGGCAAGCCCGATGTGATGACCAAGGTCTCCGTCACCGAGTAAGGTGCTGTCGGCACAGGAATATCAAAGCCCCGCAGCGTGATGCTGCGGGGCTTTCTGTTTGGTCCGGGCTGTGGTTGTGGCTGGAGTTCTGGGGTGAAGGGCGCGCTCCCGTGTCCGCCGGGTCCCCGGCTGTCGCCGGGCACGGCAGCGGCCTTTGGGCCGGGCGCCGCGCTGGCGCGCGGCGGGGGCAGGTGGCAGCCGCCAGTGTTTATGCGAGTTTGAGGCCGCGTTGCAAATCCTCAAGCGCCGTGCGCTGCGCGGAGGTGAGCTCGCCACTGCCGTATTTTGCGATATCCTGCACGATCTCGACCAGGGTGTTGAAATCGCTCTGACCGCTCAGCTTGTAGAGCTTGCGTGACAGGCGCGGCACCGCTTGAGCCGCATCGCCGCATTGGGTCACGATCCAGCGCCCGAGGATGACCAGTTCTTCGCCGTCCTTATGGCTGACATGACAGCCATCGCGCAGCCCCCGCACCAACGCATCGCGCTGCTCGGCGGTGGGGTAGTCATCGAGTTCGAGAAAGCTCACACCGATGGCGGCAATGGCGACCTTCGGGTCTTCGATTTGCTCGACAGGATGCACATTGACCTGCCGTCGAAAACCAAAGCGACGGGCAGCAGCGCGTGCATCCGCCGCCATATCGAGTAAATCGCTGGTCATATGGGCAGCGTTGCGCGCGCGGTGAAACCAGAACCATGCTCCGGCCAAAACGGCGAGAGCGCCTAGAATAATGGGCATGTTCAAAATCCGATTTTAGAATCTCTGGCAGTAGATCTAGCCGCTGCCAGATCCGCCACAAAGGGGAATCTCGCCTCCGCGGATGTCGCGTCTTCTGGTTGCGTTGCGGGTACGGGTCATCGTCATAGGGATGCGTTCGGTCGCGAAGACCACCAAAGCAACTGTGGCACGGCATGTGCGCCGCATCTGGTGTGGGATCAGCCTGTATCTGCGATGCGACGTTCAGACGGGCAAAACAGACCGCGTAAAACAGACCGTGCGAAACGGGCGGGGTAAAACAGACGGGCAAAATAAAAAGCGCCGGCGTGGACCGGCGCTTTTGTCGTTCTGCTATTGGGCCTGCGCCGCTGCGCAGGCGGAGGTCAGCCTTCGGCCTTGGCCGGCGCGGCGGCGGGCTGGGCCGGTGCCTTGGAGGCGGCTTTGCCGGGGCTGAGCGGGTCGTCCTGACGCTGCACGGAGCCTTCGAAATGGGCGCCGGACTCGATCGCGATGGTCTTGTGGATGATGTCACCCTCGACCCGCGCGGTGGAGGTCAGGCGGACCTTCAGACCGCGCACGCGACCGACGATGCGGCCGTTGATGACCACGTCGTCCGCGGTGATCTCACCTTTGATGGTGGCGGTCTCGCCAATGGTCAGAAGATGGGCGCGGATGTCGCCTTCGACGGTGCCTTCGACCTGGATGTCACCGGTGGTTTTGACATTGCCGGTGATGTGCAGATCCGAGCTCAGCAGCGAGGCCGCGGGCTTTGCCTTGGGCGCGGCGGGCTTGCTGTAGTCGCTGGCGCCGGTGGATGCGCTGCTCGACGAGGAGGGCGCCGGGCTGGAGGCCGGGGTCGCCGTTGGAGTCTCGGCTTGTTTCGGGCCGGGCTCGTTGATTTTGCTCTTAGAAAACATTTCTCGCAGCCTTGATATAGATCATGGGGTTTACGGGTTTGCCATTGACCCTGACCTCGTAATGGAGGTGGGTCCCGGTGGACCGTCCGGTGTTACCCATATCAGCAATGTGATCCCCGCGCGAGACCCTTTGACCGACCTTCACACGGATGTTGGAGTTATGGGCATATCTGGTTTCGATGCCAAAGGCATGCTGGATTTTCACAAGCCGGCCATAGCCGGATTGCCAGCCCGCATGGGTGACCACACCGTCGGCGGTGGCAAAGATGTCGGTTCCGGTGCCGCCGGCGAAATCGGACCCTTTGTGCAGCCTGCGCCCGCCGGTCTTGGGGTCGCGGCGATAGCCAAACCCGGAGCTCTGACGCACCTGACCGAGGTTCACCGGCACCGAGAAGGGCGCCTGGGCGGCGGCGATCCGGTAGAGGTTCAGCTGGCTCATCTGATTGAGCAGCGCATTGGCGCGCAGCTCATCGGGGCTGGGTTCCTCGCCGCGGGTGGACAGGGACAGGGGCTCCAGCGGGCCGCCTTCGCCGTTATAGCCCCGGCGCACCTGTTCGAGAATGCGATCCGGCGGCAGGCCGGCGGAGGAGAACATCTTGTTCAGCGGCTCGACCGAGATTGCCATCGCCTCTTCCAGCTGGCGGAAGATCTGGTCGTTGCGCTGCGCGGCCAGGCGCAGTTCCAGTTCCAGATCGTCGCGCTGTGCCAGGGCAGAGCGGGCGTCGGATTCGATCTGGTCCCGTTCGGCGGCGGTCTCGGCCAGGGCGGTGGTGAGGAAATCCAGTTGCTCGGGCGCGGTGGCGGCGAGCACCTGTTCGGGGCTGTCGGGCGCGGTCTGTTCGCGCAGGTCCAGCACCGTGCGTTTCAGGATCTCGCGCTCGCGAATGGTCTGGCGCAGGTTGGCCTGGATGATGTCGATGCCGGTTTCCAGCTCGCGCCGGCGGGTTTCGGAGGCCAGCAGCTCCGACTGCATGGTGGAGATCTGCTCGAGCGCGGCGTTGAAGCGGTCCTGTGCAGCCAGCGCCTCTTCGGCGCGGCGGTCGCGTTCCGTGGACAGCGCATTCAGTCGCTCCTGATAGACCTGCTGGTCACGGCGCGCCTGATCGCGGAAGTTGCCGGAGCCGATGCTGTCCATCAGCACGATGGCGGTGGCGACGATGGCCCAGGACACAAACAGCGTCAGCCCGGCCACGGTCAGGATCTGGGTTTCCGAGCTCAGTCGTATGAACCGGGTGTCGGTGTCGGATTTGAGGAAAACCCGGCGCTCGGGGAACCGGCGCTCCAGAAATGCGTGAATCCGTAGGTGTAGTCCGCCGCGCAAGCCCGATATCCTTGTGCCATCCCTTTGCGGTTGCCCTCTCCTGCCTCCCGGAGATGTCGTGCAACCTGCCTTGGCAAGATGGAATAGCCAGACTGTGGCCATTCAGCAACCCTGTTCCGTCCGCATGGCGCTTCTGCGGCGCATTTCCTTGGCCTTGGGCAGAAAACTGCCGATATGGGCCGGTTTGACCCGGATTTTCGCGCAATGCGATATTGCTGCGGCGGTGATTCTCCTTTTGCGGGTTGTCCGGGGTGTTCGGAGCGGTCGCAGGGCCGGGGATGGCGCGGTGCCGTCGGGTCAGCGCGCGTAGGCCGGTGCTTCCCCATCCGCGAGCGGCCAGTAGAAATCCGGCGGCAGGCCCGCGTCGGCGCGTTTTTCCTCGTTGAAGGGCGGCTTGAGCGCGCCGTGGAAATACTTCTGCACCAATGCGTG
This sequence comes from Epibacterium sp. Ofav1-8, assembly GCF_022348185.1. Classification (GTDB taxonomy): domain Bacteria; phylum Pseudomonadota; class Alphaproteobacteria; order Rhodobacterales; family Rhodobacteraceae; genus Epibacterium. Next base: position 303,918 of record NZ_JAKRFD010000002.1, read on the forward strand.
GAATTCGGCCTTTGGGTCGAGGTTGTCGCGCCCGCAGAGGAAATTGAACCATTTGGCGCCATAGGCCACATGCCCGACCTCCTCGGCGTAGATGATCTCCAGCGCGTCGAGCGCCTGTTGCACACCCGCCTTGCGGAAGATCTCGATCATGCCCGGGGTCACATCCAGCCCGCGGGCTTCCAGTACCATCGGCACCACGGCCAGGCGACCCATCAAATCGTCCACGGTATCCTCGGCGGCGCGCCACATGCCGACATGGGCGGGCAGGGCGCCGTAGTGGCTGCCAAGGCTTTCCAGGCAATCGCACATCAGGTTGAAATGCTTGGATTCCTCATCTGCGGATTTCACCCAGTCATCGTAGAACCCAAGCGGCATCGGGATATGGGTGAAGCGGGCGATGATGTCCCAGTGCAGGTCGACGGCGTTGAGTTCGATATGGGCCACCGCATGCAAGAGCGCGATCCGGCCCTGCGGGGTGCCGGGTTTGCGCTTTGGCACGTCGCGGGGGTGCAGCAACTCGGGTTCCGCGGGGCGGGCCGGATGCAGGGGCGGGGTGGCGCTGCCCACGGCGATCTCCGGGGCGTCGCCGGCGCGGGCGGCGCGCCATGCGGCGGCGTATTTGTGCGACAGGGCAGTCTTGGCGCGCCCGTCGGCGCAAGTGAGCACGTCGGTGGCCATCTGGGCGAGGGTAAGGGGGGTGTGGGTCATGGGTCCGTCGGTTTGGCGTCGTGGAGTGGATATGACACGGGGCGTGGCACGTGTGGCGGTGCGGCGGTGAAAGGGATCAGGGCTCACCAGAGCGAAAGCGCTCCGGATCTGCCCCCTGCCACCGCCAGGTCCGCCCCGCAAGGAAAATAGCCGTCTCCCCACCCGCCGGGCGGGGGCCCTCGGCGATTTTTCTTGCGTCTCAGCTCTGGCCGTGGCGTGACAGAGGCAGGTGATGGGCGGCTCCGGAGCGAAACATCGGGCTTCGGGGGCTGGAGGTTTTGCGCTTTGCTGTGCAAATCGCGGGAGGGCGGGGCCGCGCCTGCGGCGCGGCCCCGCCCGGCCCAACGCTTTTGGGGGTGGCTTTGCCGCACCGCAAAAGGGGCGGGAGCCTCCCCTGCGCCCGTTGTGGGGGATTACAGGGCTTTGACCGCCTCCAGCACCTCTTCGACGTGGCTGGGCACTTTGACCTTGCGCCAGATGCGGGCGATTTTTCCGTCGCCGTCGATGAGGAAGGTCGAGCGTTCGATGCCCATGCTCTTGCGGCCGTACATGTTCTTTTCTACCCAGACGCCATAGTCCTCGCACATGGTGCTGTCGGCGTCGGACAGGAGCGGCACGGTCAGCCCGTGTTTGGCGACGAATTTGTCGTGTTTGGCCACTGTATCCCGGGAAATGCCGAACACCGCGGCACCGGCATCGGCAAAGGCCGGCAGATGCTCGGAGAATCCGATGGATTCCTTGGTGCATCCCGGCGTATCATCGCGGGGATAGAAAAACAGGACAACGGCCTGGCCCTTCAGGTCCGCAAGGGAGACTTCGCCGCCACCATCACGGGGCAGGGTGAAGGCCGGGGCAAGGTCAGAGGGTTCGAGCATGTTTTGGGTCTCCATAGGGTGTCGTTCAAGCTGCAAAGCGGGTACGAGCCAAACATAGATCATGTCAGGCGAAGAGAAACCAGAGATCGTCGCACCGCCGCAGGAGGACCTGCCGCAATTTGCAACGCCGGCTGACCAAAAGCAGGCGCGACGCCGGCGCCTGTTGCGGCGTCTGCGGGGCGGCCTGGCCTGGCTGGTGCTGGCGTTGGCGCTGGTGGCGGTGGCGACGACCTGGCTGCTGGATCGCCGCATCGGCGCGCCGGAGTGGCTGCGGGCGGAGGCCGAGGCGCGGATCGAGGCGCAGCTGGGCGGATTGCAGATCGAATTTGGCACCATCGAGCTGGTGGTGCGCCGGGGCTGGCGGCCGCGGCTGTCGCTCAGCGATGTCACGCTGTACTACCCGGATGGCAGCCCGGCGCTGCAGCTCGAGGACGCGCAGGCGGCGCTGGCGATGCGGCCCTTGCTGCGCGGGCAGGTGCGGCCCAAGGTGATTTCGCTCTCGGGTCTGTTTGCCACCCTGCAACGCGACAGTGGCGGCGCCGTTGCGGTCAGTTTCTCCGATGCCGCGACCCCGTTTCGCCAGGCGCGCAACCTGCCGCAGCTGATCGATGCCTGGGACCGGCAGCTGGAATTGCCGATCCTGTCCGCACTCACCCGGGTCGAGACCCAGGCGGTGACCCTCAGCTATGTGGATCGGCGGATCGACCGGGCCTGGACGCTGGATGGTGGCACCATCCTGCTGTCGCGTGCCGGTGACAGTGTCGACATCGAGGCCGGGTTCTCCATTCTGAGCGGGCGGGAATATGCCAGTACGGTAGAGGCGAACTATCGCTCCGACATTGGGGATACGGCGGCGGAATTTGCGGTTGTGGTCGATCAGGTGCCCAGCGCTGATGTAGCGAGCCAAAGCCCGGCGTTCGGCTGGCTCGACGTGCTGCGCGCGCCGATTTCCGGGGCGCTGCGGGGGGCGGTCGACAGCGAGGGCAGCCTGCTGCCGTTGCAGGCCAGTCTTGAAATCGGCACCGGGGTGATCCAGCCCAGCGAGACGCTGAAACCGGTTCCGATCCAGTCGGCGCAGAGCTTCTTCACCTTCACCCCGCAAACCCAGGAGCTGCAATTCTCACGCCTGTCGGTCGAGAGCGGCTGGGTCAGCGGGCAGATGGAAGGCCGGGCAGAGCTGGTCGGGGTCCGCGATGGCCAGCTGACGGAACTGGTGGGCCAGCTGCAATTCAGCGACATGAAGATCAATCCGCTGCGGCTGTATCCGGAGCCGTTGTCCTTTTCCGGTGTGCGGGCCGATTTCCTGATGGAACTGGCGCCCTTCCGCCTGCGGCTGGGGGAAATGCTGGTGCAGCAGGGCGATACCAACCTGTTGCTGAACGGAGATGTGAGGGCGGGTGACAAGGGCTGGAACTATGACCTTCAGGGCACGGCGGATCGCTTTGGCGTGGAGATGGTCAAGCAGATGTGGCCGCCATCGGCCCCGCCCAAACCCCGGCAATGGTTTGCCGAAAACGTGCTGTCCGGCCACATCCATGACGCCCAGTTTGCGTTGCGCGGGCGGGATGCGGAAAAACCCTTTATCGCGGTGGATCTCGGGTTCGAGCAGGGGCGCGTGCGGTTCAACAAGTTCTATCCGGAGCTGGAACAGGCGTCGGGTCAGCTCAGCATCTATGGCAACCGGCTGGTGGCCACCGCGACCGAGGGCTGGGTCACCGCGCGCCAGGGCGGGCGGATGGATCTGGCCGGATCGTCCTTCATCATTCCCGACACCGCGCAGAAGGGCGATGACAGCCTTGGGATCCTGCGCGCACAGGCGAGGGGCAATGCGCAGGCGGTGCTGTCGCTGCTCAATCGCGAACCGCTGACGGTGCTCGACAATATCGGGCTGCCGGTGGAGCTGGGCGAGGGCCGGGTCGAGGTCAATGCCACCGCCGCGATGCCCCTGAAGAAAAACGTCGATGTGGCGCAGGTGGAGTATCACTATGCCGGGCGGCTGCGCGACGTGCGCAGCACGGTTCTGGTGCCCGGCCATGCGGTGGCGGCGGCAGAGCTGGCGATCTCCGGTGACAACACGCATGTGGAGGTGTCCGGACCCGGGCAATTTTCCGGGGTGCCGATCACTGCGCGCTGGCATCAGGGGCTGCGCCCCGGAAACCCGCCCGACGGCACCATTACCGGCGAGATGGAACTGTCCTCCGAGACGCTGGAGGCGCTGGAGATCGGCCTGCCGGACGGGATGCTGCGCGGCCGTGGCAGTGCCGGTTTCACCGTGACACTGCCGCCCGGTGCGCCGGTGCAAGTGGCGGTGGAGAGCAACCTTCAGGGCATTGGCTTGCGCCTGCCGGAGCTGGCCTGGTCCAAACCGGACGGCGCAGCGGGGCTGTTGGCCTTCTCGACCGTGCTGGACGACACCCCGTCGGTGGAGAACCTGCGGCTGCAGGCGGCGGGACTGCGGGCCGAGGGCCGGATGACGGTGAATGCGGCAGGCGGGCTTGACCGGGCGGAGTTCTCCTCGGTCACGTTGGGAGACTGGTTGCAGGGGCCGGTGACGCTGACCGGGCGCGCGGGCGCGCCGCCGGCGCTGGCGATGACCGGCGGGCGGATCGACCTGCGCCGGGCACCGTTCAACAGCGGTTCCGGTGGCGGCGGTGGCGAATCGGGGGGCGATACGCCGATGACCCTGGCGCTGGACCGGTTGCAGGTGACGGATGAGATCTCGCTGTCCCGGTTTCAGGGCCGGTTCGACACCCGGGGTGGCTTCAACGGCGCCTTTACCGGCAACCTCAACACGCTGACCCCGGTCGAGGGCGTGGTGGTGCCGCAGGCAGGCGGCATGGCGATGCGCGTGCGCTCGGAGGATGCCGGAGGCGTGTTTCGCGCCGCGGGGGTGATGCGCCATGGCTATGGCGGCAGTTTCGAGATGACGCTGATCCCGGCGCAGCAATCCGGCGCCTACAATGGGCAGGTGCGGGTCAGTAACATCCGCATCAAACGCGCCCCGGCGATCGCCGCGCTGATCAACTCGCTCAGCCTGGTGGGGCTGTTTGACGAATTGTCGGGGCAGGGCATCCTGTTCACCTCGGTTGAGGCCGATTTCCGCCTCGGCTCGCGCTATCTGACGCTCAACAGCTCTTCGGCAGTGGGCCCTTCGATCGGACTGTCGCTCGACGGGGTCTATGATCTCGCCACCAGCCGCATGAACATGCGCGGCGTGCTCTCGCCGATCTACATGGTCAACGCGATCGGCAGCGTGCTCACCCGCAAGGGCGAAGGGCTGTTTGGCTTCTCCTTCACGCTGAAGGGCGAGGCCGATGATCCCCGGGTGTCGGTCAACCCGCTGTCGGGGATCGCGCCCGGCTTCCTGCGCGAAGTGTTCCGCGGCGCCCAGCCCACCGCCCCGGGCGAAGCTCCGCTGGAACCGGAGGTCTCGGCCGAGGAATTGCGCCAGGAACGCAAGCGCCGCAACGAGAACCGCTAGGCGCCCGTCGCACCGGCGCAAAAACCGCGCCCGGGGCGGCTGCGGAGCATGGACTTTCCCGCGGGCGCGCAGTATCGCGCCGGTCATGAAACTGAGTGATTTTGACTTTGACCTGCCGGAAGAGCTGATCGCGACGCGCCCTGCGTCGCCGCGCTCTTCGGCACGGCTGCTGGTGGCGCAACAGGACCGGATTACCGATGCACGGGTGACCGACCTGCTGCAATGGATCGAGCCGGGCGACCGGCTGGTGCTGAATGACACCAAGGTGATCCCGGCGCGGCTGAGCGGCCAGCGTCACCGGGACAGCGCCCAGGGGCCGGTCTCGGCGCGGATCGAGGTCACCTTGCTGGAGCCGCAGGCGGATGGCTGCTGGGCGGCACTGCTGAAGCCGCTGAAGAAGATCAAACCGGGCGAGGTTGTGCGCTTTGGCAATCAGCTGTCGGCCGAGCTGGTCGAGGTGGTCGACGGCCAGGGCCGGTTGCGGTTCAATCTCGTGGGCGAGGATTTCGACGCCGCGCTGGCAGAGGCCGGGGCGATGCCGCTGCCGCCCTATATCGCCGCCAAGCGCGCTGCCGACGAGCAGGACAAGACCGATTATCAGACCGTCTGGGCGCGCAGCTCAGGTGCCGTTGCCGCTCCGACGGCGAGCTTGCATTTCGACGAGCCACTGCTGACGGCGCTGGCGGCCCGGGGCGTGGACTTTACCTATGTCACCCTGCATGTGGGCGCGGGCACCTTCCTGCCGGTCAAGGTCGAGGACGTCACCACCCACAAGATGCACGCCGAATGGGGGCAGGTGACCAAACAGGCCGCCGCCGAGATCGCCGCCACCAAGGCCGCGGGCAAGCGGGTAATCCCGGTCGGCACCACGGCGCTGCGGCTGATCGAGAGCGCGGCGCGCGACAGTGGCGCGATCGCGCCTTGGGAGGGGGAGACCGATATCTTTATCTATCCCGGCTTCACCTTCCATGTGACCGATGCGCTGATGACCAATTTCCACCTGCCGAAGTCGACGCTTCTGATGCTGGTCTCGGCGTTGATGGGGCAGGAACGGATGCGGCGGGTCTATGAACATGCGGTGTCCGAGCGCTATCGGTTCTTTTCCTACGGCGATGCCTCGCTGCTGATCCCCTAGGCCGCGCGCGAGGGCCCGCGGGCCCGTTCCGATGATCCGCTCCACCACAGCCGGCCACAGACAGGGCAGGCGGGGGGTTGACCGGTCCGGTCACTGTGGGAAGGTCGCCACAAGACCAGTGCGAGTCGGATTTGCCGGGCCATGGCGCGTCAAAACGGATCATAACTGACCCTTTGCGGCGCCGATCGCGCCGCATTTTTCGATTGCCCCGCCTGATGGCCGCGTGCCGGGGTTTCCTAACAATCTCTCTCGCCCGGCGCTGTGCCGGCGGGCTCCTGACAAAGACCGAAGGAGACGAAACGACATGTTTCAAGTTCTGTCGAGCGCCTGGGCGCTGCTGCTGGGTATCGGATTGCTCATGCTGGGCAACGGCCTTCAGGGGACGCTCCTGGGGGTGCGGGGGGACATCGAGGGCTATAGCGAGTTCATGATGTCCCTGATCGTCGCGGGCTACTTCGTGGGCCTGCTGATCGGGTCCTGGATGGCGCCGGGCATGATCCGCCGCGTCGGCCATGTGCGGGTGTTCGCCGCGCTGGCCTCGCTGATTTCGGCGGTGATGGTGATCTATCCGGCGATCCCCAACCCGATCGTCTGGATCATTGGCCGGATCGTGGTGGGGTTCTGCTTCTCGGGCGTGTATGTGACCGCCGAAAGCTGGCTCAACAATGCTGCCGACAACCAGAACCGGGGCAAGGCGCTCTCGCTCTATATGGTGGTGATGACGCTGGGGCTGGTGGCGGCACAGGGCTTCATCCTGATTGGTGATCCGGCGGGCTATCTGCCCTTTGTCATCGCCTCGATCGCGGTTTCGATCTCCTTTGCCCCCATTCTGCTGTCGATCTCGCCGACCCCGGCCTTTGATACCGCCAAGCGGATGACCCTGCGCGAGCTGATGGAGGCCTCGCCGCTGGGCTGTGTCGGCATGTTCCTGCTGGGCGGCGTGTTCTCGGCCCAGTTCGGCATGGCGGCGGTTTACGCCACCTCGGTGGGGCTGGAGACCTATCAGATCTCCATGTTCACGGCGAGCTTCTTTGTCGGCGCGCTGTTCCTGCAATTCCCGCTGGGCTGGATCTCGGACCGGATGGAACGCCGGGTGCTGATCATCTTTGTCGCCGGCACCGCCAGCGCGGCCTCGATCATGGCGATGATCCTCGGCGGCTCCTTTGTGTTGCTGCTGACATCGGCCTTTGTCATCGGCGGGCTGGTCAATCCGCTCTACTCGCTGCTGCTGGCGCATACCAACGACTACCTGGAGCATGACGACATGGCGGCGGCCTCCGGCGGGCTGGTGTTCATCAACGGTCTGGGCGCATCCTCCGGCCCACTGATCATCGGTTGGCTGATGTCGGATTCGGTGATCGGCCCCAACGGCTTCTTCCTGTTCATGGCGGTGCTGCTGGGCGCGCTGGTGTTCTATGCCGCCTACCGCTCGACGCAGCGGGCAACCGTCCCGGTCGAAGAGACTGGCGTGATGCCGGTGATGAGCCCGACGGCGACTTCGGTCGCGGTCGAGTTCGCCCAGGAGTACGCCATCGAAACCGAGCTGGAAGAGCAAGAAAACGCCGCTTCCACAGGCTGATAGCGCCACCATGCCCAAAATGCGGCCTTCAGATCACAAAAGTGACTCTGAAGGTCGTATTTGTAACCTAACGTCACTTGTGCTCGACCGGTGAATCAGGCTCATCATGGGGTGTTACGTTATTTTTACAGCCGGTGGAGAAAGACCAATGGCACGCCCTGAAGAGATACTGGAATTCTGGCTCGACGATGTCGGCGAGCAGGGCTGGTATCGCCAAGACGACGCGCTGGATGCACAGATCCGCGAGCGGTTCGAGGACAGCTGGACCAAGGCCTGCGAGGGCAGCTACTCGTTCTGGCTGACCTATCCCAGCGGCGCGCTGGCCTATATCATCCTGATGGACCAGTTCCCGCGCAACATGTTCCGGGGCGAGGGCAAGGCGTTCTCCTCCGATCAGGCGGCGCTGGCTGCGGCCAAGGCGGCTGTGGACCGCAAGTGGGATCTCAAGATCGACGAACCGGCGCGCCAGTTCTTCTACCTGCCGATGATGCATTCCGAGAGCCTGTGCGATCAGGAGCGTTGCGTGCGGCTGATCCACGAGCGACTGGAGAAGACCGGCGCCGAAAACCTGCTGCATGCCCGCGCGCATCGCGAGGTGATCCGCCTGTTTGGCCGCTTCCCCTATCGCAACGAGGCGCTGCACCGCCCCAGCACCGCGCCGGAACTGGATTATGTCAGCGCCGGGGGCTATGGCTCCACCGTGCGCGACATGCAGGCCATGGCCTGACACGTACCGCGACCGCACAGTGCCGCGCGACGTCCCAGGGCCCTGCCAGATTGGCGGGGCCTTTTTTGTGCGGCGCCTGCCGTCATGACCGGGTGCCGGGCCACAGTGCCAGGGGGCGGCGGGTCACTCCGACAGGGGGCGCACCCCATAGGTGCGATGGGCATCCGCGCGCAGCTCGGCTTCGCTGCGGTCGGGATGGAACAGGTAACTCGGCGCCAGGATCGGCGTGCGGCGGGTGACACTGACCGAGATCACATGACGGATCGGAAATGCATCGCCTGTCATCGCCAGCAAGGGCGCTGCCAGTTCGGCAAAGCCGGGCGCTTCGGGGGCGAGGACCTCTGCCGTGCCCTCGATCTTGTGACCCCGTTGCAGGAATACGTCGATCAGGCTGACGCAGACCGCCGGATTGGCGCGGATGTTGCGCACGCTGCCACCCGAGGCGATGTCGGCGATGACCAGCCGGTCCGGGTCCAGATCGGCGTAGATTTCCTTGGGCGAGACATTGGGGCGATTGTCGGCCCCCACCGTGGCCAGCCAGCACAGGACGGCGTGTTCTGCTTCCTTGAAATCTCGGGTCATGGCGGTCTCCTGTGTTTGAACCTATCTGATCCCCTCAGCCTAGGCGCCAGGATCGCGCGCACCAAGCACCGCCCGCGACCGGCTGGGTCCGTCTTGCGACGCCCCGGCACCGGGGAAGAGCCCCGCCTGGCCAAGCGACAGAGCAGATGCGCCGGTCGGGGATTTTTCTGTTGCCCACCTGTCAGCGCTTGTTAGGGTCGGGGCGGTTTTGCGCGATCCTCCGCGCCGCGTCCGGACGGGGCGGCTTCGGTTGTTGCAGCGCGCGGAAAATTAGTTTAACGGTAAACTAGTTTTGGATCTTTGTTCATGAGGGAACACAATGGCCGCAGCATCCTATGACGTGATCGTAATCGGCGCAGGCCCCGGAGGCTATGTCGCCGCAATCCGGGCCGCGCAGCTCGGTCTGAAGACCTGCGTGGTCGAGCGCGAACACCTGGGCGGCATCTGCCTGAACTGGGGCTGCATCCCCACCAAGGCGCTGTTGCGGTCGTCGGAGGTGTTCCACCTGATGGAGCGCGCGAAGGATTTTGGCCTCAAGGCCGAGAACATCGGCTACGACCTGAACGCGGTGGTGAAACGCTCGCGCGGTGTGGCCAAGCAGCTCTCGGCGGGCGTCAAAGGTCTGCTGAAAAAGCACAAGATCGACGTCGTGATGGGCGCGGCAACAATCCCCGCCAAGGGCAAGGTCTCGGTCAAAACCGACAAGGGCACCGAGGAGCTGACCGGCAAGAACATCATCGTCGCCACCGGCGCGCGGGCGCGCGAGTTGCCGGGGCTGGAGGCCGATGGCGATCTGGTCTGGACCTATAAGCACGCGCTCGACCCCAAGCGGATGCCGAAAAAACTGCTGGTCATCGGCTCCGGCGCGATCGGCATCGAATTTGCCAGCTTCTACAACACCTTGGGGTCGGACACGACCGTGGTTGAGGTGATGGATCGCGTCTTGCCGGTGGAGGACGAGGAGATCTCGAAATTCGCCAAGAAAGCGTTCGAGAAACAAGGCATGAAGATCATGCAAAAGGCGATGGTCAAACAGCTTGATCGTGCCTCCGGCAAGGTGACCGCGCATATCGAAGTGGGCGGCAAGGTCGAGAAGCACGAGTTTGACACGGTGATTTCTGCGGTCGGCATCGTCGGCAACACCGAGGGCCTCGGGCTGGAGGAACTGGGCGTCAAGATCGACCGCACTCATGTGATCACCGATGAATATTGCCGCACCGGTATCGACGGCGTCTATGCCATTGGCGATATCGCCGGCGCGCCGTGGCTGGCGCATAAGGCCTCTCATGAGGGCGTGATGGTGGCCGAGCTGATCGCCGGCAAACACGCGCATCCGGTGAAACCCGAGAGCATCGCGGGCTGTACCTATTGTCACCCGCAGGTGGCCTCCGTCGGCTATACCGAAGCCAAGGCCAAGGAGCTGGGCTACAAGGTCAAAGTGGGCCGTTTCCCCTTTATCGGCAACGGCAAGGCGATTGCCTTGGGGGAGGCTGAGGGCATGGTGAAGACTGTGTTCGACGAGAAAACCGGCGAGCTCTTGGGCGCGCATATGGTGGGTGCTGAAGTCACCGAGCTGATCCAGGGCTACGTGGTCGGGCGTCAGCTGGAAACCACCGAAGAAGACCTGATGAACACCGTCTTCCCGCATCCGACCCTGTCGGAGATGATGCATGAAAGCGTGCTGGATGCCTTTGACCGGGTGATCCACATCTGATTTCACCAGCATTGGTTTATGAAAGGCCGGGTCTCATGCCCGGCCTTTTTTATGCGTTTTGTGTGGGTACAAAATAGCTGTCCTGTTGTCTGGCGTCCCGGCGGGCGCAGGCATAGGGTGGCGGTTCATTTGCAGCGGGCGAGGGCGACGGGATGCAGCAGCAGGAGCGTGGGACAAATTGGGTCATGGTGCTGCTGATCTGGGCTGCGGGCCTCGGTGCCGCGGCGCAATACGGCAAGATCGCGGTGACCTTTGATCGGTTGCCCGCGCTCTATCCCGATGTGGGTACGGCGATGGGCTGGACGGTATCGCTGGTCGGTGTGCTGGGGATCGTCTTTGGTGTGGTGGCAGGGCTGTTTGTCTCGGCCTTTGGGTATCGGCGCACGCTGGTCTGTTCGCTCCTGCTTGGCGCGGCGATGTCGGCCTTGCAGGCGCTGCATCTGCCCTTTGGTCCGTTTCTTCTGACGCGGGTGGTCGAGGGAATCTCGCATCTGGGCGTAGTGGTGGCCGCGCCGACGCTGTTGGCGATCCTAGCACATGGCCCGGCGCGCGGATTGGCGCTGACGATCTGGAGCACTTTTTTTGGCGTCGCCTTTGCGATCCTGAGCTGGGCCGGGCTGCCCTTGGTCGATGCTTATGGCGTGCTGGCGCTGTTTGGCGTGCATGCGGCGATCATGGCGGTGCTTGCGGTGATCCTGCATCTGGCGCTGCGCGATCTGCCAGTGCCTGTGCGCACGCGCTATCCGGACCTCAGCGCCTTGCCCGCGCTGCACCTCAACATCTACCGCTCGCCCTATAAAACCGCACCTGCGGCGGGGTGGCTGTTTTACACCTGCTGTTTTGTGGCGGTGCTGACGGTGCTGCCGCCCTTTATCGACGAGAGCATCCGCCTGCATGTGATGGGCGCGATGCCGCTGGTCTCTATTGCGGTGTCTTTGACGCTGGGGGCGGCTTTGCTGCGGCAGATACCCGGCGTGGCCGTGGTGCAGTTGGGATTTCTGATCGGCGCGGCGGCGATGCTGTGGCTCTGGGCCATGCCGGGGCATTGGCTGGCCTGTATGGCGCTGGCGGCGGGGTTCGGGCTGGTGCAGGGCGCAAGCTTTGCCGCCGTGCCGCAGCTCAATCACATCGCCGCCGCGCAATCAGAGGCCAATGGCGCCATGGCGCAGGCGGGCAATCTGGGCAATGCCATCGGTACGCCGCTGTTTGTCGCGGTGATTGCATTTGGCGGCTATGGCGCGTTGATGCTGACGGTGGCGCTGTTGCTTATCTGTGGCGCGGTGGTGCATCATAGCCTCGCTTCTCAGCGCCGCCGCTGGGCCGCTGACAGTTTCTGACAGCACAGCGCGCGTCGTTCCCTGTCTGTTCCGCATTTTCTCTTGGAGACTCGGGGCGGCTCACCTATGTGTATTGCAAAGTTTGGGGGCGATATGGCTGAGTTGAAGAATATCGAGGTGCGCGGCGCGCGCGAGCACAATCTCAAGAACATCGACGTGGACATTCCGCGCGATGAACTGGTGGTGATCACCGGCCTGTCGGGATCGGGCAAATCGAGCCTTGCGTTTGACACCATCTATGCGGAGGGGCAGCGCCGCTACGTTGAATCCCTCAGCGCCTATGCGCGCCAGTTCCTCGATATGATGGAAAAGCCGGATGTGGATCATATCTCGGGCCTTTCGCCTGCGATCTCCATCGAGCAGAAGACCACGTCGAAAAACCCGCGCTCCACCGTCGGCACCGTCACCGAGATTTACGACTATCTGCGACTGTTGTTTGCCCGCGCGGGCACGCCCTACAGCCCCGCCACCGGCCAGCCCATCGAGGCGCAGCAGGTGCAGGATATGGTCGACCGGATCATGACGCTGGAGGACGGCACGCGCGGCTATCTGCTGGCGCCCATCGTGCGGGATCGCAAAGGCGAGTACAAAAAAGAGATGCTGGAGCTGAGGAAGCAGGGGTTCCAGCGCGTCAAGGTGGATGGGGAGTTCCACGACCTTGATACGCCGCCCACGCTCGACAAGAAATTCCGCCATGACATCGACGTGGTAGTGGACCGGCTGGTTGTAAAAGAAGGCATCGAGACCCGGTTGGCGGACAGCTTGCGCACCGCGCTGGATCTGGCGGACGGGATCGCCATTCTGGAGACCGCCCCGCGTGAGGGCGACCCGGAGCGGATTACATTCAGTGAGAATTTCGCCTGTCCCGTCAGTGGCTTCACCATCCCCGAGATTGAGCCACGGCTGTTTTCCTTTAACGCGCCCTTTGGGGCCTGTCCCCATTGTGACGGGCTTGGCGTGGAGCTGTTCTTTGACGAACGCCTCGTGGTGCCGGATCAGAGCCTCAAGGTCTATGACGGGGCGCTGGCACCCTGGCGCAAGGGCAAATCGCCCTATTTCCTGCAGACCATCGAGGCCATCGCCAACCACTATGAGTTCGACAAGAACACGCCGTGGAAGGATCTGCCCGCGCATGTGAAACAGGTATTCCTGCATGGCTCCGGCGATGAGGAAATCGCCTTTCGCTATGACGAGGGGGGCCGTGTCTATAATGTGACCCGCGTCTTTGAGGGCGTGATCCCCAACATGGAACGCCGCTACCGCGAGACGGATTCCAACTGGGTGCGCGAGGAGTTCGAGCGCTACCAGAACAACCGTGATTGCGGCCATTGCGGCGGGTATCGTCTGCGCGAAGAGGCGCTGGCGGTCAAAATCGGCCCGGCGGGAGGCGCAGCCGAGCATCGTCTGCACATCGGTCAGGTGGTGGAGAAATCCATCCGCGAGGCGCTGGCGTGGATCGAGGAGGTGCCCAATCACCTCACGGCGCAAAAACAAGAGATCGCCCGCGCCATCGTCAAGGAAATCCGCGAGCGTCTTGGCTTCCTCAACAATGTGGGGCTGGAGTATCTGACCCTCTCGCGCAACGCGGGCACGCTCTCGGGCGGGGAAAGCCAGCGGATTCGTCTCGCGAGCCAGATCGGCTCTGGCCTCACCGGCGTTCTTTATGTGCTGGACGAGCCGTCCATCGGCCTGCATCAGCGCGACAATGACCGGCTGATTACCACACTCAAGAACCTGCGCGATCAGGGTAATACGGTGATCGTGGTGGAACATGACGAGGATATGATCCGTCAGGCCGACTACGTCTTTGATATTGGCCCCGGTGCCGGGGTGCATGGCGGGCAGGTGGTGAGCCACGGCACGCCCGCCGCGGTCGAGGGCGACGCAGGCTCGGTGACCGGGCAGTATCTGGCCGGAACGCGCGAGATCGAGGTGCCTGCCACACGGCGCAAGGGCAACAAGAAGAAGATCAAGGTGGTCAAGGCCACCGGAAACAACCTGAAGAACGTCACCGCCGAATTCCCGTTGGGGAAATTTGTCTGCGTCACCGGCGTGTCGGGGGGCGGCAAATCGACCCTGACCATTGAGACGCTGTTCAAGACCGCCTCCATGCGCCTCAACGGGGCGCGCCAGACGCCTGCGCCTTGCGAGACCATCAAGGGGCTGGAGCATCTGGACAAGGTGATCGACATCGACCAGCGCCCGATTGGGCGTACACCCCGTTCGAACCCGGCGACCTATACCGGGGCCTTCACGCCGATCCGCGACTGGTTTGCCGGTCTGCCCGAGGCCAAGGCGCGCGGCTACAAGCCCGGGCGGTTCTCTTTCAACGTCAAGGGCGGGCGCTGCGAGGCCTGTCAGGGTGACGGGGTGCTGAAGGTCGAGATGCATTTCCTGCCGGATGTCTATGTCACCTGTGAGACCTGTCAGGGTGCGCGCTACAACCGTGAAACGCTGGAGATCAAGTTCAAGGGCAAGAGCATTGCCGATGTGCTGGATATGACGGTGGAAGACGCGCAGGAGTTCTTTGCCGCCGTGCCCTCGATCCGCGACAAGATGGACGCGCTGATGCGGGTGGGTCTTGGCTATATCAAGGTGGGCCAGCAGGCCACGACGCTCTCGGGCGGTGAGGCGCAGCGGGTGAAGCTGTCAAAGGAACTGGCGAAGCGCTCCACCGGTCGGACGCTCTATATTCTGGATGAGCCGACCACGGGTCTGCATTTCGAGGATGTGCGCAAGCTGCTGGAAGTGCTGCATGAACTGGTGGAGCAGGGCAACTCCGTGGTGGTGATCGAACATAACCTCGACGTCATCAAGACCGCCGACTGGATCATCGACATCGGCCCCGAGGGCGGCGATGGCGGTGGTGAGATCGTGGCCGCCGGGACGCCGGAAAAGGTCGCCGAAGAGCCACGCAGCTACACCGGCCATTATCTGAAACCGATGTTGGCGGCGAAGCCGAAGAAAAAGGTCGCCGCGGAGTAAGCGGCGTCCATCGGCGCCGGTGCAGCACGCGCGGGGCGCACGACCTTTGGTTGGGTGGGCAGAAAAACCCACCCGCGCCTCTTGAATGTTATCCCTCTTAACATCACGTGTCAGTGAACGGGATAAACATGTGAGGATGCCACCATGTCATCGAGGGTCATTGCCGCGTTGGGGTCCATCGCCATTGCGGGGGGCGCCTATATCGGGGCCAGCGCCATGGTCCAGGCGGAACAAAGCGCGTTCGGGTTCGAGGCGTTCCACACCATCCAGCTGTCCGAAGGGATCGAGCTGTCCGTGGTGTCCGGGGCGGAGCGCTATCTGGTTACGGCGGAGGCCTCGGGCCTGACCGGCACGGATCGCTTGCAGATCACGCAGGACGGGCAGGTGCTGGCGATTGATCGCACCGATCGCTGGTCGCCGATGGGCGGGCTGCTGGACGGGCCACTGCGGGTGACGGTGCATCTGCCGGAACTGCGCAGCCTGTCGGTGCACGAAGGCGCCATCGCCGAGGTGACCGGAGCGGTGGCGCAAGAGGTCGAATTCGACGTCACCAGCGGCAGCCGGTTGCGCATCTCGGATCTGGATGCGGCGCAGGTCTATCTGGAGGCCAGTTCCGGCGGCGATCTGGAGGTTTCGGGGCGCTGCGTGAAGCTGGATGTCACCGCCTCCAGCGGCGGCGATATCGACGCGGAGGACTTGCACTGCAAGACGGTCCGCGCCTCTGCCTCCAGCGGGGCGGATGTGGATCTGACCGCGACCGGCCAATTGCGCGCCAAGGCGTCGAGCGGCGGCGATATCTCGGTCGAGGGCAACCCGGCGACACAGGACGTCAGCCATTCGGTCGGCGGCTCGGTGCGGATCAAGGGCTGACCCGCGGGCGCGCGGCGGGGCGGGCCAGCAGCAGCGGCACAAGGAACAGCGCAAGAAAGGCGCTGTTCATCACCAGGTTGAACCCCGCCCCCGATAGGGCGGAGCCAAAGCAATCGGTCACATACCAGCCCAGCAGGGCCGGGATCAGAAGCCGCCGCGCCAGAACCGGATCGCGGGGATGGATCAGCGCGGCGACCTGCCAGATCAGCACCGCAAGCCCGACCATCAGCCCGCCTGAAATCGCAAACATCAGATGCGCAACCGGCGGCCCCAGGTCGGGGGCCTGATCCGAGGTCAGGAACGCCAGATCGACAAACAGGCGTCCGATCGGACGCAGCAGCGCCACATGCGGCGCCAGGATGAGGGTAAGGCCAAACAGCAGCGTCAGCACCGCGGCGGTTTTCAGGGTACGGGCAGCGTGATCGGGGGACATGGCAGATCTCCGGTGGCGGGACAGTTCGGCACCACATGCGCAGGCGCAGCGCTGCATTTCAATTACCTATGAGGTAAGTGTGTGCGCGATCAAAATCTGCCACAACGGCAGTCGACCGCAAAAGGGGCATATCGGATGGGCACGTTCGGCGCAGCGTTGAAAGACTGGCGGCAGATCCGGCGCCGCAGCCAGCTGGATCTGGCCATGGCGGCTGGCGTGTCCGCCCGGCACCTGTCGTTTCTGGAAACCGGACGCGCCCAACCCAGCCGCGCCATGGTGCTGCGATTGGCGGCAGAGCTGGCAGTGCCCCAGGCGGGCGTCAACACGCTGTTGCAGGCGGCGGGGCTGGCGCCGGCCTATGGCGCACGCCGCCTGACGGATGCGGAGATGGCGCCGCTGCGGGATGCGGTGGAGTGGATGCTGACCCGGCATGCGCCCTATCCGGCGATGGCCCTGGATCGCCATTGGCGGATCTGTGCGCTCAATGCCCCGGCCCGGAGCCTGCTGGCACCGGTGGGCCTGGGCGAGGGGGCCGATATGCTGTCGGAGCTGATGCAGAACCAGCGGCTGCGGGACAGCCTGATCAACCTGGCGGAAATCGAGCGCCTGACCCTGCATCGTCTGCGCAGCGAGCTTGCTCATTTTGGCCGCGAACCGGTGCTCGAAGACGCGATCCGCAGGCTGGAGGCACATGTGGTGGCGGCCCCGGATACGGGACCGGCAGAAGGGCTGCCGCCGGTCATCCCCGCTCGCTATCGGCTGGGCGGTCAGGAGTTGTCGTTCTTCTCGGCCATTTCGCAATTTGGCACGGTGGAGGACATCGCCCTGTCGGAGTTGAAAATCGAATGCCTGTTCCCGGCGGATGAGCCCACGCGCGCGGCGCTGATCGCACTGACGGATGCGCAACCTTGACGTTGGCGCTGATCTGTCGCCGCATGTCACACAGGTGGCGATCCCGCCCGGCCATGTCCTGATCCATGCGGGGCGCAGCACGCCGTCGTTCAGGGACATGCTGGTGCAGCGGGCGACAGGCCCGCAGGTCGCGGATCTGTCGGATCTGTCGGGGGATGAGCCGCCTCCGGTGGCCTCGATCAGCTGCGGTTGCGGCCTTCGAAGCGCGGCAGCATGGCGGAGAAATCCTTGCCGGTGCCATCCTCCTGCTCGACAAAGGCGGTGTAGAGCGCCTCGGCCAGTTTGCCCATCGGGGTATCGGCGTCGGCGCTGTGGGCGGCCTGTTGGCTGAGGCGCAGGTCCTTCAGCATCAGATCGGCGGCAAAACCGGGCTGGTAGCCATTGTCCGCAGGCGACTGCGGGCCGACGCCCGGCGCCGGGCAATAGGCATTCATCGACCAGCTGTAGCCCGAGGAGGTGGAGACCACATCGAACATCTTCTGGCGGTCGAGGCCAAGCTTATCGGCCAGGGCAAAGGCCTCGCAGGTGGCGATCATGGTGACGCCGAGGATCATGTTGTTGCAGATCTTGGCGGCCTGACCGGCGCCGGCCTCGCCGCAATGCACCGCCTTCTGGCCCATGATGTCAAACAGCGGTTCCGCCTTGGCAAAGGCCTCGGCGGATCCGCCGGCCATGAAGGTCAACGTGCCCCCCGCGGCGCCGCCGATGCCACCGGAGACCGGCGCATCCACCGCCAGAAGCCCGGCGTCATGGGCCTGTTCCGCCACGGCGCGGGCGCTGTCCACATCGACGGTGGAACAGTCGACAAAGGCTGCGCCCGCCGCCATCGCGGGGATGATCTCTGTTGCCACATGGCGCAGGATGTCGCCGTTGGGCAGCATGGTGATGACCACATCCGCGCCCGTCGCGGCGGCGGCGGCGCTGTCGGCCAGGGTGACACCGTCGACGCTGACCTCCGCCATGTCGAAGCCGGTGACCTCATGCCCGGCCTTGGCCAGGTTTGCCGCCATCGGGCCGCCCATGTTGCCCAGTCCGATAAATCCGATCTTCATCTGTTCACTCCTCCTCCTCAAAGGTCAGCGCATCCGGGCCCAGCGGCATCAGCATCTGGCTGACGGCCACCGCGGGCACCGGGGCCTCTGCATATTGCCACTTGGGCGATTTGTCCTTGTCGATGATGAGGGCGCGCACCCCTTCCAGCAAGTCACCCTGTTCCATCGCGCGATGGGTGAACCGATACTCCAGGTCCAGGGCGCGGCGCATGGTGGTATTGGTGGCGCGCAGGCGGTGAACCATCTCCACCGTGCAGGCCAGCGACAGTGGCGCATGGCGCGACAGGGTCTTGAGCGTACTGCGGGCAAACGCGTCGTCCCGCGCCGTCAGAACGGTGAGGATGTCGGCGAGGGTTTCGCCCGCAAAACAGGCGTCGATCTCTGCGCGCATGGCCTCGAGCTGCCCCTCGGGGGGTGTTTCCGCCATTTGTGCCAGCAGGTTCAGGTCGCCGGTGCGTTGCAGGTCGGCGATCAGGCCGGGCCATTGCGCCTGCGGGATGAAATGATCGGCAAAGCCGGCAAGGATCGCATCCGCAGCGCCCATCCGGTGCCCCGTGGTGCCGAGGTATTCACCGAGCCGCCCCGGCGCCAGCGCCAGCAGCAGCGAGCCGCCCACGTCCGGCACCAGCCCGATGCCGCATTCCGGCATCGAGATCCTGGAGCTTTCGCAGACGATGCGATGGGTGCCGTGACAGCCGATGCCGACACCGCCCCCCATGGTAAAGCCCTGGAGGAAGCTGACCACCGGTTTGGGATACTCGAAAATACGCGCGTTCATGCGGTATTCGTCGCGCCAGAAATTGCGGCCATAGGCAAAATCGCCCTTGGTGCCGGTCTCGTAGAGTTCGGCAATGTCGCCGCCCGCACAGAAGGCCTTGTCGCCCGCGGCATCAAGGATCACCAGCGCGACGCTGTCGTCGGTGGCCCAGTCCCTGAGTGCCGCATCGATCGCAAGGCACATGTCATAGGACAGCGCATTCAGCGCCTTTTCGCGGGTCAGGGTGATCCGGCCCGCGCGGCCTTCGATGCGGATATGGATGTCGCTCATGGCGGCTGTTTCCCCTCCCGGAGCTTAGTGGTTTTCCGCCAGCAGGTGGCGGGCGACGATCACGCGCATGATTTCATTGGTGCCTTCGAGGATCTGATGCACGCGCAGGTCGCGGACCAGTTTCTCGATACCGTAATCGGCGAGATAGCCATAGCCACCGTGCAATTGCAGGCATTGGTCCACAACCTTCGATCCGGTCTCGGTAACAAATTTCTTGGCCATGGCACAGAACTTGGAGGCATCGGGTTCGCCCTGATCGAGCTTCCACGCCGCCTGACGCAGGAAGGTGCGTGCGGCCTGCAATTCGATCTCCATGTCGGCGAGGCGGAATTGCAGCCCCTGGAACTGGTCGATGGATTTCCCAAACGCCTTGCGCTCGGACATATATTGCAGCGTGGCGCTGAGGCCGGTCTGTGCCGCGCCGAGCGAGCAGGCGGCGATGTTCAGGCGGCCGCCATCGAGACCTTTCATGGCGTATTTGAACCCGTGGCCCTCTTCGCCCACCAGGTTGGCGGCGGGCACGCGGCAGTCGTCGAATTGCACCTGCGCGGTCGGCTGGCTCTTCCAGCCCATCTTGTCCTCAAGCCCGCCAAAGGACAGACCCGGGGTGCCATCCTCGACATAGAGGGTGGAGATCCCCTTGGGGCCGTCCTCGCCGGTGCGCACCATGCAGACATAGGCATCGGAATAGCCGCCACCAGAGATGAACGCCTTGGTGCCATTGAGCACATAGCCGTCGGCGTCGCGGGTGGCGCGGGTTTTCAGCGCCGCCGCATCGGAGCCGGAACCCGGCTCGGTGAGGCAATAGCTCAGCACCGTGTTGAGGCTCAGGACATCCGGCATGACGCGCGCCTTCAACTCCTCGCTGGCGAACATGTCCAGCATCTTGGCGCACATGTTGTGGATCGACAGAAACGCCGCCACCGACGGGCACGCCATCGACAGCGCCTCAAACACCAAGGTTGCATCAAGCCGCGACAGGCCGGAGCCGCCAGAGTCCTCGCTGACATAAAGCGCCCCGAATCCCAGCTCGCCCACCTTGGGCCACAGATCCTTGGGGATGGTGCCCTCCGCTTCCCATTGACGGGCAAAGGGCGCGATATGCTCCTGTGCAAATCCATGGGCCATATCAAAGATGGCTGTCTGCTCTTCTGTTATTGCGAAGTCCATGGGCTCTCCTCCCCCTTGCTGCCGGCGCCCTCGCTGGGGCTGGCAGGAATTGAACAACTGTTTATTTAATACGCGTGACCGGGCGCGACTGCAACCTGCGGATCTGCAAGCCGGTCTTGCATTGCTGCGGCAGACGGGTCGTTGCGGTGGGCGCGGCGGGATGATTTCCAAGAATTCTCAGCGGATTTGAGGGATTTTTTAACATCTCATTGGCACAACTTTCGGCAAAGCGTGCCTATGTTCCAGAAGGAGAGGGCACCAAACGCAGTTTCAGAAGGAGTGTGATCACCGTGTCGCAGCCCAGTCAAACCAGCAAACTCGCCGTGACCCTGAACGGGAAGCCGGAGTTCCCGGAATTCGAGAAGTTCGCCACCTCCATCAAATCGCAGGAACGGGCGAAATTCGCCTATGAGATGAAGAACGGGCTGCGCAACGGTATCGCGCCGGGGGACAAACCCCAGGACAGCGCGAAGAAACTGCTGAAACGGGCGCGGGCCGAAATCCTGAAACACCACAACCAGCGCGCGGAAACGCTGCTGCGCCAGGCGATCTCGCTGGACGAGAACAACGCCACCCTGCACGCGCAACTGGGCGAAGTGCTGATGAAGGACATGCAGCGCCTGGTCGATGCGCTGGCGTGCTTCATGAGGGCGGTGAAGCTGGAGCCGACCAATGGCGGCCACTATGGTCTGATCGGCACGCTCCTGATGCGGATGCAGCGCTATGACGAGGCGATCGACTATTTCCAGATCGCGGTCAAATTCGACCCCAAGAACTATATCGCGCTGTCCCGGATGATGCACATGAAGGCGCACCGGCTGCGTTGGGACGAGTTCGAGAAGCTGCCGAACTACCTGAAGGCGTTCAACGACAAACGGGTGGTCTCCGATCCCTTTGCCTTCCTGTCGCTCTGCGATGACGGGTCGTTCCAGCGGCTGCGCTCCGAGGCGCATGTGCGTGCCAAGCACCGCAACCCGGTGAAGGCCTGGAAGCCGGTGGCCGCACGGCCCAGAGAGCAGAAGATCCGGATCGGGTATTTCTCCAACGACTTCTACAACCACGCGACCATGCACCTGATGGCGGGTTTGCTGGAGCGGCATGACCGCGAGCGTTTTGAGATCTTCATCTACGACTATGGCTCCAAGCGGCAGGACCACGAACACCAGCGGGCGCGCAGGAACGCTGATCAGTTCTATGACGTGCGGGCCATGGATACCACGGAACTGGTGGAACTGGCGCGTGCGGATGGGATCGACATCGGCGTCGACCTGAAGGGCTATACCGAGGGCGGCCGGCTCGATATTTTCAACGACCGCGTGGCGCCGGTCCAGGTCGCCTATCTGGGCTATCCGGGCACCACCGGTCTGAAATCCATGGATTATATGGTGGCCGACCGCATCACCATCCCGTCGCATCTGCGTAAGCACTACAGCGAGCATATCCTGTACATGCCGCATTGCTACCAGCCCAACGACGAGAACCGCTATATCGCAACCAGCTATGCCAGCCGGGCCACCTATGGGTTGCCGGCCGAGGGGTTTGTGTTCTCCTCCTTCAACAACCCCTACAAGGTCACGCCGCGCGAATTCGACATCTGGATGAACCTGCTGAAGGAGGTGCCCGACAGCGTGCTGTGGTTCTATACCTCCAAGAACGAGGCCAGCGATGTGATCCGCAAGGAGGCCGAGAGCCGCGGCGTCGATGGCGCCCGCATCATCACCGCCGGCCGGTTGCAGCCGGAAGAGCACCTGGCGCGCCTGCGGTTTGCGGATCTGTTCCTGGATACGTTCAACGTCAACGCCCACACCACCGCCAGTGACGCGCTCTGGGCCGGGCTGCCGGTTGTGACCAAGACCGGCGAGCAGTTCGCCGCACGGGTGGCCGGCAGTGTCCTGACCGCCGCCGGGCTGTCGGATCTGGTGACCAGCACCGAGAAGAAATACCACGATGTGGCGCTGCGCGTGGCGCAGGACCCGGACTATCACGCCGACATCAAGGCGCGGATCGCGGAGAGTCACTCCGGCGCGCCGCTGTTTGATACCAGCGGGTACACTAGGGATTTCGAGCAGCTGCTGGAAAAGGCGTTCCAGAACTACCTCGACGGCAACGGCCCGCGCCATATGGGTCTGTCGGCCTGATCCGGGCCGGGGCCGCGGTTCTTCCTCAAACGTAAAACAGCCGCGTCCCTCTGGGGGCGCGGCTGTAGTGTTTCAAACGGCTCTAGGTTGGCGCAGAGCATCCTGTCGAAGCAGAGCGCCGGCGGGGGCACCAAGCGTCCTGCGCCGATGGGTCAGAGCAGACGCACCTGGGTGCCGACCTTGACCAGCGGATAGAGTTTTTCCACGTGCTGGTTATAGAGCCCGATGCAGCCGGAGGAGCTTTGACGTCCGATCTTGCGGGTGTCATGGGTGCCATGCACGAGATAGGCCGGCCAGTCCAGATACATGGCCCGGGTGCCCAGCGGGTTGCCCGGAACGCCGCCCTCGATCCGCTGCGGCAGCGACGGGTCGCGCTCGCGCATGTTGGCGGTCGGGGTCCAGCTGGGGTTCTCGCGCTTGCGCACGATTTTTGAATAACCGCGCCGGGTCAGCTCCTCGCTCATCGGCACGGAGGAGGGAAACAGCAGATAGGTTTCGCCGTCGCCGCCCCAGTAGTGCAGGGCGCGGCTTTCGATGTCGGCCAGCAGGCAGCCCACGCCCAGGGTGTCAAAATGGTCCTGCCAATGCTGCTGCTGGAAGGACGACACGTTGCGCTGGACCGGAATTTCCTCGCGGATCGCGGGTTCGTCCTGCGGGAAGGCATCGGTGGATTGCGCGCGCAGCAGGCTCGGCGCGGCAAGGGTCGCAGCGGCGCCGGACAGCAGCGCGCGGCGGGACAGAAAACGGTTGGTTTTTGTGACGTCGGACATGGGCCCTTCCTCATGCGTTGCAATGCTCGATTGTTTGATCGCACATTACGGGCGCCCTACGGACAAGGCCAGAGGGGGGCGGGGTGACATTTGCGTGAACCCGCGGGCCGGGCAAAACCCCGCGCAGCGGGGGCCCATGCAAAAAGGCCGCCCACGATGTGGACGGCCCGGGCTCAAGGCATTTCGGGGATCAATCCATGGCCTTGAAGTTGAACTCGCCGCCTTCCTTGATGCCGGAGAACCAGCGCGCGGTGACGGTCTTGGTGCGGGTGTAGAACCGGAAGGCGTCGGGGCCGTATTGGTTCAGGTCGCCAAAGGCCGATTTCTTCCAGCCGCCGAAGGTGTGATAGCTCAGCGGCACCGGGATCGGGAAGTTGATGCCGACCATGCCCACGTTGACGCGGTTGGCAAAGTCACGCGCGGTGTCACCATCGGCGGTGTAGATCGCGGTGCCGTTGCCGTAGGCGTTGTCACGCACCAGGTTCAGCGCGTCCTCGTAATTGTCCATGCGGACGGTGGACAGAACCGGGCCAAAGACCTCTTCCTTGTAGATGTCCATCTCGGCGGTGACATTGTCGAACAGGGTCGGGCCGACGAAATAGCCGTTCTCATAACCTTGCAGCGTCAGGCCACGGCCATCGGTCACCAGCTTTGCGCCTTGCTCCACGCCGCTGTCGATCAGACCTTCGATGCGGGCCTTGGCCTGCGGGGTGATGACGGGACCGTAGTCGATGTCCTCACCGGCGGTGTAGGGGCCGACCTTGAGTTTCTCGATGCGGGGCACCAGACGTTCGATCAGGCCATCGGCGGTTTCTTTGCCGACCGGCACCGCAACGGAGATCGCCATGCAGCGTTCGCCCGCCGCGCCAAACCCGGCACCGACCAGCGCGTCCGCAGCCTTGTCGAGATCCGCATCGGGCATGATCAGCATGTGGTTCTTGGCACCGCCAAAGCACTGCGCGCGCTTGCCGTTGGTTGCCGCGCGGCCATAGATATACTGTGCGATCGGGGTGGAGCCGACAAAGCCGACGGCCTGAATGGTCTCATTGTCGAGGATCGCGTCGACCGCTTCTTTATCGCCATTCACAACCTGCAGCACGCCATCGGGCAGACCGGCTTCTTTCAGAAGCTCCGCCAGATAGAGCGAAGTGGAGGGCACGCGCTCGGAAGGTTTCAGGATCATGGCGTTGCCGCAGGACAGGGCAGGGGCCATTTTCCACAGCGGGATCATCGCCGGGAAGTTGAAGGGCGTGATGCCCGCAACCACACCCAGAGGCTGACGCATGGAGTAAAGATCGATGCCCGGTCCGCCGCTGTCGGTGAACTCGCCTTTCAGCATGTGCGGCGCGCCCATGCAGACCTCGACAACCTCAAGGCCACGCTGCACGTCGCCGCGTGCGTCGGGCAGGGTCTTGCCGTGTTCACGGGCAACCAGTTCCGCGAGCGTGTCCATATGCTCGTTGATGAGTTGGCCGAACTTCATCATCACGCGGGCGCGTTTCTGCGGGTTGGTGGCGGCCCAGCCAACCTGCGCTTCGGCAGCTTTGGCGATCACCGCGTCCATTTCGGCTTTGGTTGCGAGCGGCACCTTGGCCTGCACTTCGCCGGTGGCGGGGTTCAGAACATCAGCAAAACGGCCGGAGGTTCCGGCAACTTTCTCGCCATTCACATAGTGGGTCAGTTCCTGCATGTGCAGTCCTCCTGTGATCATGTGTCCCGCATATCCTAGGATTGCAAAAAACACGGGGAAAGAGGAAAGGTTTCAAAAAGGCTTTGCAGGAACGCAAATGGGTGCTCTAACCTGCATGTGTCGGATTTTAGTAAAAGACTGGAGGATTCCAAGAAATGGAACCCCAATGGGACGATATGAAGGTGTTCCTGGCCGTGGCGCGGGAAAGCAGCCTCTCCGGTGCGGGGCGGGTCCTGAAGATGGACCCGGCCACGGTGGGCCGCCGGGTGGCGCGGTTCGAGGCGGCGCTGAAGACATCGCTGTTTGTAAAATCGCCACAGGGCTACGCGCTGAGTGCGGCCGGAGACCGACTCCTCGGTCATGCCGAGGCGGCAGAGCTGGCCATGCGCGCCGGCGAAGAGGCGCTGACCGGTCCCAGTGATACGCTGTCGGGGCAGATCCGCATTGGCGCGCCGGACGGCTGCGCCAACTACATCCTGCCGCAGGTCTGCGCGGCGATCTCCAAGGACAACCCGGATCTGGACATTCAGGTGGTGGCGCTGCCGCGGGTCATCAACCTGTCACGGCGCGAGGCCGATATGGCAGTGACCGTGAGCGCGCCCACCGCCGGCAAGCTGCTGGTGCAGAAGATTACCGATTATCACCTGCATCTGGCCGCGTCGCGCTATTACCTGCGCGACCATCACCCGATCGAAAAACTAGAACACCTGCGGGATCACCGGATGATCGGCTATATCCCCGACATGATCTTTGACCGCGAGTTGGATTACCTCAATGACCTCGGCGTGGAGCGGGTGTCGCTCGCATCCAATTCGGTGTCCGTGCAGATCAAGATGCTGGCGGAGGGGAGCGCGGTTGGCGTCGTGCATGATTTCTCGCTGCCCAGCCACCGGGCCCTGCGCAAGGTGCTGAAGGATGAATTCAGCCTGACCCGCAGTTTCTACCTGGTGCGCCATCAGGGCGATCAGCGCAGCGACCGGCTCAACCGCTTTGCCGAGGCGCTGTCAAAGGGAATTCGCGAAGAGGTCGAGCGGCTGGAAGGCTTGACTTGATCCAATCTTGCGGCAAACTCTTGAGAGAGTGAAAGAAAATTTCAAGGGTGCGCAAAATGCTCGTAAAGTCGATTCTGAAGTCCAAGGACATTACCGATGTGGTCACGATCGGTCCCGAGGCGACGATCGAGGCGGCGGCACAGCTGCTGTCGGATCGCGGGATCGGCACCGTTGTGGTCTCGGCCGATCAGGCCACGCCGCTGGGCATCCTGTCAGAGCGTGACATCGTGCGCCAGCTGGCAAAGACCGGATCGGTCTGTCTGGGGCACAAGGTTGAGGATTACATGACCCGGGAACTGGTGACTTGTGTGCAGGACACCAATGTCGAAGAGGCGCTGACCAAGATGACCGAAGGCCGGTTTCGCCACATGCCGGTGGTCGAGGAGGGCGTGCTGATCGGCATTATCTCGCTTGGCGATGTGGTGAAGGCCCAGCTGACCGAAGTGGCGATGGAAAAATCCGCACTCGAAGGCATGATCATGGGCCATTAGGCCGGTCCCTGGCGCAGCGGCAGATCCGGGGCAGGAAGATTCAGTATTCTCACGGACTTGCATTGCGGGGCGCAACATGATTGCGTGCCCGCAGAATGTGACGCAGGCAGGAGGGGCCCATGCGCATTGGCTTGTATCCCGGAACCTTTGACCCGATTACGCTCGGGCATATCGACATCATCCGCCGGGCGGCCATGCTGGTGGATCGGCTGGTGATCGGCGTGGCGATCAACCGCGACAAGGGGCCGTTGTTCGACCTCGAGGAGCGCGTCGCCATGATCGAGGCGGAATGTGCCAAGCTGACCGAACAGACCGGCACCGAGATTATCGCCCATCCGTTCGAGAATCTGCTTATTGACTGTGCCCGCGATGTGGGCGCGCAGGTGATCGTGCGCGGGCTGCGCGCGGTGGCGGATTTCGAGTATGAGTTCCAGATGGTTGGCATGAACCGTGCGCTGGATGACAGTATCGAGACGGTGTTCCTGATGGCCGAGGCACGGCATCAGGCGATCGCCAGCAAACTTGTCAAAGAGATTGCGCGGTTGGAGGGCGACGTCAGCAAATTTGTCACCCCCCTGGTGCGTGAAAAGCTGATGCAGCGCCTGGGCTGAGCCCGACGGGCCGCCCTCCCACGGTGACCCAGAAGACCCGGCGCGCAGCAGGCAGTGCCGGGTTTTTGCATTTGTCGGGATGGATCAGCGCCAGAACGCCAGCCATTCGATCAGATCGAACAGCTTCTTTCCGAGAAACAGCAGATGTTCGGTGCCAAAAAAGACTGTATCCACCGCCAGCGCGGTGAGCAGAAACAGGCCAAGGGTGATGGCGACGGTATTGGACATAGGGGCTGCTCGTGCAAAAAACGCCCGGTCAGCTATGCCTGACCGGGCGTGAAATCTCAACCCTCATGCGGGAGGGGGCCTCAGTTCAGACGGCCCATGGCGGTGGCGACATCGGCCATCCGCACCGAGAAGCCCCACTCGTTGTCATACCACGCCAGCACGCGCACCATGCGACCGTCGACCACGCGGGTCTGATCCGGCGCAAAGATGGAGCTTTCTTCGGTGTGGTTGAAATCGGTCGACACCAGCGGTGCAGGCTCATAGCCCAGAACGCGCGACATGTGCCCCTTGGAAGCCTCTTCCACCGCAGCGTTCACCTCTTCGCCGCTCACCTCGCGACCGGCGCGGAAGGTCAGATCCACGGCAGAGACATTTGGTGTCGGCACGCGGATCGCGGAGCCATCCAGACGGCCCTTCAGGTTGGGCAGCACTTCGCCCAGAGCCTTGGCGGCGCCGGTGGAGGTCGGGATCATCGACATCGCGGCGGCGCGGGCCCGGTAGAGATCATCGTGACGGCGATCCAGCGTCGGCTGATCGCCGGTATAGGCGTGGATCGTGGTCATGATGCCGTGTTCGATGCCAAAGGCCTCGTCCAGCACTTTGGCCAGCGGTGCGAGGCAGTTGGTGGTGCAGGAGCCGTTGGAGACCATCTTGTCGGTGACCAGCAGATCCTCGTCATTGACGCCGTAAACCACGGTGCGGTCGACGTTCTTGCCCGGTGCGGACAGCAGCACCTTGCCCGCGCCGCGCTCCAGGTGCTTTTTCGCCTTCAGACCGTCGTTGAACTTGCCGGTGCATTCCAGCACCACGTCGCAGCCTTCCCAGTCCAGCGTGTCCATGTCGTAGGTGGAGTAGACCTGCATGTCGCCACGACCGAGGTTCAGGCGGCCTTCGCTGAAATCGACCTGGCCGGGAAAGCGGCCATGGATGCTGTCGTATTTGATGAGATGCGCGGCGGTCTCGATCGGGCCGGTCGCGTTGACCTTGATCACCTCGATGTCATTGCGAAAGCTGCCCGCGATATGGGCGAGGGTGCAGCGGCCAATGCGTCCGAAGCCGTTGATTCCAACTTTGATGGTCATCTCTGTCGTCTCCACGAGAAGGCTGTCTTAGGGGCAGCCTATAGCGGGCATTAACCTCGGGAAAAAGAAGAAATTAGAGTAAACACAGACTGTTAGCGCAAAACCTTGGTGGTTGCGTTAACAGCTGCAACACCGTTTGCGGTAACTGTCCGCGCCGGGCTTTCTGCTTATGCCGCAACGCGGCACGCTTGAATGCCGACCCGGCCGCGGGCTACACATGACGCAATGAATGCCACTGCGCAAAGAGGTGAGTTATGAGCGGTCTTCTGGCCTTGTTGGATGATGTCGCGGGGATTGCCAAGGTCGCCGCCGCCTCGGTGGATGATGTGGCGACCCAGTCGATGAAGGCGGGGTCCAAGGCGGCGGGGATCGTGATCGACGATGCCGCCGTGACGCCGAAATACGTGACCGGCTTTCAGCCCGCACGCGAGCTGCCGATGATCTGGCGCATCGCGCGCGGCTCCTTCATCAACAAGCTGGTGTTCCTGCTGCCCGTCGCGCTGTTGATGTCGCAGTTTGCCCCCTGGCTGATCCCGCCCTTGCTGATCCTCGGCGGCTGTTACCTGTGCTTTGAGGGCGCGGAAAAGATCGTGCATGTGCTGATGCCCCATGACGATCAGTCCGGTGGACCAGATGGTAGCCACGCCGTGGGGGATCCCACCCATCTGGAGGAACAAAAGGTCAAGGGCGCGATCAAGACCGATTTCATCCTCTCGGCCGAGATCATGACAATTTCGCTGTCGACGATCGAGAGCGACGTGCTGTGGATTCAGGCGGCGACACTGGCCGTGGTGGGCATCATGATCACCATCGTGGTCTATGGCGTGGTTGCCATCATCGTGAAGATGGATGATGTGGGACTCTGGCTCACAGAGGTGGGCCGTACCAGCGGCACCCGCGCGCTTGGTCGTGGCATTGTCGCCTTTATGCCGTGGTTCCTGAAAATGCTGACCGTGGTTGGCACTGCCGCCATGCTCTGGGTCGGCGGGTCGATCATCGTGCATTCCGCGCATCAGATGGGCTGGCACTGGCCCGAAGACACGATCTACAGCTTTGCCAAGAGCATCGCCCAAGGGGACGGATTGGTGGAATGGCTGGTCAAAGCGGTGATTGACGGCATCTTGGGTTTTGTCGTGGGGCTAATCCTGATCCCCATCGCCACCAAGCTGATCGCACCGCTCTTTGGCGCAAAAGCTGCGCATTAAACCAAACCTAAGACGTTAAAAGGGCGCCCCAGATCGGAGCGCCCTTTCATCTTCTAACTCAAAATATCCCGGGGGAGACCCGAAAGGGTCGGGGGCAGCGCCCCCAAACCCGGTGTGCCTCTTAGCCCAACAGCTCTTTGACCTTGGCAACGGTGCCCTCGGCGGTGATGCCGAATTTTTCAAACAGCTCGCCCGCCGGGGCGGAGGCACCAAAGCCCTGCATGCCGACAAAGCCCGCTTTTTTCTCCTGACCCCGTTCGCCCAGCAGCAAACGATCCCAGCCGCCATCGCGTACGGCGGCTTCGATGGCCACGCGCACCGGACCTGCGGGCAGAACCTTGCGGCGGTAGCTCTCGTCCTGCGCGTGGAACAGCTCCATGCAGGGCACAGAGACAACACGAGTGCCGATGCCCTGACCTTCGAGGATGTCTTTTGCGGCCATCGCGGTAGAGACTTCGGAACCCGACGCCATCAGGATCACCTGACGCTTGCTCTCGGCCTCGGCCAGCACATAGGCGCCTTTCTCGGTGAGGTTCGACAGCTTGTGCTCGGTGCGCACGGTGGGCAGTCCCTGACGGGTCAGGGCGATCACCGACGGGGTCTCTTTCGAGGTCAGCGCGATTTCCCAGGCTTCGGCGGTTTCCACCGCATCCGCCGGGCGGAACGTATAGGTGTTCGGGGTCGCGCGGCAGATTGCCAGGTGTTCGACCGGCTGGTGGGTCGGACCATCTTCGCCCACACCAATCGAGTCATGGGTCATGACAAACACGGTGGGGATCTTCGACAGCGCGGCCAGACGCATCGCGGGGCGGGCATAATCGGTAAAGCAGAAGAAGGTGCCGCCATAGGGGCGGATGCCACCATGCAGCGCCATGCCGTTCATCGCCGCCGCCATACCGTGCTCGCGGATGCCCCAGTAGACATAGCGGCCCTTGCGATTATCCGTGTCGAACATGCCCAGATCGCCGGTCTTGGTGTTGTTGGATCCGGTGAGGTCCGCAGAGCCCCCCATGGTTTCCGGCATGATCGGGTTGATGACTTCCAGCGCCATTTCCGACGCCTTGCGGGTGGCGACCTTGGGTTGGGCCTCAGACACCTGCTTTTTCAGCGCCTTGATCGTGGCGGAGAGCTTTTTCGGGGCTTCCAGCGCAAAGACGCGGTTGAACCGGTCCTGTTTCTGCTGCGACAGTTCCGCAAAGCGACCTTCCCATTCCGCACGCGCCGCGGCGCCGCGTTTGCCGATCTCTTCCCACTGGGATTTGATCTCGGCGGGCACCTGATAAGCGCCACCGGTCCAGCCATAGGCGTCTTTGGCGGCTTTCAGCTGATCGGCGTCGGTCAGCGCGCCGTGACCCTTGGAGGTATCCTGTGCGGCGTGACCCAGCGCGATATGGGTCTTGCAGGCGATCATCGAGGGTTTCTTGGTCTTTTTCGCGGCGGTGATGGCAGCGTCGATCTCGGCCGGGTTGTGGCCGTCGACTTCCTGCACATGCCAGCCGGAGGCCTTGAACCGCTGCACCTGGTTGGTGCGGTCCGAGAGGTCGACCTGACCGTCGATGGTGATGTTGTTGTTGTCCCAGAACACCATCAGCTTGCCCAGTTGGTGACGCCCGGCAAGGCCGATGGCCTCCTGGCTGACGCCCTCCATCAGGCAGCCGTCGCCGGCGATGACATAGGTGTGGTGATCAACGACCTTCTTGCCGTAATGGGCGCGCAGGCTCTCTTCGGCCATGGCAAACCCCACGGCGTTGGAAATCCCCTGACCCAGCGGGCCGGTGGTGACCTCGACCGCATCGAGCAGGAAGTTCTCCGGGTGGCCCGCGGTCAGCGCGCCGGACTGGCGGAAGTTCTTGATCTGATCCAGCGTCACCTGCGCGTCGCCCATGAGATACAGAAGCGAATAGATCAGCATGGAGCCATGGCCCGCCGACAGGATGAAGCGATCCCGGTCGGCCCATTTGGGGGCGCTCACATCGAACTTCATGTGCTTTTCAAACAGCACGGTTGCAACATCAGCCATGCCGATCGGCATGCCGGAGTGACCGGAGTTTGCACCGGCGACCGCATCCAGCGTCAGGGCGCGGATGGCGGCGGCTTTGTTCCAATGATCGGGGTTTTCAGAGCGCAGGGCTGTCAGATCCACTGAACTGTTCCTCTTTGGGTTCAAGGGGTTTGTCGCTGGATAGCAGCTAAGGTGCAAAGATCAAGCGCTGAGGGCCTATTTTACTGGGTTTCGCGCGAAGGTCCGCGCGCAAGTGGTTGAAAGCAAAGGGGGGGTGTTTTACCCCATCATGCGATAAGCTGACCGGAGCCGATGGCTCTCACGTTGATTCGTCCCCGCGCCAGCCCGGCCGGGCGCATCGGCTGGCGGGATGCATGGCGACAAACGGCAAAAGACCGGCCCGCGGTCGGATGGCAGAAGCAGGCTCTGCCCGTATCGCGGCACCGGAGGAGGCGAAGAGGAACGCATGGAGCAGTTAGAAGAATTGCAGGGCCGCATCCAGACTGCGCTGCACCGTATTTATGGCGGCGTCGCGGCGCTGGAACAGAAGCATGCCAACCGGCCGGTGCCGACGCTGGAAGAGCTGGACATGCAAAAGCATGCAGAGCTGTTGGCCGATCTCGAAGACGAGCGGATGGCAAATGCGCAGCTCGAAGAGCGGCTGAAGCTGCTGCACGGCCGTCTTGAAGACATGGAAAAGAAGGTGGCCGCCGTCGACGGCGCCGAGGACATGATCGCGCTGCATGCAGAGCTGGAGCTGCTGCGCGGTGCGGCTGGCAGCTCGGTTGAGACCGACGCGCTCAAGGCCGAAGTCGCTCGGTTGAAGCAGGACCTGGAAGTGGCCCGCAACCAGGCCGCCAGCGAACACGAAAAGCTTGAGGACGACCTGACGGAGGCCACCGCCCAGAACGAGGCCTTGCAGGCACAGATCGACGCGCTGTCCGCCGGGGCAGGCGCTGAGCTGGCGCCGGCGGTCGATACCGCAGCATTGGACGCCGAACTGGACACGCTGCGCATCGAACTGGAGGCCATGCGGGCCCGCGCCGAAGCGGCGGAGGCGGCTTCTGGCGCCGATGCGTCGGTCGACGAAGGGGGCAGCGCCGAACTGGACCAGCGTCTGGGAGAGCTGGACGGAGAATTGCAGAACCTTCGGGCCAGCAACGATCAGCTGCGCCAGTCCAATGCCGCCCTGCGCGCGGCCAATGCCGAAGGGGTCGGTGATCCGACATTGATAAATGCAGGATTGGAAGCCGAGGTCGAAGGGCTGAAAGCGGCCCGCGCCACTGACCAGGCCGAGGTCAACGCGGTGCTGGCCCGATTGGAGCCCCTGCTGGCGACCGCGCCCAACCTGCCGGAAGGAGAAGAAGCCTGATGCCGGAAGTGACCATTCACATCGGAGGCCGCGATTTTGTGGTGTCCTGTCAGGAAGGCGAACAGAGCTTTCTGGAGATGGCGGCCGGGATGCTCGACGATGAGGCCCAGGTGCTGTCGGATCAGATCGGGCGCATGCCCGAGGCGCGCATGCTGTTGATGGCGGGCCTGATGCTGGCGGACAAGACAGCCGCAGTCGAGGACCGGATCAAGGAAGTCGAAGCGGTGCTGGCGGAAAAGGATGCCGAGATCGCCCAGAAGGTTGCCGAGCTGGAAGAGCTGCGCAATGCGCCGCCGCCGGAACCGGAACAGGTCGAGGTGCCGGTCGTGCCGCCACAGGTGGCCGATGCCTTGGCAGACCTTGCGGCGCGCGCGGAAGCGCTGGCCGGCGAGATCGAACAAAAGGCCGCGCCTGACGATGACGACGAAGACACGGAGGAGGCGGAACTATCCGATGCCTCCGCCGCCGAAAGTGTCACCGAGGGCGAAGAAACCGCACAGGCCTGACCGGTCTTCTGCCGCTCAAACAGATAAAAAGCCCGCCGAACCATCAGGTTGGCGGGCTTTCTTGTGAGGGATCGGATCCCGGATCAGACCCGGATCAGGCCCAGATCAGGCGTTGGCTTCGCGGATCTTGTCGGCAGCATCCTTGTTAAAGCTGATGCCGTTTTGCTCAAACATGCCGTCGAGTTCGCCGGAGAGGGTCATCTCGGTGATGATGTCGCAGCCGCCGACAAACTCGCCCTTGATGTAGAGTTGCGGGATGGTCGGCCAGTCGGAATAGTCCTTGATGCCCTGACGGATGTCCTCATCTGCCAGCACGTTGACGTCGGTGTAGTCGACGCCGATATAGTTCAGCACGCCCGCCACGCGGGAGGAAAAGCCACATTGCGGCATTTCCTTGGTGCCTTTCATGTAAAGCACAACATCGTTGGCTTTGACGGTTTCGTCGATGCGGGTCTTTGCGTCGGTCATGGTATTGGTCCTTTGTCGTGGCGCCGGGATGCGCGCTTAACGCGATAGTTTCCGGCTGATCGAACGGTTGTAATCTTGCGCCTGTGCGTTGGCGGTATGAGCCTGTTCTAGGATCTCCAGATCAGTGGCTTCCATACCCAGTGGTACGTCAGAAGGCTTGGTCGTGATCTTGTCTGGCTGAGCATCAATCAGTCGTCGGCGTGGCCGTGATCGCCGTATTGCGTTCGTGAAGATGGCGACACCCGCAATGGACAGACCGATAAGGAGCCAGACGTTCCAAATCATTCCGGTGCTTTGGTGGTCAGGGCGAGGGCGTGCAGATCGCCGTCGGGACCATCCATCTTGCCTTTGAGCGCGGCATAGACGGCGCGTTGCTGCTGCACACGGTTCTTGCCGCGAAAGCTCTCGTCGACGACCATGGCGGACATGTGAACGCCATCGCTGCCGCCCACCTGAATTTGCGCATCCGGGAAGGTTTCGCGCAGGAGGGCTTCGATTTCATGGGCCTGCATTGGCATGGGGCGCATCCTTGCTGTGGTGTTCTTGTGCCAAAATGTAGGGCTGCAATGCGGGGGACGCAAGCAACTCTACCGTGATTGTAAGGTCTGTTTTATCGCGACCGATGTGAAACAGGACGGGGGCGCTCCCGCCTGCTTATGGACCGGCCCCAAAGGGGCCCGCCCAACACAGTTGGGCCCGGCACCGCGCAGGCGCGGTGCCGGGCCCAAGGCCGCCAAGGGGGCTTAGCATCTGCTAAGGCACCTGCGGGCGCGGGAGTTTCCCCGCCTTTTATGCTCAGGCGACCGCTTCGGCAAAGCTTGCGCGGAAGATCTGGCTCAACTCTTCCAGTGTCGCCTCGGAGCCGCCGATCTTGACGGTATCGCCGGTAAAACGGCCGACGGTCAGGAGCGGTACACCAGCCTGGCCGGAGGCAATCATCAAGGCCTCCGCCTGATCAAAGTTGCAGGCGACGAGGTAGCGGGCCTGATCCTCGCCAAAGAGGGTCGGCGTATCGCTGATATCGATCTGCACGCCGACACCGGCGGCCTCGGCCATTTCAAACGCTGCCAGCACCAGACCACCATCGCTGATGTCGGTGCAGGCCTTGATGAAATCGCGGTTGTTGCGGATGAATTCGCCGTTGCGCTTTTCGGCCTCCAGATCCACCGCAGGTGCATCGCCGTCTTCGCGGTTGAAGACCTCGTGCAGGAGCGCCGACTGGCCGAGGTGACCGGTGGTTTCGCCCACCAGCAGCAGCACGTGACCGTCGCGGGCCTCGCCCAGGATCGGCTCTTCATCCGCCGCAACCAGACCCACCGCACCGATGGTGGGGGTGGGCAGGATCGCCTGACCGTCGGTCTCGTTATAAAGAGAGACGTTGCCGGAGACGATCGGCATATCCAGCGCCGACACCGCCTCGCCGATGCCTTTGAGTGCGCCGACAAACTGGCCCATGATCTCGGGCTTTTCGGGGTTGCCGAAATTGAGGTTGTCGGTGGTCGCCAGCGGTTTTGCCCCCACGGCAGAGAGGTTGCGATAGGCTTCGGCCACGGCCTGCTTGCCGCCCTCAATCGGGTTCGCCTTGACGTAGCGCGGGGTCACATCAGAGGTGAACGCGAGCTTCTTGTCGGTGCCATGCACGCGCACCACGCCGCCACCCAGGCCCGGACGACGGGCGGTGTCGCCCATCACGGTGGTGTCATATTGCTCATAGACCCACTGTTTGCCGGCGTAGTTGGGGCTGGAGATCAGCGCCTTCAGACCATCGATCGGGTCAATGGTCGGCACATCCGCATCCGTCAGCGCCTCTGGGGCTTCGACCTCGATCCACGGGCGGTCATATTCCGGCGCGGAGGAGGAGAGTTTCGACAGCGGCAGGTCGGCCTTGACCTCGCCGTTGTGCATGATGAGGAAGCGGTCTTCGGCAATGGTCTCACCCACGATGGCAAAATCGAGGTCCCATTTCTCAAAGACGGCTTTGGCCTCGGCCTCCAGCTCGGGCTTCAGCACCATCAGCATGCGCTCTTGCGATTCCGAGAGCATCATCTCGTAGGCGGTCATGTGCTCTTCACGCTGCGGAACCTTTTCCAGATCCAGACGCACGCCAAGGCCGCCTTTGTCGCCCATCTCAACAGCAGAGCAGGTCAGACCCGCCGCACCCATGTCCTGAATCGAGATCACGGCACCGGTCTGCATCAGCTCCAGCGTCGCTTCCATCAGGCGTTTTTCGGTGAAGGGGTCGCCAACCTGCACGGTGGGGCGCTTTTCCTCGATGGTGTCGTCGAATTCGGCCGACGCCATGGTCGCACCGCCCACACCGTCGCGGCCGGTCTTGGCGCCGAGGTACACAACCGGCATGCCCACACCAGAGGCGGCGGAGTAGAAGATCATGTCGGTCTTCACAAGGCCCGCGGCAAAGGCATTCACCAGACAGTTGCCGTTGTAGGCCGGGTGAAAGCGCACTTCGCCGCCGACGCAAGGCACACCAAAACAGTTGCCGTAGCCGCCGACGCCCTCAACCACGCCGTTTACCAGCTGGCGGGTCTTGTGATGCGCAGGCTCGCCAAAGGACAGCGAGTTCATCGAGGCGATCGGCCGCGCGCCCATGGTGAAGACATCACGCAAAATGCCGCCAACACCAGTGGCGGCACCTTGGTAGGGTTCGATGTAGGAAGGGTGGTTGTGGCTTTCCATCTTGAAGACGACCGCGTCGCCATCGCCAATGTCCACGATACCGGCGTTTTCGCCCGGACCACAGATCACCTGCGGGCCGGAGGTCGGCAGGGTGCGCAGCCATTTCTTGGAGGATTTATAGGAACAATGCTCGTTCCACATGGCGGAGAAAATGCCGAGCTCGGTAAAGGTCGGCTCCCGGCCGATGATCTCCAGGATCAGATCGTACTCATCGGGTTTCAGTCCGTGGTTTTCGATCACTTCAGTCGTAATGGCTGGTTCCTGCATGGCGCTTAGATGGCCCCCCGGGTCGCTTCATGTTGTCGGCCTTTTAGAGCAAGGCCAACGGCGGGGAAAGGGGGCATGATACAGCATCGTGCCGATGCAAGCTGTGCCCGGAAATTGGGCAGGCGGGCCGTTGCCTGCCTGTCGGCACATCACATGGGGCGCGCGTCGTCTTATTGCGTCGGAAAAGCGATATTTTGTCTGGCCCCATCGGCGTGCCGCGGCCTAGATCATGTCCAACACCACGCGACAGCCGATTGCGGCACATGCGGCGCGCGGGAAAAATTTGGGCAAGATCCTCTGCGGCCAAAAAAAAGGCCGAGCACTAAGCTCGGCCGTAGTCCAACAGGGAGGTATGAAGTGCGGCGTGTGCCGCGTCTTCATGAGGGTCATTTAGGGTGCCTGCCGCGATGCCGCAAGGGTTTTGAAACACTTGTTAAATCAAGCCTGCCATGCGCTATGTGCATAGCTGGGCGGCTGCATGCATGCCGCCACGGCAGGTATCAGATTTTTCCAAGTTCTTTCATGTGTTTACGGTGTGCGATGATCTCATTCTGCACAAAGTCCCGAAAGGCGGAAACACGCTGCGAATGGCGCAACTCTTCCGGGTAGGCGAGGTAGACGGGCACACCATTGGTGTCCTCATTTGGCAACACCTGCACCAGATCGGGGAAATCCTCGGTCACATAGTCCGGCAGCACCCCGATGCCGAGATCCTGCAACACCCCCTGCAACACGCCGAAATAGTTGTTCACGGTCAAAAGCGACTTGGGGTTATGGGTCATCAGCTTCTGCACCATGACGGTGGCAGAACCCACCTGCGCCGAGCGCAGGCTCTGGCAGATCAGGCGGTGGTCGCAGATTTCCTCGATCGTTTCCGGCCAGCCGAACTTGTCGATATAGCCCCGCGACGCATAAAGCCGCATCTGCACCGTCATCAGCCGTTTGCGGATCAGGTCGGCCTGGCTGGGTTCCTTCATGCGAATGGCGACATCGGCCTCCCGCATCGGCAGGTCGAGCACCCGTTCCTCCAGCATCAGGTCGATCTTGAGGTTGGGATATTGTTCGTAGAGCTTCGCCAGACGCGGCGCCAGCCAGAGCGTGCCGAACCCGGTGGTGGTGGTCACCCGCAATTCGCCGAACACGCCTTCTTCGCTGTCTCGGATTCGCGCCGAGGCGGTTTCCAGGCGTTTGGCCATGGTGCGGGTGGCATCAAACAGCAACTCGCCCTGTTCGGTGAGAATCAGCCCCCGCGCGTGGCGGTGAAACAATGTTGCGTTCAGGCTCTCTTCGAGACCCCGGATCTGCCGCGACACCGCAGATTGGGACAGATTGAGGCGATCCCCCGCATGGGTCAGGCTGCCCGCGTCCGCAACTGCATGAAAGATCCTGAGTTTGTCCCAATCCATTGATTTTACTCTTTCTGCCTCTTTTAGACAAACTACCTTAGGAACAGCCTAAGTTTCAAACCTTACCGGAGTTTGACACGGATTCTTTCAAATACGGCTATACAGGTCAGCATCTATGACCTATTATTGGATCCAAAATGCAAGCAAGTCATGGTTGAGGAGGACCGGATGAGCACGCAAAAGATCTCGCTCAATGACCGTTACGATCTTGAAAAATCGCCGATTCTGCTGAATGGCACCCAGGCGCTGGTGCGTCTGATGCTGATGCAGAAGGCGCGCGACGTGGCCGCCGGCCTGAACACCGCCGGTCTGGTGACTGGCTATCGCGGCTCGCCGCTTGGCGCTGTCGACATGCAGATGAAGCGCGCGGAAAAGCTGCTGACGCAATCTGACGTGACGTTCCAATATGGTCTCAACGAGGATCTTGCCGTCACCGCGCTCTGGGGCGCGCAACAGGCAGAGATCCGTGGCGAGGGCAAATACGACGGTGTCTTTGGCCTGTGGTACGGCAAGGGGCCGGGGGTCGACCGCTCCGGCGATGCGCTGCGCCATGCCAATATGGCGGGGTCTTCGAAACATGGCGGGGTTTTGGTCGCCATGGGCGATGACCACACCGGCGAAAGCTCCACCGTGCTGCATCAGTCGGAATGGTCCCTGCTGGATTGCTACCTGCCGATCGTCAGCCCGGCAGGGGTGCAGGAAATCCTCGACTACGGCATCTATGGCTATGCGCTGTCACGGTTTTCCGGCCTCTGGGTGGGGCTCAAGACGATGAAGGACACCATCGAGGTGACCTCGGTTGTCGACGGCGATCCCGACCGGATGCAACTGGCCGTGCCGCAGTTCGACATGCCGGCGGATGGTCTGAACATCCGGCTGGATGATGACCGCTTCCGTCAGGAAGACCGTATCATCGACTACAAACGCTTTGCCGCCGAGGCCTTCAGCCATGCCAACAAGATGGACAAGCGCATGTGGGGCAAGCCCGGCGCCAAGATCGGTTTTGTCGCTGCGGGCAAGAACTGGCTGGATCTGGTTCACGCGCTAAGTCTCTTGAATGTCGACGAAAACATGGCCGAACGCCTCGGGATCACCACCTACAAGGTGGGTCAGACCTGGCCGATGGACATGAAAGGGTTCCACGACTGGGCCGAAGGGCTCGATCTGATCGTGGTGGTCGAGGAAAAGCGTAAGCTGATCGAGATCCAGATCAAGGA
The DNA here is from genome assembly GCF_022348185.1 of Epibacterium sp. Ofav1-8. Taxonomy (GTDB): domain Bacteria; phylum Pseudomonadota; class Alphaproteobacteria; order Rhodobacterales; family Rhodobacteraceae; genus Epibacterium. The sequence continues at coordinate 343,725 of NZ_JAKRFD010000002.1, forward strand.
AGCGATCTTTGACGACCGGCGCGGGCGTCGGGTCTACGGCTGGTACAAGGGCGGTGCGGGCACCATGCACCGCGAGGAGCTGTTCCCGACCAAATATGCACTCGACCCCATCATGATCGCCGAGAAACTGGGCAATATCCTGATCGAGGAGGGCCGCGATACCGAGGCGATCCGCGCCGGTCTGGCCCAGCTCGATGATGCGAAACGGGCCGACAATGCCGAGGAAATCGCCGCGCGCCTGCCGTATTTCTGTTCCGGCTGCCCGCATAACTCCTCCACCAAACTGCCGGATGGCTCCCGCGCCTATGCGGGGATCGGCTGTCACTTCATGGTGCAGTGGATGGACCGCGAAACCGTCGGGTTCACCCATATGGGTGGCGAGGGGGCGAACTGGATCGGCGAGGCGCCGTTTTCCAAGAGAAACCATGTATTTCAGAACCTTGGCGACGGAACTTACAACCACTCCGGGGTGATGGCGATCCGCGCGGCACTCGCCGAGGGCACCAATATCACCTACAAGATCCTCTATAATGACGCGGTGGCGATGACCGGCGGCCAGCAGGCTGAAGGCGGCCTCACCGCGCCGCAGATCGCCCATGAGCTGACCGCCATGGGGGTCAAGACCATCGCCGTGGTCTATGACGAAAAAGAGGACGTGGTCGCCAGCCAATTCCCCTCCGGCATGCGGATGCATGAGCGGGGCGAGCTGATGAAGGTCCAGCGCGAGTTCGAGGAGGTGGGCGGCGTCTCCGCCATCATCTACATCCAGACCTGCGCGGCCGAAAAACGCCGTCGCCGCAAGAAGGGCCTGTTCCCGGATCCGGATCAGCGCGTGTTCATCAACTCTGATGTCTGCGAGGGCTGCGGCGATTGCGGGGTGCAGTCGAACTGCGTGTCGATCGTGCCGAAAGAGACCGAACTGGGCCGCAAGCGCGCGATTGACCAGTCCAGCTGCAACAAGGATTTCTCTTGTCTCAACGGGTTTTGCCCGTCGTTCCTCACCGTCGAGGGCGCCAAGATCAAGAAGAGCGCAACCGCCAGCCTGGAGCTGCCGGAACTGCCCGACCCGCAACTGCCCGCGATCGACGGCACCCATAACGTGGTGATCACCGGCGTTGGCGGCACCGGCGTGGTGACCATCGGTGCGGTGCTGGCGCAGGCCGCGCAAATCGACGGCAAGGGCGCGGGCATGATGGAAATGGCCGGCCTCGCGCAAAAGGGCGGCGCGGTGCATATCCATTGCCGCATCGCCGAGCAGCCTTCGGACATCAGCGCCATCCGCGTGGCCACCGGTGAGGCGCACGCGCTGATCGGCGGCGATCTGGTGGTGAGCGCGGGGGCCAAGACCCTTGGCCTGACCTCCACCGGGCGCACGGGCGCGGTTGTGAACAGCCACGAGATCATCACCGGGGAATTCACCCGCAACACCGATTTTGCGTTGCCAAGCGACAGGTTGCAGGTCGCGCTTCAGGCGCGATTGCGGGACCGGGTGGATCTGTTTGATGCCTCCGAACTGGCGCGCATCAGCATGGGAGATTCGATCTTTTCCAACATGATGGTCTTTGGCGCCGCCTGGCAGCGGGGGCTGATCCCGGTGTCCTATGAGGCGCTGAAACAGGCGATCGAGCTGAATGGCGCTGCGGTAGAGAAAAACCTCCGCGCCTTTGATATCGGACGCTGGGCGGTGCTCTATCCCGAGGACGCTGCCAAACTGCTGGCGCCGAGCGTCGTTGCGCTGCCCAAGACGCTTGATGAGAAAATCGCCTATCGCCGGGCGCAGCTGGTGGACTACCAGGGCGAGCGGCTGGCGAAACGCTACGAGAAACTGGTGGCGGGTGTCTCCGATCCGCGGCTCAAGGAAGCGGTGGCAAAAGGCTATCATAAGCTCCTGTCCTACAAGGATGAATACGAGGTTGCCCGCCTGCTGCTGAGCAGCCGGGAAAAGGCGGCGGCGGAGTTTGATGGCGATCTGAAGATCTCTTACAACCTCGCGCCGCCGATCCTGGGCGGCAAGGATGCCAATGGTCGTCCGAAAAAGCGCAAGTTTGGCCCCGGTACGGAACGGTTGTTGCGGATCCTGGCCAAGCTGAAGGGACTGCGCGGCACGCCGCTGGATGTCTTTGGCTATACTGCCGAGCGCAAGATGGAGCGGGCGCTGATCAAGCAATATGAGACCGATATGAAGGAATGGCTCGCCCAATCCGACGCGGTGGACATGGATGCGCTGGTGGCGCTGGCGGAGCTGCCGTTGCAGATCCGTGGCTTTGGCCCTGTCAAAATGAAGAGCGAACAGCAGGCTGCCAAGCGGCGCGAGGAACTGCTGGTGGCGCTGAAACAGGGGCCTGCGCCGCTGAAGGCTGCCGCCGAATAGTGGCCCCCACGCCACTGTGTCTTGGGGATGGCGTCATGAATGTGTTACCAAGGCTGGGCAATATGCGCGCCCGGCCTTAGGTAGCCGGGCACCTGCACCGCAGGCAGCGCATTCCCTGTCTTTACGGAGACCTCAAAGACATGCTTGAGCGTCGTCATATCGCTCGCGATATTTCCTATTCGCACTCGGCCGAGACACGGCCGGGTCGGATCATGATCCGCCTGATGGAAAACACCACCGGTCGTTTGCGGCTGATAAAGCGCGCCCGGGGCTATGATTCCGAGGTCGCCTCCGGGCGCAGTTTCTGGGACGTGATCGTCGAACGCTACGGTCTCAGCCTTGATGTGGTGGGCGGCAGTCTCGACAATATCCCGCGCGACAAGCCGGTGATCCTGATTGCAAATCATCCCTACGGTATCCTGGACGGGCTAATGATGGGGCACATCCTGTCGCGCACGCGGGGGGATTTCCGCATTCTGGCGCATCAGGTGTTTCGCAAGGCCGAGGATCTGAACAAGGTCATCCTGCCGATCGATTTTGCCGAGACCAAGGAGGCGATGAAGGCCAACCTCGAGACCCGGCGCGAGGCGCTGTCGTATCTGGGGCAGGGCGGTGCCATCGGGATCTTCCCCGGCGGGACGGTGTCCACCGCGGCGAAACCCTTTGCCCATCCGATGGATCCGGGCTGGCGCGGCTTTACCGCGCGGATGGTGGCCAAATCCGATGCGGTTGTGGTGCCCTTGTACTTCGACGGGCACACCTCGCGGCTGTTCCAGATTGCCTCGCATCTGCATTACACCCTGCGCATGGGCCTCCTGATCAAGGAGTTCAAGAAACGCGTCGGCACCCCGGTCCGGGTGGTGGTCGGCGATCCGATCGGCCGCGATGTGCTGGACCCGCTGGCCAAGGACTCCAAAGCAATGATGGATTTCCTGCGCAAAGCCACGTATGAGCTGTCTCCAACACCGCTCAAATCCTATGACTACGGGTTCGAGTTCGAAGAAAAACACCGGGCCTGAACGGGTCCGCACACCCAAAGGCAGTGTGACATGGCAGTTGGTATTTTTGATTCCGGTCTTGGTGGTCTGACGGTTCTGGACGCGGCGCAAAAGCGCCTGCCGGATGTGGATTTCCTCTACTATGGCGACAACAGCCACGCGCCTTATGGGGTGCGCGATGCCGAAGACATCTATCAGCTGACCCACAAGGCCGTGCACGACATGTGGGATCGCGGCTGCAATCTGGTGATCCTGGCCTGCAACACCGCCTCGGCGGCGGCCCTGCGGCGCATGCAGGAGGCGGGCGTGCCCGAGGGCAAGCGGGTGCTTGGCGTGTTTGTGCCCTTGATCGAGGCGCTGACCGAACGCCAGTGGGGCGACAATTCGCCCCCGCGTGAGGTGGCCGTGAAACATGTGGCGCTGTTTGCAACCCCCGCCACCGTGGCAAGCCGCGCGTTTCAGCGCGAGCTGGCGTTTCGCGCCATTGGCGTCGATGTGGAGGCGCAGGCCTGCGGTGGCGTGGTCGATGCCATTGAAGAGGGCGACATGATCCTGGCTGAGGCGCTGGTCAAAAGCCATGTCGACGCGCTGTTGCGCAAGATGCCCCGTCCCGAGGCGGCGATTCTGGGCTGTACCCATTATCCGCTGATGGAGGACATCTTTCAAAAGGCGCTGGGGCCGGATGTGCAGGTGTTCAGCCAAGGCCGTCTGGTGGCCGACAGCCTCGCGCATTATCTTGAGCGTCGCCCCGATATGATCGGCGGCGGTGCCGCAGGCTATGTGACCACGGGCGATGCCGGACGTGTCAGCAGCCGCGCGACGCAGTTCTTGCGACGAGAAATCACTTTTGACGCGGCCTGAGGGGTTATACCCTCACGTCCAACCTGATTTCCTGTCTGCGACTGACGCAGGCCCTCCTGATACATGAACAATTCGAGGTCTCGACATGACCCATAACGTGGCAATCCTTGGTGCGTCCGGCTACACCGGCGCAGAGCTGATCCGGCTGATCTCTCAGCACCCGAACATCACCATCAAAGCCCTCGCCGCCGAGCGCAAGGCAGGCATGGAGATGGCAGATGTGTTCCCGCACCTGCGTCATCTTTCTCTGCCAACCCTTTGCAAAATCGAGGAAATCAACTTTTCGCAGATCGATCTGTGCTTCTGCGCGCTGCCGCATAAGACCAGCCAGGAGGTGATCGCCAAACTGCCGGGCGATCTGAAAATCGTCGATCTTTCGGCGGATTTCCGGCTGCGCGATCCTGACGCCTATCAGAAATGGTACGGCAACCCGCATGCGGCGCGGGAGCAGCAAAAAGAGGCGGTCTATGGCCTCACCGAATTCTACCGCGACGAGATCAGATCGGCGCGGCTGGTGGCGGGCACCGGCTGCAACGCCGCAACCGGGCAGTTCGCCTTGCGGCCGCTGATCGCAGCGGGCGTCATCGATCTGGATGAGATCATTCTCGATATGAAATGCGCGGTCTCCGGCGCCGGGCGGGCGCTCAAGGAAAACCTGCTGCACGCGGAACTGAGCGAGGGCTACAACGCCTATGCCATTGGCGGCACCCACCGGCATCAGGGCGAGTTCGATCAGGAATTCTCTCTGCTGGCGGGGCGTCCCGTGCAGGTTCAGTTCACACCGCATCTGCTGCCCGTGAACCGGGGGATCTTGGCGACCACATACGTCAAAGGCGATGCGCAAAAGATCCACGAGACCTTTGCCAAGGCCTATGCCGACGAGCCCTTTATCGAGCTTCTGCCCTTCGGCGAGGCCCCTTCGACCCACCATGTGCGCGGCTCGAACTTCGTTCATATTGGGGTGACAGGGGATCGCATCGACGGTCGGGCGATTGTCATCGTGGCGCTTGATAACCTGACAAAAGGTAGCAGCGGTCAGGCCTTGCAGAATGCGAACCTGATGTTAGGTGAAGAGGAAACAGCTGGGCTGATGATGGCACCGCTGTTCCCCTGAACAAGAGGTCCAGATGAAGTCCCTGAAGAAGCAGCGGCGAATCCAGATCATAGCGCTTGCGACCGCGGCCCTGATCGGGTCCACGGCGCTCATCGGATATGCGATGCGCGATGGTATCAACTACTTCCGCTCGCCCAGTCAGGTGATGGAGACGCCGCCCGAACCGACCGAGACCTTCCGCATCGGCGGTTTGGTCGAAGAAGGCAGCCTGCAACGCGGCCAAGGCGAGGCGGTTCTGTTTTCCGTGACCGATGGCGGGGCCAGCGTGCCGGTGACATTCACCGGGGTGTTGCCGGATCTGTTTGAGGAAAATCAGGGCATGGTGGGCACCGGGCGTTATATCAACGGTGTCTTTGAAGCCTCTGAAATTCTTGCAAAACATGATGAGACCTACATGCCCAAAGAAGTGGTGGATGCCCTGAAGGAACAGGGTGTCTACCGCGAGGACGAGAGCTGATTTTCTCTCGGCATGCCTCTGGTTTTACAACGCGCCCGGCGGTCTTCGCACGGGCGCGTTGCGTATCTGGCGCACGCCGCGCCCACCTGATCTCAAGGCCCGAACGCTAGTCTTCCTGCCAGTTCCCGATTGGAGGATCTGGCATGGATGTCGCAAAAATCGCCCGAGAGATTGTCGCCCGTGAAGGGGGCTATGTGAATGACCCCGACGATCCCGGCGGGGCGACCAAACATGGCGTCACCATTCACACGCTGCGCCGGCTTGGCCTTGATCTGACCGGTGACGGCGCGGTGGATCGGCGCGACGTCAAGGCGCTGGATCGCGCGCAGGCCGAAGAGATTTTCCTGCGCGAATACTTCCGCCGCCCACGTCTGCATCTGCTGCCAGAGCCGCTTCAGGCCAGCGTCTTTGACATGCATGTCAACGCAGGTGCTAACGCGGTGCGCATCCTTCAGCGGCTATTGTGCGACATGGGGTATGACGTTGCGGTCGACGGGGCGATGGGGCCGCAGACGGCCAAGGCGGCGCAGGCCGCAGGGCAGGTCAATATGGAGGCGCTGGTCAACGCTTATGGGATTGCGCGTCGGAACTACTACTTCGACCTTGCCGATCGTCGCCCGCGCAGCCGCAAATATGCCCGCACTCGCGCAGGCGGCAAGGGCGGCTGGATTCGCCGCGCCGAAGACTTCATCGCGCCGCGCTATCACATGACCCCGGCAGAGTTTCAGTCCCGCACAGCGCATTGGTCGTGAAGGAGGTTCCATGTTTTCAACGCTTTGGGAGATGCTCTTTGGCAATCGGCGCAATGTGATCCGCGAGACCGCAGAGGTCTTTCGCGAAAACAGCGAACAGGCGGCGGTGCGGGCGCATGACCTGCAAGGCGCGGCACTGGCGCAGTTTGCAGCCGAATTTGCGGGCGAGAAAAGCGGCTTTGATCGCTTCATGGATGGGGTCAACCGTCTGCCGCGCCCGATGCTGGCGCTGGGGACGCTGGGGCTGATGGTGGCGGCGATGGTGGACCCGCTGTGGTTTGCGGCCCGCATGCAGGGCGTAGCCCTCGTGCCCGAACCCCTGTGGTGGCTCTTGGGGATCGTTGTGTCGTTTTACTTTGGCGCGCGCAGTCAGGCCAAGACACAAGCCTTTCAGGAAGGCATCGCACGCAGCCTGGCACGGGTGCCGCAGGCGGTTGAGAATATCGAACAGCTGAACACAGCCGCGCAATCTTCTGATAAAAAACGAGAAAACGACAGCGCGGATAATCCGGCGCTTGCGGACTGGCATCGCGCGCGCGGGGATTGAAGACCCCCTGCGGCGCGGGGACGCGGGCGAATGTGATTGGCGCTGATCTGCGAGACCGATATAGAAGCAGGTATGATTACAGAGCTCGGTCACTTCGCCCTTATCCTAGCCTTCATGATCGCCATTGTTCAGATGGTTGTGCCCCTGATTGGTGCGCACAAACGCTGGCCCGGATGGATGGCTGTGGCGGAACCCGCCGCGCAGGCGCAGTTCCTGTTTACCGCCTTTGCCTTTGGCGCGTTGACCTGGGCCTTTGTGACCTCGGACTTCTCGGTGCGGCTGGTGACGCTCAACAGCCATTCCGCAAAGCCGATGATCTACAAGATTTCCGGCACCTGGGGCAATCACGAGGGCTCCATGCTGCTGTGGGTGCTGATCGTGAGCCTCTTTGGCGCAACGGCCTCGGTGTTTGGTGGTGGCTTGCCGCCGACACTCAAGGCGCGCGTGCTAAGCGTGCAGGCGGCGATCGGGGTGGCGTTCTTCGCATTTATCCTCTTTACCTCCAACCCCTTTCTGCGGCTGGCAAATCCGCCGTTTGACGGGCAGGATCTGAACCCGCTGTTGCAGGATCCGGGCCTCGCCTTCCATCCGCCGTTTCTGTACCTGGGCTATGTGGGTCTCTCGATGGCGTTTTCCTTCGCGGTGGCGGCCTTGATCGAGGGGCGCGTTGATGCGGCCTGGGGACGCTGGGTGCGCCCCTGGACCCTGGCGGCGTGGATTTTCCTGACCATCGGCATCGCGCTTGGGTCGTGGTGGGCCTATTACGAGCTCGGCTGGGGCGGTTTCTGGTTCTGGGATCCGGTCGAAAACGCCTCCTTCATGCCGTGGCTCCTCTCGGCGGCGCTGCTGCATTCGGCGATCGTGGTGGAAAAGCGCGAGAGCCTGAAGAGCTGGACCATCCTTTTGGCGATCCTCGCCTTCGGGTTCTCGCTGATTGGGACATTTATCGTCCGCTCCGGTCTGCTCACCTCGGTGCATGCCTTCGCCAATGATCCGGAGCGCGGCGTGGTGATCCTGGCGATCCTCGCGGTGTTTACCGGCGGCGCGCTCTTGCTCTTTGCGCTGCGGGCGCAGGCGATGGAGGCCAAGGGCGTGTTTTCCATGGTCAGCCGCGAAAGCGCGCTGGTGGCCAACAACCTGCTTCTGGCGGTGAGCTGCTTTGTGGTCTTTGTTGGCACGCTTTGGCCAGTGGTGGCCGAGATGGCGTTTGACCGCAAACTCTCGGTCGGGGCGCCGTTCTTTGATGCGGCCTTTCCGCCCTTCATGGTGGCGCTGGGTCTGTTGCTGCCGATCGGGTCGGTGCTGCCGTGGAAACGGGGCAAGGGCGCAAAGACCCTCTGGGCGCTGCGGTATGCCATGGTGCTGGCGCTGGCGATCGCGGGTCTCACCTGGGCCGTTCAGTCCGGCGACAGCCTGCTGGGGCCGGTCGGGGCCATGCTCGGGGCCTGGGTGGTCAGCGGTGCGGCGCTGGATCTGTGGAACCGCGCCGGGCGCAAGGACAAGCTGGCCCGCCTGATGCGCCTGCCGCGCGCCGATTGGGGCAAGTCGGTGGCGCATGCCGGGCTTGGGGTCACGATCTTTGCGATTGCGGGCCTCACCGCCTGGCAGGTCGAGGACATTCGCGTCGCCAATATCGACGAGCCCTTCCGCGTCGGCCCCTATGACATGGTCCTCAGGGCGGTCGAAGAGGGGCGCGGCCCGAACTATTTCACCACCATGGGCGTGGTCGAGGTGACCCGCAACGGGCGCGAGATCGCCACCCTGCGGCCTGAAAAGCGCGTCTACCCGGTGGCGCAGATGCCCACCACCGAAGCGGCGATCGACTACCGGTTCACCCGTGATCTCTATGTGGTGATCGGTGATGCGCAGGCGGGCGGCGGCTTTACCATGCGGACCTATATCAAGCCCTTTGCCAACTGGATCTGGGGCGGCTGCCTGCTGATGGCCCTTGGCGGGCTGCTGAGCCTGTCGGACCGCCGGTTCCGCGTTGCCGCCGGGGCGCGCAAGACGACCGCAGAAGGGGTGCCGGCAGAATGATACGTCTGATCAAAGCCCTGGCGGCGGTTCTGCTCCTGTCGGTCACGCCGGCCTTTGCCGTGCAGCCGGACGAGGTTCTGGACGACCCGAAACTGGAACAACGCGCCCGCGACCTGTCCAAGGGGCTGCGCTGTCTGGTGTGCCGCAACGAGAGCATTGACGAGTCCAACGCCGATCTGGCCCGCGACCTGCGCCTGTTGGTGCGCGAGCGTCTGGTGGCGGGGGACAGCAACGAAGAGGCGATCGACTTCATCGTGGATCGCTACGGCGAATATGTGCTGCTGAAACCGACGGTGCGCGGGGCCAACTGGATTCTCTGGGCGGCGGGGCCGATGATGCTGGTGCTGGCACTGCTGGTTGCGCTTTTGTATCTGCGCAAACGCGCCACGGCGGCGGGCGGGGCCGAGACTGACGACCTGTCAGCCGATGAACAGGCGCGCCTCAAGGAAATCCTCAAGGACTGACGCGTGATGCCGGGACGCGGGCGGATTGCCTGATCCGGTACATTTTGCTAAAGAGGCCTTGGTCCGCAGTTCACCAAGGCTCCGCCACGCGCTAAACCTGCGTTATACATCATGTCATCGGACTCCTGATCGGGGTGCCTCTGGACAAGGGCGGACATCCGTATGGCCTGAGCCATGCCCGGCATCCTGCATAAATGGAGGACATGATGTCCAAGGATGTGATCCGTCTGACCATTCCCGATGTGTCGGATTTCGCCAAACAGCTGCGCAACGCCCTCAGCGAGGCACCAGGCCATGTGGAGATGCTGAACCATGTGGCCCGCGCCGCAGGGTATCGCAATTTCCAGCACCTGCGCAGCCAGAACCCGCCCACGCCAGAGATTGACCACAAGCGCATCGCGCGGGCGGCGCGCTATTTCGACGGTCGTGGACGTTGGGAAAGCTGGCCAACAAAACGCGGGGTGCGCGAGCTGTGCCTCTGGGTGATCTGGGCGCGACTGCCGGCCCGCGAACGCTGGAGCGAGCGGCAAATCTCGGCGCTGATTGACGAGCACTGCAGCTTTCACGATGCGGCCCAGATCCGGCGCAGCCTGATCGAGATGCAGCTTTTGACCCGCAATCGCGATGGGTCGGACTATGCGCGGGTTGAAACACCGATGGATGCACATGGCGCGGCGCTGCTGTCCTTGCTCGCAGAGCGGCAGAAAACGCAAGAAAAGCCAAAGATTGGCTGACGCGGCGTTTGTCTTTTCGCAGGCGGATGCTTAGGTCAACATGCGCATAACTCGAACAGGGATATTTCACGCATGGACTACCGCGACATTCAGTATTCGCTTGCAGACGGGCTTGCGACCGTGACCTTGAACCGCCCGCAGAGCATGAATGCGCTCACCAGCCAGATGCGGGCGGAAATCACCCATGCGATGAAAGCGGCCGCAGCCGAGGCGCGTGCGGTGGTGCTGACCGGGGCGGGCAATGCGTTTTGCACCGGTCAGGATCTCAAGGACGCCTCCACCGGTGGCAACCAGATCGATCTGGAGCGCACGCTGCGCGATGAATATGTGCCGATGCTGGAGGCGATCTACAACTGCCCGGTGCCGACGCTCTCTGCGGTGAACGGTCCGGCGGCCGGGGCCGGGGCCAATCTGGCGCTGGCCGCCGATGTGGTGATTGCCACCGAGAGCGCCTATTTCCTGCAGGCCTTTGCCAAGATCGGGCTGATGCCGGATGCGGGCGGCACGTGGTTCCTGCCGCGCCAGATGGGGCTGGCCAAGGCGATGGGCGCGGCGCTGTTTGCCGACAGGATCTCGGCGCGTCAGGCCAGTGACTGGGGCATGATCTGGGAAGCGGTGCCGGACGCGGAGTTCGAGACCCATTGGAACGCGCGTGCGGCCTATCTGGCCAGCGGCCCGTCCAAGGCCTTTGGCGCCATCAAACAGGCGCTGCGCGACTCCACCACCAACAGCCTGTCCGACCAGCTGTCGCTGGAGGCGCATTTGCAGGGGGAGCTGGGCCGCAGCCGCGATTTCATGGAGGGCGTTACCGCATTTATGGAAAAGCGCAAACCGGGGTTTGAAGGGCGCTGACCGCGCGCAAGCCACTCTGTTACCAAAAAAAAGCCGCCCGATCCGGGGCGGCTTTTTCATAGGTTGGTCCGTCTGGCGCAGCGTTAGGCGTTGGCCTGAAGCAGCTGCACATGGGTGGCGGGATCAAATCCGTCGCCCGCGTTTTCCAGATAGGCGATGACCTCACCTCCGACCAGAATCTCCACATCGGCGCTGCCATCGGAGTTGGTGACGGTTTCATAGCTCAGATCCGGCGGGGTCAGACCGTCGTAGCGGTAGACAATGCTGTCATCCCCGACGTTGAAGTCGCGAATAACCGCAGCCTCTCCGGCGTCCATCCAGTCGCCGATCCCAAAGACATCGAGCCCCTCGCCGCCGGTCAGATCATCTCCGGCCCCGGCAAGCAGGACGTCATTGCCATCCCCACCCCTCAGCACATCGGCGGTGCCATCATCGACGACATCCAGACCAAAGGTGCTGGGAGTGGATTCGTTTTCAAGAAAGACCTGCCGCAGCGTGATCGGCGAGGACAGCGACGGACCGGTGACCAGCGTGCCCCCATTCAGCGCATCATCCCCGGCGCCACCGTCGAGCGTATCGGCGCCGATACCCCCATGCAGCCCGTCACTGCCATAGCCGCCAGAGAGGCTGTCGTCGCCGGAATCGCCCGACATGTAGTCCTGACCGAGGCTGCCGCTCATGGTGTCGTCGCCCGAACCGCCGACCATCACATCAAGGCCACCGCCCCCGGTCATGCGGTCATCACCGAAGCCGCCTTCGAGGATGTCGGCATCAGCGCCACCGGAGATGAAATCATCGCCGTCGCCACCATAGAGATCGTCGGTCCCAGCATCGCCGTAGAGCGCATCATCGCCGGTTTCGCCACGCAGATCGTCCGCGCCTGCGTCGCCATTGATGGTGTCGTCGCCTTCACCGCCTTCGCTGCGATCATCGCCGTCGCCCAGGGAAATCAGATCGTGCCCGTCGGTCCCGATCAGCAGGTCGCTGAGCGACGAGCCTTCCAGCGTGCTGTCCGGCACCCGTTCGTTGGCGGCGGTGTCTTCGGTGTTGTCATCGCTGTCGTCACCGTCACCATCCAGGGCCACAAAGGCGCCAACGGCTGCCAGGGTTCCCATCATCGCAAGTAGAAACATTCCATGCCCTCGTTCGGTAATCACAGGTCAGCGCATTGCTCGCCATTCTTGAATGCGGCAAACACATGGCAACCTGCGGGTATATGGTCCGTTTTAAGGCCGGAATTTGAAAAGTAACGTATTTAATTGAAGATTGGTTAAAACTGTCTGTTTCGGCATCCGCGACAATAGTCCCGGATGCGATCTCTGTTCTCTGCGAGATTTGCATGCCACTGAAAACAATAAAAAAACCGCCCGGCAACTGCGGGCGGTTTTTTAAGGTTTCTTTTGCTACGGCTCAGCGGTTTTCGATATCGACGTAATCGCGCTGTGTCTCACCCAGATACAATTGGCGCGGACGGCCGATTTTGTTCTGCGGATCGCCGATCATTTCCTTCCACTGCGAGATCCAGCCAACGGTGCGCGACAGCGCAAAGATCGGCGTGAACATGGAGGTCGGGAAGCCCATCGCCTCGAGGATGATGCCCGAGTAGAAGTCGACGTTCGGGAACAGCTTCTTCTCGATGAAGTAAGGATCGTTGAGCGCGGTCTGCTCCAGCTCCTTGGCCACCTGCAGCAGCGGGTTGTTCTCGACGCCCAGAAGCTCCAGCACCTCGTCGGCGGATTGCTTCAGCACCTTGGCGCGCGGGTCGGTGTTCTTGTAGACGCGGTGGCCAAAGCCCATCAGGCGGAACGGATCGTTCTTGTCCTTGGCGCGTTCGATGAACTCCGGGATACGGTCGACGGAGCCGATTTCCTTCAGCATCTCGAGGCAGGCCTGGTTGGCGCCGCCATGTGCGGGCCCCCAGAGGCAGGCGATGCCGGCCGCGATACAGGCAAACGGGTTGGCCCCGGAGGACGACGCCAGACGCACGGTCGAGGTCGAGGCGTTCTGTTCGTGATCCGCATGCAGGGTAAAGATGCGGTCCATCGCCCGACTCAGGATCGGATCGACCTCGTAATTCTCTGCCGGAACAGAGAAACACATGTGCAGGAAGTTGGCCGCGTAATCCAGGTCGTTGCGCGGATACACAAACGGCTGGCCGATGGAATACTTGTAGGCCATCGCCGCAATGGTCGGCAGCTTTGCGATCAGGCGGATGGCCGCCACTTCGCGCTGCCACGGATCGGAGATGTCGGTGGAATCGTGGTAGAAGGCCGACATTGCGCCCACAACACCCACAAGGGTCGCCATCGGGTGCGCATCGCGACGGAAGCCACGGAAGAAGTTGTGCATCTGCTCGTGGACCATGGTGTGACGGGTCACACGGGTCTCGAAATCCTCAAGCTGGGTCGCGGTCGGCAGCTCACCATAGAGCAGCAGATAGCAGACCTCCAGATAGTGGGATTTTCCCGCCAGCTGGTCGATCGGATAGCCACGGTGCAGCAACACGCCTTCGTTGCCGTCGATATAGGTGATGGTGCTGTCACAGCTCGCGGTGGAGGTGAAGCCCGGGTCATAGGTGAAGACGCCCGCCTGAGCGTAGAGTTTGCGGATGTCCAGAACATCCGGCCCGGCGGTGGGCTTGAAAATGGGCAGATCGTAGGTCTCACCATTCAGGCTCAGCTGGGCCGTTTTTTGTGAATCTGTCATAGATGTCCCTTCCTGTTACAGGCGCAGAGAGGGCGGGTGGCCCGTTCCGCGCAGCGGGGCGCCGACGTCGACTGGCGACGCAGGCGGAATCCTATCCGAACGGGCTTACCCGGATCTGACCATCAGATCCCATCGGGCAATCAGCCTGTTACGTCCTTGAGCCGGGCCAGCGTTTCATCCCGGCCCAGGCAGATCATCATGTCGAAGACCGAAGGCGTTACCGCGCGGCCTGCAAGCACAGCCCGCAGCGGGCCGGCCAATTTGCCAAACTTCGTGTCCTTGGCCGCGGCAAATTCATTCAGGGCGGCCTCAAGTTCGTCTCGCGACCAGCTAGCATTTTGCAGATGCGGCGTCAATTCTCCCAGTATACCAAGGGATACTGAATCAAGCGCTTTTTCCGCCTTCGCATCCCGGTCCAGCGGACGTGAAGCCAGCACAAAATGGGCTTTTTCAAGGAGTTCCGGAAAGGTCTTTGCCCGGTCCTTGAGGCAATGCATCGCCGCTTCAAGCCCGCGTGACTGTGCGTCACTCAGGGCGGGTTTACCGGCGGCCTCCAGATAGGCTTCGATTTCCTGCCGCAGCGCAGCATCCTCAGCGATTGCAATATGTTGGCCGCAGAGGTTCTCCAGCTTCTTGGTGTCAAACCGGGCCGGGCTCTTGCCGATTCCGCTCAGGTCGAACCACTCTTTGGCCTGCGCGTCGGTGAAGAATTCGTCATCGCCATGCGCCCAGCCGAGCCGCGCCAGGTAGTTGCGCATGCCCGCCGCCGGATAGCCCATCGCCTGGTATTCCTGCGCGCCGAGCGCCCCGTGGCGTTTCGACAATTTTTTACCATCCGGTCCATGAATGAGCGGGATATGCGCCCAGACCGGCACCTGCCAGCCCATGGCCTCGTAGATCATCATCTGGCGGGCGGCGTTCATCAGGTGGTCATCGCCGCGGATCACATGGGTCACGCCCATGTCGTGATCGTCGACGACAACGGCCAGCATATAGACCGGCGTGCCGTCGGAGCGCAGAAGGATCATGTCATCCAGTTGCGCATTTTTGAGGGTCACATCGCCCTGAACCTCGTCGCGAATGACGGTCTCGCCGTCCTTGGGCGCCTTGATGCGGATCGCAAAGGGGGCGTCCGGATGTTCGGATTCGGCGGCGTCGCGCCAGGGCGAGCGGAACAGGGTGGATTTGCCCTCGGCCTTGGCGGCCTCGCGGAAGGCGGCGATTTCGTCCTGCGTGGAGAAACACTTGTACGCCTTGCCCTCGGCCAGAAGCTGATGCGCGACCTCTGCGTGACGCGCCGCGCCCGCGGCCTGGCTCACCACCTCGCCGTCGTGATCAAGCCCGAGCCAGCGCATGCCTTGCAGGATGGCGGCGGTGGCCTCCGGGGTGGAACGCTCCCGGTCGGTGTCCTCGATCCGCAACAGGAACTTGCCGCCACGCCCGCGTGCATAGAGCCAGTTGAACAGCGCGGTGCGCGCGCCGCCGATGTGCAAAAAGCCGGTGGGCGAGGGGGCGAAACGGGTGACGACCGGTTGGGACATGTGGGGTATTTACCTTTTGGAAACCTTGAGGGTTCAACGTTTGACGCCTGTGTACCGAGCCAGAAGGCAGGGAGCAAGCGTGCGCATTCTCGGCGCCCTTGATACAATGCTACAGCTCCAGCGGGGACATCTGTTTCCCTGGGTGCCGGTGTGTTTTGGCCTTGGCATCGGGCTCTATTTCCGCCTCGCACAGGAACCCTCCGTGTCGATCTATGCGGGCGTGCTTGGCGTCTCGCTGGGGCTGGGTCTGTGCGCGCGGCGCGGCGATGGGCTGGGACTGCTGGCGGCGGCGCTGGTTCTGGTCGGCCTCGGCTTTTGCTACATGGGCGCGCGCGCGCATCAGGTCGGCGCGCCGGTACTGTCGTTTCGCTATTACGGCGCGGTGGAGGGGCAGGTGCTCAAGGTCGACAGATCCGCCTCTGACGCCATGCGGATCACGCTGGGACATGTGCGGCTGGATGATGTGTCGCCTGCGCGCACGCCGGGACGGGTGCGGATTTCGCTGTTTGATGGCACCGCGCCGGAGCCCGGGTCCTGGGTGATGACCACCGCGCATCTGTCGCCGCCGCAAGGCCCGGCCGAGCCCGGCGGCTTTGATTTTCGGCGTCACGCCTGGTTTCTGGGGCTCGGGGCGGTGGGCTACAGCCGCGTGCCCGTATTGCGCAGCGCCCCGCCGGAGATGCTCCCGATCGCCAGCCTGCGCGTCCGGGTGTCAGACTGGGTGCGCGCCGCACTGCCAGAGCGCACCGGCGGCGTAGCAGCCGCCCTTGTTACCGGTGATCGCGCCCATGTGCCGCGCCAGGTGACCGAAGACTTGCGCGCCAGCAATCTGGCGCATCTGCTGGCCATATCCGGTTTGCACATGGGGCTGTTTGCCGGCGTGATCTTTGCCAGCCTGCGGCGGGCGTTTGCGCTGTGGCCCTCTGTTGCGCTGCGGTGGCCCGTCAAGAAGATCTCCGCTGCCGTCGCCCTGCTGGCGAGCTTTGGCTATCTGCTCTTGTCGGGGGCCAATGTCGCCACCGAACGGGCGTTCCTGATGGTGGCGGTGATGCTGGTGGCGGTGCTTCTGGACCGGCGGGCCATTTCCGTGCGCGCGGTCGCCTTTGCGGCGGTGCTGGTGTTGCTGCGCCGCCCCGAAAGCCTGCTGAGCGCCGGGTTCCAGATGAGCTTTGCCGCCACATTGGCCCTGGTGGTGGTGTTTCAGGCGGTGCAGCCGGTGTTTCGTCCCGGGCGCGGGGGCGCGTTGGGCAGTGCCGCACGCTGGATTGCCGCGCTGGTTGTCTCCTCGCTGGTAGCGGGGTTGGCGACGGCCCCCTTTGGAGCGGCGCATTTCAACATGATCTCGCATTACGGGCTGATTGCGAATCTCGCGGCCGTACCTGTGATGGGCGCGGTGGTGGTGCCGGGCGCGGTGCTGGCGATCTGCCTGGCGCCGTTTGGAGCCGGCGCAGTTGGATTCTGGATCATGTCGCAGGGGATCAGCTGGATTTTGACCGTCGCTGACACCGTTGCCGGCTGGCCCGGTGCCCGCGGGCAGGTGGTTGCGCCAGAGCCGTGGATGTTGCCGGTGCTGGTCATGGGCGCATTGCTGGTGCTCTTGTGGCAGGGGCGGTTGCGCTGGGTTGGACTTGCGCCCATCGGCGTGGCGCTGTTCTTCTGGCCCTCTTCGCCGCGCCCCGCGGTTCTGATCTCGGCCGATGGCGGTCTGGTCGGCGTGATGACATCCGAGGGGCGCGCCCTGTCGCGCCCGCGTGGCAAGAGTTTCGTCGCCGGGATCTGGCTGGAAAACGACGGCGATGGTGCGGATCAGGCGCAGGCCTTTGCCCGGATGGCGTCCGGGCAGACGGAGAAGGTACTTGAGTTTCAAGCGGTTGGGCGCCGGTTTGTGCATGTCCTGGGCAAAACCGGCCTCAGCCAATGGCAAAAGAGTTGCGCGCCGGAGGAGGTGATCGTGCTCTCGGTCGAGGCGGAGCCCCCGGAGGGGGAATGCCTGTGGCTCACGCCCCGGGCCCTGCGCGACACCGGCAGCATCGCCTATACTCAAGACGGCGAGAGGATCACGGCCAATGCAGGCGTGCATCGGTTATGGTCCGCGCGGTAACAAAAAACGCCCGGCAGCAAGGCATGCAACCGGGCGTTTTCAAGCCTGTTTGAGCGGGTGTGCCCCGATCAATAGGTGCGGATCAGACCCACAAGGCGCCCCTGGACCTTCACCTGATCCTCCGCATAGCTGCGGGTCGGATAGGCCGGGTTGGCGGCGTGCAGTTCGATCATGCCGCCCTTGCGCTCATAGCGTTTGAGCGTCGCCTCATGCCCTTCGACAAGGGCCACGATAATATCGCCATTATCGGCCGCATCGGTTTCGCGGATCACAACCACATCGCCATCGTTGATGCCCGCATCAATCATGGAATCGCCGCGCACCTCCAATGCGTAATGCTGACCGGCGCTGGACAGCATCGCATTGGGCACCGCCACATGGGCCGCGGCCTGGCTGATCGCCTCGATCGGCACACCGGCGGCGATGCGCCCCATCACGGCGAGTTCCGTGGCGCCGGAATCCGCCACCGGTTTCAGCTCCGCTTGTGGCGCGTCCTGATCCTTGCCCCCCTCGATCACCGTGGGCTGGAACCCGTCTGCGCTGCCACCGAGGCTGTCGGGCAGGCGGATCACCTCGATCGCGCGGGCGCGGTGGGCGAGGCGACGGATAAAGCCGCGTTCCTCCAGCGCCGTGATCAGGCGGTGAATGCCGGATTTGGAGCGCAGATCCAGCGCGGTTTTCATCTCGTCAAAACTGGGCGGGACGCCGTCCTTTTGCAGACGGTTGTGAATAAACTCCAAAAGCTGAAGCTGCTTTTTCGTCAGCATAGCTGTCCCCTCTGCACGATGCCTTTTGTTTATGTTCTATTCATGTTCCCGTTTTGTGTCAACCGCTCGGGTCATAACGGGAACATAAAAAGCTCAGGTAAGCTGCGATACAGACAGGGATTTCGCCTGAAGCCCTGAGCCGCGCGTCAGAGGGAGAGGAAATCGACAGGCTCACCGATTTCGCGGGCCGGGTCATGCGGCGGGCGCACGATCAGGGCTTCGGCCTGGGCCAGAACCGAGAGCAGAGAGCTGTCCTGACTGTCAAAGGCCTGCAGGCCCGTGTCCTGCCATGTGGCGCGCATATAGTGCTGACGGGGTCCGTTGGCGGGCAGGGCCGCTGCCAGTGGCGCGGTGGAGAGCTTCTCTGCCGCTGTTGGCAGGCCCAGCATGGCCTGCAGCATCGGCACCACAAAGACCCGACCGCAGATCATGGCGGAGACCGGATTGCCCGGCAGCCCCACCATCGCGCCCGCCCCCATGCGCCCCGCCATCAGCGGTTTGCCGGGGCGCATCGCAACCTTGTAGAACGCACGCTCCATGCCGAGGCTTTCGGCCACCCCCGCAACCAGATCATGATCACCGACCGAGGCTCCACCGATGGTCACGATCAGATCTGCATCTTGCGCCAACCCAAAGGCGGTACGCAGCGAGGCATCGGTGTCGCGCGCGATCGGCAGCATACGCACCTCGGCGCCGTGCTCTTCGAGCATCGCCTTAAGGCCAAAGGTGTTGGAGACGATGATCTGATCCGGGCCAGGCACCTCGCCGGGCATCACCAGCTCATCCCCGGTGGACATCAGCGCCACCACGGGGCGACGGCGCACCGGCACCTCGGCAATGTTCATCGCCGCCAGGAGCGCGATATCAGCAGGGCGCAACAAGCGCGGGGCGTCGACGGTCTGACCGGTGCGAAAATCACGGCCCCGATCGCGGATATTGGCATTGCCCCCCGGATCATCGGTGATGGTGATGAGATCGCCCTTACGGTCCACATCTTCCTGAATGACCACAAAACTTGCGCCGTCCGGCACCGGCGCTCCGGTAAAGATCCGCACCGCCTGACCCGCACCGACCCGGCCCTGAAACCCATGTCCGGCAGCGGCCTCGCCGATCACCTTGAACATCGCATGCAGCTCCACCTCGGCGGCATTCACCGCATAGCCATCCATGGCGGAGGCATCAAAGGGCGGCTGATCGCGCCCTGCGGTGACGGACTGTGCCAGCACACGGCCCGCCGCTTGCGCCAAGGGGACGGTCTCGACATCTACGGCAGAGACAAGATCAAGCAGCGCGGCGCGGGCCTCGGAGACGGAGATCATCGGTTACGCCTCGTAACGGCCGGATTTGCCGCCGTCTTTCAGCAGCACGCGGATGCCGCCGATTTCCATTGCCTTGTCCACCGCCTTGGCCATGTCATAGACCGTGAGGCAGGCGGTGGAGACGGCTGTCAGGGCCTCCATCTCGACACCGGTCTGGCCGGTGGTCTTGACGGTGCCCTCAACCCGCACGCCCGGAAGGTCGGGGTCGAGGGTCAGCTCCACTGTGACCTTGGTGATCGGCAGCGGATGGCAGAGCGGGATCAGCTCGGCTGTTTTCTTGGCCCCCATGATCCCGGCAAGACGCGCAACCGACAGCACATCGCCCTTCTTGGCGCGGCCTTCGGCGATGATGTCATAGGTCTCCTGCGCCATGCGAATATGGCCCTCGGCAACGGCGATGCGGGCGGTCACATCCTTGTCGGAGACATCCACCATATGGGCGTCGCCCTTCTGGTCAAAATGGGTCAGGGACATGGGCAGAGCTCCTCAGACGCCGGGCACAAGCGGGTTGGCGAGCAGTTCTCGGGTGGCGGCGGCCACGTCCTCCCGCCGCATCAGGCTCTCACCAATCAGGAAGCTGCGCGCGCCGTAGCGGGCCATATCCGAGAGATCCTCGGGCGTGGACAGGCCGCTTTCGCAGACGATGGACCGTTCCGGCGGCACCAGACGCGACAGGTGGCGGGTGGTGTCGAGCGTGGTCTCAAAGGTCTTGAGGTTGCGGTTGTTGATGCCCATCAGACGCGATTTCAGATGGCAGGCGCGTTCCAGCTCCTCTTCGTTATGGACCTCCAGCAGCACATCCATGCCCCAGTCAAAGGCGCAGGCTTCCAGTTCTGCCGCCTGGGCGTCGCTCACCGATGCAAGGATGATCAGGATGCAGTCGGCCCCCAGCGCGCGGGCCTCGGCGACCTGATAGGTGTCATACATGAAATCCTTGCGCAAACAGGGCAGGTCGCAGGCGGCGCGGGCCTCCACCAGATAGTCCTTGCCACCCTGAAAGCTCGGCGTGTCCGTCAGCACCGACAGGCAGGCGGCACCGCCATCGGCATAGGCTTTGGCAAGCGTGGCAGGGTCGAAGTCGGCGCGGATCAACCCTTTGGAGGGGCTGGCTTTCTTGATCTCGGCAATCAGCCCGTAGCCCTCGTGGGTGGCCTGGATCAGACGGTCCGCAAAGCCGCGCACCGGATCGGCACTGCGGGCCTCGGCCTCCACATCGGCAAGCGGTTTGGCGGCCTTGTCGGCGGCCACTTCTTCGAGTTTGTAGGCTTTGATTTTATCGAGGATGGTCTCAGACATCGAAGAGGCTCCCTTGAG
Organism: Epibacterium sp. Ofav1-8; assembly: GCF_022348185.1. Classification (GTDB taxonomy): domain Bacteria; phylum Pseudomonadota; class Alphaproteobacteria; order Rhodobacterales; family Rhodobacteraceae; genus Epibacterium. The sequence continues at coordinate 364,660 of NZ_JAKRFD010000002.1, forward strand.
AACTGCGTGGGGCGGCCCACGAAATAGGCTGCTCGCCGCGGGCGGAGAGCCAGTCATTGATCCGTGTAAACGGACGCGATCCAAAAAAGCCGCGCCGCGCCGACAGGGGCGAAGGATGGGCCGTCTTCAGGATCAGGTGATCGCCGGGACGGATGTGTTTTGCTAGCGCCTGCGCCTGGTTGCCCCAGAGGACATAGGCCGTCGGGCGGCGAGAGCTATGATCCAGCACCTGATGTGCAAGCTCCTGCCAGCCGAGTTTCTTGTGGCCATTGGCGTCGCCCGCAGGCACCGAGAGCACCGTATTGAGCAAAAGCACGCCCTGCGCGGCCCAAGGGCGCAGATCGCCGGTGTCTGGGCAGCAGCCGATGTCGTCGCGCATCTCCTGATAGATATTGCGCAACGATCGGGGCAGGGGTGTCACATCGGGTTCGACCGAAAAGGACAGCCCATGGGCGTGACCCGGCGTGGGATAGGGGTCCTGACCGAGGATCACCACGCGGGTGGCCTCTGGCGGGGTCAGTTCAAGGGCGGCAAACCGCTGATGCGCAGGCGGCAGGATCTGCCGCGTGTCTTCCGCCAGCTTTACCTCGATCAAGGGCCACTGGGTCTGAAAGAACGGCAAGTCCGCCCAGCCCCCGACCGCAGGTCGCAGGGCTGAGGCGTGGTCTTGCGGGGCCATCAGGCGGCCTCCGAGGTGATCCGTGCAACCGCCGTGACCTTGCCGAGGGCGGCACCGCTGTCGATGCTTTCGGCGGCACGTTCCGCGCCTTCCTTGAGCGAGGACACCGTGCCCGCAACCACCTGCGCGGCGGCGGAGTTGAGCAGCACCGCGTCACGATAGGCCGAGGGCGCACCGTTCAAAAGCGCGCGAAACGCCTCGGCATTCTCGGCGGGGGTGCCACCCACGATCGCCTCAAAGGGATGTTCGGGCAGACCGGCTTCTTCGGGGTGGATCTCGAATTCGGAAATGCTGCCGTCTTCACCAAGCCCCGCAACCCAGCTGACGCCGGTGATGGTCAGCTCGTCGGTGCCGTCCGATCCATGCACCAGCCATGCCTTTTCAGAGCCGAGCTGTTGCAGGGTTTCCGCCATCGGGCGGATCAGGTCGCGGCTGAAGGCCCCGGTGAGCTGGCGTTTGACACCCGCCGGATTGGTCAGCGGGCCGAGGATGTTGAAAATCGTCCGCGTGCCCAGTTCCTGACGGGTGGGCATCACATGGGCAATCGCCGGGTGATGCATAGGCGCCATCATGAAACAGATGCCTGCTTCTTTCAGTGATTTTTCAACCACTTTCGGGCCGACCATGACCTGTATACCCATTTCGGTCAGCGCATCTGCCGCACCGGATTTCGAAGACAGATTGCGATTGCCGTGTTTGGCCACAGGCACGCCGGTGCCCGCCACCACAAAGGCCGTCGCGGTGGAGATATTAAGCGTGCCCTTGCCATCGCCACCGGTGCCGACAATGTCCATCGCCCCCGCAGGCGCGGTGACCTTGTTGCATTTGGCGCGCATCACGGCGGCAGCGGCGGCATATTCATCCACCGTCTCGCCCCGGGTGCGCAGGGCCATCAGCAGGCCGCCGATCTGGCTTGGGGTGGCCTCGCCATTGAACAGCGCGGCAAAGGCGGTTTCGGCTTCGGTACGGGTCAGGGCGCGATCTGCGGCCAGACCGATCAGAGGTTTCAGCGCATCACTCATGCCGGGACCTTCATCTCATTCAGGAAATTCTGCAGGAGCGCATGCCCATGCTCGGAGGCGATGGATTCCGGGTGGAACTGAACGCCGTGGATGGGCAGCTCTTTGTGCTGCAGGCCCATGATGGTGCCGTCTTCCAGCTCTGCGGTGATTTCCAGACAGTCCGGAAAGCTCTCGCGCTCCACCACCAGCGAGTGATAGCGGGTGGCATCGAACGGCGACGGCAGCCCCTTAAAGAGACCCGTGTCGGTGTGATGCATCTTGCCCATCTTGCCATGCACGATCTCATGACAGCGCACCACCTTGCCCCCAAAGGACTGACCGATGGTCTGATGACCAAGGCAGACGCCCAACAGCGGCGTGCGGGTTTCGGCGGCGGCTTCGGTCAACGCGAGGCAGATGCCCGCCTGATCGGGGTCGCAGGGGCCGGGGCTCAGCAGGATGCCGGCGGGCTTCATCGCCATGGCGTGCTGCACATCCAACGCATCGTTTCGCCAGACCTCGATCTCGGCGCCCAACTCGCCAAGATAATGCACGAGGTTGTAGGTGAAGGAGTCGTAGTTGTCGATAAGCAGCAACATCTTGGGACGCTCTTTTAAGGGTGGCGGGCGGGGGCCGCGCCGAGATATAGTGAACGGAACCATACATGTTCAGGGATGCGCGGCAGCGTCAAGAGCACATCCGAAATGCCGACGGGCATGAGGAGCAGGTGCCAACTGCCGAGGCCCCGGCATAAGGGCAAAAGAACGGGCACAGGCGAGAGGGCGAAACAGGCATGCGAGGATTTCTGGGAGGCGTGAGCGTTGGGGCGCTGGTCGCAACGGCAGGAGCAGCCGTGTGGTCGCTGTCGACCCCCTTGCCCCCGGGCGTGGACGTCTCCGGCGACACGCCAGCACCCATTCTGGCCCCGCGGGACAACGGCACCGTGCCCCAGGAGACGCCCGGGTCCGATGCGGATCTGGTGGAGACCGCCCCGGCCGCTCCCGATCAGGGGCAGGCGACCGAATCCGAAACGGCGGTCGAAATCGATACCGAATCTGCCGATCAGCCGGATGTGTCGACCGAGGTCACCGGACCCGACGCCTCTGATCCCGCGCCACAGGACGCAGAACCGCCCGCCGTGCAACCGGAACAGGATGCGCCGGTGACCGGCAGCGAGGGGGCCGTGGCCCTGGCGCCGCCCGTCGCCGATACCGATCCGCAGCCCGACACAGGCACCGCAGCCGCACCGCCGTCATCGGATGAAGTGGGCGCTCCGTCTCTGGATACGCCGGACGCGGAGACCGGCCTGCCGGGTCTCGATGCGGGGACAGCGGATGTGGCGCCGCAGATCGAAACGGCGACGCCCTCGGTACAGAGCCCGGACATCGGCACCAGCCCCGGCCTGACCCCGCCTGATAGTTTTTCCGGGACAGCGCCGGTGCCGCCCGTTCCGGCGCCGGGCACAACCGCTGATGCGGACGAGGCTGCGGGTGAGGCACAGCGCATCGCCGATCTGCCGCAGGCCTCTGACGCGGCCGAACCCGCGGATGATGAGACCTCCGGCGCAGCCAGCAGGCCCCGGATCGGCACGCCGGTGGTGCCGCTGACAGAACGGGATGCAGCGACCACGGCAGAAGCCGACACCGCCGCGCCGGAGGCAGATGCGCCGCCGTTTGTCCGCAACGGCGAACCCGCAACCCCGGCGCCGGGGCTGCCATTGATGTCGATCATCCTGGTCGAGGAAGAAGGCGCGGTCGGGGCCGAAGCGCTGGCCGAGTTCCCCTATCCGCTGACTTTTGCCATCGACCCGGCCGACCCGGAAGCCGCCGCGCGGATGCAGGCGCGCCGGGCCGCCGGTTTCGAGGTGATGGTACTGGCCGATCTGCCGCGCGATGCCGGGCCACAGGATGCGGAAACCGCGCTGCCGATCTGGTTCGACCGACTGCCAGAGTCGGTTGGGCTGCTCGAAGGCGTGGACAGCGGGGTTCAGGGCAACCGGCCGCTGGCGGATCAGGTCTCGGCCATTGCGGCGGATCTTGGCTATGGGCTGGTGTTGCAGGACAATGGCCTGAACACGGTGCAGAAAATGGCGTTGCGGGACGGGGTGCCCGCGGGTGTGGTGTTCCGCGACTTTGACGGCGCCGGGCAGGATCCGCGCGCGATGCGGCGGTTCCTGGATCAGGCCGCCTTCCGTGCCGGGCAGGAGGGCGCGGTCATCATGCTGGGCCGTCTGAAGCCGGACACGATCTCGGCCCTGCTGATCTGGGGCCTGCAGGATCGGGCCAGCCGGGTCGAACTGGTACCGGTCTCCGCCAGCCTCAAACGCCTGCTGGAGCCGGTTTCGCAATAAGCCGTCCCTCAGATGGTATAAAACAAAACGCGCTCCTCGATCATCTCGGGAGCGCGTTTTTCATTTTGCAGCCCTGGTTTTTTCAGCGGTTGCCGTCGCCGGTGAAACGTGCAGCATCTGCCGCCGCGCGGCGGATTGCGTTGGATTTATGCACGGTCTCCATATACTCCGCCTCCGGATCGCTGTCGTAGACAACGCCGCCCCCGGCCTGAATATAGAGCTTCTGATCCTGCACGATCGCGGTGCGCAGCGCGATGCACATATCCATGTCGCCCCCGGCACTGAAATAGCCGACACCGCCACCATAGATGCCGCGTTTTTCCGGTTCCAGCTCGTCGATGATCTCCATCGCGCGTACCTTGGGCGCACCGGACACCGTGCCCGCAGGCATGCCCGCAAAAAATGCATCCAGCGCGTCCTTGTCCTCGTGCAGCTCTCCGACCACGTTGGAGACGATATGCATCACGTGGCTGTAACGCTCGATGATGAACTCTTCGGTGGGGCGCACGGTGCCGATCTTGGCGACGCGGCCCACATCGTTGCGGCCCAGATCCAGGAGCATCAGATGCTCGGCCAGCTCTTTCTTGTCCGCGAGCAGATCCTGTTCCAGCGCCTTGTCCTCTTCGGGGGTGGCCCCGCGCGGACGGGTGCCAGCGATGGGGCGAATGGTGACCTCGTTGCCAAAGACCCGCACGAGGATCTCGGGGCTGGCGCCGATCACCTGAAAGCCGCCGAAGTTGAAATAGAACATGAACGGCGAGGGGTTGGTGCGCCGGAGCGAGCGATACAGCGCAAAAGGCGGCTGCGGAAACTCCTGCGTCCAGCGCTGTGCGGGCACCACCTGAAAGATGTCCCCGGCGCGGATGTAGTCCTTGGCCTTCTCGACGGCGGCCATGTAGCCGTCCTTGGTAAAGTTAGAGACCGGCGGGGCCACCTCGCGCGCCTCGCCCAGATCGCGGGTCTCGGCGGGCATGGCGCGTTCGAGATCGCGCACCGCATCCATCACGCGCTCTGCCGCTTGTGCATAGGCCGCACGCGCCGATTGCCCGTCGCTGACCCACGCGGGAGACACCACCGTGACCTCGCCTTTGACGCCGTCCAGAACTGCCACCGCAGAGGGCCGGATCATTACCGCATCGGGCAGGCCCAGCGGGTCCGGGTTCACATGGGGCAGATGCTCCACATGGCGGATCATGTCATAGCCCAGATAGCCAAACAGCCCCGCTGCCGCCTGTGGCAGATCATCGGGCAGGTCGATGCGGCTTTCGGCCAGCAGCGCGCGCAGCGTGTCGAGCGGATTGCCCTCGACCGGGGTAAACCCGTCGGGGTCAAAGCGGGCGGCGCGGTTGATTTCGGCCTGTTCGCCCCGGGAGCGCCAGATCAGGTCTGGCTTCATGCCGATGATGGAATAACGCCCGCGCACCTCGCCGCCGGTCACCGATTCCAGCATGAAGGCATCCTTCTGCGCGCCGGTGAGTTTCAGCATCAAGGAGACGGGCGTATCCAGATCGGCGGCAAGCCGCGTGTAGACCACCTGGTTTTCGCCGGTCTCATAGGCTTTGGCGAAGGTCTCGAAATCGGGGATCAGGGCCATCAGAGCGCGCGCCTCTCGAAGTTATTGAAAGCTGGCGTGAACGGAATTCACGGCCTGCTGGTTGACCTGGGGCTGGGCGCGCGTCTGCACCGCCTGCATGTAGATCTGGAAGATCTCGTTGGACAGCGACTGGTCCAGCTGCTCGCTCAGGGCCTGCGACAGGAACTGCATGTCCTCGCTGTCATCCGGCGGCAGTGTGTCATCCAGGCGCACGACCACGGTGCCCTCGGCATCGGAGACCACGCGCAGCTCTCCCGCTTCCATCTCGAACACCTGGTTCATGAGATCAACCGGGGTTTGATCGAGGTAGGCCGTGCGGGTCAGGCCGGTCTGTTCGATCACCTCGCGCTCCTCGGGGAACTGACCGTCGGCTGCCTCGGTTGCGGCCATGATCTCTTCGGCCTGGGTGCGCAGCGCCTGCGCGATCCGGTCCTGCTTGAAGGCCTCGGCAACTGCCGGACGCGCGGCGTCGAACGGTTGCGGACGCGGGGCCAGAACCTCGTTAAGGCGCAGGGCAAACAGGCTGCCGTCCTCCAGGAAGCCAACCTCCGGGAAATCCTCCAGCGTCACCGCCTCTGCCGCGTTACGGAAGGTGTCATAGGCGGCGATGTCGTCGGTGGTGTCGGTGGTCCAGTCGATCTGTCCCAGAACCAGGCCGGTTTCCTCTTCGGCCAGCTCTTCCAGCGTGGCACCGCCGGCAAGCGCGTCGTCGATCCCTTCGGACCGGGTCTCGATCACGCGGCGGGCGCGGTCCAGTGCCAATTCTTCGCGCAGCACCGGCAGCGCATCTTCAAAGCTGGTGTATTTTGCCTCCAGCATGCCGTTCACGCGATAGAGCGCGGGACCGAGGTCGGAGGGCAGGGGGCCGGCGACATCGCCGATCTCGACCGCAAACACGCCTTCACCCGCGTCCCCCAGATCGCTTTCTGCCACGTCACCCATGTCGATGTCCGACAGCGACAGGCCCCGGTCCTCGACCAGGGATTCGAAAGTGGTGCCGCCAATGTCCAGTTGCGCCTTTGCGGTCTCCGCGGCGTCTTGATCGGCAAACACGAGACGTTCGACCAGGCGGCGTTCGGGAACGTTGAATTCGGCGTCGCGTTCTTCGTACAGCGCGCGCAGGGCGGTTTCATCCACCTCGACCTCGTCCACCAGCGCATCGGGGCGCAGGGCGACATAGGTGATGACCTTGGTGCGCGGCAGGGTGAAATCCTCGATATTGCTCTCGTAAAAGGCTTTGAGTTCCGCCTCGGTGGGTTCCACCGTGGTCAGGACCACATCGGCCTCGGTCAATTGCACGTAGGAGAAGCTGCGGCGCGCGCCGATGTAATCGGTGAGGGTCTCGCCCAGAACAGCGGGCATGCGGGTGCCGCCGACGATCGCGCCCTGCAACAGGGTGCGGGCGGTTTCGGCACGCATGTCCTCTTCGAATTCGGTTTCGGACAGGCCGGCATTGTCCAGCGCAAAGCTGTAATTGTCGCGGCTGAAGCTGCCGTCGGAGCCCTGGAACGCGCCAATCTGCGTGATTTCCTGAAGCAGCACCTCATCGCCGACCGACAGGCCGAGGGTCTGGAGCTCATTGTCGAGCGCGGCCGAGGCCACCAGACCGGAGAGAACACCGCGATCAACGCCCATGGAGATCAGCTGCGACAGCGGGATGGACTGGCCCGACTGGGCCTGAATGGCGCGCTGTTCCTGCTGCAGCGCACGGGCGTAATCATCGACGCTGACCTTGGCCTCGCCAACGGTGGCCAGCGTGCGGGTGGTGCCGGATACGTTGATCGCGCCAAAGCCGGCAAGCCCCACGAACAACAGACCCATGAGGATCCAAACGAAGGTCTTTGAAAGGTTTTTCATGCCTGCGGCCCTTTATGTCGTCTTTTGGCGGCGCGCTGCGGCATCGCATGCCGGGCGGCCTTTAGGTCTGCCGAGCGGATCGGCTCTTGTCTGTTGCGGCCCTGAATACGCGTCTGCCCGCTGAGGAGCAAGCATGCATGGCGCCGCGCGGATCGCACTTAGCCGGAGAACCCGGCAAGGCGATCAATCACCTCGGATATGCCGCTGCGATCCACATTGGCAAAGGCGATGCGGAACTGACGCTGCCCCTCTGGTGAGCCGTCCGGGGTGAACATGCTGCCCGGCAGCATCAGAACGCCGATCTCCTGCAACATCTTTTGCGCGAGCTGGTCCGAGGTGGTGTCGAACGGGTGCTGCACATAGGCAAAATAAGCGCCCAGTCCCAACAACTGCCAACCCTGCGCGGCCAGGGGCGCGAATCCCTCTGCGATGGCGGCGCGGCGGTCGAGGATCTCTTCCCGCTCCGCCGCCAGCCACGGGGCGAGGTTCTCGATCCCCCAGGCCGCGCCGATCTGACCGACCTGAGCGGGGCAGATGGTGACGGTGTCGAGGAATTTCTCCATCTCCAGCAGTCGTGCGGGGCTGGTGGCAATGGCGCCGACGCGGTGTCCGGTCAGGCGATAGGCCTTGGAGAAGGAATAGAGATGCACCAGCGTGTCCGGCCAGTCCGGGCGCTGAAACAGCCCGTGCGGCGCGCCGGTGCGGCTGTCGAAATCACGGTAGGTTTCATCCACGATCAGCGTCAGCCCGTGCCGCTGTGCCAGGTCGTAGAAGGCATCGAGCAGCTCTGCCGGATATTCCACGCCACAGGGATTGTTGGGCGTCACCAGCGCGATGGCGCGGGTGCGATCCGTGATCAGCGTCTCGGCCCGGGCGACATCGGGCAGCATGCCCGTCCCGACCGGCAAGGGCTGGGTCTCCACCCCCTGCATATCAAGCCACATCTTGTGGTTGAAGTACCAGGGCGTCGGCAGGATCACCGCGTCGCCCTCGGCGCAGAGACTCTGAATGGTAGCGGCAAAGGCCTGGTTGCAGCCGGAGGTGATTGCGACCTCCTCGGCGCTGACCTGCGCCGCGTAGTGGCGGCTGATCTGCGCCGCCAGCGCCACGCGCAGATCCGGGTTGCCCAGCACCGGACCATAAAGATGGGCGCTGTCCTGATTCAGGACGGCCTCTGCCATGGCGCGGCGCAACCCCTCCGGCGGCGGATCCGCGGGCGCGGCCTGGCTGAGGTTCAACAAAGGTTGGTCGTCCGAGAACTCCACCCCCGACAGCCAGCGGCGGGACTCCACGATCGGCGAGACGAAAGTGGCGGCGGTTCTGGCCAGCGGCATGGGATCATCCTTCACAGTCAAAACGTTCGCGGCATTAGCGCGATTTCGCAGGGCAGTTGCAAGGGGTGGGCAGAGGTCGGCACCAAAGAAAAAACGCGCCCCGAAAGGCGCGCTTTGTCAACAGTGGCGGGGCCGCCTGGATCAACCGGATCAATCGGTGCCGCGATAGGGCTCGACATATTGCAGCGCCATATCCCACGGGAAAAAGATCCAGGTGTCCTGGCTGACGCCGGTGATGAAGGTATCGACCTGCGGCTCGCCCTGCGGTTTTGCATAGACGGTTGCCAGATGCGCCATGGGATAACGGCTGCGCACCAGTTCCAGAGTTTTGCCGGAATCAACCAGATCGTCGACGATCAGGATGCCGGTACCATCGCCCATGATGTCGGGATCCGGGCTCTTCAGCACTTCGGCCTCGCGGCGCTGATCGGCCTTGCCGCCGCCGGAGTGATAGGATTTGACGCTGATGGTATCGACGGTGCGAATGTCGAGTTCGCGCGCCACGATCATCGCCGGCGCCATGCCGCCGCGGGTGATCGCCACAACCGCGCGCCAGTGGCCCTCATCGGGCCCGAGCCCGTCCAGACGCCACGCCAGCGCGCGGCTGTCACGGTGGATCTGGTCCCAGGAGATGTGAAACCCCTTTTCATGGGGCAGGCGGTTCGGGTCCTTGGTGCTCATCTGGGTCAGCCTTTCTCGATGTCCGGGGCGTCCACGGCCTTCATGCCGACCACGTGATAGCCCGCATCCACATGCAGGTTCTCGCCGGTCACACCCGAGGCCAGATCCGACAAGAGATACAGCGCGGATTTGCCCACGTCATCGGTGGTCACGTTGCGGCGCAGGGGCGAGTTGTACTCGTTCCACTTCATGATGTAGCGGAAGTCGCCAATGCCGGAGGCCGCCAGCGTCTTGATCGGGCCGGCAGAGATCGCGTTGACGCGGATGCCGTCCTTGCCCAGATCCTCGGCCAGGTATTTCACCGACGCCTCCAGCGCGGCCTTGGCCACACCCATGACATTATAGTGCGGCATCACCTGTTCGGCGCCATAGTAGGTCAGCGTCAGCATGGAGCCGCCCGCGTCCATCATCTTCTCCGCGCGCTTCGCAACGGCGGTGAAGGAATAGACCGAGATGTCCATGGTCATCTGGAAGTTGGCGCGGCTGGTGTCGACATAGCGGCCCCGCAGCTCGCTCTTGTCAGAAAAGCCGATGGCATGCACGATAAAGTCGAGCTTGCCCCATTTTTCCTCAAGCGCGGCAAACAGCGCGTCGATCGACGCCTCATCCGCAACATCGCAGGGCAGCACGATGTCGCTGCCCAACTGGCCCGCCAAAGGGTCGACCCGCTTCTTCAGCGCTTCACCCTGATAGGAGAACGCAAGTTCCGCTCCGGCCTCGGCGCAGGCTTTGGCAATGCCCCACGCGATGGATTTGTCATTGGCCAGGCCCATGATGAGGCCTCGTTTTCCGGCCATCAGTTGACTAGACATGCAGGTTCTCCGCCTGTGATCGGTTAATAGAACGTCCTTTAGCCCGCTGCGTCAAAGGCATCAAGGGCGGACACTGCTGTCCAGTCTTTCAATCGGGCACAAAGGTCACTAAGTTGACGCGCAACCACGCAGACAGGAACCAAGATGTCAGACCGAGAAGGACTCTTCGCGGGGGAAGACCCGTTCGAAATCGCGCGCCGCTGGTTGGCGGAGGCCGAAACCACCGAACCCAACGATCCCAATGCGATCGCGCTGGCCACCGTGGATGCCAACGGCATGCCCAATTCGCGGATGGTGTTGCTTAAGGAAATCGAAAGCTCCGCCTTCGTGTTCTACACCAATTACGAGAGTGCCAAGGCCCAGGAGATCGCCGCCACAGGCACCGCCGCCTTTGTGATGCACTGGAAGTCCCTGCGGCGCCAGATCCGGGTGCGCGGACATGTGGAAAAAGAAGATGGTCCGCAGGCGGATGCCTATTTTGAATCGCGCTCTCTGAAGAGCAGGCTGGGCGCCTGGGCCTCGCAGCAATCACGTCCGTTGGCCTCTCGAAGCGCTTTGATGGCGGAGGTAGCAAAGGTGACCGCCACCAAGGGACCGAATCCCAAACGTCCCCATTTCTGGGGAGGTTTCCGACTCACCCCGATCGAGATCGAATTCTGGGCCGATGGCGCGTTCCGACTGCACGACCGCTTTGTCTGGAGACGCGAAGATAGCGCAAACGACTGGAATATAACCCGCTTGAGCCCATGACGTCATTTGGCGTCATGACTTTACATTCCCTGTAACTTCGGAATTTTTTTGCACTTGAATTCTGGTGCCGAAATCGCGCAGTTAGTTGGGCAGCACGGAAATAAACAAACAAACCGGTGGAATTCGCAAATGGCCGAAGATTTGAGCAGTTTGCAACAGGTCCGTGGACTAGTGAAATGGTTTGACCCGACCAAAGGGTACGGCTTCATCGTCTGTCCAAATGGCGGCCCCGACATTCTCTTGCACGTCAATGTTCTGCGGAACTTTGGCCAGAGTTCCGTTGCCGATGGCGCCGGGATCGAGGTTGTCACGCATCGCACGGACCGTGGCGTTCAGGCCGTCGAGGTCATCTCCATCACCCCGCCCGAGCGTGACGACACGCCGGTGCTGAGTGATCTGGCGGAGCTGGATGCGGGCGACATCTCCGCGCATCTGCTGGAGCCTGCGCGGGTGAAATGGTTCGACAAGGCCAAGGGATTTGGCTTTGCCAATGTCTTTGGGCGTGACGAGGATGTCTTCCTCCACGTCGAGATCCTGCGCCAGTCCGGCCTGTCCGATCTGCAATCGGGCGAGGCGCTGGCGATGCGGGTGATCGAAGGCAAGCGCGGCCGCATGGCGGTCGAGGTTCTGGCCTGGGAAGCCGCCGCGTCAGAGCTGAAGGACGATCAGTGATACGCGGAGCGATCACCGCCCTCGGGATCGCTCTGCTCACCAGCGGCGCCGCGCGCGCCGACAGAGCCTGCGCGCCGGACCGTGTGGATCTGCGCGGCGAATGGGGGCAGGCAAGCTTTACCGTTGAACTGGCTGCAACCCCGGATGCGCGGGCGCAGGGGCTGATGCATCGCGCCGAGATGCCGCCGCGCGCCGGCATGCTGTTTGTTTACGAGCATCCGCAACGGGTTGCGTTCTGGATGAAGAACACGCTGATCCCGCTCGACATGATCTTTGTCGGTGCCGACGGGGTCGTCGATCACATCCATGAGAACGCCATTCCGGGCGATCTGACACCGATCCCCGGCGGAGATGAGGTCATGGTCGTGCTGGAAGTGAACGCCGGTGTTGTGGCCGCATATGGCATTTCCGTCGGCAGCCAGATGCGGCACGAAGTTTTTTCATCAGAAACGGTAAAATGGCCCTGTTAGGGCTTTTCAAATCCCAACAGCATCGCTAGGAAGGCGCACGGTCCGGGGCGTGGCGCAGTCTGGTAGCGCACCTGTTTTGGGTACAGGGGGTCGTGAGTTCGAATCTCGCCGCCCCGACCATTTTCTTCCTTTCCCATATCCCATCTGTCCCGCGGTTCTCTCCGCGGCAACGGCGGCGTGGTGGCGCGACAGGTGCAGCCGCGCGCCCGCAGCCGGCACCAATCCGGGCAGGCGCTGGCGGCAGAGGCGGCGCGATTCCAGAATCACCTCACCACCTCGACAGCTGCTCCTGGGCGCCTCGCTAGATTTGGTGTTTACGCTTTGTTAGGGATCTGACGCGAGGGCGCGTCAGTTGCTGCTGTTTTCGGCGGCAGTGTTTTGCGATCCGACAGCGCTTGGCCGGATACCGGTGTTTCACAGCCACAGCGTGTCGCGGATGTTCATCACCGCTCTGAGGCAGGCCCGCGACGCGGATGGTGCGGGCATCGGTTCATCGGTCTGGATGATGTGCTGCGAGCAACCCTCTCGCATCGCGACAGAATTCACCCTTCGTTAACCACGACACGCGGCAGGGGGTGTTGGTGCGGCGTCATGTGTGAATCACACCGGGGCGCATGACCCGTGAAACCGTAAAAAGGGTCAACTAAATTCTGTTCCGTTAAAAGTGAAATTTTGCGTTGACCCTCTGGGGCATCTTACGCGAGATTGTGGGTGTCGCTGGGGGCGCCACTAAATCTTGTAGAAATTAGGCCGTGTCCCCCACCTCAGTGCTTCGTGCAAAACCGTTAAATTCGGGCCGGTGAAGGGCCTGCGAGTGCGGGGAGACCCCGTGCCGCAATGCGGTATTTGCATGCGCCAGGGGGCGACGAACGGGGCCGGTGCAACAGCGCCAGATCTTTGACAACGGGACTATTGGGACAGGTGTAGCCATGAAAATCGAACGTCGTTTCACAGAGGCAGGGCAGGATGCTTACGCGTCTTTGGATTTCATCGGAGCGACGTCCGAGATCCGCAACCCGGACGGCACCATCGTGTTCCGACTGGAGGGCATCGAGGTGCCATCGACCTGGAGTCAGGTGGCCAGTGACGTCATCGCGCAGAAGTACTTTCGCAAGGCTGGTGTCCCGTCCCGCCTGAAGAAGGTCCGCGAGAAGGGCGTGCCGGAATTCCTGTGGCGCTCGGTCCCGGCGGATGACGATGTGGAACTCGGCGGCGAGACCTCCTCCAAACAGGTGTTTGACCGTCTGGCCGGTGCCTGGACCTATTGGGGCTGGAAGGGCGGCTATTTCTCCTCGGAGGAAGACGCACGCGCCTATTTTGACGAGATGCGCTATATGCTGGCGACCCAGCGCGCCGCGCCCAACAGCCCGCAGTGGTTCAACACCGGCCTGCACTGGGCCTATGGCATCGACGGCCCGGCGCAGGGCCACCACTATGTGGATTACAAGACCGGCAAGCTGACCAAATCCAACAGCGCCTATGAACACCCGCAGCCGCATGCCTGCTTCATCCAGTCCGTGTCCGACGATCTGGTGCAGGACGGTGGCATCATGGATCTCTGGGTGCGCGAGGCGCGGCTGTTCAAATACGGCTCCGGCACCGGCACCAATTTCAGCCACCTGCGGGCCGAGGGCGAGAAACTCTCTGGCGGCGGCAAATCCTCGGGCCTCATGGGCTTTTTGAAAATCGGCGATCGTGCCGCTGGTGCGATCAAATCAGGCGGGACAACCCGTCGAGCAGCGAAGATGGTGATCGTGGATGCCGATCACCCGGATATCGAGCAGTTCATCGAATGGAAGGTGATCGAGGAACAGAAAGTCGCCTCCATCGTGGCCGGTTCCAAAATGCACGAAAAGATGCTGAACGGCATTTTTCAGGCTCTGCGCACTTGGGACGGTCTCGCTGAGGACGCCTATGATCCGGCCGAGAACACCGCTCTGAAATCAGCGATCCGCGAAGCCAAGAAGGTCGCAATTCTAGAGACTTATATCAAACGCGTGCTGGATTATGCCCGTCAGGGCTATGACAGCATCGAGTTTCCGACCTATGACACCGATTGGGACTCCGAGGCCTATTCGTCCGTGTCGGGCCAGAACTCCAACAACTCCATCCGCGTGACCAACGCATTCCTGCATGCGGTCGAGAAAGACGCCGATTGGGAGTTGATCAACCGCACCGACGGTAAGGTCGCCAAGACCGTGAAGGCGCGCGATCTGTGGGAGAAGGTCGGCCACGCCGCATGGGCCTGCGCCGATCCGGGCATCCAGTTCCACGACACTGTCAACGAGTGGCACACCTGCCCCGAAGACGGTGAGATCCGCGGCTCAAACCCTTGTTCCGAATACATGTTCCTGGACGACACTGCCTGCAACCTGGCGTCGCTGAACCTCCTGACCTTCTATCAGGGCGGCGTGTTCCAGGCCGAGGATTTCATGCACGCCAGCCGTCTGTGGACGCTGACGCTGGAAATCTCGGTGATGATGGCGCAGTTCCCATCGAAGGAAATCGCGCAGCTGTCCTATGATTTCCGCACGCTGGGTTTGGGCTATGCCAACATTGGCGGGCTGCTGATGAACATGGGCTACGGCTACGACAGCGACGAGGGCCGGGCGCTCTGCGGGTCCTTGACCGCGATCATGACCGGCGTGGCCTATGCGACCTCTGCCGAGATTGCCTCCGAACTGGGGCCGTTCCCGAGCTACGCCCGCAATGCCGACCATATGCTGCGGGTGATGCGCAACCACCGCAATGCCGCTTACGGCGCGACCGAGGGCTATGACAAGCTCACCGTGAAGCCGGTACCGCTGGATCTGCACAACTGCCCCGATGCGCGCCTCACGGAACTGGCGATGAGCGCTTGGGACGAGGCGGTGACCCTTGGTGAGAAACACGGCTATCGCAACGCGCAATCCACCGTGATCGCGCCCACCGGCACCATCGGTCTGGTGATGGATTGCGACACCACCGGGATCGAGCCGGACTTTGCGCTGGTGAAGTTCAAGAAGCTCGCAGGTGGTGGGTATTTCAAGATCATCAACCGCTCGGTGCCCTCGGCGCTGGAGGGCCTCGGCTATTCTTCCGCGCAGATCGAAGAGATCGTCTCCTATGCGGTCGGTCATGGCTCCATCGGCAATGCGCCGGGCATCAACCATACCTCGCTGACCGGACATGGATTTGGCCCCAATGAGCTGGCCAAGGTCGACGCCGCACTCGAGAGTGCCTTTGACATCCGGTTCGTGTTCAACCAGTGGACTTTGGGCGAGGAGTTCTGCACCGGCGTGCTGGGCATTCCGGCCGATAAGCTCAATGACACCGCCTTTGACCTGCTGCGCCATCTCGGGTTCACCAAAGCCGACATTGATGCCGCGAACGATCACGTCTGCGGGACCATGACGCTAGAGGGCGCGCCGCACCTCAAGGAAGAGCATTATTCGATCTTTGATTGCGCCAACCCCTGCGGCAAAAAAGGCAAGCGTTATCTGGGAGTTGACAGCCACATCAAGATGATGGCCGCCGCACAGAGCTTCATTTCCGGCGCGATCTCCAAGACCATCAACATGCCCAATGATGCCACCATCGAGGACTGCCAGCGGGCCTATGAGCTGAGCTGGTCTCTGGGGGTAAAAGCAAATGCGCTCTATCGTGACGGGTCGAAACTGAGCCAGCCGCTGGCTGCGGCCCTGGTTGAGGATGACGACGAGGCCGCCGAGATCCTGGAAACAGGTTCGGTGCCGGAAAAGGCCGCAACCCTGGCCGAGAAGATCGTCGAGAAAGTGGTCATCAAGGAGGTGATGAAATCCCATCGCACCAAGATGCCGCAGCGCCGCAAAGGCTATACGCAAAAGGCGGTTGTCGGCGGCCACAAGGTTTACCTGCGCACCGGCGAATATGAGGACGGCAACCTCGGCGAGATCTTCATCGACATGCACAAGGAAGGCGCGGGCTTCCGGGCGATGATGAACAACTTCGCCATCGCGGTCTCGGTTGGTCTGCAATACGGGGTGCCGCTTGAAGAATTTGTCGATGCCTTCACGTTTACCAAGTTCGAACCCGCCGGCATGGTTCAGGGCAACGACTCGATCAAGAACGCCACCTCGATCCTCGACTATGTGTTCCGCGAACTGGCGGTGAGCTACCTCGACCGAACCGATCTGGCGCATGTGAAACCCGAGGGCGCGAGTTTTGATGATCTGGGTCGTGGCGAAGCGGAAGAAGGGGTCTCCAACCTCTCCGAGCTGAGCGATGGCGCGGCCTCGAAATCGCTGGAGGTGCTGAAGCAGATTTCTTCCAGCGGCTATTTGCGCAAGCGCCTGCCGCAGGAACTGGTGGTGCTGCAAGGCGGCCAGACCAGCGTCGCGGTGACTGCGCTGGATGGCAGCGCCGATCCGGTGGCGGCCTTGCAGAAACTGGTGCCGGAGACCTCCGACGCCCCCGCGCCGACGGGCGGCATGGATGCACGCACCAAGGCCAGGATGCAGGGCTACGAAGGCGACCCATGCGGTGAATGCGGCAACTACACGCTGGTGCGCAACGGCACCTGCATGAAATGCAACACCTGCGGCTCCACCTCGGGCTGTAGCTGAAACAACGGGTCGGGCGTGCTCCGCGCGCCGGACCCAGACACCGCATCCGAGGGCACACACCACCTGGGGGATGCGCAGGGGACAGGGCGTCGCAACCGCCGTCACGTCCCCGACGAAACAGGGCAGGTCACCTAGCGTGACCGCCTCATTGGATCGAAGGCGCGTTCCGGGCCTTTGACCCCTGTCTGGAGTGGGTGCGCTCACTCCACACGCCGAGAAGGACCAGGCAAGAAAAAACACCGGGCGGTCAATGAGAAGAGCCTGATCGGCGAAACTGCCCCCCTCTGAACCGGAGGGGGGCTTTTTGCTTTTGAACCGGGGCCTCAGGCGGGCAGGTGGATCTTGAACCGCGCCCGGATCGCCTGATCGACCTCGGGCGGGAACCGGGCGGCGGCGCGCTCTGCCAGGATGCGCTCCTTGCGGGTGGTGGCACTGGCGACAAGATCGGGCTTTTCACGCTCGGCCCATTCCTTGGGCGAGGTTCGGTCCCCAAGCGCGGGGTAGACATAGTCCTTCTGCATCCGGCTCAGGGTTTGGCCGGTGCCGAGGTAGTGGCCCGCGCCGCCGAGGCAGACTTCGGCGATCTGGTCCAGTGCGAGGGTTTCATCGGTGACCTCGATGCCGCGCACGCAGCGCATTGCCTGACCGATCAGATCATCGCCGATGATCAGGCTTTCGTGGCAGAACCCCAGCAGGGAGGCATGCATGCCGGCGGATTCATAGACCATATTGAGCCCCGACAGACCCGCCATCACGTTGGAGCACATCTGCTCCCACCCCGCTTGCATGTCCGGCAACTTACTGTCGGCAATCCCTGCCGCAGCGCCGCCGGGCAGATCGTAGAACCGGTGCATCTGGGCACAGCCCGCGGTCAGCAGCGCCTGTTCGCCAGAGCCGCCGGTCATCGCCCCGGTGCGCAGGTCCAGACCAAAGGGCCAAGTGCCGAAAATTGCGGGATGTCCGGGGCTTAGCGTATTGACATAAACCATCCCGGCGAGGCATTCGGCCACCGCCTGCACGATCGCCCCCGCCACGGTGGAGGGCGCGGTGGCCCCGGCCATGCCTGCCGATAGCAGCAGCACCGGCATGCCGGCGCGGATACATTCCTCCATCACCAGACAGGCTTCGGTGGCGAATTTCATCGGCGGCACGACAAAACAGTTGGAGTTCGACACGAAGGGGCGGGCGCGCCATTTGTCCTCGCCGCCGGCAATCATGTGCAGAAGCTCCATCGCCAGGGCGACGTAGGACGGATCGGTGAAAGAGGTGCCCACATGTTTGAAGGTGCCTGAACAGCAGGCGTAGATGGTGTTGAGATCCATCTCCAGATTGTCGGCGATGTCGCGGCAGACCATCGGCCGCTGCACAAAGCTGATATTGTCCAGCTGCGCGCAGATCCGCGCCGCATCATGCAGATCCTGAACGGTGCTGTCGCGATAGGCGCGGCCCTGCGCGTCCACCAGATGCACGGCGGCCCCTGCGGTGCCGTAGTGGACCCGCGTGCCCCGCAGGTCGAGATCGCTCTGACCGTCGCGGCTGAACAGGGTGACAGCGCGATTGGCAACGGCCAGCTTGTCCTCGACCAAGGCGCGCGGAAACCGCAGACGCCCGTCGTCGCCCAGTTGGCACCCGGCCTGGCACAGGAGGTCGATGCCGCTTTGCGGCGCATCCGCAAGTCCGATCTGTTCCAGCGCATCAAGGGCGGCGTGGTGGATGCGCAGGAGTTCGGCATCGGACAGGAGGTTCAACCGGCCTCCCTCCAGACCGGGGTGGATGGCGCGCATCTCCGCGCTGAGGGGGGCGGCGCGTGCGGCGCGCCGGGCCGCACGCCCACCGGAGCGCGCTGCGGTTGAGGTTTGAGCAGATGTCATGATTTTGTCTCTGTTATCTGAATGTTGAACCCTTGGGGTGAAAACATCACAGACCAGAGGGGCGCCCCCGCGCCGCAAGGCCGCGCGCCGCACCGATGGTGCGCGACACAAGCTGGATCATGCACAGTGGTTCCTGCATGCGCGGCCTCCCTTTGGATCAGGCTAGCCGGGGATTTGCGGGCGATTCTGTCTCGGCAACGACGCATGGCGCAAAAACGACAGGATTCTCGACCGTGCCGACCTCCAGCCCGGGGGCCGATCAGGGGCGATCGGAAAAACCGCATCAAATTAAGAATAACCCCGCAGAAGAACGCGACGCGCGGACCGGAAACCCGTCGGAGACGGCCGTCGCGCGCGAGACTTGAACGAAGTGTTAAGCATAATGTGGGAGGCTCAAGACAAGGGAGACCAGCGCAAAACGACGCGTTTACTACCGGCGCCAGTGGCGCTGATCGAAAGGGCACCGCCATGGGGAACCATGTACCCACCCGCCACCGAAGTGGCCGCTTCCATCACCTCTGCGGGTGTCTGTTGCTCGCCTGTACACCCGCCGTGGCGGGAGAGGCGGACAGCAACTGGGCGGGCCGGTTTCTAGGTGGTTTTGCCCTCTCGCAGCAGGCCATCGTCGCCGCACCTGTCATGCAGCCCGGCTTTGCCGCCCCTTCGCCTGCGCCGCAGCCCTTGCCGTCGCCTCGGGCGGGCACGGCGGGTTCACGCAGCGTCGGCACCGCGCGTCTGTGGCAACATGCGCCCGCCGTCGACCTGTCGCTGTCGCCACAAGTGGGCGCGCCGTCCCTTGCTCCTGCGGGCCAGAGCGGCCTGCACCTGCTTGCACCGCTCCCCGAGGGCGGCCCGGAGACCGGATTTGGCCTCGGCTGGGGCGTCGAAGTCTCGCCGCGGGTCTATGTGCAGGGCGGTGTTCTGGGCAGTGAGGATCCGGGCGGCAGCTACTCGCTCTCCCGGGAAAACCGCTACCTGTCGCTGAGCGCATCCTTCCGGTTCTGACCCGGCGCGGTGCTTGCCTTTGCAATCTGCGCGGGGCCCCAAAAGGCCATCCTTTCGACCCAAGACAGATCCGGACGGGATAGGGCTTGGCCAATGGGGATCGCTGTGCTATCGGATTGCCATGGCACGTATCGAAACCATCATTACCATTTGTATCGCCTGCTGATCTTCAGCGGGCTGGTTTCTGTCGTTCTCTTTCATGTGACAAGTTGCTAAGCCCGCGCTGCGCGCAGTGCGCATGCTGAGGTATGTGGGGGTCGCCCAAGCCGAGGTGTTGTCGAAGGAGCTGATATGACGACGATCAAATTGCACAACTCAAAGACCCGCAAAAAAGAGGTCTTTACCCCGATTGATCCGGACAATGTGCAGATGTACGTCTGTGGACCCACGGTCTATGACCGGGCGCATCTTGGCAATGCACGGCCTGTGGTGGTGTTTGACGTGCTGTTCCGGCTGCTGCGCCATGTCTACGGCGCTGAGCATGTCACCTACGCGCGCAACTTTACCGACGTCGATGACAAGATCAACGCGCGTGCGGCTGAAAGCGGGCGCGAGATCGGCGAGATCACCGCCGAGACCACCCAGTGGTTTCTGGACGATATGGGCGCGCTTGGGGCGCTGGAGCCCACGCATATGCCGCGCGCGACGCAGTATATCCCGCAGATGGTCGAAATGATCGAAGATCTGATCGCGCGGGGGCATGCCTATGCTGCCGAGGGGCATGTGCTGTTCGCGGTGGACTCCTGGCGCGAGGGCTACGGTCAGCTTTCGGGCCGCTCCGTTGACGATATGATCGCGGGCGCCCGCGTTGAGGTGGCGCCTTACAAGAAAAACCCGATGGATTTTGTGCTGTGGAAGCCTTCGGATGCGGAACAGCCCGGCTGGGACAGCCCTTGGGGGCGCGGACGCCCGGGCTGGCATATCGAATGCTCCGCCATGAGTCATGATCTCTTGGGCGAGAGCTTTGACATTCACGGCGGTGGCAACGATCTGATGTTCCCGCATCACGAGAATGAGATCGCCCAGAGCTGCTGCGCCAATCCCGAGGGCGAGTTTGCCCGCTACTGGCTGCACAATGAGATGTTGCAGGTCGAGGGCAAGAAGATGTCCAAATCCCTGGGCAATTTCTTCACCGTGCGCGATCTGCTGGAGCAGGGCATTCCGGGCGAAGTGGTGCGGTTTGTGTTCCTGCAAACCCATTACCGCAAGCCGATGGATTGGACCGAGAAGAAGGCCTCCGAGGCGGAGGCGACGTTGCGCAAGTGGCGGGCGCTGACAGCGGGCATCGAGCCCGCCGCCACCGCTGCTGCCGCAGTCCTGGACGCACTGGCGGATGATCTCAATACCGCCGGGGCAATTGCCGAGATGCACAAGTTGGCGGCGGCTGGCGATGCGGCGGGATTGCTGGCGGCGGGGCAGTTGGTGGGCCTCTTGAGTGATGAGATGGGTGACTGGGCTGCAGCGCCGTCGGTTGATCTCTCGGCGCATGAGGCGCGACTGTTCGCGGCGCGTCAGACGGCCATGGAAACCAAGGATTTTGCCGAGATGGATCGCCTCAAGTCGGCCTACACGGAGGCAGGGCTGGAGGTGCGTATGTCGAAAACCGGTGTGGAACTTGTGCCCGGCACAGGGTTTGACGCGGCCAAGCTGGAGGGGCTGGAATGACGGAACGGCTCTACCTTTATGACACCACCCTGCGCGACGGGCAGCAGACGCAGGGGGTGCAGTTCTCCACGTTAGAAAAAAAGCAGATCGCCCAGGCACTTGATGACCTAGGTGTAGACTACATTGAGGGCGGCTGGCCCGGTGCCAATCCGACCGACAGTGCCTTTTTCGATGAGGCGCCGGATACGCGCGCGACGCTGACGGCCTTTGGCATGACCAAGCGGGCAGGGCGCTCGGCAGAGAATGACGATGTGCTGGCGGCGGTGATGAACGCGGGCACCAAGAGCGTCTGTCTGGTGGGGAAGTCGCATGACTATCACGTGACTGCGGCGCTTGGCATTTCTCTGAAAGAGAACCTTGATAATATCGCGCAGTCTGTGGCGCATATCGTGGCGCAAGGGCGCGAGGCGCTGTTTGATGCCGAGCATTTCTTTGACGGCTACAAGGCCAATCCAGACTATGCGCTGGCGGCCTGTCGCGCGGCGCTGGAGGCGGGCGCGCGTTGGGTTGTGCTGTGCGACACCAATGGCGGCACGCTGCCGCATGAGGTTCATCGCATCGTATCCGAGGTGATCGCTGCGGGGCTGCCGGGCGATCATCTGGGCATTCACACCCATAACGACACCGAAAATGCGGTTGCCTGTTCGCTGGCGGCGGTGGACGCGGGCGTGCGCCAGATCCAGGGCACGCTCAACGGTCTGGGCGAGCGCTGTGGCAATGCCAACCTAACCACGCTGATCCCGACGCTTCTGTTGAAGGAACCCTATGCCAGCGCCTATGAGACCGGCGTGCCGCAGGGGGCGCTGGCGCGGCTGACGACGGTGAGCCGGATGCTGGATGAGATCCTCAACCGGGTGCCGCAGAAACAGGCGGCCTATGTGGGGGCCTCGGCCTTTGCGCATAAGGCTGGGCTGCATGCGAGCGCGATCCTCAAGGACCCCTCGACCTATGAGCATATCGACCCTACGGTGGTGGGCAACGGTCGCGTTATCCCGATGTCCAATCAGGCCGGGCAGTCGAACCTGCGCCGCCGTCTGGCGGAGGCGGGCCTGACAGTTGAAAAAGGCGACCCCGCGCTTGGCCGTATTCTGGAGCGGGTGAAGGAACGCGAAACCGAAGGCTATTCCTACGACACGGCGCAGGCGTCCTTTGAGCTGCTGGCGCGCGAAGAACTGGGCCAGATGCCGCAGTTCTTTGAGGTCAAGCGCTACAAGGTCACCGTGGAGCGGCGCAAGAACAAGTATGACCGCATGGTGAGCCTGTCCGAGGCCGTTGTGGTGGTCAAGGTCGATGGCGAAAAGCTCCTCTCAGTGAGTGAATCGCTTGATCCCTCGGGCAGCGACCGTGGCCCGGTGAACGCCTTGGCCAAGGCGCTGCGCAAGGATTTGGGGCGCTATTCCAAGGTGTTGGACGACATGCGGCTGGTCGACTTTAAGGTGCGTATCACCCAGGGCGGCACCGAGGCCGTGACCCGCGTCATCATCGACAGCGAAGACGGCAAGGGCCGGCGCTGGTCCACTGTTGGCGTCAGCCCGAACATATTGGATGCGTCTTTTGACGCGCTGCTCGATGCGATGAACTGGAAGCTGCTGCGCGATGCGGCCGAGGCCGCGGATGCAGTTTGACGATGACCTGATCGCCTGCGCCGAGGCGGTTCAGAAGGGCGATCCGGATCGCTTTCTGGCCGCAATGGCCGCCCCTGTCGAGGCGCGGCCGCTGCTGTTTGCGCTCTACGCCTTTAACATCGAGATGTCGCGCGCTCCCTGGGCCAGTCAGGAGAGCATGATCGCCGAGATGCGGGTGCAGTGGTGGCGTGATGTCGGTGCGGAGATTGCGTCCGGCGGGCAAGTGCGCAGGCATTATGTGGCGACACCGCTGGCGCGGCTGGTCAACCATGAAGCCGCGCAGATGATTGACGCGATGGCGGAGGCGCGGCGCTGGGACATCTACCGCGATCCGTTTGAGGATGAGGCAGCCTTTGACACCTATATCGACGCCACATCGGGCGGTCTGATGTGGATGGCGGCCGCCTCGCTGGGGCCAGCAGACGAGGGTGTTGTGCGCGACTATGCCTATGCGGCGGGGCTTGCGGCCTATCTGCGTGCGATCCCGGAGCTTGAGGCCCAAAAACGGGTGCCGCTGTTGGATGGCACCAACGCCGGGCTGATCCAACTGGCGGAACGGGGATTGGACCGGCTTGCCGCTGCCAGACGAGGGCGGCAGGCGATTTCCTCTGCGGCAAGCAGTGCCTTGCTGCCCGGCTGGCAGGCCGGTGCCATATTGCGACAGGTCCGGGCCGAGCCCGCACGCGTGGCGGCAGGCGCGCTTGGCCGTAGTGAGTTTCGCAGGCGGGTCTCGCTGATGTGGCAGGCGGGCACCGGGCACTGGTAGCGCGCCAGGGTGCAGTCCGCGATCAGGCGGTGGCGGATTTGGGCTTCAGCACCAGCCAGATCAAGGCACCGCCCGCCAGCACGAGGAAGGGGGCCATGGCCATATTGACGGCGGCCCAGCCCTCGACCGGATTGCCGCCCGAACAGTTCATCAAACCACCGGATGCAACGGAGGCGACGGTCACGCCGCCAAAGACCAGCAGGTCGTTGAGACCCTGCATCCGACCGCGCTCATGCGCCTCATGCGCGCCAGCGAGCATGGTGGTCGCGCCGATAAAGCCGAAGTTCCAGCCAACGCCCAGCAGGATCAGCGCGATAAAGAAGTTGCCCAGATCCACGCCCTGCAAGGCGACAGCGCCCGCACCTGCGAGGATCACCAGCCCCGCGCCAACGACCTTTTCCACGCCGAAACGCGCGATCAAGTGCCCGGTAAAGAACGACGGCACATACATCGCCAGAACATGCGAGGTGACCACATCCGCAGCGGTGTTCTGGCTGAAACCACAGCCGACAACCGCCAGCGGCGTGGAGGTCATCACCAGGTTCATCAGCGCATAAGACACCATGGCGCAGATCACCGCGACGGCGATGGTGGGGGTTTTCAGCAGCTCCCAACGGCTGCGACCGATGGGGGCATCTTCCTTCGGTGCGGGCGGGCGCGGAATGCGCAGAAAGGCAAAGAGGCCGACACCCAGCACATTTACAGCGATCACCGCCAAATAGGTGCCGAGGAAGGGAATGACGAAGGCATCACTGGTGGCCTTGACCAGTTGCGGGCCGACAATCGCCGACAACAGGCCCCCGGCCATCACATAGGAAATCGCCTTGGGGCGAAAGCTGTCAGATGCGGTATCGGCAGCGGCAAAGCGGTAAAACCCCTGCGCGCTCATATAGACACCGGTCAGGGCGCTGCCCACCAGAAACACCGGGAACGAGCCAAGGTAGAGACCATAGCCGCCGATCAGCCCCCCCAGCGCACCGCCGGTGGCACCAATGGCAAAACCGGCGCGGCGTCCGTACCGCTGCATGATCGCCGAGATTGGCGTGGCCGAGAGCATCGAGCCCGCAACGATCAGCGAAATCGGCAGGGTCGCCAGACAGGGGTTGGTCGCCAGGGATTGACCGGCCAGTCCGCCCACGATGAAGATCATCGGCATCTGCGCGCCCAGAAAGGCCTGCGCGAGCACAAGAATCAGAACATTGCGCTTTGCAATATGGTCGTCGGGGGCAGGAGCGGTCATAGTCATGGCAATGGCGTAGCCCTGAACAGGTGAAGGAACAAGCAGCGTGCAGTGCACCAATACAATTTTCGCGCGGGGCACCAGATGACGGTTGGCCGCATCATCGAGACCCCGGCCTGCGTGGCTGAAGGCGCCGCGTGGCTGTCTGCGCAGGATCCACGCTTTGCCGATGCGCTGGCGCTCACGGGGCCACTGCCGCTCCGGCGCAAGCCCGATGGGTTTGCGCAGCTTCTGAGCGCCATTGTCAGCCAGCAGGTCTCGGTGGCGTCGGCCAATGCGATCTGGAACCGCCTGCGCGCGGCAAAGCTCACGGGGCCGCGCAAGATCCTCTGGGCCAGCGATGAGGATCTGCGCGCGGCGGGCCTGAGCCGCCAGAAGATCCGCTATGCCCGTGCATTGGCTGAGGCGCGTATAGATTTCAAGTCCTTACGGGATGCTCCTACAGCAGATGTGGTGGCAGAACTGACACAGGTTTCGGGCATCGGAGTCTGGACGGCAGAGATCTACGCGATGTTCTCCCTTGGGCGGGCGGATGTCTTTGCCCCCGGCGATCTGGCCCTGCAGGAAAGCGCGCGGCTGTTGTTTGACCTGCCAGAGCGCCCCAAAGAGCGTGCCCTGCGCGACATGGCCGCGGCGTGGTCGCCGTGGCGGTCGGTTGCGGCGCGGCTTTTGTGGGCCTATTACCATGTGGCAAAGGACAGGGAAGGGATCCGATGACTCGCGTTTTGACTGCCGGCCGCAAAGAGCCGCTCTCCGGTGACACCCGCTCGGCTGTGGTGTTTTTGCACGGCTATGGGGCCAATGGGGCGGATCTCCTGGGTCTTGCCGACCCGCTGGCCGAACATTTGCCGGACACGTTGTTTGTCGCCCCCGATGCGCCCGAGGCCTGCGCCGGTGCCCCGATGGGGTTCCAGTGGTTCCCAATTCCGTGGATTGACGGTTCCTCGGAAGAGGAGTCGATGCGCGGCATGATGGCAGCGGTGGATGACCTCAACGCGTTCCTGGATGCCTTCATGGTGGATGAGGATCTGCTGCCGGAGCAGGTGGTTTTGCTGGGCTTCTCGCAAGGCACGATGATGGCGCTGCATGTGGCCCCGCGTCGCGAAGACCCCGTGGCGGGGATCGTGGCGTTTTCCGGTCGTCTGCTGTCGCCGGACACCTTCAGCGATGAGGTCGTGAGCCGGATGCCGGTGCTGCTGGTGCATGGGGACGAGGACGACGTGGTGCCGCCGCAATCGCTGCCGCAGGCTGCCGAAGCGCTGCAAGAAGCGGGCTTTCAGGATGTGTTCGCCCATGTGATGAAGGGCACCGGCCACGGGATCGCGCCCGATGGGCTGAGTGTGGCCCTGGCCTTCATGCGCGACAAACTGAGCCTGTAATCCTAGCGCGTTGATTTTGAACGTGGTTTGCGGCGCTTTGAGGGAGACCTTGAAGCGCCGTTTTCTGTATTTTGTGCGAGTGGTTTGCGGCGGGGCGGCTTTTGCGAGGGTTTTGGCGGGCCGGGCACGCGCGGCGGGTCCAAGTCGTCCCATTTGCCCTGCGCCAGCCCCTCCAGTGTCCAAGCGCCAATGGCGTAGCGGATCAGCCGCAAGGTCGGATGCCCCACTGCTGCCGTCATGCGTCGGACCTGCCGGTTCTTGCCTTCGGTGATCTTCAACTCGAGCCACGCGGTGGGCACGGATTTGCGTTCCCGGATCGGCGGCGTGCGGGCCCAGAGCTGAGCAGGCTCATTGATCAGGCGTGCCTTGGCAGGGCGGGTCATTCCGTCTTTTAGTTCAACCCCTTGGCGGAGTGAGTTCAACGCGTCCTCATCGGGGAGACCCTCGACTTGCGCCCAATAGGTTTTTTCCAGCTTGTGCTTGGGGTCGCTGATCCAGGCCTGCAGACGGCCATTGTCGGTGAGCAGCATCAACCCTTCACTGTCGCGGTCCAGACGCCCGGCGGGGTAGACGCCGGGGCAGTCGACATAATCGCTCAGCGTGGCACGCGGACTGCCTTCGCTGCCGCGATCGGTGAACTGCGGCAGCACATCAAAGGGTTTGTTGAAACGGATCAAGCGGCTCATGGGGTTGGCTCTACGGGCAGGTGAGCTGTGGTGCAAGCCTGTGCAGATGCCGCGCTGCGGAATGCCTGTTTTGCGGGCTGTGGATAACTGTCACGCCGCTGTAACGGAATCATCCTATCTCACACGACATCTGGTGGCGCTTTGGGGCTTGTCAGGCTCCGGCCACGATATATAGTTAATCTCAAGCTGGGGCGGGTTCCCCGCTCTGGTGCCGATACGAGGCAAGCAGGGCGAGGAAGACGTTGATGGACGGAGACTTCAGGACAGAATTCGTAAGGGAGCCGGGGGCTCTGAAACAACATCCAGCGCTGGTGTTGAACGCGGATTATCGTCCTTTGTCATACTACCCCTTGTCACTCTGGCCATGGCAGGACGCCGTCAAAGCCGCATGGCTCGACCGGGTTGCCATCGTGGCCGAGTATGACGAGGTTGTGCGCAGTCCCAGTACCGAAATTCGAATACCGTCGGTCGTGGTACTGAAGGATTTTGTCAAACCCCAAAAGCGCGTGGCCTTCACGCGCTTTAATTTATTCTTGCGGGACGAATTCTGCTGCCAGTACTGCGGGGCCAAGGGCGATCTGACCTTTGACCACGTGGTGCCACGCGCGGCGGGCGGCGTGACCAGCTGGGAAAATGTGGTGGCGGCCTGTTCGCGCTGCAATCTCAGGAAAGGCTCCAAGCCGCTGCACCGTGCGGGCATGTCCCTGCGTAAGCCCCCGCGCCGTCCCGGGGCGGAGGAACTGCGCAATACGGGCCGCAAGTTCCCGCCCGGATATCTGCATGAAAGCTGGATGGACTATCTCTATTGGGACAGTGAGCTAGAGGCCTGAAGTCTTTGGAATAAAATCAAAAGCGCGCCCCGAGAGGCGCGCTTTCTGCGTCAGACCTTGGCGCGCTGCACCATGCCAAAGAGGTCGCGTGGATCATCCGGGTCTGCCAGCATGTCGAGATCGATGAAGTAATCCGTGCCCTTGATGCGGTCACGAATGTAGCGCAGGGCCGAGAAGTCCTCGATCGCAAAGCCGACACTGTCGAACAGCGTGATTTGACGATCCCCGGTGCGTCCCGGTTTGTGACCGGAGATCACTTCCCACAGTTCCGTCACGGCGAAGTCCTCGGGCATCTGCTGGATCTCGCCCTCGACGCGCGTTTGCGGCGGATACTCCACAAACACGTCCGACCGGTTGAGGATGCCGGGCGCAAGCTCGGTCTTGCCGGGGCAGTCGCCGCCGATGGCGTTGATATGCACCCCGCTGCCGACCATGTTGTCGGTCAGGATGGTGGCATATTGCTTGTCCGCGGTGCAGGTGGTGAGGATCTGTGCGCCCTCGATCGCCCCTTCCGGGGTTTTGCAGATGGTGACATCCACCCCAAGCCCCGCGAGGTTCTGCGCGCATTTCTCGGTTGCCGCCGGGTCCTTGTCATACAGGCGGACGGCCTTGAGACCGATGATCGCCTTCATCGCCAACGTCTGAAATTCCGACTGCGCGCCATTGCCGATCATTGCCATGGTATCCGCGCCCTTGGGGGCGAGATGTTTGGCCACCATGGCCGAGGTCGCCGCGGTGCGCAGGGCGGTGAGGATGGTCATCTCTGTCAGCAGCACCGGATAGCCGGTATAGACATCGGCGAGCAAGCCAAAGGCCGTCACGGTTTGCAGCCCCTCGGAGGTGTTCTTGGGGTGGCCGTTGACGTATTTGAACCCGTAAGCCTCGCCATCGGAGGTGGGCATCAGTTCGATCACACCGACGTCGGAGTGGCTGGCGACACGGGGGGTCTTGTCAAACAGCTCCCAGCGTTTGAAATCGGCCTCGATATAGTCGGCCAGATTGCGCATCATATCCTCGATGCCAACATGATGAATGAGGCGCATCATGTTGTCTACGCTGACAAAAGGAACAAGGGCCTTATCGGAAGGTTGGGTCATTGCATGGTCCTTTGACGGGGGCTGAGGTGAATGCCGGCGAGCATGCAGCGCACCGACCCACCGGCCGTTTCAAGTGTGGGAATGGAGAGCGGCAGCAGCTCTGCCGAGCGTTCGATCACCGCCCGCTGGTCCGGGGTCAGTGCCTGTGCCGCGCGGGCGGACAACGCCAGCACGCGCCGGTGCCCGGTCAGTTCGAAGGTATTGCCGAGAAAGTTCTGGATCTGCGCGGCAGACAGGTCGATGACGCTGCGCCCGCTTTCTTCGAGCCGCTGCCGAACCTCGGCGCGGCGGGTGGCGTCGCGGATCATGTCCAGGCAGATCAGCGCATAGTCGGTGCCGATGCCCATCAGGACATTGGTGTGATACACGTCGCGCCCCTGATCGTCGCAGGCCTCGAACACCATCGGTTCATAGTTGAAATGGGTGCAGAACCGCTCCAGCAGCACCGGATCGGCGCGGTTTGATTTGACCGTATAGGCAATGCGCCCGATGTGATCGAGCACCATGGCACCGGTGCCTTCGAGCGACAGAGCATCCTGCTCCAGGCCGGAATAATCGATCACGTCCTGAACGCGGTACTCCCGCTTCAGCATCTCGATCACGTCCCAGCGCCGCTCTCGGCGCCGGTTGGCCGCAAACATCGGGTAGACCGCCACATGACCACCGGCGTGGGTGGAGAACCAGTTGTTGGGAAAGACGGAATCCGGGGTGTCGCGGCTGGTGTCCTCGAACACATGGACCGTAACGCCTGCGTCGCGCAGCGCAGCGACCGCGCCGTCGAATTCGGTGATCGCGCGGGCGCTGATGGTGTCGGCATGGGCATCGGCCTGCGCCTGAAACGCATTGTCCCCTCGGGTTTCCGGGTTCGGCGTAAAGTGATGAGGACGCACCATCACCACCGCCGCAGGAGCCTGAAGCATGCTCATGCGTTGTAGCTCCGGGTTGGGCGGTCAAACACGCGCCGCCCCATGGCAGAGGCACAAAGATCGACCATCAGATGCGCGGTGCGGCCACGCTCATCCAGGAAGGGGTTCAGCTCCACCAGATCCATCGATGTCATCAGGCCGCTGTCATGCAGGATTTCGCAGACCAGATGACCCTCGCGCACGGTGGCGCCGCCTGGAACAGTGGTGCCAACCGCAGGTGCGACGGCGGGATCGAGGAAATCCACATCCAGCGAGACATGCAGCACGCCGTTCTGGGCGGCGACCTTTTCCAGAAAGGCGCTGAGTGGACGTGCGATGCCGTTCTCATCAATATCGCGCATGTCGTGGCGGTGAATGCCGACCTTCTCCATCGCCTCGCGCTCGGCACTGTCGACGGACCGCAGACCGATCATGCAGACATTTTCCGGCGGCACCGGATTGGGCACCGGCGGAAAGCCCTCAAACGGTGCCTGACCGGTGAAATAGCGCACCGGACAGCCATGCAGGTTGCCGGAATCGGTGCTGTCCAGCGAGTGATAGTCGCTATGGGCATCGAGCCAGAGCACAAACAGTGGGCGCCCTTGGCTTGCGGCGTGGTTGGCGACACCGCGCACGGTGCCCAATGCCAGAGCGTGATCGCCGCCGAGGAAAATCGGCATGCCGCGCGCCATGGCGGCTTCTGCGGCTTCGGACAGGCTCTCGGTCCAGGCGCGGGTCAGATTTGGCTCGTGCAGGGGGCCGCTGCCATCATCGGGGGCATGCGGGGCAGGGGTGACATTGCCGATATCCTCGACCGTGTGGCCGAGGCTTTCGAGGGCGGGGGCGAGCCCGGCAGTGCGATAGGCATCCGGCCCCATCAGGCAGCCGGTGCGGCGCTTGCCGCTGTCGACGGGCGCGCCGACGAGAATACAGTGTCGAGAGGACATCCGAAATCTCCTTGATTGAGGGTCTCTTTGATATTTCTCCGTTTTGAGGTGGAAAACAGAGAGCAAATTGACCATAAGGAGAAGAGACAACGCAAAACGGACGTAGATTATGGACAAAACGGATGAACGCCTGATCTCGGCACTGCGCCATGACGCGCGGGCCTCGCTCTCCGATCTGGCCATGCAGTTGGAACTGTCGCGCACAACGGTGCGCACCCGGATCGAGCGGCTTCAGTCGCGCGGTGATATCCTGGGGTTCACGGTGGTGCTGAAGGAGGACGTGCTGCGCGATCCGGTCCGCGGGCTGATGATGATCGGCATCGAGGGGCGCGGGGCGTCGCGGATCACGCGCCAGCTGCAGGGGCTGCCCGAGGTGCGTGCGATACACACAACCAACGGGCGCTGGGACCTGATCGTGGAGCTGGGGACCGAAACGCTGGAAACCCTCGACGAAGCGCTGGCCAAGATCCGCATGTTCGACGGGGTGGTGTCCAGCGAAACCAATCTGTTGCTGGCCACCAAGAAAGACAGTCGCGCTTGACCGTCTGCGCGCCTGACCGTCAGCGCGCGTGACGGGCTGCCGCGACCCAAATCGCGGCCAGAACCAGCGAGATTACCGCGTTCCATCCGGCCATGGACAGGCCGAACAGCTCCCACGGGATGTCGTCACAGCGCACCAGCGGTGCCGACATGATCTGCGACATCAGCTCATCCGCGCTGAGACCGTCGATCGCGCCGGATGTGCAGGTGGTCGGACCTTCCCACCAGCCCTGTTCGACGCCGGCGTGAAACGCTCCGATCGCAGCCGTCGTCAGGGCCGCCAAAGCCCCCAGGTAGGGCAGCACCGCACCGGGGATCAGAACCGCAAGAACACCGAGCCCAACCGCCGCCCCATGCGGGTAGCGTTGCCAGATGCACATCTTGCAGGGGGCAAGCTCGCCAATGTACTGAAACCCGAAGGCGCCAAGCAGCAGCGCGGCGGACCCACCGGCGGCGATCAGGGTGAGAAAACGGCTGAATGTCATAGATACCTCAGTGCAAGAAAGCCGCCCAACAGCAGCAGACAGAAGACGGTGAACACCAGCCCCAGACGCTTTTCAATGAAATCGCGCACGGGCGCGCCGAATTGCCACAACAGTCCCGCCACGAGAAAGAACCGCAGCGCTCGCGCCAGGATCGACGTGGCGACAAAAGTGGCGATCGGCATGCCGGTCCAGCCGGACATGATGGTGATGACCTTGTAGGGGAAGGGCGTGACCCCGGCGATCAGCACGGCCCAGAAGCCAAAATCGTTGAACCGGGTATTGAACTCGGCCATCTTGTCGGCCTTTCCCATGGCTTCGAGTACCGGCAGGCCGATCCCCTCGTAGAAGAACGCCCCGATCACATAGCCCAGCAGCCCTCCGGCCACCGAAGCCGCAAGCGCCACAAGCGCAATCAGCCAGGCGCGGGACGGGCGCGCCAGGATCATCGGGATCATCAACACGTCGGGCGGTATGGGAAACACGGAGCTTTCGACAAAGGCGACAATCGCCAGCCACCACAGCGCATGCGGGTGGTCCGCCAGGGCCATGGTCCGATCATAAAGAGGGCGCAACATGTCAGAGGGCAATGTCCTAGATGGAAAAGTCCCGGCTGACGTTGCATGCAGGCGCCCGGGGGTCAACTCAACTGTTTGCGACAGCGCTGAATTGGTCAATTTTCTGCGCCTGTGCCCACATTTGGCTCTGGACCTCGGGCAAAAGCAGCGCTAGGACACGCAGCAGGCCCAAGTGGCGGAATGGTAGACGCAGGGGATTCAAAATCCCCCGCTGGTGACAGCGTGCCGGTTCGAGTCCGGCCTTGGGTACCATCGCAAAGCATTGTTTTGCTTGAGAAAGCCGCTGGTTGCGAAACCGGCGGCTTTTCTGGTGGATGCGGCGACATCAGAGAAAATCGTCGTCATCATCCTCGGGGAGGAAATACCACCTCAGCCCAAGACCGATCAGGGCCACGGTGCCCAGGATCAGCAGCAAAGCAAGGGCGTGCGACGCGCTCATGCGTGGACCAGGCCCCGGCGCATCAGGACTCGCGCGCCGGGCCGTAACCGGCAAAGGCCTCCAGCACCTCGGCCATTTCCGCGTCGCTCAGGATATGCGGCGTGCCGATGGAGAGGCTTGCGATATAGCTCTTGGCGAGGGCTTCCAGCTCTCCCATGCGCCACATGGCCTTCTCGAGCGTTTCACCGCAGACAACAGCGCCATGATTGGCCATCAGACAGGCAGAGCGCTCCTGCATGGCTGCGGTGACACTGTCCGAGAGCGCGTCGGAGCCGAACAACGCATACTCCGCCAGAGGCACGTCGGTGCCGCCAAACGCAGCCACCATATAGTGGCAGGCCGGTATACTCTGGCGGTTCATGGCCAATGCACAGCAATGAACCGGATGGGCGTGCACCACCGCCTGCATCTCGGGTTTGGCAACCAGCAGGGCACGGTGGAAGGGCCATTCCGTCGAGGGTTTCATCTGCCCGGGCGCTGCCTGCTGAGTTGGGTCCAGTGGCAGGCGCACGATCAGGTCAGGGGTGAGCCCCTCGTAGGGAACGCCGGACGGGGTAATCAGAAAATCCGCGCCGACGCGCACCGAAATATTGCCGGAGGTGCCCTGGTTGACGCCGCTTTGGTTCAACGCGCGGCAGGCCTCGATCATTGCTTCGCGGGTCTCGAAGCTGTCGCCATAGATGGTCATGGGCACGCATCCCCTTGTTGCTGTCTCCGCTACATAGCGTTTTTACGCGCGCGGCACAAAGCCTTGCGCCAGACCGCCGGGCGCTGGAAAAAATCGCACACGCCGCGACGGAACCTGAGGGCTGCTGCGTGAGACCAGATGAGACGCAGGTTGTTTCAAAGTTTTGCCGCTCCCGACTGGTGGGACGGCGCGCAGCCCGCTAATCAGATTATTGTGAACAGGCAATTGGCACCAAGGAGGAACGAATATGGCAGTAGAAGCAGGAAGTTGGGCGAAAGAATGGGAACGCGCCAAGACGGCGTTCGAAAAGAACACGAAATCCAAAAAGCCGAGCGATGCCTTTATCAAGGCGATCCAGAAGACAAAGCTGTCCACCAATTTCAAGGCGATGGACAAGGCGTTCACCGACTATCGCAATGGGGCACGCGATAAGAAGGATCCGTTGGACAAGCAGCTGAAGGCGCTCGAAGATCTGGACAAGGCGCTGTCTTCCGCCAAGAAAGCCTGCGCGGCCTATGTCAAGGTTCTGGACACGGCATGGAAGGACGAGCTGAAGAAAACCGGCTCCAAGATGAAGCTCGACAGCCTCAACGTGCTGGAGAAGGACCTCGAAGCGATCATCGTCAGCGGTGAAGCGCAGCTCAACATGAACAAGCAGATCGTCGGCAAGCGCGGCAAGGAAATGACCGATGCGGTGCGATCCCTGAATGTTCTGGGAAAAAACCTCGACGCGACCCTGAAAAAAGGCGCGCTGTTTGTGGCGCAGAACCAGCGCAATTCAAACGGCGACGAAACCGAAGCGCTGAAGTTCTTTTCCGAGAACATTCTGAAAGCGGCCCGCGACATCAACCAGAATGTCGGCAATATCGCCAAGCTCTATCCAAAGAGCAGCACTGAGAACAAGACCGGCGAGGCCATATTCAAGGCCATGGCGGACTGGGCATCCAAGGGGGCCAGCGCATCGGATGTGAAGGCGATGAAAACCATGAAAGACATGCTGGATCTCAATCAGAAGATGTCGACGCGGATCAAGGCGATCGCCTCCTGGCGCAAGAAACTCGGCCCGCCGCCTGCAACCGTTTGACCCGGAGGCTGTGGGATCCGCGTCCGCACCGCGGGCGATGATCTTGCCAATGGGCCGGCGACGTCGCAGTCGCCGGCCTTGTTATTGCTGCACGTTACTCTGCACCGGGATCAGAGACGCGTGCCGCGCTCGGGGTGGAAGAAGTGGACGCGATCCTGGGGCAGGGTGATCGGCTGCGGGCCGACCTGAGCCTGTTCGTCCTTGCCGATGCTGATCGAGAACGCCTGTCCGCCCAGCTGACCATGCAGCAGCCGGTTTGCGCCCAGCTCCTCGATGATCTGCACATCCAGCACCACAGAACCGTCACCGCCCAGACGCACATCCTCGGGCCGGTATCCGACAAGCACCTCATCCGTTGCCACAGCAGGCGGGGTGAGGGGCAGTTTCGTCTCGCCCCCGACTTGCAGCTGACCGGAGACCAGCGCTGCCGTCATCAGGTTCATCGGCGGCGCGCCCATGAATCCGGCCACAAAGGTCGAGGCCGGGCGTTCGTAGATTTCGGTCGGGGTGCCGATCTGCTCCACGCGCCCGGCATTCAGCACGATGATGCGGTCCGCCATTGTCATCGCCTCGACCTGATCGTGGGTGACATAGACCGAGGTCACCCCAAGCCGCTGCTGCAACGCCCGGATTTCGATCCGCATCTGGTTGCGCAGCTTGGCATCGAGGTTGGAGAGCGGCTCGTCAAACAGGAACAATTCCGGATCGCGCACGATGGCCCGCCCCATGGCGACGCGCTGTCGCTGCCCGCCCGACAGCTGGCTTGGGCGACGATCAAGATAGTCGCCGAGGTTCAGAATACGCGCGGCTTCCTGCACCTTGGCGTCGATCTCGGCCTTGGAGGCGCCGCGGTTCTTCAGCCCGTATCCCATATTTTTTGCAACGCTCATATGGGGATAGAGCGCGTAGTTCTGAAAGACCATCGCGATGTTGCGATCAGCCGGGTCCTTGTCGTTGACCACATCGGTGCCAATCGAGAGCGCCCCATCGGTGATGTCCTCAAGCCCTGCGATCATGCGCAACAAAGTGGATTTCCCGCAGCCCGAGGGGCCGACCAGCACCACCAGCTCCCCATCAGGGATCTCGACGGAGCAGGGCTGCACGGCTTCAAAGCCATTGGGATAGGTCTTGCGGACACGGTCCAGTGTTACCTGTGCCATAGGTTCAGTTCCTTATTTATCGGATTCCGTCAGGCCCTTGACGAACCAGCTCTGGAAGAAAATGACGATGAGGACAGGCGGGATCATGGCGATCAGAGAGAGCGCCAGCGCCTTGCCGTATTCGGGGATCATCGCGCCGGTCTGGCTCAGCACCTGCACGATCTGCTTGATGCCGCGCACCAGGGTGAACATGCCCTCATCGGTGGTGATCAGCGTCGGCCAGAGGTACTGGTTCCAGCCATAGACAAACATGATGATGAAGATCGCCGCGATCATGGTGCGGCTCAGCGGCACCAGAATGTCGATGAAGAACTTGATCGGCCCGGCGCCGTCAATGCGCGCGGCCTCCACCAGTTCTTCGGGGATCGAGCGGAAGAACTGGCGGAAGAAGAACGTGCCGGTGGCCGAGGCGATCAGCGGGATGATGAGGCCGCTGTAAGTATTGGCGAGGCCAAGGCTCTGGATCGCCTCGTAAGAGGGCAGGATGCGCACCTCCAGCGGCAGCAGCAGCGTGGTAAAGATGATCCAGAAGGCGAATGTCGCAAACCGCAGCCGGAAATACACGATGGCATAGGCGGCCATCATGGAAATCACGATCTTGCCGATCGCAAAGCCAAAACCGAGGATCAGCGAGTTCATCAGCATCCGGGTGCCGGTGATCGCCTTGCTGAACCCGGCGGCCTCGAACATCGCGGCTTCAAAATTCTCCAGCATCTGGCCTTCAAAGCCGAACTGGAGCCCGTTGCGCACGATGTCCGCGTCCTCGAAACTGGTGGTCATCAGCACCAGAAACACCGGAAACACCATGAAGAACGCGCCCGTGCACAGGATCGCGTGGTCAAACACCTGCGACCAGCGAAAGCGTTTGGAGCGGCGCGGGCGCGCCGGGGTGGCGATGCTGGCCTGTGTCATATCAGTCATGATCCGACCCTCCTCAGGTGTAGTGAATCCGGCGTTCGATCAGCCGGAACTGGAAAACGGTGAGCAGCAGGACCAGCACCATCAGGATCACCGATTGCGCTGAGGATCCGCCGAGATCATTGCCGCGGAACCCATCGACAAAGACCTTGTAGACCAGCGTCACCGGGTTGTTGCCGGGCTCCGACCGCACCAGCGTGTCGATGATCCCGAAGGTGTCGAACAGCGCATAGGTGATATTGATGATCAGCAGGAAGAACGCGGTCGGCGCGAGCAGCGGAAAGGTCACCTCCCAGAAGCGCCCCGAGGCGGAGCGGTTGTCGATCAGCGCGGCCTCACGCACGGATTTCGGGATCGACTGAAGCCCCGAGAGGAAGAAAATGAAATTGACCGGGATCTGCTTCCACACCGCAACGATCACCATCGCGGTGGCGGTGGAGTTGTAATCAGCACCCAGACGGAAATCCCAGCCCAGCGCCTGAAACATCTCGGTCATCGGACCATTGCGCTGATCAAAGAACATCAGCCCCAGGAACCCCGCTACCGGCGGGGCGATCGCGTAGACCCACATCAGCAGCGTGCGATAGGACTTTGCGCCCTTGATGACCTTGTCCGCCTTCACCGCCAGCAGCAGGGCGATCGCCAGCGAGAAGAACGTCACCAGCGCGGTATAGATCACGGTGAAACGCGCCACCTTGCCGTATTCGGAGTTGGCCATCAGGTCGGTGTAGTTCTCGACCCCGACAAAGGTTGAACCAAACCCAAACGGGTCCTGAAGGTAGAATGACGACTGCACCGCCCAGGCGGCTGGCCAGTAGAAGAAGATCGCAATGATCATCAACTGCGGCAGCAACAGCGCTACGGGCAGCCAGACAGTGGTGAATCCGGCACGTTTCATGAGGGGTCTTCCATCGGCAAAAGAAAATGGGGCAACCCGCGCGGATGACGCGGATTGCCCCGGATATGAGAGAGCTTAGCCCTGGGTCTTGGCAAAGCGCGCCAGCAAGTCGTTGGCTTCTTTCTCAATGTTGTTGAAGGCGTCTTCGACCGAGGTCTCGCCGGTCAGGATGCGACCGTATTCACGGTTCATCACGTCACGGATCTGGACGTAGAAGCCCATGCGGTAGCCTTTGGTGTTGTCGCCACCGGGCAGGGACAGCTGCTGGATGCCAACTTCGGCCGCCGGGAAACGGTCATAATGGCCGTCTGCCTTGGCTTGCTCATAGGCTGCTTCGGTGATCGGAACGTAGCCGGTTTCCTTGTGCCAGAAATACTGCACGTCGGAGGAGGTCAGGAATTCGAAGAACTTGGCGGTGGCTTCGTTTTCCTCGGCATCGTGACCGGACATGGCAAACAGCGATGCGCCGCCGATGAAGGTCTGCTTGGGCTCGGTGGTCACACCTTCCCAATAGGGCAGATAGGTGGCGGAGAATTCAAAGCCGAGATCCTTGGACATCAGCCCGCCGAAGGAGCCGGAGGAGCCGAGCCAGATGGCGACATCGCCGTCCTCGAAGGGCTGCTGGTTGTCGCCCCAACCGGTGCCATACCATTCAAAGAAGCCGTTTTCCTTCCACTCGGTCAGAGCGGTGAAATGCGCCTTGATGGCGTCGTTGTTGACGAGGATCTCGGTGCCTTCTGCGCCTTCATAGCCGTTGTCGTTGGTGGCAAACGGCAGGTTGTGGCGGCTATGGAAGTTCTCGGTAAAGATCCAGGGCAGGTGCGACTGGCTCAGACCGATGTAGCCGGCGTCTTTCAGGGCGGGCGCGGTTACGGTCTGGAACTCTTCCCAGGTCTTGGGGGCGGAGACGCCTGCTTTTTCCAGCGCGTCCACGTTAAAATACATGATCGGCGAGGAGGAGTTGAACGGCATGCCGATCATCTTGCCATCGCTGTCGGCATAGAAGTAGCGCACGCCGGAGATGTAGTCGTTGATGTCGAAGTTGACGCCATTGTCGGTCAGCAGATCCTGAACCGGGATGGTCGCGCCCTTGGCGCCGATCACGGTGGCGGCACCGGCGTCGAACACCTGCATGATGTTGGGCTGCTCGCCAGCGCGGAAGGCGGCGATACCAGCGGTCAGGGTTTCCTCGTAGGAACCTTTGAACACCGGCGTGATCTTGTAGTCGTCCTGGGACGCGTTGAAGTCTTCGGCGATCTTGTTGACGGTCTCGCCCAGCTGGCCGCCCATCGCGTGCCACAGGGTGATTTCGGTTTCGGCAAAGGCCGCGGTGGCGGTGATGGCAGCGGCGACGTTCAGCGCTGCGATTTTCCAGATTGTCATCGACATCTCCAAGTCTGTTACCCCGGGAACGGGGTGAATTCACTGTTTCGGACGCCGGGATGCTGCCAGTATTTTGAAATATCTATATGACAGCGTGGCCCCCGTTTTCGCGCGCCCCTGATCCTTTCCCGCAGCCCGGTTTGAGACCGGAAAGCGGGGCTGGACGTGAGTCCGCGAACACGTGTGCTCAGCTACAAGTCTTTGATAACCTTTTTATGACACAGAACTATTTCCGGACGTCAACTTTGAGGTCAGGCCGCGGAACGGACGGTTCCGGGTTTCCATGCCTTGGGGGCATTCACCTTGACAGGCTCTGCCCCCTTTGGAATTTTGCGCGCACAGCGTGGGGGCGGGGACAGTATGGAAAAAATTGTAAGGCGGTGCGCCCGTCTATGGGCAACATGGCTGACCGCCGTGATCGTGGTCGCGGCCCCCGCCCGGGCAGAGGATTTCATCACCATCGGCACCGGCTCTGTCTCCGGTCTGTATTACCCGATGGGCACAGCCATTTGCCGGTTGCTGAACAAGGATCGCCGCCGTCACGGCATTCGCTGCACCGCAGAGGTGACCGATGGATCGGTGGCGAATCTCCAGGCGCTGCGCCGGGGCGAACTGGATTTTGCGATCGTGCAGTCCGACTGGCAGGCCCAGGCTGTCGCGGGCACGCCGCTGCTGGCGAACGGGGTTCCGTTCTCGGATCTGCGGGCGTTGTTCTCGCTTCACGGAGAGGTGTTTACCGTGGTGGCGCGGGTCGATGCGGATATCCACAGTTTTTCGGACCTGCGCGGCAAACGGGTCAATATCGGCAATCCCGGATCTGGTCAGCGGGCCACCATGGAGGGGTTGATGGCAGTGCTTGGCTGGAGCAGGGACAGTTTTGCCGAGGTGCATGAATTGCCAGCCGAAACCCAGTCCGAAGCGCTGTGTGCAGATGAAATCGATGCGATGGTGTTCACGGTCGGCCATCCCTCCGCCTCGGTCGAAGCGGCAACCACCGCCTGCGATTCCCTGCTGGTCCCGGTGAATGATCCGCAGATCCGCGCAATCGTGTCGAGCAGCCCGTTCTACGATTTTGCCCAGATCCCGGCCCATCTCTATCGCGGCAATCCCGAGGTGGTGCATTCCTTTGGCTTTGCGGCGACGCTGGTGACCACGCGGCAGCAGAAGCTGAAGATCGTGCATGAAATGGTGCGCAGCGTCTTCTCCAATCTCGACACGCTTCGCCGTGCGCATCCCGCCTTTGGGGCGCTCAACGCGGCCAGCATGGTGGAGGATTATCAGACCGCTCCGCTGCATCGCGCGGCGCGCGCCTATTACCGCTTTGACGGCCTGCTGGAGCGCAGCTCCCCCTGATCTGGGGCGCGCCGGCCCTAGTCGTAGCCGGTCATTTCAAGATAGCCCCGCCCCTGATGCGACCCCGAGACCTCTACCGGCCCTTCCCAATAGGGAAACACGGTGCCCATCCAGGCGTTCGGGTTCAGCGCGCGCACCTCCACCGCGAGATCCCGCTCGGGCAGCGAAACACGCCAGCTGGTCGGGACCTGCCGCCCCGCGACCGCGCTCCAGCCCCGGGGCTCAGCCGCGAGTGATCCAGGCGCCAGCGGGCTGGTGGTCCCATCTGCTTCAATCCAGGTGCCGGAGCTGAAATCCCCGCTGTCGCTGCGAAGCACAAACCCCATCAGCTTGTCGCCGCCATCAAGGTGGAGAGAGAACCAGTCCCAGCCGGATTGATCCGCCGCCAGGGGCTGGCTCGACCATTCCCGATCGAGCCAGGCTTTGCCGGTGACCTCCAGATCCCCCTCCGGCAACCGCACGGTGCCACTCACCCGGTAGCCGGGCTGGGCGTAGTAGTAGCTTGCCTGCCCCTGTGCCGATTTCACCGAATAGCCGGCCTCCCCATGCAGGACCAGCGGCCCCTCCGCGCGCAGGGAGAGATCATAGCCAAACTCGTCGCCACGCGCTTGCAGGCTCAGACCGTCGAGCGTGTTATCCATTGAGGTCATCGCCCAGTCATCGATCCAGGCCTCAAACGGATCAAGCGACACGCCCGCCTGTCCAATCCCGCCGCGCGCCAGGCGCTCCGCATAGTAATGCTGCTGTTGCGTGGTCACGGCGGCGTGCCCCATCCAGACCTGCGGGCTGTTCCAGCCGGGGGCGGTTCCGGGGGCGAGTGCGGATCTGAACAGGGTCCATTGCACCCCAAGCTGCGCGCCGCTTGCGGTTTCAAGCGTTGCGGTGAGATACCACCATTCGATCCGGTAATCGGGATGGGCCGCGTGATCGGCGGGAAATTCCAGGCTCTGCCCCGGTGTCGGAACCGTAAACCCCTCTGCCTGGGTGCCAAGCCCGGCATAGCCTTGCGCCGCGACCACAGTCGGCGCGCCCCCAACCAGGACGCCAAGCGCAAGGGCGCAGGTCCGGACAACAGCACTAGCGATCATGTGAGAACACCCCCAGAAGACGGGCCGGAGACAGCCGCAGCAGACGCGTCGCCGGTCCC
The DNA here is from genome assembly GCF_022348185.1 of Epibacterium sp. Ofav1-8. Lineage (GTDB taxonomy): Bacteria > Pseudomonadota > Alphaproteobacteria > Rhodobacterales > Rhodobacteraceae > Epibacterium. The sequence continues at coordinate 406,129 of NZ_JAKRFD010000002.1, forward strand.
AGTGCCGCCACCGCCGCTGCCAGGAGCGTCAGGGCGAACAGCCGCAGCCAGTCGTCGGGGAACAGGGTCATCGGCACGCGCCATCCAAAGGCCTCCAGGTTGATATGGGCCAGCAGGATCCAGGCCAGCAACAGCCCCAGCGGCAAGGCCAGCAGGAAGGTTCCCGCCGCAAAGCCGAGGCTGCGCAGCACTTCGCACAGTGCCAGCTGACGACGGGTGACCCCCATCGCCCACAGGGGTGACAGCTGCGGCAGGCGCCGGCTCCATTGACTGAGAAAACTGGTCAGCATGGCAAAGCCGGCAACGGCCAGAGTTAGCACATTCAGCGCGCCGGTCACCACGAAAGTGCGATCAAAGATCGCCGTCGAAGTTGCCCGGATCGCGTCGCGTCGGATCACGGCACCGGGCGGCAGGGCGAGCGCGGCGCGCAGCTCCTGCGCCAGATCCTCGATGGATGTGCCCGCCGGTGCCACCAATCCGATCTGCGACAGGGTCATCGGCATTTCGCGATCACGCATGGCGTCGATCGACATGTAAGCCTGCCCATCCGGGTTGCCATAGTCGGCATAGACACCGGCAACTCGGGCGCTCCAGCCCGGCGCCAGTTCAACCACCGATCCGGGGGACAGCCCCTGTCGATGTGCCAGCTGTTCGTTGATCAGGATCTCCCCCTGATCGAACAGGCGGGTCCAGACGTCAGGCTGGCTGCGCAAAAGGGGCCACTCTTCGGCGTATCTCGGATCATCGGTGATCCCGAACAGCCGCAGGGGCGCATTACCACTGCGGCTGTCGATCTGATAGCGGGGCAGGGCGCGCACGCCCGCCTGCTGCGCCCAATGCATCAGCTCCGCCTCCATCGTCTCCGTTTCGGGCTGTACATAGAGGTCGGCCAGCAGCCGCTGGTCGATCCAGTCGACGAAGGTCAGCCGGAAGCTGGACACCATGGTTCCAACGCCGATATTGGTGGCTACCGCGAGGCACAGCGCCATCAGCGAGAGCGAAAGCCCCGGCAATTGCAGGCGGCTGTCGGCGATCAGCCAGGCGCGCAGCGGGCTGTCTGGCCCGGTCGGGATCAGGTGGCTGGCCGCATGCAGGAGCGCCGGCAACAGCAGCGCCGCACCGACCATAAGCCCCGCCAGCCAGACAAACCCGGTCAGAAGCCCGGGCCAGATCCCCCCGATCAACGTCCCGAGGCCCATGAGGACGAGCCCCCCTGCCGCCAGGCGCAGCCAGTGGTGCGCGCCGCGTCTGGCCCCGCTCACGGGCGCTTGCGACAGGCTGCGCGCCATGCGGCGCAGCGCCAAAAAGGCCTGAGTGCCCGCCAGCAATGTACCGCCAACCGACATGGCCAACCCGGACAGAACCCACCCCGGGCGCAGGGTCAGTTCACCGTCCACCGGCGCCCCGTAGAGGCCGCGAAGCGTGGCGGTGACATCCGGCAGCAGCAGCCCGGCCAGACCGTAGCCGATGACGAGGCCGATCAGCCCTGCGACTAAGGCAAACACCACCAGCTCGATCGCCAGCGCCAGCATCAGCTGCGACAGCGGCACGCCGAGACAGCGCAGGGTCTGGATCTGGCCCCGGCGCTGTTCCAGCCCAAGCGTCACGCTGCCCTGCACGATGAACAGACCCACCGCAAACGACAGCAACCCAAAGGCCGAAAGATTGAGGTGAAAACTGCGGGTCAGCCGCTGCGGATCCCCGGCAACCCCGTCCTGAACACGCCCGACGCGCAGATTGGGGGCAAGCTCTGCAAGCGGTGTCAGACCCGTGGGTTGCTCTGGTAATATCAAAAGCCGCGTCAGCGCGTCCGGCCGGTCGAGCAGGGTCGCGACCAGCGCCAGATCGCCGATCACCACATCCGGCGGCAGATGCGGCAGCGGCAGCAGGCGATAGCCGCTGCCCGCCAGATCCGGCAGATGATCGGGGTGCGCAAACAGGGTCTCGCGTTGCATCACCGTCGCAAAGGGAGGCGCATCGGGGTCGGCTTCGGCCTCTGCCGCCGCCATCGCCGCTGTCACCGGGTGGCTCAGCACATCCACCCCCATCAGCGTGACCGGCCTGCGCCCCGGCGACCAGCGCCCCTCCAGCACCGGCGACAGCTGCCAACCGGCGCGTCGCAGGCTGACATAGGTGGCAAGCGGGATGTGCCCGTCCGGAGCGGTCAGCGCGGGCAGTTGCGCACTGCCGAGCTGTTCCACGGCACGCGCATAAGAGGCCCGCGCCTCGCCATTTATCGCCTGCACCGCCGACCACAGCGCCGTGGCCAGTGCCAGGCCCGCGATCATCAAGCCCAGTTGCAACGGCATCCGCCGCCAATGGCGCAACAGCGTGGCCAATGTCAGCCTCATGCGCAGGCGCCCTCGGTAATCTGCCCGCCGCTGAGGTGCAGGTGGCGCTGACACCGGGCGGCAATCTGCTGCGAATGGGTGACCAGCAACAAGGCGCTGCCCGCCTCGCTCACCAACTCCAGCATCAGCCGCAGCACTTCCTCGCTGGCGTATTCGTCGAGGTTTCCGGTCGGTTCATCCGCCAGCAGCACATCCGGGCGCAGGGCCAGCGCCCGGGCGATCGCCACGCGTTGCTGCTGCCCGCCGGAGATTTGCTCCGGATAGCGCCGCATCAGGTCCGCCAGTCCCATCCGCTCTGCCAGGTGGTTGGTCCACTCCGCCTCATGGCATTTGCCAAGGCGGGCATGCAGCGCGATATTCTCGGCCACGGTCAGCGCCGGTATCAGATTGAAATGCTGGAACACCAATGCAATCCGCCGCCGCCGCACGGCGGAGGCGCTGCGATCATCCAGCCTGCTGATGTCCGCGCCATCGAGCAGGATCTGCCCCGCATCGGGCTGGTCCAGCGCGGCCAGCATGTGCAGCAACGTGGATTTGCCGGAGCCGCTCTCTCCGGTCAGCGCCACGCTCTCGCCGCGATCCAGCTCGAACCCGGCGCCCTGAAGCACGGCCCTGGTCTGCCCCGGGTATCGGCGTGTCAGGTCCTGAACGCGCAAAAGCAAAAGAAAGCCCCTTGTCCCAATGTCTTGTCTCATGGATGTAATGCGGAGGTTGCACGATCAAGTGACGATTTCTAGGCTGCGTCAATCTGGCCTGCGGCGGTGACAGAAGGAGCAAAGCGACATGACCCTGATTCAGCAGATCGTCTGGGGTAGTTTCTTCCTCGGCGGTTGTCTGGTGCTGGAAGCGGCAATGCTGGTCTGGTGCGTCGAAGCCCTGCGCCGGCACCAGACGCGTTTTGGCCATCTGTCCGAACGGCCGCGGCAGCTGGGCGTGCTGCTGATTTCGATCGGGTTCATCGTCGGCGCCCATACGGCGCAGGTCTGGATCTGGTCGGCGGCGCTGATGTTGAAGGCGGCCAGCTTTGCCACCTGGAACGCCGCCGTCTATTTTTCCATCGCCACCTATACCACCCTGGGATATGGCGACATCGTTCTGGACGAAGGACATCGCATCTTTGCCTCCTTTGCTGCTATGACGGGCATGCTGGCCTTTGGCATCAGCACGGCGTTCCTGGTGGCTGTCATGCGGCCGGGGTTCTCTGAACAGACATCAAGACGCACGCCGAACTCATTGTAATAAAATCATTTCAAGGGAGACACATATGGCAGCGGGACACCAGGCAAGAAGGGCATTTCAGGTCTTGCGCCGTGCCCTCCGGCGTTTCAATTCCAAGAACGCCTGGGTGCTCAGCAGCCATATCGCCATGTCGATGATGATGGCACTGTTTCCGTTTGTGCTGTTCACCGTCGCACTCAGCGGTGCCATTGCCAGCCTGCTGTCCCACCGCGTGGTGGTCGAGGATGTGGTCGGGCTGGTCTTTGGCAGCTGGCCACAGTCGGTGGCCGCTCCGATCACGCGCGAGGTCTATGCGGTGCTGGAGACCTCTGGCACCGGGCTGATGACGTTGGGTGGGATTCTTGCGCTCTATTTTGCCTCCAACGGGGTTGATGCGATCCGGATCGCGATGCTGCGTGCCTACGGGCAGGAGGAAACGCGGCCGTTCTGGAAACACCGGCTGATTTCGCTGGGGCTGGTGATCCTCGGCGGCGTGGGGCTGTTGTTTGCGGCGATTTTCGAGCTGTTCCTGCCGCTGGCGGCGCGGTTTCTGGCACGGTTCTTTCCGGACCTGGATTTTCTGCGCGGCTGGGAGAACGGCGCCAGTGGCCTGGTTGTCGCCGTCGTGCCGGTGGCGGCGGTGTTTCTGTATCATCTGGTGCTGTTGCCCCGGCGGGCGCCGGTCTCGCTGATCCTGCCGGGGGCGATCACGACCCTGATCCTGTGGTGGGCGGCCGGGTTGGGGTTTGCCTTTTATGTGTCGAGCTTTGCCAGCTATTCCGCGACCTATGCCGGCCTCGCGGGGGCCATGGCGGCGTTGATCTTTCTCTACCTCAATGCCGCGATCCTGATCCTCGGTGCCGAGATCAACGGCGTGCTGCAAACCGACCGGCTTGCAGACAAGGCGTGACCCGAATTCCCCGAGAATTGTCACAAGGGGCGCAGGTTTTGCCGCATTTTTGCCGCTGCGGAGCCCCGTCCAGACGGCCCTATGGGACCTCGACATCCATAGGGCACAGGTTTCGGAGACTCACATGGCAAAATCAGCGATGGCAAAGGGCAGGGAGCGGCTGCTGCATCTCAGTCGCGTGCCCGCAGGGGCTGCGGGCCCTGGTGGTGCGACGGCAGCCTCTGGCAGCGCGCCTCGTCTGACCGAATCCGAGGCGATCAACGCGCTCAGGGACCGCGCCTTGCGCTCTCTGCGGGCCTCTCGTGCGTCGCGTGTCTGGCCGTTGACGCGGTGACGATCAGCCGCGAAAGCCGCTGGCCACGACGAATTTTTCTGAACTGTCGGACCGCGATGCGGGTGGTTTCACGTTGGCCACGCTCGTGAATTTCTGCTTCAGCAGCTTTTGCAGTTCGCCCTCGGCGCCCCCGGCCAGGACCTTGGCCACGAAGGTGCCGCCTTCTTCGAGCACGTCAAAGGCAAAATAGGCAGCGGTTTCGCACAGCGACATGATCCGCAAGTGGTCGGTCTGCTTGTGACCGGAGCTGGATGCCGCCATATCCGACATCACCACATCCGCCTTGCCGCCAAGCCAGTCCTTGACCTTGTCGTCGGCCCCTTCGTCCATGAAGTCCAGCTGATAGAACTCCGCCCCGGCAAGGGGTTCGACCTCTTGCAGGTCCACGCCGATGATACGTCCGATCGCCTTGCCGGATTTCTCGCCGAGCGCATTGACCCGGGGCACCGCCACCTGCGCCCAGCCGCCCGGCGCACAGCCGAGGTCCACGACCCGGGCGCCGGGCACCAGAAACCGGTATTTGTCGTCCAGCTCCATGATCTTGAACGCCGCACGTCCGCGATAGCCTTCGGCCTGGGCCCGTTTGACATAGGGGTCGTTGAGCTGACGTTGCAGCCAGCGGGTCGAGCTGAGCTTACGTCCGCGCGCGGTCTTGACCTTGACGGTCAGATCGCGCTGCCCGCGACCGGAGGTGTTCTTGCCTGTCGGTTTCTTCGCCATGGTCTATCCTCTTTCGCGCGGTCCTGACTGTTGTCACAGCTGACGCGCTATAGCCGATCTCGCGCCGCTCAGAAAGGGGCCTCAGAACGGGCCGTCCTCCAGCACGCCATCGGCACTCATCTGCGCATAGAGCAGCCCTTCGCGCAGGCCCCGGTCCGCCACCGACAGCCGGTCCGTGGGCCAGCAGCGCAACAGCGCCTGCAGGATCGCGGCCCCGGACATGATGAGCGCCTGACGGTCTTCGCCGATCCGCGGGTCGCGGCGGCGCCCCTGTGGCCCCAGTTCCAGATAGCCCCGGATCACCTTGTCGATCTGATCGGAGGTCATCCGCAGCCCGTCGACCTTGGTGCGGTCATAGCGTTTCAGCCCCAGATGCGAGGCGGCGACCGTGGTGACGGTGCCGGAGGTGCCGACGATCTGGAACCCCTCGCGGGCCTGTTCGTCCTTGTAGGGCGCAAAATCCGACAGGTTTTCCTCGAAAAACCAGCTCATCAGCGCAAAACGGGCGGCGTCATCCTCCACATCGCTGAACTGGTCGCGCAGCGTTGCCACGCCCAGCGGCACGGAAATCCAGTCCACCACCTTGGCGGCGGGAAAGGGGCTTTCGGTGCTGTGGAACCCGGCGTGCAGCCGCATGATGGCAGAGGGGCGATCCCGGCGCGCGATCGAGGAGATATCGATCCAGACCAATTCGGTCGAGCCGCCGCCAATGTCCACGACCAGCAACTGCTCGGTCTTGGTCGACACCAGCGGCGCGCAGGAAATCACCGCCAGGCGGGCTTCCTCCTCGGGCTGGATGATCTCCATCGTCATCCCGGTTTCACGCTTGATCTGGCGCATGAAGTCACGCCCGTTCTTGGCCCGCCGACAGGCTTCTGTCGCGACAAGCCGCATGCGTTTGACCCGGTTGCGGTTGATCTTCTGCTGGCAGATGCGCAACGCCTGAATGGTGCGCGCCATGGAGGACCGGGACAATCGTCCCGTCTTTTCAAGGCCGGAGCCAAGCTGCACCGACTTTGAAAAACTGTCCACCACATGAAAGCCGCTGCCCTTGGGTTGGGCAATCAGCATCCTGCAACTGTTGGTGCCAAGATCCAGCGCTGCATAGAGCGCATCCGGATCCGGCCGGGCTGGTACAGGGGTCTCAACCGCTTTGGGAAACGCTCCTGCACCTTTGGAACGCCTGGGCGCCATGAATCACGCCCTCCGATTATCGTGTTGAGATGACAGTACGTCCGGCGGGGCGGATCTGCAAGGTACTGCCATCAGCCGATTGTTTGATTTGCCACCGGACCTGGTCCGCGCCGGGTTTCGGGCCTCATGATCTTGTTGAAAAATGTGACGTTGCAATTTCTTGGCATCCAAGGGGGCGAACCCGTAGCATGATCCGCAAAAGGTCGCTCATTCCCCTTGTGTTGTCGAAATCCGACGCACCAAGCGATCTGCGGCGCACTAGAAACACGATACGACAGACGTATCGGAAAGGAACGGCAATGCCCGACGTCACCATCGTATATTGGCGCGACATCCCGGCCCAGGTCATCGTGGGCAAGGGGCGGCGTGGTGCAAAACGCCAGCTCGAAGAACGCTTCGAGCAGGCCATCGACCGCGCAGCCATGAAGGTGAACGCCAAGGACAGCGACGCCTATCTTGCGGAATGGCGCAAGGCCGCCCCCGTGACCATCGAAGGGGATCCGGGGGATATCGCCGAAGCCGAGGCGACCCGTCTGGAAGAGGAATATGATCAGGACCGCCTCAAGGCGCTGATCGCAAACGACGGTTGGGCATGACAGCCCTGAGCTCACTATGGGAGGCCGCCATGGCTTTGCTGAATTTCAAAAAACGCGGTTCCGAGACCGAGACCATCGCCAATCCGGACCTTGAGGCCTTCCTCCAGGATTATTCCATCGAGGTGATGCCGCGCACGGCACAAAAGGTCGAGGATTTCCGCGAGCTGCTGCCCGCCGGCACCCGCGTCTATATCGCCCACATCGAGGGCACCCCGATCGAGGAAATGGTCGCCACCGCCAAACGCCTGAACGACGAGGGCTATCCGGTGATGCCGCATTTCCCGGCGCGCATCATCAAGGATGAGGCCACGCTGGCGGATTGGATCGCCCGCTATCAGGGCGAGGCCGACGTCAAGCAGGCGCTGATGCTTGCGGGTGGCGTGGCGACACCGCATGGCGACTTCGACAGCTCCATGCAGCTTTTGGAAACCGGCCTCTTTGACAAGGCGGGCTTCACCAATCTGCATGTGGCCGGCCACCCCGAGGGCAACAAGGACATCGACCCCGATGGTTCGATGAAGAACGTCTCCGAAGCGCTGTCCTGGAAACAGAAATTCTCCGAACGCACCGATGCCAAGATGGCCCTGGCGACGCAGTTCGCCTTTGAGGCCAAGCCGATCATCGCCTGGGCGAACGGCCTGAAGGACGCGGGCATCGACCTGCCGATCCACATCGGCATCGCGGGGCCGGCCAAGTTGCAGACGCTGATCAAATTCGCCATCGCCTGCGGTGTCGGCCCGTCGCTGAAAGTGCTGCAAAAACGCGCCATGGACGTGACCAAGCTGATGCTGCCCTACGAGCCCACCGAGGTGCTGACCGAACTGGCGGCCTACAAGGCGGCAAACCCGGATTTCAACATCACCAACGTGCATTTCTTCCCCCTGGGCGGTATCAAGACCAATGCCACCTGGGCAATCAACAATGGCGGCGAGTCCACGCAGCCTGTCAAACAGCAAGGATAAACAATGACCCGTACTGTCGTAGAATCTAAGTCAAAAACCGCCATTCTGGGCTTTGACCAGCCGTTCTGCGTGATCGGTGAGCGGATCAATCCCACCGGTCGCAAGAAGCTGGCCGCAGAGCTGGAAGCAGGTGATTTCTCCACCGTGGAGAAGGACGCGCTGGCACAGGTGATGGCGGGGGCCAACATCCTCGATATCAACGCGGGCGTTGTCTACAACTCCAACCCGAACCCGAACGAGACCGAGCCGCCGCTGATGACCAAGATCATCGAGCTGGTGCAGGGGCTGACCGACACGCCGCTGTGCATCGACTCCTCGGTTCCCGCCGCGCTTGAGGCCGGGCTGCAGGCCGCCGAAGGACGCCCGCTGCTGAACTCCGTCACCGGCGAGGAAGAGCGTCTGGAGCACGTGCTGCCGCTGGTAAAGAAGTACAATGTACCGGTGGTGGCGATTTCCAACGACGACACCGGCATCTCCGAGGACCCGGATGTGCGCTTTGAAGTGGCCCGAAAGATCGTGCAGCGCGCCGCCGATTTCGGCATTCCTGCGCATGACATCGTGGTCGACCCGCTGGTGATGCCGATCGGCGCCATGGCGACTGCCGGCCAGCAGGTTTTTGCCCTGGTGCGCAAGCTTCGCGAGGAGCTGGGCGTGAACACCACCTGCGGCGCTTCCAACGTGTCCTTCGGCCTGCCGAACCGGCACGGCATCAACAACGCCTTCCTGCCGATGGCCATGGGCGCGGGCATGACCTCCGCGATCATGAACCCTGTGGCGCTGCCGGTGACGCAAAAGGCGATTGCCGAGAAGAAGGAACAGGTTGCCGCCGCTGGCATCATCCTGCCCGAAGGCATGGATGACGAGACCTTTGTGACCCTGTTCGGTCTCGGGTCCACTCTGCCGCGCGCCGGCAAGGAGATGGAGGCCATCCGCGCCGCCAACCTGCTGACCAACAACGACCCGCACGGTGGCGACTGGATCAAGTTCAACAAGGCGCCCGCCAAGGAGGGCGAAGAGGCACGCGGCCGGGGTGGCCGCTCCGGTGGCCGTCGCCGCCGCGCCTGACGCACCACAAAACAGCAGCAAAAAGCCGGGTCACAGCCCGGCTTTTTCATTTGTGCGCGCAAGATGATGCGCGTGCATCGGCCCCGCGGGCGCGGTTATTTCAGGTGATAGGTCAGGGCGTTGCGCACCAGCAGCCTTAGCACGTCCACAGGCGGATCGCTGTCGGGCAAGAAGTGAATGGCCCGGTTTCCCTCATAGCGGAAGGTCTCCGGGAACAGCGCCTGGAAATCCGACATGAGCGTCGTCTGGCAATTGGTGTAAAGAGCAAAGCCACCGCCTTTGGGACGCCCCAATCGGATCGTCGACCCGGATTTGCTGTCAGGTGTCAGATAGGCAGGCTGCCCCCATTTCAACGTTTCGTCCAGCCGCCCCACCGCCGGGATCTCCGCTGCGGTTTCAAAGATCATGCGGCGTAACGCCAACAGGCCCTGTCGCTCCGGCTCCGGGTAGGCGGCAAAGACCCCCGCGACAGCAGGCGACAAAAAGGGGGGCGTTGCATTCAGCATGCCGGGCCACTCCAAAACGCTTGAGGCCGAGCCTAAAGCCGGCCCCGGCGCGATGCAACGCGGCGGTCAGCGCCGTGTCGTGCAGGCGGTGGAAGATCCTGCAAACGCTGGCGGATGTGGGCGGGGATAAGTGGCGGAGAGACAGGGATTCGAACCCTGGGTGCCCGTGAAGGCACAACGGTTTTCGAGACCGCCCCGTTCGACCACTCCGGCACCTCTCCGCGGGGGGTGTGAGGGCGTTTAAAGGTGATTTTCACCGCGTGCAAGGGGCGATTTCACAGTTATATCAAGAAAGTCGGATTTTGGTTTGCGGATGCGGATCGCGCCCCTACATTTGTGCCATGACCGAACCGTTCTCAGCGCGTCTGCGCCCCGCCTCAGTTGTATCGTTCCTGCTGCACGGTGTCTTTGCCGCCGCGTTGAGCGTTGCGGTTTTGCTGCCGGCAAGAGCCGAAGCGGCGGATCGCGACCAGATCAAGGCGTTTCTCGAGGTCACCGGCTTTGACGTGGCGCTGGACAGCATCGCGCAATCCGCGGGCGACGCGCCCATGATCCTCGGCGCCGACGCCGGAGATTTCGGGCTGGAGTGGGAGCGGCTGACCGCAGAAGTGTTCGACACCGACCAGATGCGGGCCACCGCCCTGGACATTCTGGAAGAGACTCTCTCGACGGAGGCGCTGTTCTTTGCGGCGGAGTTTTATGCCAGCGACCTAGGGCAGCGGCTTGTCGCGGTCGAGAATGCCTCGCATATGGCGACCGATGGCGAGGACACCCGCGCCGCAGGTGAACGTATCGTCAGCAGCCTGATCGAAGAGGATGATCCGCGGGTTGCGCTCTATCAGGATATGAACCTGGCGATCGGCGGCACCGAGACGGCGCTCCGTGCGGTTCAGGAAATCCAGTTCCGCTTCCTGATGGCGGCCTCGGCTGCCGGCGTCATCGACATGCAGATCGACGCCGAGGGGCTGCGCGCCCTGATGAAGGCCCAGGAGGATGAGATGCGCCGTGAGATGGCAGCCTCCAGCCTGGCGCATTCGGCCTATCTCTATCGCGACTTCACCACCGAGGAGGTTGCGACCTATGTCGAGGCGCTGGAGCACCCGCTGATGCAGGAGGTCTATGAGCTGCTGAATGCAATCCAGTACGAGATTCAGGCCAATCGCTTCGAGGAGCTTGCACATCGGATGCGGGATTTGCAGCCGGTGCAGGAGCTGTGATCCGGGGCCACGACACTCGCTGTGGATATTTTTCACCTGCGCCCGCACAGAAGGGTTGACTTCAAGCGCCAACAGGGCCAAAAGCCCGCATCCCGGCCCGGACTCTCCGCGCCGGGGTTTTATTGTCATACCGTCCCGTTCTCGGGGCGCGCTGTTCGAGGTGAGGGGGCGAGGCCCCGTCGCAAACACCCGAAAGGGGACCGAAGGACGCGGGTAGAAAAGGAAAGACTGAAATGTTCGCAGTCCTCAAGACCGGCGGCAAGCAGTACAAAGTTCAGGCGGGCGATATGCTCCGCGTGGAAAAACTGGCTGCAGACGCTGGCGAAACCGTTCAATTCAATGACGTTCTGATGATCGGTGGCGATGCCCCCGTCGTTGGTGCTCCGTTTGTGTCCGGCGCTGCCGTGCAGGCGGAAGTGGTCGAACAGATCAAAGGTGACAAGGTCATCAAGTTCGTCAAGCGTCGTCGTAAGCACTCCTCCAAGCGTACTGTCGGTCACCGTCAGAAGCTGACCCTGGTCAAGATCACCGAGATCCTGTCCTCCGGTGCGGATGCGTCCGGCGTCAAAGCGGCAACCGGTAAAGGCGATGCAGCACCCGCTGCCAAAGCCGCGCCGAAAGCCAAGGCTGCCAAAGCCGCTGCACCCGCAGCTGCTGCCGGTTCCGACGATCTGACCCAGCTGACCGGTGTTGGCCCTGCCGCCGCCAAGAAGCTGGAGGCCGCTGGCCTCACCACCTTCGCTCAGATCGCAGCCTTGTCTGAAGACGACATTGCTGGTATCGACGCCGTCAAGATCAAACCCGAGTGGGTTGAGCAGGCCAAAGAGCTGGCTCAAGGCTAAGGAGAGACAAGAATGGCACATAAAAAAGCTGGCGGTTCGTCCCGTAACGGTCGCGACTCCGCAGGTCGTCGTCTTGGCGTGAAACTTTATGGTGGTCAGTCTGCAATCGCGGGCAACATCATCGTGCGTCAGCGCGGCACCAAGTTCTGGCCGGGCGAAGGCGTTGGTATTGGCAAAGATCACACCATCTTTGCGACCGCCAACGGCAACGTGACCTTCCACAAGGGCCTCAAGGGCCGCACCTTTATTTCGGTTCTCCCGGCGGCGGAGGCCGCTGAGTAAACCGAACCCAAAGGGTAATAAAATCTTCAGGGGGATCGGTTAAAAGACCGGTCCCTCTTTTCGTTTCTGGATGGACCTGTCGGATCGTACCGCAAGTGCGTGAAAACGTGACTTGTTTCCCATTCCGGCGCTTCCCATCTCATTGGCAAGGGGATGGAGGAGCACAAGTCCCAGTCTTGCCGCAGTTTGAGTTTTTTGAGGAGGAGCGTGGTCATGGGTTTGGATCAGGCAGATCGGCAAACCATCATCGAGGCAGATCGTTTTGATCTGCGGCCGCTGCGGCCGTCGGATGCGGGTTTGATCGAACATTATGCAGGGGACGCGCGGGTCGCCAAGATGACAGCGCCGATCCCGCATCCCTATCCCCCCGGCGCGGCAGAGGCCTATGTAAGCCGGGCGATGGAGGCTGCGCAGGGCGAGTTCATCTGGGCGATGGATGGCACCAAGGACGGCAGCCCCGAACTGATGGGGGTGATTTCCCTGAAATCCATGGACCGCAACCAGTCCGAGGTCGGCTACTGGGTGGCGCCGCCGTTCTGGAACACCGGGCTGGCCTCCAAGGCGGTGCAATTGCTGGTCGAAGCCAACCCCTTGGGGGATGCGACCATGTTCGCCAGCGTGTTTCAGGACAATCCGGCCTCGGCGCGGGTGCTGGCGCATTGCGGGTTCGAATACCTGGGCGATGCGGAGGATTTCTCTGTCGCGCGCAATGCCAATGTCCCGACCTGGACCTACAGCCGCAAACTGTAACCCCGCGGTCAGCCGGCGACAGACATCGCGGACGCGCTGATGCGGGTCCGCGTTTTTTATGGCCTGCATTCTGTCGACCGCTACCGGCCGCGCCACCACCACAGACGCAGGGTTGAGCCATCCCCTGAATTCAAGTATTGGCGATCCAACTCGAACACAGAGGCCTACTCATGAAATTCCTCGATCTGGCAAAGGTCTACATTCGCTCCGGCGCCGGCGGGAACGGTTGCGTCAGCTTTCGGCGCGAGAAATACATCGAATACGGTGGCCCCGATGGCGGTGACGGCGGCAAGGGCGGCTCGGTCTGGGCCGAGGCCGTGGATGGGCTGAACACGCTCATCGACTTCCGCTATCAGCAGCATTTCTTTGCAAAAAACGGCCAGTCCGGCATGGGGCGCCAGCGCTCCGGCAAGGACGGGGACGAGATTGTACTGCGGGTGCCGGTGGGCACCGAGATCCTCGACGAGGATGAAGAAACGGTGCTGGCGGACCTCACAGAGGTTGGCGAACGCGTGCTGCTCGCCAAGGGCGGCAACGGTGGCTTTGGCAACCTGCACTTCAAATCCTCCACCAACCAGGCACCGCGCCGCGCCAACCCCGGTCAGGAGGGCGTCGAGCGCACCATCTGGCTGCGGCTGAAGCTGATCGCGGATGCGGGGCTTTTGGGTCTGCCGAACGCGGGCAAGTCGACGTTCCTGTCGTCCACATCCAACGCGCGGCCCAAGATTGCCGATTATCCCTTCACCACGCTGCACCCGAACCTCGGGGTGGTGGGGATTGATAACACTGAATTCGTGATGGCGGATATTCCCGGCCTGATCGAAGGCGCGCATGAGGGCCGTGGCATCGGTGATCGCTTCCTAGGCCATGTGGAACGCTGCGCGGTGTTGCTGCATCTGGTCGATGGCACCTCCGAGACCGTGGCCGAGGACTACCGCACCATCATCAACGAGCTTGAGGCCTATGGCGGCGAGCTTGCCGATAAGCCCCGGGTGACGGCGCTGAACAAGATCGATGCGCTGGATGACGAGGAGCGCGCCGAGGCACGCGCCGCACTTGAGGCTGAGGTGGGCGCACCGGTGCGGATGATGTCCAGCGTCAGCCGCGAGGGCTTGGACGAGGTGCTGCGGGCCGTTCGGGCCGAGATCGACGATGACCGCCTGCGGATCAAACAGGCGGAGGCGTCCGAGGAGGAGGACACCCCTTGGCAGCCCTGAACACGGCGCGTCGCGTCGTCATCAAGATCGGCTCTGCACTGCTGGTGGATCGCGCCAGCGGCGCGTTGCGGCAGGACTGGCTCCTGTCGCTGGCGCAGGATGTTGCGCGCCTGAAAACGCAGGGCAAGGATGTGATCCTCGTGTCCTCGGGGTCGATTGCGCTGGGGCGCGGTGCATTGGGCCTGCCGCGGGCGGATCTGCCACTGGAACAATCGCAGGCCGCCGCTGCCGTGGGCCAAATCCGTCTCGCGCGCGCTTATGAGGAGGCGCTGGCCCCGCATGGCATCACCACTGCGCAGGTTCTGGTGACGCTGGAGGACAGCGAAAACCGCCGCCGCTACCTCAATTCCCGCGCCACGCTGGAGACGCTGATCGGGCTGGGCGCGGTGCCCATCGTCAATGAAAACGACACCATCGCCACTGACGAGATCCGCTATGGCGACAATGATCGCCTCGCCGCGCAGGTCGCGGTGACGGTGGAGGCGGATGTCTTGATCCTGCTGTCGGATGTGGACGGGTTCTACAGCGCCAATCCGGCGCTTGATCCCCACGCCAAGCGGTTTGATCGCATCGAGACCATCACGCCCGAGATCGAGGCGATGGCCGGCGACGGGGTGTCGGGGCTGTCCAAGGGCGGCATGATCACCAAGCTGCTGGCAGCCAAGATGGCGACCGCCGCGGGCTGTGCCATGGCGATCACCGAAGGCTCGGTGATGTCGCCAGTCGCAGCGCTTGAGGCAGGTGCGCCCTCGACATGGTTCACCGCCCACGGGGATCCGCAAGTGGCGCGCAAACGCTGGATCGCCGCAATGAAGACCCGTGGTGTAATCACCGTGGACGAGGGCGCCGCCAAGGCGCTGCAAAATGGAAACAGTCTGCTGCCCGCTGGGGTGCGTCATGTGGAGGGTGACTTTGGCCGCGGGGATCCGCTGGCCATCCTCGGCCCAGACGGGCGCAAACTGGGGCAGGGGCTCAGCCGGTACACGGCAGAGGAAGCCCGTGCCATCCAGGGGCACCGCTCCGCTGACATCGAGGACATCCTCGGCTATGCGGGGCGCGCGGCCTTGATCCATCGGGATGACATGGCGCTTTGATCCTGTCATTCTGAGCATGCGAGATTTCCCACCGCCGCGCGACGTGGCGGTGCGGCTCGGACCCCGCCTGGGGAAACAAAGGGCAAAGACATGAAAGATCTGGAAAATATTCCCGCGCTGATGGCAGACATCGGCACGCGCGCCAAAGCGGCTGCGCAACAACTCGCCACCGCCAGCGCGGCACAGAAAGAACAGGCGCTGACCGCCGCCGCAGATGCGGTCTGGGCCAAGCGTGACGACATTATCGCCGCCAATGCCAAGGATCTGGAGTTTGGCCGCGAGAAGGGGCTGTCCTCTGCGATGATGGACCGACTGATGCTGGATGAGGCGCGTATTCAGGGCATCGTCGATGGGTTGCGCGCCGTTGCGGCGCAGGACGACCCCGTCGGCGCGGTGATCGAAGAATGGACGCAACCCACCGGCCTGCGGATCCAACGCGTGCGCACCCCGCTTGGGGTGATCGGCGTGATCTATGAAAGCCGCCCCAATGTGACTGCGGATGCGGGCGCGCTGTGCCTTAAATCCGGCAACGCGGTGATCCTGCGCGGCGGTTCCGAGAGCCTGCATTCGGCGCAGGCGATCCATGGCTGTCTCGCCGCCGGGTTGCGGGCTGCGGGTTTACCCGAGGACGCCGTGCAACTGGTGCCGACCCGTGATCGTGCGGCGGTGCAGGAGCTTTTGACCATGACCGACTACGTGGATGTGATCGTTCCGCGTGGCGGCAAGGGGCTGGTGGGGCTGGTGCAGCGCGAGGCCCGCGTGCCGGTTTTTGCCCATCTCGAGGGCATCGTACACATCTACATCGACAAACACGCCGACCGCAAAAAGGCGATCGATGTGGTCCTGAACGCCAAGACCCGGCGCACCGGCATCTGCGGCGCTGCGGAGTGCCTGCTGATCCATCAGGATATTGCTGAGACCATCGGCAAGGACGTGCTGGACCTGCTCGCCATGGGCGGAGTGGAAATCCACGCCGAAGCGGGCTTGCCCGGCCCGGACAGCATGCAGGTCGCCACGTCCGAGGATTGGGGCAAGGAATACCTCGATGCGATTATCGCCGCCAAGAAAGTGGCAAGCATCGACGAGGCGATTGCCCATATCCGCAGCTATCACTCGGCCCACACCGATTGCATCATCACCGAAGACGATACGGCTGTGGCGCAGTTCTTTGCGGAGCTGGACAGCGCCATTCTGATGCACAATGCCTCCACCCAATTTGCCGATGGCGGCGAGTTCGGCATGGGGGCAGAGATCGGCATTGCCACCGGCAAGATGCATGCCCGTGGTCCGGTGGGGGCAACGCAGCTGACCAGTTTCAAATATCTGGTCCGCGGCGACGGCACCGTGCGCACCTAACAGGCGGAGACGCCCTAAAAACCAACAACGCCGCGGCAGACTGCGCGGCGTTGTTCAACGTTTCAGACCGGCCTCCCGTGCAAGAGGCTGGGGCATCCGCCTAGAAGCTGATCGAGACCTTGTCGACGGTCTGATCGAAACTCACGCGCCGTCCGGCCTCGCGCGCCGCTTCCGGTAGCAGGGCAAACTGGATCAGGGCCGGTGTGATCTCGGCACTGTGGTCCTGGCCGCTCAACCCGGACCAGAGCGCCTCGTCGACATTGATCTTGCGCCCTTCGCCCACCACGGTCCAGCTGTCGCTGCTGCGCAGGATCTGCACGGTGCCGCCATAGGGCAGGGCGGTTTCCAGGCACAGCGCCGCCAGAAAGGCCATGCGGACCTCGCGCCGTGCGGCCGCCCCGTCGGAGGACCAGTTGTACTTGATCCGCCCACCCTTGCTGACATCGGCGAGCACGCTTTCGACTTCTGCGCGGCCCAGTTCCTGTTCACCGGCAGCGCCAAAGGCGACCCGGAAGAAACGGATGCGGGCATTGGCGTTGTTGACGCTGTCCGAGATCAGTTCCAACTCCGGGCCGTCCAGCGTGTTGGACATGCCCAGCAGCTCCAGGCCGTTGTTGATGGCCCCCACAGGGCTGATCAGATCGTGACAGATCCGAGAGCCTACCAATGCGGCCAAATTGGCGTTATCTACACCCATAACTTTCCTCCAATAGGGTCATCCCGATATGAACGACCTCAACGCGATCCTGGCCCCCGGCATGTTTGTGCGCCATCCCGATCACCCGGAGTGGGGCGTCGGGCAGGTGCAGTCAAACGTGGGCGGCAAGATCACAGTCAATTTTCCCGACCAGGGCAAAGTCGTCTTTGACGGTGCGCGCGTTGCCCTTGTTCCAGTCTTTGATCCGTAAAAACGGTTTATGAAAGGTTAACCAATCACAGACAAGTGTGCATATATCTTGCGCGCGAACATGCCGATGGGCTATTTGCCCGCCACAGATCAGGGGTAGAACAGACTTATGCACGATGGCGCGCCGCAATTCACCGTGAGGATTGCCGAGACGGACGAGGACCTCAGAGCCGCGCAGGCGCTGCGCTACGAGGTCTTTGTGCGCGAACTCGGCGGCAGTGGCGACCTCGTGGACCACGAGGCCGGGCTGGAACAGGACAAGTTCGACCCGTATTTCGATCACATGCTGGTCAGCGACACCAGCACCGACGAGGTCGTCGGCGTGTACCGGCTCTTGCGCAGCGATCAGGCCGCGGCGCTGGGGCAGTTCTACTCCGAAGACGAATACGACCTGACCCCGTTGCGACAGTCCGGGCGCAAGCTGCTGGAGCTTGGGCGCTCCTGCCTGCACCGCGACTACCGTGGCGGCATGGCCATGTTCCACCTTTGGAACGGTCTGGCGGAGTATGTGGCTGCGCATGACATCGAGGTGCTGTTTGGTGTGGCGTCCTTCCACGGCACCGATCCCGCCGCGCTGGCACAGCCGCTGTCGATGCTGAACGCCAACCATCTGGCACCCGAGGATCTCCGGGTGCGGTCGACCCACTACCAGTCGATGGATCTGCTGCCGCCCGGGCAGATCGACCGGCGCACCGCGATGCTGCAGACCCCGGCGCTGATCAAGGCCTATCTGCGGCTCGGGGGCTTTGTGGGCGATGGCGCGTTTGTCGATCATGATTTCAACACCACCGATGTGTGCCTGATCCTCGATACCGCGCGGATGAACGCGCGCCAGAGCCGGATCTACACCCGGGGCAGCAGCGCGGAATGAGCGTCAGCTGGAACAGCGATACTCCACCGGACACGATGACACTGTCCGGGCGCGATTGGGTGCGTGCCTTGCGGCGCGGCGTGCCGCTGGCGGTGCTGATCTTTGGCGGGCTGGTGCTGATGCTGTTGATCCGGCTGGTCGAACGCCCGCTGTGCGGCCTGCATCGGCCAGTCAGCCCCGCGATCACGATGTTTGTCTGCCGCAACGCCTTTCGCATCCTCGGTCTGTCCTTCAAGGCGACAGGCGCCCCGATGTCGCAGCCCGGGATCGTGGTGGCGAACCATACCTCCTGGCTCGACATATTTGCACTCAACGCCACCAAGCGGATCTATTTCGTGTCGAAATCCGAGGTCGCCGCATGGCCCGGGATCGGCTGGCTGGCACGGGCCACCGGCACGGTGTTCATTGATCGCGACCGGTCACAGGCCAGCGCGCAGAAAACCCTTTTTGCCAAGCGGCTGAAAGCCGGGCACAAGCTGCTGTTCTTCCCGGAGGGGACCTCCACCGACGGCTTGCAGGTGCTGCCCTTCAAGACCACGCTGTTTGCCTCTCTGTTTGACGCGGATCTGCGGGATCGGCTCTACGTGCAGCCGGTTTCGGTGGTCTTTCACGCACCCGATGGCGCTGATCCGCGTTACTACGGCTGGTGGGGGGATATGGATTTTGGTCCGCATGTGTTGAAAGTTCTCGCCACGCGCGCCCCCGGGCGGGTGGAACTGCGTTATCACAGCCCGCTGGCGGTGCGCGACTTTGCGGATCGCAAGTCACTGGCCCGCGCCTGTGGCGACATCGTGCGCGCCGGACATCAGGCCCTGCGCAGGGATGTGCTGGAACAGCCTTGATGCCGCGCTTTTGCGCTTGCGCTGCTGGCCAAGCTGGCTTATACGCGCGCCATCGAACCCGCAGGCGGGGTTTGGCCTGTCCAGGGGAGACATCCCTGACAGACCGCCGGTTGGAGGCATCCGCTTCTGAACCCCCGCCGAGGATTAAACCGGAAAGGATAGAATAGCATGGCTCTTCCCGAGTTCTCCATGCGTCAGCTGCTGGAAGCTGGCGTTCACTTTGGTCACCAGACTCAGCGCTGGAACCCGCGCATGTCGCCCTTCATCTACGGCGCGCGCAACGGCATCCACATCATGGACCTCACCCAGACCGTTCCGATGCTGGATCAGGCGCTGAACGCGATCCGTGAAACCGTTGCCAAGGGTGGCCGCGTTCTCTTCGTCGGCACCAAGCGTCAGGCCGCAGCGCCGATCGCCGAAGCCGCAGAGAAATCCGCGCAGTACTACATGAACCACCGCTGGCTCGGCGGCACGCTGACCAACTGGAAAACCGTGTCCCAGTCGATCAACCGTCTGAAAGAGATCGACGAGCGCATGGCAGCCGGCGCCGAAGGCCTGACCAAGAAAGAGCGCCTGGGCATGGAACGCGACCAGCAGAAGCTGCAAGCCTCGCTCGGCGGCATCCGCGACATGGGCGGCATCCCGGATCTTCTCTTCGTCATCGACGTGAAGAAAGAAGCCCTGGCGATCGCCGAAGCCAACAAGCTGGGCATCCCGGTTGTGGCTATCGTCGACACCAACTGCTCCCCGGAAGGTGTGGACTACATCATCCCCGGCAACGATGACGCGGCGCGTGCGATCTCGCTCTACTGCGATCTCGTATCCCGTGCGGCTCTGGACGGCATGTCCGCTCAGCTTGGCGCGGCCGGTGTTGACCTTGGTGCACTGGAAGAAGCACCGGTCGAAGAAGCCGTCGCGGAAGAGGCCGCCGAGGCCTGATCCGACAGCCTGTCATCGATTTGACATGCGGGGCAGGGTAGACCTGCCCCAAACCGCATTTGACTTGAGGAGAGCCCAAGATGGCAATCACTGCAGCAATGGTGAAAGAACTGCGCGAATCCACCGGCGCAGGCATGATGGACGCGAAAAAAGCACTGGTCGAGAACGACGGCGACATGGAAGCTGCCGTTGACTGGCTGCGCACCAAGGGCCTCGCCAAAGCGGCCAAGAAATCCGGCCGTACCGCCGCAGAAGGCCTGGTGGCCGTGGTCGTCGACGGCGGCAAAGGTGTTGCTGTCGAGGTGAACTCCGAAACCGACTTCGTCGCGAAAAACGGCGAGTTCCAGGAGATGGTCGCCGGCATCGCCAAGGCAGCCCTCTCGGTGGACACCGTCGAAGAGCTGGCCGAAGCCGATCTGGGTGGCAAATCCATTGCCAACACCCTGACCGACAAGATCGCCACCATCGGCGAGAACATGACCCTGCGTCGCATGGCGAAGCTGGAAGGTGAAACCGTCGTGTCCTACGTGCACAACGCGGCCACCGACGGCATGGGCAAAATCGGCGTTCTGGTCGCACTGACCGGCGGCGACGAAGCCATCGGCAAGCAGGTCGCGATGCACATCGCAGCCGTGAACCCGGCGGCCCTGTCCGAGGCGGACATGGACCCGGCCATCGTCGAGAAAGAGCGTCAGGTTCAGATCGACATCGCCCGCGAATCCGGCAAGCCGGAGCAGGTCATCGAAAAGATGATCGACGGTCGCATGAAGAAATTCGTCGCCGAATCCACCCTGCTGAACCAGCAGTTCGTGGTGAACCCGGACCTGACCGTGGAAGCCGCAGCCAAGGAAGCGGGCGCCACCATCACCGGCTTCATCCGCGTTGAGGTTGGCGAAGGCATCGAAGTCGAAAAAGAAGACTTCGCAGCAGAAGTGGCCAAAGCCGCTCAGGGCTAAGCCCGGCTCCACCGCCAAGATCTTGCCCCCGGTGCCTCTGTGCGCCGGGGGTTTTTCGTTTTGGGCGTTCATCAGAAGCCCAAGCCACGGGCAGAGCGGCACGCAACAATGCCCGCTCAGCGCGGGGGCCGTCCTGGTGACGTGTGACGTTAGATGTGTGGAATATCTCCGGTCGTTGGCATGGAACAATACACACCAACGACCGGACAGGTCGGAGAGCCCTGTAATTTCAAGGATCGTTTCCCGTAGTTCCCAGGCTAAGCCACCACTCACGGAACGCCTAGATTATGTCGTTTTAACGCATAAGGCGAAAGTCTTGATTTCCTTACCTCTTCGCGTGTGTACTTCAGGGAAGGATCAACAAAACGTCGTAAAAATGTTGCCTCTGGCAGATCGGTTCCGGATCGGGTGACGGGGCGAATCCTCAGGTCACGACGGCATACATCTGATTGTGCAGCGCCGCCTTCAGCACCGCCTGCGCCGTGGTCTCCACGCAGAGGGATTCGCGCGCCAGCCGCAGGTGTTTTTCGATGGTTGCGGGTGTCAGCCCCATCAGGATCGCGATGTCCTGCGTGGTCTTGCCATCGCCCACCCATTGCAGAACCTCGCGCTGCCGTTTGGTCAGCCCCCGATTGGGCGCATGATAGGGCAGGGTGAGGATTTTCAGATGCGCAACATTGTTCATCAGCAGGATGTCCTGCCCATGCGCCTCCCAGATTTCATCAACCGCATCCTGGGTCAGATCCCGCCGCGCGGTCAGGGCGATCGCGCCTTTGAACCGCTGCGTGGCCGAGTTGAAACTGATGGTATAGCCGGCCTTCACGCCCATCCGCTGATTGAAGTCGTAAACGGCCTGGGTTTTGGGATCCAGTTGGCCGGCACGCGCCATGTCATGGGCGCGGCGCCAGCTGGCAAAGCCCTCGTTGGTGAGCGCCCAGTCCAGCATTGGCGCATCGGCATAGAGCCCCTCGGCAAGGAAGCCGTTGAGATACTCCGGGCTGTGATTGCTCAGGATCACAAAATCGTCCGGATCGCCGAGCGACGTCGCGGTCTTGAACAGGGTATAGCCGTAGATCAGCCGGTCAAACCCGTAGCGGCCCATCTGGTTGACATGGGCATGCCACAGCTCCTCCATGGTCTTGAACTGGGTCAGACGGTGGAGATAGTCGCTCAGTGTCATGACACTTCCCGGCTGGCATGGTGCTGCAGCAAGGCGTCGATCGCCATCAGATAGCCAAAGGCGCCAAAGCCGCAGATCTGCCCCAGCGCCGCGCGCCCGATGTAGGAGGTATGGCGAAACGTCTCGCGCGCATGAATGTTGGACAGGTGAACCTCGACCGTGGGCACCTCGACAGAGTAGATGGCATCCATCAGCGCGATCGAACTGTGGGTATAGGCCCCGGCGTTCAGCACGATGCCGTCATATTTGCCCTTGGCCGCATGGATCTGGTCGAGCAGGTCTCCTTCGTGATTCGACTGGTAGCAGGCGACCTCCAGACCGGCTTGTTCCCCATGCTGGCGACAGGAATCTTCGACCATCGCCAACGTCTGTGACCCGTAGACCTCCGGCTGCCGGGTGCCCAGCAGGTTCAGGTTCGGGCCATTGAGGATCAATACGCTCTTCATCATCTGTCCTTTCTAGATCACGCCGGGGCGCTTGCCTGATCCGGAAGACAGGCCTGGCGTTCCGGCGGTGCGACACCACACATAGCCTGAGTTTTTCGGGGCGTCGCGGTGAAAAACCAGTCTCTTCCCCCAGTCATGCGCGCATTGTCGGTGAGGTCAAGATCAGTGCAATAGGTGAAAAACAAATGCAGACCAAACATCTACCCGAGCCGGGGCCGGCCTCGGCGCGGGTCAGGACAGGGCGTTGGCCTCCGCCACAGCTCGCATCCCGGGTGAAACAGCTACAATTGCGCACTTATTGCCTGAGGCTGGTAATAGATTGGCAAACCTCCCGTCAGAGACTCGCACCCGTGAACCGCGGGTGACGTGCGCCTGCGGTCCTGAGACATCACTGGGGGTGAATATGGCACAAGAGGAATGGCTCAACCGGCGGCCGCATGGGGATGGCGTGGTGGAGTTGCAACTGGGCCATGCGCCTGAGAACCGGCTGACGGCCGCGTTCCTGCGCGACTTTCAGACCGAGATCATGGCCCTGTCCCGGGATGACAGCGTTCGCGCGCTGCTTCTGACAAGCCCCTTCAAGGATTTCTGCACCGGATTGCCGCTTGACGACGCGGCAGGCGCAGAGCGTCCCGACGCGGAACTGAACGCCGCCTTTCTGGCGCTCTACGCAAGCCCAAAGCCGGTGGTGACGGCCTGTGCCGGGCTCTGTTCCGGTGCCGGCATGTTCTTTGTTCTGGCCAGCGACGTCCGGGTTGCCCACGCACGGGCCGGGTTCGAACTGTCGCAGGTCCAGCAGGGCCAGGGGTATCCGGCGGCGCTTATGGAAATCGCCCGCGCATCTCTGGACACCAATACCCAGCGGCGTCTGATGCTGACCGGGCAACGCCTGGGCCCGATCGCCGCGCGCAATGCGCAGATCATCGAAATCATCGCCGATGATCTGGAGGATCTGCACGGCTATGCCCTGAAAGAGGCGCGCAAATGTGCAAGCCTGCCTCCGGCCACATACGCCGAGATCAAGCGCGACCTGCGCCGGGACACCATCGCCCGGATCGAAACGCGTCTGGACGAGAGCATGTCGACACCGGACACAGAAAAACGTCTGGCGGGCTAGGGGCCAGACCCAACTGCGGAGGCGGCCGTGTCAGAAGGCACCCGCCAGCATAGCCGCGCGTCAGGATTACTGTCGCATGCCAACATCGGTACATTATCGGGAAAGGGGTAAGTGGCGCACCTGATAGGATTCGAACCTATGGCCTCTGCCTTCGGAGGGCAGCGCTCTATCCAGCTGAGCTACAGGTGCGTCTGTCTGCGCGATATACGCGGCTGCTGTACCCTCTGCAATGGAAAAAACACCCGATCCGGCAATTCCTTGTGCTGAATTGGCGCGCGGCATGGGGGCGGTGGAACCAGCGTTTGAAACGCAAATGGGCGCGCTGTGGCAGAACAGCGCGCAAACCAGATCGGGGACAGGCGACAGGCGTGTGTTAGCCGCGCCAGGTGCGGACGACGCCGCAGTCCATATGAACGAAGTTCGAGCCGTAGTAGCGACCCACACCGCCAGCCTTGCAGGCCTGCGCGGCCTGCGCCATCTGACCAACCGACCGCGACGCGAGACGCAGATCTGCGGCCTGGCCCTTCATGTGCAAGGAGTTCTTGGCAACACCACGCGAGCGGCTGCGCAGCATCGCGTTGGTCTGCGGGCTGCGGTAACCGGACAACAATAGGTAGGGCTCGTTCACCTCCAGGAGGTTGTGCGAGGCCGCCATGATGTCGATGGTGCGCAGATCCATGGACTTGACCTGATCGGTCCGCCAATCGCGCATGAAGTGGTTGATCTCCTTGACCGCATCTTTGATGTATTTGCCATCAATCCAGTAGACCATGTCGAGGCGTTCGCCTGTGCGACCGGAATACATGCGGATGCGGCGGATATCGCCACCTCCGCGGAGGAAGCCTGCTGCCTGGGAGTAGGTGGGGGCGGATGCGACAGTGGTCGCCGCAAATGCCTTCAAGAGTGCTCGACGGGTAAACCCGGTATTTTTTTCTGCCATTGTGATGAGCGTTGTCCCATACGCTTTTGTTTTCACACTGCCCGATATTTGTCGGGAATTTACGCGTTTTGATACGCACAGGCTGTATGGCACAGCGAGAATCGCCTGCCAAGACGGGATTGATCTGTGGCCGGAAAGCACCGGATTTTCGGCAAAATCCCGCGCAGAAGGGGAGGGGCGGGGCGTTTTTCCCCCTCCTGCCGGGGAACAAAACGCCGCTATTGCGGTTTACGGGCACCATTGCGGCCTCAACCACACGGCTGATGCAAATGTGAATGGACTTGCAAGGGGGTCGTTTACCTACAGTCGGTTAGGGTCTATCTGAAACCCTTGCGTTATATCTTGGAGTGTATTGAGAATGTCGCGGCCTTGCGCACCAAAACTTTCGTCCTTTCTCAAAGCGGGGCTGATGGCCTCCGCGTTGGCCGTGTCGCCGCTTTGGGCCAGTGTCTCCCAGGCCTCCACTGCCGGCTTTCGACAGGCGGTTGCGGAAATGGCGTGGGAAGATGCCGACGTCTCCGCGTTCTACCGCGAGAACGGCTTTGAACCGATCTGGACCGCCGACACAGAGGACGCCCGGGCCCGGCGTCAGGCCCTGATGCAGGCGCTGGACGAGGCCGCGCAGCACGGGCTGCCCGATATGGCGCCGCGCGTGGTCGAATTGACCGAACAGATGCGCGCCGTGCGCTCCACCCGCGATCTGGGCGCCGTCGAAGTTGCGCTGAGCCGCGCGCTTGTGGACTATGCCACCGACCTGCAGACCGGCCTGATCGATACGCCGTCCCGCATTGACGACGGCATCGTTCGCAAGAAACATAAGATCGACATGACGGCGCTCCTGCGGGGCATCTCCGAACAGCGGCCGCATGCCTTCCTGCAAAGCCTCGTGCCCGCTTCGGCGCAATACCGGGCGCTGCTGCGCGAGAAACTGCGCCTCGAAGCGCTGCTGGCCGCGGGCGGCTGGGGCGCGTCGGTGCCGGTCCGCAAAATGGAGCCGGGCGACACCGGGGCAGGTGTCGTGGCGCTCCGGGACCGGCTGGTGTCGATGGGATACATGGATCCGACCGCCAGCGCCGCCTATGACTTTGATCTGGAGGACGCGGTGCGCCGGTTCCAGGCGGAGCACGGGCTGGAAGTGGATGGCATCGCCGGCGAGGGCACGCTGAAGGAGCTGAATCGCCCGGTCAGCGACCGGATCAAATCGGTGATGGTCGCGATGGAGCGCGAACGCTGGCTGACGCCGGAGCGTGGCGACCGCCACATCCTCGTCAACCAGACGGATTTCACCGCCAAGATCATCGACAATGGCGAGGTGACATTTGTCACCCGCTCGGTGATTGGCCGCAACAGCTACGACCGCCGCTCGCCGGAGTTTTCCGACGAGATGGAACATATGGTCATCAATCCGAGCTGGTATGTGCCACGTTCGATCGTGACCAAGGAATATCTGCCAAAGCTGAAGAACAACCCAAACGCCCATAGCTATATCGAAATCACCGACAGCCGGGGCCGGGTGGTGAACCGCAACAATGTGGATTTCACCCAGTTCACCGCGCGCAGCTTTCCCTTTGCCATGCGTCAGCCGCCCAGCAGCCGCAACGCGCTGGGGCTGGTGAAGTTCATGTTCCCCAACAAGTACAACATCTATCTGCATGACACCCCGCAAAAGAGCCTGTTTGGGCGCGAGGTGCGCGCCTTTTCGCATGGCTGTATCCGGCTGCAGAAACCGTTCGAATTCGCCTATGCGCTGCTGGCGCGGCAAACCTCTGATCCGAAACAGTATTTCCACAGCATCCTGAACAGTGGCCGCGAAACCAAGGTGGAGCTTGAGCAGAACGTGCCGGTTCATATCATCTATCGCACCGCCTTTGTCTCCGAAGAGGGGCGCGCCGAGTTCCGCCGCGACGTCTACGGGCGTGACGCAAAGATCTGGTCGGCACTGGAACAGGCAGGGGTGGCACTCCCCGGCGTTCAAGGCTAAGTCTCGGGCCAAGGATCCGGTTCAGGAGGGATGGCCCGATGTTCACCATTCGTGAAATTGCCAATGCACTTGGCGCTGAGGCGGCTGGTGCGCTCGATCTGACGGTCACCCATGCGGCAGAGCCGCAGGACGCCAAACCGGATGCGCTCGCCATGGCCATGGCGCCGAAATATGCCGATGCGCTGGCGCTCGGCAGTGCTCGTGCCGCGTTGCTCTGGGACGGGGCAGACTGGCAGGGCATGGGGCTGGAGGCGGCGATCTTTGCCACCCGTCCGCGCCTGGCGATGGGCGGCGTGACGCGAATGCTCGACCCGGGTCAGGGAGAACAGCCAGGTATCCACCCCTCCGCCGTGATTGATCCGACAGCGCAGATCGGCGCCGATGTCAGCATTGGTCCGCTCTGCGTGGTGGGGCCGAATGCACGGATCGGCGAAGGATCGCTGATTGGCGCGCATTGCTTCATCGGGGCCGATGTGACCATCGGCGCGCAGGCGCATCTGCGGGAAATGGTGTCGATCGGGGCGCGTGTGACCATCGGTGATCGGTTCCGCGCCCAGCCCGGCGCCCGGATCGCGTCGGATGGGTTTTCCTATGTCACCCCAGAGACTTCCGGCGTCGAAAATGCCCGCAAAACACTGGGAGACCAGGGCGAGACCGATGCGCAATCCTGGGTCCGCATACATTCGCTGGGTGCCGTAAGGATCGGAAATGACGTGGAAATCGGCGCCAACTGCACGATCGACAACGGCACCATCCGCGACACCGTGATCGGCAATGGCACCAAGCTCGACAACCAGGTACACATCGGACACAACTGCCGCATCGGCAATGATTGCCTGCTGTGCGGCCAGACCGGGCTGTCGGGGTCTGTCGACATCGGCAACAATGTGGTGCTTGGTGGCCAATGCGGTGTTGCCGACAATCTCTTTGTCGGCGACCGGGTCATCGCCGGGGGCGGCACCAAGATCCTGTCCAATGTCCCGGCGGGCCGCGTGATGATGGGATACCCGGCGGTCAAGATGGACACGCACACCGAAATCTACAAGGCGCAACGCCGCCTGCCGCGGCTGATGCGCGAACTGGATGCGCTGAAAAAGGCTGTTTTCAAATAGCAAAGCAGTCAGTAAACCTCTGCCAAACTTATCTTCCGCAGGAGCCCCTTCATGAGCACGCAGGACAAGGTCATTGCAATCATCGCGGAACAGGCGGTGCTGGACCCCTCGGATGTCACTCTCGACAGCACGCTGGAAGATCTCGGGATCGACAGCCTTGGCCTGGTTGAGAGCATCTTTGCGATCGAAGAGGAATTCGACATCACGATCCCCTTCAACGCCAATGAACCTGAACAGAGCGATTTCGATATTTCAAATGTTGCTGCCATCGTGACCGGCATCGACAAGCTGATCGCCGAAAAGGGCTGATCGCGCCGGACATGGCGGGACAAGAGGATTTGCGATGAAACGCGTTGTGATTACCGGCGCTGGAACCATTAATGCGCTGGGGCATTCCGTCGCCGAGACCCTGACCTCGATGCGCGAGGGGCGTTGTGGCATCGGCGAACTGGAGTTTCGCGACGTAGATCGTCTGGCCATCAAGATCGGTGGCCAAGTCCGTGATTTCGAAGCAGAAGGCCGGTTCAACCGCCAGCAGATGGTGCTCTATGACCGGTTCACCCAATTCACATTGGTGGCCGCGGGCCAGGCCATCCGGCAATCGGGGCTTGAGTTTACCGGCGACCTCGCCGCGCGCTCCGGCGTGGTGCTTGGCACGGCGGGTGGCGGCGTTTCGACCTGGGACGACAACTATCGGTCGGTCTACGAGGACGGCAAGAACCGCGTGCATCCCTTTGTGGTTCCCAAACTCATGAACAACGCGGCCGCCAGCCACGTGTCGATGGAGTATAACCTGAAGGGGCCGAGCTTTACGGTCTCCACCGCCTGCGCCTCCTCCAATCATGCCATGGCCCAGGCGTTCCAGATGGTGCGCAGCGGCATGAGCCCGGCGATGATCACCGGCGGGTCCGAATCCATGCTGTGCTTTGGCGGCGTCAAAGCCTGGGAAGGGTTGCGGGTCATGTCCAAGGACGCCTGCCGCCCCTTCAGCGCCAATCGCAACGGCATGGTCCAGGGCGAAGGTGCCGGGATCTTTGTCTTCGAGGAATATGAACACGCCCGCGCGCGCGGGGCGGAAATCCTCTGCGAGATCGCCGGCTATGCCATGAGTTCGGATGCCGCCGACATTGTCATGCCCAGCAAGCAGGGCGCGGCGCGTGCGATTTCCGGTGCGCTGCGGGATGCACGGATCAACGCCGATGAGGTCGGCTATATCAATGCCCATGGCACCGGCACCGCCGCTAATGACAAGACCGAATGCGCGGCCGTTGCGGACGTGTTTGGGCCGCATGCCGATAACCTTATGATTTCGTCGACAAAATCAATGCATGGGCATCTGATTGGCGGCACCGGCGCGGTGGAGCTTCTGGCCTGCATCATGGCGTTGCGGGATGGCGTGGTCGCGCCGACCATCGGTTACGAGGAGCCGGATCCCGAATGCGCCCTGGACGTGGTTCCAAATGAGGCACGCGAGGCCAAGGTTGACGTGGCGTTGTCGAACGCCTTTGCCTTTGGCGGGCTGAACGCGGTGCTTGCGCTGAAACGCGTCTGAGCCATCAGAACACCCCCCCGAAGAAAAACGCCCGCCTGATGCGTCAGGCGGGCGTTTTCACATTCAGACCATGCGCGGTTACTGCTTGACCACGTCCACGGCGTTGAAGCCGGCGGTGAAGCCGTTCAGCGACATCGGTACCGACACCGTGGTATCCGGCGAGGGCGCCGGGCGCAGGCTGAAGATCGCCTCGTTGCCCTGTTTGAACGCGTTGATGTCTGCTTCGGTCAGGCCGATCTGCGCCACGCAGCCGGCGGAATTGCAGAACGAGAAGTTGTAGCGCTTGCCGGGGGCGCCATCGACCGAGACCGTCAGGCCGGCCGGCAGCAGCGTTTCCAGCGGCGCAATCACCGTGGCACCTGCAACCGCGAGACCGCCACCGGATTGATCGATGCGGAACAGCGAAACCTCGGCCACCGGGCCGCCTTCCTCATCCAGCAGCACCTGGAGCAGCGAGCAGGGGTCTTCGCCCGAGTCGGTGCGCACGCAGGCGAGGTCCCAATCTCCGAATTTCTCTTTCGAATAGCGCTGCCCCACCCGAAGCGCCGCATCCGCGGGCGTGCCCAGATCCAGCAGCTGGTCTGCAGTGGCTGCGGGTGCCTCTGCATCTTGCTCTGCGGTGCCCGCAGTCTGATCGGCTGTGTCCTGATCCGTCGTCTCTTGCGCTGCCAGCGGCGAGGCCGCGAGGAGAAGTGCAAGAGAGACCGAGCTGAGGGATTTCAACATGAATGCCTCTTCTGTTTGAAACTGTCTTCGCCATGTAACATGACCACCTGCATGTGTCAGGGGAATAACGCCTGTTTCGCTTGCAAATACCTGAAATCCGCCGATGTTCGCGCGCGCCGTGGGGCGAGCGCGGCAACGGCGCGCACCAAAACGCGACAGAATGACGAAAAAGGGGGCCGAAGCCCCCTTTTACGTACACATCTCCCCGTCGGACTGGCCGACTTAGTTATTAATCAGAACGTTACGAGCGAAATCCTCATCGGTCAACATGCAATGAGAAAAAAAACGCGTATCTTCGCCAGCGCGCCATTTTGCGCTTGTATTGCGAAAGCCCTGTGACAGGGGCGGCGATTTCAGGGAGATCAGCTGGGGGGCCGCCAATAGCGCCGATCGGGCGAGCTGGCCGTCGCGATGCGCCCCGCAAAAAAAATGGCCGTGCACTAAGGCACGGCCAGTCTGACAGGGAGGAAATGTCCGTCAGTTCAACCGCATTCGAACCAACGGGCAAGTTCACGCTGGCACATAAAGGTTAACATTGTATTTTTGTTCCATAACCGGCTTTAGGAGTTCTGACCGAATGCCAGAGGAATTGTTTATTGGAGGGGGTGGTGCAGACTATGGCGACGCGCAGCACCTGCAACTTCGTTACGCCAATCGGCACGGGTTGATCGCCGGAGCCACCGGCACCGGGAAAACCGTTACACTTCAAATTCTTGCAGAGAGTTTCTCAAACCAGGGCGTGCCCGTCATCCTGGCCGATGTCAAAGGCGACCTGTCGGGACTGGCCAAAGCCGGCAGCACATCGGCGGAGCTGCACGAAGCGTTTGTTAAAAGAGCGCAAAAAATTGGATTTACCGCGTTTGACTATCACGACGTGCCCGTGACCTTTTGGGATCTGTTCGGGCAGCAGGGTCATCCGGTGCGCACGACGATCGCCGAAATGGGCCCGCTGCTGCTGGGGCGACTGCTGGAACTGAGCGACGCGCAGGAGGGCATCCTGAATATTGCCTTTCGCCTCGCCGATGAACAGGGGCTGCCGCTGCTGGATCTGAAGGATCTGCAAGCCCTGCTGGTCTGGGTCGGGGAAAACCGGGACGCGCTGTCGCTGCGCTATGGAAATGTCTCCACCGCCTCGATCGGCGCCATCCAGCGGCGGTTGCTTGTGCTGGAAAACCAGGGTGGCGCCGACATGTTTGGCGAACCGGCGCTGGACCTGCGCGACCTGATGCGCCGGGACGACACCGGGCGCGGCATGGTCAATATCCTCGCCGCTGACAAGCTGATGGCGGCGCCGAAGCTCTATGCCACCTTCCTGCTGTGGCTGCTGAGCGAATTATTTGAAACCCTGCCGGAGGTGGGTGATCCCGACAAACCGGAGCTGGTGTTTTTTTTCGACGAAGCGCATCTGCTGTTCGAAGACGCGCCCAAGGCACTGGTCGACAAGGTGGAGCAGGTGGCGCGGCTGATCCGCTCCAAGGGGGTTGGGGTCTATTTCGTGACCCAATCGCCGGATGACATTCCCGAAGATATCCTCGGGCAGCTCGGCAACCGAATTCAGCATGCGTTGCGGGCCTTTACCGCGCGCGACCGCAAAAAGCTGAAACTGGCCGCCGAGACCTATCGCGAGAACCCGCGGTTTTCGACCGAGGATGCCATCCGCGATGTTGGCGTTGGCGAGGCGGTTACCTCGCTGCTGGAGAAAAAGGCGGTTCCGGGAATCGTTGAGCGCACGCTGATCCGCCCGCCCTCCAGCCAGTTGGGGCCAATCACACCGGCGGAACGGGCAGAGGTTCTGCGCCAATCCCCCATGTCGGGGAAATATGACGCCCCGGTTGATCGAAACTCGGCCTATGAAATTCTGATGGCGCGCGCCAGTACCGCTGCAACAGAGGCCGCCGATGCAGAAGACCAGGCCGAGCACGCGCCCGATCCGATGGTGCGGGAATTCAATGCAGCGCGGCGCTACAGTGGCAGCCGGGTGGGGCGGTCCTCTGCCCGCCGGATCGGGGGCGCCGACACGATCGCCTCTGCCATGTCGGAGGCGGTCATCAAGGAGTTGAAGGGCACAACCGGCCGCCGCATTGTGCGCGGCATTCTGGGCGGATTGTTCAAGGGACGCTGAGACACTGCCATCCCCAAAGAAAAACGCCGCCTCGATGAGGCGACGTTTTTTGTTACTTTTCAGGGATCAAGCCGCGTGGGCTAAACCTCAGCACCAGGAGCAGCACCAGCCCCATGGTAAACAGACGCATATGCGCCGCGCTTTCCAGCAGATGCGCGCGCAGGCCGCTGTCCTCGGCCATGCCGGCGGTGACAACTTCGATCAGCAGCACGCCGAGGGGTTCAACCTTGATCCAGAGGAACCAGACCAGCAGCCCGCCCAGCACCGCGCCGAAATTGTTGCCGGAGCCGCCCACGATCACCATCACCCAGATCAGGAAGGTGAACCGCAGCGGGTTGTAGGTCCCGGGGGTCAGCTGACTGTCGAGCGTGGTCATCATCGCACCGGCCACACCACAGATGGCAGAGCCGAGGATGAAGATCTGCAAATGACGCCGGGTGACATGTTTGCCCATGGCATTTGCGGCCGTTTCATTGTCGCGGATCGCGCGCATCATCCGGCCCCATGGGCTCTTGAGCGCCATCTGCGCCATCCACAACAGCACCAGCAGCACCACGGTGAACAGCAGCGCATAGCCCAGCTTGACGTAAAGCGTGGAGGCGGTGGTGGCGTCAAAGCCCCAGGACGCCGCCCGTTCGACAAAGGCGGGATCGTTTTGCAGATCGACCTCATAAGGCAGCGGCCGGGGCAGGCCGACCACGTTCTTGACGCCGCGCGACAGCCAATCCTCGTTCTTGAGCACCGCAAGAATGATCTCGGCAATACCGAGGGTGGCGATTGCCAGATAGTCAGAGCGCAACCCGAGCGCGGTCTTGCCGATCACCCAGGCCGCGCCCGCAGCCAGGAGCCCACCAACCGGCCAGGCCAGAAGCACCGGCAGTCCGAGGCCACCGATATTGCCCTCCAGCGCGGGGTTGATGTCCTCGATCGCCTCGACACCCGGATCAAGCATGGCCCGGTAGAGGACAAATCCCAGGATGAGAATGGCCAGCATCGCCAACGTCCGCACCCGCCCCGCCGGCAGTTTCTGATAGGCGACGATGGTGGCGGCAATGGTCGCCGCACCAAGGATCAAAGCGATCACGATCCGCTGACCGCCAGCCTCCCAGGCCCCCGGCGTTGCCGGCATCGAGGTCAGCACCACGGCCAGGCCACCAAGCGCGGTGAAGCCCATGATGCCGACGTTGAACAGCCCGGCAAACCCCCATTGCAGGTTTACACCTAGCGCCATGATCGCCGAGATCAGACCCATGTTGAGAATGGTCAGCGACGAATTCCACGACCCCGAGAACACGCCCGCGGCGGTGGTGGTTCCTTCGAGCACCAGCAACACGCCCACGGCAACAAACAGAAGCGTATGTTTCATCGTATCGTTCATACCGCTTTCCCCTTGAAGATGCCGGTGGGTTTGAACAGGAGCACGATCACCAGGATCGCGAAGGACACCGCAAATTTGTAGTCGGTGCTCAGCAGCTGCGCGAGCCCGTCGGGCTCCAGGCTTTCCGGCAGGACATAGCCCGCAACCTTTTTCCAGGCGTAGGTGATCATCACCTCGCTCATGGCGATGACAAAACCGCCGGCGATCGCGCCCAGCGGATTGCCAAGCCCCCCGACGATCGCAGCCGCAAAGATGGGCAGCAACAGCTGGAAATAGGTGAACGGTTTGAAGGACTTATCAAGACCGTAGAGCGTACCGGCAATGGTGGCCAGCGCGGCCACGATCAGCCAGGTGATCATCACAACACGCTCCGGGTTGATGCCGGACAACAGCGCCAGATCCTCATTGTCGGAATAGGCGCGCATGGATTTGCCGGTGCGGGTCTTGTTCAGGAACCAGAACAACAGCGCCACAACGATGATCGCGGTCACCAGGGTGATCCCCTGCGAGGTCTTGATCGCCAGCCCTTCATCGAGGCCGGTCATCTGCTTGAAGGTGCGGGCCTTGATGATGAAACGCTCGCCATCCGAGAACCGCTGATCGCCGGGGCCGATGATGAAACGCACCAGGCCGTTCATCATGAACATCACCCCCAGCGAGACCATCACGAACACCACAGGTTTTGCCTTCTGCTGGCGATAGAAGCGGAACACGGCACGGTCGGTGCCGACCACAAGCGCCATGGTGATGGCGATGCCAAAGGGCAGGGCCAACAAGGCCGTCGGCAGCGGACCTGCGGAGATGCCCATCGACTGGAACCACCAGGTGAACAGGATCGTCACCATGGTGCCAAAGGCCATGGTATCGCCATGGGCAAAGTTCGAAAACCGCAGGATGCCGTAGATCAGCGTCACGCCAAGCGCGCCAAGCGCCAGCTGGCTGCCATAGGCGATACCGGGAACAAGCACGAAGTTTGAAAGCGCCACGAAGGCGTTGAGGAAATCCATCTCTTAGCCTCCCAGAAACGATTGGCGCACTTCGTCATCGGCAAGCAGCTCCTTGCCGGTGCCGGTATGTGCATTGCGGCCCTGAACCAGGACATAGCCTTTGTCCGCGATTTCAAGCGCTTGCTTGGCGTTCTGCTCCACCATCAGGATCGGCAGCCCGGTGCGGGCCACCTCGATGATGCGGTCGAACAGCTCGTCCATGACGATGGGCGAGACGCCCGCAGTGGGCTCATCCAGCATCAGCACCTTGGGCTTGGTCATCAGCGCGCGGCCCACGGCCACCTGCTGACGTTGCCCGCCCGACAGCTCTCCGGCGGCCTGAAACCGCTTTTCCTTCAGGATCGGGAACAGGTGATAGACCTGCTCCATCGTGTCGGAGAAGTCATCGGTGCGGATGAAGGCCCCCATCTCGAGGTTCTCCTCCACCGTCATCGAGGTGAAGATATTGCTGGTCTGCGGCACAAAGCCCATGCCCTTGACCACCCGGTCCTGCGGGCTGAGGCTGGTGATGTCTTCGCCCCCCAGACGAACCGCACCGGAGCGCACGCTCAGCATTCCGAACACGGCCTTCATGGCGGTGGATTTACCGGCGCCATTGGGGCCGACAATCACGGCGATTTCGCCGGGGTTCACGGCGATGGTGCAGTCATGCAGGATGTCCGGCCCTTTGCCGTAACCCCCCGTCATGCTGTCACCAATCAGAAAGGGTTCGCTCATGCGTCCGCCCCTTGCAATTTGTCTTTGTTTTTTAGACCGGTCCCCAAGTATGCTTCGATCACATGCTCATTGGCCTTGATCTCGTCCAGGGTGCCTTCGGCCAGTTTCTTGCCCTCGGCCATGACGATCACCGGGTCACAGAGGCGGCCGATGAATTCCATGTCATGTTCGATCACCACAAAGGTGTAGCCGCGTTCCTCGTTGAGGCGCTTGATGGCGTCGGCGATGGTATAAAGCAGCGTCCGGTTCACGCCCGCGCCCACCTCGTCGAGGAACACGATCTTGGCGTCGACCATCATGGTACGGCCCAGCTCCAGAAGCTTTTTCTGACCGCCCGAGATTTCGCCCGCCTTCAGGTCCGCGATATGGCCGATGGTGAGGAACTCCAGCACCTCATCCGCCTTGGCGCGCAGGGCGCGTTCCTCTTCGGCGATGCGCTTGCGCCCGAACCAGGTGTTCCAAAGCGTCTCTCCCGATTGATTGCCCGGAACCATCATCAGGTTCTCGCGGCAGGTCATCGAGGAGAACTCATGCGCGATCTGGAAGGTGCGCAGCAATCCCTTGTGGAACAGCTCATGCGGTGGCAGGCCCGTGATGTCCTCACCATCCATCAGGACGCGGCCTGACGTTGGTGGAAGAACACCCGCCACAACGTTGAAAAGAGTGGTTTTTCCCGCACCGTTTGGCCCGATCAAACCGGTAATGGAGCCCTTGGCGATTTCCAGCGAAGCGCCGTCCACCGCGTGGAACCCGCCGAAGTGCTTGTGCAAATCCTCGACGACGATCATGTCATTTCATCCCCTGCCGCGTGTTTTTGCGGCCCCTTTTAATTTGGAACAGCCCGGGGCGCTTGCGGCTCCCGGGCTGATCAGATGTCGATGTCAGTTCGTGAAACGGATCAGCGGAACTTTACCGTCACGTTCTTGCCGTCCTGAACTTCGATCTCGCGGTAGGAGCCTGCGCTCTCGCCCGGTCCGATCAGTTCAACGCCGGTGGCGCCCTCATAATCGATGTCACCGCCATTGGCGAGGATTTCGAGCGCCTTGCCCAGATCGCCGGGGTTGATCTTTTCACCGGGGGCGTTGGCGACTTCCATCACCTTGGCGCCGTATTCAGCCGGATCAACGGATCCTGCCGCCTGCATCGCCAGCATGAAAAGTGCAGCCGCATCATAGCTTTCCGCGGAATAGGCGGAGGTGCCGTCAAAGCCCGCGTCAGAGGCCATCTTGGCGTAGATTTCCGCGCCTTCGCTGTCGGAGCCGGCGATCTGGCCGAAGGAGCCATCAAGGTCCGATCCAACGTTGGTGGGCAGCGAATCGCCGATCATGCCGCCGGGCAGGCCGAAGGTGTCAAAGGCGCCGGTGTCGAGCGCGCCCTGGATGATGCCCAGACCGCCCTGGTCGAGGTAACCGGCCACCACGAGGATGTCACCACCGGCCGAGGCCAGCGCCGCAACTTCGGCGGAATAGTCGCCCTTGCCGTCTTCATGCGCGGTCACGATGGTGACTTCGCCGCCAACTTCCTCAAAGGAGGACTGGATGGCATCGGCGAGACCCTTGCCGTAGTCGTTGTTGGTATAGGTTAGCGCGATGGAGTCGATGTCACGATCCTGCAGGATCGCTGCCATCACCTGACCTTCGCGCGCATCGGAGGGCGCGGTGCGGAAGAACAGGCCATTGTCCTCCATGGTGGACAGGCCCGGCGAGGTCGCGGAGGGCGAAATCAGCACCATGCCGTTTGGAATCGCGACGTTCTGAAGGATCGCGCCGGTCACGCCGGAGCAGTCGCCACCGATGATGCCATGCGCGCCGTCGGCCAGCAGTTTTTCGCCATTGGCGGTGGCCAGACCGTTGTCGATACAACCGGTGTCGGCACGCATCGGGGTCACCTTGGCAGCATCCAGCAGCTTGCCGGAGTCGGTCACCTCGGCCATGGCCAGTTCAGCGCCCGCGCCCATGGCCGGAGCCAGGGATTCAATCGGACCGGTAAAGCCCAGCAGGACGCCCAGTTTGACTTCCTTCGCGTGGCCATCTGCAAACGCGGTGCCTGCGCTCAGCGCAATGGCCGCAGACGCGGTCAGCAGTTTTTTCATTTGAAAACTCCCTTGTTGGAACAATGTTGTTCGTCAGGAACCCTATGCAAGCCCCGCGGGAAAGGGAAGAGTGTTCAGCATTGCTTTTTGTGACTCGGCGATGTGGGCGCTAACACCCCTCCCCAAAAGGAGAAAGCCGATGATATACCGCCTCGCCCTGATCTTCTGCCTCAGCCTCGGCTCCGCCCTTGCGACCCCGCCGAAGGCCGCGGCGATGGACAGCAACCAGGGGCAACTGACCGTGGAAAAGATGGTCGACGGGCTGGATGTGCCCTGGGGGTTCACGTTCCTGGATGAT
This sequence comes from Epibacterium sp. Ofav1-8, assembly GCF_022348185.1. Taxonomy (GTDB): domain Bacteria; phylum Pseudomonadota; class Alphaproteobacteria; order Rhodobacterales; family Rhodobacteraceae; genus Epibacterium. The sequence goes on from NZ_JAKRFD010000002.1 coordinate 443,926, forward strand.
GACGCGCTGCTGGTGACCGAACGGGACGGTCGCCTGTGGTACGTGAAAGAGGGCCGCAAACAGACGGTAAGCGGAGTGCCGACGGTCGCTGCCGACGGGCAGGGTGGCTTGCTCGATGTGGTGGCGGCGCGGGATTTCGACCAAAGCCGTCGGATCTATCTCACCTATGCAAAACCCCAGGGCAGAGGCGCCGGCACCGCGGTTGCCCGGGCGACATTGTCGCCGGACAATCGCCAGCTCACAGATGTTGCGGTCATTTTCGAAGCAAAACCCGGCGCACGCGGCGGTCGACACTTTGGCGCGCGGCTGGTCGAAGCGCGCGATGGCAGCCTGTTTGTCTCGCTCGGCGAACGCGGCGACCGACCCAGTGCGCAGGACCTGGGCCGCGAGCAGGGCTCGGTGATCCGCATCCTGCCGGATGGCCGCATCCCGGGCGACAACCCCTTTGTCGGCGTGCAGAACGCGCGCCCCGCGATCTGGTCCTACGGCCACCGCAACCCGCAGGGGCTGGCCATGGACGCACAGGGGCGGCTGTGGGGCGTGGAGCATGGCGCCAAGGGCGGTGACGAGGTCAACCTGATCGAGAAGGGCACCAACTACGGCTGGCCGGTGATCTCTTATGGAACGCATTACTCCGGGCGCAAGATCGGCGAGGGCACCCAGACCCCGGGCATGGCACAGCCCGAATGGTACTGGGATCCCTCGATCGCGCCGTCCGGCCTGATGATCTACTCCGGGAAACTCTGGCCAGAATGGCAAGGTGACCTGTTCGTCGGATCCTTGAAGTTTGACTATATATCAAGACTGTCCGGCACGCCGTTAAAGGAGGTCGAACGGCTGAAGTCGCCACAGACGGGGCGGGTCCGGGACCTGCGGGAGGCCCCGGACGGCAGCATCTGGTTTGCATCGGAATATGACGGCGCGCTGTACCGGCTGCGCCCGCAGTGATCGTCAGGTGATCTGCCGCGCACCTTTGCTGCCACGCTCGCGATAGGGCGTGGTGTCATAATGCGCGCGGTAGCATTTGGAGAAATGCGACGGCGAGGCAAAGCCGCAGGCCAGTGCCACGTTGATCACGCTCATGTCGGTCTGCATCAGCAGGTTGCGCGCCTTCTGGAGACGCAGTTCCATGTAGTACCGCTTGGGGCTGCGGTTCAGGTAGCGGCGGAACAGCCGCTCTAGCTGGCGGGTCGACATGCCGACATCCTCCGCCAGGATCGACGGGCTGATCGGTTCCTCGATGTTCTTTTCCATCATCTGGATCACCATCGACAGTTTCGGATGGCGCACCCCGATCCGCGTCGGGATCGACAGACGCTGGGTGTCCTGATCGGTGCGGATGGAGGAATAGATCAGCTGATCCGCCACCATATTGGCCAGCTCCTCGCCATGATCCTCGGCGATGATCTTCAGCATCAGGTCGATCGAGGAGGTGCCGCCGGCAGTGGACATGCGATTGCCGTCGATGACAAAGACCGATTTGGTCAGATCGACCTCTTCGAACTCTTCGGCAAAACTGTCGGAATTCTCCCAGTGGATGGTGGCGCGCTTGCCGTCCAGCAACCCGGCCTTTGCCAACGTGTAGGATGCGGTGCAGAGCCCGCCAATGGTCAGACCCTTGCGCGATTCCCGCCGCAGCCAGGACAATACGCGTTTGGTCGTAGCTTTCTGCACCTCGATCCCACCGCAGAGCATGATGGTGTCATCGCGCTGCAATTCATTGAGATCGCTGTCCACCTGGAACACGGTCCCGGCGGAGCAGGTCACCGTCTCGCCGCCCTCACCAAGAAGCCGCCAGGAATAGAGTTCCTGACCGGCCATGCGATTGGCGATCCGCAGCGATTCCATCGCGGCGGAGAAACACAGAAGCGTGAACTGGTCCAACAGGACAAACGTAAACCGGCGGTGTTTGCCACCCGAGGTCAGCTCAGGGAGCGTCTCTGGTTTTGTTTGCATGGCTCGGGTCCTTACAAATCGGGTCTTTTCGACAGGTGCTGGGAAAGCCGCGCGACGCAGCGTCGCGAATTCAAAAACCCTGCTCACAGGATAGCAGCCGGGTCAAGATGTTGAAATTCTAAACTGGCCACTGTTAGCGCTCTTCTGTATACGCTTCTTTCGTAATACCGGGTTCCAAAGTCATTTTCGGAGTATAGGCCATGAGCAATTGGCAAAAAACGAACTGGCGCAGCAAACCGCGGGTCCAGATGCCGGAGTATACGGATCAGGATGCGCTGCATGCCGTCGAAGCGCAGCTGGGGAAATATCCGCCGCTGGTTTTTGCCGGCGAAGCGCGCCGTCTGAAAGCCCAGTTGGGCGCCGCCGGTCGTGGTGAGGCCTTTCTCCTGCAAGGGGGCGATTGCGCCGAAAGCTTTGAGCAATTCAGCGCCGACGGCATCCGCGACACCTTCAAGGTGATGCTCCAGATGGCAATGGTGCTGACCTATGGTGCCAAGGTCCCGGTGGTCAAAGTGGGGCGCATGGCCGGTCAATTCGCCAAACCGCGCTCCGCGCCGACCGAGACTGTGGATGGCGTCGAACTGCCCAGCTATCGCGGTGACATCATCAACGAGCTGGCGTTCACGCCCGACGCCCGGATTCCCGACCCCAAGAAAATGCTTCAGGCCTATACCCAGGCAGCGGCAACCCTGAACCTGATCCGGGCCTTCTCGACCGGTGGTTACGCCGATGTGCATCAGGTCCACGCCTGGACCCTGGGTTTTACCGAAGGTGAAAAGGCCGAGGCCTATCGTGACATGGCCAACCGGATCACCGATACGCTCGACTTCATGAAAGCGGCGGGCGTCACCAAGGACACCGCGCATACCCTGCAAACGGTGGAATTCTACACCAGCCACGAGGGGCTGCTGCTGGAATACGAAGAGGCGCTGACGCGGATGGATTCGACCTCCGGCAAATGGCTCGCCGGGTCGGGTCACATGATCTGGATCGGCGACCGCACCCGCCAGCCGGATGGCGCGCATGTGGAGTTCTGCCGCGGGGTGCTGAACCCGATCGGCCTCAAGTGCGGCCCCACCACCACCGCCGAGGATCTCAAGGTCCTGATGCAGAAGCTCAATCCGGACAACGAAGAGGGCAAGCTGACCCTGATCGCACGTTTCGGCGCGGGCAAGGCGGGCGAACATCTGCCGCGTCTGGTCAAGGCGGTGAAGGAAGAGGGGGCCAATGTCACCTGGGTCTGTGACCCGATGCATGGCAACACCATCAAATCCGCCACCGGCTACAAGACCCGGCCGTTTGATTCGGTGCTGCGCGAGGTGCGCGACTTCTTTGGCGTGCATCAGGCCGAGGGCACGGTGCCCGGCGGTGTCCACTTCGAGATGACCGGCCAGGACGTGACCGAATGCACCGGTGGTGTACGTGATGTCACCGAGGAAGACCTCAGCGATCGTTACCACACCGCCTGTGATCCGCGCCTGAATGCGGATCAATCGCTGGAGCTGGCCTTCCTTGTGGCCGAGGAACTGTCGCGCCTGCGCGATCCGGGGGAGACCCGCGCGGTCATCTGACCCGACGCCCTCCGGTTTCCGGAGACATCTAACCTGAGACACGACGGCCCGCCTCATGTGCGGGCCGTTTTTCTGTGCTGCGCCCGGTTTCGCCGGAACGCGGCAAAAAAGAACGCCCGGGGCGTTCTGCGCCCGGGCGTCAATGCTTCAACGTCTATGTCCAGTAGGTTGAAACTTAAGCAACTTCGTCGATATTTCGACTAGAATTTTAACGATCAGTCCCGCGAAACCACAAGACGCAGGTGCGGCGCGTCTTTCTTGAGCTTGCCACCGCGTGGCGGGCGCGACACCAATTTCTCCGCATCGGTCGTCGAGACGGTTTCCAGCGTCGCAGGTCCCTTGCGGCCAGCGCCCTCCTGACCCATTGGGCGGGTGGCTTTCAGCACATCGCTGTTTTCGCGGCGCGCCCGATCCAGCAGAGAGCGCGCCTCTTCCATCAGGCTGGTGGATTTACGCTCAAATCCCGCGCGGGGTTCAGCAAACCCGTCGGTCTCCGACGGTGTCTTTGCCGACAGGTCGCGGCGCGGCAGATCTTCGAGCCCCGGTGCGGTGACGCGCGGCGTCGCCTTGAACGCGGGGCTGGCTGTCGCGGCGTCGGACTTGCCGATCTTGCGAATTTCGTAATCCTCGACCAGGAAGCGCTGCGAGACCCGGCTTGCCCCACCGTCAGAGACCAGAACGCCCAGCGCGCGGCTGACATCGCCCAGATCGCTGCGCAGGGGCAGCAGGATCATCCGTGCGGTACGGCTGCCGCGCAGGCGGGTCGCTTCGGTTTTCAGGTCGAATTCCAGGATCGACGGATCGTCGAACATATGTTCCAGCGCGGCGCTCAGGGTCTTGCGGGCATCGGCGGTGAAGAAGGCGGTCAGAGGCATGCCCCGCACTTCCATTCCGGCCAGTTCGTTGACCTTCTGCCCGGCCAGGCGAAAGCGGGCGATCCCCGGTGCGACGCGCTCCAGAATGAAAGTCTGGCTGAGGATGTTCTCCAGGCCACGCGGATCAACCTGCGAACGGCTGGGAATGTCATCGCCACGGCGCAGAGCAGTCCAATAGGCCTCGGCCTGACGCAGCGGCGACACGTTCGAGCGTGTGCGAAAGCGATCCATAGCTACCACCTTGTTCAACCCCGTCTTGTTGTCTGCGCCGTCTTGACCGCGAAAAATCATTTTCTTGTCCTCTGCATCCGGTTCCGACATCGAAACTTGGCAGGAGGCCCATGCCCAAGTGTTAACGCCGAAGTGGTTACCCTGGAGTTAACATGACACAATCTGACTAAAGTTTGGACCAATAGTTTAAGCAATGGTTAACACTTTGGTATAGGCAGCCTCTGCCTTGGCAGTGCCGCGCGATACGCCTGACCATTGACCCCGCCCTGTGCCCCTGTATGCAGGAAACAGGAGGGTCGCAGATGACATTGCATTCGATGACGGGATTTGCCTCCGGGCAGGGCGCAGAGGGCGCATATACATGGGTCTGGGAAATCAGATCGGTCAATGCCAAGGGGCTGGACGTGCGCGCACGGGTGCCGGATTGGCTGGAAGGTCTTGAAAACGAAATAAAAACCCGTGCCTCCAATAAACTAGGCCGGGGCAATGTGACCGTTGGTCTGCGCCTCAGCCGCGCCGAGGATGGCAAGGGGCAGATGCAGATCAACACGGCGGCGATGGAGACCATGCTGGCCGCCATTGCCGCGACGCAGGCGCAGGCCGCGCAGGTCGGATTGCAACTCGCGCCGGTGCGCGCCACCGATATCCTTCAGATGCGCGGCGTGCTGGAACAGGCCACCGCCGAGCAGGATTCCGAACAGCTGGTGCAGCGGCTCCTATCCGAATTCGACTCACTTCTGGCCGACTTTGTTAACATGCGCGCAGCCGAGGGCGCCGCTTTGCTGGCTGTGTTGACGAGTCAGATCGACCGGATCGACGCCTTGCGCGCGGAGGCCGCCCAGCGCGCCGATGACCGTCAGGCGCAGATCGCAGAGACGCTCAAGAGCAATCTTGCCCGTGTCCTGTCCAACAGCGAGGGCGCAGACCCTGATCGCGTCGCGCAGGAACTGGCGCTGATCGCGGTGAAGGCCGACGTCACCGAAGAGCTCGACCGGCTCGCGGCGCATGTGGCGGCCGCGCGCAAACTGATCGGGCAGGGCGGTCCGGTGGGGCGCAAGCTCGACTTTCTGATGCAGGAATTCAACCGCGAGGCCAACACGCTCTGTTCAAAGGCGCAGAACGCGGCCTTGACCGAGGTGGGATTGGAACTCAAAACCGTGATCGACCAGATGCGCGAGCAGGTTCAAAACATAGAATAAGGAGAGCACCCTCATTATGGTACACTCAAAAGCACAGCGACGGGGCCTTCTCATTATCCTGTCTTCCCCCTCCGGTGCCGGGAAATCAACACTGGCCAAGCGGCTGCGGGCCTGGGACAGCGACATCAGCTTTTCGGTGTCGGCCACCACACGGCAGCCGCGCCCGGGTGAGGTCGACGGGCAGGATTATCACTTTGTCTCGGTGGAGTCGTTTAAACATGACGTGGCCGATGGCGAGATGCTGGAACATGCCCACGTGTTCGGCAATTTCTACGGTTCCCCCAAGGGGCCGGTGCAGAAGGCCATCAATGAAGGCCGCGATGTGCTGTTCGACATTGACTGGCAGGGCGCGCAGCAGATCACCAATTCGGATCTCGGCAAACACACGCTGTCGATCTTCCTGTTGCCGCCCTCCATCACCGAGCTGCGCCGCCGCCTGGAAAGCCGGGGACAGGATGACGCTGAGACCATCCAGCGCCGCATGCAAAAGAGCTGGGACGAGATCTCGCACTGGGGCTCTTATGATCATGTGCTGATCAACGAGGACCTTGATGAGACCGAAGAGGCACTGAAGACGATCATCACGGCCACCCGCCTGCGCCGCATTCAACAGCCTGCACTGATCGAACATGCCCGCACCCTGCAACAGGAATTTGAGGATCTGTCATGAGCATCTATGCGCTTGGCGAACACCACCCACAAATCCACGCCGATACATGGGTGGCCCCGGATGCCAATCTGATTGGCAAGGTGGTGCTGGAAGAGGGGGCCTCGATCTGGTTTGGCGTCACCATCCGCGCCGATCACGAGGAAATCCGCATCGGGCGGGGCTCCAACGTGCAGGAAAACGTGGTCATGCATATCGACGCAGGCTATCCGCTGACCATCGGCGAAAACTGCACCATCGGCCATAAGGTCATGCTGCATGGTTGCACCATCGGCGAGAACTCCCTGATCGGGATGGGGGCGACCATCCTCAACGGCGCCAAGATCGGTAAGAACTGTCTGATCGGGGCGGGCGCGCTGATTACGGAGAACAAGGAAATTCCTGATAATTCTCTGGTCATGGGCGCACCGGGCAAGGTGGTGCGCGAGGTCGATGCCGAACTCGCCGCAAAGCTGACCGCCAGCGCCGTGCACTATCAGGAAAACATGCGCCGTTTCAAAGCGGAGCTGAAGGAGATTTGACCGTGAAGAATTCCCGCCCCTCCGTCATGCGCCCGCATGGTCTGCCCGACAGTGCCAGCCATCCTGTTGTGACTCCGCTCAGCCCCTCGGTGGTCTATGCCTCCGAAACCCCGGATGCGCTGGACGATCAATATGAGGGCCGCGTGCATGGCTATACCTATTCCCGTGAGGGGCATCCCAACGCCGATGTAATTGCGCGTCGGCTTGATGACATGGAGGGCGCAACCGGAGGCGTTGTGACTGGCTCCGGCATGGCGGCAGTCTCCGCCGTGCTCATGGGGCTGTTGCAGACAGGTGATCATGTCATCGGTGGCGATCAGCTCTATGGGCGTTCGCTGCGGCTGATGAAGGAAGATTTGCCGCGTCTTGGTATCAACACGTCTCTGGCCAATCCCGGCGACGTCGACGCAATCCGCGCCGCGATCCGCCCCGAGACCAAGCTCATTCTGGTGGAGGCGGTGTCGAACCCAACGCTTGCGGTGGCCGACATCGACGGGATCGCCGCGCTGTGCCGGGAGCACGGCATCCTGCTGGCGGTGGACAACACCTTTACCACGCCCCGCGCGTTCAAACCGTTTGAGCATGGCGCGGATATTGTCATCCACTCCGTCACCAAACTGCTCGCGGGCCACTCCGACGTGATGCTGGGCTATGTGGTGGCCAAGGACCCCGCGCTCAATGATCGGATGCGGGTGTTCTCCGTCACCACCGGCATGACGCCGAGCCCGTTTGATTGCTGGTTGGCGGAGCGGGGGCTGTTGTCCTTTGATCTGCGCTTTGACCGCGCCGAGGCCACGGCAGCGCGTCTGGCGGATCATATTGCAGGGTTGCCGGGGGTGAAGCGCGTCATTTACCCGACGCGCCAGGACCACCCGGACCATGCCCGCGCGCAGGCGCTGCTCAAGGGCAGGGGCTGCAATATGGTGAGCTTTGAGCTGAATGGCGGTCGTGAGGCGGCCAACGCGTTCACCCGCGGGGCCGAAGGGCTATCCTTCGCGCCAACCCTCGGGGATGTGGGCACCACGCTCTCGCACCCGGCCTCCTCGTCACACCGCGCCCTCACCCCGGAAAATCGCGCAGCACTTGGCCTGCACGAGGGGTTCTTTCGCGTGTCGGTCGGGCTGGAAGACCCGGACACGCTCTGCGCGATCTTTGAGGCCGCAATCAACTCTGCCATGTCATAGTTACATTCAAACCCTAAGAAGGCCGTCACGACGCAAGGATGAGGCAAAAAATCATGTCGCAAGAGCTGATCGACGGGCTGCTGGCCGCGTTTCCGATGCCTGCCGTTCTGATCGATCAGACCGAGCGTTTGATCGCGGCCAATGTCGAAGGCGCAACCCTGCTTGGCCCGCAGGTGATCGGGCGCCATTTTGCCACCATCCTGCGGCAACCCAATGTGACCTCGGCGATCGAGTCCTGCTTGCTTGATCGCCAGCCACGCACCGCGCGCCACCTGTCCAATGACGGCGCGCAGGACACCACCTTTGAGGTCACCCTGCGCTATGTCCCGGGGGTGGGCGCGGTCAAGGGCGGCGCGGTGCTGTTGTGTTTCGACGACATCACCGACCGGGAGCAGGCCAGTCAGATGCGACGCGATTTTGTCGCCAACGTCAGCCATGAGCTGCGCACGCCGCTGACGGCGCTGATGGGGTTCATCGAGACCCTGCGCGGGGCCGCACGGGACGATGCCGATGCACGCGACCGGTTTCTCAATATCATGGAGGGCGAAGCCAGCCGGATGAATCGCCTGGTGGGGGACCTGCTGTCGCTGAACCGGGTGGAAAGCGAGGAACGCGTCCGCCCGAAAGAGCGGATCGATCTGGTCAGCTACCTGAACTCCACCATCAAATCGCTTGGCCCGCTGGCGGAATCCGGCGGCACCGCACTGACGCTTGATGCGCCGGATGCGCCGGTGGAAATCCCCGCCGATCCCGATCAGATCCAGCAGGTGTTCACCAACCTGATCGAGAATGCGCTGAAATACGGGGGCGAGACGGTCACCGTCTCCCTGAGCGCGCTGGACCGCGATCCGGCCCTGCGTTGCCCGGCCGTGCGGGTGCAGGTGACGGATGATGGCCCCGGCATCGATCCGGTGCATCTGCCGCGCCTCACCGAACGGTTCTATCGCGCCGACAACCACCGGTCGCGGGAGCTGGGCGGCACCGGCCTCGGGCTGGCGATCGTCAAGCATATCATCAACCGCCACCGGGGACGGCTGCGGGTGGAAAGCGACCTCGGCAAGGGCGCAACCTTCACGGTGATCCTGCCGCGATAAGCGCTGCGCGACCCGAAAACCTGCATTCTGTGACAACATGTTAACGGCCGGCACCTGCGGAAACCCCGCGCGTGCCGGCCGTAGGCCATGTAAAACAGCGCGCTTTGCGAACTGTTTCAGTTTTTTTCTCTTCCGGGCGCCGGTTGTCATACAGCTGTTACACAGCTGTCACAAAAGCCACACCTGCGCCTTCTAGGAGGGGCGCAAGATCATCTTGGGGGTGATCGTAAACTTCTTAAACTCATGGAGACGTAAATGTCCTTTGTGAAACTGACCGCATCGACCCTGGCCATCGCCGCCGTGTCGGCCACCGCAGCTGCTGCTCGTGACCAGGTGCAGATCGCTGGCTCCTCCACCGTTCTGCCTTACGCGTCGATCGTGGCGGAAGTGTTCGGCGAGAACACCGACTTCCCGACCCCGGTCGTGGAATCCGGCGGTTCCTCCGCTGGCCTGAAGCGCTTCTGCGAAGGCGTTGGCGAAAACACCATCGACGTTGCAAACGCATCCCGCAAGATCCGCGAAAAAGAGATCAAGGCCTGTGCCGACAACGGCGTGACCGACATCATCGAAGTGCGCATCGGCTATGACGGCATCGTGTTTGCCTCCCAGCAGTCCGGTCCCGACTTCGCCGCGTTTGAACCGGCCGACATCTACAACGCCATCGGCGCAACCGTCGTGAAAGACGGCGAGCTGGTCGCCAACCCGCACCAGAACTGGTCCGAGTTCAACAGCGATCTGCCCGATGCGGAAATCGCCATGTTCATCCCCGGCACCAAGCACGGCACCCGCGAAGTCTTCGAAGAAAAAGTCCTGCTGCAGGGCTGTGAAGACACCGGCGCCGTTGCCGCCATGGAAGAAAAAGGCATGGACGAAGACGCCATCGAAGACGCGTGCTTCGACGTGCGTCAGGACGGCAAGTCCGTGGACATCGACGGTGACTACACCGAGACCCTGGCGCGTATCGACGCCAACACCAACGGCATCGGCGTGTTCGGCCTGGCGTTCTACGAGAACAACACCGACAAGCTGAAAGTGGCGACCATGTCCGGCGTGACCCCGTCCACCGAGACCATCTCCACCGGCGAATACCCCGTGTCCCGCCCGCTGTTCTTCTACGTGAAGAAAGCCCACATCGGCGTGATCCCGGGCCTGCAGGAATACGCACAGTTCTTCGTGGCTGACGAGATCGCAGGCCCCTCCGGCCCGCTCGCCAACTACGGTCTGGTTTCGGATCCGGAACTGGCCAAAACCCAGGACGCCGTCGCCAACGCGACCACCATGGGCTCCGGCAGCTAAATCCGGCCCTAGGCCAAATGTTGGGGGCGGTGTCTAGCGCCGCCCCCATTCCCTTTCTGGACGTTTTACCGACAACATGACCTCGGGGGTTACGATGCCACTTTTCTGGCTGATCTTGATCGTGCTCGTGATCGCGGCGGTGGGCTATATGCTCGGCCGATCGCGGGCGCTGGCCAATGCGGGGGGCGACAGCAGAGAGCTGCACTCGCTGCCGTCCTATTACGGCTGGAACGTGGCGCTCAAAGCTATGGTGCCCACCTTCGGGCTTTTGATCGTCTGGCTTCTGGCGCAACCGCTCTATGTCAACTCGGTGATCTCCGGCATGATCCCCGACAGTGCCATCGACGACGGCTCCTCGCGCGGGCTGGTGATGGCAGAGGTGCGCCGGGCGGCGACCGGTCTCGACAATGCGGTCGCGCAGGGGCTGATGGACGAGGACTTCGCCCGCAACGCCCGCGCCGATTTCACCGATGTGACCCAGCGCCTCAAGGATGCCGGGCAGATCGTGACAGCCGAGGTGACCCAGACCGTGCTGCGCGCCGCGCAGCGTTACCGGATCGTCAATTCCACCGGCTATCTGATCATGTCGATCGCGGCGATCGTGGTCGCGCTGGCGGGCACGCTGTTCGCCCTGCGTGAAACCCGCGCCCTGTTCCGCGCCCGCAACGTGGTTGAATTCGGCATCCACGCGCTGCTGGTGGCGGCCGCCTCGATCGCCATCCTGACCACGGTGGGCATCGTGCTGTCGCTGGTGTTCAACACCTGGGAGTTCTTCCGCCTCTATCCGGCAAGCGACTTCTTCTTCGGCCTCAACTGGGCGCCGAGCTTCTCTGGCCGCGGCGGGTCGTCCGACCTCGGCGTGCTGCCGCTGCTGTGGGGCACCTTCTACATCTCCATCGTGGCGCTGGCCGTGGCGGTGCCGATCGGCCTCTTTGCCGCGATCTACCTGTCGGAATACGCCAGCCCCCGGGTCCGTTCCGTGGCCAAGCCGCTGCTGGAGATCCTCGCCGGTATCCCGACCATCGTCTACGGTCTGTTTGCCTTGCTCACCGTTGGTCCGCTGCTGCTGAAAGTCTTTGGCGATGACGGGCTCGGCTGGATGCAGGCCGGCACCGCCGTGATGACCGCCGGTCTGGTGATGGGCATCATGCTCATTCCCTTTGTGTCCTCGCTGTCCGACGACATCATCAACGCGGTGCCGCAGGCGATGCGCGACGGCTCTTACGGGCTGGGTGCGACGCAATCGGAAACCATCCGCCAGGTGGTGATCCCGGCAGCACTGCCCGGCATCGTCGGCGCCATCCTGCTGGCGGCCTCGCGCGCCATCGGCGAGACCATGATCGTGGTGCTTGGGGCAGGGGCCGCGGCCCGGCTCAGTCTCAACCCCTTTGAGGCGATGACCACCGTCACCGCCAAGATCGTCAGCCAGTTGACCGGGGACGCCGACTTTGCCAGCCCCGAGGCGCTGGTCGCCTTCGCCCTCGGCATGACCCTCTTCGTGCTGACGCTGGGTCTCAACATCATCGCCCTCTACATCGTCCGCAAATACCGGGAGCAGTACGAATGACCGACGCAAGCATGGACAACCCGACCCCTGCACGCTCCAGGTCGCTGAGCCAGACCGACCCCAACACGCGCCGTCGCAACGCCGCAGAGAGACGTTTTCGCGCCTACGGTATGGCTGCGATCCTGGTCGGCCTGTTCTTCCTGACGGTGCTGTTCGTGTCGATCGTCCGCTCCGGCCTGCCGGCCTTTACCCGGACGGTGGTGACGGTGGACTTCACCCTCACCCAGGAGCAGATGGACGCCGCCGAAAGCGAATTGTTCAAGACCAAGGCCTATTCGAACCTGTTCATCGCCTCCCTCCAGGAGCAGCTGCAACAGCGCGGCATGACCGTGGAATTCGACGAGGCGGCGATCGAGCGCCTGCTCGGCAAGGTGGGCGGCACCCTGCGGGCCCACTACCAGGCGAACCCGGATGAGCTGAGCCAACCGGTGGCTTTTGAACTTGCGGCCTCCAGCCGGGTCGACGGCTACTTCAAGGGCCGGGTGCAACGCGAAACCCTGCAAGACAGCCGCTTCCTGCAATTGAGCGACCTCGATCTGGTCGATGCGCTGGAAGAGGCGGGCATCATCAAGCAAGCCTTCAGCTGGGCCTTTATCACGGGCGCCGACTCGGGCGTGGACAACCCCGGCGGGGCCGGGATCGGCGCCTCGGTTGTCGGCTCCTTCTTCATGATGCTGGTGGTTCTGGTGCTGTCGCTGCCGATCGGCGTTGCCGCGTCGATCTACCTGGAAGAGTTTGCACCGCAGAACCGCTTTACCGACCTGATCGAGGTGAACATCTCCAACCTCGCGGCGGTGCCGTCGATCGTGTTTGGTATCCTCGGCCTTGCGGTGTTCATCCAGTTCATGCATCTGCCGCAATCCGCGCCGCTGGTGGGGGGGCTGGTACTGTCGCTGATGACGCTGCCCACCATCATCATCTCCACCCGCGCGTCGCTGAAGGCGGTGCCGCCGTCGATCCGTGACGCGGCCCTCGGCGTGGGCGCATCGAAGATGCAGGCGGTGTTCCATCACGTGTTGCCGCTGGCCGCACCGGGTATCCTGACCGGCACCATCATCGGCCTCGCCCAGGCGCTTGGGGAAACCGCACCGCTGTTGCTGATCGGCATGGTCGGCTTTGTGGCCCGCGGCTATCCCGAAGGCTTTGTCGAAGGCTTCACCGAGCCGAACTCGGCCATGCCGGCCCAGATCTACACCTGGGCGGCGCGCGCGGATGTCAGCTTTTACGAAAAGGCCTGGGGTGGCATCATCATCCTGCTTGCCTTCCTCTTGACCATGAACATCATCGCCATCATCCTGCGCCGTCGCTTCGAGCGTCGCTGGTAAGGGGAGTATTTCAAATGAACGACATGACAGCAGTGGATAAGACCGTGGAAACTCAACGTACCAAGATCGCCGCGCAAAACGTCAACGTCTATTACGGCGACAGCCACGCCATCAAGGACGTCAACGTGGAAATCGAAGACAAGACCGTGACCGCCTTTATCGGCCCGTCCGGCTGCGGCAAGTCGACCTTTCTGCGGTGCCTGAACCGGATGAACGACACCATCGACATCTGCCGGGTGACCGGGGATATCCTGCTCGAAGGCGAAGACATCTACGCCAAGAGCGTCGACCCGGTGCAGCTGCGGGCGCAGGTGGGGATGGTGTTCCAGAAGCCGAACCCGTTCCCCAAATCGATCTATGACAACGTCGCATATGGTCCGCGTATCCACGGGATGGCCAAATCCAAATCAGACCTGGACGACATCGTCGAGAAATCCCTGCGCCGCGGCGCCATCTGGGATGAGGTCAAGGACCGTCTTCATGCGCCCGGCACCGGCCTGTCCGGTGGTCAGCAACAGCGTCTGTGCATTGCCCGCGCCGTTGCCACCGAACCCGAGGTGCTGCTGATGGACGAGCCGTGCTCCGCACTGGACCCGATCGCCACCGCGCAGGTGGAGGAGCTAATCGACGAGCTGCGCGAGAACTATTCGGTCGTGATCGTGACCCACTCGATGCAACAGGCGGCGCGCGTCAGCCAGAAGACCGCCTTCTTCCACCTCGGCAACCTGGTGGAATTCGGTCCCACCGGTCAGATCTTTACCAACCCCGAAGATCCGCGCACCGAAAGCTACATCACCGGCCGTATCGGCTAAGGCAGAGAGACAGTCTCATGGAAGAACAACATATCGCATCCGCCTTTGACCGGGATCTCGAAGCGATTCAGGCCCGGATCATGAAGATGGGTGGCCTCGTGGAGGCTGCCATCATGGAAGCCGCCCGGGCCCTGGAAACCCGTGACGAGGAACTGGCCGCCCAGGTGGTCAAGGCCGACGCCGCCATCGACGGTCTCGAAGAGATGATCAACGAGGACGCCGCCCGGGTGATCGCCATTCGCGCCCCAGCGGCGGTGGACCTGCGCGTGGTGCTCAGCGTCATGAAGATCTCCGGCCATCTCGAACGCATCGGCGACTATGCCAAGAACATGGCAAAGCGCACTGGCGTGCTGGCCCAGAGCCCGGCCGTGGCCGACAGCGCCGCCGCCCTGCGTCGCATGGCCCGCGAAGTGGAACTGATGCTGAAGGATGCGCTGGACAGCTATATCCAGCGTGACGTGGAACTGGCCCAGGATGTCATCGACCGCGACCGCGATGTCGATCAGATGTACAATGCGCTGTTTCGCGAATTCCTGACCCATATGATGGAAGATCCGCGCAACATCACCTCCTGCATGCATCTGCATTTCATCGCCAAGAACATCGAACGCATGGGCGACCACGTGACCGCCATGGCAGAGCAGGTGGTCTATCTCGTGACCGGCAACAAGCCGGAAGAAGAGCGCGCGAAGGCGGACACCACCTCTATTTCGACCCAGGAGGTCTAAGCCATGGCAGTCGATCAGCCCACAGTTCTGGTCGTCGAAGACGAACTGGCACAGCGCGAAGTGCTGGCCTACAACCTGGAGGCCGACGGCTTTCGGGTGATCAAGGCGGAAAACGGTGAGGAAGCCCTGCTTCTGGTCGAGGAAGACATGCCCGACATCATCGTTCTGGACTGGATGATGCCCAATCTGACCGGGATCGAAGTCTGTCGCCGCCTGAAGACCCGCAACGAGACCCGTGGCATTCCGATCATCATGCTGTCGGCCCGCTCCGAGGAGGTCGACAAGGTCCGCGGCCTGGAAACCGGCGCCGATGATTATGTGGTCAAACCCTATTCGGTGATCGAACTGATGGCCCGGGTGCGCACCCAGCTGCGGCGGGTGCGCCCCGCCACCGTCGGCATGCGGCTGGAATTCGACGACATCATCCTGGATGCCGAAACCCACAAGGTCAGCCGTGCCGAACAGCCGTTGAAACTGGGCCCGACCGAGTTTCGCCTGCTGTCCACCTTCATGGAGAAACCGGGCCGGGTCTGGAGCCGGGAACAGCTCTTGGATCGGGTTTGGGGGCGCGACATCTATGTGGATACCCGGACCGTGGACGTCCACATCGGTCGGCTGCGCAAGGCCCTGACCCAGCACGGCGGTGAGGACCCGGTCCGCACGGTGCGCGGTGCGGGCTATGCCCTAGGATGATCTTCATCCGTCAGAACCCTGAAAGATAACATCTTTTCTGGATTTTAAACCTAGCGGGGCAGGGGGTCTTCGGGCTGCGCCTGCCCTGCAAGCCATTCGCGGAACTGCAACAGCCCCGGGTGGCGCGCTCTGGTGATCGGCCACACCAGATAATAGGCGCCACCGATGTCTTCGGCCTTGGGGTGCAAAGCCACAAGCCGGCCGGTCGCTAGATCCTGCTCCACCAGATAATCCGGCATCAGGGCGGCCCCGAGCCCGTGCAGCGCCGCCTGATTGATGGTGGAGAACTGGTCATGGAGCGTCCCGGTGAGGGCGGCCTCGGTCTCCACCCCGTGGCGCGCGAACCAATCGGCCCAGGCCCGTGGCCGGGTCTGGATATGCAACAGCGGCAGGTTCAGCAGATCCGCCGGTTCTGTCACCTGCCTCCGCCGCAGCAACTCTGGCGCGCAGACCGGCAGGAGCTGTTCGTGCTTCAACAGCAGCGCCTGCGTTCCGGGCCAATCGGCCTGACCAAAATGGATCGCTGCATCAAAGGCTTCGGTGGCGAAGTTGAAGGGCGCCAGACGGGTGGACATATTGATGGTCACATCCGGATGGCGCCGCGAGAATTCCGGCAACCGGGGCATCAGCCATCGCATGCCAAAGGCCGGCAGGATCGCAAGGTTCAGACTGCCCGCCAGCGGTGCGGACTGCACCTGAAGCGTGGCATTTGCAATCCGGTCCAGCGCGTGCCGCAGCTCGTCCGCATAGGCGGCGGCATCGGGCGTCAGGGTCAAGGCCTTTCCGTCCCGAACCACCAGATCCACCCCCAGCTGACGTTCCAGCGCCTGCAACTGGCGACTGACCGCGCCTTGCGTCAAAGACAGCTCTGTGGCCGCCGCGGAGGCGCTGCCGAGACGGTCGAGCGCTTCGAGCGCACGCAACGAAGCAATGGAAGGCAAGAAGCGGCGAGGCACAGACATGTATGATCTTTTGTCATAGGTGATTGCCAAAGTCTCGCTGTTTTTCGTCGCGGCGCGCGCTTAAGATGTCGTCAACATTTTATTGGAGGTCCCGATGCTGGATGAAAAACCGACCCTTCGCGCAAAAGACGCCCCCGACCTTGGCCAGTTCAGCTGGGAGGATCCGCTGCGTCTGAGCGATCAGCTGACCGAAGATGAACGCATGATCGAGGCGTCCGCTCGGGCCTACGCACAGGAAAAACTGCAAAGCCGCGTGACCGAGGCCTATGAGACCGAACAGACCGACCCTGAGATCTTCCGCGAGATGGGCGAGATGGGGCTCTTGGGCACCACCATCCCGGAGGAATATGGCGGCCTCGGTGGTGGTTACGTGTCCTACGGGCTGGTTGCGCGCGAAGTGGAACGCGTCGACAGCGGCTATCGCTCGATGATGTCGGTGCAAAGCTCGCTGGTGATGTATCCGATCTACGCCTATGGCAGCGAAGAGCAGCGGCAGAAATACCTCCCGAAGCTGGCGTCTGGCGAGTGGATCGGCTGTTTTGGCCTGACCGAACCCGATGCGGGCTCGGACCCGGCGGGCATGAAAACCCGCGCCGAGAAAACCGAAGGCGGTTACCGCCTGACGGGGTCCAAGATGTGGATCTCCAACGCGCCGATCGCGGATGTCTTTGTGGTCTGGGCCAAATCCGAAGCGCATGGCGGCAAGATCCGCGGCTTTGTATTGGACAAGGGCACCAAAGGGTTGTCGGCCCCCAAGATCCGACAGAAGATGTCGCTGCGCGCCTCCATCACCGGCGAGATTGTCCTGGATGGTGTCGAGGTTGGCGAAGAGGCGCTGCTGCCGCATGTCGAAGGTCTGAAAGGTCCGTTTGGCTGCCTGAACCGGGCGCGGTACGGCATCAGCTGGGGCGTCATGGGCGCGGCCGAAGCCTGCTGGCATGCCGCCCGTCAATACGGCCTTGATCGTCACCAGTTTGGTCGCCCTCTGGCAAACACGCAGCTGTTCCAGCTGAAACTGGCCAATATGCAGACGGAGATCGCCCTTGGTTTGCAAGCCTCGCTGCGGGTGGGGCGCCTGATGGATGAGGCCAATGCCGCGCCGGAGATGATCTCTATCGTGAAGCGCAACAACTGCGGCAAGGCGCTGGAAATCGCGCGCCACGCGCGCGACATGCATGGCGGCAACGGCATCAGCCTGGAGTTCCAGGTGATCCGCCACATGATGAACCTCGAGACGGTGAACACCTACGAGGGCACCCATGATGTGCATGCGCTGATCCTCGGGCGCGCGCAGACCGGCTTGCAGGCGTTTTTCTAAACCTTAATGCTGCGCATTACTGCAAAACCGCCCATGCATTTATGCAAGGGCGGTTATTTTGCGGGGATTCCCCTGCGCCGACCACCGACACCGGAGGCGCGGCATGGCGCCTGTGGTGTGTACCCCTTAAGGGTCTGATTAACGCTTGGCGACGAAACACTTAGAAGCACGACGGGAGCTGTTAAGCTTTCTAAAGCGCGAGCCACAGGCTTTGCAAAAACGACTGACCTAGCTCAGCGAGAAGACCACCAAAGGCGTACATACGCAAATATCGTTTTCAGCGCTGCTTTGGCCACCCGTCTGGCAGATCCGCAAGGAGGCACGCAGAGCAAGCCACAATTTCAAATGTAAATCACTTAACACGCCCTGCATTTTCACCACTTCGCAGGGCGATCCACGCGGCGCGCACCCTCAAAAGTCCAAAACTCGACCCAATTCACACCTCAACGGCACTCCTATCAGCATGCCGGTGCGGCGTCCGTCGGCAGTGACACCACAAGCGGGCAGGGGCGAGGGAAGTCTTCAGGACCACGACAGCAGCGCTGCCCAGGTTCCGGCTCTTGAGACCCGTCAGATCCATGCATGTAACGCATGGAAGCGAGGTCAGGGAGGTCCAGTTCCCAAAACTGAGATCATTTCTGAATTTTTCACCCCTGCAAAAATGCTGGTTGCATCTAAACTGGGCACTCATCACTCTGAGGGAAGACAGGTGGCGAAACTGCGGTGATCAACCTGGCATCTAGCCGTCGCGCGCTTTTGGGCCTGATGGGGCGAGCCACAGAGGGCAGATCCTGCAGCAGCACTCCACCCCTCGGATGATCAGGAAAAGCATGCGCATGTGCTTTGACTGTAAAATTAACTTGTAGCGGCATTCCCCGCATATTATCGGCACAACGACCGATTTCCGTTTTAATCAGGGAGAGAACTTATGGTCCTAAAACAAACACTTCTCGCATCCGCTGCAACCGTGGCACTGGGCTTTTCCGGCGCGGCCTCCGCAGCCGAACAGCAGTTTATCACCATCGGGACCGGCGGTGTGACAGGCGTGTACTACCCCACGGGCGGCGCGATCTGCCGGCTGGTCAACAAAGACCGCAAGGAACACGGCATTCGCTGCTCTGTGGAATCCACCGGCGGCTCTGTCTATAACACCCGCACCATCCGCCAGGGCGAACTGGAATTCGGCGTGGTTCAATCCGACGTCCAGAAAGCCGGCCTTGAAGGCACCGGCGCATTTGAATCCGATGGCGCATTCGAGGGGCTGCGGGCACTGTTCTCCGTGCACCCGGAACCGATGCACCTGATGGCCCGCGCAGACGCCGACATCGCATCGGTCGCAGACCTCAAGGGCAAGAAGGTCAATATTGCAAACCCCGGCTCCGGCACCCGCGTGCTGGCGGAAACCCTGATGCAGTATTCCGGCCTGACCAAGGATGATTTTGCCCTCGCCGCAGAGCTGAAATCCTCCGAGCAATCCGCTGCGCTGTGTGACGGCAAGATCGAGGCAACGATCTGGGCCGCGGGTCTGCCCAATGGGTCCAGCCAGGAGGCCACCTCCTCCTGTGACGTGAAGATCATCCCCTTGGATGGTGAGAACATTGAAACTCTTCTGTCCGAGAACTCTGCCTATGCGGCCGCGACCATTCCCGGCGGGATGTATCCCGGCAATGCGGATGACATTCCGTCCTGGGGCCCCAAGGCAACCTTCGTGACCTCTGCTGACGTTGCGGATGAGGTGGTCTATGCCGTGGTGAGCGCGGTGTTCGAAAACTTCGACGACTTCAAGAAACTGCACCCGGCCTTCGCGCGCCTGAGCGAAGAGGAAATGGTCAACGATGCCCTATCGGCAGACCTGCATCCGGGCGCGCTGAAATACTATCAAGAGCGCGGCTGGAAGTGACCTCATCACTTCTGATGTGAAATCAAAGGCTTTCGCCCCTGACCTCAGGTGGCGGGAGCCCTTTTTCGTTAAAAGCAAGAGTGCATAACAAACCGGGTGGGGACACGATGACGGAAAACCAAAGCGCCGCGGATCAGGACGACCGCACGCTGGATGACTTTGTAGCAGACAGCGACACGGGCGGGCGATTGCCCAAGGACAGGTTCGGGCGGAACGCGCTGTGGTACATTCCGCTTGTCTGGTCGCTATACCAGTTGTGGATCGCCTCTCCGCTGCCGTTCATTCTCGGCGTTGGGGTCTGGAATGACACGCAAACACGGGCCATTCACCTTGGCTTTGCGGTTTTGCTGGCCTTTATTGCCTTCCCCGGATTGAAATCCAGCCCACGCCATCACATCCCGATCACAACCTGGGCCATTGCTGCGGTGGGGGCGCTCAGTGCGTCCTATCTGTTCTATGCCTATGCCGGGGTGGCGGCGCGATCCGGCGCCCCGAACCAGACCGACGTCATCGTGTCGGTGATCGGCCTGATCCTGCTGCTGGAAGCGGCCCGACGCAGCCTCGGTTTTCCCCTAATGGGCGTGGCGCTGTTCTTCCTCGCCTATGTCTTCTTCGGCTCGTCTCCGTGGTTGCCGGAGGTGGTGCAGTGGAAGGGCGCATCCATCAACAAGGCGATGAGCCACATGTGGCTCACCACCGAGGGCGTGTTTGGTGTCGCGCTTGGTGTTTCTTCCGGTTTTGTCTTTCTTTTTGTGCTGTTCGGCGCGCTTCTTAATCAGGCCGGGGCAGGGAACTACTTTCTGAAACTGGCCTTTGCAGCCCTGGGTCACCTGCGTGGTGGCCCAGCAAAGGCCGCCGTGATCGGGTCTGCTGCGACCGGGCTGATCTCCGGCTCGTCCATCGCAAATGTGGTTACGACAGGCACCTTCACCATCCCGCTGATGAAACGTGTGGGCTTTCCGGCGACCAAGGCCGGTGCGATCGAAGTGTCCTCCTCGATCAATGGCGTGCTGACGCCACCGGTGATGGGGGCCGTGGCCTTCCTGATGACCGAATATGTCGGCATTCCTTATGTCGAGGTTGTGAAGACCGCCATCATCCCGGCGGCGATCTCCTACATTGCGCTGGTCTATATCGTGCATCTCGAAGCGCTGAAAATGGGCATGACAGGGAGCAGCCGCATGAACCCGATCAAGTTCTTCTTGGGTGCGATCTTCACCATTGCCATCTCCATCGTGATTGGCGGAGGAACACTCTGGCTCTGCGGGGTGATCGTCAATGCGCTTGAAGGCGTCGCCGGCGGGGCCAGCACATGGCTGATCGTGCTCATCATGGCCGTGCTCTATGTTCTAGCCTTGCGTGTCGCCGCCGCAGAGGAGGACCTGGAGCTGAGCATAGAGTCGATGCAGGATCTGCCGCCCGCGCGTGAAATCTTCAAGACCGGCATTCACTACATCATGCCGATCCTCTTGCTGATGTATCTCCTGATGATCGAACGGAAATCTCCGGGGTTGTCGGCGTTCTGGTCCTCGGTCGCGATGCTGGTCATCCTGGCGACGCAAAATCCGATCAAGGCCATGTTCCGCGGCCAGGATCATGCGATGTCCGAGTTTAAACAGGGTGTTGCAGACATCTTTGAAGGTTTGATCATCGGTGCGCGCAACATGATCGGTCTGGCCTGCGCCATGGGTGTGGCCGGCATTATCGTCGGCGCGGTGACCCTGACAGGTATCGGGCAGGTGATGGCGGAATTCGTCGAGTTCCTCTCCGGCGGCAACGTGCTGGCGATGTTGTTCTTTGTCGCGCTGATTTCCATCGTGCTGGGGATGGGCCTGCCGACCACTGCAAACTACATCGTCGTCAGTTCCTTGATGGCGGGTGTTGTGGTCGAACTCGGCGCGCAGAACGGCCTGATCGTGCCGTTGGTCGCGGTCCATATGTTCGTGTTCTATTTCGGCATCATGGCGGATGTGACGCCGCCGGTGGGGCTGGCCAGCTTTGCCGCCGCCGCGATTTCCAAAGGCGATCCGCTGCGGACCGGTTTTCAGGCGTTTTTCTATTCCATCCGGACTGCGCTGCTGCCGTTCCTGTTCATCTTCAACACCGATCTGCTGCTGATTGATGTGGGACCGGTGCAGGCGATCTTTGTATTCCTGGTGGCGATGATCGCGATGCTGCTGTTTGCGGCTTCGACGATGAATTATTTCCTCGTGAAATCAAAGCTCTGGGAGAGTGCGCTGCTGTTGCTTGTGGCATTTACGTTGTTCCGCCCAGGGTTCTTCCTGGACCAGATCCAGCCGGCGTTCGAGACACGTCCGGGCTCGGCTGTCTTTCAGATGGCCGAGAGGGTCGAAGATGGTGGAACCTTGCGCGTGCGTCTCAAGGGGGAAAGCCTCGAAGGCGATATGGTCGATGCCCGCTTCCTGCTACCGCTTGGTCCCAAGGGGGCTGATGGACGAACCCGGCTCTATGACGGAGCAGGCATCGAGTTTCGCGAGGAAAGTGATAGGATCTACGTGGACAGTCTGAACTTTGGCGGTCCAGCAGAACAACTCGGCATCGACTTCGACTGGGAACTCGTTGAAATGGAAGTTGAATCGGACCGTTTGCCCAAAGAAGTCTTCTATATTCCGGCGTTCCTGGTCCTGGCATTCATCGTGGCGCTACAGCTTGGCCGGAAGCGCAAAGAGGAAGGAATGGCCCAATGACCAAACATATACTCTGTGCGGTGGACCTGACGCATATGGATACTGAGGTGACGCTCTTGCAACGGGCTGCCGAGCTTGCGACGTTCTACGGGGCCACGCTGAGCGTGGTCACCGTGGTACCGGACTATGGCATGAGTATCGTCGGATCGTTCTTCAAGGAGGGCACGATGAAGGCGGCGGTGAAGGAAGCGGACAAGCAGCTGCATGCCTTTGTGAAGACCCATGTTCCGGACATGAAGAACGTCCAGCATATCGTTGAAGTCGGGGCAAACGTCTATGAGATGATCCTCGACGCGATCAAACGCGCTGACGCAGACCTTGTGGTCATGGGCGCGCATAAGCCGGAGCTGATGGACCGGTTGCAAGGTCCAAACTCTGCAAGGGTGGCACGGTATGCCAAATGCTCGGTGCTGATCGTTCGGGACTGACATCCAGCGGGTCAGAATAGGAAAAGCGCGCTCCAAATCAGGGCGCGCTTTTTTAGTATGAGGGCGCGTCAGCACCCATGATGAAGATGTATGTGAAGTCTTATAATCAGTAATATGAATGCGATTAAATCGGTATATTTTAAAGGGAGATATAATCCCCGCCCGATAAGCTCCATCACGGCTTCGTCTCACGTCCTAACTACAAAAGCAGCGGCGTTCGAGGGGGCGGGGGTAAGGCGGACCCTACGCGAATCTGTTTACCCGATCAAAGTAAGCAAATCAACGGCTTCTTTGGGGTGGTGACATGGCGCGCGGAAAAGGGATCACGCGTGAGGAGGATCACGTCATTCGCCTGGGCCTGCAACGAGGCCGGTCAGCTGGAGACATTGCCAACTTTCTAGGGCGGTCGCGGCAAGCAATCTATCAGCGCATCAAACGAATGGAGGAAACCGGCGAGATCCATCAGCTTTGTCTCGACATGGGGCAGTTCGATGAGTGAACCGGAATTTGGACTTACTCAGAAGGAGAGGCGGGACGCATATGCCTTCAAAAAGCATGCACTTGAGGTAGCGCTTATTGGCGGATCAGCGCTCGCGGTTTACAGGGTTCTGCTCGATCACATGAACTGGCGCACGCGTACCAGTTTTTGCTGTCGAAAAGAACTGTGCAAGAAGATCAAACGATCACCACGAACGTTAGATGACGCCCTCAAACTCCTGCGCAATACAGGCCACATTGAGGCCATAGCTTACCCAAACGGCGGGCGAGGAATGTCACCTGTATATCGGTTTAAGCGTGCCGAGCTGCTACGCAACCAAAGAGCGAAAACCCCCGAAGAAACCTACGCACACGAAAACAACCAAGAGGAGCAAACCTCCGAAGAAACCTACGCAAAAACCCCCGCAGAAACTGCGTACCCAATATCATCAGAATATAAGAAGGACGCGCCTAGTCGGCGCGACGTTGATAAATTGCCTGATGGCAGGCGTCAGACGGAAAACAGGCTGCTTAGTGAGTGGACCCGATTGCACGGTTACGCCCGGGCGCGGGTGATGCTGGAACAATGGATTGCAGAGCAAGACGCAGCAGCCTGTTAGGCCAGCGTTGCACCCAAGGGAGGGCGCTGCGCGCCCGCTGAGAAATGAGGAAGGTGGAATTTTCGGCCCTGATCGCTTGATTGCGACCGGGGCCGCTCTTTTGCGAACGGGGGCGGAACGGGGGGCAAACGGGGGAGGAACAACGCATGCGATTCGCGGAATTTGACGGTGCCTTGACGGGCAGGGGAGCCATATTTTGCACGTACCGTATACGTAGGGAATTGCAGCCTGATTTTTGACTCAAAATCAAAAGCTTAGTAAAAAGAAAACGCGGCCAGAATGAACTGACCGCGCTTCTTTCAAACCATGGGTCGCTGTTGTCGCAGCTTCCCACAAAACAGGATATCCACATGAAGGATATAGCACTCTGCGCTGTCGGCGCAATGGTCATCTATAGGCTCGTGAAGATGGGCACTCGCGTTCAGGAACTCGAACAGGCAAACACATTCCTTCGGGGGAATATTGAAGCCACCAGATCGAAACTTGAACGGCACTTGCTGGATAGCAAACCAGCGTAATCAGGAGGCCTCGCAAATTGCGGGGCCTTTGCTTTTCTCGCATCAGCGTTGATTTTTTGGCCATTCCCTGAATCTATAGTTGCATTCGCAACAGTTGCAGAAGGGACGGACATGCAACCAATGAAGGGAAGGGCCGAGGATCTACACCGTCGCGCCCAAGAGCTGCGCAAGGCCGGGGCCTTGGCGCAGATGACGCAGGGGCCGCAGCTGGTCGAAGAGACCGGGGCTTTTATGGTCGAACTGGCGGCGCGCCTGGACGCGATCACGCCATATCTGGATGAGGGGACAGCACCATGAGCTATAACGCCCAATTTCAGGTTCCCGCGCAAACTGTGCTGGGCATGGCCTCTTGCGAGTGCTGCGGTCGGGTCGTGCGGATCAAAGCGAACAAGACCGGCGGCGCTTACTACATGTGCACCCATGCCGACGAAGAGGGTATCGGCTGCAACCATCAGCAGCGGTGGGGCCAGCGGGTGAGCTGGGCCTTGCGCAAAGCCTACCGCGAGGCGGGCGAGAACCCGGTCAAGGTCCGGCTTCCGCTCAAAATCGGCAATGAAAAGCCCGCTGCACCTGTCGCGGCAGATCCTGCGCCGGTCGCCAACACCAACACAGCGCCGCAGGAGCGGCCCGTACCGAGCCGGGGAGGGCTTTTCGGGTGACTGACACTGAATTTCACGTAGAGGGCATACAGCGCCCGGAAAACGGACCCTCCGTCGATTCTGAGGGGCAGGGTGCGGAGCATCTGACCACATTCCGCGCGTCGGAGCTGGATACCGAAGGTGGCGGCGCTGATGATGTGGTGCCCGTTGACACCGAAACGGGGGAGCCGCTGGACGCGCTGGATGAGGTCGAGCAGATCACCAAGGACGCGTTTTTTGTGGCGTTCCGGCACAGCTTCGGCCTGCCGGGTATGTTCCTGCCGCACTGGAAGCCGCTCGCAATCCATCCCGAGGAAACCGAAATCGCCCGCGATGCTTCAGACGCGATCTATGACCTGTTGCAGATCTACTATCCAGCGGCGCTTATGCCGCAGTCTGAGACGCTCGCGCTGCTGTCGCGCGCCGCGCCGTTTGTGATCGCCAAGGTGATGGTTGTTCGCATGATCCTTGAAGAGCGCCGCCTTGCGAAAATGGAAGCTGTCAACGAACCCAAGGGAGAAGCGAAAGGCGAGTTCCGCAGCCAGCGAAAGGCCGAGGCACCGGCAAACGCCAACACGCCACCGCCCGCCAACACAAACAGCCCGTTCGCCTGGGCCGATGAAGGAGGGCAGGCCGCATGAGTGCCACCAGCAACGCGCGCCGCATCGGCGTTTGGGGCCGGTCGGGATCGGGGAAATCCTCGTATGTGAAGCGGATGATAAAGGGGCAAAAGCGGCTGGTGATCTTCGATCCGCTGGCCGAGTACGGCCAAGCTTTGCACGTACGTACCGTAGAGCACCGCGCCCGCAACAGTCTGGATGATGTGCGGCAGGCGATGGTTGACGACTGGAACGGGTTCCGGGTGGCCTATGTCCCGCCCGCCGGGAAAGAGGCGGCGGCGCTGTCGGCGCTCTGCCGGTTGCTCTTCGCGGCGCAACAGCCGTTTAAGGACGGCAAGCGCGGGGCCAAAATGTTGACGCTGGTTGTCGAGGAAATGAACCTCAGTTTCCCGGTGGCCGGTGGCGCTCAGAAATGCCCCGGCTTTGCCGATGTGTGCAGCCGTGGGCGGCACTTTGGGATTGAGGTGATCGGCGTCAGTCAACGGATTGCCGAGGTCGCAACCCGGTTCCGCAACAACTGCGACGAAACTGTCGTTTTGGCACAGAAGGGGCCTCGCGACCTGGACGCCGCAGCCGCCGAGCTGGGCGGCGACAAAGGCGCGGTGAAGGGGCTGGCAAACCTTGAGTACATCCACGAGCGCCATGGCGTCCTTAAACGCGGCAAGATCACGTTTCCCAGAGCCGCGAACAGCCCGCGCAAACCCGGTACGAAGGGAAAAAGTGCCTAACCCCGCAAATCACAACGTACCGTAACGCTACGGTACGTTGTTTTTACTGCTCTGCGCCTCTTCGTTTAGCTGATCCCGTGGAACTTACACGGGGTAATCATCATGAAGGCAAGTGACCTTCTAAGCGCGTTTGCAGTGACGGTTGCAGGGGGCCTCGCGGTCTTCCTGATCCGCCGCCACCTTGAAGGCGACCCCGTTTCAATCGGTGGCCTCATTCCGAGCGCCGAAGAAGAAGCAGAAGGGGAAGTCTATGCTTAAGAAACAGGACGTGAAGAGCGTCGGTCTGGTGACGGTTGGCGTCATGCTGGCCGGGTTCGTAATGTACCAGCTTCGTGACGTGAGCGTGATCGCTCAGGCACGCGCTGGCTACGACATGTAATCGGGGGCGCACATGACACGCACCCTCAAGAAAATGCCGACGCCGCAGGGCATCGGGCCGGGTCAAGTGGCGTCCGTAAGCCTGCCGCTGGGCCTGACCTATGAGCGGCTCTATATCCGCATGAACGTGGATGGAACGCCGCGCGATGTGCCTGCCGCTGACTGGGGAACCTACATCGACGAAATCCGCCTGATGGTGGACGGTGAGAGCAAAATCCAGATCACCGCCGCAGATCTGGTCAAACTGAACCAGTACTACGGCCAAACGCTGGTTGCCGGTGTGCTGCCGCTGTTCCTGTCCCGCCCGTGGATGCGGACCATGAACGGCGAGGATCAAACCGGATACGGCACCGCTGGGGGCATGGCAGCCTTCACGCTGGAAATGGACCTGAAAACCGGGATCACCATCAACAGCCTGACGGTTTCCGCCGTGCAGTCGCCGGGGCGCGCTTTCGGGCCGCATCTGCGCATTCAGCGGTACATCCACAATCAGGGCGTGACCGGCGAGGCCGAAATCGCAGACATCGTGCGCGGTGGCTATGCGATGCTGGGTCTGCACGTCGCAACCAGTGCGATCACCACGGTGGAAGTGCACGCGGATAACCGCAAGGTGCACGAGTCGGACAAGCCCCTGCGTGCAGCCCATTACGGGGTCATCGAACGCGCCCCGCAGACCGGCTTTACGCACATCGACTTTTGCACGGAAAACCGTCTCGCCGAGGCCATGCCCATGGCCTTGCAGGACTTCCGCCTGAAGCTCGATTTCACCGCGACCGGCAACCACTCGATCTATGCGGAGAGCGTCCAGGGCGCTGTCTGATCGGGCAAGAGCGGGGGGATAGCCCCCCGCGCATCAGGAGGAAACAAAGTGTCGATTTCGGACTACTTTTCCAAAAAATACGGGTCGAGCGCAGGCGGCAACACCTATTCCTGGGGCAGCAAATACGGCTCCACGGACATTTATCGCCCAAGCATCGGGTCGCTCGATTTGGGCGTCCCTGTGATGGAAGCACCGCGCGGCAGCGTGACCGGGTCCATTGATGGCAGCTCGCCCTCCGTGGACTGGCTCAAGGGCCTGACCAGCGTTGTGCTGAACAACATGGGGTCGAAAGGTGATGGCGGCGGCGGTGGCGGCGGCGCGCAGGTCGTGCCTGTCGCTTATGGCTCCGGCGGCAATGGCGGCGGCATGAGCTGGGGCGTGATCGCCCTGGGCGCGGTTGCGGTCGGTGCCGTGATCTACGCGGCGTCGGGCAAGTAATGGCTGCGGGCGGACCTTTGCCACCGCTCTCCCTGTCCTCTGGTCCGGCAGTGTCCGAGGCCGGGGGGTCGGGCGGGCAGTCAACAACCGGGGCCTTTCACTTCAAGAGCGCGGCGGCAGAGACGTGGCAGGAAGTGGCGCGGCAGGCGTTGCCCTGGGCAATCGGGGGATTGGTCGTTTGGCTTGCACTCCGAAAGTGACCTTTGGCGCGGCGCGGTGGTCGCGGCGCGTCGAGCGGGTTTTGTCCCGCATTCCGGGTTCTGCCGAGTTCATGGCGGATTGGCGCGAGGGCGTCACAAGTGGCCGCTTGGCTCTGTGGTCGGTCCAGATCGACGGAGAGCCGCAAGGGGGGCTTGTGTGGGACGTTGAGGCCGATGGAGCGCTGACGGTGCTTGCAATGGCCTGTGACGGCTCACACGGCGCGTCTGTGGCGTCTGAGGTGGCGCGGGTCTTTGAAGGTATGGCCAAGCTGACCGGCGCGCCGCGCTTGCGCTTCTGGACCCGACGCCCCGGCCTGCGCCGCATGATGGCGGGGCAGGGGTACATAAACCGCGAAATCCGGCCCGGGCCGATGTGGAAACTCGAAAGGGACATGCTCGATGGGCAGCAGTAGCAGCAGCAGCAACCAGACCCAGAACGTGACCGAGGATCGCCGCGTTGCGACCGATGCAGGCAGCATCGGGGTTTCCGCGACGGGCGATGTTTCGGTGAATGTGGTGGCGGATGAGGCGTTCGAGCTGGGGGAGCAAGCTCTTGCCTTTGGGGAGGAGGCGCTTTGGACCGGCGGCGATGCATTGGACCGCGCGGCGGAGCTGGTTGAGGGCGCTTTGCATGCCCAGGACGAACACACGGCGCGGGTCACAAACACCCTCTCCACCGCGCTAAAAACCACGCAACAGATGGCAAAAACCGAGGAAGGGCAGATTTCCGAGCTGATCGTTAAGATCGGCATTCCGGCGGCTGCTTTGGCCTT
This sequence comes from Epibacterium sp. Ofav1-8, assembly GCF_022348185.1. GTDB lineage: Bacteria > Pseudomonadota > Alphaproteobacteria > Rhodobacterales > Rhodobacteraceae > Epibacterium. Next base: position 473,171 of record NZ_JAKRFD010000002.1, read on the forward strand.
CATCGCTTCAAAGGTGCTGAAATGAACAACAAAGCCCCGCAATATCAGGCAAACACGTGGACGGTTCCCGCTGGGGGCCGGTTGGAGGTGGCGCGTCAGGCCGAGTTTCTGATTTGCCTTGAAGCAACGGCACCCTTCAAAATCGCGTTCGACAACGGCACCGAAACCAATTTCGAACAGGGCCTGACGTTCACCGTCAAAAACCAGTTCAACCGGATTCGGATCTACAATCCGCACGCCCAGGACATCAGCGTCCGGCTGGGCTTTGGCCGGGGCGATGTGACTGACGCGCGCCTTGTGGTTTCGGGGTCGGTCGAGGTCGAGACCACCGCGCCGAGCGTGATCGACACAATCGACGTTTTCACGGTCGGAGCTGGCGCATCCGCTCTTGTCGACGGTGCGGATCTGCGACGTCAGGAGCTGGCGGTGCGCAACCTGTCCGATACGGACGACGTTTGGCTGCGCGGCGATGCAATGACCACGGCAGGCGGTCTTTTGTTGAAAGCGTCCGAGGGCGCTTTGCTCACTGCTTCGGCGGCGGTCTATGCCTACAACCCAAACGGCGCGGGCGTCGATCTGTCGGCCCTATCGATCCGTAAGGAGGTCTGAGAATGTCGCAGCTTATTTTGGTTGGGCCGCGCGGCCCGCAGGGCATTCCGGGCGATGACGGGCAGGATGGCGCACCGGGCGCACCGGGCGCAGACGGACACAATTTCGGCAGCGGCAATGCAATTTCGACCTATGCCGCGAATGCCGATCACGTCGGAGATATTTACTATCACGACAACGGCAACGTTTACCAAGTTGATGCTGTCGATACTTACTCAGTCATTGGAGAATGGCAGGGCGCACCGGGCGACAAAGGCGACAAAGGCGACAAGGGCGATCCGGGTAACGATGGTTCGCCTGGACTGGTCTCGCGGCCTTCCTCCTATGGTGCGTCCGAAGTCGGCACGCCTGCATCAAATGACACCGCATTCGCCAACATGGCGGCGGCGGTCGGTGTGGGGCTGGTGGATCTTGAGGGCAAGAGCTGGCCGGTGACTGCGGTGCCAAACCTGCCCGGTGCACGCAACGGCTTTTGGCGCGTGGCGAACTTCGATGAGGCGGCGACCGTTGACCTTCCGGCACCGGGTACGATTGACCGGCGCAGCGTCATGATCGAGGGCGGGCGTACCGCGCTTGGGTGGCCGCAGGGAACGCCTGACGCATACAACGGCGTTGCACACGTGGGCTATATGGCCGCGCCGGGTCATGAACCCGGCTCGATGGATTGGTCCGAGGTCATTTTGACCGAGAAGGGCCGCAATGCTGCGCGGTTCCGCTCTGGACAAGAACTTGGAATGACCGGCGAAATCGAGGTATTCGGCGCGACCATCCTGCCACCAGTGGATGCGACCGAAGGTCCGAAACGGGTCGCGCTGGCGTCCGATGGCACGATTTTGAACTTTCTGTACCGCGACCTTCCAGAATACAGTCAGGACACAGCAGGCGGCGCACTGGTGCAGGCAGAGGCTGCATGGCAAGTCGCGACTTTCGGCGGCGCCAGTTTGGGCGCACGGCTGCGCACTACCGTAAATAGCGCATATAGCGTGACGACAAGCGGCCTGCCGACGCTGGTCACATCCCCGAGCGTTTATGGGTCGAATGACGGTGAAAACGGCAACGTTTACTTCGGCTTCCATGGGCTGACCGGGTTCGCGAGGCCATGCATTGGCTTTGCAAATGGTACGCCGAAAGATGGTGACGGGACTATTGCTTGGGTCGGCAACATCGGCAATCTGAATGCCGGGGTTGAACCGTCTGTATGCTGGTACAAAAACGGCGGAAGCTCTCGCCTCTGCGGCTTCATCCGCTCCCAAGGCAGCTCGTATCCAATTCGGTTTTGGTCCATCGACGAGGCCGGGATTGACCAAGCACGCATTGAGAGCGCGGCCATTCAGGATTGCCCGTTCGGGAACGATTTTGCGACTTATAGCCCGATCAACTGCAAAATGCGGCCGCGCCGGAAAGGTGTTGTCTCCGGCTGGTTGCCTACGTGGGAAACCATCGACGGGGACCAAACCGACGAGCTGCATTTCGTGTTCACCGGGCGGCGCTCGATTGACGGGGGCCCCGGCGATGTGTGGCTCTATTGGGGCCGCGTAGCGCGCGGATCGGGTCACTTCGACAACATCTGGGATCGCGCGCAGATCATCCCGATCAAGCGGCTGTATTTCGCGAACAGCAACAACAACGACACCAGCAACCAAGTAGGGACGCCGGATCTGTGCTGGATCGACGCGAACACGCTGCTGTTGACCTTCACAAACGAACGTCCGGCGGTCGCTGCGGACTATGACGAAAGCTACCTTGAGTGCATGACAATCAGCCTCCGCGATACCTACGCGGACGCCGCAGAACGTGTGCTTTGGGATGATGGGGCAGAAGCCATGGCCGATGTGGTCAAGGCACCCGAATTTGTTGCTTATTGAGGGGGCATAAGATGGGAAGTCGTGGAGCTTTGGCCGTTCTGGGCGCGGGTGTGGTGGTGGCCACATATGCAGCGTGGCGCGAGACCAAGCAGAAGGACGCCGAACAGCAGGCAATCATTCAGCCGGCGGTCTATCAGACCGGCGGAGCAAAGGCCAAACTGGCCGCGATGCAGGGCAGCGGTGGCGGGCAGGGTGGCGACCTGAAATCGGCCCTGGTCGGCTGGGGCGTTGACACCCTGTTTGGCGCGATCGAACGCGGCGGCTGGCTGGGCGGCGGCAAGAGCAGCCCCGGCGTCGGCGCCGGATGGGATATTGACCGCGTGCCGGGATCTGCAAACACCAATCGTCCGCCGGTTTCTGGCGGTACGTCGAGCCAAGGCAAAGGGGTTGGCGGCTTACTGGACCTGATCGGCAGCGTTGAGGCTCCGAAGGGCTATGACCAAGTTTACGGGAAAATTCGTGGCGCAGACAAACCACCAAAGCCGCTCACATCTATGACCGTGGGCGAGGTTCTGGATTGGCAAGACAGCATTGATAGCCGCTATATGTCCGAAGCCGCGGGGCGCTATCAAATCATGGAAGACACCTTGCGCGACCAAGTGCGCAAGGGAAACGTCTCACTTGATGCCCGCTTTGATGCCAATACGCAGGACCGCCTTGCAATCTCTCTCATGAACCAACGCGGCCTTGCCAGCTATCAGGCCGGATTGATCGACGCGGACGAATTTGCACAGGAGTTGTCCAAAGAATGGGCATCGCTCCCCGCGATCACACGGGATCGCAACGGACGTAAAGCTACAGGCCAGAGCTATTATGCGGGCGACGGGCTGAACAAGTCGCACGTCACGCAAAAAACCATTCTCGAACACATCAAGGGGCTTTTCTGATGGTTGCGCCGTTGGTGTGGGCCGGCATCGCCCTGGGCAGTCTCTACCTTGGCGGAAAAGCCATTAGCGACGCAGGGCAAGCCGCTGAAAGTGCGACAAAACTTGCCAAGTGGAGCGTTGCAGGCGGTGCGCTTTATGTGAGCTATCGCGCCCTGAAAGCCGGGGGGGTTCTCAAGTGATTACCCCGGAAATCGTGCAAACGGTGCTTGCGGTCGTGACCGTCGGCGGCGTGGGCGGGATCTGGTTCAGGCTTGGCGGCGTCCTGCGCGGTCAAGCTGAACAGGAAAAAGACATTGCGCGTCTGGATGAGCGCGTGACGTACCTCGAAAAGAGCTTTTGGAAAGGAGCATAACCATGTTGAAAACACTCATCATTTCGAAGTTTGCGGGTCCGATGATCCGTCACGGCGCGACCGTCTTGGGCGGCTGGCTGATGGCCGAAGGGATCGCGGATGAAGCGACCGCGCAACAGATTGTTGGCGGGCTGACCGCAGCGGGCGGCGTCGGTCTGTCGTATCTGGAAAAGATCATTCGCCTTTGATTTCAGATCATTAGGCGACGGAGTGAAACGCCGCGACTTGGTAGGTCGCGGCGTTTTCTGTTGCACACGCTCTGGCAGAAATTTGTTGACAGATGCAATTCAATAAATGTAGCCGTTGAGAAACATCCACAAGAGGGACGATAGACAAGATGCTGGGTAAGACTTTCCAAACCGCCAAACAGGAAAATCGCATAATCAGTATTATGTAAATATTTGATGCTGTGACATGCGCAAATGGCACCTCACAGCATCATTTTCCTACGCGAATAGCTCGTGCGCGAGCTCAAGGGCGTCGACCAGTCGATCCACTTCGGCCCGCGTGTTGTACATCCCAAACGACGCGCGACAGGTCGCCGTCACACCCAGATGATCCATGAGCGGTCCGGCACAGTGGTGACCGGCACGCACCGCAACGCCTTTCTTGTCGAGGATCGTCGAAATGTCATGTGCATGCGCTGCACCTTCGAGCGTGAGGCTGAAAATCGCCGCCTTGCCAGGAGCATGCCCCTGGACGTTCAACCAGTTGAGCCCCTGGAAACGTGCCGTCGCATAGTCGCGAAGATCGGCCTCATGCGCAGCAATCTGTGACATGCCGATATCCATCAGATATTCCAGCGCCACACCAAAGCCGATGGTCTGGACGATCCCGGGCGTTCCGGCCTCGAATTTCATCGGCGGATCATTATAGATCACGCGATCCCTGGAGACCTCCTTGATCATATCGCCACCACCGATGAATGGCCGCATCTCGGCCATACGCTCCGGTCGGATATAGATCGCACCGGACCCGGATGGCCCATAGAGCTTGTGTCCGGTGATCGCATAGAAATCGCACCCGAGATCCTGCACATCAACGGGCATGTGCACCGCGCCCTGAGATCCATCCACCAGCACTGGCACGCCTTTGTCATGGGCTCTGGACGTGATGGTTTTCACATCAACAACGGTTCCCAGAACATTGGAACACTGGGTGATTGCGATCAGTTTTGTTCGCGGCGTGATGGCATCCAGCACCTTCTGCGGATCAAGGCTGCCGTCGGTTTCGGTTTCAACCCATTTCAGGACAACCCCCTGACGCTCGCGCAGGAAATGCCAGGGAACGATATTGGCGTGATGCTCCATCACAGACAGGATGATCTCATCGCCCGCCTGAAGTTGCGGCATGGCCCAGCCATAGGCCACGAGATTGATGCCTTCGGTGGTGCCGGAATTCAGGACAATATGGTCCTCATGCGCGGCGTTCAGGAACCGCGCGATCGTGCCGCGCACGCCTTCGTATTTCTCTGTCGCGAGATTAGACAGATAATGCAAGCCACGGTGAACATTGGAATATTCCTCCGCATAGGCTTTGGTCACGGCGTCGATCACGCAGCTCGGCTTTTGCGCCGATGCGCCGTTGTCAAGATAGGTCAGCGGCTTGCCGTTCACCTCTCGCGAGAGGATCGGGAAGTCGGCTCTGATTTTTTCGACATCATACATTGGACGTCTCCAGGATTGTGGGAGCAAACAGCCCCATCAGGATCAGCACGGCAGTCATCGCGCCAAGGCCAGCCATAAAGATCACACCGAACGATTTTCCGAGCGCGTTGAGACCAAGGCCTTCGTTGGTGAAGTGCGCCAACACATAGATCCCATAGATGGCGGCGACCAGATTCAATATCGCCGCAACAGGCGGAACGATAAATACAAGAACGATTGCAATGGCTTGCACAGCGATATTCACAAATCGCAGCCACACAAGCAGGGCAAAGAACGGCACAAATGCCGCCTGCCCGCCCATCCATCTGCCAATGGACACGGAACAGATGGCATAGCCCAACTGCAACACCACCAGAAAGCCGCCAAAGAGTGCCGGGCTGAGGTTGGGAAACAAGGCGTTTGATGACAGGCCGAGCAGCTGGGCCTGCAACGCATAGAGAAAGACGCTCAGCACGACCGTCAGTCCAAAGCCTGTCCAGACCACGTCGGCCTCAAACCTCTGGGCCAGAACGGAACGCGCCGCCTGCGCAGGGTTTGTGATTGTCTCGATCGCCAGGGCTTTGAAATCCATCATGCCCGTCCCCAATAGGCTTCGCGCAGGCCGGAGAGCCAGAACCAGAGGAACACAGCCAGCCACAAAAGACCAACGCCATTCAGCGCCGGGCCTGAGCCGATGAACCCGGCCACAAGCCCGTTCAACAGCAGGATCGGCGTCGACGCCAGGAAGGCCCAGAACAGCGCCAGACGGCCCCTGAACCCATCGCCCTGCCCGCCCAGGACACGCGCCAGCATATGCGAAAGCCAGGCAAACGCATAAAGCGCCAGCGGCGCGATAAAGATGATGCCCAGCAGCGCGCCACCCAGCAGCATGTTGAGGTCCTGTCCGGTCAGATGCGCCTCGCGGGCGAGACGCGGCATCTGTGCGATGAACATCAACGCACAAGCCCCCATCAGAAAAGCCAAAAGTCGATCTTCACGGTGCCCCATCGACAGAAGCCGCGCAATCACCTTGCGCGGCCCCCGATAGGTTGCCGTGATGTCTGCCGTCACAGCCATGCCGGACCTCAGCGCCGACGCGCGAGCCAGCCATAGAGGCGGTCGTTGATACTGGCGGCGATCTCATCGCTTTCGATCTCGGCCACCGCCTCGGCCAGAAACGCCAGGGTCATCAGGTCGGTTGCCTCGCTCTCGGGAACGCCGCGCGAACGCAGGTAGAACAGCCCGTCCTCGTCGATCGCACCCGAGGTGGACCCGTGCGAACAGGCCACATCGTCGGCATAGATCTCAAGTTCTGGCTTGGCGAGGAACTGGCTGTCATCATCCAGAAGCAAAGACTGGGAAATCTGATAGCCATCCGTCTTTTGCGCGCCTTCCTTCACCAGGATCTTGCCCTGGAACACGCCGGTTGCGCCGTTGCGCAGAACCTTTTTGAAGACCTGACGGCTCTCGCAATTCACCGCGTCATGGGTGACAAACACCGTATCGTCGTGATGAAAATCACCGTCCCCAACGCAGGCCCCGGCCACATGCGCCACGGCGTCGTCGCCAAGGAACTCAACCACGGCTTCGTTGCGCGTCAACACGCCATTCACGGTGAGCGTAAAGCTCTTGAAAACGGATTCCCGACCCAGACGCGCAAACAGATGCGTCGCCGCACGGCGTTCATGATCGCGACCCTGCGCGCGCACCAGATGCAGCGTGCCGTTGTCCGCAATGTCGATTTCCATCGCCTTGTTGAAGCGCGATGCGGCAGGGCCGTTTTCAAGGATCGTGGCCTCGGCGCCGCTGTCCACCTTGATCACATGGTGCAGGATCGCGTCGGAGGATTCATTCTCGTGGCGATAGACCAGATTGATCGGTTTGGACGGCGTGCCGGTGACGTGAATGACCACGCCATCGGTTGCAAACGCGGTGTTGAGCGCGGCCAGAGGGCGCTGCACCGGCGTTTGTCCACGCGCTTCAAGAACGCCGTATATGTCCTTGGCCCAATGGATATCTTTACCCTGGATTTCGGCAAGGCGCTCAATGCTCACCCCCTCCAGCGAAAGATCGTCGGAGGCGTCGGCATCAAAGACACCATCGACAAAGACGATGCGGATGCGATCAAAGGTGTCGAACATCGGCGCTTCGCCGCTGTCGAAGACGGCCGCGGTCGGACCCTGTACCGCCGTCAGCGTATCCGGACGGGTGTATTTCCAATATTCGTCACGGCGATCCGGCAGGCCCATCGTTTGAACCCGCGCCACCGCCGCCCGGCGCGCCGCATCAAGGCAGCCGCCCTCGGGCAATGACAAGGCAGCCAGGCGCGCCTCGGTCGTCGATTGTTTCAGCTCGGGAAGTGCCATTACGCCACCTCGGACATGATGTCTGCGTAACCGTTGTTTTCCACCTCAAGCGCCAGCTCGGGGCCGCCGGTCTTGACGATGCGGCCATCGGCCATGATGTGCACGACGTCCGGTTTGATGTGATCCAGCAGACGCTGGTAGTGGGTGATAACGAGGAAGCCGCGGCCTTCGTCACGCAGCGCGTTCACACCATCGGCCACCAGTTTCATCGCATCCACATCGAGGCCGGAGTCGGTCTCGTCCAGGATGCACATTTTGGGCTCCAGCATCGCCATCTGCAAGATTTCGTTGCGCTTTTTCTCACCACCGGAGAAGCCGACATTGACCGGGCGCTTCAGCATTTCAGCGTCGATCTTCAGCTCCTTGGCCTTCTCGCGCACATGTTTGAGGAAATCCGCCGCCGACAGCTCCTCCTCGCCACGCGCCTTGCGCTGCGCGTTCACCGCGGTGCGCAGAAAGGTCATGTTGCCGACACCCGGGATTTCGACCGGGTACTGAAACGCCAGGAATACGCCAAGCGCCGCGCGCTCTTCCGGCTCCAGCTCCAGCAGTTCCTCACCCAGCAAGGAGGCGGAGCCTTCGGTGACCTCGTAGCCATCCTTGCCCGACAGCACATAGGACAGCGTGGATTTGCCAGAGCCGTTTGGCCCCATGATCGCATGCACCTTGCCAGCTTCGACGGTGAGGTTCACACCTTTGAGGATCTGCTTGTCTTCTTCCTCAAGTTTCACGTGCAGGTTTTTGATTTCGAGCATTTTTTCCTCGTCTTGTATCGATGAGACACCTTTGTGCCTCTTGTTCCCATACCCCTCGGGGCGAAATTCTTATCCGATCACCACGGCGGTGCCGCTGGCCGAGACCATCAACATGGATTGACCAACAACCTCATAGTCGAGGTCAACGCCAACGACCGCATTCGCACCAAGTGCGCGGGCGCGGTCTTCCAGCTCGTTCAGCGCCGTTTCGCGTGCATCCTGCAGCTTGCTCTCGTAAGCGCCTGATCTGCCACCCACAATGTCGGTGATCTGGGCAAAGACATCACGGACCACATTGGCGCCCATGATCGCCTCGCCCACGACGATGCCCTTGTATTCGGCGATCTGGTAGCCCTCAACGGTGCCAGTGGTCGTCACGATCATGGTGCGGTCTCCTTTGCGTCCTTGCCAGGGGCCGGACATCAGCCAACAGATCCTTCAAGCGAAATCGCAACCAGCTGCTGGGCTTCCATTGCAAATTCCATCGGCAGTGCTTGCAGCACGTCCTTGCAGAAACCGTTCACAACCAGTGCGACCGCTTCTTCTTCGTCCATGCCACGCTGGCGACAGTAGAACAGCTGATCGTCATCCACCTTGGAGGTTGTCGCCTCGTGTTCGCAGCGCGAGGAATTGTTCTTCACCTCGATATAAGGCACCGTGTGCGCCCCGCATTTGTCACCGATCAGCAAGCTGTCGCACTGAGTGTAGTTGCGCGAGTTCTTCGCCTTCGGGTGCATCGAGACCAGACCGCGGTAGGTGTTCTGCGCCTTGCCGGCAGAGATGCCCTTGGACACGATTCGGCTCTTGGTGTTCTTGCCCAGGTGGATCATCTTGGTGCCGGTGTCGGCCTGCTGGTAGTTGTTGGCGATGGCGATCGAGTAGAACTCGCCCTGGCTTTCTTCGCCGCGCAGGATGCAGGAGGGGTATTTCCAGGTCACGGCAGAGCCGGTCTCGACCTGGGTCCACATCACCTTGGCGCGGTCGCCACGGCAATCGGCGCGTTTGGTCACGAAGTTGTAGATGCCGCCCTTGCCGTTCTCGTCCCCGGGGAACCAGTTCTGCACGGTGGAGTATTTCACTTCGGCGTCTTCTTCGACGATGATCTCGACCACAGCGGCATGCAGCTGCGCGGTGTCGCGCTGCGGTGCAGTGCAGCCTTCCAGGTAGCTGACATAGCTGCCTTTGTCCGCGATGATCAGGGTGCGCTCGAACTGTCCGGTGTTCTCCGCGTTGATGCGGAAATAGGTGCTGAGTTCCATCGGGCAGCGCACGCCCGGCGGCACGTAGACAAACGAGCCATCAGAAAACACGGCCGAATTCAGCGTCGCATAGAAGTTGTCCGACACCGGCACGACGGTGCCGAGGTATTTCTTCACCAGTTCGGGATGTTCGCGGATCGCTTCGGAAATGGAACAGAAGATCACGCCGGCCTTTTTCAGCTCGTCCTGAAAGGTGGTCCCGACGGACACGGAGTCGAACACCGCGTCCACGGCGACCTTGCGGCCTTCGGACGGCGCATCTTCGGCCCCTTCGACGCCTGCAAGAATCATTTGCTCTTTCAACGGGATGCCGAGCTTTTCGTATGTGGCGAGCAGCTTCGGATCGACCTCATCGAGCGACTTGGGCTTTTCTTCCATGCTCTTGGGGCGGGCATAGTAGTATTGATCCTGAAAGTTGATTTCAGGATATTCCACCATCGCCCAGTCCGGTTCGACCATGCCGGTCCAGCGTTCAAAGGCCTGCAGACGCCATTCGGTCATCCACTCCGGCTCTTCGTTCTTTTCGGAAATCAGGCGCACGATATCCGGGTTCACGCCCTTGGGGGCGTATTCCATCTCGATATCGGTTTCCCAACCGTATTTATAGGTGCTGACCTCGCGCACCGCATCCACGGTTTCCTGATCAACGCCTTCCTTGGCTTCGAATTGGTCCAGAGCGGCCATCGTCTTCTCCTCACCTCACGCCGAACGGGCGCGATGTTTCTTCTGTTTGGCGCACCAGCTTTCAGCAAAGCGCAGCACATCCGTTTCCGTCGTCTGCGGCCCGAGCGATACGCGGATCGCACCCTGGGCCGTCGTCTCGTCATATCCCATTGCGGTCAGAACCGCGCTGGCGCGCACCTTGCCGCTGGAGCAGGCGCTGCCCGCGCTGATCGCGAACCCCGCCAGATCCATCTGCATGACCTGCGTCTCGCCTTTCCATCCAGGGGTGGCGAAACAAGAGGTATTGGGCAGGCGACGCGCATCCTTGCCCACAAAAATAGTGTCTGGGCACTCCGCCGCAAGCGCCTTTTCTAGAATATTTCTAATTTCTGCAACCCGGTCCCAAACCCCGCTGTCGAGGTCCCTGGACGCCGCTTCAGCTGCGGCGCCGAACCCTGCGATTCCAATCACATTTTCCGTCCCGGACCGGCGTCCCATCTCCTGACCGCCGCCTTTGATCTGCGCAGCGAGATCCGTCCCACGTTTGAGCACCACGGCACCAATGCCCTTGGGCCCGCCAAGCTTGTGCGCCGAGATCAGCGCCATGGTTGCGCCCATCCAGTTGAACGCCACCGGCAGTTTGCCAAAGGCCTGCGTCGCATCCGTCACCGCAAGCCCGTCGGGCAGGTCCTGGATAATGCCGGTTTCGGAGTTGGCCAGCTGCAGGCAAGAGGCCTGCGGGTCGGTAACCTGCACGTGGCCAGAAGTATCGACAGACAAATCCTCTTTGATCCAAGCCCTTACAGCATCATGTTCAAGCGCGGACCCATGCAGGTCACGCCCGGCCAGGGCCAGTGCTGCCCCCTCTGTCGACCCGGAGGTAAAGACCACATCCGCGCCCTCGGCCCCAAAGGCGGCAGCCACCTGAGCCCGGGCACGTTCGATGATCGCCTTCGCCGCACGCCCCTCGGCATGCACAGAGGACGGATTGCCACTGACTCCCATCGCCGCAATCATCGCGGCTTGCGCTTCTGGGCGCAGGGGCGATGTGGCATTGTGATCAAGATAAACACGGGTCATGGAGTCATCTTTTTGAATTGGCCAGTGGGCTGGGTGATCGGCGGATGTGTCCTGTCAGAACCGGCTATTCATCCACCACCGAGAAGAGATTTGGAACCGCCGGACAGGGCGCGAGGTCGTTTTCGATCACATCGGACAGGCGGGTCTGGTGCAGGAACACATAAACATGCGCGCTCAGCCCTTCCCACAGGCGATTGGTCAGGGATTGCGCCCGGCTGCCGCAAGAGCCACCGGACACCCCGGCCCCTTTGTGCATGGCATCAACGGTCTCATCAACAGCCGCCAGGATTTCCACCACCCGGATCTCCGACGCCGGACGAGCAAGCCGATACCCGCCGCCGGGGCCGCGCACCGAGGCCACCAAACCGGCGCGCCGCAGCTTGACAAACAGCTGCTCCAGATACGGCAGGGAAATCGCCTGGCGTTTCGATATGTCTGCCAGAACCACCAGCCCCTCGGCCGGTTGCAGCGCAATATCCGCCAGCGCGACCATTGCATAGCGGCCCTTTGTCGAAAGCTTCATCTGCTCACCCTTTCACCGAAAAGGCAGCAAATGATTGACGATACCCCTGTCAATGCGTATCTCAGCTTGACAAGGTGCCGGTGCCCACCTGCGCCTCTTTAGAATTGTTCTAAGATGTCAGAGAGATTTCGTCAAGCATATCTCTCCGGCATCCCCGCCAAAAAGAGTAGGATCCACCCACCCATGCCTGAGGTCATTTTTCCCGGACCCGAAGGACGGCTGGAAGGCCGTTATCACCCGCAAAAGGAAAAGGACGCGCCGATCGCCATCGTGCTGCATCCGCACCCGCAATTCGGCGGGACCATGAACAACAAGGTGGTCTACAACCTCCACTATGCGTTCTACAACATGGGCTTCACTGTACTGCGGTTCAATTTCCGTGGCGTGGGCCGGTCGCAGGGCGAATACGATCAGGGCGTTGGCGAGCTGTCGGATGCGGCCTCGGCACTCGATTATCTCCAGTCGATGAACAACAACTCCAAGCATTGCTGGGTTGCGGGCTTCTCCTTTGGCGCCTGGATCGGCATGCAGCTGTTGATGCGTCGTCCGGAAATCACCGGGTTCATCTCGGTTGCGCCGCCGGCGAACATGTACGACTTTTCCTTCCTGGCGCCCTGCCCGTCCTCCGGCCTGATCATCAATGGCACCGCCGACCGTGTGGCCCCGCCCGCCGATACCGTGAGCCTTGTGAACAAGCTGCACGAGCAGAAGGGCATCACCATCACCCATGATGAGATCGAGGGCGCGGATCACTTCTTCCAGGAGCCGCATATGGACACGATGATCGGCAATGTCTCCGATTATGTAAAACGGCGCCTCACCGAAAGCAGCCGCTGATGTCGAGCCTGGACACGCTGGCCGCACAGTTGGCGGAGGACACCATCAAGGTCCAGGATGCGCTCGGCGAGGACCGCCTGTTCATGGAGGTCGCCCAGGTTCTCGGGGCGGCGTCCCAATCTCTCGAAGAAGCCTTTCTGACAGAGGTTCGGATTCGCCTTGCAGAACGCAAGGCGCGCGATTTTCTCGGCAAACGATTAGAGGCCGCTAAGGCCGCGCTTGAAGCAGAGGCAAAAAACCGATCATGACGACCCATCTTGTGCAGCAGTTCGAATTCCTCTCTGAAATCGAAAGGCTGCGCGAGGTGGAGCGGCAGAATCTCCTGCTCGATGGCAGCCGGGTCGAGAACTCGGCGGAACACAGCTGGCACCTGGCGCTTTATGCGCTGGCCTTTGCGCCCTACGCACCGCCCGCGGTGTCCATCCCGCGGGTCATGCAGATGCTTCTGCTGCATGACATCGTCGAAATCGACGTTGGCGATCATCCCATTGATGAACCCACCGACTGGAGCGCAGTCGCTGCAGCCGAAGAACGCGCACAGAAACGGATCTTTGGGCTCCTGCCCGATCCGCAGGCCACCGCACTGCAAGCCTGCTGGCAAGAATTTGAAGCCGCAGAAAGCGCCGATGCGCGCTTTGCAAAAGCACTGGACTACTGCCAGCCGATCTTTCAAACGCTTTGCGCTGTTTCGCCTCCCAGGGATCATCTGCGCGTGGTCCGTGAAAACCTGACCACCGGCCGCGCAACCACCCTGAAGGACCGCTTTCCCGAGGCCTATGCGGCGGCGCTTGAACTCTTGCGCGGGGCTGAGGTCAGCGATCCCGACTTTGCCGCAAGGTTGGCGTTCCTCTCCGAAGCGGACCGGTTGAAATCCATCCTGCGGGCCTCTCGCATTGCCTCCGATCAACGTTACGAGAATTCAGCCGAACACAGTTGGCACATCATGCTCCATGCGTGGATCCTGGCCCCGCACAGCATTGCGCAGGTCGATGTGACGCGGGTGCTGACCATGCTCCTGCTACACGATTTGGTGGAGATCGATGCCGGAGATGTGCCGATCCACTCGACGCTCGACGCTGCTGCGCTTGCCCGGATCGAGGCGGAGGAACTGGCGGCCGCGCAGCGCATCTTTGGCCTGCTGCCCGATGCTCAGGCTGCAGAGTGCCTGAAGCTCTGGCAGGAATTCGAAGCCGCGAACAGCAGTGACGCCATCTTTGCGAAATCCATCGACCGGGTGCAGCCGGTAATGTTGAACATCGCCACCGGTGGCGGCAGTTGGGTCGAATATGATGTCACCCTGCCCCAGCTCGAAAGCCGCGTTGGGGACAAGATCGCCCGTGGCGCACCAAAGGTCTGGGCCCATGTGCGCGCCCTCCTGCTGCCGTGGTTTACCGAACGCGGCAGGCTGTGACGCCCGCGCGGTGCAGGGCAACCGCGGTTCACGAAATTTCCCCTCTTGCGTCGGCGGGCAAGGCAGGATTTGACAGGCCTGCCGCCAGCCCTCCCGGCCCAGGGCGGCCTCATGAGGCAAGAGGACACGTCATGCATTATCTCTACCTGATGGCCGCCGTGCTGGCCGAAACCATTGGCACCACCGCCCTTCAGGCCAGCCAGCAATTCACCCGGCTGCTGCCCTCGGTCATTGTTGTCGTGGCCTATGGGGCATCATTCTTTCTGATGAGCTTGACGTTGAAATTCATGCCCGTTGGCATCGTCTACGCGATCTGGTCGGGCCTGGGCATCGTGCTGATTGCGGCGATCGGCTTTATCGTCTTTGGCCAACGCATTGATCTGCCTGCACTTGCCGGCATGGCGATGATCATCTGCGGCATCCTGATCATCCATCTGTTTTCCGCCAGTTCCGGCCACTGACCGCCTGTCCGGGCGCTACAGGGTGCGGCAGCGCAGCGACGGTTGCGCGGGCAACCCGCTTTTGCACTAGCCATGGCGGCTTTATCGAGGTATGCGCCCGGCAACCCCAATCAAAGGCATACCTCATGGACCTGCGCAATATTGCGATCATCGCGCACGTTGACCACGGCAAAACCACACTGGTTGACGAGCTTCTGAAACAATCCGGCGCCTTCCGCGAAAACCAGGCAGTGGCGGAACGCGCCATGGACTCGAACGATCTGGAACGCGAACGCGGCATCACCATTCTGGCCAAAGCCACCTCTGTGGAATGGAACGGCACCCGCATCAATATCGTCGACACCCCCGGCCACGCCGATTTTGGTGGCGAAGTGGAGCGCATCCTCTCCATGGTTGATGGTGTGGTGCTGCTGGTGGACGCCGCCGAAGGCCCGATGCCGCAGACCAAATTCGTGACCTCCAAGGCGCTGGCGCTGGGTCTGCGCCCCATCGTGGTGCTGAACAAGGTCGACAAGCCCGACGCTGAGCCAGACCGCGCGCTGGATGAATGCTTCGATCTCTTTGCCAATCTTGGCGCAGATGACGATCAGCTTGATTTCCCGTCCATGTATGCTTCCGGCCGCTCCGGCTGGGCCGATATGGAACTGGATGGCCCGCGCCAGGATCTCTCGGCGCTGTTTGACCTGATCGTGAAGCACGTTCCCGCGCCCAAACAGATCGCGCAGAAGGATGAGCCCTTCCGCATGCTGGCCACCACGCTTGGCTCCGACCCCTTCATGGGCCGCATCCTGACCGGCCGTGTTGAGAGCGGCACGCTCAAGGTCGGTGACAACCTCAAGGCCCTGAGCCGCGAAGGTGACCTGATCGAGAACTTCCGCGCCACCAAGATCCTTGCGTTCCGCGGCCTTGCCCAGCAACCGATTGACGCCGCCGAGGCGGGTGACATCGTCACGATCGCGGGCATGACCAAAGCCACCGTTGCGGACTCGCTGGTGGACACCTCGGTCACCGAGGCCCTGCCCGCGCAGCCGATCGATCCGCCGACCATCACCGTGACCTTTGGCATCAACGACAGCCCGCTGGCGGGTCGTGATGGCAAGAAAGTCCAGTCGCGCGTGATCCGGGATCGCCTGATGAAAGAGGCGGAACTGAACGTGGCGATCGAGGTCACCGACACCCCCGGTGGTGAGGCGTTTGAGGTCGCGGGCCGTGGCGAATTGCAGATGGGCGTTCTCATCGAGAACATGCGCCGCGAAGGGTTCGAACTGTCGATCTCCCGCCCGCAGGTGCTGTTTACCGAGGAAAACGGCCAGCGCATGGAGCCCGTCGAAGAAGCCACCATCGACGTGGATGACGAATATTCCGGCGTGGTGATCGAAAAGCTCACCGGCAACCGCAAGGGTGAGCTGGTCGAGATGAAGCCCGCAGGTGCCGGCAAGACCCGCATCATCGCGCATGTGCCGTCGCGTGGCCTGATCGGCTATCACGGCGAGTTCCTGACCGACACCCGCGGCACCGGCGTTCTGAACCGCGTGTTTCATGGCTGGACCCCGCACAAGGGCTCCATTCCGGGCCGCCGCGCTGGCGTTCTGATCTCCATGGAGAACGGTCAATCCGTGGCCTACGCGCTGTGGAACCTCGAAGAACGCGGCAAAATGTTCATCGGCGCACAAGCCGACGTTTACACCGGCATGATCATTGGCGAGCACAGCCGCGACAATGACCTTGAGGTGAACCCGCTCAAGGGTAAAAAGCTGACCAACGTGCGCGCCTCCGGCTCTGATGACGCCGTGCGCCTGACCACGCCGGTCACGCTCTCGCTGGAAGAGGCGATTGCCTACATCAACGATGACGAGTTGGTCGAGGTGACGCCGAACTCCGTGCGCCTGCGCAAGCGCTACCTTGATCCGCATGAGCGTAAGCGGATGGCAAAGACCAACAGCTGATAGCTACCTGAAGAATGCAAAGAGGCCCGGTCATTTTTGACCGGGCCTTTTCATTTCTGCATATTTATTCAGAGGACAGGAACAAAGTCCTCTATTTCCGCGTCCTCAGCTGTGTATCGACAGAAGGACCCGGCGGGCACGGATTGCCAGCATTCCCCCTTGTGCAGGGGTTCAGACACCACCAGACGCCCGCGGCCGTCGGCTGTCTTGCTGCTGTAGACGGTCGGCGCCAGATGATCGGAGGCATAGCGCACCGCATAGAGCACGCCGCCGCAGCTGAAGGCAGCACCAATCCGCATATGGGGTGTGTGGCCGAACTCTCGACTCAGGCTTTCGAGTTTCCCCACCGCCCGCTGCATCGCGCCTTTGGGATCTTCATAGAGACCCTCCGCGATGGCGATCAGGAACAAGGCCTCACTGTCCGTGGCCCCCTTGCGGGCGCCATATAGTTCGTCCGGGATCATCATATCGGCCCGGCGGCGAAAATTCTCGAACCCACCGACCTGACCGTTGTGCATGAATGACCAGCAGCCATGCGTAAACGGGTGGCAATTGTTGCGACTGGTCGCGGTGCCGGTCGAGGCACGTACATGCGCCAAAAACAGACCTGAGCGCACCTGATGAGTGATCGACCGCAGGTTGGGATCCGACCATGCCGGATGCGTGTCTCGGTAGAGCCCCGGCTCCTCGCGACTGTCATACCACGCTATGCCAAACCCATCGGCATTGGTTTGTGTTTTACATTCAAAGGCATGAATCGATTGTGCGACCAGAGATTGCTCCGGTTTGCACACAACCTCGTCCAGATAGACTGGAGCTCCGATATACGCGGCCCAACGGCACATGATGTTCTCCTCGACTCGTCGCGATATCCTGTCACCGAGACGTCGAGGCGCTGTTAATCATGAAAAAGGGCCACGCGAAACGCGCAGCCCAATCTTCTGTTTTGCACAGGCTTTCCGTGTTCAGGCGCTGGTCTCGACGACCATCAGCTCCCGCTCGGAGGCGTCGCGCGCGTGGCTCAACGCCTCCTGATATTCGGGGCTGTTGTAGCAGTCGACGGCGGCCTCAACGCTGGGGAATTTTGCGACCACATTGCGCGGACGTTCCTTGCCTTCCAGCTGAACAAACCGCCCACCGCGGGCGATGAACTCGCCGCCGTGCTTGGCAATCGCCGGGCCCGCCAGTTCGGCATATTTGCCGTAGGCGTCAGCGTCGGTGACGGTCACATGTGCGATCCAGAGTGCGGGCATGATGCGTTATCCTTCCAGAAAAGTTTCGGCGGCCTTGATGGCCTCAGCGGCACCAGAGAAATCCTTGCCGCCGCCCTGCGCCATATCGGGACGACCACCGCCGCCCTTGCCACCCACGGCCGGAACCGCGGCCCGCAGCACATCGACGGCCGAGATGTCACCGGTCAGATCGTCAGTCACACCAGCGGCAACCGCAACCTTGCCGTCATCTTCGGCGATCAGCAGGATCACACCGGACCCGATCTTCTGCTTGTGTGCGTCGATCAATCCGCGCAGATCCTTGCCGGACACCCCTTGAAGCGCCTGACCGAGGAAAGTCTTGCCGCCGATCTCCTTGGTTTCGGCGCCACCGTCGGAGCCGCCGCCCATGGCGATCTGCTGTTTGAGCGTGGCAATCTCATTTTGCAGCGCCTTGCGCTCGTCCATCAGCACCTTCAGACGGTCCATCACGTCAGCGGGCTGCGCCTTGAGTGCTCCGGCGACCTCCGCCATTCGGGCCGCTTCGCGCTCCAGGTGGTCAAAGGCTGCCGCACCGGTCAGCGCCTCGATCCGGCGCACCCCAGCAGAGGACGCGCTATCCCCGAGGATCACAAAGGTCCCGATATCGCCGGTCTGTTTTACATGCGTGCCACCGCAAAGCTCGATGGAATAAGTATCGCCATCGGCACCCTTGCCGGTGTTAGCGCGCCCCATGGAGACCACGCGCACTTCTTCGCCGTATTTCTCCCCAAAGAGCGCCTGCGCGCCCAAGGCACGGGCATCATCCGGGGTCATGATCCGCGTGCTTACCGGAGAGTTTTGGCGAATGAAATCATTCACTTCCGAGGCAATCTTTGTCAGGTCTTCCTGGCTCACGGCCTTGTTGTGGCTGAAATCGAACCGCAGACGATCCGCCGCATTGAGCGAGCCCTTCTGCGCCACGTGATCACCAAGCGCGTTGCGCAATGCCTCATGCAGCAGGTGTGTCGCAGAGTGGTTGGCGCGGATCTGAGTGCGGCGGGTGTGGTCCACCTCCATCGCCGCGCCGCTGCCCACGGAAATCTCGCCTTCGGTCACCTCGGCGATATGCAGGAACAGGCCCTCGACCTTCTTGGTATCGGTGATCCGTGCGGCGCCGCCCTCAACGGTCAGAACGCCAGTGTCGCCGACCTGACCACCGCTCTCGCCATAAAACGGCGTCTGGTTCAGGATGATCTGGACGCTGTCGCCTTTTGTGGCCGTTTCAACCTTGGCGCCATCCTTGATCAATGCAACGATCTGCCCCTCGGCCTTCTCGGTCTCATAGCCGAGGAATTCGGTCGTGCCCTCAGCGTCGACAATGTCGAAGTAGACTTTGACATCCGCAGCGTCCCCCAGACCAATGCCACCGGCGCGGGATTGCTCCTTCTGCGCCTTCATCGCGGCATCAAAACCATCGGTGTCGACGTCGACGCCCCTGGCGCGCAATGCATCCTGAGTCAGGTCGAGCGGGAAGCCAAAGGTATCGTAGAGTTTGAACGCGGTTTCGCCGGGCAGCACGTCGCCTTTGTCGAGGTCGACGGAGGCCTCGTCCAGCAGTTTCAGACCTCGGTCCAAGGTCTTGAGAAAGCGGGTTTCTTCCTGCTCAAACGTCTCCTCAATGAGCGCCTGACCCTGACCCAGCTCCGGGTAGGCCGCGCCCATCTGGCTGACCAGCGCCGGCACCAGCTTGTGCATCACCGGATCGGTCGCCCCCAGCAGGGAGGCATGCCGCATCGCGCGGCGCATGATGCGGCGCAACACATAGCCACGGCCCTCATTGGAGGGCAGCACACCTTCGGCAATCAGGAAGGAACAGGACCGCAGGTGGTCGGCAATCACGCGATGGTGCACGTTCTGATCGCCGAACGGCTCACTGTTGGTGACCGTCGCCGAGGCCTCGATCAGATATTTGAACAGGTCGGTCTCGTAATTGTCATGGGTGCCCTGCAGCAGCGCTGCAATCCGCTCCAGCCCCATGCCGGTGTCGATCGACTGCATGTCGAGATCAACCATGGCCCCATCTGCAAAGCGCTCGTTCTGCATGAACACGAGATTCCAGATCTCGATAAAGCGATCCCCGTCTTCCTCGGGCGAGCCCGGAGGGCCACCCCAGATATGATCGCCGTGGTCATAAAAGATCTCGGTGCAGGGACCACAGGGACCGGTATCGCCCATCTGCCAGAAGTTGTCAGAGGTCGCGATGCGGATGATCCGATCCTCGGGAACGCCGACTTTCTTCCAGATTTCAAAGGCTTCGTCATCTGTGTGATAGACGGTGGTATAAAGCTTGTCCTTGGGGATATCAAACTCGCCGGTGATCAGCTCCCAGGCAAAGGGGATCGCCTCGTTCTTGAAATAATCGCCAAAGGAGAAGTTGCCGAGCATCTCGAAAAACGTGTGGTGGCGGGCGGTGTAACCGACGTTGTCGAGGTCATTGTGCTTGCCGCCCGCGCGCACGCATTTCTGCGAGGTAGTCGCCCGCACGTAGTCGCGCCTGTCCACGCCGGTAAAGCAGTTCTTGAACTGCACCATGCCGGAGTTGGTGAACATCAGCGTCGGGTCATTGCGCGGCACCAGCGGGCTGGAGTCCACGACCTCATGGCCCTGCTTGGCAAAATAGTTCAGAAAGGTCGACCGGATGTCGTTCAAGCTGGGCATGTCAACGCGGCTCTCTAGATGTGATTGGAACAGTCCAAAGCGGTTTATCGCGCCCATGCAGGGCTGTCCACCGCCCAAAGCGCATGTGGCAGTTTCCCAAAGAAAACAGTGGGATTGAGCGTTATTTTTTGATCATAAGATCGCCGGTGGAAAACGATCCCGCGCGTTCGACGGAACAGAGTATCCCCCGCAGGCGCAGCGCGCGGTTCTCTGGCAGGTTCACCCAATCCTTGGCCGCGGTGCCATAGCGGGCTTTCCACTTGACGCAGCCATCGTTGAAGACGTCAGACGCCCGCAACGCGGCGCTGCCCACCTGCAACAGCTGTCCGGCAGGCAGGTTTTCCTCGGAGAGATCCATATCCACGATGAATGTATCGCCGGGGTGTGGCACCTCCTCGCGGTTGCGCCAGACCAGATCCAGCACGCGCTTTGACAGGATACAGACCTGAATGCCGGGATGGGGCGCGCCATCCTCCAGCGTCAGCCACGGGCGGCTGGACCAACGCTCGCCGGGGATGCCGCCCTCGGGCGTTACCGAGATCTCCTCGACAAAGCGGCGCTGATTGTAGGCCGGACGCAGACACAACATGGAAATGGCCGCCCGATCCTTCGGGGCGGCCATCACATGCGGCAGGGCCGCATTCAGTTCATCAGGCGTGACGTGCATCGTCAGCCTTCGAACAGGACGTCATCATCCTGCGCCTCGGGCGGCATGTCGAAATCAAGCCCATGGGCGGCGCGGATCTTGTCCTCGATCTCCAAAGCGATACGAGAGTTTTCGCGCAGATAAGTCTTGGCGTTCTCACGCCCCTGCCCGATCCGCTCATCCCCGTAAGAGAACCACGCGCCGGATTTGTTGACCACGCCCGCAGCAACACCAAGGTCGAGCAACTCGCCCATCTTGGAGATGCCCTCGCCATACATGATGTCGAATTCGACCTGCTTGAACGGCGGTGCAACCTTGTTCTTCACCACCTTGACGCGGGTGGCGTTGCCGACAACCTCATCCCGGTCCTTGATCGAGCCGATGCGGCGAATGTCCAGACGCACGGAGGAATAGAACTTCAGCGCGTTGCCGCCGGTGGTGGTTTCGGGCGAGCCGAACATCACGCCGATTTTCATGCGGATCTGGTTGATGAAGATCACCATGCATTTGGAGCGGCTGATGGACCCGGTGAGCTTGCGCATCGCCTGGCTCATCAGGCGGGCCTGCACGCCGACGTTGCTGTCGCCCATGTCGCCCTCAAGCTCTGACTTCGGAGTCAATGCTGCCACGGAGTCGACGATCACCATGTTCACCGCACCGGAGCGCACCAGCGTGTCGGTGATCTCAAGCGCCTGTTCGCCGGTGTCGGGCTGCGAAATCAGCAGCTCGTCCAGGTCGACGCCGAGTTTGCGCGCATATTGCGGATCAAGCGCGTGTTCCGCGTCCACAAAGGCACAGACACCGCCCTTTTTCTGCTGTTCCGCAATGCAGTGCAGCGTCAGCGTGGTCTTGCCCGAGCTTTCCGGGCCGTAAATCTCGACAATGCGGCCCATCGGCAGGCCGCCGATGCCAAGCGCGATGTCCAGGCCCAGCGAGCCGGTGGAGCTTGCCTCGATCTCCTGCAAGGCCGTGCCATCGCCGAGTTTCATGATCGATCCCTTGCCGAACTGCCGTTCGATCTGGGCAAGCGCGCTGTCCAAGGCCTTCTGCTTGTCGCCGCTCTTCTTGTCGTCCTTCATGGTCAATAGATCCGCCATAGTACCCGTGTCCTTCTCTATGTGTCACACCCGGAGGCGGACGACAATGACTGCTTTGTTCTCCCCTTGTTCCTTATGGGGTCAAAACAAGAACATTGCAAGGAAATTTCATACTCTCTCACGGGACTGGCAACGTGGTTAAGGATCGGTTTACAAAGCCGTGACAGTTTGAACTATTTCCGGAGCTTTAACGTCATGATGGTATTTTACCGCGCGCGACTGGCGCTGCTATCGGTGCCCAAGACCGGTACCACGGCGCTGCAATCGGCGCTCCGGCCGCATGCGGATTTGGTGATTTCCGATCCGCCAGAGCTCAAACACGCGCCGCTCTACCGCTACAACCGCTGGCTCCGGCCGATGTATGAGAGAGTTTGCGACGCCGAACTGGAGGTGGTTGCCATCATGCGCGAGCCGATCAGCTGGCTCGGCAGCTGGTATCGCTTCCGCCAGCGGCCGCATCTCGATGGGCGGCCAACCTCGACCAAGGGCATCAGCTTTGACGAGTTTGTCACCGATTACTGCCGCGGCAAACGCCCGCCGCATGCCAATGTCGGAAGCCAGGCCAAGTTTCTGGAGGCGCAGCCCAATGGCTGCCGTGTGACGCATCTTTTTGCCTACGAGAACCTCGCCCCCTTTCATGCGTTCATGCAGGACCGCACCGGCCTTCGCATTGAAACGCAACGGGAAAACGTCAGCCCGGCGGGGGATCTCAGCCTGAGTGCCAACATCGAGGAAAAGCTAAAGCGCAAACACCCGGAGGAGTTTGCGCTTTATGGCGCGATCCCGCGCTGAGACAGCCTATTGCAGCTGCGACTGCACCGTTTCGGTCAACTGGCTGAGCGAGAACGGTTTGGCCAGGAACACGGAGTTCGGCACATCCGGTTCCGCATCACCAAAGGCCCCTTCGGAATAGCCGGAAACAAACACCACCTTGGTGCCGGGGCGCTCTTCAAGCGCTTTGCGCACCCATGTGGGGCCGTCCATGCCGGGCATAATGACATCGGTGACAAAGACATCGACGCTGAGGTTCGGGTCCTCCAGCGTGTCGAGTGCCTCCTCGGCGGATTCGGCCTCGAGCACCGTGTAACCGCGCATCCTGAGCGCGCGTGACGCAAAGGCGCGCACCGGCGCCTCATCCTCCACCAGCAACACAACCCCTTCGCCATGCTGCGCCGCGGGGGCCTTGGCCTTGGCTTGCGTGGCGGTGTCGTCTTCCTCCACCGGGGCGTCGCTGCGATAGACCGGGAAATAGAGCGTGAACTTGGTGCCCTGATTCAGCACGGAATCGACAAAGATGAAGCCGCCAGTCTGCTTGATGATGCCATACGCCGTGGACAGGCCAAGACCGGTGCCCTCGCCAGTGCGCTTGGTGGTGTAGAAGGGCTCAAACACCTTTTGCAGCTTGTCCGGTGAAATCCCGGTGCCTTCATCGCTGACCTGAATGGTCACCCATTCGCCCGGCGGCACCACGGCGCGGTTGCGCTCCAGCGGGGTGTCCAGCGAGACCACCTCGGTCTCCACCCGGATCTCGCCGCCGCTCGGCATCGCATCGCGCGCGTTCACCACGAGGTTCATCAACACCTGCTCCAGCTGGCGTTTATCGGCACGGATGGAGCGCATGACCGGATCGTGGCTGAGCGTCAGCGACACTTTTTCGCCCACCAGACGGTTCAGCAGATGCGTCAGATCAGAGAGCGTCTCGCGCACATCAAGCACCTCGGGCTGCAAGGTCTGCTTGCGCGAGAAGGCCAGAAGCTGGCTCACGAGGGCGGCGGCGCGGTTGGCGTTCTCATGGATCTGGATCAGATCGCCATAGTCCTGATCGCCCTGGTCATGGCGCAGCAGCAGCAGATCGCAATGGCCCGAAATCGCCGTCAGCAGGTTGTTGAAATCATGCGCAACACCACCTGCAAGCTGGCCGATCGCCTGCATTTTCTGGCTTTGCACAAATTGCGCCTCGAGCGTTTTCAGCTCGGTTGCGTCATTCAGCACCGCCATCAGCAGCGTCTCACCCTCTTCGATCACCCGCGTCAGGGTGACCTGGACAAAGACCTCCTTGTCGTCGCGCGAGACGCGCAGAAATTCGGATTTATGCGGCGCAAGCCCCTTGGCCGTTTCCTGCAGCCAGTCGTTCATCGGCCGGCCCAGCCCTTCCATCAGCTGGCCCAGCTGCACCCCTTCGGCCTGTTCAACGCCAAGAAGCCGCATCGCCATGCGGTTGACCGACAGCACCTCGCCCCCCGGGCGGATTTTCAGCAGCGGCACCGGCAACCCTTCGAATCCGGTGTGCGGGCCGCTGTCCTCGACCTCGGCCTTCATGAAGTAAAGCTCGCTGCGCCCCTGTCCGCGGCTGTGCTCGCTGACAAGAACCTCGACCGCGCCGGCCTTGGTCATGATCGTGTTGATGCGCCCCGGCACCACCGGCAGCGATGTGAACAGGCGCTCGGTGGATTTGACACGCTCTCCGATCAAGCTGCGCGCGGCCTCGTTCATGAACAGAACCGCGCCCGTGCGCCCGACCGAGATCATCGGCACGGGGCTCGATTCCGCGTTGCGCCCGGTCTGGCGCTCGCCCATGTCCTCGACCCGCCACAGGAAACTGGCATTGGCCATCTCATGCACCGACAGCCGGACGTGGCCACGACGGGTCACGATATCCTCGCGCGCTGCCCCTTCAAGCTTGGCGCGGCTCTGAAGCCGGAACAGCACTGCCGAGGGATTGGCCAGAACCGAGCGCAACGTGCCGGCGATGGTCTCGCTCTCGGTGCCGTCGAAGCGTTTGATCGCGGCACTGTTGCAGGCGTGGATCACACCGTCCTCGTCGGTGACGAAACTGGGCGACGCATCCTTGTCGATGAATCCCGCCAACAACTCGCTGGCCATGGTCCGGGCATTCTGGCGCACGCGGGACTGCATAAAGATCAGGCTGGAGACCCCGGCGAGGGTCAGGCCAACGGCGATCAGGGCGCGCCCGATCCAGTCCGGCACCGGCAGAATCCAGGGCACGAGGACCAGCAGCAGGGCCAGGAAAAACGTCGCGGCGAGCCGCGCCTGTTCGGGCGTCTGTACCTTGAGGTCAGGCACGATCGAGGAGGTACGACCGATCATTTCGGCTCCGTTTACAATCTTCATGCGGCAATAACGCGTTATCCTTGGTTAAAGCGGGGTTAACCAAAGCGCCCTATCGCAGAACTTTCCAACAGATTAATGTTACCGGCCCCGCCGGAATACAGACACATAAAGGCCATCGGTGCCAGTATGAACATGCCAGGATTGCGTGCTCAAGGCCTGCCACCCCGGGGTGCGGTCCAGAAAGGCTTGCGACTGATGCGCATTTTCCACATCCAGCATGGAACAGGTGGCAAAGGCCAGAACCCCGCCCTCTGCCACCAGCTGCGCCGCATCATCGAGGATGCGCGCTTGCAGCGTGGTCAGCTCCTTCAGCGCTTGAGGTGTCAAACGCCATTTGCCTTCGGGATCACGCCGCCAGGAGCCGGAGCCGCTGCAGGGCGCATCACATAATACCAGATCAAACGGCGCATGGCTGCGCAGCTCTTGGGTACTCAGGCAGGAGATCGTCACCCCGGCCCGCGCGGCGCGCTCCGGTATATCTTTCATCCGGCGCGGTTCGACGTCATGCGCATAGAGATCGAGATCGGCGGCGGCGGCCATCGCCAGCGCCTTGCCTCCACCACCGGCACAATAGTCAAGCACCCGCTGGCCATTTTGCAAAGGTAGCGCATCGACGACCGCCTGACTGGCAGCGTCCTGCAATTCCACAAAGCCTTGGGTGTAGCTTTCCGCGTTTTTCACACGGCGCGCCCCCGAGGTTACGGTCAACGCGGTCGGAGACGCCGGATGCGTGGTGGCCTCGATCCCCTCTGACGCAAGGCGCGAGATGGCGGCCTCTCGATCGCCTTTTTTCCGGTTCACCCGCAGATGCACCGGTGCCCGGCTGCGCAGGGCTTGCGCCGCTTGCACCGCCTGCGCACCGAGGCTGCGTTCAAACACGGGCCAGAGCCAGTCGGGCAGATCATTGGCCTCGGCCAGAGACCCAAATTCCCGTGGTGACTGGGACTCTGTCGTCTCAAGCGGTGACGGCGCGTGCCCGACACCGGTGAACAGCTCCGCCGGATCAAGCCCGTCGTCCCGCATGGCGCCGATCAGCAGCCCCCGTCCGGTCCGGCTGCCCCCCAGAACCGCATGTGACCGCAGGCAGCGCAGGGCCTGAAACACGTGATCGCGCACCGCAGCCCGGTCCTTGGACCCGGCAAAGCGGCTGCGGCGGCCCCACGTGGTCAGCGCTCTCTCCGCCGCCTGCCCCGCAAGGATGTCATCAAGGATCTCGATCGCCGCCTGCACGCGGGCGCCGGGCGTCATCGGGCGCCCTTTGCAGAAATGGTCCGTGTCACGCCAAGCCCTCAGCCGATGCGGTAATTCGGGCTTTCGCGGGTGATCTGCACGTCGTGCACATGGCTTTCCTTCAACCCGGCGCCGGTGATGCGGACAAACGAGCAGTTCTTGCGCATGTCAGGCACGGTGGCGCAGCCGGTGTAGCCCATCGCCGCCCGCAGACCGCCAACCAGCTGGTGGATGACCGCGCCCGCCGAACCCTTGTAGGGCACCTGCCCCTCGATGCCTTCTGGAACCAATTTGTCGCTGGCAGCGTCTTTCTGGAAATAGCGATCCGCAGAGCCGCGCGCCATCGCGCCCATGGACCCCATGCCACGATAGGATTTGAACGACCGGCCCTGATAGAGGATCACCTCGCCCGGGCTTTCATCGGTGCCCGCGATCATCGAGCCGACCATGGCGCAGGAGGCCCCGGCGGCGATCGCCTTGGCAAAATCGCCCGAGAATTTGATCCCGCCATCGGCGATCACCGGGGTTTCGCCCGCAGCGCCAGCACAATCCATGATCGCCGTCAGCTGCGGCACGCCGACGCCCGCAACCATGCGGGTGGTGCAGATCGAGCCCGGGCCGATCCCGACCTTGACCGCATCCGCGCCTGCGTCGATCAGCGCCCGGGTGGCATCGGCCGTCGCGACATTGCCCGCGATCACCTGAACTTCGCTCGACAACGCCTTGATCCGCTTGACCGCTTCGATCACCCCTTCGGAGTGGCCATGGGCAGTGTCGACCACCACCACATCCACACCGGCATCAATCAGCGCCTCGGACCGTTCAAAGCCGCTGTCGCCGACGGAACTGGCAGCCGCCACGCGCAGGCGTCCCAGATCATCCTTGCAGGCGGTCGGGTTCAGCACCGCCTGTTCCGTATCCTTGAGGGTCAGCAGGCCGGTCAGCTTGCCGTCCTTGTCGGTCACCAGCAGTTTTTCGATGCGACGCGCCTTCATCAGGGACTTGGCCTCTTCGCGCTCTGCCGGTTCCTGCAGCATGGCAAGGTTCTCGGAGGTCATCATCACCGACACCGGGGTGTTGTCATCCGACGCAAACCGCATATCGCGATTGGTGACGATCCCGACGACGCGACCCGCATCATCCACCACCGGGAAACCGGTCACGCGATAGCGCTCTTGCAGGGCCTTGGCATCCGCGAGGGTCTGGTTGGCATGCAGGGTGATGGGGTTGTAGACGATGCCGCTTTCGAAGCGTTTGACCCGCCGCACCTGGCGCGCCTGCTCTTCCACATCGAGGTTCTTGTGAATGACCCCCATGCCGCCCGCCTGCGCCATGGTGATCGCCATACGGGACTCTGTCACCGTGTCCATCGCCGAGCTCAGAAGCGGAATATTGAGCGAGATTGCGCGGGTCACCCGCGTGCGTGTATCCGCCGTATTCGGCAGAACACTGGATGCGGCCGGAACCAGCAAAACATCGTCAAAGGTGAGAGCCTCACGAATCTGCATCTGTCTTCCCCATGCAAAACACCGTTTGGCGGTGACCCTATTGCACAGTTTGACAGGATGGGAAAGAGGCCACGTCCATTTTTCGCCGCAACGCGGCACCGCTGTCGTGTTTTCCTGATACAGATCAAAGAGCTGTCGCATACCTCCTCTATACCCCGATCACAGAGCCCCCTGAACGGAGACACGATCATGAGCAGCCCCCTCGACGGTGTCGTCATCCTTGACCTGACCCATGTGCTGGCTGGCCCCTATGCCTCGATGACGCTGGCCGACCTTGGCGCTCGGGTGATCAAGGTCGAACGCCCCGGCACCGGCGATGATACCCGCGCATTCCCTCCCTTCAAGGACGGCGAAAGCGCCTATTTCGCGACCATCAACCATGGCAAGGAGAGCATCGCGCTCGACTTGAAGAACATCGATGATCGCTCTGTTTTCGAAGCGCTTCTTGCCCGGTCCGATGTTGTTCTGGAGAATTTCCGCCCCGGCGTGATGGAGCGGCTTGGCTATGGCTGGGAGGATCTCCGGATCAAACATCCGCGGCTGATCTACGGCGCGGTGTCCGGCTTTGGCCACACCGGACCCGAGGCGGCGCGGCCTGCCTATGATATGGTGGTCCAGGCCCGGGGCGGCGTGATGTCCATCACCGGCGAGCGCGACCGGGAGCCGGTGCGGGTCGGCGCCTCGATCGGGGACATTGCCGCCGGCATGTTCCTGGCCCAAGGCGTCCTGGCCGCGCTCCTGCATCGCCAGCAGACCGGCCACGGCCAGAAAATCGACATCGCCATGCTGGATTGCCAACTGGCGATGCTGGAACACGCCATTGCCCTGACCACCGTAAGCGGTGAACCGCCACGCCCCTCCGGCGCGCGCCACCCCTCGATCACGCCCTTTGAAACCTTTCACGCGGCCGACGGGCTGTTTGTCATCGCGGCCGGAAATGACGTGCTGTTCGCCCGCCTCTGCGCGGCGCTGCAATTGCCGATCGCCGAAGATCCGCGCTTCAAGACCAATCCGGCGAGATGCGAGAATGCGCGTCTTCTCAAACGCTTGATCGAGGCCGTTACCCTGGAGGAAGGCAAACAGCACTGGATTGACCTTCTGACAGAGGCCGGCATTCCGACAGGTCCGATCCAGAATGTTGCAGAGGTCTTGCAAGACCCGCAGATCCGCGCGCGGAACATGGTGGTGGATGTGCTCGACCCGGCCGGACGCCCCGCCTATGTCGCCGCCGGAAACCCGATCAAGATGAGCGCGCTTGCCGATCCCGACACCCGAGCCCCCGCCCCCAGCCTGGATGGCGACCGGGCCGAGATTCTCGCTTGGCTCAACAGCACATAGGCGCCGCCCCCCCCCGGTGCGGCACGCCCAAATCCACACCCGATGCCGCCGATGTGTCAAAAAATGACGGTGGCTGCCTATCCTCCGGCCAAAAGTGACATATGCTCTGCATGAAATGCGGAAATAAGAGGCTGAGGCATGTCTGACGATCCCCTCGTTGTGTTTACTCCATCCGGCAAGCGCGGACGGTTTCCTGTTGGCACACCGGTGTTGACCGCTGCGCGGCAACTCGGGGTGGATCTCGATTCGGTTTGTGGCGGGCGCGGGATCTGCTCCAAATGCCAGATCACGCCGTCTTATGGCGAGTTCTCCAAACACGGGGTGACGGTGGCCGATGACGCCCTGTCCGAGTGGAACAAGGTCGAGCAACGCTACAAGGACAAGCGCGGGCTGATCGACGGGCGTCGCCTCGGCTGCCAGGCCCAGATCGAAAAAGACGTGGTGATCGATGTCCCGCCGGAGAGCCAGGTCCACAAGCAGGTGGTGCGCAAACGGGCCGAGGCCCGCGACATCGTCATGAATCCCGCAATCCGGCTGTTCTACGTCGAGGTGGAAGAGCCCGACATGCACAAGCCCTCGGGCGATCTTGAACGCCTGTGTGAAGCCCTGGACAAACAGTGGGAAATCAAGGACGTAAAGGCCGACATTCACATCCTTCGGCAATTGCAACCAGTGCTGCGCAAAGGGGCCTGGAAGGTGACTGTCGCCGTGCATCTGGGGAATGACTACCAGCCCCCGCGCATCATGCACATCTGGCCCGGATATTATGAGGGCACCATTTACGGACTTGCGGTCGACCTTGGCTCGACCACCATCGCGGCGCATCTGTGCGACCTCAAGACCGGCGAGGTGCTGGCCTCCTCCGGTATCATGAACCCGCAGATCCGCTTTGGTGAGGATCTGATGAGCCGGGTCTCCTACGCGATGATGAACAAGGGCGGCGATCTGGAGATGACCCGTGCCGTGCGCGAGGGCATGAATGCGCTGTTTGCGCAGATCTCGCAGGAAGCACAGATCGAGCAGTCGCTCATCATGGACGCGGTCTTCGTCTGCAACCCGGTGATGCACCACCTGTTCCTGGGCATCGACCCGTTCGAACTGGGCCAGGCGCCGTTTGCACTGGCCACTTCCAACGCTCTGGCGCTTGATGCCAGCGATCTGGACCTCACCTTGCACCCGGCGGCCCGGGTCTACCTGTTGCCCTGTATCGCCGGCCATGTCGGCGCCGATGCCGCTGCGGTGGCCCTGTCGGAAGCGCCGGACAAATCCGAAGACCTCGTTCTTGTTGTCGACGTCGGAACAAACGCCGAGATCCTATTGGGAAACAAGGACAAAGTCCTCGCCTGCTCGTCGCCGACCGGCCCCGCCTTCGAAGGGGCGCAGATCTCTTCCGGACAACGCGCCGCCCCCGGTGCGATCGAGCGGGTCGAGATCAACCCCGACACCAAGGAACCGCGGTTCCGGGTGATCGGATCGGACAAATGGTCCGACGAGGACGGGTTTGAAGAAAGCATCGCAACCACCGGAATTTCCGGCATTTGTGGCTCCGGTATCATCGAAGCGATTGCGGAGATGCGGCTTGCAGGCGTGCTCGATGCCTCCGGCCTCATCGGCTCGGCCGAGCAGACCGGCACTGCGCGTTGTGTCCCCGAGGGCCGCACCAATGCCTATCTGCTCTGGGATGGCAGCGCCGAGGGCGGACCGCGCATCACCGTGACCAATCCCGACATTCGCGCAATCCAGATGGCCAAGGCCGCGCTTTATTCCGGGGCCCGGCTTCTGATGGATAAGATCGGCGTCGATACGGTTGACCGTGTGGTTCTCGCAGGCGCCTTCGGGGCGCATATTTCCGCCAAACACGCAATGGTCCTGGGCATGATCCCGGATTGCCGGATCGAAAAGGTCACCAGCGCCGGCAACGCCGCCGGCACCGGGGCACGCATTGCGCTTCTCAACACCAACGCCCGCAATGAAATCGAGGAAACGGTGCGCCGGATCGAAAAGATCGAAACCGCCGTGGAACCCCGCTTCCAGGAGCATTTTGTCAATGCCTCCGCGATCCCCAACTCTGCCGACCCCTTCCCGATCCTGGAGACCGTGGTCACCCTGCCGAATGTGTCCTTTAACGTCGGGGGGGGCGAAGGCGACAGCGCAGGTGGCCGCCGTCGCAGGCGGCGCGGATAAGGCGTTGAAAATTCGCCACGCGCGCACTTGACGACCTTGGCGCAGAGGCATAAAGCTCTGCTCCACAGGCGCGGGTATGATGTAATGGTAGCCTGTCAGCTTCCCAAGCTGAACGCGCGGGTTCGATTCCCGCTACCCGCTCCAAAAGACCCCAATTAAAATCCAGAAATATGAAATGCTTACGCGCCGAAGCTCACTGAATCACGACACGCTTCGTGGTCTTGGAATGGGAAAAATGGGAAACAAAATGGAAGCTTCGGGAGTATGAGTCCCGAAGTAATTCCCGAAGATACCTGTGCAGTGGCGACCTAAGCGACCGCATCAATTTCTGGCATCGACCAGAGAAAACCATGCCCGAAAAGCGACGAGGCTCCGCACTATGGCGGGGCCTTTCTTTCAATATAGCTTTGCTGGCCCAATCGATCTTGAAACTGATTGGATTGTGCGGAGCACTTCAGCCCGCACCATTTCGCGCGCTTATTCCATCGCCTTCACGCGCCCATGTCTAGCAGTCAGGGACCATGTCGGCCAAGTCCAAGGTAGGGCAGCGTTGAACGTGTGTTCTTACTATATTATCCTCGTGTCGAGAGAGAATGCCGGGGAACAGCTCAGCCACGACATTCATGCAGCTTGCCGTGAAGGCACTGCTCCGAACGCGAAGTACTTCCCGTTAGCAGACCTTCAAAACTGCGCAGCTGGCCTTGGGGATGCCGCGCCTTGCATC
The DNA here is from genome assembly GCF_022348185.1 of Epibacterium sp. Ofav1-8. GTDB lineage: Bacteria > Pseudomonadota > Alphaproteobacteria > Rhodobacterales > Rhodobacteraceae > Epibacterium. The sequence goes on from NZ_JAKRFD010000002.1 coordinate 505,601, forward strand.
AAAGTCAGCTATGCGCAGAGAACCGTTATCTCGGAGACGCTTAGTTAGGGGCGCAGGCCAGTTGACTTCGAATACCGATGGAATTATTCATCTTGGAATTAATTCATGGCGGGATAAATTCATGCACGGCAGAGAGAAAGAGCGCAGCATGCTGCAACGCAAGCTTAAAGCCGGACAGAACATTCACATGCCTGCCCCCCGACGCATCGGAAAAACTTGGACAATCAACAGACTCGCGGAGGACATGCGGAAAGAGGGCTGGCTGATCGTCGAGGTTGATGTCCAAGGCATGTCCACTCCGGACAAGTTCGCGCGGCGCCTGTGCCAGAAGATTCAAAGTCAGTTGCCCACAAAGTCAGGTCTGCAAGCAGCATTCAACAACCGGCTCGATGCATTGATCGGGGGAGATTGGGGCACCAACCCCATCAACGCGATCGGCCAAGTCGATCCCGTGGCCTTCTTGGACGCGCTTTTGAAAACGCTAGAGAACGAAGAAGGGCGGTCAGCGATCTTCGTGGACGAGATCGCATATTTCGTCCTAGGCTTCGCAGAGAAGAATGTGGACGACGCCAAGGACTTCTTCTACGAGCTGAGGAACCTGCAGGCCGAATACTCGAACGTCCGTTGGCTATTCACCGGCTCGATCGGCCTGAACTTTGTGGCCGAACGATTCAGCCTTGGCGGCGCGTTCGTGGATCTGACCACGTTCATCCTCGAGCCGTTCGACGAAGCCGAAGCCGGGTCCTTTCTGCGTGATCCGGCCACGCAGATGGGGTTCAACCACCAGTTCCGCGTCAGTGACGAAGACCTCAAGATTTTGTTCAAAGAACTGGGTTGGCTAGCGCCCTACTACCTCAAGCTGGTCGGTAATGAAGTGCGCCCATCTGGACCCGAACAAGACGGCACGCTGACCGCGAAGCCGGAGGACCTGCAAGCCGCCATGGAAAAACTTCTTGAGCCGACCCGGAAATCCGAGTTCGCCGTCTGGCGCGAGCACATCGACAAGAACTTGCCCCAGACCGATCGTGATCTCGCGCGCGGGGTGCTGGACCGTGTGTCGGCCGCTGCGGATGGCGAGACGTTGGAAACGTTGCAGGCTGCCATGGCCCAAGCCAAACCGAAAGCCGTGCGAGATATTCTTGACATCCTGCAAAGCGATGGCCTGACTGACCTGACCGAAGGGCGCTACAGGTTCCGGTCCGGCCTGATCCGTCGCTACTGGCAGCAGTACGAGGCGGATTTGCCGTGATCCCGCAGTCGACGCTCTACAATCAGACCATCCTTAATGACGATGATTTCGTCGGCAGCTTCGTGGCGCGCCGCGATACGCTCAAGACAATGTGTCGCCGCTTGAAATCAGTCGGACCAGAGGACGACGGGCAGCACCAAATCCTGATCGGCACGCGGGGGATGGGAAAGACCTCTCTGCTGCGTCGCATGGCGATTGAGATAAAGCGCGATCACGAATTGTCGGACCGTTTTGTCCCGCTTATGTTCCGCGAAGAGCAATACAACGTACTGCGACTGCAGGATTTCTGGCGCAACTGCGGAGAATCCCTCGCTGGATGGGCAGAAAGCCAAGGCCGCGACGACTTGGCGGAGCATCTTGACGACGCAGTCTTCTCAAGCAGTTGGGACAGCGACGATGCCGCCGCAGAGCAGTTCGAGGCGGAGATGCATGCGCTTGGCAAACGGGCAGTTCTGCTCATCGATAACCTCGACCTGATTCTGGATGCGCTCAAGGACGAGGACCGCTGGACCCTGCGCGCCAGCTTGCAGGCGCGGGGCGGGCCAATCCTTGTCGGTGCAGCAACCCAGTCACTGAAAGAAACCGCGGACCGCGAGGCAGCCTTCTACGAGTTCTTCCAACCCTATTACCTTGAGCCCCTGGAGCTGCCGGAAGCCGAGACCTGTATGCGAGTTCTCGCAAAACAGCGCGGCGAGGTCGGGCGCCGCGTTCTCCATGTAATGCACACCGATCCCGCACGGCTCCGTGTTATTCACCGGTTGACCGGTGGCAACCCTCGGATCCTAGCCCTGACATATCGCCTCCTCGAGACCGAGGACTCCCACAGCGCGATGGCTGATCTAGAACGGCTGCTGGACGAGGTCACGCCTTATTACAAGGCCCGTGTCGAAGAATATCAGACCCCCTTGCAACGGGCGATCATCGATGCCATCGCCTTGCATTGGGACCCAGTCACCACCGGGCACCTGTCTGAAATAACTGGCATCCCGACCACGACGCTGTCGCCGCAGCTGTCCCGGCTGCGCAAGGATGGTCTGATTGAACGGATCGAAACCTCGGGCTCATACGCGGGCCATCAGGTCGTCGAACGGTTCCTGAATATCTGGTACTTGATGCGGCACGGAACGCGCCGCACTCAGCAGCGAATGCGCTGGCTCGTCGCGTTTCTATCGAGCTTTTATTGCAAAGACGAGTTGGAAGAAATCGGTCGAACCGCACGCGCAACGGGCCGCTTCGATCTCTGGACCCAGGAATACTTGCATGCGTTCGAACAGGCGACGCAGATCGCGCCAGCGCGCGAGCGCCTCGGCATGAAGTCGGCGGGGCCCCGTCACAACGACATGAGAGTAGCAGACTATCCGGCTTCGCCCGAAGCTAAAAAGGCGAATGAGATGGGCGACAAGGGCGTATCCCTCGGTAGAGACGGAGAGAGTGTAGCTGCGCTCAAGATATTCGAGGAGGTGATCGCTCAGTATAGCGACAGCCCAGACCCGCAAGTAAAGGAACAGGTCGCGCGGGCCATGCTCAACAAGGCGTTCCAGCTGGGCCAGACCGGCGATCCTGCGGCGGCGCTCGAGACCACCGACGCGCTCATCGCCCGCTACGGCGATAGCGACACACTCCCGCTGCAGGAACAGGTCGCCCTGGCCATACTCACCAAGTCGGTCGCGCTGGACCAGATCGGCGATCCTGCGGCGGCGCTCGAGTCCTACGACGCGCTCATCGCCCGCTATGGCGACAACGACGCCCTCCCGCTGCAGGAACCGGTCGCCCAGGCCATGCTCTGCAAGGCGATCACGTTTGACCAGACCGGCGATCCTGCGGCGGCGCTCGAGGCCTACGACGCGCTCATCGCCCGCTATGGCGACAACGACGCCCTCTCGCTGCAGGAACCGGTCGCCCAGGCCATGCTCTACAAGGCGATCACGTTTGACCAGACCGGCGATCCTGAGGCAGAGATCGAGGTCTACGACGCGCTCATCGCCCGCTATGGCGACAACGACGCCCTCCCGCTGCAGGCACAGGTCGTGCGGGCAATGCTCAACAAGGGGGGCACGCTAGGCCAGATCGGCGATCCTGCGGCAGAGATCGAGGTCTACGACGCGCTCATCGCCCGCTACTGCGACAGCGATGCCCTCCCGCTGCAGGAGCAGGTCGCCCGGGCCATGCTCAACAAGGCGGTCGCGTTGGGCAATACCGGCGATACAGCGGCGGCGCTCGAGGTCTACGACCTGCTCATCGCCTGCTACGGCAACAGCGACGCCCTACCGCTGCAGAAACAAGTCGCCCGGGCCATGCTCAACGAGGCGGTCGTGTTGGGCAATACCGGCGATCCTGCGGCGGCGCTCGAGGCCACCGACGCGCTCATCGCCCGCTACGGCAACAGTGACGCCCTCCCGCTGCAGGAACCGGTCGCGCGGGCCATGCTCAACAAGGCGGTCGCGTTGGGCAATACCGGCGATCCTGCGGCAGAGATCGAGGTCTACGACGCGCTCATCGCCCGCTACGGCAACAGCGACGCCCTACCGCTGCAGAAACAAGTCGCGCGGGCCATGCTCAACAAGGCGGTCGCGTTGGGCAATACCGGCGATCCTGCGGCAGGGATCGAGGTCTACGACGTGCTCATCGCCCACTACGGCAACAGCGACGCCCTACCGCTGCAGGAACAGGTCGCGCGGGCCATGCTCAACAAGGGGGGCACGCTGGGCCAGATCGGCGATCTTGCTGCAGAGATCGAGGTCTACGACCTGCTCATCGCCCACTACTGCGACAACGACGCCCTACCGCTGCAGGAACAGGTCGCACGGGCGAAGGTCTCTCTAGCCAATCGCCTGATCGACACTGGCGTCGAGGGATACCGCGCTGAAGCGCTCTTGAAAAGCGTGACGGAGAGCCACAACGTCTTGGCTTACGGGAACTTGTTCTGGCTGTATGTTACATCGAGAGAGCTATCCAAGGCGAGAGAGACATTGCCCCATCTCAAAGATATGCCGACCGAAGGGCGTGTATTGATGGATGCAGCGCTCGCCGTTCAGGCAGGAAACTTTGGAGACGCCACGGAGCATCTGAACAAGGCCTTGCAAGGAGGTTTGGTGCAGGAGAGCTGGAATTTCACCGATGACTTGGAACGTTTGCTGCGTCTCTCCATCACGGCTGGACTTGGCGAGCGTTTGGTCGACTGGTTCGAAGAGACTCGTCTGGCTAATCGCTATGCCCCGATCCATGCTGCGCTTAAGGCTGCCGTTCATGGCGAGGCAACCTTGCTCGACGTGAATCCGGAAACCCGTCACGCCGCACGCCTTATCCTGCCACGCTTGCTCCCTGCTTCAGAGCCTCGGAAAGGCAAGTGATACCACTTTAACTTGGCCCAGTTTTCTGTAGATTTTTTGGCTCACTTTGGTGGAGATGTGAACGGGAATTTTGAACAGCTTGGGTAGGCAACACAATCCGAACTCCAGGGCGCTTCGGGCGGACTGGCGCCGATGGTCGCCAGTCCGTTTTCGTCAGTGAATGAGGCCGCCCACCACGCTTGCCAACTTGCTGCGGGCGAGGTTCTGCAGCACGTGATCGTTTGGCCCGAGGCGCAGGATCGCGTCGGGGACAGAGGCCTTTGCGTGATCCACGGCCTCGCGGATCAGGACCTCCGCCGCCTCATTGGGGCCACGCTCCAGACCGGCGCGGATACCGCTCATCAGGGCGCTGTGCAGCGCGTCGCGGTGGCGGGCCTCGATGTCGAGCCCCCAGCGCCGTTTGGCGGTATGGGCCGCGCTGCCGATCAGCGCCGTCAACAGTACGCTCAGCCCGCTCAGGGCCACAGGCAGCAGTTCCTGCAAGATGTCATTCATCAGTCTATCCTTTCGATTTCAGGGGGAAGAACGCCAACCGCCGCTTAACCGCGGAAGAAGGCGAGGATGCGCTGCAGCCAGTTCGGGCGTGGCGCGGATTTCGGGGATGCAGACACAGGCGGCAGGGCAAGCAGCGCCTGATGCAGCGCAGCGCGGGTCTGGGGGCCGATCACCCCGTCCACGGTCAGGCCTGCCGAGCGCTGGAAGGCGCGCGCATCCGTGCGCGCATGACCAAGCAAGACAAGCTGTGCCCGGTCGGTCCAGGCCTGCCGCTCTGCCAGATGGTTGAAGCCGCCGTTGACCTTGCGGGTGATCCCGCGCACGTCGCCAAGATCGGCCAGCGCGTTCAGCCCCCGCGCGGTCCAGTACCAAAGCGCAACCAGCCCTTCCCAGGGATCGGTCAGCACCGCATCCGGATCGGCCTCAAAGTCCGGCGCGGTATGGTCGAGGCCACGCGCCCAGGCGGTAAACGCGCGATAGTTCCAGCGCCCGGTGATCTGAATCGGCCCGCGCCCGCGCAACAGGTAGCCATCGCCATCGCGTTCCGGCGTGTTGCCGAGATCGGTGCGGGTGTCATAGCGCTGCTGCGCCGGTGTCGGCCCCCAGAGTTCGCGGTCATAACGAAACGCCCCGCTTTCCAGCAGCACCTGCCCCAGAAGACAGGACAGGCGGTGCCGCCGGTTCAGCCCGAGGTCGCCGCCATAGGTGTTCAGCGACAGCAGGAACGACCGGGCGTTTGCCTCCTGTGCGCTGACTTTCGGGATCTTCCCCGTGATCTTTTCCAGGGTGTCAAAGGTGAGAATGTCGGTCATGACGCCTCCAAATGAGAACGCCCCGCGCAAGGTGACCTTGGCGAGGCGGGGTGGTTTCAGAATGTCGGGTGGTTGATCAGCGGATCGGGGCGCGTTCCATGCGTTCGAGCCGGTTGTCGATCTTGTTGAGGGTGGAGAGGATGAGTGACAGGCGCTCATCCTGGCGCGCGAGCGCGGTTTCATTGGTGCGCACGCGGGCGGTCAGGGTCACCTGGCGTGCTTCGGAGGCGGTCAGATCCGTGCGCAGGGCGTTGATTGTCCTGGACAGACCGGCGGTTTCCCCGCGCAGGGTCGCCACCTGAATGCCGACCCAGAGCCCTGCCCCGACCAGCCCGCAGGCCACCGTCCAGGCAAGGGATTTGTTCATGGTGATCCCGCGATCGCCGTTTTCAATCATGGCCATCCTTCTGCCCCTCAGATCGCTGCGAGAATAAAGGCGAACAGCTCATCATAGCGCACGCCTTGCCGGTCGTGATACGTTGCGCCCGCTGGGGCATTTTCGGCGCTGCTGAAGGTCTGAAGCTCTGTGCGGGCTTCCACGAGGGTTTCGACCTCCCCGGTCGGCACGCCGTTTTCATCGGTGATCGGCGCGGTCTCGGCCGGGATCTCCACCTCGGCTGACCACCATTCATCCCAGCACAACACGCCATACCGCCAGGGGTCCAACCCCTCGGCTTCAAAGGCAGCTGCAAGCTCCTGGGCGATCACGCCAAAGTGCCAGCGGGCAGTGTCGCCTTTCTTAGCCACGGCATCGCGCATGCGGAACTTCTTCAGCAGGCCTTTTGCCACCACCGCCACCCGGCGCTCGGCGGCATCCAGGCCCTGAATGTCCTGCTTGCTGCGCGCGTCAGACGTGCTGATCGTCCCGGTGCCCGCATAGACCTGAGACCACCGGAACGAGGGGAACCCGAGGGGCTGCGTGTTGTCATTGCCGGGACGAAAGGTCCCGTCCGGGGCCAGCCGCGCATTGGACATACCACCGGTGTAAAAATTGATCCCACCGTTTTCGCCGGTGGACCCTGTACCGCTGATCAACACATCAAAGGACACAATGCCGACAGCCCCCGTGACATTGCCCCGCTGGAACACCGCCCGGCTGTCCTGGACGCCTGAACCTTTTATGTGCAGGGCAGCCACAGGGTCATCTGCACCGATGCCAAGGGAGCCCTTGATCGGCACCTCGAACTCAACCTCATCCTTTGAGACAGTGATTTGACGCCTGCCCTGTGTCTCGATGACCAGGTCCGCCCCCTCCAGCGTTTCGTCCGGGTCCGTCCTGATGTAGAGGTTTCCGACACTGGAGGATCCGCTGATTTCATGCTTCACCCCGGTGCCACTGTCCGTGACGGCCAGGACGGGAGCGCTGTTTCTGACCTCAATGTCCCGCGCAATCCTCCCGTACTCATCAATCGTAAGGACCTCATGCCACCCGGACCAGTTCGCGCCATCATCGTCGGAGCGGCGCATGTATATCGTCTGCTCGCTGCTGCCCTCATAGGCCACTTGCCGCACGCGCGCCCCGCCCGTGCGATAGACGATGACAGCCCCCTCGCGGCCATGCCCTGAAGGCTCATCCGGGTCACTGCCGCTGTAGCGATAGATGCCATTGCTCAACGCGGCAGCGAGAAGCGTTGTCTCGATCCCGCCAGCATTCATTCCCAGCCCAAACGCAGGGACAGTCATCAACCTGCCCGCTGTCGCGTCATAGGGATCTTGCATGACAGCAGCACCGCCAATGCTGTCGGCCTCCAGATCGGTGAACTTCGCCGCCGCAGGATCGCTCAGGCCGATGGTGGTGCCGTTCAGCGCGGCGCCGATGACCACGGAGTTGGTTTCCAAAAACTCGATAAAGGCCAAGAGCTCATTGCGATGGGTGGTCGCGAAGTGCTGGAACAGCGCATACATCTTGGCGTCAAAATCCGCCTCCGGCGTGCTGCGCTTTGGGATCTCAGGGAAGGGTGAGAAGCCTGGAATGCTCATCTGTGGCACTCTCCTATTTTAAGGTTTTCAAAATCAGGGGGAAGACGGACTCGCCGGCCACATCGATGGGCTGGCTGTGGTCATCGACAAAGCCCAGG